>NZ_JAHLQO010000001.1 GCF_018919265.1 Peptoniphilus ovalis
ATCTGTCATGTAGTGTTTTTGTTATTGCTGCTGTAAGTGTTGTCTTACCGTGGTCAACGTGACCGATTGTTCCAATGTTAACATGTGGTTTATTTCTTTCAAATTTTGATTTAGCCATTTTATCCTCCTCGAGTTTTATAGATATTTTCATAATACATCAAATCTCACTTTTTTTCAAGATTTTAGAGATTTTAAGTTAAATAAGGTCTAGTTTTTTCTTGACAAAAGTCCTCATAAAATAAATAACAAATAATACCGATGCAAACTCTGCAATAGTGTATCCCCACCATACTTCATTGATTGAGAAATATTTCACTGCGATATAAGCAACTGGAAGTAAGATTACAATTTGTCTTAGTATGGAATCGATTAAAGATAGTATGCCATTTCCAAAGGCTTGGAATATACTTGTGCCGACAATTGAAATTCCTGCAAAGATATAGGACGTTGCACAAATCCTAAGCATTGGAACACCTATTTTAATCATCTCATCAGTTGCAGAGAATATCGATAAGATTTCCCTTGGGAATATCATAATAATCGAAGAAACTACAATCATCATCACAGTTACTGCAGCAAAGGCAAGTTTAATTGTCTTTAAAATTCGATCTTTGTTTTTAGCTCCATAATTATATGCAATTATTGGAACGACACCGTTGTTTATACCAAAGGTTGGCATAAATACAAAGGACTGAACTTTAAAATATGCTCCAACAGCTGCAATGGCAGATGTGGAAATGCCTGATAATAATCTATTTAATACATAAATTGTAAATGATTGAATTGTAACAGTTATAGTAGAGGGAATTCCAACTGCATAAATTCCCTTTATAATTTCTAAATCAAAGCTTGGCTTTTTAATTTTAAGCTCCGGATTTAATTTGTATTCAAAAATTGCTCCGCAAATTGCTCCAATTATTTGACCAGTTACAGTTGCAATTGCAGCTCCCCTTACTCCCATTGCAGGTAGTCCAAAGTATCCAAATATAAAAATTGGATCTAGAATTATGTTAATCACTGCACCAATAAGTTGAGTTAGCATTGTCAAAACTGCACGACCTGTAGACTGCAAGACTCTTTCAAGAAATATCTGCATAAATACTCCCATTGAAAGACCCATTACAACTTGAAGATAGTCTACAGTATATCCTATGATTTCAGCATCATCGACTTGTGCTGATGCATAAGGAAGTGGAATAATTCTCGATAATAAAAATAATATAATTCCGTAGCAAAGTCCTAAGAAAAGTCCAACTTCTGCAACTTTATTTGATTTTTCAAAATCTTTCTCCCCTAAATGTCTAGAGAGCAGTGAGTTCATACCAACGCCTGTACCAACTGCAACTCCTACCATTATGTTTTGGACAGGAAAAGCAATTGAAATCGCACTAAAGGCAGCTTCACTAATTTTTCCAACATAATATGAATCCACAAGATTATACATGGATTGTATAAACATAGAGATGACAATTGGAAAGGAAACTTGAAATAGCAACTTAGGAATGGGCATAGTTCCCAATTTATTTTCTTTATTCTCCATCTTTTCACCCTTTCAACCATTTTATTATATATGAATATATATCTTTTTAAAAGAGCTTGAAATAATATAAAGAACTCTAAAATTCTTTAATAATTTATCAATAAGAAATAATTAAAATTTTTATTTATTTTTATCGATAAATTAATATATGATACAATGTATTCGAGGTGATTAAATGAAATTATTAATTACAAGCGAAATACCAGAAAATATATACAAAGAGCTTGAGGAAAATTTTGAAATAACTTACCACGATTCAAATATTCCTCTAAGTCATGATGAAATTAAGGAAAAGATTAAGGGTCATGATGCACTTCTTTGTCCACTATCAGATAAAATCGACAAAGATATTATCGACTCATCTGAAAATCTTAAAATAATTGCAAATTATGGTGCTGGATTTGACAATATAGATATAAATTATGCAAGAGAAAAGGGTATAGTTGTAACAAATGCACCTGCTCCTGCTTCTGCAGTGTCTACTGCTGAACTTACTTTTGGACTAATGCTTGCAGCTGCAAGGAAAATTGTATCAGGAGATAAGGTTACTAGAGCAGGAGAATTTTATGGTTGGAGACCTACATTTTATTTAGGATCTCAACTTGAAGGCAAGACTCTTGGCATTATAGGTCTTGGAAATATTGGAAAAAATCTTGCAAAAAGGGCTTGTGCCTTTGGCATGAAAGTTTTATACTATTCACGAAATAGGAAAGAAGATTTTGAAAAAGAGTTTCCCGTTATTTACAAGGATAAAGATTATGTAATTGCAAACTCAGACTTTTTAAGTCTTCACACAGCATATGTAGATGAGGTTCACCACATGATTTCAACTAAGGAACTGGAAATGATGAAGGATTCTGCGATTTTAATAAATGCTTCAAGAGGACCTGTCGTAGATGAAGAAGCTCTTGCTGATGCATTAATTAATAAGACAATTGCAGGTGCTGCTCTTGATGTTTACGAATTTGAACCAAAGGTAAATGAAAAACTTTTAGATTTAGATAATGTAATTCTTGCACCTCATCTTGGCAATGCAACTTTTGAAGCAAGACTTGAAATGGGAGAAAATGCAAAGGACAATCTAATCCAATTTAAAAATGGAGAAACTCCTAAGAATAAAGTTAATTAATAGAGGTGTTAAATGATTAATTATTATAGTCCACAAGATATGTCAGTTTGGTCTGGCCGTGTTGATGATGAAAACGACTACTATTCTTATAGATGGCATCAATGGGTTGAACCAATTGATTTAAATAGTGAAGACAACGAACCCTTCACTGGTAAGCTTGGCTTTGGAATTTTAGGATTTGAATCTGACCAAGGTATTGAGCTTAACAAGGGAAGATTTGGTGCAGCAGCTGGACCTGAAGCAATTAGAAAGGAACTTGCAAAACTTCCTTGCCAATTTTCTCAAGAAGTTAAAATCTACGACTGCGGAAATGTTTCAAGTAAATTTACAACACTTGATGCAAGTCAAAAAGAACTTGGAAGAGCAGTTGAAGAAATTTTAAACCTTGGACTATTCCCATTAGTTCTAGGTGGCGGACACGAAACTGCTTATGGTCACTATCAAGGCCTAAGCAATTACCTTGATGATAAAGATGACAAAAAACTTGGAATAATAAACTTTGATGCTCACTTTGACCTAAGACCTTATGAAAAAGGCAAGGGTACAAGTGGTACAATGTTTAGACAAATTGCAGATTACACTAAAGAAAAGGGAACTGACTACGGTTACTATGTGTTAGGAATTCAAAGACATTCCAACACTCTTTCACTTTTTGAAACTGCAGAAGAATTAGGTGCAAAATATGTACTTGCAAAGGATATAATCAATGGAGATTTCTTCCACATTGTACATCAACTAGATAGATATATTGCAAAGCAAGATCATCTATACGTTACAATTTGTATGGACTGCTTTACTTCTTCCTTTGCGCCAGGAGTATCTGCTCCACAACCACTTGGTCTCGACCCAGAAAAGGTAATACTTTTCTTAAAACACATTTTCACTTCTAATAAGCCAATTAGTTTTGATATTTGTGAAGTATCGCCAAGATTTGACCACGACTCTGTAACAGCAAACTTAGCTTCTATTTTAGTTTATACAGTAGTTACAGCATCCGCTCAGTTTATCCTTGGAGAAGACAACGATAAGTTCATTCACACAAGTAAACCAAGTAGAATAGATTAAAAAAATCTATTATTTATATACCCTCTTTGCTTAACAAAATAGTAAGGAGGGTATTTTTATGGAAATACTTAAAAATAATTGACAACAACTTTTGAAAGCATTATAGTTTAATTAAATAAATCGGTAAATTTTTATTAAAGGATTATTCTATGATTAAAAAAGTTCTTATTTTGACTTTTATTTTAATTTTTACAACATCTTGCTCAAAAGCTAATTTATATTCTTTAAAAACTGACTTAAGCCACAAGGAAAAGGTCGAAAAATTAATAAATCAATTGGATTGGGAGAACAAAGACCCCTACAAAATAGAAATAAAAGATAAAACAATTACCATTATTTTTGACAATGATGAAGATTATTATAAAATGAATTTAAAACCCTATTTTGTGAATTCATTTTACCTATTAATATTAACAGATGCAAGGGAAATAAATTATAAAAATAATGTTGGAACTATATTTTCCTTTGATGATTACTTAGCAAATGAATTTTTATCTTACCAAACTAAAAAGAGCATAGATGATTATAAAAATAGCGAAGAAGAATTCCACAAATTAGAAAAGTTTATGAAAAATTTAAAAGTCAATTAATAATTCTATATTCTAGAAAGCTTAAAATTTTTTGAGTTTCTGCTCAAATGTATAGTAAAAAGAAAATAATTTTTGAATTAATAAGAAAACCTCTCTTCCATATAAAATGGTTGAGAGGTTTTTTAAGATTAGAGAGAGTTTCCTGACTCAATACTTATTTCATAAAATTTATCAAGTATATCATCTAGATTTGTATTTTTCTTTTCTTCGCCAGATTTATCCATAACTGCGTGGCCCTTGTGCATCATTAACATTCTGTCGCCATATTTTAGAGAGTATTTAAGATTGTGTGTTACCATAAGTGCTGTCAGATTTTTTTCTCTGACAATTTTATTTGTCATTTCCATTACTATATCTGCAGTCTTTGGATCAAGAGCCGCTGTGTGCTCATCTAGGATTAAGAATTCTATAGGCACAAGTGTCGCCATAAGAAGTGCAACAGCTTGTCTTTGTCCACCTGAAAGGGAACCAACTTTATCTTCAAGTTTATCTTCAAGTCCAAGACCTATTGGTCTTAACATTTCCTTGTACTCGTCGATTTTCTTTTTGTTGATTCCTCTAGTCAAATTCCAAGGTTTTCCTTTGTTATCAGCCATTGACATATTTTCAAGAAGTGTCATTGAGGGTGATGTTCCAATTTTAGGATCTTGAAAGACTCTACCCATTAATTTATATCTTCTGTGTTCTGGAATTTTATTTAGATTTTTGCCATCCACATAAATTTCGCCAGCATCAGGTAGAAGAGATCCACAAATTAAATTAAGCATCGTACTCTTGCCTGATCCATTGGATCCAATTATGCTTACAAATTCTCCCTCGCCGATTTTTAAATTAAAATCATTGAAAAGAGTCGTCTCATTAACTGTTCCTATATTAAATGTTTTATCAATAGATTTTAGTTCAAGCATTTTTTGCCTTCTTTCTATTCTTTCTTCCAATTACAAGAATTATTAAAAATATCATTGCAGTTATGAGCTTCATTGAATTTGTTGAGAAACCTATTGCTATTGCAATTGCAATTGATGCCTTGTAAAGAATTGATCCAATTAAAACCTTTGTAGTGTCTTTCATTACATAAAGATTTTGTAAAAGCTTCATTCCAAGTACTACTGCAGCAAGTCCCATTACCATTGAGCCTGTACCCATTGAGATTTCAAAAAATCTCTGCTCTTGTGCTACAAGTGCTCCACTAAAGGCAACAAGTCCATTGGAAAGTGCTAGTCCCAAAATTTTAACAACTCCCGGGTCGACTGCCATTGTTCTTACAAGTGTTTCGTTATCTCCACAAGCTTTAAGTATAAAACCTGCCTTTGTCTTTAAAAATTCATCAAGCAAAATTTTTACAATTATTACTATTGGAATCATAGTAATTAAAACTGTGTACTTGTTTAAATTCGCTGGAATTAAATTTGCAAGCCCTGTTGTGAAAATTGTTTCTTTGTTAAAAATTGGTACATTGGCTTTTCCTGCCACAGTAAGGTTTATTGTCCAAAGTGCAGTTTGCATTATAAGTCCTGCAAGTAGGTCTTGTACTTTTAATTTTATGTGAATTACTCCTGTAAGCATTCCTGCAACGGCGCCTCCCAAGAAAGAAAGCACAAGTGCAAGTGCTGGTGGGATTCCAGCTAGGACTGCAAAAACTGTAATTGCAGCTCCCAGTGGAAATGATCCATCTACTGTTAAATCTGGAAAATCTAAAATGCTATAAGCTATATAAAGTCCCAGTGCTAGAAATGAGTAAGTGAGCCCCTGCTCTATCACTCCTAAAATTATATCCATTATTCTTCCCTCTAATCTCTAGTTTTTAAAATTATTTTGCTTCAGGCGCAGAAATTTCTTCAAATAATTCTGTTGCTCTACCTGTAAGTGCATCTGATAAAGTTACTCCAAGATTATCTGCAACTTTTTTATTTAAATAAAGGTTTGGCTCAAGTATTGTTTCAAATGGCATTTCACTAGCTTTTGCTTCGCCCTTTAAAACTTTTGCAGCCATTTTACCAGTTTGATTTCCAAGAGAAATATATTCAATACCTTCAGATCCGATACATCCTATTCTAACTTGTTCAATTTCAGATCCATAAATTGGAATCTTTTTAGCATTAGCTTTGTCTAAAATTTGTGGAAGTGAATTAACAACTGTGTTGTCTAGTAAGTTTGTCATAACATCAACTTTTGTAAGAATGTTGTCAGTTGCTAGAGGAATATCAGAAGTTGTATTAATTGCTTCATCAACTATTTCAAAATTGTATTTAGGTGCAATTTCTTTATAAGTTGCAAGCATTGAATCTGAGTTTGCTTCACTTGAAGTGTGAAGTATTCCAACATTTTTAGCATCTGGTAGCATTTCTCTTATAAGTTTTAATTGAGCATCAACTGGAAGTACATCACTTGTACCTGTAATATTTCCAACAGATTTTCCATCTTCAGTTGCAAGCTGTGCTTCAACTGGATCAGTAACTGCAGTGTAAATTACTGGAATGTCAGTGTTCATTGCAGCATTATAAGCAGCCATTGCTGATGGAGTTGCAATAGAAATAATCATATCGTATTTATTTGATACGAAAGAATCAGCAATTTGAGAGTTGATTCCCATATCAGCTTGAGCATTTTGGTAATCAATTTCTAAGTTCTTGCCTTCTTCAAATCCAGCTTCTTTCAATCCTTCGATAACTCCAGTTCTACAGTTGTCAAGAGAACCGTGTTGAGCAAATTGAAGTATACCTACCTTATAAACCTTATCATCAGTAGCTGTAGTAGCCTCAGCCTTATTTGTTTCTTCTACCTTAGCATCATTTCCCTTAGGTGATGAGCATCCAACTAACATAAGCATTGCGATAATTAACATAATTTTTTTCATTTTTCTTTCTCCTTTTCTTTTTGTGTGAGAAGGATGGAATAAAAAAAGACTTCCATCCTATAATTAGGACAAAAGTCATAACTTCTGCGGTACCACCTAAATTTGCTTAAAGCACACCTCACATCAATACTATCATATTGGTCTTATTTTAACGGCTAAGTCCCGTCGGGTATTACTTTAAACTAAGTTTATTTCTTCCCGCCCTCAGAAGTCCATTCATTTAAAAAGCCTGTATACGATTCTCACAGCAAATGAATCGCTCTCTTAATACCTCTTTAAAAACTACTACTCTTCGTTATCGGTTTCGCTATTTGAAAAATATAATACTATCTTTTAAAAACTTTGTCAATACTTTTTGTTTTAATTTTTTATTTATTTTATCAGAACATTTAAAAAATGAATAAACTAAAAAACTGGTGTTATAAATAGCATAATAATTTTTATAAAAGCTTTCGTATTACAACGTCTTCTAAAAATCATCAATATAACCAATTTCCTTTGCCCTATTAATTGCCTGAACAGTATTACTTACATCAATTTTTTCGTAAATATTTGCAATGTGATTGTAAAGAGTTCTTTCACTAATAAATAAATCGCTTGCTGTTTCTTTTTTAGTTTTTCCTTTGGAAAGCTCTTTTAAAACTTCAATTTCTCTATCTGTAAGTCTATCAACTAACTCTTCTTCTTCAAAAATATTTTCTCCCTTGTAAACTTTATGAATTTCTGCGACAAGATTATCCACATCTACGGATTTATTTATAAAAGCATTTGCTCCATATTTATGTGCCAATTCTTTGTAATTCATCAAATCATAGGAAGTTAAAATAATTATTTTCAATTCTTCATTTAATAATTTTACATCTTTAATTAAATCAAGCCCTGTCTTTTTATCTTTTAAGTTTATATCAATAATAGCAATTTCATAGGTCGAATTTTTTAATTTACTTAAAAATAAATCGATATCGGAAACATAATCAATTATAAAATTTTCTTCCCGTTCTTCTAAAAGCATTTTTAGGCTCTCTCCGAAAATCTTATGATCATCTATAAAAATTATTTTCATTATTAATCCCTATCCTAACTTCAGTTGTAAGAATGTCTTTGTCCAATTTATATTTTATATCCCCTTTATTTTCAAGAAGAAGCTCAATAAGTAGAACTACTCTTTTTGAATTTTTAATCTTATCCAAATCTTTTTTATCATTGCCATTACTTTCAGTGTAAATATTTATATCATCTTCTATTGAAATCTTGTAGATTAAATAGTTCCCATTGGAATGTTTGTAAATATTGTTAATCAACTCTTTTGTAACAGTATTAACTATTTTCTTTAAATCCTTATTTTTAATGTTTTTAATTTCATCTGAAATAATTATTTCTATTTTAAAACTCTTATCTGGATATAAAATTTTAAGATTTTCAAAAATACTTACAATATTTTCTTTCAAGTCTAAATTTTCAAATAAGTAGTTTTGATAAAATTTCATAATATTTCTGGATTTTTCTTCTAAATTACTTAATATTTCCTTGGAATAATTAATGTCTGGATTTTTAAGAGATAGGTAATTTCTCGTCGCATAAATATCCTGTATAATATCATCGTGAATAATTCTTGCAAATTCATTTCTCTCCTCAGCCATATAATCAGAAAGATAATAAAGTTTTAAGTTTTTCTCGTAATTATTTTCTTTTTCAATTAAGAACAAATTAAAACATAATTCGAAAATTAAAAATATAATTTGATAAAAAATATTCATAATAAAAGAGTCTAAATTCAAAAAATAAATCAAAAGAAAACTAAATAAAACTAATGCAATAACAAAAAATTTAGTCATATTCTTAGAAATTGGAAGAATATTAAAATTATTTATAACTTTAAGGTCAATAAATTTTTTTGAATATATTGCGGTTAAAATTATGCTAATAAAAATTAAAATAAAATTAATTTTTATTAATTTTAAAACACTAATTGTAACAAGTAATAAAGATAGCAAAATCAATAAGTTTGAAAATTTAAAACTTTCTTTTTTTGAAATTTCTGCACCATAAAAAAAATATATAGAAAAAAATAGAGTTATCGAAGCTAAGTTTAAAACTCCTTCATTTTCAGTTATTATACCTAACTTAAATAAAAAACTCCAAAACAAAATTATGAATATGTGGATAATTGTAATTTTAAATAATCTATTTTTCATTAATAAAAACTCACTATAATCCTTTCGATGTCAGTTCTCTTTACATAAAACCTTAAAATTAAAAACAAAATTAAATACTTACTAATCATATATAATTCTATTATATAAGTTGATGTATAAATTATCACTGAAATCATCAAAATTATTATATACATAAGTAAAAAACGAGTTTGCAAGGAATTTATTTTATTCATATCTATCGTTGATAATATTTTAAAAATTAAAATAAATACATAAATAGCTGTTACAAATATAAAATTTAAAGAAAAAGCTAACCCTAAATTTAAGCTAAATAAACATAATGAAGGAAGTAAAATTATAAATAAAGTAGTAAAAATTACTACAAAATATGACCTTACTATTTCATTTTTTGAAACTCCGTTTGCAAGGACGAATTCTAATCTCTTACTTATTTTATCTTTAACAACTGTACTTTTTGCAAGCTCAATAGAAAATATTACAGCTAAAAAAGTAAAACCTTCAAATTTCATTAATTTATCAAAACTTGTAACTGTCTTTGAAGTATTTATCGCATATAAAATAGACAAAAAAGCAATAATTCCCATAAAAATAGCGTTTTTATCAAACAGCTTTCTATACAATTTAAGATCTATCATGTCCATTCCCCTTTTGTACTAATAATTTTCTCATTATTTAACTTCTTCAAATTATAAAAACTTAATAATGCAAAGATAAGTAAAAATAAAATATTAAAAGCATTTATAAAATGAATCAAATCTATGTCATAAACATTGAGAAAATTAAGTATATTTTCAGAAAATGTCCCAACTGCATAAATTGAAATTGATGTCGCGAAGAATAAAATATTTTTAAAGAATTTAAAATTTTTTTGATTTAGAGAAATTATATTAAAAAATAAAATTTCAAAATATAGCATTGCTGCAGCTGATATATAATTTAATATAACTCCACTAGGTCTTGTGAAATCATAGATAAAATATGTAAATAAAAACAAATAGTAAGTTGATACAGATGAAATTCTCCACATTTCAAATGTGTAAGTCTTAATTAAGTCCTTAACATCTATCCCTGAAGATAATATAAATTCAATTCTATTCTTTAGTTTGTCTTTTACAGTTAAATCAATAATCATTGAATTTGAAATAATTAATGTAAATCCAATAATTAATGTCCATAAGATTAAAGTTATAGATTTTTCGCCTCTATTATTTAAAAATCCTTTATAAATTATGTATTCAAACCCTAAAATCATAATTCCAAATAAAATAATTACTGAAATTACATCCTTACTCCTGCAAATATAAAATCTAGTAGCTTTTCCAATATTTTTCTTTTTCATCATTTTAATCCCTCTTCAATAAATAATTCTTCTAAACTTTCCCCATTAATGTCTAAAATACCTTTTGTAAATAAAAGCTTTCCATCTTTAATCATTGAAACATAGTCTGCGACTTTCTCAATTTCTGCTAAGTCATGAGAAGTGATAACAACCGTCTTTTTGCTCTCTTTTAAAATTGAAATAATCTTTCTTATTTGGACTCTTGAAATTGGATCTACACCACTGGTAGCTTCGTCTAAAAAAATAATATCTCTGTCCATCAAAATAATTATTAGAAGTGACAACTTTCTTTTCATTCCCTTAGAGTATGTAGAAACCTTTCTATCTAAATCTTCATTAAGACCTAGTAAATCAGAAAAATTTTTGTATTTATCCAAATTATATCCAAAATAAAACCCATAAAGTTTGAGATTTTCAAATCCAGTTTTATCTTCATACAAATAATCATTTTCTAAAAGCATAGAGTGAGTTCCTTCTACTACAACTTCTCCACTGTCCTTTTTATAAAGTCCTGTTAAAATTCTAAGAAGACTTGTTTTTCCAGAACCATTTGGTCCTACAATTGCATGAACTGTATTTTTCTCAATTTCTATTGAAAAATCCTCAAATATTACCTTATCATTAAAAGATTTACTCATGTTTCTTACAATTACTGATTTCATTAATACCACCTCTTTATTTAAATTTAATCTAAAATCATGAATAAATCATGAGTAAAATCTGCAATTTTTGCAAAATAATAAACTAAATTTAGTATTTAAATATTATAAAAATCCTATTTTTAGACGAATAAAACGTTGACAACCTTTAATAAAAGTAATATTCTAATAATATAAGTTTGTATTTAAGTTTTTCATTCTTATATACGGATATTGTGCATTATTTTAGGAGGTTATTTATGACAAAAAGAATTATTTTAAATGGTACTTCATATCACGGAAATGGTGCTATTAAAGAAATAGTCCCAGAAATAAAAAAAAGAGGATTTAAAAAAGCCTTTGTTGCTTCTGACCCTGACCTTGTTAAGTTTAATGTTACTTCAAAGGTTACAGATTTACTTGATGCTGAAAATTTTCCTTACGAATTATATTCTGACATTAAACCAAACCCAACAATCGAAAATGTCCAAAATGGTGTCAAAGCTTTTAAAAATTCAGGAGCTGATTTTATTATTGCAATAGGTGGAGGTTCTTCTATGGACACTTCGAAAGCTATTGGAATTATTATTACTAACCCAGAATTCGAAGATGTGCGTTCACTTGAAGGTCTTTCTCCAACTAAAAAACCTTGTATTCCAATAGTAGCAGTTCCAACAACAGCTGGAACTGCAGCAGAAGTTACAATTAATTATGTAATTACAGATGTTGAAAAAGAAAGAAAATTTGTATGTGTTGACCCACATGATATGCCTATAATTGCTGTTGTAGATTCAGAAATGATGTCCTCCATGCCTAAAGGCTTAACTGCTGCAACTGGAATGGATGCTCTTACTCACGCAATTGAAGGATATATTACTAAAGACGCTTGGGAAATGACTGATATGTTCCATATAGAAGCAATTCGTTTAATTGGAAAACACTTAAGAGGTGCTGTTGAAAATACTAAAGAAGGTAGAGAAGGAATGGCTCTTGCTCAATACATTGCTGGTATGGGCTTTTCAAATGTAGGACTTGGAATTGATCATTCAATGGCACATACTCTTTCAGCTCATTATGATACACCTCATGGAGTTGCATGCGCAATGTTTTTACCAATTGTTATGGAATTTAACAAGGACTATTCCGGAGAAAGATATAGAGAAATTGCAAGAGCATTAGGAATAGATGGAGTCGACAAAATGACTCAAGAAGAATATAGAAATGCAGCAATTAATGCTGTTTCAAAACTTTCAGAAGATGTTGGTATTCCAAAGACGCTTGATAAAATTAAGGAAGAAGATCTTGATCAACTTGCAACTGATGCTCTTAATGATGCTTGCTATCCAGGAAATCCTAGAGAAGCAACAAAAGAACAAGTAATTGAAATGTTTAGAAAATTAATGGTATAGATAAATATAAAAACCTCTCCTATTATTTAAAATAATTTGGAGAGGTTTTCTTAAATTAAGTCTTCATCTTTGAATTTTGTATACTCAAGGGCATCTTCAATTATATTTTTATGCTTATTTAAAATTTTTAAAATTTCATCAAATTTTTCTTTATCACTTCTATAAGCGGGTACAGAAACGCTCATGGCACTAATTACCTTATTATCTTTTACAATAGGAACAGCTACACACATTGAGTCTAAACTAGTTTCTTTTAAATCATAGGCATATCCATTAACTCTAACTTTATCTATTTCCTCTAAAAACATATCCATATCTGTAATTGTATTTTCTGTAAGTGGTGTCATTTCATTTCCAATAAGTTTTCTAATTTCATCATTAGTCATATTTACAATTAAAACTTTTCCCAGTGCTGTTGAATATAGTGGTAAAAACTTCCCTACATAACTCACTAGCTGAATAGACTGTTTAGGTTCTTTCTTGGCTATATAAAAAACTTTGTCTTGTTGAATAATACCTAATTGACAGATTTCATTGCATTCTTTTACAATTTCATTCATATTTGATTTAATCATCTCAAGAATAGAAGTGCTTTCTATATAGGTTTCTCCTACTACAAAAGTATTAATTCCTGTTTTATATTTCTGGTCATCTTTTTTACTTAAAAATTTCATTTCAACCATTGTAGAAAGAATTGGCGAAATTGTGCTTTTTGGGATATTAGTTTTCTCAGAAATTTCTGTTAATGTTAATTTTTCTTTTTCGGATGCTAAAGTTAAAAGTATTTTAAGAACTCTTTCAGTTGGTTTGTGCATAATTCTCCCCTTAATTTTTATTTAATTATTATTATAAACAATTTAAAGTTTAAGTCAATAAATGCGATTTTATAAATTAATTAAAAAAGAGCCCTAAGGCTCTTTAAATATTTTATACAAAGTTAGCTGCTCTAGCTATAGCTGTCTCAGTATATCCAAAAACTTCTGACTTTGTAAGCTTTCCATTTGCTACTTC
Organism: Peptoniphilus ovalis; assembly: GCF_018919265.1. Classification (GTDB taxonomy): domain Bacteria; phylum Bacillota; class Clostridia; order Tissierellales; family Peptoniphilaceae; genus Peptoniphilus_A; species Peptoniphilus_A ovalis. The sequence goes on from NZ_JAHLQO010000001.1 coordinate 13,756, forward strand.
AATTAGTTCAGAAAAAAGCTCCTCTCCTTGTTGTTTCATTGTCTTTTCGCCATAAATCACAGGACTTGCATTGTAATCTAAATTATCTTTCATTATTTCCCATGTTTCCCTATTTCCAGTAATCTTTACAACTGGTGCTAATGGATGTCCTGTAGGTGTGCCTCTACCTGTTGAGAAAAATACAACTTGAGCTCCTCCAGCAATCATTCCTGCTACAGAAGAAGGATCATTGCCTGGAGTATCCATTATAACAAGCCCTTCCCCTTTATTCATCATTTTTCCATAGTCGTAAATATTATTTACAGTAGTAGTTCCACCCTTGTGGATACATCCTAGTGATTTTTCTTCTAGTGTTGTAAGTCCACCCTCTTTATTTCCTGGAGATGGATTGCCTTCTCTTACTGATAATCCTGTATTTCTATCAATATGATCTTCATATCTATAAATAATCTCATATAATCTATCATGAACTTCTTTGTTTTTAGCACGTCTTGCTAATATATGTTCTGCTCCAATAAATTCTGTAGTTTCAGAAAGTACAGCTGTTCCACCTTCTGCAACTACCAAATCACTTAATTCTCCAATACTTGGATTAGCTGCAAGTCCTGATGTCGGATCTGAACCTCCACACTCAGTAGCCACTATAAGTTCTGATACTGGGAATTCTTCTCTTCTCAATTGTACAGCTTCTTGAACCATTTCTCTTGCTATATTTGTAGCTTTTGCAATAGTATTTAATGTCCCGCCCTCTTCTTGAATTATTAAAACTTTTAAAGGTTTATTTGTCTTCTTCTTTATTTCTTTTTCAACTAATCTAGCTTGATGATTTTCACAACCTAATCCTACGATTATAGTTCCATATACATTTGGATTAGCAGCATATCCTGAAACAACATTCATAGTCCATTCAAAATCTTCTCCTAATTGTGAACATCCCAATTGATGATTGAATGAAACTGCTCCCTCAACTTGATTAGCTATTATTCTAGTAGTATCTGATGCACAAACACTTGCTGGCAAAATTAAAACATGATTTCTAATTCCAACTCTGCCATCTGATCTTTTGTATCCCCAAAAAGTCCTTGTCATATCTTCACTCCTTATCTTTTAAATCTTCTCTTCTACCTTCTGTATTCGATGTATGCACATGATCGCCTTTTTTTATATCTTCAAGAGCTACTCCTATATGTTCGCCATATTTAATAATATTTTCTCCCTTTTTTATATCTCTATCTGCAATTTTATGATAAATCTTAGTATCATCATTTGCTTCAAATTTCTTTTCTGTTCCATCCAAATCTCTGTAGTTTATAATTTCTCCTTTTGTAATATTTTCTATTACAACCACTACATTATCTTTCTCACTAATCTTCAAAGCATTGATCATATTAACCTCCCAAAACTCTAATTAATTTATTTTAATAATCCTAGATTGTTTAAAATTGACATACCATGCTTATATTTATCTTCATCAATGTTTTCAAAAGGGAAGAATGTATAAGTGCTACACTTGAATTCTTTTTCATTTATAATCTTCTTAAATAAAAGAGAAAAATTACTATCTACTGAATACAATTTCATCAAGCTATCAATTTCTCTCATCTTTTTAGTTACATCATCAAATTTCTTATTATTTACAGCACTTACAAGCTTAGCCCAATAACTTGGTATTATATTTGATATAGCTGATATACAACCAGATCCACCAGATATTGCATTTATTAAAAAATGATTGTCAAATCCTGAATAAACTTCAAAATCTTTATTTATCATGTGAGATTTATATATAACCTCTTTAGTATGTTCTGCATCTGAAGTTGAATCTTTTAAACCTTTAATATTTTTATGTTTTTTAATGAGTTTTACCACATTATCCGCACTTATATTAAATCCTGATCTCGCTTCAAAGTTATATATATAAATGTTAGCTTTTGTATTTTTTGCTAATTCATCATAATAATGAAATCCTTCTTCTTGACTCATAGCAAAATAGTAAGGTGGAATCACTAAAACTCCATCAACCCCTAAATCATAAGCAAAGTTTGAAAGTTCTATAGTTTCTTCAAAATCCATAGAGCTTGTTCCTGCTATGAGTTTTATTCTCTTGTTATTTTCTTTTACATATAAGTCTATTAATTTTTTCTTTTCTTCAAAACTTATAAAAGGAAATTCTCCTGAACTTCCAAGTGGAGCTAATCCATCCACTCCATTATCTATTAAATAATTAATAAGCTTTTTATTATCTTCAATATTTATAGTTTTGTCTTCATTTAAAAATGTCACTGTTGGCGTAATTATATTACTTCTCATTATTCCTCCCTATAATTTTACTTAAAACTCTGTCCTTCTAAAGGCGCCTTAGGTGCCCCATGTTTCTTTACCCACCAAGCTGTTAAGATTGGAACTAATATAGCTGATAGTACTGCTGAAGCCGCTACTTGAGTAGTTGCTACTTCTACTATAGGCATAAGTGTTGGGTCTGCTGCTCCTACCATCGCAGGAACTGCTATAGCATTTCCCGCTGTACTAGCAACTGCCCATCCTGCATAACCAGGTCTTTTATTTATTTTTCTATCACATAAAACTATAAAAGCTCCACCAATAAATACAGTTACTAGACCTAGTATTAGACCAGACGCTCCACCTCCTAAAATGTTTTTTATATTCATTCCTGCTCCAAGTGTTATTCCAACAAACGGTAAAAGTAGTCCAACACCTGGTTCTAAAAATTCTTGCATTTTTTTATCTATATTACCTATCAACATTCCAAATAAAATTGGTACAATTACTGCAACTAATGCCATAATTGGAATGTTTGCCAATCCTGAAAGCCCTAATGCTAATAATGTAAAGAATGGTCCATCATTTATTGCCAATAAACTCATAGATGTTTGATCTACTTCATCTCCATACTCTGTCATAAGAGCTAAGTACATACTTCCATTTGAATTAGTAACCGCACAAATTATAGCCATGCTTGAAAGACCAAAAATACCAAGTGGTCCAAATATGTATCCAACGCCTATACCTAATATCGCCCCTATAAAAAACTTTGATAACAAAAGAACTCCGCCTCTTTTTAAAACTTTAAATAATTCATCTACTCTAAGTTGTGCTCCCATACATATAAGTTGCACTCCTAATATTGCTGCCATTCCTTGAGATGTAAAAACAGCTGTAGTAAAAGAACCTATCTGCAATATTTCTGGGAAAAATGTGTTTATAATTGCAGATATAAACATTGGAACTATCATCATTCCAGCAGGAACTTTTTTTAAAAAATTAATTATCATATGATTACCCTCCTTAATAATTCTTCTTTTTTAATTTTACTACCAATAGAAAATCTTCACATTATTATAAAAGATTTTTCACTTCCATTGTTTGTATTTACGTTCAATAAATGCATTTACGAATTTAATTAGATTATATACATCCACTTATTTTCTGTCAATATATTTTTTTAATTTTAATATGTTATCTTTGTATTTATATGTTTTACTAAAATATTTCAATTTAAAAAAGATCCCATCTACTATCTAGATAAGATCTTAAATAACTCTATTTTATTTATTTTTGTAAAAATTATATTGTTCTTCTAATTCATCTAATTGATGATTTTCCCAATACACTAATTCGTCATATAATTTCTTTGCATATGGATATTCTGATTTTTGTGAGGCTTTTATATAAAATGCAATCATTGTTCTCTTGATTTCCATTCCAATTGCAAATACATTTAGTGCTGCTGTAAGTTTATAGTCTTCTATTTCTCCCCAGTTGTATCTGTCGTCATCCTTATTTTTCTTTTTATCAACGAAGTCTTTTATTTTATCTATAAATGATTTGTCTTCGTATCCTTCAAGGGTTTTCTTAATTCCACTGAGATATGATACATGTTCATCTGATTGATGTGAAAGTGATTTGAAAACTTCTTCTGCATTGCCAAAAAGCATTTCTGCTGCTTTATCATAAAATTTTATGCACTCTTCTTCTATTGCAAGTGCTTCTTCAACAATTGACATATCGTCTTCGAAAATTCTATCATCTTCTGAATCTTTATATCTTTTCAATTCTTGCAAATATGCTATATCTTTTTTATCTTCTTCAGATAATTCCACATTTTCTGATATTAAAATTTCGTACTTACTATCTTTTGCCATAATGACCTCCTACTATTATTTTTCTTATACCCAATCTCTTGTTAAAATTTGACTATTTTACAAAAAAGTTGTATATTATTAGCAGATACTTTAATTGAGTGCTAATTAGAAAGGTGATCAAATGAAAAAGAAATACAATGCACAAACTGAAAGATTAATGGATCTAATGATTCATTCTATATACACAAATAAAGAAATATTCTTGAGAGAATTAATATCTAACGCATCTGATGCAATGGATAAGATGTACTACATTGCATTAAATGACAAGGATGTTAAATTCGATCACGATGATTATTACATTAGAATTGAAGCTGACAAAGATAACAGAACTATTACTATTTCTGATAATGGTATTGGTATGACTGAAGATGAGCTTGTTGAAAACTTGGGTACTATTGCAAAGTCAGGCTCTCTTGATTTTAAAAATGAAAATGAAAAATCTGAAGACCACGAAATAATTGGTCAATTTGGTGTTGGTTTTTATTCTGCCTTTATGGTTGCAGATGAAATTGAAGTTTTAACTAAGTCATACAAAGAAGATGAGGCACATATTTGGAAATCAAAGGGTGCTGATGGCTACACAATTGAAGATGCTAAAAAAGATGATCATGGTACAAGTATTAAACTTCATCTAAGAGAAAACACTGAAGATGAAAACTATGACGAATTCCTAGATGAATACAGAATTCGCGAGCTTGTAAGTCACTATTCAAACTACATCTCATATCCAATTAAGATGAAGGTCAACAAGAAAAGACCTGCAGCCGATTCAACTGATGACGACCCTAAGTTTGAAGATTATACAGAAGATGATGTGCTTAACTCATCTGTGCCAATGTGGAGAAAAAATAAAAATGAATTAAAAGAAGAAGACTACAACAATTTCTTTAAGCAAAGACATTTTGGATTTGAAGATCCTCTTGCCCACATTCACATTAGCGTTGAAGGAGTTATTTCCTTTAAGGCAATTTTGTACATTCCTTCAAGAAGACCTTTTGACTTCTACAATCCTGACAAGAAATCAGGACTTGAACTATATTCAAATGGCGTGCTAATAATGAATAAATGCGAAGATTTACTCCCAGATTATCTTTCATTTATAAAGGGTGTTGTTGATTCTGAAGATATTTCATTAAATATATCTCGTGAAATGCTACAAAAAACTCGTGAGCTTGAAATTATTAAGAAAAATCTTGAAAAGAAAGTTCTTGCTGAACTTGAAAAGATTCTTAAAAATGACAGAGAAAAATACGAAGAATTCTTTAAAAACTTTGGAGTTGTATTAAAATCTGGAGCTTATGAAAACTACGGTGCCGATGCAGATAAATTAAAAGATTTATTTATCTATCCATCTACAAAAAGAGATTCAGTTACATTTGCAGAATATAGAAAAGATATGAAGCCAGATCAAGATTTAATCTATTACGCAAATGGCGATTCAGCTGATGAAATTAAAAAACTTCCTCAAATTAAATCATTTATAGATAAAGACATTGAAGTTCTTATTTTAAAAGATGCAATTGATGAATTTGTAATTAAGATGATTGACGCATATGATGAAAAAAAATTTAAATCAATTTCTGAAACTTCAGCAGATGAAAAGGATGATAAAGAAGAATCACCTGAATATATTAAAAATATGAAAGAACTTTTAAAAGATGAAGTTGTAGAAATCAAGGAAAATAAAAATCTAACAGATGATGCAGCTTACCTCTCAAGCAAGGGCGAAGTTTCCATCGATATGGAAAAAACTTTTAAAAATATGCCAGGAAACCAAGGATTCAAGGCACAAAAAGTACTTGAACTAAATCCAAATCACCCAGCAGTAATGAAACTAAAAGAACTTTCAAAAGATGATGAAAAATTTAAATCTTATACAAATTTACTTTACAACGGCGCAAGACTTCTCGCAGGGTTATCAGTTGAAAATAAAATAGATTTTGTTAAGGAAATTTCAAAATTAATGTAAGAATATAAAAATTAAGACCACTTCAACGAGTGGTCTTTTTTGATGGATAAATGTAAGTACATCTGCTTTAAAAATTCTAAAGTTTTATAAACTTCTCAATGCCTAGAGGACAGCCCCTTTTTATCAATTTAATTTTTAATTAATTAAATTTTCTAAAGATTACATTTTTCTATTATTAACAAGGGACAGCCCTCTACATCTAAGTACTTCTAATTTAAAAATTCATTAGCTTTTCAGACTTCTCGATGCCTAGAGGACAGCCCCTTTTTATCAATTTAATTTTTAATTAATTAAATTTTCTAAAGATTACTTTTTCTATTATTAACAAGGGACAGCCCTCTACATCTAAGTACTTCCAATTTAAAAATTCAAAAGTTTTTCACACTTCTCAATACCTAGATAACAGCCCCTTTTTATCAATTTAATTTTTAATTAATTAAATTTTCTAAAGATTACATTTTTCTATTATTAACAAGGGACAGCCCTCTTTTTTTGCCCCTCCAAGCCTCCTCAAAACATCTTGACGCCGCTGAAAGTACAAAAATAAAACCCTTGCTAAATTTATAATTCTTCAATTGCCTCTAATATATTGCCATCGGGATCGTAGAAGTATATTGCTTTACTCTTTCCAAAGCCATCTCCTGTCATATCAAATTCTTGTGGTTCAGAGATTACTTCAATTTTATTTTCTACTAATCTTTCATAGAACTTTTCTATATCATCTACTCCAAAACAAATTTCAGAAATTGATGTTTTAAATAGGGATGGTTTATCTTTTTCTACTTCTAAGCTTTCATATTTTATAAGTTCCAATGTTGGTCCATTTGAATCTTTGGGTTTTAAATATGCAAGGCTTACATATAAGTCTTTTGCATCAAATAATTTATCTGTGCTTTCGCCTTCCATATGTGTTCTTCCAATAAATTCAAGTTCTAATACATCTCTATAAAATTCAATTGATTTTTCTAAATCTGTTACAGTTACTCCAATGTGTGCAAAATTTTTAATCATTTGTACCTCCTATTAATTACATACCCCATTAAAAAATAATAATTTATGATTTAAATTTTTTGCTAAAATAAGCCCCTAAAACAATGCTTATCCAGTAAGCAAATTCACCAATTATAGTTATAATAATTAAATTTATGTAATTTTCTTTATTTTCTTTAAAATTTAAGAGCGCCAAGGTTATCCAAAAAAGTAAAAAAATAATATTTAAATAAATTCCTCGTTTAATGATATATTTCATATTTACTCCAAATAATTCATAAATAATAATTCTTATCATATATTTTATTACATCTTCACTGATAAATCAAAATCTGCAATTAAAAAGAGCTGTCATGGAACAGCTCATATTTTTAAACTTCTAGATAATCTATTAATGCCATTGTTGTTTTAAATAAATCATCTAATACTATATATTCTTCTTTTGTGTGGACTTTTTCCATTCCCACTCCAACTATAAGTGAGTTAAATCCTTCCTCTGCAAAGAAGTTTGCATCAGATCCTCCACCTATTACAACTTCTTTTGCATCTACGCCAACATTTTTATATGAGTTTAAGATTTCTTTTGAGAAGCTCATATCTGTTGGCCTAAGTGCTGGATAGTCAAGCGTCTTTTCAAATTCATAATTTTCTGTAAGATTTTTTACAATATTTTCGTATTCATCGAGAATTTCAAATACATGGTCTTCATCATGACCTCTAATTTCTCCAGAAAACTCTACATAATCTGGCACAACATTGCTAGGGAAGTCAGATGAAATTTTTGAAATATTTGATGTTGTAAATTCATCTATTCTCAAAGTCCTAAACTGAGATAGAGCCTTAGCTGCAAGTATTATTGCACTAATTCCCTTTTCAGGTTCTATCCCTGCGTGAGCAGATTTTCCTCTTATTTTAAATGTAAAGGAATATGATGTCGGTGCCTTGTATGCAACTTTGTCACAAGATCCAGCATTATCTACTACTATCATATTTTTTGCAGGATTCATATTTTTATAAACTTCATCCCAATTAATATTTCTTGCTCCAAGCATTCCAACTTCTTCGCCCGGTGTAAATATTGCATAAATATCTCTGTGTTTAATATTATTTGTAATTATATGATAAATTGCATATAGAATAGCTGCAACTCCACCCTTGTCATCTCCGCCAAGAGTAGTATTTCCATCAGTCTTCCAAATTTTATCATCTTTAATAATTTTTAAATCTTTATTAGGTTCGATTACATCCATATGACTTGAAAATGTAACTCCCTCGCCTTCGCCCTTAAAGTGAGTAAAAATTGTAGGTGCATTTCCGCCGTATTTATCATAAGATTTGTCTAAATAAATTTCTCCGCCAAGCTCTTTTACAAAGTCGATAATGTATTTTGCTACATTTTCCTCTTTATATGAAGGTGAGTGAATCATTAATAATTCTTCAAAAATTTCTAAGAGCTTTTCTTTGTTAAAGTTTTTCATAATTCCCCCTATGAATTCTTGTTAATTGTTTCAAGTTGAGTTCTTGCAAAAAATATTGATGAGAAAACTGTCACAAGTGTAATTAAGAATGTTGCATTAAATGGTATAAGTGCAACTATCTTTGACATTACAAAAGCAATGACAAGTGCAAAAATTCCTGTTTTAAATGATTTTACAGAAAATTGTGCAAAGATTCCTCCATAAAGTGCAGGAATAATTAGTGTTAAAACTTCTTTGATATTTTCTGGAAGATTAACTATTACAGTTTGTGCAAAAATTGTAGAAACAATTACAAAAAATGTCGCAACATAAATTGAAACTGCAATTCCCATTGTTCCCATCATTGATCCTTCGTCTGTTCCTTGTTTATATCCTGATCCTGCAATTGCAGATACTGCTGCAGGTATTTTTAAGTTTACACTGTTTCCAGAAAGAATTGACATATAAAGTCCTGCGGCTCCAACTATTGGATAGTTAGCAATTGGTTCTGAAAAATAAAATGCTCCTGAAACTGAAATTTGTGAAATTGCCCCAGTTATAATTGCTGTAATTCCTGGATTAAATCCGAAGTAAAATGTCATTAGCATTGGTGGAAGAAGTACAGCTATCATACCTAGTACCATAGATAGTCTTCCAAAATTGTGAATTGATTTAGAAAATTTTTCGTAAGCTGTCATTTCATACCTCCTAAAATATTAATTGAGACGCAATTGCACCGATAAACATTGCAAATGTAAGTCCCCAGTCTCTAAGCCATGTGTATTTCTTACCAAGTTTTTGGCAGATAAACATAATTATAAAACCAAAAACAGTTGCAAAAGTAACTTTTGGATTTGTGCTAACTTTTGAAATATTATCTACGCAAAAGTATGCGAAAGCTCCTAGCATTGCTCCAACAGAAACTGCTGGAAGAAGTGCTTTTCTTCCTCCTGTAAGCACATGGTTAACTGATTCCATTTTATGACCAAATAAAACCATAAATATTAGCCAACCCATTACTCCAAGTGCTGGAGTCCAAAGGGCATTTGTAAACACTATAGGATCCATTGTTGTAGCAAGTTCTGCTCCCATTGCCTTTGCACCAAAGTTTGCAGCCATTGTTTCATAATTTGTTCCACCGATAACTGACATTCTAAGTGCAGTTACTGGTGCTCCTAATGTAACTATAAGTGCTAGTATTGAGCCACAAATTCCAAGTGCTGGTCCAATTGATGCTACAAGTGCTGTTGTAACACCTTTTCTAATTCTCTTTTTGTCCATTCCCATCTCTTCAGATGCCTTAAGTGCCTTTCTTAGTAAGTATGTTCCTTGGAACAACACTAAGATAATTCCCACTGAACATGCGATATACATCAGTGGATGATTTGCATAAAACCATTGATCTTTCATTTTCCATCCCTTTCTTTTTTTGAAATTTATATTTAGTTTAACACAATAATTATTGTGTTAAAAATAAATAACATGTTAATATATTTAAAATTTGTTTAATTCTGGATACAAAAAAAGATGCTGCAAATGCAACATCTTTAAAATATTTTCTATATATGGACATTCCCATATAAATCTCAAGACTAATCTTTCGATTTACTACCATTATAAAACTTTTGCCAAGAAACTTTTTGTTCTCTCGTTTTGTGGATTTCCAAATACTTCTTCTGGTCGGCCTTCTTCTACAATATATCCGCCGTCCATAAATAGTATTCTGTCTCCAACTTCTCTAGCAAATCCCATTTCATGAGTTACAACTACCATAGTCATACCATCATGAGCAAGGTCTTTCATTATATCAAGAACTTCTCCTACCATTTCAGGGTCAAGTGCAGAAGTTGGCTCGTCAAAAAGCATTACCTTTGGATTCATTGCAAGGGCTCTTGCTATTGCAATTCTTTGCTTTTGTCCGCCTGATAGCGAATTTGGATAAGAATCTCTCTTATCAGGTAGTCCAACTCTATTTAAAAGTTCCATTGCCTTTTTTTCTGCTTCTTCTTTAGATTGTTTCTTAACAAGTGTTGGCGCAAGTGTGATGTTGTCAATTATATTTAAATTGTTAAATAGGTTAAAGTTTTGGAATACCATTCCCATATCTTCTCTAACCTTGTTGATGTCAATGTCCTTTGTTGTTATTTCTTTATCGTCTACATAGATGTGGCCCGATGTTGGCTCTTCAAGTAAGTTAAGACATCTTAAAAATGTGGACTTACCCGAACCCGAAGGTCCAATGACTACAACTACTTCGCCATCTTTAATTTCTTCATCAATTCCCTTTAAGACTTCTAGAGAGCCAAAGGATTTTTTTAATTTTTCAACTTTAATCATTTGCTAGTCTCCTTTCTAAAAGTCCAAGAGCCTTTGATAAACTAAATACCATTATAAAGTATACAACGGCTGTAAATACAAATGGTCTTACGAGTTCATAAGATCCTGATGATATACTTTTACCTGCATACATTAATTCTCCAACACCTACAGTGTATGTTATTGATGATTCCTTTATAAGTGTTATAAATTCATTTACTAGAGCTGGTAAAATATTTTTAATTGCTTGTGGAAGTATAATATTTTTCATCGCTTGATTTTTGTTAAGTCCAAGTGAACGAGCTGCTTCCATTTGTCCCTTATCAATTGAATTAATTCCCGCTCTTATTATTTCTGCAATATATGCTGCAGAGTTAAGTGATATTGAAAGAGAACACAAGAACATTGGTGCTGTAAGTAGTGTGAAACTTTCAGGAATTATTTTCTTTAGTCCAAAGTATACAATCATAATTTGAACTAGCATAGGGGTTCCTCTAACAACTTCTATATAAATGCTTGAAAGTATATTTAATATCTTTACTTTTGAAGTTTTCATAAGAGCTAGACATACACCAAATGTAAATCCCAGGATTACACCTATAAAAGAAAGCTGAACTGTCGTTATTGCTCCATTTAAATAGGCTGGAAAATATCTCTCTATGAAACTAATTTGATTTGCTATAAATTCCATAATTACCTCAATTCCTAAAATAAAAAATTCCCCACATGATGTAGGGAATATTTAGTTACTATTTTGCAGCTTCCTTGTTAGATAGTTCAATATACTCATCAATCCATTTGTCGATTTGGTTTGAATCTTTTAATCCTTTAACTACTTCTGAAATAGCTTGAGTTAAGTCATCATTTCCTTTTTTAACAGCTACTGCATTTCCATCTTCTTTTGGAAGACCAATATCTCCAACTATTGCAAGACCATCTGCAATGTTTACAAATTGCTTTGCTGGAAGTTCAGAAAGTAGTGCAGCATCTATGGACTTGTTTTTAAGTTGCTCGATAATAACATTGTTAAGATCGAATCCCTTGCAATTGTCTCCAAATTTTTCTAATCCATATTTTTGTTGGATTGTTCCAAGTTGAGTTCCAACGATTTTTCCATTTAGGTCATCAACTGTTTTATATTTGTCTTTATTTTCTTCTAAAGTTACAATTACTTGATCCCCACTGAAATATGGTTCTGAAAAATCAACTTGCTCTTTTCTGTCAGCATCAGCTTGCATTCCTGCAATTACCATGTCAACATCTCCAGCCTTAAGAGAACCAATAAGTCCTTCAAAAGCCATGTTTTTAACTTCAAGTTCAACTCCTAGAGAATCAGCAATAGCCTTTCCTAGTGCAATATCAACTCCGACAAATTCTTCCTTGCCATTTTGGAAAGAAATCCATTCCATTGGAGGGAAGTCAGCTGAAGTACCCATTACAATTTTACCCTTTTCTTTAATGGCATCAATTGTAGGTCCCGTTGCTGTTACTTCAACTTTAACCGCTTCTTTAGCTTCTTCTGCAGGTGCTTCTTCTTTTTTGCCACAACCAAATAATAGAGTAGCAGCCATAAGTATAATTGCAATGTTAAATATCTTCTTCATAATAATCCTCCTTTTAAGTACAATGTCTTGGATTTTTGCCCAAGACATTTAAAATAATATTTTATAAAGATAAATTACAGTATATTATAAAGGAAAAAATATCCTAATGCAATGATTTTTTTATTCTTTTTCACTTTATATGATTAAAACTCTAATAATTCTCCTGCATTTACTTTTTCAATTTGCATCATAGGATCTTCGACAGATTTTTCTACTGGTTTTTCAACTGGCTTTGGTGCAGGCTTTTCTTTCATAATTCTTGAGTATTGATAAAGTCCCCAAGATTCTAATTCATTATCTGTTCCAAGCCAAACTGGTGCTCCAACAGGAACTATTGGGAATACATAATTTTCTATGTCGTAATTAAACATTCTAATGCATCCATTGGAATAATACCCTCCAATTTGATGAGGTTTAATATTTCCATGAATTCCGTATCCATTTTGTCCAGGAATTCTAAGACCCATCCATCTCTCTCCAAGTGGATTATTTGGATCATCTGCAGCAACTGGAGTGTATTTACCTCCCATGCCGCCCCATGCAGGGTTTTTGTGTTTGTTTTGCATTTTCGCCTTTGCACTAGGTGTTGGTGTTGCATTTGTCCCAAGTGTTACTGGGTACTTGCCTTGTGATTTTGAACCCTTGTATAATGTTAAAGTTCTTCTAGATTTATTAATTGCAATCCAATATCCCTTAGAAGGCGGATTTTTTATTTCATCATATGCTTCGTAATTTTCCGTGTAAAGAGCAGTCTTTGTCTTTTCATCAAGAGTTCCAGTGACAGGCAAATTCATAAGCGCCTGCCATCTCTTTAACTCATCTCTTCTCTCAACACCTGATTTATCCATAAAATTATTTTGTCTTACAAATCCCTTTGCAAAGGCAAAGTTTGATATGCAAGCTAAAAATACTGTTAAAAATATAATTTTTCTAATATTTTTCAAATTAATCCTCCAATTTTGGCTTTAAAAACTTTCCAGTAAAGGAGTCTTCACAATTTACTATTTCTTCTGGAGTTCCAGTAAATACAATTGTTCCGCCGCCATCTCCACCATCCGGTCCTAAATCAATTATATGATCAGCACATTTAATTACATCTAAGTTGTGCTCAATTGTAATTACAGTGTTTCCCCTTTCAACTAATTCATCTAGCACTTTTATAAGTTTGTTAATATCTTCAGCGTGAAGTCCAGTTGTAGGCTCGTCTAAGATATAAATAGTTTTACCAGTTGGTCTTTTTGAAAGCTCTGTTGCAAGTTTAACTCTTTGTGCTTCTCCACCTGATAATGAAGTTGATGATTGACCAAGTTTAATATAAGAAAGTCCAACATCTCTTAGCGTTTCAAGTTTTCTTAGGACTCTCTCATGATTTGCAAAATAGTCAATTGCTTCATCCACTGTCATTTCTAAAACATCAGAAATATTTTTGCCCTTGTATTTAACTTCAAGAGTTTCTCTATTGTATCTCTTGCCCTTACAAACTTCACAAGGCACGTAAACATCTGGCAAGAAGTGCATTTCGACCTTTAGGATTCCATCTCCCTTACAAGCTTCACATCTTCCGCCCTTCACATTGAAGGAAAATCTTCCCTTTTGATAGCCCTTCATCTTTGCTTCATTAGTATTTGCAAAAATATCTCTTATCATGTCAAAGGCACCAGTGTAAGTTGCTGGGTTTGAACGAGGAGTTCTACCAATTGGAGATTGGTCAATATCTACAACTTTATCTACATTTTCAAGTCCTTCAATGCTTTTATACTTTCCAGGTTTTATTCTAGATTTATTTATTTTTTGTGCAAGACTTTTGTATAAAATTTCATTGACAAGAGATGACTTACCTGAGCCTGAAACCCCTGTGACAACTACAAATTTTCCAAGTGGAAATTCAACATCCACATTTTTTAAATTATTTTCAGCTGCTCCAATTATTTTAATTGACTTGCCGTTTCCCTCACGTCTTTTCTTTGGAACTTCAATTTTCTTTCTGCCACTTAGATAAGCTCCCGTAATCGATTCAGAAACTTTCATTATCTCTTCCGCAGTTCCTTGGGCGACTATTTTTCCTCCATTAACTCCAGCAAGTGGTCCAATGTCTACGATTTGGTCAGCTGCAAACATTGTGTCTTCATCATGCTCTACAACAATTAAAGTGTTGCCAATATCAGTCAAATCTCTAAGAGATTCTAAAAGTTTTGAGTTGTCTCTTTGGTGAAGTCCAATGCTTGGCTCGTCAAGTACATAGATTACGCCAACAAGTTGGGAGCCAATTTGTGTTGCAAGTCTAATTCTTTGTGCTTCTCCACCTGAAAGTGTGCCTGCCATACGTGAAAGTGAAAGGTATTCAAGTCCAACATTTAATAAAAATTCAAGTCTTGATTTAATTTCTTTTAAAAGTTCCTCTGCAATTATTGATTCGCTCTTTGAAAGTTCAAGCTCATCAAAGAATTTAAGGGATTTGTCTATTGATAGCTCTGTTAGTTCATGAATGTTTAGTCCTCCAACTTTTATTGCAAGTGAGGAGCTTTTAAGTCTTGTGCCATGACATTTAGGACATGGTACTTCTTCCATAAATTCATCGATTCTATCGAGCATTCTATCGGAACTTGATTCAGTATATCTTCTCTTTAAATTTTTTAAAATTCCTTCAAAGCCACCGGAATACTTTTTATTTCCAGAGAAATAAGAATTAAAAGTAAAGGAAAGTTTACCGTCATATCCGTGTAAAATTGCATCCATAAATTCTTTTGGTGCATTTTTTATCGGCTCTTTAGTGCTAAAATCAAACTTTTTAGCAATATGAGCAATTATTTCATAATAATAAGTTCCTTTAGAATTTGAGTAACATGCAACTGCACCTTCATCTATTGAAAGTTCTTTGTTTGGAATTACTAAATCTTCTGAAACTTCTTTGGAAAATCCAAGTCCCTTACATTCATCACAAGCTCCAAGCGGAGAGTTAAATGAGAAGGATCTTGGAGTAACTTCTTCTATAATAATATTGCAGTGAGGGCAAGCAAGTTTTGTGGAAAAAATCATATCTTCCCCATCAATTACATTTACCTTTGCAATCCCTTCGCTCATATTTGTTGCAAGTTCTAAAGAATCTGCAAGTCTTGACTGGATTCCTTCTTTTACAATAATTCTATCTACGACAATATCTATATCGTGATTTTTATTTTTATCAAGTTCGATTTCATCAGAAATATCCATCATTTCGCCATCGACTATAACTCTTAAAAAGCCTTCTTTTTTTATTTTTTCAAAAACTTTTTTATGTTGGCCCTTTCTGTGTCTTACAATTGGAGAAAGAATTTGAATTCTAGTTCTTTCTTCAAGTTTTAAAATATCATCTACCATTTGGTCAATTGTATAGGATGAAATTTCTTCTCCACATTCAGGACAAAAGGCATGACCAACTCTTGCATACAAAAGTCTCAAATAGTCATAAATTTCTGTAACAGTACCCACAGTGGAACGTGGATTTTTTGATGTAGTCTTTTGGTCAATTGATATAGACGGACTCATTCCCTCTATATAATCAACTTCAGGCTTATCCATTTGTCCAAGGAATTGTCTAGCATAGGAAGACAAGCTTTCTACATATCTCCTCTGTCCCTCTGCATAAATTGTATCAAAGGCAAGAGATGACTTCCCGGAACCTGATAAACCTGTGAAAACTACAAATTTATTTCTAGGAATTCTAAGGTCAACATTTTTAAGATTGTTGACCCTAGCACCCTTTACTATAATATCGTCTTTCAATTAAACACCTCTATCTAAATTAGAGCTTCTTTTTTCTTCTCTTTTAATTCGTTGATTTTATCTCTAATTTCTGCAGCCTTTTCGAAATCAAGTTCTTCTGCTGCCTTGTACATTTCAGGTTTTAGAGCTTCAATCATTTCATTTAATTCATCTTTTGTAAATTCAGCATCATTTGCTTCAAAGTCTAGTTCTTCTTCAGCGGCAATTGTTGTGTAGATTACATCTCTTACACTCTTTTCAATTGTCTTTGGAGTTATATTGTGCTCTTCGTTGTACTTTTGTTGAATTTTTCTTCTTCTTGCAGTTTCATCAATTGTTATTTGCATTGAGTTTGTAATTTCATCTGCATACATTATAACTTTTCCGCCCACATTTCTAGCAGCACGACCTGCTGTTTGAATAAGTGATGTAACTGAACGAAGAAAACCTTCCTTGTCTGCATCAAGTATTAAAACTCTTGAAACTTCTGGCAAGTCAAGACCTTCTCTTAAAAGGTTTATACCTACTAGCACGTCAACTTTTCCAAGTCTTAAATCTCTTATTATCTCCATTCTTTCAAGAGTGTCAACATCTGAGTGCATGTAAGTTACTTTGTACCCAATTTCTTTTAAATGCCTTGACAAGTCCTCTGACATTTTCTTTGTAAGAGTAGTTACAAGGACTCTTTCTTTTCTCTCAAGTGCT
The DNA here is from genome assembly GCF_018919265.1 of Peptoniphilus ovalis. Lineage (GTDB taxonomy): Bacteria > Bacillota > Clostridia > Tissierellales > Peptoniphilaceae > Peptoniphilus_A > Peptoniphilus_A ovalis. The sequence continues at coordinate 30,704 of NZ_JAHLQO010000001.1, forward strand.
CCATTTATCTCATTAATTATATCATCAATTTGATTTTTAATTGGTCTAACTTCTATAATTGGGTCGAGAAGTCCTGTTGGCCTAATGATTTGTTCAACTTGCTGCTCAGTGTGTTCAAGTTCATAAGGACCAGGAGTTGCAGACACGTAAACGCATTGATTCATCATTGATTCAAATTCAGTAAATCTAAGCGGTCTGTTATCCAATGCTGAAGGTAGTCTAAATCCATAGTCAACTAGAGTTTGCTTTCTCGATCTATCTCCATTAAACATCCCTCTAATTTGTGGAATTGTCTGATGGGACTCGTCAATTATTGTCATAAAATCCTTAGGAAAATAGTCAATTAATGTATATGGTCTTGAATTAGGAGCTCTTCCTGATAAATGTCTTGAATAATTTTCTATCCCAGAGCAAAATCCCATTTCATCAAGCATTTCTAAATCGTATCTCGTCCTCTGTTCAAGTCTTTGCGCTTCTAGAAGTTTTTCTTGATCTTTAAGTTCTTTAAGTCTTTCTTCAAGCTCTTCTTCAATTGTAACAATGGCTCTTTTTACTTTTTCTTCTGAAGTTGCGAAGTGAGATGCCGGAGTGATAAAGGCGTGATTTAAGTATCCAATCACTTGCCCTGTAAGTGCATTAACTTCAGTTATTCTATCTATTTCATCTCCGAAAAATTCTACTCTTATGGAATTTTCAGAAGATGCAGCTGGAAAGATTTCTAAAATATCTCCCCTAACTCTAAAAGTTCCACGGGTAAAATCATAATCATTTCTAACATATTGAATGTTTACAAGCTTAGTCATTATTTCGTTTCTGTCTCTAATCATTCTAGGTCTTAGAGAGATTGCCAAATTTTCGTAATCAATAGGGTCTCCCAAACCGTAGATACATGAAACAGAGGCTACAATTATTACATCTTTTCTCTCAAATAAAGCCATTGTGGCAGAGTGGCGAAGCTTATCTATTTCATCATTAATTGATGAATCCTTTTCTATAAAGGTATCAGTCCCAGGCACATAAGCTTCTGGTTGGTAATAATCGTAGTATGAAACGAAGTACTCAACTGCATTTTCAGGAAAAAATTCCTTAAGTTCTGAGCAAAGCTGATAGGCAAGAGTTTTATTATGTGCAATTACAAGTGTTGGCTTTTGAACTCTTTCAATAACATTTGCCATTGTAAAAGTTTTACCAGAACCTGTAACTCCAAGTAAATTTTGATGCTTATATCCCTTATTTATTCCATCTACTAATTTATCTATTGCCTGAGGTTGATCCCCAGTTGGTTTGTAATCTGAATGCAATTTAAACATTAAATCACCTTTTTTCTATTATTAATAAGCAAAAATATTTGAATCCGTTCTTTTTTCTGTGGCACCCATGTAAACATCGCCATTTTTTAGAATTATTTGACCTCTTCCCATATTTTTAAAATCATCTATTACATTGACATCGTGGCCAAAACTTTTTAGCTCTTCTATAAAATCCTTTGAAAAGTCACACTCAACATCTACGCTATTATCTTTGTTCCACATAACTCTTGGTGCATCAAGTGCAGCTTGTGGATTTAAATTAAAGTCAATCATATTCATCAACACTTGCACATGTGCTTGTGGCTGCATAAAAGCTCCCATAATTCCAAAAGCTCCAAGGGCTTCTCCATTTTTTGTCAAAAATCCAGGAATTATTGTGTGATAAGGAAGCTTTCCTCCGCAAAGTGAATTTGCAAGTCCCTTTTCAAAGTAGAAATTTGCAATTCTATTATTAAGTGCAATTCCAGTGTTCGGAACAACTACTCCTGACCCAAAACCTGAGTAGTTTGACTGAATCATGGAGACCATATTACCATATTTATCTGCCGTTGCAAAATAAACTGTGTCAGATGATTTGATGAGAGGACTTTTTGGAATTTGTGCAAAATCTGTAATGTCTTTTCTTCTCTTTTCTGCGTATTCATCTGATAAAAGTTCTTCCACTGTGATTTGCATATCATTAGGATCAGATACATATGCCTTTGCATCAGTAAGAGCGAGCTTAATTGCTTCTATTATCTTGTGATAAGTTTTGGCATCTCTATTTTTAAATTCATAATTTTCTAAAATATTTAAAGCCATTAAAACAGAAATTCCGTGTCCATTAGGTGGGATTTCCCACACATCTATTCCTCTGTAATTTGTTGTAATTGGCTCAACAAAACATGGCGAATAGTTCTTTAAATCATCTGTATTTAAAAATCCGCCTAAACTTTCTACATTCTTTGAAATTTTTTCTGCCAATTCTCCTATATAAAAGGACTCGCCTTTTGTGTCTCTAATTTCTCTTAAAGTGTTTGCAAAATCTTGGCATTTAAAAACTTCTCCAGCTTTTGGTGCATTGCCATCAATTGTAAAAGTTTTTAAAAGCTCATCATAGTCCTTTTCATTGCAGGCATTTTTGGCATCTCTATATTTTTTTATTTCTTCTCCCCAAAGATATGCAATTTGTGGTGTAACTGCAAATCCTTCTTCTGCGTATTTGATAGCAAGTTCAAAGATTTCATCAAGAGGTTTTGTTGCAAACTTCTCATGAAGCTTCATAAATCCACCGATTAGCCCTGGAGTGTTAATTACATTTGCTCCAAGATGAGGCATCTCTTTGCAGCCGCGATTAATTAATTCATCTATTGAAATATTTTTTGGACTTCTTCCCGATGCATTTATTCCATACATTTTCCCTTGATACCAAATAATTGCAAACATATCGGAACCAAGTCCATTTCCCGTTGGTTCTACAACTGGTAGAGTAATCGAAGCAGCAAGAGCAGCGTCAATTGCATTGCCACCATTTAAAAGCACCTTCGCTGCAGCTGATGTTGCATAAGGCGATGAAGTGGCAGCCATTCCCTCTCTTCCAAAGATTACTCTTCTCGTTGAAGGGTAAGGATATTTATTAAAATCAAAATTCATTTCTTCACTCATTTCATAAAAATTCACTAATTTAATTTTATAATTAAATGGTAATAAATTCAAACTTTAAAGGTCTTAGATACTTATTATACCCATTAAATATATTATTAAATATTTGTTCAATACAATCTCAGATTTTAATCCCCTTTATTTTTTATTAAATTGAGTTATAATTTATATATAAGATTTGATAAAAGTTATCAATAATCTTTATCAAAATTTTCTAAATCAAACATTTAAAAATAAAAAGGAGAATACTATGTGTACAACTATTCTTGTAGGAAAAAATGCTAGCTATGACGGTTCAACAATAGCAGCTCGTATAGAAGATTCTTCTGCTACAATGTTTAAAGCAAAAAAATTCATTGTAGTAAACCCAGAAGACCAACCAATAAATTATAAATCTGTGAGAACAGATTGCGAAATTAAATTACCCGACAATCCACTTAGATACACTTGCCTACCAAATGTAAATAAATGGCGTGGTGTATGGGGATGTTGTGGAGTAAACGAAAAAAATGTATCAGTTTCTGCAACAGAAACTTCAACAACTAATGAAAGAGTACTTGGAGCTGACCCTCTTATTGAATTTAAAGAAGGCGAAATCAAAAAAGGTGGCATTGGTGAAGAAGATATTGTAGCAATTGTCCTTCCATATATTAATACTGCAAAAGAAGGAGTAATTCGTCTTGGCAATTTACTTGAAGAGTACGGAACTTACGAAAGCAATGGAGTAATATTTCAAGATGTAGATGAAATTTGGTACCTAGAATCCATTGGTGGCCATCACTGGCTTGCAAGAAAAGTTCCTGATGATGCTTATGTAGTAAATCCTAATCAATTTGGCATTGACAGATTTGATTTTGAAGACGCACTAGGAGAACAAAAAGAATATATGTGCTCACCTGATCTTAAAGAATTTGCTGAAAAACATCATTTAGATTTAAGTTTAACTGATGAATTTGATCCAAGATCTGCTTTTGGATCTGACACTGCAAATGACCATGTTTATAACACTCCAAGAGCATGGGTTATGCACAGATATTTTAACAAAAATAATTTTGAATTTGATGGAGAATATGCTGACTACAGACCAGACAGCAATGACCTTCCATGGGCAATGGTTCCCGAAAAGAAAATTACCATTGCTGATGTAAAGACAATTATGTCAAACCACTACGAAGAAACTCCATATGATCCTTATATAAAACATGGAGACAAATCTCAAGCTGGAAAATTTAGACCAATTGGAATCAACAGAGATGATGTGCTTGCAATTGTTCAAATTAGACCATATATGCCTGAAGAAATAAGATCAGTTAAATGGCTTGCCTTTGGTTGCAATGTGTTTAATGCAATTGTTCCATTTTACTCAAATGTAAAGGACACTCCAGCTTATTTAAAAGATACAACTCTTACTCCAACAACAGAAAACTTCTATTGGATAAATAGACTAATTGCTTCAATGTCTGATTCACATTTTTCAGAAACAGGCGCTGCAAGAGATGCTTATCAACTAGAAGTTCACTCAAAGGGTTGTGAAATTTTAAATAAATACGATGAAGAATTCTTGAAAAATAAACCTGAAAATGTAGAAGGACTTTTAGAAAAAGCTAATGAAGAAATGACTGAATATTTAAAGACTAGAACTACTGAATATTTAGACGAAGTCCTATTTACTTCAAGTATGCTTATGAAGAATGCTTTTTCTAGATCTGATGCTTAAATTTATGAATTGAGGCGCTAGTTTTTGCTAGCACCTTTTTTTATTTTTGAAGTTTTAGGGCAGTCCCAAATTTTATTTATTTTTTATTTTTATTGCTTTTATTTTACTTAAAAATTTATTTTTTAAAAAAGTTTGGGACAGTCCCCATGCTGTTGCTCACTTCTTTGTGAGGTTTTGGGACAGTCCCCATGCTGTCGCTTACTTTTTTATTTTTGAAATTTTGGGGCAGTCCCAAATTTATTTATATTTTTATTTTTATACTTTTTATTTTAATGAAAATTTATTTTTTAAAACAGTTTGGGACAGTCCCCATGCTGTTGCTCACTTTTTTATTTTTCTTTTCATTATCTTTTTACTTTATTTTTTAGATTCAATAGATAGCTTTCTAAATCCTTCTATTCCACGGCATTAAAAAAGAGAGCTTATGCAAAGCTCTCCTTCTAACATTTTAAATCTTTTTTTAATAGGTTTCGTCCTATATTAAATTTTTAACATTTTAAATCTTAGGTATTCGTCCTAATTATTTATTTTTTTAATGGGACAGTCCCAAAATTAAATCCATTATTTTCTTATAATCTCTATAATCGCCTCCGTTATTTCACTACATTTTACAAAGTCTTTCCCGCTGGAAATGTCTTTTGTTCTCAAATTATTATCTAAAACTTTTTCAACTGCATTTCTAATTGTTTCTGCTTCCTTTTTCATATCAAAGGAATATTCAAGCATCATTGCAGCTGATAGTATTGTACCTATTGGGTTTGCCAAATCCTTGCCTGCTATATCTGGAGCAGATCCGTGAATTGGCTCATACATATTTACTCTGCTTACTCCAATAGAAGCTGATGGCTGCATGCCAAGTGAGCCCGTAATCATTGAAGTTTCATCAGATAATATGTCTCCAAAAATATTATTAGTTAATATTACATCAAATTGACTTGGATTTGCTATAAGTTGCATACTACAATTATCTACATACATGTAGTTAACTTCCACTTCAGCAAAGTATTTTGCAATTTCTCCAATTACTTTTCTCCATAGTTTTGATGAATCTAGAACATTTGCCTTGTCTACAAGAGTTAATTTTTTTCTTCTCCTCATTGCAGTTTTAAAGGCGTATTTTGCAATTCTTTTTATTTCATTTTCATTGTATTTTTCAATATCGTAAGCAGTTCTTATTCCGTCTTCTTCATAAGTTTTTCTTTCGCCGAAATAAATTCCGCCCACAAGTTCTCTTACTATTATTAAGTCAATTCCCTTTTCAACAATTCTATCTTTAAGAGGCGAATCATCTTTAAGTGCCGCATAGATTGTTGCCGGTCTTAGATTTGCGTATAAATCCAATTCTTTTCTCAATTTCAAAAGTCCTTGCTCAGGTCTTTTCTTTGGATCGACTTCATCAGAATCCCACTTAGGACCTCCGACTGCTCCAAGAATTATTGCATCAGAATTTTTACAAACTTCAAGAGTTTCATCACTTATAGGTGCTCCCTCGTTGTCGTAAGCAATTCCTCCCACAAGTCTTTCTATAAAATTAAACTCTTGTCCGAATTTCTTTGCAATTTCTTCGAGAACTTTCACTGCAGAGTCTACAATTTCTGGTCCAATTCCATCGCCCTTTAAAAGGACAATATTCTTACTCATGATTGTTCTCCTTTACGAAGTTAACAAGTCCACCTTTTTTAAGAATTTCATCCATAAATTCTGGAATTATTTGAGCCACATACTCTTCATTTTTTGTTTTGTTTTTTATAATTCCTTTTTTGTAATCTATTTCTATTTCATCGCCAGCTTCGATTTTTTCAGATGCTTCTTTTGATTCTAAAATTGGAAGTCCAATGTTAAAGGCATTTCTGTAAAAAATTCTCGCAAAGCTTTCTGCTATTACACATTCAATTCCAGAAGTTTTAATTACAAGTGGAGCATGCTCTCTTGATGAGCCTGAGCCAAAGTTTTTGCCAGCAACTATAAAGTCGCCCTTTTCTACTTTATTTACAAATTCTCTGTCAATGTCATACATTGTGTACTTTGCAAGTTCCTCTGCATCAGAAGTGTTAAGATATCTTGCAGGAATAATTACATCTGTATCAACATTGTCGCCATATTTAAAAACTTTTCCCATTATTTTTCTCCCCCTATTTCTTCTGGACTTACTAATTTACCTGCAACTGCAGATGCTGCTGCAACATATGGACTAGCCAAGTATATTTTTGAATCTTGGTGACCCATTCTTCCAACGAAGTTTCTATTAGTAGTTGAAACGCAAACTTCTCCTTCTGCAAGGATTCCCATGTGACCGCCTAGACAAGGTCCACAAGTTGGCGTTGAGAACACGCATCCTGCATCGATGAAAATATCTGCAATTCCTTCAGCCATACACTCTTTAAAAATCTTTTGAGTTGCTGGAATTATAATACATCTAACGTCGTCTGCAATCTTTCTTCCCTTTAAGATTTCTGCTGCTTCTCTCATGTCCTTCATTCTTCCATTAGTACATGATCCAATAACTACTTGGTCGATTTTAATTTCTTCTTTGACTTCATCAACTGTCTTTGTGTTTTCAGGAAGATGTGGGAAAGACACTGTAAGCTTTAACTCACTTAAATTAATTTCAATAACTTCTGTGTATTCTGCATCAGCATCAGCTTCAAACTCTTTCCAAGAATTTTCAGCCACTCCGTGATTTATCATATATTCTCTAGTTTTATCATCAACTGGAAAGATTCCGTTTTTTGCACCAGCTTCAATTGCCATGTTACAAATTGCAAGTCTGTCGTCCATTTCAATTGAGTGAACACCTTCTCCAGTAAACTCAATAGATTTGTATCTCGCTCCATCTACTCCAATTTTTCCAATTAGATGAAGGATTAAGTCCTTTCCTGACACGTACTTTGGAAATTCGCCAGTTAAATTAACTTTAATTGCACTTGGTACTTTAAACCAAGCTTTTCCAGTTGCCATGCCTGCTGCCATATCAGTTGAGCCTATTCCTGTTGAGAAAGCTCCAAGAGCTCCGTATGTGCAAGTGTGTGAGTCGGCACCAATTATTACATCTCCAGCTTTTACAATTCCCTTTTCTGGAAGAAGAGCGTGTTCTACACCTGACCTTCCAACTTCATAGAAGTGAGTGATGTCTTGCTCCTTTGCAAAGTCTTTACAAGCTTTAACTTGCTCAGCTGATTTAATATCTTTTGCCGGTACAAAGTGGTCCATTACAACAACAACCTTGTCCTTGTCAAAGATTTTTTCTTTTTCCATTTTTCTAAATTCATTTATTGCAACTGGTGTTGTAATATCATTTCCAAGCACTATGTCAAGATTTGCCATGATAAAGTCATCTGCTTTTACAGAATCTCTTCCTGCTGCTTGTGCCAAGATTTTTTGAGTCATTGTCATTCCCATAATTTTTCCTCCCAAATAGATTTATATTATTTCTTTTCTTCTCTCGCTAAAATATTCCATGTGATTGACTGCATTTATATATGCATCAATACTTGATTTAATTATGTCATTGGAAAGTCCCTTGCCTGAGTATTTTGAACCATCCTTTGAAATAATAATTTTTGTTTCGCCAAGTGCATCTCTTCCCTTAGTAACAGAATTGATTTTGAAATCTTCTAGTGTAATTGATCCTCCGAATAATTTTCCTAAACTGTCGAAAGCTGCATCAATTGGTCCTCTTCCTGATCCAACAACTTCAGTTTCTTCATCATCTTTTGAAACTTTGATAATTGTCTTTGAATCTTTTCCTTCACTTGTAGTTGTTTGATAATCAAGAAGTTTGTATCCGCCCTCAACTTTTGCCATTTCACCAATCATTAATGCTTCAATATCTTCATCAAAGATTTCTTTCTTTTCATCTGCAAGATTTTTAAATTTATCGAAAATGATGTTTAATTCTTCATCACTTATTGTATAGCCAAGTTCTTCGATTTTATCTCTAAGTGCATGCTTGCCTGAGTGTTTGCCAAGTACAAGATTTGTCTTTGTAAATCCTACTGACTCTGGTGTCATAATTTCGTAAGTTTGTTGATTTGCAAGCATTCCATGTTGATGTATTCCCGATTCGTGAGCGAAGGCATTTGCACCAACTATTGCCTTGTGAGGTTGAACTTTAACACCTGTAATAGTTTGAACAAGGCTTGATGCCCTTGCAATTTCTGTAGTCTTTATATTTGTCTTGTCTTTGTATACGTCGTATCTAGTTTCAAGAGCCATAACCACTTCTTCCATTGCTGTGTTTCCAGCTCTTTCCCCAATTCCATTAATTGTACATTCGATTTGATTTGCCCCTGCCATTACACCTGCAAGTGAATTTGCAGTTGCCATTCCAAGGTCGTTGTGGCAATGAACTGCAAGAGTTATGTCATCAATTCCCTTTACATTGTCCTTTAAAGCTTTAATCATCTTGTAGTATTCAAAAGGTTCAGTGTATCCAACTGTGTCAGGGATATTTACATTAGTTGCTCCAGCTTCTATTGCTGCTTCAACCATTTCAATTAAGAAGTCGATATCTGTTCTTGTTGCATCTTCACAAGAGAATTCAACTTGATCGCAATAGCTTTTAGCATGTTTAATTGCTTCGATTGCCATATTTTTACATTCTTCTCTTGTAATTTTTAATTTGTATTCCAAATGAATGTCAGAAGTTGCTATAAAAGTGTGAATCATTGGATGTTTTGCATGCTTAACTGCATCCCATGCAATGTCGATATCTTTTTTAGTCGCTCTTGAAAGTGAAGCGACTGTTGCATTTTCTACGACTTCGGCAACTTTAGAAACCGATTCAAAGTCTCCCTTACTTGAACAAGCAAATCCAGCTTCGATAATGTCAACACCCATCTTGTCCAGTTGTCTTGCAATTTGTAATTTTTCCTCTAAATTCATTGAACATCCTGGAGATTGTTCGCCATCTCTAAGTGTCGTATCAAATATTTTTATCATTTTCTTCCTCCCAAACATTTAAAATTAAGTATAAAAAAACGTCTCTGCAAAATACAGAGACGAAAGTTCGCGTTACCACACTGTTTCCCATAATAAATTATGAGCACTCAAATCTTTAAGGCAGATATACCTCACTTCTTACTGATTTCAGAAATGAACTGTAATAGGCGAGAAATTATTTTTCCAGACTGCTGACTTTCACCAACCGTTAGCTCTCTAAAAGTCGAAACAAATAATGCTCCTATTAATTAGTTTAATTAATTATAAATTGTATTAGTAAATAAATTACTGATACTTTGTAAAATTATTGTATAATTTTCATACAATCCTTTTTTTGATGTTAGAAAGTATTTTAACACAGAGAAAAATAAATGCAAGCACTTTTTTAAAATTTTTTATTTTTTTTAATTTAAATAATTTAGAATATAAAAATTAAAAGCTTAGCATATTTAAGGACTGCTGTGTATCCTGTGGGTATCTCTGACAAGAAAAATTGGGACTGAACCCTATGAAAACACAAGGTACAGTCCCATAACATCATAAATATTTAAACCATATCTGCCACAGCAAGATAAAGTAAAATAATTGACCAATCATATAAAATATGCACCACATAAGTCACAGTTAAATTTTTCGACAAAATATAACTCATAGAAACTGCAACTCTCACAAGAGAAATCACAACAAGTGACTGTGCAATATTAAAATTATAAGTGGAAAGATGCATTGCTCCAAAAATTACAGAAGAAAAAATTAGTGCAACTACAACTTTTAAAAATTCATTTTCAGTCTTCATTTTATTTATCACAAATAAAAATGGAACGATAAATAAAATTTCTTCAGCAATAAATTGAATGCAAGATGCAATAAAAAACTCCATTAAGTTTTCATCATTAAGCATATCAAAAATTGGATTTGCTGAGGTTTCTATATTCCACTGACTCATTAAAATTGAGAGAAGCATTATCCCAAATATTGAAATTAAAAATCCAACTATTGTGATAATTATATCCTTACCCTTTGGCAACAAAAATACTTTCTTTGCAAAGTTTTTATCTATGATTCTTAGCGACAATAGACAAAGTATTGATAAAATAGCTGCAATAATTATTTGATTTTTGATTTTAAAAATTACTGCAATTAAACCAGTTACAAAAATTATTGCAAAATATGAAATCATTGCGAGAATCCAGCGCCAAGTTTTAGCTTCTATTCTTGGAAATTCACGTTTCTCCATTAAAAGTTCACAAGTCCTTCATCTGTTATGAGATAATCAAGTTTTTTGTCATACTCTTCATGTGGCACTTCTTCAACTTTTTGATCTGAATAACCAATTCCCATTTTAATTGTTTTCACTTTTTCAAAAAACTTATCGTAATAACCTCCACCGTATCCAAGTCTGTATCCGTCCTTATCGAAGGCAAGTCCTGGAGCAAGTGTAAGGTCAATATTAGTTTCAGGCTCTCCATCTTCTGGCTCTAATATTCCCATTTTATTTGGCTTTAGGTTCTCAAGTGATTTTATCTCTACAGCAATCATTTCATCTCCCTTTACAATGGGAACATAAACTTTTTTGCCATCTTTTAAAATCATATTTATAATTTCTTTTGTGTTCACTTCAGTTCTGTAAGAAACAAAAATAAAAATTGATTTGGAATTTTTATAAATTTCTAAATTTTTTAAATTTTCTAAAATCTTTTTTTCTTTTTCTTCTCTATTTTCAATATTTTTTCTAACTTCAGTGTATTTTTTTCTAAGCTCCTTCTTGCTCATTTCTTCCTCCTTTTAAATTTTTACATATATCTGTGTAATTGCAGTATTTGCAGTCACTTTCTGATTCGAAGTTTCCACTTTCAACTTCACTAACTAGTCTATTTATTTCAACTGTAAATTCTCTTAAAAGATTTTTTATTTCCCCATCACTCATATAAGATTTTTTCTGATCATTCTTAGCCAAAATATCTTGATTTTTTATAACTGTTGAAATTTCTCCTCGCTTTATACTTCCATAGCTTGCCTTTGCAAATTTTTTACCTTTAGCAACTCTTGATATTGCATAAATTGGCATTTGAAAAGATTTTAAATCTGTAATTTCTTTTTTTGTTTTAACAGAACTTCTCTTGTAATCAACAAGGCCTTCTCCCTGTTGATTTGAGTCAATTCTATCGATTCTTCCTACAATCTTTACTCCATTTAAATCCATTTTAAAACCTTCTTCAAAAGCACTAGGATATAAATTATCTTTTTTCTGCTCTTCTAAATCAGCTTGAATATAATCTTTTAAAATCTCATAAGTGTTTTGGCAGTCAATCTTTTCAAAAAAATCCAGTTCAGAATAATTTCTACCCTCTCCAATTTCTTTTAAGATTAAATTTTTTAAAGTCTTTTCAGAAAATTCTTTCTCCAGCTTAAAATATTTTTCTAAAATATTGTGGTACCTATCTCCCATTTTCAAATAAAACTTCTCGTCGTATTCCTTTGCAAGCTCCTCAAGTTTGTACACTCTTTCGAAAATAAATCTCCTTGGACAGTCCTTTAAAATGTCAAAATCTGTGACAGAATAATATCTATCTTTTATTTTTTCTCTGATATTTTCGTAATTATTTCCTCTAAGGTTGTAATTATTTTCATCTCTATTAAAATCAATATCCAAATCAGAAGTATTGTATTCTTTTATAAATTCGCAAGCTTTAAAATTCAATTTATTTATCAAAGTGTTTAAAACTTTGGAATAACCCTTTTCTTCGTCCTCCGTTAAAATCAGAGTATTTTCTGAATTCAAAATCGCATAGACAAGAGTTATGTAGTCAATTTCAAATTCATCTTTAATAATACCAATTTCTGTCATAAATTCTTCAGTGTCTCTGTTGTAGATAAAATTATTTTTTGAAGATTTTTCAAAATTATTGTCAAGACCAATTAAAATTAGATTTTTAAATCTTCTGTAGTAATTTGCCTTTAAATCTGAAAGCTCTATTGCCTCAAGATTTGTCACCCTTTGAGTGCTTGACTCCTCAATGTATTTTCTAAGAAGTAGGATATATTCTGAAAGTGAAATTTCCTTGTAAAAAGGCTTTAAACTTTTCATGTTATCTAAAATTTGAATGAGTTTATCCTTGTAAATAAAGTCTCTTAAAAAAGTTGAATCTGGATTTAATTTTACTTCAGATTCAATTTTTTCTGATGCAAATTCAATATAATTTATAAAAAAGTTTGAATAATAATCAATGCTTTCACTTTCCTTTAATTTTTCAGACTGCATAAAGTTTACTGCATCATAAAAATTATCAAAATCTGTTTTTTCGCCATCAGCTTCAGTCATTTTCGAAAAATCAATTTCATCTAAATGCAAAAAATCTGTTGCAAGCATAGTTTTTTCTGCACTTAAAATATTAGTATTCACTGAAAAATATTTAAGCCTTAATCTTGCAATTGAATTTTTCTTGTTTTTATTTTCAAAGTAATCGAGAAGCTTTAAAAATTCTCCTCGAAGCATTGCATTTTCTTTTTCCTTAAAATTAAATTCCAGTCCTTCAAAATCTTCACGAACTTTAATACTCTTTGCAAGTTTTTTTGATGAATACAGAATTTTTAAATCGCTGTAATTATTTTTCTCCAAAATCTTTTTAACTTTTGTGAAAAACAAATTATAAAAATTATCTTTGGAATAGAGGACTTTTAAATTTTTTACACTTTCTTTGTAATCAATAAATTCATCTCTAATTATTTCAAAATTTAAATCTTCTAAATTTCTTAGAGTTTCATCAAGTAAATCTGATTTTATAAAATTAAAGGGCATGTGAATATAGATATTTTTATCTTCCATTAGCTTTTCAATTAATTTGTATTCAGATCTTCTAAAGGCAGCAAATCCTGAAATAATAATTGTGTCAAAATTTATCTCACTTGGAACTATGCTCTCTATCCCAGGAGAAAGTCTCTGATTTTTACTTTTAAAATAGTTATTGTAGTCTGTAAAAGATTTTTCTAATACAGATACAATTTTTGAATCAAATTTAGAAATTTCTTCACTTCCCAAATAATTGTCAATCATTGAATCGAAAAAATCCAGCACAATATCAACAGTTTCTGGAAAAATTTTTATATTGGAAAGATTATTTTTTAAAATTCTACTGAGCACGATAAACTTTGTCACAGAATCGGGAGAACTTAGTTTTCTGTACTTTTTTATAATTTTATCAAAAGTTTCAAACTCTGTATTTCTAATGTCTATTTCATTTTCTAAAAAATCTCTAATAGTAAAATTAATTGCAGACTCTTGAGGTAGAATGACAAGAGTCTTTTCTCCCTTAAATTCTTCAAAATTAAATTTGTCTTTCGAATTATTAAAAAATACTTTTTTCATTTAAGATTTCTCCCAAGTCAACATCAAAAATTTCCTCTGCAATTGAAGTCATCTTTTCATTTGGAAGGAAAATAAAATTCTTTCCCTTTAAATTTTTAAGCTCATCAATATTAAACTTAACTTCGTAGTTGTGAAGATACTGCGAATCAAGTCCCATATTTCTAAATTTATTATTTTCCGCTGCACTTCCATATTTTCTGTCGCCAATTATACTAAGACCCTTCTCTTTAAGAGAAGCTCTAATTTGATGAGTTCTTCCAGTGATTAGATTAACTGCAATTAAAGTGTAGCCCTTTCTTCTTGCAAGCACTTTAAATTCAGTAATTGATTTTTTGCCGTCACTTGATTTAACCATTACATTATTTCCAGTTTTCTTTAGATTAATTTCAACATCAAAATCATCTTTCACTTCTCCTGAAACAATTGTGATGTAGTGCTTTTCGACTTCGTGATTTTTTATCCCCTTATTCAAAACTTGCAGCGTGTTTAAATTTTTCGCACCAATTAAAATCCCCGAAGTATTTCTGTCTAGTCTATTGACAAAGGCAGGTCTAAAGGATTTTTCCATCCTTGGATTGTACTCACCATTTGCAATTAGATAATCCACCATTCTATCAAGGGCATTGTCCTTATAAGCACCGCTGTCGTTATGAGTCAGCATGTTTATAGGTTTTTTTACGAGTATCACATTTTCATCTTCGTATAGCACATCAGGTCTTTTAGAATTTTTTGATACCTTGACTGATTTTTTAAATTTATCAATTGTATCATCTGCAATGTATAGCTTAATAACATCTCCAGTTTTTAAAATATCTTCTGGAGATGCTTTTTTGTCGTTTAATTTTATATTTTTCTTTCGCAAATTTTTATAAATAAAAGACAGTGGCGCCTTTTCGAAATAAATTTTTAAAAATCTATCAATTCTTCTTCCACTGTCGTTTTCATTTATCTTAATTTCTCTCATCTTATCGCCCACTTTTATTTCTTTAGCATTCTTGATATAATTATATCAAATAGATTAGAAAAGAGGTTTATTTTGAATAATTTTAACAAGAGATCTATTATATTAAATAAAATCTTTCGTCTACTTTTATTGCTAATATTTTTCTTAGCACTAGTCTTCATTATTAAATGGAGAATTGACAATATGTACTTAAAATCTATGGGTAAAGAAAAAACTTCAATTAGTGCAGTAGAAGAATTTAGAAATATAAAAGATGAAATAATGATTGCCACAGGAATGAAAGAAGAAAAAGTGAACACTCCTGTTGCAGTAGATGAAGAGGATATAAAAAGTAAAGAAAATATTCTGACAATTCCAGAAGGAACTGATGGAGATGCACTTGGCACTATCTTAATGGAAAAGGGACTTATAACTGATATAAATGCTTATAACTTTTTGCTAGATGATATGCAAATAAGAGATAAAATAGTTCCTGGAAATTATGAAATACCTGAAGGCATAAAGGCAAAAGAAGTCCTTGCACTTGTAACAAATACAGAACTTAAAACGTACTCTTTTACCATTCAGGAAGGTGCAAGCATTGAAGATGTAGGTAGAATGTTTAAAGACCTTGGAATAATTGAATCACCTCCAGATTTTGTAATAGCTTGTAATAATCTTGGAGTAACACAATTTAAACTTGGCGAACATACAATTGTTAAACCTACAAGAGTTAATACGATTATTAATGAGTTAAAAGCAAATTAAGAAAAATTAAACCACTGGAATCCAGTGGCTTTTCTTTTTATTTTTATTAAATCTAAAAAATATATTTTAAATAACTATCTTTAATTAAAATTATGAGGTCTGCAACTTTGTATAAAATAAGCAAAAAAATTGCCCTTGCGTAAAAAATTTTCAACTTGTTTGAGCGAGCGAAGCGAGTAAGTTTTGAAAATTTAGCAAGGGTGATTTTTTTGGACTTTCAGTGCGTCGTGGGGTGTTTTGGGGTGGCTTGGAGGGGCAAAGGGGCATTACAAGACGCCCCTAATGCCCCTCCAATAAAAATAAAAGTTTTCCAATTTAATAATAATTCATTAATATATTATTTATTAAATAATAAAATTATCTCCTAACAGAACCATCTGATTCCATTGTTATTATATCCCCAGTTTTTATTTTATCTGTTATTCCATCTACTCCAACAATGGCTGCTTTTTCTAATGATATTGCAGTGATTGCGCCATGTGATGTAAATCCTGCTTCTTCTGTTATAAATCCTGAAGATTTTTCCATAAAGCTAATCATGCTTGCATCTGTAAATCTCGTTACAATTATATCTCCATCAAAGAAGTTTTCTAAATCTTTTTCTTCTCTTATTACAATAGCTCTTGCTTTCTTTTTCTTCTTTCCAATTGCAGTTCCGCGTCCAAGTATTTCCGATACATTTTCTATTTTTAAAAGGTTAGTTGAACCCGCAATTCCTGCTGGTACTCCGGCAGTTAATACAATTAAATCTCCTGATTTTAAATAACCTTTACTCACTGCTACATCAATTGATGCGTCAATTAAATTGTCAGTATCTTTAAAACTTGGCACCTTCACAGGATTTACGCCCCAAACAATGCTAAGTTGATTTTTAATTTTTTCAAATGGTGTTGAAGCAATTATTTCTGTCTTAGGTCTAAATTTTGCAATTGCCTTTGATGTATTACCTGAAGTTGTGGCAGTTATAATCGCCTTTGCATCAAGATCCTTTGCAACTTGACAAGCTGATTTGCCAATGGAATTAGTCATTGAAGTTTCCACATCTTTCATTCTATTTTTAAGAATTTCATCGTGGTCAATAGTCCTTTCAGTGTATTCCAAAATCTTTCTCATAGTTCTCACTGATTCAACTGGATATTTCCCACTTGCAGTTTCACCTGAAAGCATAACTGCACTTGTTCCATCTAGCACCGCATTTGCAACATCATTTGTCTCAGCTCTAGTTGGTCTTGGGTTTCTCATCATTGAGTCAAGCATTTGTGTCGCCGTTATTACAAATTTTCCTGCAATATTACATTTTCTAATGATTTCTTTTTGAATAATTGGCACAGCTTCTGTTTCGATTTCAACTCCAAGATCGCCTCTTGCAACCATTATTCCATCGGAAACATCAATTATTTCATCAATTAGTTCAACTGCTTTTTTTGATTCAATTTTGGAAATAATTTTAGTAGTGTAGTCTTTTGATTCTTCTAAAACTTTTCTAATTTCTATTACATCTTCCTTGCTTCTAACAAAGGAAGCTGCAATAAAATCCACATCTTCCTCCACGCCAAACTTCAAATCAGAAACGTCTTTTTCTGTAAGTATTGGAAGATTTAAGTCAGCTCCAGGCACATTAACTCCCTTGTGAGAAGAAATAAGTCCTGAGTTTTGAACTTCTGTGACAATGTCTTCGCCTTTAATTGCAGTAACTTTAAGCTCAACAAGTCCATCGTCAATTAAAATTCTATCTCCGGTTTTTATGTCTTTGTAAAGTTCCTTGTAGGAAATGCTTCCAATATTTTCATCGCCCATTATATCTCTTGGAGTTAATGTAAATTCCTTTTCAGGTTTTAAAAGTATTTCTCCTTCAAAGTCTCCAAGTCTAATCTCTGGTCCCTTTGTGTCAAGCATTATTCCCATTGGAATGTCTAATTCTTTTCTAAGCTTCTTTATAAGAAGAATCTTTTTTCTGTGTTCTTCATGAGTTCCGTGAGAGAAATTAAGTCTACAAACATTAATTCCCTCGTCTATTAATTTTCTAAGAACCTCTTCATTTTCACTTGCAGGCCCAATTGTCGCAACAATTTTTGTCTTTTTCATCACTCACCTCTATATTGAAACAGTCTTTAGAATTTCAAGTAAATCTTGTCTAAATTTTTTCTTTATATTAAATACATCTTCAAAGCTTTCCATAATAATTTTGCCCTTTACACTTCCAAGTGCTCCAGACTTTTTATCCTTTGCAAAATAAACTGCGTGATATCCAAATTCCGATGCCAAAATCCTATCAAAAATACTTGGAGCTCCACCTCTTTGAATGTAGCCAAGAACTGTAACTCTCGTGTCAATTCCAGTTAGCTTTTCAAATTCTTTTGCAAATTCAAAGGCCGAACCGCAGCCCTCTGCCATAATTATTATGTGATGTCTCTTGCCTCTATTTTTTCCAACAAGTGCCTTTTCTGCAATTTCATTTATATTCATTGGAAATTCTGGAACGATAATTGATTCTGCTCCAGATGAAACTCCTGAGAAAAGTGCAATGTCTCCGCACTCTCTTCCCATAACTTCAACTACATTTGCCCTGCCGTGAGCTTCTGTAGTATCTCTTATATTTGAAATAGCTTCTGTTACGGTTCTAACTGCAGTCATAAATCCAATTGTGTAATCAGTATAACCCATGTCATTATCTATGGAGCATGGAATTCCTACAACATTTATTCCTGCTTCGCAAAGTTTTTTAGCACCCCTTAAACTTCCATCGCCACCAAGGACAATTAAAGCATCAATTTCAAAAATCTTTAAAGAATTCAATGCCTTTTCAAAGCCCTCATCTGTTTGAAATCTCTCTGAACGAGTTGTAGAAAGTATTGTGCCGCCTCTTTGGATGATGTCAGCGACAGATGCTTCAATTAGCTTTTCAAATTTTGCATCGATTAGTCCTTCGTAGCCGCCCATTATTCCATAAACTTCAATACCTTCAAAGATACAAGTTCTGACAACAGCTCTAATTGTAGCATTCATGCCTGGTGCGTCGCCACCACTTGTTAAAATTGCAATTCTCATAAACACCTACTTTAAAATTATTTTATCCATATTGTTTTCAGTAAAGTTAACTAATTTATATTTGAGCTCATCGAGAGATTTTTCATCAATCCACAAATCTGAATCTGTTCCAAATCCTTTTCTGCTCCTTTCGTCAAAAAGAACTACGGGCGTGTTTCCGCTGTATTCTTTTAAAATATTTTTCACATTAAATAAATTTTTATCTTCCATTGAAGAAAGTGAAATGTATAATTTCTTGTCGCTTGGAACTTTCACTCTGCTTAAGGAATCTACTAAAATCTTCGGATCTTCAACTTCTGACTCTGAGAAATGTCCTTCAACTAAAAGCACAATTTCTTCCTGAATTAAGTCTCTATATTTTGAAAAAACATTTGGAAAAATTACAAGTTCAATAACTCCATATAAATCTTCTAAAACTCCAAAGGCCATCATTTTATTATTTTTCGTAATCATTGACCTCTTAGATTTTAAAATTCCGACAATTTTTACCTTGCTATTTCCAAGTAAATTTTCTCTGTATTTTTCAAAAATTTCATTTGTGTTTGTCGTATTTAGCTTTTCTATAATTTCTCTGTAAGGATCAAGTGGATGACCAGATATATACATTCCTATGACTTCTTGCTCCATGTCGAGCTTGTCCTTTTGAGAGAAGTCTTTTAGTTCTGGCAAATCTTCATTCATCTTAACATCTTCAAAAATTGAAAATTGTCCCGTTACATTATTTTTTGCCGTTGATGATGAAGAAGATAGAACTTTTTCATAAATTGCAAGATATTGTGCTCTATTTCCTTTAAAGTCATCCATTGCACCGCATCTAATTAGGGATTCAACTGCTCTTTTGTTAAGAGCTTGCTTGTCATAAGCATTAATTCTGTCGACAAAATCTTTAAGTGAAGTGAATTTTCCATTTTCACGAACTTTTTCAATTGTTCTAATTAAATTATTGCCCACATTTTTTACAGCTTTAAGCCCGAATCTTATTTTACCATCTTCAACTGTGAAGTTTTTATAGGAATAATTAATATTTGGCGGCAAAATTTCAATATTTAATCTCTTAATCTCTTCAATATAAAGACTAACCTGCTTTATATCTTGAGTGTAAGTTGAAATTTGCGCTGCCATAAATTCCTTTGGATAATAATATTTTAGCCAAGCAGTTCTGTAAGCAACAACTGAATATGCAACAGAGTGGGATTTGTTAAAGGCATAATCTGCAAAGTCTATGATTAAATCGTAAATTTCATTTGCAGTCTTTTCATCTACTCCATTTGCAATGGCACCGCACACTCCTTCAGCAGCATTTCCATAGATGAAGTTTTGTCTTTCCTCTTCCATTACCTTCATCTTTTTCTTAGAAATTGCACGTCTTACAATGTCGGCTCTGCCAAGGGAGTAACCACCAATTTGTTGCACGATTTGCATAACTTGTTCTTGGTAAACAATACAGCCATAAGTTGATTTAAGTATTGGCTCAAGCATTGGGTGTAGGTATGAAATCTTAGATTTGTCGTGCTTTGATGCTACAAATTTAGGAATTTGCTTCATTGGTCCTGGTCTGAAAAGAGCATTGGCAGCAACTAAGTCAGAAAATTCATCAGGTTTTAGTTCTTTTAAGAATGCTCTCATTCCACTAGATTCAAATTGAAAAACTCCAAGAGTATTTGCACGTGCAAACATATCAAGTACTTTTGCATCATTGTAATCGAAGTTGTCAAAAGAAATTCTCTTGCCATAATTTTTTTCGATTAAATTTAGTGCATCTCTAATTACAGTAAGAGTTCTAAGCCCTAAGAAGTCCATTTTAAGTAGCCCTAACTCTTCAAGTTCAATCATATTAAATTGAGTGGCAATTATCTTGTCATTTCTCGTAAGTGGAACATATTCAGTTAGCTCATCTTTAGAAATTACAACACCTGCTGCATGAGTTGAAGTGTGTCTAGGAAGTCCCTCAAGCTTTAACGCCATGTCAATTAATTCTCTTGAATCCTCTTCTTCGTCGTAAATTTTCTTAAAGGATTCAGAAATTTCCAGAGCCTTTTCTAAAGTCATGTTGAGAGCATGAGGGACTTGCTTTGCAATAAAATCAACCTTTGCATAGCTCATATCCATGGCACGACCCACATCTCTTATTGCATTTCTTGCAGCCATTGTTCCAAAAGTTACAATTTGTGCAACATGGCTCTCGCCGTATTTTCTATTTACATAATCAATAACTTCTTCACGTCTTTCGTAGCAGAAGTCGATATCAATATCAGGCATTGAAACTCTTTCAGGATTTAAAAATCTTTCAAAAAGCAAATCAAACTTTAGTGGATCCACATCAGTTATACCAAGGCAAAATGAAATCATACTTCCAGCAGCTGATCCTCTTCCTGGCCCAACTTCGATTTGGTGCTTCTTTGCATATCTTATAAAGTCCCAAACTATTAAGAAATAATCCACATAGCCCATATTTTTAATTGTGTTAAATTCAAATTCAAAACGCTCTTTTATCTCATCAGTAATATTGTCGTAGCGCTCATTCATTCCATCTATTGCAAGCTTTCTTAGATACTCTTCATGAGTGTAGCCTTCAGGCACAGTAAATTCTGGAAGGTGCAAATCGTGAAATGCAATCTCTACATTACATCTATTTGCAATTTTCACTGTGTTTTCTAATGCTTCAGGATGCTCTGGAAAAAGAGCCGCCATTTCATCGGGTGATTTTAAATAAAACTCATCTGATGGAAACTTCATTCTGTGATCGTCATTTAAAGTTTTGCCTGTTTGAATGCACAAAAGCACATCGTGACTTTTTGCATCGTCTTTATTTAAGTAGTGGACATCATTTGTAGCAATTAGAGGAATATTTAATTCTTGAGATAATTTTGAAAGCTCTCTATTAACTCTTGCTTGTTCAGGAATCCCGTGATCTTGAAGCTCTAAAAAGAAATTATCTTCTCCAAAAATATCTCTGTATTCAAGAGCGGCAGCCCTTGCTTCTTCCATATTTCTGCTTGAAATTTTTCTCTGAACTTCTCCACCAAGGCAAGCTGAAGTTGATATAATTCCCTTAGAATATTTTCTAAGAACATTTTTATCAACTCGAGGCTTATAATAATATCCATCAACAAAGCCAACAGATACGATTTTCATAATATTTTTAAAGCCTTCGTTGTTTTCAGCCAAGAGAATTAAGTGATATCTCTTATTTGATTTATCTTTAAAGGTCATGTCCTTTTCAGAAACATATATCTCACAACCAATAATTGGCTTTACATCTTGTTTTAAACATTCTTTGTAAAAGGCAATCATTCCATACATATTGCCATGATCAGTTAAGGCAACAGAGTCCATATTCAGTTCTTTAACTCTCTTTGCAAGCTCTGATATTCTCGTTGATCCATCTAAAAGAGAATACTCGCTGTGCAAATGAAGGTGCACAAAATTATTCATATTATCATCCTCTATCTTTCTTAACTATATTTTATCAAAGGCTTCAGACAAATAAAAGGACATGAAAAAAGAGTTTTTCAAAGTCCTTTATAAAGATTTTTTTATTTAATTTTATTAAAGATTATATTTTTGTTTTTATTTGGAGGGGCATTAGGACGTTGCGATGAAGCCCTAGCCAAAATCTTTGATTTTGATGCAGGTCTCATGCCACTATTTGTCCAAATCTATGATTTGGTTACAAATATCGGCTCGTCCTTTGCCCCTCCAAGCCACCCCAAAACACCTTGACGCTCTGGAAGTCCAAAAAAATAGGTCATGCTAAATTTTCAAAACTCACTCGCTCCGCTCGCTAAAACAAGTTGAAAATTTTTAACGCATAACCAATTTTTTTGCTTATTATATACAAATTTGCTTCCCTTACAATTTATTTATGCAAGGGTAATTTAAATATTTAAATTTAAAGTATTATTTTAAAAAATTATAAGATACTATGTACGTGGCAAGACCACATCAAATATTAACAAAATCTTTTTCTATAATATGAGTAAGTCTTGCAACGGCTTCTTCTTCATCTGGACCTTCTGCATATATTACTACTTCTTCGCCATTAAATGCACCTAATGACATAATTCCAATAATACTTTTCCCGTTAACTTTATCACCATGAGCCTCTAAGTTTATATCGCAAGAAAATCTATTAGCCTCTCTTACGAAAAGCGCCGCGGCTCTTGCATGAAGTCCATCTTCATTGTTAAGAACAACTTTATTACTTTGCATCTTGAACACCCCTTAACTTATTTGCAATTCTTTTTAACTTCTTAAATCTGTAGTTTATTGTCGACTTAGATACCTTTGGCTCTAAAGAATTTGCAATATCACTAAGACTCATAGATCTATTATTCATCCTTATATCTGCCAACAATTTTAATTCATCATCGAGATTTTCTAGTCCAATCTCTCTATCTATTAACTTAATATCCTCTACTTGATCCAAGGAAGACTTAACTGTCTTATTTAAATTTGCTGTCTCACAATTTACAATTCTATTTACATTATTTCTCATCTCTTTTAAAACTCTAATATTTTCAAATTTTAAAAGAGAATTAAAAGCTCCAATCACCGAAAGGAAATCAGAAATTTGTTCAGCTTCCTTGATATAGACAATATATTTATCTTTTCTAGTTGTGACCTTAGAATTAAGTCCAAAATCATTAATCTTTTCTCTTAAGAAGTCCGCATTTTCTTCGTCACTACACACAAATTCCAAATGATAAGATTTTTCTGGATTTGTTATAGAACCTGCTCCCAAAAAAGCTCCTCTAATATATGCTTTTTTCTCTCTAATACTTTTTGTAATCTCCACAGGTCTGTAGTTTTTTATAAATACGTTTTCATCCCTAATATATTTTAACTCATCTAAAAGCAACCTGCAAGATTCATCTTCATCAACATTTATAATGTATAAATTTTTCTTAAGCTGCTTCGACTTTGCATTTCTTACTTCAACATCAAAACCAAAGGACTTTCTTAGAAATGTAAAAATTCTCCTTGCAACAGGAGCATTTTCCGTCACATATTCCATTGAAAGGTTGAAATTCTTGTATTTCAAGACTCCACACATTGGAGTGATGCCTGCTAGTTCGGAAATAATAATATTATAATCTTCAACGCGAATTTTTGCAACTTCATTTTTTACATCAGATGAAAAACTCATAGAGTCACCTCTTTCATCTATCACACACTAATCTAGTTTTTATTATAACAGATAATGAAATAAAATGATAAGCTTTTCTCTCAATTTATTTAAAACTTTTTTATATTCTTTACAAAAAAATTTTTTAAAAAAAGAAGACCCGAAGGCCTTCTTGATTTTATTTTGCTTTTTCTGCAGTTTCTTTTACTTCTTCAGTTGCTTTGTTTGCAGCTTTATTTGTTTGTTGCTCAGCTTCTTTGACTGCTGTATTTGATTCTTTTTGAGCTTCTTGTTGTTTTGATTTGCCATAGTTTTTGTATTCTTCTGGAACTTCAAAGTCCTTAGAAGGATCTACATAGTTTTTAGTCTTTGATTTTTTTGTTAAGTCTTCCATGTATTTTTGGAATTTTTCTTGTTGTAAAGTTGCTTTAATTTGATCTTTAACTGCATCAAATTCTGCTGGTTTCTTTTCTTCAAGTTTAATTACATGGTATCCAAATTGTGATTGGATTGGTTCAGAAATTTCTCCAACCTTCATTTTTTGAATTGCTTCGTCAAATTGTGGCACCATTTGTCCGTTTTTAAATTCTCCAAGTGATCCACCATTTTGAGCTGAACCTGTATCTTTTGATTTTTCTTTAGCAATTTCAGCGAAGTCTCCACCTTTTTGGATTTCTTTTCTGATTACATTAGCCTCTTTTAAGTTATCTACTAAAATATGAGATGCCTTAGCAGTATAGAATTTGTCTTTGTTGTCTTCGTAGTATTTTTTAACTTCATCTTCAGTTGGTTCAAGTTCTTTTTGCTTAGTTTCTACATATTTTGAAAGTAGCATTTGGTTTTTAAGATTATTAACTACAAATTCTTCTTCTAAACCATTGTCTTTTAAGAATGCGTTAAAGGCTTCTTGTCCGCCAAGTTGAGCTTTAATTGCTTCAAGTTGTTTGTTTACTTCTTCATCTGAAACAGTGATTTTAGATTTTTCTGCATCTTGTTTTACCATTTCGATTTGTGTAAGGTCTCTTAAAGCATTTTCTCCTAAAAGTTGTTTATAAGTCTTTTGTGTTGTAGGTTCCTTTTCTGCAAGGTAATCTTCTCCATATTGTGCTACTAATTGGTTAGCACTTGCAGAGTAAGATTTGTAGAATGATTCTATTGGAATTTCTACTCCATTAACTTCTGCAGCAACTCCTTCTTTTTTGCCACATCCTGCAAGTGAACTTATTAATACAGCTGATAAAGCTATTGTGCCTAATTTTTTAAAAAACATAATTCTCTCCTTTTCTTACTTTGTTTTATTATACACTAGTTTTCCGTTGTTTTTGTGTCCATTTTGTGTAAAATTAAAATACTTATAAGTTTTTTTAACTCTTCTAGAGGATATTTTAATTTTGTAAGAACTATTTCATTTTCTTCTCCAAGTGAATAAGAAATATTTTCAAATTCATTATTTAATTCAAGTACTGTCTCGACAGAAATTTCTCCATCTAGTTTAATTCTAAACTCGCCATTTCTCTCTGTAATTGATTTAACATTCGCTCTTTGAGCTCTATTTTTTAGAAAAGCTATATCCATAAGGTTTGAAACTTCTTCTGGCAAGTCTGAAAATCTATCTATTAATTCATCTACTAAATCAGAGTATTCTTCATCACTTGATATAACGGAAATCTTTTTATAAATTTCAAGTCTAATTCTGTCATCTTCTATATATTCTTTAGGAATGAAAGAGTTGATTTTAATATCAATTGATGTTTCAACTTCTTCTTCAACTTCAATTCCCTTTAATTTAGAAATTGCATCTTTTAAATATTTCATATATAGGTCATAACCAATTTGGTCGATGTGACCTGATTGTCTTGATCCTAGTATTGAACCCGATCCTCTAATCTCCAAGTCTCTTTGTGCAATTTTATGGCCAGATCCAAATTCTGTAAATTCTTTTATTGCCGAAAGTCTTTTTTGTGCAACTTCTGAAATTGATGAACTCTTGTCATAGGTAAAATACGCATAGGCAATTCTTGATGACCTGCCAATTCTACCTCTTAATTGATAAAGTTGTGAAAGTCCAAGTCTATTGGAGTCGGTAATAATCATAGTATTTGCATTTTTTACATCCATTCCCGTTTCTATAATTGTAGAACAAACTAATACATCAATTTCTCCATTTATAAAATCAATCATGGTATCTTCCAAAACTTTTTCGCTCATTTGACCATTTGCCATGGCAAAAGTTGCCTCTGGCACAAGTCTTCTAAGTTCCAAAAGTTTATTTTCCATATTTTGTACTCTATTATACAAGAAGTAAACTTGTCCATCTCTGTCGATTTCTTTTAAAATCGCTTCACGAATCATAAGATCATTGTACTCTAAGACATAAGTTTCAACTGGAAATCTCTCTTCAGGTGGATCTTCAATAACAGACATATCTCTTATACCAATCATAGACATTTGTAAAGTCCTTGGAATTGGAGTTGCAGTAAGAGTTAAAGTGTCCACATTTTCTTTTAACATTCTAAGTTTTTCTTTATGGCGCACTCCGAATCTTTGCTCCTCATCAATTATTAAAAGCCCCAAATCTTTAAATTTAACATCTTTTGATAAAAGTCTGTGAGTTCCAACGATGATGTCGATGTTTCCATTTTTTAGGCCTTCTAAGTCTTCTTTAATTTCTTTCTTACTTCTGAATCTTGAAAGAAGGCCAACTCCCACTGGGAAATTTTTAAATCTATCAATAATTGTGTTGTAATGTTGCTGAGCAAGTATTGTAGTTGGCACTAAAAATGCAACTTGCTTGCCATCAAGTATTGCCTTAAAAGCAGCTCTAAGTGCAACTTCAGTCTTTCCGTATCCAACATCTGCACAAAGAAGTCTATCCATTGGAACTGGTCTTTGCATGTCCCTTTTTATTTCTTCTGATGAAACTAACTGACCATTTGTCTCTTCGTAGATAAAGGCATCTTCAAATTCTCTTTGATACTGACTGTCTTCGCTAAATTGATAGCCTTCTGTGTTTTCACGAACTGCGTAAAGTTTAATGAGTTCATCTGCCATGTCGTCAATGGATTTTTTCGCCCTTTGCTTTTTCTTGGACCATTCAAGAGAATTTAGTTTGTTGACCTTTGGCTTTGAATTTCCATCATGCACATATTTGTAAATTAAATCTAAGGATTCAATTGGAAGGAATAATTTATCCTCACCGCCATATTCAATGACTATATAGTCTCTAGAAATCCCTGAAACTTCAAGCCTTTCTGTGCCAACATATTTCCCTACACCATGGGTTTCGTGAACTACATAATCTCCAATTTCTAAGTCCTCGAAGTTTAGTTGTTTTTTCTTTTTTACCTTAGGCTTTTTCTTTTTGGAAATTGAGCCATAAATTTCAGAGTAATTTATAAAGACAATTTTAGAGCTTGTAAACTCAACTCCAGAATTTATTGAGCCAGTTGTGACAACTAAGTCCGAAGATTTTTTTGTATCGTCATAAGTTTTTGCAAAGTCAGGGGAATATCCAAGCTCTACAATGTGCTCAAAAAGTCTCTTGGCTCTTTTTTCTGTGGCACCAAGTAAAATCACCTTGTAATTATTTTTTCTATAATAATCTAAGTCTTCTTTGAAAAGTTTAATCTTAGACATGTAATTAGTTACATTTTTTACTGTAATATTTACAATGTCTTTTGGCTTAAACATCTTAGGTGGTTTTAAAAGTGCATTAAAAGTCGCTATCTTTTCTTCATTTAGTCTTTCGACAATATCAAGATAATTTATAACTGCATCTTCGTGAGACTTTGTGACTTCTCCACTTTCACAAAGTGCTGCAATTTTTTCATTGTTGTTTACAAAGATTTCTTCTTCTCTTTCAATAATTCTAGTTGGCTCATCTATAAAAAATATAAAATCATCTAAGTAATCTAAAAATGATGAGTATTCGCCTACATAGGGAAGTATTAAATCCTTATTTAGTACATTTTCTCCGTTTTCAAGCTTGTCAATATATTTTAGAAACTTCTCTGAAAGTCTATCTCTTTCTTTTCCTTCAAGTTTAGATGAGTCTAAATCATTTCGTATTCTCTTAGAAATTTCTAATTTTTCCTTGGAATCTAATATTAAATCATCAATAGGAAAAATATTTATCTCATCAAGTTTTTCAATTGACCTTTGACTTTCAATTTCAAAGGTTCTTATTGAATCAACTTCGTCATCAAAAAGTTCTATACGGTAACTCGTGTCATGAGTTGCAATATCAATAATTGAACCTCTTATCGAAAATTGCCCTGCACCTTCAACAAGAGGATATCTTTCATAACCCATATCTACAAGTTTTTCTCTAATTTCTTCAATATCAATTACAGAATCAAGAGATATTTCTATTTTATTTTGTCTAAACTTATCAGGCGTTGAAATCTTTGAAGTCAGTGCATCAAGTGTTGTAATAACAACCTTCGCATCACCAGTAACAGTCTTCTCCATAGCATGAAGTCTAAGCTTTGTGTTTTCCTTAGACTTTGAATCTCTGTCGTAGAAAAATAAGTCCTTCTCAGGATAATAAACTGTGACTTCATCTATTAGATTAGAAATATCTTCATAAGTTTTTCTTGCAGAAATTCTATTTTGACTGATTACGCAAATCTTTTTTCCTTCATCTGAAAAAGCAGAAGAAAGAAGTGATATAACAGATTCTTCTGAACCAAAGACACCAGTATTAGAAGAGCTTTTTAGAGAATTATAAAGATCTTTAAAAGCCTTTGTAGATTTTACAGTTTCTATTAAAAAACTCAAAAAATCACCTCTAATATATATTATTGTTATAATTATTCATTGCAACATCCACTCCATCTCTAGCTGCAAGAATTATTGCATCTGCACATGCATCTACTGCATCTTCAATATGCTTTTTGTCCTTTGACGGAAAAGTGGACAGCACAAAATTTGCCAAATCTTCATTGGGGTGTTTTTTTCCAACACCAATTTTAAACCTGGCAAAGTCTTTACTACCTGTTAAATTTACTATTGATTTAAGTCCATTGTGAGTGCCTGCCGACCCATTTTTCTTAATCTTAATCTGAGCAAACTCAATGTCTATATCATCAACTACTACTATTAAATCTTCTGGTTTTAATTTATAGAAATTTAAAATTTCAACTATTGACTCTCCGGAATTATTCATAAAAGTATGGGGCTTTAGAAGAATTACCTTATCTCCAGCAATTCTTCCTTCACCTACAAGCCCCTTAAATTTAATCTTATTAACTTTTATGTTTAATTTGTCCGCAAGCACATCTATAGTCTTAAAACCTACATTATGTCTGGTATCCTCGTATTTTTTACCAGGATTACCAAGGCCTGCTATTATATACAATTATTTCTCCTATCTATTATTCAAACATTTCACTTACTGATGTAGAAGTGTTAATTCTCTTAATTGCTGATGCAAAAATTGGAGCAACTGAGACAATATCTATATTGTCAATTTTCTTTTCTTCAGGAAGCTCAATTGTATCAGTAATTACAAATTTTTCAAGAGAAGAATTTTTAATTCTCTCAATTGCAGGACCAGATAGCACTCCATGAGTTGCTGCTGCATATACATAAGTTGCACCATTTGCCTTTAGAGCATCAGCTGCCTTTGTAATAGTTCCTGCAGTATCTGCAATATCATCAACTAAAATTACAGATTTACCATCAACATCACCTATAATGTTCATAACTTCACTTACATTTGCCTTTGGTCTTCTCTTTTCTATAATTGCAATTGGAAGATTTAATTCATTGGCAAATCTTCTAGTTCTTGTAACTCCACCTAGGTCAGGCGAAACTACAACGAAATCGTCTTTTTTAACAATATCTTTAAAATATCTTGCAAGATATGGAATTGCTGTTAAGTGATCAACTGGGATGTCAAAATATCCTTGGATTTGTCCAGCGTGAAGATCCATTGCAACAACTCTATCAGCTCCAGCCTTAGTTAAAAGGTCTGCTACAAGTTTAGATGTGATTGGTTCTCTTGCCTTTGTCTTTCTATCTTGTCTTGCATATCCGTAATATGGAATAACTGCGTTGATTCTACCTGCAGAAGCTCTCTTTAATGCATCGATTAAAATAAGAAGCTCCATTAAATTATCATTGACAGGTGAAGAAGTTGATTGAATAATATATGCGTCCTTACCTCTTACAGAAATTCCAATGTCAATGGAAATTTCTCCATCTGAAAATGTAGAAACGCTACATGCGCTCTTTTCAATTCCAATATGTTCGCAAATTTTGTCTACCAGACTAATATTAGAATTTCCAGTAAATACTACAATATCACCATTAATTGTGCT
This sequence comes from Peptoniphilus ovalis, assembly GCF_018919265.1. Classification (GTDB taxonomy): domain Bacteria; phylum Bacillota; class Clostridia; order Tissierellales; family Peptoniphilaceae; genus Peptoniphilus_A; species Peptoniphilus_A ovalis. Next base: position 60,889 of record NZ_JAHLQO010000001.1, read on the forward strand.
CATTATGTCCTCCTATTTGACAAATCCTTTTTTCTCTACCCAGCCATCTATATTTTTTTGAGGGGCTCTCTCCACTGAAAGTTGTCCCTTAAAAACTTTTTTAGTAATTGTAGAACCAGCTGCAACATAACCATTTTCTTCAACTTCAACTGGTGCAACTAAATTTGAATTAGAACCAATAAAGGCATTGTCGCCTACAGTAGTTCTAAACTTATCACGTCCATTGTAATTTACAAAAACAACTCCGCATCCAATATTTACTCCACTTCCAATGTCAGCATCGCCAACATAGGCAAGATGACTCATCTTAGATCCATCTCCAACATTTGAGTTTTTCACTTCAACAAAGTTTCCAATTTTACAATTTTCTCCAATGTTTGAATTAGGACGAAGATGTGCATATGGCCCAATAGTTGTTTTTTTGCCAACCTTTGAATCTTCAATTTCAGAAGAGCGAATAAGAACATCTTCAGAAATAGTGGAATTTTTAATAGTCGAATTTTTAATTACAGCACCCTTTTTAATCACAGAAAATCTATCCACATAAGAATTAGGATAAATCATAACATCTCTATCTATTTCTGCACCGTATTCAATATAAGTGCTCTTAGGGTCGATTATGCCAACTCCATCAAGCATATAAGTTTTATTTATATTTTCTCTTAAAATCTCTGCAGCATTTGCAAGCTCAAATCTTGAATTGACACCAAGAATTTCTCTAGTATCTCTTAAAATAAAAGAGCCTACTTTTTTGTTTTCATCAACTAAAATCTTTAAAGCATCTGTAACATACATTTCGCCTGCAGCATTATTAGTATCTATTTTTGAAATTGCATACTTTAAGGCATCTCCCTTAAAGGCAAAAATTCCAGAATTAATTTCTCTAATTAGCTTTTGCTTTTCAGTTGCATCTTTTTCTTCAACAATGGCAACTACATTTGCATTTTCATTTCTCACGATTCTTCCATAATTAGTAGGGTCTTTCATATCTGCAGTTAAAACAGTTAAATCATTGCCCTTTTCCTCGTGAAACTTTAAAAAGCAACTTATAGTGTATTCAGAAATAAGTGGAGTATCTCCATTTAAAATAATTACAGTATCGTCGTCATTTATAGGTCCAAGAGCATTCTTCACAGCAAAACCTGTGCCATAGGGATATTCATCTCCAATAGGTTGCTCAATAAAATCAATATCTTTATCTGCTTCAAAGGCGCCACGCACCTTTTCCTTATTGTGTCCAACAACAACAAGATTTTTTTCAATCTCTGCATTTTTACAAGAATTTAAAACGTAAAAAAGCATTGGTCTTCCCAAAATTTCGTGAAGCACCTTAGGAGTGTCAGACTTCATTCTCGTTCCCTCTCCCGCAGCCAGGATAATTGAAACTCTCATACAACACCTCTTTTAATTTACTTATTACATTATAACTAAGAATACGTGTCATATTCAAGAAATAATTAAATTCTTTTGATTTTTGCTAAAATTCTTAGTAATTTATTAAATATTTTTGTTTGAAATTTTTTCAATTGGGAATATAATAAATATAAAGATTAAAGGAGCGATTAATATGTTTTATTCAAATTATAAAAATTTAACAGCTCAAGCATTCTGTTGTTGTTCTATAAAAATTTTATAGGACTTATTTGAATGTCTAATCAATATTTGTAAATGAATTTAAAGAGTATGTGATTATTCATGTACTCTTTTTTTATTGTAGTTAAAAAGTAAAAAGAAAAAGGAGAAGAAGAAATCATGAAAAATATTTTAGAAACAATTGGCAATACAAAATTAGTTAAACTTAAAAACATTGGTAACGGAAACATTTATGTAAAGGTTGAAAAAACAAACCCAGCTGCATCCGTTAAAGACAGACCTGCATATTATATGATTAAGGGAGCAATTGAAGATGGCTCACTCAAACCTGGAATGAAAATTGTCGAACCTACAAGTGGTAATACTGGAATTGCCATAGCATTAATTGGTAAAGCTTTAGGATACGAAGTTAATATTGTAATGCCAGAAGGAATGAGTGTTGAAAGACGTGCTCTTATTAAATCTTTCGGAGCAAAATTAATATTAACTGGCGAAGGTGGAATGCAAGCAGCAGTTGACAAGGCGAAAGAACTTGTTGCAACTGGAGAATACTTTATGCCAAATCAATTTGAAAACAAGTACAATGCAAAGGCTCACGAAGAAACAACAGGTCCTGAAATTTATGATGATTTAAAGGACATCACAGGATTTGTCGCAGGTATTGGTACAGGCGGAACTGTAACTGGTGTTGGAAGATTTTTAAAATCAAAAATTAAAGATGTAAAAATTTGGGGCCTTGAACCAGCTGAATCTCCACTTCTTACAGAAGGTCATGCAGGTTCTCATAAGATTCAAGGAATTGGTGCAAACTTCGTGCCAGGAGTTTTGGATAAAACTGTACTTGATGATATAATTACTGTAAAATCAGAAGAAGCAATAGAAATGGCAAAAAGACTTTCTCGTGAAGAAGGACTTTCAGTTGGCATTTCAGCTGGTGCCAATGTAGTTGGCGCATTAAAAATGCAAGAAAAATTAGGAGGAAATATTGTGACAGTTGCACCTGACACTGCAGAAAGGTATATGTCAACAGATTTATTTAAAGATGAGTAATTTTTTTAAAGAGTTAAAATCCTATGGCGAGTTTATCTTAACAAAGGACCCTGCCTGTAAAAATTTATTTGAAGCAATTTTTATGTATCCAATTGTATCTTGTATGATAAGATACAGAATTGCTCATTACTTTTACGAAAGGGGCAACACAACTTTTGCAAGGTGGATTTCTCAAAGAGCGCGAAAGAAAACTGGAATTGAAATTCATCCCGGTGCAAAAATTGGCAAAAATTTATTTATAGATCATGGAATGGCCGTCGTAATTGGAGAAACGGCTGAAATTGGCGACAACTGCCACATGTATCACAATATAACTCTTGGAGGAACTGGAAACGAAAAAGAAAAAAAGAGACACCCCACTGTTGGAAACAATGTAATAATTGGAACTGGTGCCACTGTCCTTGGTCCAGTTGTCATTGGAGATGGTGCAAAGATTGGAGCAGGCGCATTAGTCTTAACTGACATTCCTCCAAACTCAACTGCAGTAGGAGTTCCTGCAAAGGTTGTTAAATATCACGACCCTGCAGAAAATAAATTTCACTAGGAGGTACTATGTTTGTAATAGGATGCCATCTTTCAACTTCAGGTGGTTACGAAAATATGGGAAGAGACGCCCTTTCAATAAATGCAAATACATTTCAATTTTTCTCGAGAAACCCTCGTGGCTCGAGAATGAAGAAGTTAGATGAAGGTGACATTAATTCACTAATGGACCTTGCAAGAGAAAATAATTTTGGACCACTTCTTGCACATGCTCCCTACACTTTAAACCCTTGCTCAAGTACAGAAAGTGTTAGAGAGTTTGCTAATATAGTTTTGAAGGAAGATCTTGAAAGATTAAAATATTTCAAAAACACTTATTATAATTTTCATCCAGGCTCACACACTGGAATGGGTGCAGAAAAGGCAATTGAAATAATTGCAGCGCAAATTAATTCCGTTATGACTGAAGAACAAGAGACAATAGTTCTACTTGAAACAATGGCTGGAAAGGGAACAGAAGTTGGATCAAAATTTGAAGAGATTGCAGAAATTATAAAAAGAGTAAATCTTAAAAATAAAATTGGAGTTTGCATGGATACTTGTCACATTCACGAAGCAGGATATGACATTGTAAATGATTTAGATGGAGTTCTTCATGAATTTGACGAAGTGGTGGGACTTGATAAACTCTATGCAATTCACTTAAATGACAGCAAAAATGAAATAGGCGCCCATAAAGATAGACACGAAACAATTGGAGAAGGCCATTTAGGACTAGAGACCATTGAAAAAATTATAAATCACGAAAAATTAAAAGACCTTCCTTTTTATTTGGAAACACCAAACGAATTAGAAGGCCATAAAAAAGAAATAGAACTTTTAAGAAGTCTTAGAAAATAAGTAAGCTCTGCAATTGCAGAGCTTTTCTTATTCTTCCATCAACACTAATATTTTACCATCTATTACAAAACCATATTGATAGACATATGATTCTTCATTTTCTGGAGTGTAGACTTCTTCAAATTCATCATTTTCCATGGCTTCATCAAAATTATCCATGTCAAAAATTTCTACTTTTGAATTTTCATCAAAGCCATAATCTTTTAATTGAAAAATATCTTTTAATCTTATGATTCTCCTTGAATTTCTTTCTTGTCACTTTTTAATTTGTAAAGTATATAAATTAAAATAGGAACCATTAACATACATATTATATCAAAAACATTGTAAAGTCCTGGAAAAATATCGTCTAAATCATAGATAACTGTTGACAGAAAGTTGTTTAAAAAGTGAATAATTATTGTCACATAAATTTTTCCCGTTCTTTCGTAAATGTATGAGAAAATTATTCCTCCAATTGCAGCATAAATTCCCTGCACTAAAATTCCGTGCCAAATTCCAAATAAAATACCAGTTAAAATAATTGCAGCGTATCTATTTTTTGTGAGAATCTTAATTGAGTTATGGAAAATTCCTCTAAATAAAAGCTCTTCCATTAGAGCAGCAAGAACTGCCCCATAAATTATTGAGATTAAATAATTTGCACTTCCATCTGTTCCAAGGTCCATTGCTTGATTAAAAGTATCAAAGCTGTTTTTAAAATAAGGAATTGCAACTAAAAATTTGTCTACGATAAATAGCCATATTCCAGTTAAGCCTGAAAGCCCAAGTGCAATAAGTATGATTTGATAAAGCTTTAAAGACTTTCTTTCGTAATTTGCATCCATTTTATTTAAAAGAGGATTGTCTTTAAAAACAAAGTAAAATACAGCAGCAAAAATTAAAAATTCAATTAAAGAGCCCATCATTGCAGTGAAGTTTGGATCAGTTGATATTTTTTGAAAATATTTGTCTAGGTATTCGTAGTTTATAATATTAAAAACTTGATCAAAAATTCCTAGAAAAACTGCTAAAAATAAGTAAAAAAATCTATTTGATTTCATAATAACCTCCTTGTTGATTTTATTTTACTATATTGGATATAAAGATTGAGTTAAGAAAAATAAAAAAACTACTAGATTTCTCTAGCAGTCATAGTTTTTGCGTAAGAAAACCCACCATAAAAGCGAAATCCGATAAGCGTTATAGTGGGTTTTTATATATATTAGGTACTGGATTTACCTAGTATTTATTTAAAACTTAGCAACTTCTTTTGCAAATTTTATTGATTCTTCTAGCATATCTGTTGATATTTGATGTGGCACGTCTTCAAACTTTTTAAATTCTAAAAGTTCTTGTTTTTCGTATTCGCAAGATATTTTTTCGACGAAGCTGTGTTGTCCTTCTGGATCAATTACTTTATCTTCTGCTCCATTGTATAAAACCATTGGTCTATCTTTAAATAAATATCCAGCATTCATTGGATCCATATCTAAGAAAAATTCATCAACTCTAAATACTTCATACTTTGTAGATTTTTCATCTCTAATATTATTAAGCCACTTAACCATTGCTTCCCAATTATTTATTCCATTGTAGATAAATGCCATCTTCAAATCTTTTTTAAATCCGTAAAGTCCTCCAGCAGTTATTGCTCCCATGGAATGTCCAGCAACTGCTATTTCACTTCCAGGATAATTTTCTTTGATGTAGTTAAAAATTGATGGAGATTCTTCGATGCTGTGCATTATTACTCTAAGCAGTAAATTTGCAGAGACTTTTTCATCTTCATAATCAATTTCTTCCTGTATTCTTTCGCCGTGAAATTGTGCATCAGGAAGGATTACTCTATATCCATAGCTTGCAAAAATATTTGCTCTAAAGATTTGATTTTCTTTGCAAGAACCCCAACCGTGATAAAATACAATTGTGTTTACAACTTCATCTGTCTTTGGCTCAACTATAAGTGCAGGATTTCCTGCAATCTCAACTTTTTTTATCTCTGCACCTTTTATTTCTAAATATTCCATAATTCACCTCTTTTACTTCACAATCCAACTTGGTGGATTTATATTATTCTCTTCTAAAAATTTATTAGCACGAGAGAAAGGCTTTGATCCAAAAAATCCTCTATTTGCAGATAGTGGAGATGGATGAACTCCCTCTATAATCAAATGTTTTGGGTTTGTTATAAAACTCTTTCTCTTCTTCGCGTGATTTCCCCAAAGTATAAATACTATTGGTTCTTCTTTTTCATTTAGTTTTTCTATTACTGAATTTGTAAAAATTTCCCATCCGATTTTTGAATGACTCATCGGCTCATGAGCTCGAACTGTAAGTGTCGTGTTTAAAAGCATTATCCCTTCATCTGCCCATGATTTTAGATATCCCGTTTGAGGAATTTCAAGTCCCAAATCAGTGTTAAGTTCCTTGTAAATATTAACAAGAGATGGAGGGATCTTAACTCCCTTTTTTACTGAAAATGCAAGGCCATGAGCTTGGCCTACATTGTGATAAGGATCTTGACCTAGTATTACAACTTTTACATCACTATAAGCTGTGTATTTAAAAGCGTTAAAAATATCCTCAGCCTTTGGAAAAATTTCGTGAGTTCTGTATTCATTTATTAAAAGTTTTCTAAGCTCTTTGTAGTAATCTTTTTCAAATTCACCTTTTAGAATCTCTGTCCAATCATTATTAAATATGTCTTTCAAAATATCATCTCCTAAAGAATTCAAAGATGCTCTTCTGTAAATCTGGATGAATTAATTTTTCAAGTTCCTTTCTGCTTTCATTTGTGCAGAAAATTACAAGTCTGTCGCCTTTTTCAATTTTCGTATTCCCCCTAGGAATTACTGCAGAGTTGTCATATCTAATAATTCCACCGATAATAATTTCATTGTGAAGGTCGATTTCTGATAAAGTCTTGCCAATATATTTAAAATCATCAGGGATTTTAATTTCATAAACTTGCGCCTTGCCACCAAACATAAAGTTAATTGAAACTTTCATTTCATCAGAAATTATCTTTATAATTTCATTTGCGATTAAAACCTTAGGGTCAATTATTCTTTGAATATCTAAAAAATCCAAAGTCTTCAGATAATTGTTTTCGTATTGGAATACTATATTTCTTTCTATTCCGTGGTTTTTTGCCATAATTCCAAGTACCACATTTAGTTCATCGTTGTGAGTATTTGCAATAAAAACTGCGTCCTTTGAAATATTTTCATCTTCGAAGAAATTATCGTTTTTAAGACTTCCGTTGACTACAAAAGCATTTGAAATTTTGTTCCTCATCATTGTGAACTTATTTCTCTTTGGCTCAATTATTTTTAAGTTAACATTTTTTAAATTGGAAATTAATGAATTAAAGATTTCATTTCCCGATGCAATTAAAACTTCTATGTCTTCTTCTTTTTCTTTGATTTCAAAGTATTTGTATTTAAAGTTTCTTATATCTTTAGAAAGACCCATTAGATAGATGTAATCTCCGGGGAAAAGTTCAATATCTCCATGAGGCACAATTAAATTTCCATTTCTTAAGATTGCAACAACAAGCATTGTAGAAATTGCACCAATGTCTTTTAGCTTATGGTTTGCAAACTCATCTTCAATATCTACTAAATGACCTGCAACTTCAATTTTTCCCTTGCCAAAATAATCTGCCTTGTAATAATTTGAATTTCCAATTAATTTTATAGCAAGCTTTGCACTTTCAAGACTTGTGTTAAATACATTTTCAATGTTTTTAAAATTGCTCTTAATATAATTAATTTCAGAAATATTTTCCATTTCATCAAGTCTTAAAATAATCTTTGTGTCCAAGTCTTTTAATATTGATGTGATTATTAAATTTGTCTTGTCGCTATCTGTTGCAACAATTGAATAATCATAGGATTCCAAATCAAGTGTCTTAATAAAATTTTCATCAAGTATGTCGCCCTTAATTTTATTGACAGCACTTGTAATATTTGAAAAATTTTCTTCAAATCTATCTATAATATCTATTTTATATTTTTCAAGGCTCAGAGTATTGGCAATAGTTGAGCCTACCTTCCCTGAGCCTATAATTAAAATTTTCATTATAATTTAATGATTTCCTTTCTGTGATTTCTCGAAGCAAAAAGTGCCATTATTGTGAAAAATTCTAGTCTTCCTAAAAGCATTAAAATGCTAAAATAAATTTTATATAAATCTCCATAAAATTCAAAGTTATTAGTTGGGCCTACGAGATTAAATCCAGGACCTACATTTGATAAGCATGTTGCCACAGATGAAAATGCAGTTATTACATCAACGCCTGAAAGAGTTATTATTCCCGTAGATATAACTGAAATTACAAAATATGTTCCAAGGTATGCGTTAATTCCCATTACAACACTGTCATTTAAAAACTTTCCATTAGATGAAATTGGAAGCACTGCCTTTGGATGAGTGGCTCTAATCATTTCTCTTTTTATAAGTTTTAAAAGCACAGAAATTCTTATAACCTTAATTCCACCACCAGTTGAACCTGCACAGCCTCCTATTAACATCAGTATTAATAAAACAAATTTAGAAAAGTTTGGCCACAAATCGTAATCTGCGTTGGCAAATCCCGATGTTGATGAAATTGATGTAACTTGAAAGAAGGAATCTCTAATTGCCATTGCAGCAGAATCATATCCATTTGTAAACAAATTCATTGCAATAAGTACAGTTGATCCGAAAATGATTACAAGCCAAAGTTTTAGCTCATCATTTACAAAAATATCTTTAAATTTCTTCTTGCTGATAAGTGCATAAATCGCAAAGTTTGTAGAACATAAAAACATAAATATCGCCAAGATATAATGCACAGTGTATCCGTCATAACTCATTAGAGAATCATTATAAGATGAGAATCCTCCTGTACCCACAACTCCAAATGTGTGAATAATAGAATCGAATACTGGCATTCCTGCAATTTTTAGGCATATGAATAATGCTACTGTAAGCACTATATAAATAATGTAAAGTCTTTTTGATGATTGAGAAATTGTTGACTCAATTTTTCCTGCAACTGGTCCTGGAGATTCCGCCTTATAAATTTGAAATCCTCCTACTCCAAGTTTTGGAAGTAGTCCAACTGTAAATACAAGAATTCCCATACCGCCAATCCAGTGAGTTATTGATCTCCAAAAAACAACAGACATTGGAAAGGATTCAATACCATTTATTACTGTTGCTCCAGTTGTAGTGAATCCTGATACAATTTCAAAAAATGAATCTACATAAGATATTCCACCACTTAATGTAAGTGGGACTGCTCCAATAATTGAAATTAAAACCCAAGTCGCAGTAACTATTAGGATTCCGTCCCTTGGAGAAAGAGATTTTTTGTCTGCGTTAATTCTTGTAAGTATTAATCCAAGGACTATTGATATAATCATTGGAATTAAAAATCCATTTGCGCTTCCATCCTTTGAATACATTGCTATAAAAAGAGATGGCGCCATAAAAACCGTCTCTATTAAAAGAATGAATCCAAGTATTTTGGATATTAGCTTATAATTCATCTTTATTTCCCCTATTTCTAATAGTATTAATCATGTCATTTATTTTGCCTTCAGAATAGAAAATTTTCTTCATCTTAGGTGCTTCATCATGTTTGCAAAATATAATTATTCTATCTTTAGGAAGAAGTCTTGTCTTACCATTTGGAACTATCATCTCGCCATCTCTTACTATTGCTATGATAAGTATGTTTTCAGGCAAATTAAGTTCTTCGATTAATTTATTGCTAACTAAGTGTTTTTCTTTAATTATAAGTTCAATTGTTTCAACTTGACCATTTAAAAGAAGATGAATTGAAAGTGAGTCCTTGCCTCTTACTTCTTTTAAGATTTCTGCAGCTGTTATATAAGATGTGTTAAAAACTGCATCAATATTAAGTTTATCTAAGACTTTGTCGTAATTAGTCCTTGAAATTTTGGCAACAGATTTATAAATTCCACTTTGTTTTGCGACAAGTGCCATTAAAAGATTCGCCTCGTCAATTCCCGTTGCAGCAACAAAAGAATCGTAAGTGTGTACCATTTCTTCTTCAAGAATATCTATATCAGTTCCATCTCCATTTATGATTTCTGCTTCTGGAACCATTTCTTTTAAAAGCAAGCATCTATCTCTATTTTGCTCAACAATTGTCACATTTACATGCTCTCTAATAAGAAGCATTGCAAGGTAAAGTCCAGTTTTTCCACCACCTAAAATCATTGTTGACCTAAGACTTCTCGTTCTGTTGATACCAGTGTGTTCCTTGTCAAAATTTTCTATATTTTTAGATTTGCCTGCAAGGATAATTACATCATTTTCTTTTAAGACAGTAGAACCATTTGGAATAATTGCCTCGCCTTGTCTTGATATTGCGGCAATAAGTAAATCATTTATATTTTTAATATCCATGATTTTTTTATCAATGAAGTTTTGGTCATTTCCAATATTAAATTCAACTAGAGATACCTTTCCGCCTGCAAACTCATCGGAATATAGTTGATATCTTTTCATTAAGTATTTGACAATTGATCTTGCCGTTGCATAATCTGGATTGATTATCTTATCTATTTCAAGTTCTTCTGAAATAAAATTCAGATGTTTTCTATATTCTGGGTCACGAACTCTTGCTATTGCATACTTCGCTCCTAGTTTTTTTGAAATTGTGCAAAGTATTACATTTGCTTCATCATTTGTCGTTGTTGCAATTACATAATCGTAAGTTGAAATATCTAACTCTTCTAAGACTCCAAAGTCAAGAGCATTTGCGTTAATGCTCATTACATCAAGTGAGTTAGAAATATTTTCAATTACATCTTCATCATAATCTACAGCAGTAACTTCATAATTTTCATCTATTAGTGAAGCTGCTATTCTGTAGCCTAGTTTACCAACACCTACAACTAAGGCTTTCATAATTCCTCCTAAAAAATTGCGTCAAGTGCAATTACAAAATTATAATCTTTGTAGATAGATTTTAATTTATCTTGTAGCCCATTTTTTAGGGCATCTAAATCTTCCCTTTTATTTATCGCATCTGCGTTATAATCTACATCTATATAAATAGTACCATCTTCCATAACTATGTCGTGGAAGGAATATAAATTCACGTCTTCTCTTATGATTTTTCTCAAATCATTTGCAATAGATTTTATCATCTCGTTGCTTGAACCAAGTGGATCTGCGTGAATAATTAGAGTAATTCCAAGTAAGTTTGAAACTTCTCTTTCCACTCTGTCTACGATATTGTGAGTTTCTTCAAGAGTCAAGTCATAATCAAGAGCAGCATCAATTATCACAATAATATTATCTGGACCAAAGTCTGTCACCATAATATTGTGAGCATTTGAAATTCCATCATAACTTGCAACCATGGATTTTATCTTGTGTTTGATTTCAGGATCAAGTCCACGTCCAAGTATAATTGAAATAGTTTCATAAATTAAAGTCATGGCTGTGTATAAAATAAATAGCGCCACTAAAACTCCAACATATCCATCAAGAACATAACCTGTAAACTTCTGTACAACAATTGAAATTATAACAACTGCTGTAATTAAAGTATCACTTAGTGAATCTTTCTCCTGAGCCTTTAGCGTAACTGAATCAATGGCTCTTGCCACATTTGAATAAAGTGCAGCCTGCCAAAATTTTATTAAAACAGATAACACTAGAATGACTATAGTATAAATTGGATAGACTACTTTTACAGGATTTATAATTCTTCCAATTGATGACCTTAAAAACTCAAATCCCACTGCTAAGATTATTCCACTAACTACTAGAGAAATCAAGTATTCTATTCTGCCATGGCCATAAGGGTGCCCCTTGTCCTTTGGCTTTTGTGCAAATTTAATTCCCACAATGGAAATAATAGAGCTCGCACAATCTGTTATATTATTTACAGCATCGGATAAAATAGAAATAGAACCTGTAAAGGCGTATAAAAACACCTTTGCAAGGGCTATTAATAAATTAGACAAAAGACCAAGAAAAGAAGTCTCCTTTGATACCTTTGCCCTGTCATATCCATCTTTACTTTTTCCTCTTTTAAGAATAAGTTTCCAAAACATATTTACCTCATATTAAAAATAAATCAAAATAATCAAAATGTGAATATTACTATTATAGCATTAGAGAAATAGTAATTAAAGAAAAGTCTTATATTGTAACCTTCTTCGAAATCTCTAAAAATATTTCAACAAATTTATCCATATTTAGTTTGTTTGAATTCTTATAAACAATGTCAAATTCTCGACTTAAATCTGTCTTCATATAATTAATACCATCTAGTCTTTCAATTATATCTGGAAGAAGTGCAATTGCATTTTTTGAAATAATCAGTGAATTAATTGTATCTAAATTTGTCGCTTCAATAATATCTTTAACTTTTATATTATTTTTATCGATAAATTCATCGGATAAATCCCTTAATTTTGATCCCTTGTGCATTGTAAGGAGATTATGATCCTTATTTTTTAAATCTTTTTCTTTAAAATTTTTGGGCATGGCCAAAACTAGTTTCTCTGAAAAAAGTGTTTTGTGTTTTAAATTATTTAAAATAGGTGTTGGCATAAACCCAATATCTAAATCACCCTTAACAATATCATCTTCTAAATATTTAGAAGTATCTTCTTTTATATTTACTTTAACCTCAGGATTTAGTCTAGATATGGAAAGGAGAATTTGATTTAAATAATATTTTCCATAAAATTGACTAATGCCAATATTTAATTCATCTGTATCCAGTTCTCTTTTAAGATAATTTATATTTTTTTCAATTTCTACTGCATATTTTACAAAAATTTCTCCCTTTTTTGTAAGATTAAAATCTTTATCAAATATAGTTATACCATAAGTTTTATCTATTCTCTTTAAAGCTTGAGATAGTGCAGGTTGAGAAATGTATAAATTTCTTGCAGCTCTAGAGACATTTTTCTCTTTTGCCACTTCCAAAACATAGGAAAAGTTTATTGTGTCCATTTAATCACTCCATAACTTTTTGTTATATTTAAATTATATTTTAGTATTATAATCTTTTCAACTTTTATGATATATTTTTGACAAAGAAAAGGTTTTAGGAGGTATTATGTTATTAGCTTATGTGGGTTGTAGAACAACCAAAGAAAGAAATGCCAGAGGAGAAGGTATAACTACCTTTGAAATTAAAGACGGCAAATGGGAAGAAATAAATCTTACAAAAACTTTGGAGAATCCATCTTATCAAGTGCTTCATCCGAATAAAAAATTCTTGTACTCTGTTCATGGAGATATTACAAAAATTTCAAGTTACGAAATTAATGGAAGTGATTTAGAATTTAAAGAAAGCTTTGACATTGGCGGAAAAAACCCTGTTTTTATCGATATTGATAAAGGTGAAAAACATCTAATAGTTGCTGCACTTCAAGGTGGTGTTTTATATTCAATTGAGTTTCAAAATGAAAAAATAATAGAGATTAAGGACAAATTGGAATTTAAAACTGAGACTGGACTCTCTTTTGCTCATCAATGTTATTTCGACAAAACAAAAAATTACATATTCATTCCATGCCAAGGTAGAGATAGAGGAGATTCCGGTCTTTATGTTGTTAAAATAAATGATGGGAATTTCGAGATTACAGATTATTTTAAGGCAAGAAAACATTCCGAGCCAAGACATTTGGTGATTTCATCAGATAATAAGCATTTGTACTTAATAAATGAATGGGGAAATTATGTAACATTTTTTGAATTTGATGAGGAAAATGGAAGGCTTAATCCAAGAGAAAATATTTCAACACTTCCAAATGATTATACTGGCCATTCACAAGCAAGTGCAATAGTATTAAGTCCCGATGAGAAAGTATTAATTGGGTCTAATAGAATTTTTAATCACTTAGTTTTATACGATGTGCATGCAGATGGAACTCTTTCTGAAAGAGATTATGTTAAAACTTTTGGAGAAACTCCTAGATTTATAACTTTTTATAAAAATAATCTCTACGTGCTAAACGAAGATAGCGATACAATTATTGAATATGAATACAAAGATAAAAGTCTAATTAAAAAGCAAACCATAGAAAGTCCATCTCCTGTTTGCCTTAACTTCTTGGAGGTGTAAAATGCTTGCAATAGTTACTTTTGTGGCACTTCTTGTCGCCATAGTTACTGGATTTTTAAGAAACATAAACGTTGGTATTGCTTCAATTGGGCTTGCTTTTATAGTTGCAACAATTTTAGGAGTTAGTGTTAAAGAAATAATGTCAGGTTTTAACAGTTCATTATTCCTTACAATGCTTGGAGTTAGTTATTTATTTGGAATAATTAATTCAAATAAGACCTTAGAAACTCTTGCAAAAAAATTAATCTCTCTAACTGGAGGAAGAGTTTATTTAATACCACCAACAATTTTTATAATAGCAGGTCTTATGACTTTTGCAGGTCCTGGAAGTATTCCTCTTCTTGCAATAATGCCAATTATCTCAATTCCAATTGCACTTAATTGTGGGTACAATCCAATTATGCTTTCACTTATCGGAGTAAGTGGAGCTATGGCTTGTAGAATGAGTCCAATAACTCCTGAAGGAATTTTAGTTCACGAACTTCTTGCAAATCAGGGAATAAATGACGCTGTTGTCCCTGTTTTTATAAACATGTTTATTGCAGGACTAATAGATGCAATTGCAGTTTTTATTTTCTACAAAGGTTATAAAGTCAGAGGAAAAATCGACCTTCCAAAGGAAACTTTTACAAGAGATCAAGTAATTTCAACAATTGCCCTTGTGTTAATGGTAATAGGCGGTTTAGTATTTAAGTTAAATATTGGACTTCTTTCATTTTTCTTGGGATTTGTATTAATTGTAATTGGCGTTTGCGATGAAAAAACTGCACTTAAGTCAATCCCATGGAATGTACTTTTAATGGTAGTGGGAGTTGGAATTCTAATGAAGTTAATATTTATTTCAGGTGGAATCGATTTAATGGTTGATGGACTATCCAAGCTAATGACAACTAAAACAGCTGCTCCAATTATGCTTTGTCTTGGAAGTTTGATGTCTTTCTTTAGTTCAGGTCTTGGAGTAGTTTTCCCTACACTAATTCCTACAGTTTCAGGAATTGTTTCAAACTTAGCTGGAAATGTAAGTCCAATCGAACTTGCATCAATGGTTGTTATTGGAGGAACTATTTCCGGTGTAAGTCCTATTTCAACTGCAGGAGCTTTGATACTTAGTGGAGTTTCTTCAAATGAAGAGGCAACTCAGCTTCATCCTGAAAATAAAATGTTTGTGGAACTTTTTGGATGGGCAATAGCAACTCTTGCACTTAGTTTAATAGTATGTGTTATTGGAGTTTATAGCTTCGTATCTTTTAATTTTTAACTTAAAAAGACAACATCATTTTTGATGTTGTCTTTTTTCTAAACCTTTTTCATTCTTAAATCTAAATTTTTCTTATCTATTTTGTATTCTGTGTATTCTTTTAGAAGTTCGTAAATTGTTGAGAATAATGGTATGAATCCCCACATTCCTACAACTCCAAATAGTGATCCACCAACTGTAATTGCAATTAATGTCCAAAGTGATGGAAGTCCTACTTCTCCACCTACAAGCTTTGGATATACAATGTTTGATTCAAGCTGTTGTAAAATTATAATTAAGATTACAAATCCTACTGCCTTTGCTGGTTCTTCTATTACTATCATTAAAAATCCCATTGCCCCACCAATAAATGGTCCAATAATTGGAATTAAATCTGTTACTCCAACTATTACACCAAGTGTTGCTGCATTTGGCATTTGTAGGATAAAGCAGAAGATAAATGTTGCGATACCCATAAATGTTGAAACTGTAATTTGTCCTCTGATAAATCCGTAGAAGTTATCGTGCAATATATGCGCCACATGGACAATTTTATTCGCTGTGTTATTGTCAAAGAATGAATAAAACATTCTTGTAAATTGATATCCAAGTCTTTCCTTTTCAGACAAAATATAAATTGATGTAATAATTCCTATGAAGAATGTGACAACTCCGCCAATTATATTTGATGCTGTGGCAAGTGCTGTTGAAAATATTTGCGAATTGTCATCTGATTTTATAAAGCTTTCAATTTTTTGGAAAATTCCATTCCAACTTAAGCTGTCGTATTGTTTTTGAAGTTCATCTGAATACTCATTTATATAAGGTATCTCACGAGTTTTGTCAATTGCCATTTGTAAGAAGCTTGGAAGTGAATCTCTAAGTCCATAAAATGAATTGACAAGTTGTGGTAATATTATTGCGATTATTAACCAAACAGCAAGAATTATAAGTATAAATGATATTGCTATTGAAATTGGTCTTTTAAATTTTTGGAACTTTTCACTTTTTATCTTGTCAAATAATTTATCCTCTAAGAAGTTTAGAGGTATTTTCATAATAAATGCAATTACTGCACCTAGTATGAAGGGAATTATAATTCCAAGGAGTTTTCCTAAATAATTATAAATGCTGCCACTATTTGTAAATAAAAATGCTACAAAAAGTATGGCAAAACCCATTAGAAATCCCTTTTTATAAACTTCATTTTTAAAGGAAACTCTCGAAGTCTCCCAACTCTTATCGATATTATTATCTTCTATCTTTTTTTCATCCATTATCTTCACCTTCACTACTATCTAACATCTTCTCGATTAATTCAAAATAATTGTCTGCCATATCCTTTTGCATCTCTAAACTATCTAGCATAAAGGAGTTGGATATGTCATAGGATAACTGGGCTTGTCTCTTTATTAAGTCTCTATAAATTTTTTGAAGTTCTAAATATTCTTTTTTGAAGTCATCTTCTCTATTCATTGGAAGATTTCTCTTTCTCTTCTTTTTCTTTTTACTATCTTTAGAACCGGGGCTTACTTCAAAAATCAGCTCAAATCCTTTATTTTCTGAATCATCATCTTTTTTCGTATAATCAATTTTTAAACTTTCCATGGACTCCTTGTCAGTGAAGTCAATTTTTACATTTGATTTAGCCATTAAGTATCTATCAGGATTTAGGGCAAGGGATTTTCCTGCAGGTTCTGTGAAGGAAATCTTGCCGCTATCTTGATTTTCTTTTGTATTATTTATAGAAGTATTTTCAAGATTGTGTTTGTCTTTCACAATTCTCTCCTTTCTAAAAACCTCTCAGCACATCTGGTCTAAAGCTCTTTTTCTTTAAAGTCTTATCTATTGCTTCTATTAAATCTTCCCTGTCTTCGTTTAAAGTTCCTGCAAGAAGAAGGTAATTTGAAGCGTGATTTGATCTAAATACTGTGCCCTCAGAATCTACATTTTCAAGAAATATCTTCATCTCTTCGAGAATCTGTGCTGCATCTGGCATATTAAATCTTCCAGCTTGATAGTCTTCATAAAGAGGAGTATTCTTGTAAATTCTCATTGTAAGATAACCTAAGAAGTCGGGCTTAGTTTCTGAAACTAATTTGGCAGTTCCAATGGCATTTTTTTTCATACCTTCAACTCCACCAAGTCCTGCGATTATTGTAACTGAAGTTTTAAATCCAGCTTTTTTTGCCTTATCCATTGCAGTTACATATTCTTCATAAGTTATATTTTTATTAATTTTAACTAAAAGGTCAGGGTCTCCTGTTTCAAAACCAATGTATAACATTTCAAGACCATTTTCTCTCAGTGCCTTTAATTCTTCTAATGACTTTCTATTTATATCTTGAGCTGTTGCATAAGATGAAACTCTCTCTACATTTGGATAAAGTTCTTTAATAGTTTTTAAAATCTCTATTAAATCTTCAGTTTTTAAAACTAACGCATCTCCATCAGCTAAGAAAATTCTCTTAAAATAATCTGAATAAGATGACATTTCAACTAAGTCTTTTTTGATATCTTCTAATTTCCTAATTCTAAATTGATCTTCTCTATACATATAACAAAATGTACATTTGTTATGTGAACACCCAACAGTTGCCTGTATTATTAAAGACCTCGCCTCACTTGGAGGTCTAAAAACATTTCCGTAGTACTGCATATTTCTCTCCCTTAATTAATTTCTGCCATGTTTTTTTAATAAACTATCTTTAAGTTGCCATAATTTTTCAGATAAATCCACTATATATTCATTTGGATTGTCTAATCTTTTAGTTTCATCCCATAATGTGTCTAGCTCTCTTTTTGTCTTTTCTCTAATTTCATCAAGACTAGGAAGTTCGTAGACAAGTTCTCCCTTTTCATAAATTGGAACTAAAACTTTTCTAATTTCATAATTGCTTATAGTCTTTCTCTTCCAAGTATAAATTGGATGGAAGATTTCGTAATTATCTTCTGGAATAACTTCATCTCTTAGTGCAATTACATCTGCAATAGCTTTTTTACTATCTTTATCATAAAATCTGTATAACTCTTTAAATCCAGGTGTAGTTATCTTTGCAACATTTTCTGAAATTTTAATCTTTGGAATTATTTTGCCATCGTCAGATACATTTGCTACAAGTTTATAAACTCCACCAAATACAGGGGATGACTTTGAAGTTATAAGTCTTTCTCCAACTCCAAAGCTATCAATCTTTGCTCCTTGATGTAGAATTGTTCTAATTGTATATTCATCAAGTGAGTTTGACGCCATAATTTGTGCATCAGGATAACCTGCATCATCTAACATTTTTCTTGCCTTATTTGTGATATAAGTAATGTCTCCTGAGTCAATTCTAATTCCCTTAGGTCTATATCCTCTTGGCACAACTTCTTCATCAAATACTTTTATTGCATTTGGAATTCCTTCCTTTAATGTGTCGTATGTGTCTACAAGTAAAAGACAGTTTTCAGGATAAACTCTTGCAAAGGCTCTAAAGGCTTCTAATTCTGTGTCAAACATTTGAACCCATGAGTGAGCCATTGTGCCAAGTGCTGGAACTCCAAACATCTTATCTGCAAGAGTATTTGCTGTACCTGCACATCCGCCAATGTAAGCTGCTCTTGCTCCAAGATTTGCCGCAGAGTAGCCTTGTGCTCTTCTTGAACCAAACTCAACAACAGGTCTTCCTTGTGCTTGTCTTACAATTCTTGTTGCTTTTGTAGCAATCATTGACTGATGATTAATTGTAAGAAGTACCATTGTCTCTAGCATTTGCGCCTGTATTGCGGGACCTCTAACTGTTAAAAGTGGCTCTCCTGGAAAGGCAAGTGTACCTTCAGGCATTGCCCACACATCACATTGAAATTTGAAATTCTTTAAGTAATCTAGGAATTCTTCGTTGAAGATATTTTTTCCCTTTAAAAATTCTATGTCATCATCAGAAAAATGAAGATCTTCCATATATTCAATTAATTGTTCAAGTCCTGCAACGACAGTATATTCTCCATTATCAGGGACTTGTCTAAAGAACATGTCAAAGATAACAATATTATCTTTCATTCCACTTTCAAAAAATCCATTTGCCATTGTAAGTTCATAAAAATCTACAAGTAGCGTGAAATTTTTTACTACATTATAATTTACCATACTATCCCCTGTTTCTTTTTTATAAATTATATCATATAGAATCATCAATTAATTCATTAGAAGATTTATACCCAATATTTTTAATATTATTTTAAGCTATCTTTTTAAAAAGAAAATCATCTATGCTATAATAATTTATAAGATTGGTTAAGGTGAAAATGAATAATTCAGAAGAAAAAATTAAAAGCATTTTAGATATTGAAAGGTCAATTATTAAAACTTATAGAAGGGATATCTACAAAAAATTTGTTAAAGCAGTAAATAAATATGAACTAGTTGAAGAAGGAGATAAAATTGCAGTTGCTATTTCTGGCGGCAAAGACTCTCTAACTCTTGCAAAATTAATGCAAGAACTTAAAAGACATAATAAGGTTAATTTCGAGCTAGAGTTTATAGCAATGGATCCAGGCTATCTTCCTGAGAATAGACAAAGACTTGAATACAACTGCGAAAAACTTGGCATACCAGTTAAAGTTCACGACTCAGATGTATTTGAAGTTGCGAATAAAATGTCTGCAGGCGGAAGTCCATGCTATATGTGTGCGAGAATGAGAAGAGGAAATCTCTACAACAGAGCGCAAGAACTTGGATGCAATAAGCTTGCTCTTGGCCATCACTTTAATGATGTAATTGAAACTGTTCTTTTAAATATAATTTTTGCAGGAGATTTTAAAACTATGATGCCTAAACTTAGATCTCAAAACTTTGAAGGTCTTGAACTTATTAGGCCAATGTATTTAGTCGAAGAGGAAGCAATTATTAGATTTATGAAATCAACTGGACTTTCTGCCCTTGACTGTGCCTGCACAGTAACTCAAAAAAAATCTGGCAATAAGAGATTTTTTATCAAGGATTTAATTGAAGAGCTAAAGAAAGAAAATAAAAATGTTGATATAAATATACTGCGTGCTACTGAAAATGTTAATATGGAACAAATCTTAGGCTTTAAATCTAAGGGAGAAAGACACGATTTTACGGAATTTTATTAGGAGGAGATATGTCAGAAATTAAGATGATTTCTTGGAATGTAAATGGACTTAGGGCAGCTGTGAGAAAGGGATTTATGGATTACTTTAATGACCTTGATGCCGATTTATTTGCACTTCAAGAGATAAAGCTTCAAGAGGGACAAATTGAAATGGATTTACCTGGATATTATGAATTTTATAATTATGCAGAAAAAAAAGGCTATTCAGGTACTGCAATATTTTCAAAAAAAGAACCTCTAAGTGTTTCTTATGGTTTAGGAATTGAAGAACATGATAATGAAGGAAGAGTTATAACTTTAGAATTTGAAAAATTTTATTTTGTTACAGTTTATACTCCAAATTCTAAAAGACAACTTGAAAGACTTTCATATAGACAAGTTTGGGAAGATGATTTTAGAGATTATTTAAACGATTTAAAATCAAAAAAAGAAGTAATAGTTTGCGGAGACCTAAATGTTGCTCACAAGGAGATAGACCTTGCAAATCCTTCAACAAATAGAAGGTCTGCAGGGTTTACTGATGAAGAGAGAGAAAAATTTACTATTCTTTTAGACAATGGTTATATCGATACTTTTAGATATTTCTATCCAGATTTAGAAGATGAATACTCTTGGTGGAGTTATTTTGCTAAGTCTAGAGAGAGAAATATTGGCTGGAGGATTGACTA
Source organism: Peptoniphilus ovalis (assembly GCF_018919265.1). Taxonomy (GTDB): domain Bacteria; phylum Bacillota; class Clostridia; order Tissierellales; family Peptoniphilaceae; genus Peptoniphilus_A; species Peptoniphilus_A ovalis. The sequence continues at coordinate 82,030 of NZ_JAHLQO010000001.1, forward strand.
TTTTGTAGTAAGTGAAGGTCTTAAGGATAATTTAGTGGATGCTAAAATTCACCAAGAAATTATGGGCTCAGATCACTGTCCAGTTGAGCTCAAAGTAAAATTTTAATTTTAGGAGGATATAATGGAAAACTTATTGTCAGTGCCAATTAAAAATGACATTTATTATATAGGGACTAACGACAGAGAAACACCTCTATTCGAGGGAATGTGGCCACTACCAAATGGAGTTTGCTATAATTCTTATCTAATAAAGGGCGAAAAAAATATTATCATAGATTTAGTTAGAGCTAATACTACAACTGATTATGTAAATAAAATTAAGGAGATCATTGGAGATGAAAAGATTGACTACATCATCATCAATCACATGGAACCAGACCACACTTCTTCAATTGGATCAATACTTGAAATTTATCCAGATGTAAAAATAGTTACAAATAAAAAGGCAATAGCACTTTTAGATGCATATTACCATGTTGAAGATAATATTATCGAAGTAAAAGAAGGGGAAACTTTAAAACTTGGAGACAGAGAATTTACTTTCTATATGACTCCAATGGTACACTGGCCAGAATCAATGGTAACTTATGAAGAAAAGACAAAAACTCTTTTCTCACAAGATATTTTCGGCGGATTTGGTACACTTGATGGTGGAATCTTTGATGATGAAGTTGAATACGACAGATTTTATCTTGAAGAAACTACAAGATATTTTATCAATATCGTTGGAAAATATGCAGGTCAAGCTTTAAAAGCATTAAATAAATTAGGCGGACTTGATATTGAATTAATTTGTCCAGTTCACGGACCAGTTTGGAGAGACAACCCAGAAAAAATTATAGATATCTACACTTCACTTGCAAAGCAAGAGACAATTGATGGCTGCGTTGTTATATATGGTTCAATGTATGGAAACACTAAGGTAATGGCTGAAGCTGTTGCAAGAGGTCTTTCTGAAGGTGGACTTAAAAATATCAAGCTAAGAGATATTTCAAAGACATCTCTTTCTTATCTTTTATCAGATATTTGGAGATACAGGGGAGTTATCCTTGGCTCATGTTCATATGACAACAACTTATTCCCACCAATGGAATATCTATTAACTGAAATTTCTCACCAAAGAATGAAAAATAATATTTGGGGAATTTTCGGTTCATACTCATGGAGCGGTGGCGCACTTAAAAATCTTAAAAAATATATGGAAGATGGCAAGTACAATGTGCTTGATACTCAACTTGAAATTAAGGGTACAGCAAATCATGATGAGTTAGAAAGTTTAATAGACTTTGGTAGAGAAATGGCAAATGAAATTTTAAATAAATAAATTTTGAATAAAAAATTATCCCTGACAAATTGATGTCAGGGATTTTTTATTTATAAACACATTTACTATAAATTTTTTTAAATTTCTTCACCTTCAACCACTATTTTATCTGCATCAACACTATCTCCATACACTGGTTTTAATGTCTTTTCATATCCTTCGTGGAAGAAGTTTTCTTTTCCAAGTGATTTTATTTCTTCGTTAAGCCAATTTAGAAGTGTTTCATTTCCCTTTGATACCGCTGGTGCAATAGTATCAATATCTCCAAGGCTTTCTATTCCTACTGTAAATCCTGGGTTTTTAATTGCCCATGCAAGCACTTCTGTGTTATCAGTTGAGAATGCATCTCCTCTGCCATCAAGTAAGGCATTATAAGCTTCAGTGTATTGGTCATATTTTTGAAGCTTTACATCAGGATAATTTTTTGTAAAATAAGTGTCTGCAGTTGTTCCCTTTGCAACTATTAAAGTCTTGCCCTTTAATTCTTCTGGGTCTTTTATTAAAGCCTTATCAGGTGATACAACTCCAAGAGCAACCTTCATATATGGAAGTGCAAAATCTACAACTTCTTTTCTTTCATCAGTTACTGTAAAGTTTGCAAGGATTAAATCAACTTTTCCAGTTTCTAAAAACTTTGCTCTGTTTGCAGCTTCTGTTGATACATATTCAACTTCAACTCCTAAATCTTTTGCAAGTCTATCTCCTAGCCAAATATCATAACCTTGGTATTTACCATTTTCATCAACATAACCAAATGGGTTTTTGTCAGAAAAAACTCCCACTACAATTTTTCCACTTTCTTTAATTTCATCAAGAGTTCTATAAACTTTTTTATCTCCTGCATTTGCTGTTTCTGTAGCTTTATTATTTGAGCCACATGCTGTTAAAAGTCCTACTATTAAAGTTAATGCTACTAATAATTTAATTTTTTTCATCTTTTTCACTCCATTATTTTTTCTCAAATGTAAATGTGTTTAAAAATTCTTTAGCTCTATCTGTCTTAGGATTTGTGAAGAACTCTTCAGGCTCTCCTTCTTCTACAATATGTCCTTTTTCCATAAAAATCACTCTATCTGCAACTGCTCTTGCAAAGTTCATTTCATGAGTTACTATAATCATAGTAGAGCCTTGCTTTGCAAGTTCAAGCATTACATCAAGCACTTCTCTAACCATTTCAGGATCAAGGGCCGCTGTCACTTCATCAAAAAGCATTATCTCAGGCTCCATTAAAAGAGCTCTTACAATTGCAACTCTTTGCTTTTGTCCACCTGATAACTCCCTTGGATAAGAATTAATTTTATCTAAAAGCCCAACTCTATCAAGAAGTTCTTTGGCCGACTCTTCTACATATCTTTTATTTTTATTTTGAACCTTTGTGGGTCCTAAAGTTATATTTTCTAAAATCGTCATGTGTGGAAATAATTCGTAATTTTGAAAAACCATTCCTATTCTTTGACGAACTTCAGACCAATTTATACTTTCATCATTTATCTTTTCGCCTTCAAGAAGAATTTCTCCTCCTTGAATTTTTTCAAGACCGTTTATACATCTAAGAAGAGTACTCTTCCCACAGCCAGATGGTCCAATAATTACAAGCACTTCTTTTCTATCTACATCAATTGAAATTCCATCTAATACAGGACCATTGCCATAATCTTTTACTAAATTTTTTATTTCTAAAATCTTTTCTTCCATTAATTATTCCACCTTCTTTCAAGTAAGCTTGCCAATTTAGAAATTGGAAAACAAATTACAAAATAAAGTATAAATATTGTCACATAAATCCAAAGTGCCGCATCAGGAACTTCGTATCTATTTGCTTCAATAATTTGTTGAGCAACTTTTAAAACTTCTTCCACACCTATTAATACAACAAGAGTTGTAGTTTTTATAATCCTCGTAGTTAGATTAATTGCAAGAGGAATTAATCTTCTAAGAGTTTGTGGAATTATAATATATCTGTAAACCTCCGTCTTTGATAAACCAATTGCACTTGCTGAATCGTATTGATGTTTTGGAATTGAGTTAAGTGCTCCTCTAACTAAATCTCCCATCTCAGCAGTTCCCCAGAAAGTAAAGACTATTATGGCTGAAGTCTTACCAGTAAGGTTTAGTCCAAAGGATGTTGTAAATCCAAAGTAGACTATAAATAAAAGCACAAGCTGTGGCATAATTCTTACAAACTCTAAATAAATCTTTGTAATAGCTTTTACTATTTTATTCTCACTTCTCATTATAATTCCAAGAATTGTACCAAGAATTATACTTAGTATTACAGAAATAATTGAGATGCTAATAGTCACCCAAAGACCATTTAAAAGCCTTTCAAAATTATTTCCCATTGTAAGAACTTTAAGACCCGAATGCACCATAAGAAATCCTCCTTTCTATAAATCCTCCTATTATTGAAATAGGAAGTAAAATTATCAAATAAGAAATCACAAGCATTAAAAGTGCCTCATCAGTTTTGTAATAAATTCCTATTAAGTCCTTAGCAACATACATTAAATCAGCAATTGCCACCACTGAAAATACACTTGTCTCTTTTATTAGAAAAATTACATTGGCAAGAATTCCTGAAAAGGAAACTGTAAAGGCCTGTGGAAGAACAATATATCTCAAAATTTGTTTCTCCTTTAAGCCAATGCTCAGTGCCGATTCAATTTGGGACTTACCAACAGATTGAAGTCCTGCTCTTATGCTCTCTGCCATATATGATCCTCCAAGAAAAGTTAGCCCCACAACTGCACAAGCCGATGAACTTAAAACTATTCCAAGCTTTGGAAGACCAAAGTACAACAAAAATAGCTGAACAAGAAGCGGAGTGTTTCTCGAAAGTTCAATATAAATTGAGGAAATTTGTTTTAATACTGGTACTTCTTTATACATTATTATCGCCACAATAATTCCGACTATAATTGATAAAAGGATTCCTATAAAACCATATCCCATTGTGAGGACTCCCGCCTCAATGTATTCTGGAATATGTTCTATCATAAAATTAAAATCCATCTAACCCACCTTTCACTAAAAAAATGCAATAAAAAAAGGGAGGCAAGCCTCCCAAAAAATCATTACAATAAACTCAAGAGTACATGCTAAAAATTTGTATGCAAAAAAGTGACATTTCCATGCCACAACAAGTACACATTGAGTTGTTATTTGCATAATTAAAATTTTTCATGTCATTAACTCCTTAGTAAATTAAAAAAATTATAACACCACATAAAAACTGTGTCAACCTTAAATAAAAATTAATAGTCAATTCTTTTGCTTTTAAAGTAACCTATTAAATTATAAATTTAATCAGAAATTTATAATTTGTCTTCCATATCTAAACTTAAAAGTGCTCCGTGAATTGCAGAATTTGCTCCAAGCCTTGGAAGAGTGATGTATGAATCGATATTTGGAATCTCTATGTAATTATTAAAATTATCCAAAAATTTATCCTTTACCTTTTCGATAAGACCTGGTGTGTTCATAACTCCTCCGCCAATTGTAATATTTTCTGGCCTGCAAATCACAGTAAAGGCCATGATGCCTTGGGCAATATAATCAGAAATAAATTCCCAGATTTCGTGAGTATCTTGAAGTTCGTTTCCCTTAATTCCATATCTATCTTCAATGGAAAATCCACAAGCCATTCCTTCAAGACAATAATCGTGATAAGGACAAGATCCCTTATAATCATCCTTTGGATTTGGAATTACTTTAATGTGACCCATCTCTGGATGACCAATTCCTCGCAAAATATTTCCCTTATAAATATATCCACCGCCAAAACCTGTTCCTACAGTAATATAAAGAAGAGAATCCTTGCCAATTCCATTGCCCATATAAAACTCGCCAAGACCTGCAAAATTTACATCAGTATTAAAAGTGTATTTTAAATCTGGAAATTCTTTTTTAAGAGTTCCTAAAAAATTAAAATTGCTCCAATGTTTCTTTGGAGTGTCTTTAATAAATCCATATGTATCACTTTTTTTATTAATATCAATGGGACCAAAGGATGCAATCCCAATTCCTTCAATCTCTTTGCCTTTAAAATATTCTACGACATTTTTCATCGTCTCATTAGGTGTTAGAGTTGGAAAACTTTTTGTTTCAAAAATATTTCCCTTCTCATCGCCAATTCCAAGAACAAATTTAGTTCCTCCTGCTTCAATTGCGCCTCTCATGATGCCCTCCTAAAGTTATTATCTATATTTCACATTAAGTTAGGCTAAATTTAAATATACACATAAAAAAAGAATGTCAAATAATTAATAAATAAAAATCGACATTCTTTTAAAAATCTAATTCCATCCAATGATAACTTTTTGGTTCTATCACATCTATCACCTTAATTCTTAATTTATTCTCCTAAGCCTATATAAATAAATATTTCTCGAAATTCCAACTCTAAAATTTCGTATCAATTTATATAAGAATAGCAAGAATTTTCTACTTAATTTATTTCCTTCTAACTAAAACTTTTAATTTCTACTCATCTATAAATAAAATTGAGAAATTCAATTTAAATTCAAGTAAAATCAAATACATTCTAACTTTTTAATTGGATGGAATTATTTAGTTTTAACAAAATAATTTATTAAGATAATTCGATAAACTATTTTGTACTATTATTATACCACGTTAAATTAATTTATAAACACTTTTTATAAAATTTTTAAAAAGTTTTTTTATATTGTATAATCATTGTAAAAGGAGTTGATTTTATGACAAAATTAATAGGATACAAAAAGTGCAGCACTTGCAAAAATATAGAAAAGATGCTAGATGAAAAAAATATTTCTTACGAATACAGAGAAATTGACAAGGACCTTCTAAGTGTAGATGAATTAAAAGAAATTCGCGAAAAAGCAGATGTAGATATTTTTAAATTATTTAATACTAGCGGCATGCGTTATAGAGAACTTGGACTTAAAGACAAGAAAAACGAAATGACAGAAGAAGAAATTTATGAACTTTTATCAACTGATGGGATGTTAGTAAAAAGACCTATTCTTTTAAAAGATAATAAAGCTTATGTTGGTCCACAAGTTAAAAAATATTTAGAAACTTTATAAAAATAAAAAAGCCTCGGTCGCCCGAGGTTTTCTATGTACATAAGTACTTAAATTTGTAAAAAAAGTAATTTATATTCATATATTTTAGCCTTTAAAATATATTTTTCTAATTATAACATCTCAAATTTTTACAGTCAAGATTTTTTTAATGGTTAAAAAATTCATCTATTTCCATTGCATCTTCTGATTTTTCAAGCACTAGGACTTTATCTCCAGGCATTATTATATCGCCTGCTCCTGGCACAAGTTCAAAATTATCTCTCTCAATTGAAATAATAATTATATGCTTTGGAAATTCTATTTCTTTTAATGTTTTTCCAATTAGAGTAGAATTGTGTGCAATTGTGTATTCAAATAGTGAATAGTTTCCAAGTTCTTTTTCCTTTGGTGAAAGGAGATTTTTATTTTTAAGTTGTCTTTCAAATAATTTGTCATAAATTGGATCAACTTTTAAAAGTTCTGCAACTACATAAGAAGTCACAACTACTACAGAAAGTGGTAAGAGATGTTTGAATGTTGAAGTCATCTCTGATACTAAAATTATTGAAAGAATTGGACTTCTCACAACTGATGCGAGTATGCCGCTCATTCCAAGAATTATAAAATTAACATAATAAATTTCAACTGGTAAAGTCTTTTCAACTAATAAATACATTAAACTTCCGCAAGATCCGCCTATTACTAAAACTGGAAGAAAAATTCCGCCTTGTACCCCTGATCCATAGCAAAGTGCTGTGTAAATAATTTTTCCAATTAGGACGGCAATTAAAAATGCTGCACTAAATTTTCTCTTCGCCATTTCTTCAAGAAGTCCATGACCTCCTCCTGTAATGTCAAAGAATAAAAATCCAACAGCAATTGCAATTGTCATTAAAAATCCATATTTTATTACAGGCGATTTAAATTTTGCAAATAAATCCTGGCTTTTAAAAATTGAAACATTGTATATTCCACCAATTATCCCTGTGAAGATTCCTATTAATATTGCAATCCAAATTAAATGAACTGGAAGTGATGATGTTGCAAAAAATGAAAAGGAAGTCTCCTCTCCCATTAATAAAAATGAAATATAATTCGCAGTTATTGATGCCACAAGTGATGGAAGTAGTACATATTTAGAAAAGGACTTGTGAAGTTCTTCCATTGCAAATATGCATCCTGCCATAGGCGCATTAAAAGCAGCTGCAAGTCCTGCTGCAGCTCCTGCTGTAATCATATATTTTAATTCATCTGGTGGTCTTTTTAAAATCTTTCCAATAGTCTTTGCAAAAGCTCCACCCATTTGAATTGACGGACCCTCACGGCCTAGAGAAAATCCCATTAAATTTCCAAGTCCACCACCTATTATCTTTGAGAAAAGTGTTAGCACTTCATCCATGTTAAACTTGCCAAGGATTTCTCCACGAATTTGTGGAATTCCACTTCCACCAGATAGAGGTGCAAGTTTTAATAGTTTGTGAATTATAAAAGATATTACAATTGCAAAGATTATTAAAATCCCTAGAGATTTAATGTTAAACTCGCCATATAAAAACCCTCTAAAATAATCCATTTTGCTAATTATAAATCTGTATAAAACAGAAAATAAACCTGCAAACAACCCTACTATTAGGGAATCGATTAATATATTAAAAATCAATCTTCCCTTTCTATTAAAAACTTCCTTCACTAATGTCACCTGATTTCAATTTTGCCCAATTTTCTTGGTCTAGTTTTAATAATTCTATATAATTTTTTTCCTTGGTTATCTTTTTTGCATTTGTATCCAAGTTAAAATTAATCTCGCTGTATTTCATTCCATCTAAGCTGCTAATTACTTTTAAACTTTTTGATTTTACATTTTCTAAGACGAATAATTTGACGCTTGAATACTTGTCTCTGTAAATTAACTTTTTAGAGTCTGGATAATAACTCATTCTGAAAATTCTGTTGTCAATTCTTCCCTTCACTGTGTTGAAAGTATTATTTTCTTCTGGCTCTATAAAAATATATCTTCCTGGAATCTTTAAAGTAAATTCATTTCCTATCTCTAGATTGTACTTTTCATCCTTTGAATAGAGTTTAAAAATATTTTTTTCTTCATCTGTTTCAAGATAGAAAACTAAATTTTTTGTAAATCTTAAATTTTCAAGAATATTGTCCTTATCTCTTACAAGCTTATTTGAAAGATAGGAGTATAAGTTGTTGTCCTCTCTCTCGTAAAATTCATAAATTTTTTCTACAAGGTCTTCTAAGTCCTCTGTTTTTACACGAATTTCATATTTATTTTCAGAGATTTCAGAAACTGCAGTGGATCTTAAAATTTTATTCCACTCTCTTTTTATATATTTTTTAAGATTATTATTTTTTTCAAGAATTGTAATGGGATAGGGAAATAAATTCTCATCGAGAGGATTTATCCCCAAATCCTTTAATGCAGTTGAGTTATCAGAAAGTGCCTTAATATTGTTATTGTCAATATAAAGAGGTGTCTCTGTAATCTCAGGTCTGTAGAGATAAACTTCGTTATTTATAATTTTCTCGCCCTTTGTTTTTATTTCTTCATTTTCGTTTATTTTACTGTAAAATAATCTCGATTTATTTGAAGCATTTTCAATATTGTAGACACTTACCATTGGTCTATGATTTTTCTTCATCTCTACAGAAAATGTATAATCGCCAGTATCTTTTATCTTAAAATAAATGTCCTTTAGTCCAAGTCCTGTAAAATAATCATCAGTAAAATTGAGAATTCTATCGTCAATTGTATATAAAATAGTTGCCACAACTTTTTTTGGATATCTGTTGAATCTCTCCACAGAAAAAACTGCTAGAAGTATTAAAATTATGACAATAAAAAAATTTTTCTTCTTCATTTTATCACTCTTTTATTTTGATAATTATAGTTTACAATACTTGGAGTGTTTATTGCAATTAATCCTTGAAAATAAAAAATAAGAGCAGATTTCTCCGCTCTTAAACTACATTTTTCTTCCAATTTCCAAACTTAAAGTAAATCGCCATAATTATAAAACTTATTAAATAACTTACAGGATAAACAACACTTATTACTCTAATTGAGTTAAATATTGGCATTGCTATATAAACTATTATAAGTCTTAAAATACAAATTGAGAAAAGTGAAATAATCATTGGTCCCATTGCATTTCCACTTCCTCTTATAAATCCTGAAAGAGTTTCAGAAAGTCCAAAGGACCAAATTCCAAGACTTATTATCTTTAAGAAATCCGCGCCATACTTAACTACATCTGGATCAGAGTTAAATATCGCAATAAGTGGCTCTGCAAAGAAAATTGCAATTACTGATAAAACTGCTGAAATTGCTCCAACAATTATAAGAGAAACTTTTACTCCATCTCTTAATCTTTCAAATTTTCTTGCGCCGAAGTTTTGTCCCGAGAAAGTTGTGGCCGCAAGTGCAATTGCTTGAAGTGCCATAAATAAAAATCCATCAATTCTTCCCTCAGCAGCAATACCTGCAATGGCAGCTGATCCAAAGGAGTTAATCTTTGCTTGAAAAATTACATTTGTAAATGAAAGAAGTGAAGTTTGAATTCCAGTGGGAATTCCAATTTCAAAAATCTTTTTCATTTCATCTTTATGTGGCTTAATTTCTTCTCTTCTAAGTTTATATGAAGCGTCAGTTTTAAGTAGTGAATAAGTTACAAGAACTGCCGAAGCAATTTGTGATGCAAGAGTTGCAAGTCCTGCCCCTACAACTGACATGTGAAATAATCCTACAAATATTAGGTCGAGAACAATATTTACAACAGCTGATACACATAAGAAGTTAAAAGGTCTCTTTGAATCTCCTGTTGCCCTAAGTATTGATGCTCCCATGTTATAAATCAAAATTGGAACTGTACCTAGGAAAAATATTCTCATATAAGTTATCGCATCTTCCATAATTTCTGGCGGAGTATCTAAAACTCTTAAGAAAAATGGAGTAGTTAATATTCCAAAAATTGTAATTAATAGTCCCGATGCAAGTCCCAAGAAATATGCACATCCTACAGATTTTCTAAGAGCTGCTCTGTCATTAGATCCGTAGTAAAGAGAAATTATTACAGATGCACCTGTAGTAAGCCCAAGGAATAATCCAATAAGTAAATTGGAAAGTGGACCAGTTGCTCCAACGGCAGCCATTGGATTTTTTCCTGCAAATTGTCCTACAATCATTAGGTCTGCTGTGTTATAAAGTTGTTGCAAAAAGTTTGTAAGTAGAAGTGGTATGGCAAATCTTATTATGCCTTCAGCTATTGGGCCTTCTGTCAGATTTATATTTCTACTTATTTTTTTACTCATCTTTAAACCTCACAATCCCTATATAAAGTTTCTTAATCTCGCCAACACTGGAGTTTAAAGTCTCTCCAATTTTAATATCAGAAATTGCATAAGTTACATTTGCCGCCACACAATTTCCATATTCTTCTCCCGTATCTGCGTCCATGCCACTTGGAATGTCAACAGAAACTATATAATTTCCATGTCTGTTAATAATATCTATGACATCAACATAAATTTCATCGAGATTTCTATTGAGTCCAATGCCAAAAATTGCATCAACGCAGACTTCATTAACTTCAAGAGATTCTATTAAATCGTCGTAATCTCCCTCTTTTATATAATTTATATTATTAGATAATTTTTCTAAAATTTCTAAATTGTTTGAAAACTCTTTTGTTTTTGAATTTCCAATTATAAAAATTTCAACAGACTTTCCTGTCAAAATTAAATGTCTGGCAATTACAAGGCCGTCTCCTCCATTATTACCACATCCGCAGATTATAGTAAAGGAGTCCTTGTCCTTTATTTCATTAAAAATTGCCATCCCTGCATTTTCCATTAGGATCAAAGAGTCAATTTTATATTCTTCTATTGTTCTCTTTTCAAGTGAGCTCATTTTTTCCTTAGAAATTGCCATTATATCCCCCGTTAATCTCATTAAAAACATACTTACAATTCTATAATAGTACAAAACTCTTAAACTAACAATGAAAACTGTTAGCTTTTTACTTATTATAATTTATTTTTATCCTTTTAATATTATATTTTAGTATAAATAAAAAATAATATTAGAAAAGTTTTTGATTTTTTGTAAAATTTTTATTTCTTAATTATGACTTAGTTTATGAATGATATTCCTTTTCATTTAAATCTTGATTTTTAATATAACTTTAAAAAAGTATAACCTTTTTACTATAAACATTGATTTTTTTGAAATTTATAAGTAGAATTAGTTTAGGAGGTTTTTATGACAATAAGAGATTTAGAAATATTTATCGAAGTCGTTAAAACTAAAAATATGTCAAATGCTGCCAAAAATTTAGAGATTTCACAACCTACTGTTTCCCATGCAATTTCTCAAATATAAAATGAATATGGTGTTAAATTATTTGACAGAATTTCGAAAAAGCTTTACATAACTGATGTTGGACTTAGGCTTTACGATTTTGCAATAAATATATTAGAACAATTTGAAGATACAATTATTTTTCTGCAAGGCTCTTCCAAATCCCACAATATAAATCTTGGAGTGAGTTCAAACTTTAGCTCTGATTTTCTTTTAAAGATTATCGACGAGTATGAGAATCTAAATTCTTCTGCAAGCATTAGAGTTTATGTGGACTCAAGAGAAGAAATTTTAAAAAAACTAAATAATGGCGTTATTAGTCTTGCAATTTTAGAGGATGGAAGTGGAATTGAAAAGGATAACTCAGTTGCTTTTTTCCAAGATGAGCTTTTGATTATCTCCTCTGAAGAAGATGAATTTGAAGGAAAAACTATTCTCGATTCAGATGATTTAAGCGAAAAGAAATTTGTACTTGGTGATTTAGATGAATATTCCAAAAAATTATTCTTAAATTATCTAAGAGATAAAAATATTCCAATTGACCTTAAATTTATGTGCCAAAATAAAGATATGGTTTTAAATATTGTTAAAAATTCTGATGCCATATCCCTTGGTTCAAACTCTTTCTTTAAGGGCGAAGACATTGATATGTACAAGGTTAAGGATTTAGAGATTAAGAGGACTTTTTTTATAGTTTATAATAAGGATCAATTCCTTAAAAATGATTTAAAAAATTTTATTCGTTTCATTGACGAAAGGTTTAATATAAATAATGGAAATTAAATTTTTAGAGCTTTTGCAAAAATTGCACAATCCTCTTTTTGATTTTCTCATGACAATTATTACAACTCTTGGCAACGGTGGAATTATTTGGATTGCAATAGGAGTATTCTTTTTACTTCAAAAAAATCCAAAGGAAAAAAGACTGGCAAGTACAATTTTTATAGCTCTAATTATTTTCGCAATTATTGGACTTGTAGTTTTAAAACCTATAATCGCAAGACCTAGGCCTTGTTGGGTTGTCGATGTTAATCTTCTTATTTCAAATCCAAGGGACTATTCCTTCCCATCAGGACACACTGGTTCTTCCTTTGCGGCCACAACTGTTATTTATAATTATAATAAAAAGTGGGGAATTTATGCAGGTATCTTTGCAAGTGTCATTGCCTTTTCAAGGCTTTATCACTTTGTTCACTATCCAACAGATATATTAGGCGGACTTATCTTAGGAATAGCTTGTGGCGTGGCAGCTATTAAAATTACAAATTTTTTTAAAAATGCTTAAAAAAACTCTCAATCCAATTAAACTGGACTGAGAGTTTTTTTATTTTTCTGCAATTTTTATATTTAATTCTTCTTGAAGTGAACCATAAATTTCTTCGTATTCTTCGTAAACATTTTTTAGTCTATTAAGATTAAAATCAATGGCATCTTTATCTTCAAGTAAATCCAATTGATTTAGTGGAAATCTTCCGTAATAATAAGAAAGTTCTTCTTCTAAAGCATCTCTTAAATCTTGGAGCTCATCTTCTGTAAACTCAATTATCTTTGGCTTATCTCTTCCCAAAAATTCTAAAAGAGAGTCCACATCATAGCTGCTAAAATAAAGTCTTGCTTCTTCAAATTTACTTTCAGAAAAGTCGTTTAGTTCAGGGCTAAATCTAAAGATAATTTCTCTAAATATATCTTCAGCATTTCTTTTTCTTTCATCATCAACTTCTATTAAATTTACAATCTCTTTTTCTCTCTTTTCTTCTTTTGAGTCACCAAATTCATTTAAAATTTTAGCTTCAACTTCTTCAAGAGAGTTTTTCTTCACAAGATCTATTTTTCTTCTAAGCATTCTAATATTTAAATTTAAATCATCTACAAAATGTTCTAAATCTCCAAAAAGTTCGTTGTATCTAGTTCTAGTTTCTGGTATTAAATTTATTAAAGTGTCTTCTTTTATAAAGATAAGTTCAGATACTAAAAATCTTAAATAGGATTTATCCATTTTTTCACCTTCAATTCTCTATATTGAAAATATTATAAGAGTAAATAGGAAGATTTGCAAATCCATTTAAATCATTGTAATCAATATAAGATTTGCTCTTGTACCAGCCATCGTAGACATGTAAAATTTTAATCTTCATTTTCTTGTAATAATATATTGAATAACCAAAGATCACTAATGAGTGATTTTTGTAAAATCCATATCCTAAGTTCATCATAACTGGTCTTAAATTATTTATCTCATCTTTTATGTGAGAGTAAAAGTTGCCTAGATAAATTCCCCTACACTTTCCATGAATTCCCTTTTTCTTGAAATATGAATTTGCAATGTGTGATATAAACATTGGTATAGTTCCAATTCCCTCAAAATACCCAGTTCTTATAGCAATTTTCATCACATCTCTATAGACTTCTTCTTTATCTAAGTCTTTGAAATAATAATTTATAATTCTAACAATACTTGCAATAGAGCAGTTATTGCTTCCTCTTTCAAAATCTCTTTGCAAAAAGTCTGGCACTTCAAGCTCAGCACGCTCAATTAAAAATGCCCCAGGATATTTTTTATCTATGTATCTATCTAAATTTGAAATTCTTTTTTTGTCCATTTTCTTCACCGATTTATTTATACCCTATTTTGTAAAATAAAAATACCCCTTTAAAATAGGTATTAAAATGTTGACAAAATAAATAACCACTATAAAAACAAACCATATTGAGCTTTCTGTACTAATTCAATTCGAAAACGAGCGTCCGAAAAACGCACTGTTTGAGCGTCAGCGAGTTTGCGTTTTTCAGCGAGTTAAGAATTAGAATTTGTAGAAAGCGAAATCCGGTGAGCGTTATAGTGATTTTGTATACAACTTCAATATCCCTTTAAAAGAGGTATTATTTTAGTCTATTCATTTCAGGAAGATCTTTCCAATATTTTTTTGGCATATTTGAAATTCTAAGCTTTTCGTTTTTGCGTTCTTCGATTCCAATTGAATCATAAAACTGTCTCCAAAGGTCTACATATTCATCTTCTATTTTAAAGTCTTTAGCTTCTGTAAAATCTAAAAATTCACCGTGGCTTCCATTATGAAGCACTGCCTTTTTTCTTTTAGTATCAGCAATTATGAACTTTTCATTTTTAAGTCTCTTTTTAAAATGATTGTAGACATAATTTAAGATATCATTTTCTGGCGTAAACTTTGCAAATAAAATTCCGTCGTATTCATTAAATCTAAGAAGCCCCTTGTATGCATGGACTTCTCTTGAAAGTCTCTGTAAAATATTTCGAAATTTTACTACATCAGAATCGGCGGAGTTGATATATGAAAATCCGTGAGTATAGAGTTTTTTTAAAGTCCTTGAAATTACAATTTCCTTTTCTTCATTGCATGATGAAAAAGCTCTAATCATGTCGTTATAAAAAGAAAACTTAAAATTTTTAATCACAGAATTTTTAACTCTCTCAGCTTTTTCTTTATCAGCTTCCACTTCAATCTTATCTGCAAAAAAGTCAATTTGTCTTGTTTTTTCAGAAATTTCATCTACATCTTCAAGAACTTTATAACTGTCAAAAATTACAGTTAAAAGCCCCTCAAAGCTTCCATCATAAATATAAATCATTATATCCCTCAATCAAAAAATGACAACTGTTCTGCACTTTCTCTATCTAAAATAATGCTTCTAAGTGCATCAATTGAATCAAATCTCTTACCATAATATTTTCCAGAAACTGTAATAAAATTAATCGCCCTTTTTGTTGAAATTCTAAGCTTCTTTAAATCTTCAAAACTTAAATTAAAAGATCTTCTCGCATTGATTATCTTCCTTGCTGACCTTGGACCAAAACCCGGCACCTTTAGCAGTTCATCAAGACTTGCTTTGTTTATGTCGACAGGATTATTGTAGTGATCTATTGCCCAATCCATCTTTGGATCAAGATTTAAATCTAGATTTTTCTTTTTTTCTGAAAGCAAATCATTCGCCCTAAATCCATAAAACCTTAGCAAGAAATCTGCCTGATAAATTCTATGCTCTTTTAAAAGCGGAGTCTTAATATTGGGAAGAATTGTGTTCTTGCGAACTGGAACATATGCTGAATAATAAACTCTTTTAAGCTTATAATCATCATATAAACTTTGCGAGCGATTAAGCACATCTAAATCATTGGAGTCTCCTGCTCCTACAATCATCTGCGAAGTTTGTCCTGCTGGCAGAAACATATTTGCATGCTTGTATTTCTTTCTCTCCTCTTTATTAATCGCAAGAGTTTTTGAAACCACATCCATTGGTTTTGTTATTTCATCTATATTTTTTTGAGGTGCAAGAAGTGCAAGGCTCTTTTCCGTTGGAAGCTCAATATTTATGCTCATTCTGTCCACATAACGCCCTAGCTCTTTTATTAAGTGCTCACTTGCTCCAGGGATTGCCTTCATGTGAATATATCCATGAAAGTTTTCCTCTTCTCTTAATCTTTTTGCAACCTCGATAAGTTTTTCCATCGTGTAATCACAGGATTTAAAAATTCCAGAAGATAAGAATAAACCTTCTATATAATTTCTCTTGTAGAAATTAATTGTGATATTTACCACCTCATCAACTGTAAAGGCAGCTCTTTTTGAATCAACAGATTTTGCATTAATGCAATAATTGCAGTCATAGATGCAATGATTAGTAAGAAGAATTTTAAGAAGCGATATACATCTTCCATCTTCACTCCATGAATGGCAAATTCCGCCCATGCTTGCATTTCCTATACCATTTTTATTTTTTCTGTTTGAACCTGATGATGAGCAGCTAACATCGTACTTAGCCGCGTCTGAAAGAATTTTCATCTTTTCTTTTAAATCCATATTATCACCATTTTTATATTATCATTAAAACTTTTGTTTGTAAACAAATATTCTGTTCAAAATTTGCAATAAAAAACCTCGACATGCGAGGTTAATTAGTTTGCTAGCTTTGCTGCATTTGAAATATATGATGAAATTCTTTCGATTGCCGTAAGAGTTTTTTCATAAAGAAGTCCACTTTCAGGATTGCAAATTTTTTCTCTCATTCTAATCATGTGATTATTTCTAGAGATAGAAGCTTCTTTTTGAACTTTATCATTGGAAGCTCTCATGAAAGTAACTTTTTGTGCCTTGTCGATTTCACTAAAGACTGTTTTAAACATTTTTTCAACTATTTCGTTTAAGTCCTCAAGCTCATCATAAGTTTTGTCAGTGAAGATTAAATTTTCTTCTGATTTTAATTTTGCAACATCGGCAATACTCTTAGAGTGATCTCCAATTCTCTCTAAGTCTCTTGAAATTCTAAGATATGCTGCAAAGTTTGAAGAAGTTTCTTCATTCATTGAAAGTCCAAGGGAATCAATAATAAATGCAGAAATTTCTTTATTTAAAAAGTTTATAACCTTTTCTCTGTGGAAAATTGTTTCATATTTTTCGTCGTCAAAATTCTTTAAAAGATCAATTGCATCATCGTAATTTTCTGTTGCTATATCAAGCATTCTTCTGACTTCTGCTCGTACATCTGTAAATACAGCTGGTGCTTCTTTTTTAACAGCCTTGTTGATGTATCTAAGTGACATTTCAGCTTGCTCCTTATCAGCTCCTGGAATAAGCTTAAAGGATAAATCTGCGAGCTTTCTAGAAAATGGAAATAAAAGCACTGTTGTTGTTATATTAAAAATAGTGTGAAGATTTGCAATTTGTGCCGCCGGCAAATCTCTTGAGAAATGCACTATCCAGTCCTCAATAGGAACAATATATGCAAGTGTAATAAATATAATAGTACCTATTACATTAAATAAGACGTGGACTAATGCAGTTCTTCTTGCATTTTTTGAAGATCCAATGGAAGATAAAACAGAAGTGATACAAGTTCCAATATTAAATCCAAATACAATATACATTGATGAAGCAAGGGGAATAATTCCTTGATTAGCTATTGCTTGTAGGATTCCCAGCGAAGCTGAAGATGATTGAATAATTGCTGTAACAGCAGTTCCCACTAAAACTCCGAGAATTGGATTTTCAAACTTTGTCATCATTGTTACAAATCCTGGGTATTCTCTAAGTGGCTTCATAGATTCAGACATAAATTCCATTCCCATAAATAAAAATCCAAGACCTATGACAGCCATACCAATGTATTTCTTTTTCTTATCTTTGGAAAAAGTATTAAGAACAAAACCAATAAAGGCAATAATCGGAGCAATTGCAGAAATATTTAGTGCAACAAGTTGACCAGTGATAGTTGTACCAATATTTGCTCCCATAATAATTCCAACTGCTTGATAAATAGTCATAAGTCCCGCATTTACAAAACCGACAACCATTACAGTAGTGGCAGAAGAAGATTGAATAATAGCAGTGACAATCGTCCCAACTAAAATCGACTTAAAAAAGCTAGAGGTCATCTTCTCGATAATAACTCTAAGCCTATCCCCTGCAACTAATTCCAGACCATTACTCATCATCTCCATGCCATAGAGAAAGAGAGCTAGGCCCCCTAAAAGTTCAACAAAATAATTAATAGACATATTTCCTCCAGATATTTATTATTACAATCTAATATTACAATAAAAATCTGGTTTTTTAAAGAGAAAGTAAATATTTTGTAAAGTTTTTGTAAATAAGATTGCATAAAAAAAGAGCGAGTTCCCTCGCCCTTAATTTTTAATATTTTTATACTTTCGCAGCGCATCTCTGTATGCAAAAACTATAGCTTTATCTGAAGATGCAAAGTATCTATTGGTTATTTCATGGATTATAACTTTTTCATCTTCTATAAATTTCTTGCCATTAAATATATTTTTTATAAAGTCTCTAGTAAGCTCTAGAGTTGCATTGCAATCGGTGTTTAATATTTTTTCTGACTCTGTATCAATTTCAAATGCCATATAAAAGATTCCATATATCTTTGTGATTGCATTGTCCAAATTTGTTCTTGCCTCTCCAGTTATATAAATCGTTTTATAATTCATCTTTTTAAAACTCCTAGCTCATCGTATATTAACTTAGAAATTCTGCCAATACTTTCCTGTGCATCTGCATTTGAATCTGCATCATTTATTAAGACAACTAAGATATAAGGATGATTTTCTATTAAGAATATCCCACCATCATTTTCTAAATTATCTAAATCGCCAGACTTATTTGCAATTTTTACATCTTCTGGCAAAAATCTTTGAAGTCTTTGTCTCTCGTGCTGTCTTAAAAGTATATCAAGCATAGTTTCGCAGTATATTTCATCTACTACTTCTTTATTGTAGATTTTTTCTAAAATATTTGCAATATCTTTTGAACTAGTGAAGTTATCTAAGCCCCTTTTTGCTGCATCTGAGTCCATCATTTTTCTTTGAAGAATTGTACTTTCTAAATTTAATTTTTCAGCTCTTTTATTAATTCTATCCTTTCCAACTAAATCTATAATTATATTAGTTGCAGAGTTATCGCTTACTATAATCATAAGAGTTAAGAGCTCTCTTAGTGAAAATTTATGTCCCTCTTCAAATTCTTTTAATATTCCAGATCCGCCAACGATTTTATCTTTATTTATCTCTATCTTATCATCTAAAGAAAATTTCCCTTCTTTGACAAGTTCAAAAGTCTCAATCATTATAAGAAGTTTTATCATACTTGCTGATGGAACTTTATTCTCTTCATTAAATCCAAATCCATTATTTTCTTTTAAGTCATAAAAAGATAGAGATATATTTCCAGAGCTTTTTTCAATAATTTTTTTTACTCTTTCTTTTAATTCATTATCCATAATATTTTTCAAAATTTAGAACATTTTTAAGATTTGTCCCATTCCAATTCCAAAGAAGTTTCCTACTGCTGCTCCAAGTACTCCCATTAGTACACCTATACCTGCATAAGATGGATCATAAGCTGATGCAACAATTGGTGCAGAAGCAGACCCTCCTATATTTGCAAGGGAAGCTGTAGAAACCATGCATAAATCCCAACGGAAGAATTTTGAAAGGATAAACATTAATACTACGTGAATTGCCAAGATAAATAATCCATAAACTATCCACATTGGAGCAGCCATTAAGTCAACTATTGATGCAGTAGATGCAAGTAGTGAAACAACTGCATATAGATAAACATTTGATAATTCTTCAACTGCTGGAAGTTTACCAATTGGAGAAAGTGCACAGATAAGTCCTAAAATTGTAACGAATAAAGTTGTTATAGTGCCCTTGTCAAACATCCCAAGTCCCATATTTGTAAACACATCTGACATTTTTGCTCCAACAAATTGAGAAATTGCAGAAACTATAAGTGATAAACCTATTAAGAAAATCCAGTCAGATGAATCTGCATGTTTCTTGCCTTTAGCGACTTCTTGAACTGCTGCATCTGCAACCGCTTGAAGTTTTGTAGTATCTGCATTAGTTGCCTTGTTCCATTTTGGAGCATATCTTACTGCAAGAAGTAAAAGAGCAATCCAAAGTGAATAACAAACTGTATCAAGTGCAAGTGCACATGAATAAGCTCCTGCATCTACTGGGAGAGCTGCTTGCATTGCCGCCATATTAGCTGATCCTCCAACCCAAGATGCGTAAAGTGCTGCAACTGCTGCCCATGTATCTGTTCCAAGTGTTGATTTAAAAATTGGATAACCTATTAAAAATCCAACAAAAAGTGTCAAGGAACAACCTAAAAATATAGCTACCATTCTTCCACCAAGTTTTGCAAGTTTTCTAAAGTCACAACGAAGTAGCATTACAAATATCATTGCGTATAGCAAATTATTTTTCAAAACCGAATATGCATTGGAGCATGCTTCAGAATTATATAGTCCCATCGTGCAGAAAATCATATTAAGTACGTAAATAAATACAAGTGGTGGCACTACATTAAAAACTTTCCATTTTGTGTATTTTTCTAGTGCTAAAAGTGCTCCTGCTATAAACATTAAAAATGCAATATAAGTAAAACCATTATTAATAACCATACTCACTTATCCTTTCTCTCAATAGTTTTTAATCAAAATATTTTATTCCTTCAATTCCTTTAATTCCAAGTCCAGGTTCATTTGATACAGTGATTTCTTTTTCATTAAACACTGCCCCACCTTCAATTGGATCTTCTAGGCAAAGCACAGGTCCATCTAAATCGATTTTTGTGATTACACTCTTAGCACATGCTAGGTGAACTGCTGCGTTAACACTTACTTTGGCTTCAAGCATACAACCTATCATGCACTCTATTCCAACAAGCTCTGCCATGCTTGTAATTTTAAGTGCATTGTAAATTCCTCCGCATTTCATTAGTTTAATATTCACTAAATCTGCTGCCTTCATTTGAAGAATTGTCATTGCATCTTCTGCAGAAAATACCGCTTCATCTGCAAGAACTGGCACATGTGAGTGATCAGTTACATATTTTAGCCCTTCATAATCTCTTGCAAGTACTGGTTGCTCAACAAGTTCAATATTTAGATTTTTTTCTTGCATTTGATTTAAAATTTTAACTGCTTCTTTTGGTTTCCAAGCTTGATTTGCATCGATTCTAATATCAACGTCATTTCCTACAGCTTTTCTAATTGCTACAAGCCTTTCTGTATCAAGTGATGGATCAATTCCAACCTTTACCTTTAAAGTATCATAACCTCTTTCAATGGCATTAATTGCATCTCTCGCCATTTCTTCAGGATCATTGACACTTATTGTAATGTCTGTAATAATTTTATTTCTGCTGCCACCTAAAAGTTTATAAACAGGAATATTGTAAAGTTGTCCATATAAATCCCATAGCGCCATGTCACAAGCTGCCTTTGCAGATGAATTTTTTACGATACAGGAATTTAATGCCTTCATATTTTCTTCGAAGTCTTCAATATCTCTTCCGACCATAGTCTTTATGATATGGTCTTTAAATGCCCCTATAATTGAAGCAGTTGTCTCTCCAGTGATAGCTCCTGTTGGAGGTGCTTCACCATATCCAATATTTCCTGTGTCAGTGTGAATTTCAACAATAATATCTTCAACACTACTAACTGATCTAAGAGCAGTTTTAAAAGGAACTCTTAGTGGAACTGAAATCTTGCCTAATTTGATGTCTGTAATTTTCATTTTATTCCCTCACTCCTTTAAGTATGCAATCGTTTTTGTGAATTATGTGAGTATCAAAAAAATCCCGCAAAACGCCAATTTTTGTTTTACCGGGATTCATATTGTTTATTGAATTAGTGCTAATAATTCACGCAAAATGATGCAGTTACTCTATTAAATTATTAAAGTTATTATATGAAAATATTTTCAAATTGTCAATATTTTAAAACAAAAAAGCGGTTTAACCGCTTCTTTTATATAAACTCTTTTAATTTGTGTAGAAGAAATCCCTTAGAAACTTCTTCTGCTTTTTCTTCTGATGCAAGTTGTTTTACAACTTCTACTGCAAGTAGAACTGCAAGGGCTGGTCCCATTGCTGTTGTAACATTTTTTTCAACTACAAAGGCTTTATCTTGTGGGTCTTTGACTTGTAGTCTTTCTTCCACACCTGGGTAGCATGTAAACTTTCCGTCTTTTAAGACTTTTGCTCTGTCAAGAACTTGTGGTCCTGCACATATTGCAATTACTTTTTTCTCATCGTCGTTAAATAAGTTTACACATTCTACAACTCTCTTATTGTTCATAAGATTTGTAGCACCAGGTTGTCCCCCTGGAATGTAAAGTGATTTGTAATCATCAATATTTATTTCATCAAAGACTTTATCTGCCTTTACCACTACATCGTGAGCACCTCTAACTTCAGGTCTATCATTAATTGATACTAAATCAACTTTAAGTTCTGCACGTCTTGCCATGTCAACTACAGTTAGCGCTTCAACTTCTTCGAATCCATCTGCCAAAAATACCAATAAATCCTTCATAATTCCTCCTAATTCTTCATTATAGAGTCTACTGCATTTATCACAGAAGATCTAAATCCATCTTCCTCCAAACTTTTTAATCCCTTTATTGTCGTACCTCCTGGAGTTGTAACTTGATCTTTTAAAACTCCTGGGTGAAGTCCACTTTCTTTTACAAGGCTTGCTGCTCCAAGCACTGCTTGTGAAATGCATTTATAAGCCATTTCTCTTTTCATTCCATTTAATACAGCTGAGTCTGCTGCAGCTTCTATAAACATGTATACATAAGCTGGCATGCAGCCACAAACTGCTTCATATATTTTAATATTTTTTTCTTCAATTATTTCAGTTTCGCCAAAGGCTTTAAGTACTTCTCTAATTTCTTTTAGTTCATCTTCTGAGATATTTTTCCCTGGGCAAATTCCTGTCATTGATTTTAAAATCTTTGCAGGTGTGTTAGGTAGTGCCATTAAAAATTTTTTATCTCCAAGTTTTGCTTCTAGCTTTTCTAGGTCATAGCCGCTTGTCACAGAAATTAAAATTTGATCCTCTACTTCATCTTTTATCTTATCTAAAACTTCATCATATGCATAAGGCTTAACTGCAAGAATAATTGCATCGGAATTTTTTACAACTTCAATTTCACTTTCTACAATTTCAGCACTTTCATATTCTTTAAAGCTTTCTCTCTTGTCAGCATTTCTGTCATAGAGATATGTTTTTATATTTTTATCTAAAAGACCTGTCGCCATAGCAGAACCCATGTTGCCAAGTCCTATAATTCCCATTTTCATAGAAAACCTCTCCTTTAACTCTATTATACATTAATTTGTGGAATTTTAAAGCTTTTGATATAATTGATGAAGTGAAGGAAAGGTGATGTAATGAAAGATATATCTTTATTTAAACTCTTTATGACTTTTTTTAAGATTAACGCCATTACTTTTGGCGGAGGCTATACAATTGTGCCTGTAATTAAAGATATTTTTGTATCAGATTTAAATTTAATAGATGAAGATGAAATGTTAGATATTGTTGCAATTTCTCAGGGTGGACCTGGTGCTATGGCAATATCTTGTTCTGTTTTAACGGGATATAAATTAAAGGGACCTGTTGGGGCAGTGACTTGCCTTGTGGCATCTTCTCTTCCATGTCTTATAATCTTATCAGTGATTTCAAATTTTTACCAAGAATTTAAAAGTAATTTTTATATCAACGCAGCTCTTGAAGGAATCAGTGGAATTATTTCTGCAGTGCTTTTTATAACTGTATTTAATATGGCTAAATCATCATATGCTAAAAATCCAAGATTTACTGTAATTATGATGATTGCAAGTTTTATACTTGGATTCTTTACAAATATTAATACTGGACTTATTATTTTATTCTGTGCAATAGCTGGAATTTCTTATTTTGGAGCAATGGAGAGATCAAAAAATGTTTAATTTATTTACTGTATTTTTTAAAATTGGATGTTTCGCCTTTGGTGGCGGATACGCAATTATACCACTCATTTCTAAATATGTTGTAGAAGAGCATGGTTGGATTAGTCCAAGAGAATTTATTGACTTAATCTCAATTTCTCAAATGACTCCTGGACCAATTGCAATTAACTCCGCAACTTTTGTAGGTCAAACAATTCACGGACTTCTTGGAGCAATTGTCGCAACAACTGGACTAGTTATGCCGCAATTTATACTTATGATGATTCTTGGATACTTTTTATTTAGCAAGAATAAGAAGTTTAAGATAATGGACTATTCCCTACTTGGAATTAAGGCAGGAGTTGTTTCACTTATATTTATAACAACTCTAAATTTATTTAGAACATCAGTCTTTCCCAATGGATTTACCTTAAATAATTTTAGCATTGCAGCACTTATTTCTTTTGTACTTGGATTTATTTTGTATCTAAAAAAAATAGACCTATTTAAATTAATAGGCCTTGGTGCAATTATTGGAATTGCAATAAAATCATTTATAACATTTATTTAAAGTGTAGGATTATCTACACTTTTTTTAATATCCCTTGTCAAAGTCAACAATATTTCTAAAATCTCCATCATTTTGTAAAGCCTTTAAATTGTGATAGGCTGTACTAAATTGTCTCTTTTCCAAATCTTCTGAGATAAAAGAAATGTGTGGATAAATATAGACATTTTCCATATCCCAAAGTGGAGATGATTTTGGTAGCGGCTCTTCTTCGAACACATCAAGAGATGCTCCCTTAACTCTACCTGATTCAAGTGCTTTTATTAATGCATCTTCATCAACAGTTGGTCCTCTAGAAATATTTACTACAACTGTACCTTCTTTTAATTTATTAAATCTATCTTCGTTTAAGAAGTGATAAGTCTTAGAAGTGTGAGGAAGACACATTATTACATAATCCATTTCAGAAATAACTTCATCAAGTTCTTTTATTGAATAGACATTGTCAAAGGGCTCAACTTTTCTTCCATCAGTGTTAAATCCATTAAGCTCCATTTCAAATCCCCTAAGTCTTTTGGCTGCTGCAACGGCAATTGTTCCCGTTCCTAAGAAAAGTGCCTTCTTGCCATAAAGATTAAATCCCTTTGTTCTTCTGTTCCACTCTTTTCTCTTTTGATTTTCAATATTTAACATATCATTTTTTTCAACTTGAAGAAGTCCATAGACTATCCACTCTGCAATTGGATCATCGTAAGCTCCATTGTTGTTTGAAAGAATAATATTATTTTCTCTTATATAATCTAAATCTAAAAAGTCTATTCCAACAGAAGTTAAAAATATATATTTTAAATTCTTGTGATTTTTATAATCTAAATCTTTTAGATTAATAGCTCCAATTAAAACATCTTCGCCATAATCTTCTTTTTCATTGGGATTTTTTTCTGAATATGTCACTAATTCATATCCTAATTCAGTAATTTCCTCTCCAAATTTTCTTGCAAGTCCTTCATTTGTAAGAACTTTCATAATATCCTCCTTCTAATTATTTCTCTGCATATTCTTTAATGTATTTTAAAACTGTATCGAATCTATCTGTAAGTGGTGAATGTCCACAATTATCTAGTCTTTCATAAATTGAACCTGTAATTCTTGCAAGTAGCTTTCCCTCGATGTAGTTTATAACTAAATCATCGTAGCCATGCAGTATTATGCTGTCAAATTTTAATCTGCCTTTATTATATTTATACTCAGATAAAATATTTGCAACTTCATCTACATTTCTCTGTTGAAGTGCGGCGTATACATTTCTTTTAAATTCATCTCTATGCGGATTTTTTACATTATAAATCACGTGATTAAATAAATTTGTTACTGAAATTGCTCGAAAGCTATTACCATTTATTACATTATAACCCATAAATCCCATGTTAAAATTTATAATATCGCTAAACAAATCTAAATTTCCCATATCTGGTCCATGATTTACAAAGGGTTTGTATCCAGCTGGAGATATAAATACTGCATTTTTTATTCTATCTAATACTTCTTTATCATTTGCAAGCTCTAGGGTAATTGCCCCTCCAAAGGACCAGGATACAATTGAAAAGTTATTCAAATCCTTTTTTAAAATAAATTTTTTAATATCATTTTTAAAATCATCAATTGATGTCACCTCTTTGTTGTAAGTGCTATTTCCGTATCCTCTCATATCTATTGCAAAAATTTTTTTATCTTTTAATTCTTTTATTAAATTTAAAAAGCAAACTGATGAACTCATATTGCCGTGTATAAATAAAATAACTTTATCTGATGAAACATCATTTTCTAAATAAGCTATCTCTTCTTCATCTATTTTAATTTTGTCGTATTTAATCTCCATGAATTCACCACATCCTTTCAAAGTTAATTATATTCTAAAGCTTTAATTTAGTAAATCCTGGGAAACATCACAAATATTGTAAAATTTCTCTTACTATATTATAATTAAAAAATAGAAAGGAGTCTTTATGAGTATTTTTAGGACTTTGCCTACAACAATTAAATTTAATCCTGAAGAAAAAGTCCAAATTGCAAGCGCTGAGCTTGTGAGTGGAGTTTTTTCAATTGCAATTGATGTACTAAATACTTCTGACACTTTCATCGACAATATTGAATTTGCAGTAAAATTTAAGTCCATTGATAAAGCATACTTATTTAATGGCAGTGAATTTTATTTTTCACAAGATGTAAATGTTGAGCCTTTTAAAAGATATTATTTACATCCAATTTTATTAGACGAAAGATTTGAAAATGCTAGAGCCATTGAGTTATACATTTCTAAATACACATCTGGCTCAAAGACTGTCACACTAACTGACAAGCCATATTCTATTTCACTTCCAGTTATCCCAGAGAGAAAACACGACAAAATCAAAGAAACTCTTGGCGATGAAATTAAAACTTACGGTGAAAATCAAATTAATTTTTGGAGATGTGTCTGCGGTAATATTAATAATAGCGATGTAACTGAATGTCACTTCTGCGGAAGAAATAAAAACTTCGTGTTAAACAATTTAACTGAGCCACTTATTAATTCTAAGATATTAAATGTAATTGAAAATACAAAATCAAGCTCTATAGAACATTTAAAAAGGCTTGAAACTCATTTGACTCAGACAAACTTATCAAAGATTGCACCTAATATCGAATCAATAAAAGAAGATAGAACTAATGATGTAAAGCTTTCGAAGAAGAAATTTCCAATCAAGCAAGTTTTTATGACGCTAGTATTAATTTCACTCTTCACAGTTTTATCTTTCTTCTTGTACAAGAATTTTATAAATTACAGAGACAAATCAAAGATTAAAGATGCCGAAGCTTTAATAGTTGAGGGAGAATATAAAGATGCACTTGAAGCCTTTGATTCCGTAAGCTCAAAGAACAAAGATAGAAACTTAAGCTCAGAAATTGAAACAACAAAAAAACTTCTATTATCAGATGAAAATTACAAAGCTGGACTTAAAAGTTATGAAGAGAAAAATTATCTAAACGCAGCAATTAATTTTAAAAAGGTAATTGCTGAAGATGAAAAGAATTATAAAGATGCACAGGAAAAACTTCTTTCTATTGAAAAAATTACAATTCTTCATGCAGAGGATCTTGTAAAAGAAAATAAAAGAGAAGAAGCTTTAGTTCATCTAAATGCCTTTTTAGAAGTCGTACCAGGCTCTGCCAATGCGACAAATCTTAAAAATGAAATTGAAAATAGAATTTCTACAAATATTGACAGAGATAAAAATTCTGATGAAAATTATGAAATCAAAAAAGATGAAAATGATGCATCAGAACTTTCTAAGAGATCAACTGCCCTACTTCACAATTACAAAAAAGTAATCACTGAAAAGGCAAACTTAAGACAAGAACCAAGTACAGAATCAGATATAATTAAAATTTTAGAAAATGACACAGAACTTTATATCTTAGAGACAAAAATTGAAGGCACTAAGAGAATTTGGTGTTATGTCGAAGTTAAAAATGACGAGACAAAGGAAAATCTAAAAGGTTGGATTTCCGATAGAACATTGAATTAGGAGTCTGAAATGAAAAGAAAATTAATTGTTTTAAAAGATTCTTTTGTAAGTAGAATTAACAAAAAGAGAAAAACTTGCGAGTTTTTCTGCATAAAAAAATATTTCGCAGGCTTTTTAATCTTATTTTTGTTTTTGATTTTAGTTTTAGTAAAATTAATAAAATATATTTTTCAATGAGACTCTTTTAGAGTCTTTTTTTTTACAAAAATTTTTATCCTGAAAATTTAAAAAACTAAATAATAAAATATTCTGTAATTTATTTAATTAAAGTTTTAATTTATTAATGTTGTGATATAATAAATATAGATAATGTTAATTAAAGTGATTAAATTGAAAGGGTGGGAGCTATGTCAAATATAAAAATTATTGAAAAGATGTACGATGAAATTAAAATCGGAGATGAAGCAAGTATTTCTAAAGTAATAACTGATGAAGATATTGTTAAATTTAGTGAGGTTTCCCTTGATAAGAACCCTCTACACCTTGATGATGAATTTGCAGAAAAAACAATATTTGGCAAAAGAATAGCGCATGGATTTTTAGGAGCATCGCTAATTTCTGCTGTGTTAGGTACTAAGCTTCCTGGAATTAATACGATATATATGTCTCAATCACTTAAGTTCTTGGCCCCTGTTTTTATAGGAGATGAATTAACAGCAACTGTAAAGGCAAGTAAAAAGAGAGACGATAAAAATATGATTACTTTTGAAACAACTGTAGTTAATCAAGATGACAAAAAAGTTATATCTGGAGAAGCTATTGTTAAAAAAGACTAATAGAAAATAGAAGGAGATGAAAAGATGAACAACATGTTTAACAATTTTTTTGAAAATCAAAAGAATATGATGGATTCATGGACAGATATGATGAAGAATTATCAATCTAATTTCTTCAACATGAATGATTTCTACAAAGGCAAAAATCCATTTGAAAACTTCTACAAAATGTACAACCAAAACTTTTTAAATTACACAGGCTCACCTAAAGAAGTGTGGGCAAATCTTCAAAAGAGCTCTCAAATCTACTACGATATGTATGAAGTTTACAAGAGCTTTGTTGAAAAAAATATGAAACCACAAGCTGATTTAATTAAGAAAAACCTTGAAGATTTTATGGAAAAAAGCGGAAACTATATTGATGATTTTTACAGTGCTATACTTCCACAAGAATTTTATGCAGTTTTTAAACAAAGCATGGAACTTAACCAAGCTATGCAAAAATCTTTTAATTATTTTTACCAACCACTTCTTAGCAGCTTAAATAATTTAACTGATGCATACTTTACTGGAATGTTTAAAGACCCAGAAGGATTTTTAGATTTCTTTGAAGATTGGAGAAATAATTATCTAAATACATTTAGCAAAATTCTTGAAATGCCTATGATGGGTATCTCTAGAGAATCTCAAGAAGGAGTTTTAAAAGCTACTGATAGATTTATAAAGATGATCGCTTATCAAATGGAATTAATCACAAGAATTGTCATCTCTTCTAATAAAAACACTGTTCAAGTATTTGAAGATATGATTACAAGAGCTGAAAAGGGCGAACAAATTAAAAGCTTCGAAGAATTTTATCAAGCTTATAGAAGTTCACTTGATAAAGCTTTTGACCAATTATTTTATTCAGATGAGTTCTCTAAACTTTTAGCTGCAGTTCTAGATGCCAGTATGGAATTTAAGATGATTAATGACAAGATTCTTGAAAAACAATTACAAGCATTCCCTGTAGTTTTAAAATCAGACATCAATAGTTTCTACAAAACTGTATATGATCTTAAAAAAGAAGTTAGAGCTTTAAAAGAAGAAATAAAAACTTTAAAAGAGGCTCCAAAGAGCACTACAAGAACGAGAACTAGATCTACTGCAAATAAAACAACTGATTCAGATAAGAAGGAGTGATGAGATTTGGATAATAAATTTAACGATATGCCAATGATGAAAGCCATGTATGATTATTTAGATGCGCAAGAAAAAATTTTATCAGGCTTAACAAATTTAATGGATGTTGATTATTCAGGTTCTGATTCTACTGAAAAAGAATTAGTTTTTGAAATGGATAAAATGAAGCTATATCACTACAAGCCTAGAGTTGCAAAGCCAAACAAATACCCTATGCTTATAGTTTATGCTCTAGTTAATAAACAATATATGATGGACTTACAAGAAGATAAATCACTGATTAGAAATCTACTTGATGGCGGACAAGACCTATATATAATCGATTGGGGCTATCCAACTCAAGAAGATCAATACCTGACAATGGGCGATTATATAAATGGATATATAGATACTTGTGTTGATATAATTTTAGAAAGACATAAATTAAAACAAATCAACTTACTTGGAGTTTGCCAAGGCGGAACTTTTTCACTGATTTACACAGCACTAAATCAAGAAAAAATTAAAAACCTTGTGACTCTTGTAACACCACTTGATTTTTCAACTAATGATGGACTTCTATTTAAGTGGGGTAAATATCTAGACGTTGGAAAAGCTGCCGAAGCTTACAGAGTTATCCCAGGTGACTTTATGAACATGGGATTCTTAATGCTTAAGCCTTTTGACCTTGCAGTGGATAAATATTTAAATATCATTCCAATTCTAGACGATCCATTAAAACTTTCAAACTTTTTGAGAATGGAAAAATGGATCTTCGACTCACCTGCCCAAGTTGGAGCAACTATTAAAGAATTTACAGAAGAAATGTATCATAAAAATTCTCTTTACAAAGGAGAATACGAACTTGAAGGCGAAAGAGTTGATTTAAAAAATATCACTTGCCCAGTTTTAGTAATTCTTGGACAAAAGGACAACCAAGTTCCACCAGCTGCAACAAGACCAATTATAGAAGCAGTTGGCTCAACAGATAAGGAACTTGCAGAATTTAACACAGGTCACATTGGAATCTTCGTAAGCGGCAGAAGCCAAAGAGAAGTTGCGCCAAAGATAAACGACTTCTTAAACGAAAGAAAATAAAATAATTTTAAGAGGCTCTTCGGAGTCTCTTTTTTTACATATTTTTAATAAATTTTTAATTTAAATGAACCTTTTTGGTATTAGAATAGTCTTATATATAGATGCATCTAAAGGGGGTGCCCATGGACTTAGAAAATGCTAAAAAAATTGTAAATGGAATAAAAGCAGGAGACAAAAAATCTTTTGACGAGCTTTATGAAGAGTATTACTTGATTTTATTTAGAACTGCTTACTTAATACTTGGAAATAAAGAAGACTCAGAAGACGTGCTTCAAGACACTTTTGTTTCAATTTATACAAATATAAATAGATTAAAAAATCCATCAAAATTAAAATCTTGGATTTTCACAATTTTAAAAAATACAGCCTACACAAAATATAAAAATAGAAAAAGAGAATTCCCTGATGATGAAATTTCTAATAAAGTCGATGTAGAAATAAATTCAAATTTAGAAAATGAAATCGCAATAAAATCAGACCTCAAAAAATGTCTTATGGCACTTGGACCCAAGGAGCGTGAGGTAATAGTCCTATATTACTTTAATGAATTTAGTATTAGAGAAATTGCAAAAATCCAGAGAACTTTTGAAGGCACTGTAAAATCAAGACTCTATAGAGCGAGAAAGAAACTAAAAAAAGAAATTGATGATTTAGATGAAAATTTTTTGAAGGAGAGTATTTATGAATAACTTTGATAAGAAATTGAAAAATGAACTTAATAAAATTGCAGAAGATACTTATCCTTCTGATTTTGTTAAAAATAAAATTGATTTAAAAATTGAAAATATGAAAAAGGGAGAACATAAAATGAAAAAGAATAAACTTGCAATTGTAGCTTGTGCGGCTCTTGTACTTTCTATTGGAGTCTATGCCACTGGTAAAATCACTGGCACTATCTCAAGTTCGTCATCAAATTATAATTACACAGAATACATTGACGTAGAAAAAGCAGAAAATAAAGCAGGCTTTGATGCAGAAATTCCTGAAAACTTAGGTGATTATAAATTTGACGGAATAACAATGGTTAAGATGGCTGATTTAGATGAAAAAAATAATGAAATAAATAAAAGAAAAGCAATTGATGTAGCTTATAAAAATGAATCTGATAAGGAAATCACATTGCATATAGATAGGATTTTTGACAATCAAGAACCATTATCTAAAGAACCTCATATGGAAATGAGAAATATAAATGGAATTAATTTTTACTACACTAGGCTTGAAAGTTTATTCCTATCAAATGGAGCTGAATTAACAGATGTGGAAAAAGAAAGAATGGAAAAAGATCCTTTCTTCAATGTTGGTTATGGTGATATTGATGGAGAAAGAGAAAAAAATTTCTCTAAACACATTTTATTTGAAAAAGATGGACTTAAATACTCACTAATGACTGATGATAGTATGGATGTAAATGAATATTTTGACATTGCATCAAGCATAATTAAATAAGATTAAATCATTTTAAGGGACTAGCAATAGTCCCTCTTTTTATGTAATATTTATATATATTAAGGAGGAAGTTATGAAAGTTAAGGATATAAAAAATATTGGTCTCGTTGGAGGAGGACTTATTGGTGCAAGCTTTGCACTCGCCTTTT
Organism: Peptoniphilus ovalis; assembly: GCF_018919265.1. Taxonomy (GTDB): domain Bacteria; phylum Bacillota; class Clostridia; order Tissierellales; family Peptoniphilaceae; genus Peptoniphilus_A; species Peptoniphilus_A ovalis. Next base: position 114,704 of record NZ_JAHLQO010000001.1, read on the forward strand.
CTTTGGGAGGACTAAATGCACATATATACACAAGAAGCAAAGAAACCCTTGATGCTTCAGAGGAGATTATTAAAAATTCACTTGATGAGCTCATTAAACTCGGAGTAAAAAAAGAAGATGAGAAAGATGAGATTTTAAAAAGAATTTCTTATACAAATAATTTAGAAGAAGCGATTAAGGATGCAGATTACATTCAAGAGTCTCTAAAGGAAGACTACGATATAAAAAGAAAAGTATTGGCAGATGTGGAAAAAATAATTTCACCAGAAATTCCCATTGGCTCATCTACATCAGGACTAAAAGCCACAGAAATTGCACGAGACATGAAACATCCTGAGAGATTTTTTGTCGCTCACCCTTGGAATCCACCACATCTAATTCCGCTAATTGAGCTTTGCAAAGGCGAAAAAACTGATGATAAATATATTTATCTTGCAAAAGAACTCTTTGAAAAAATTAAAAAGACTCCAATAATTTTAGAAAAAGAAGTTCTCGGTTTTGTTGGAAACAGAATTCAAGCTGCAGTATTTAGAGAAGTGCTAAGTCTTGTGCTCAATGGTGTTGTTTCCATGGAAGATGCAGACAAGGCCGTTACCTTTGGACCTGGAATTCGCTGGGGAATTATGGGACCTTCATTAATTTTAGAACTTGGTGGAGGAAGCGAAGGTATTGCAGGATTTATGAAAAACATAGGACCTTCTATGGAGCTTTGGCTTGAAGACTTGGCAGATTGGGACAAGCTTCCAATAAGTCCAGAGGAGATTGGAGAAATCACTGCACAAGAGCTTAGAAATAGAGATGAGAAGCTTGGAAATAATAGAAAATCTCTTGGAGAATACAGGACTAAAATGCTAGTTGAGTTTTTAAAATTGCATGGAAAGATTTAGAGTTTAAGCAGACAGTCCTAAAGGACAGTCTGCAAAGTTCTATTACATGTGTCGACTTTTAGACTCTTCTCAAATTTTATTGATTGAGGTGATTGTATGTTAATAGCGCAAATAGAAAAGCTCGGAGATTCTTATTTTATTAAACTACCTGAGAAATATGGAAAAAAATTAGAAGTAAATAATGAATACTTTGTAGAATATAAAGATGATGGAAATATAATCTTAATTCCAAAATTAGAAGATTCATTTAAAAAAGCAAAATTTGGAGAACTTTACGAAAAAGAAGTTTGGGGAAATTTTGATTCAATGGAAGAAGAACTCTAAATAAATGTCTGTAGAGATTATTAAAATATGGGACTGTCCTTCAGGACTGTCCCATGCTTCAATAATTCTAAATAAATACAAAAAAGGGGCATGATGCCCCTTAATTTATTTCGCTTCTCCATTTAATGTTCTATAACTTATCCAACCATTTCCAATATTGCACCATGTTCTTCCATCGGCACTCTTTGTATCAAATACATAAACTGCATCGCCTCTGTAAAGTGAATAAGAAACTCCATAGGAAAATCCTGGTCCACTTCTTACATTTGCTCTTTTTGATGTTACATATTGATAAGTTCCTATTAAATTAGCTGCGTTTGATTTCTTAAGTTTTACAACTTGTGCTTCAAGTTCATCAGCTCTCGCCTTTTGTTCCTGAATTTGTGCTTCACTTTTTACTTTTTCTTCGTAACTTACTTTGTCAGTTGTTATTTTATCCTTTAAACTTTTAAATTCTTCATTTTCAGAATCAACTGCAATATATGCTTCAATTGCACTTAGTGCAGAGTCGTACTCATTGTTTCCAATTAATAGAGAAATTTCTGAATTAACTGCTGCGTTAATTTTTTCTTTTAGTTTCTCCTTTTTAGAAATTACTTCAACATCTTCTGTGTTTATATTTTCTAAATATTCTAAAGCTCTGTCATAAGCTCTATTTTCAAAGTTTTGTGTAGCTTTTGCTAGATTTTCTTTCGATTCAAGACTTGAGTCAATTTTATTTATTTCATCTAAGTATTTTTTATTTTCAGTTTTTTCATAAAGCTCTCTATACTTTTCTCTTGCAATGTCATAGTTTTTAGATTCCATGTTAGCCACTGCAGAACTTTCAAGTTTGGATAATTTATATTTATTAAATCCAAAATTAAAAATAAGTGAAAATGCAATAAGCCCTACAACTACAACTGCAAAGATAGTCCCTTTTTGTTTAAATCCCATTGAATTATCTTTAAAAGAATTATTTTCAACTATTTTTTCAGTATCATATTCATAATCTTTATTAATATTTAAAGTTTTGTCGAAATCATCATTTTGTAATTTCGCACCACAGTCCATACAGAAAAGAGCTTTGTCGTCATTTTCTGTTCCGCAATTTCTACATTTCATGTTAACCTCCTAACCATCGCCATTTTCCTGAATAGATTTTTTAAGTTCAATTAGCCTTGTAATGGTGTTTTCATCAAAGGGCGAAACTCTATTTTGTTTTAGTTTCTTTGCAACTAATTCCACTTTGTTTTTAGAATTCTCTACTTCAGCTTGAAGTTCTCTTGCAGAAATTCTCGTGCCACCGCGGGAGAGAATTATTTGCTGCTCCACATTGTCACTTGTTGCAACACGTACATTTGTAAGCCTTCCAATCTCATCTAGCTCTCTTTCAATATAGTGGTCAGCTGTTTCAAATTCCTTTGTGTAAATTATATCTATTCCATCTCTGTGATATGTCTTTCCGCCAGATTTTTTCACCAAGTAGGCATCAAAAACGAGAATTATATGTTCCTTAGTTGTATGAGAAAATTCGATCATATCATTAACTAGGGCTTCTCTTGCCTCTTCAAGTGAAATATTTTTCAATTTTATTAAATTGTCCCATGAATTAATAATATTGTAGCCGTCTACAAAGAGGTAATTCACTCCTCTTTTGTATCTAGTTCTCTTTCTTCTCATTTCTACTAAAGCCTATCTAAAAATTTCATACATGACAATTGCAGCTGCAACTGATGCATTGAGTGAATCAAAATCTGAAAAATTTGGTATAGTAATTATCTTGTCTGAATTTTTAATTAGGTTTTTAGAAACTCCCTTGCCTTCATTTCCTATAATAATTGCTGCCTTACCTGAGAAATCAGTTTCTCTAATATCCTCACCTTCAAGGTCTGTTGCATAAATCCAAAATCCAGCTTCTTTTAATTTTTCTATTGACTGAGAAATATTTGTAACCTTGCACACATCAATATCATAAATTGCCCCAGCAGATGATTTAACCACTGTGTCATTAACAGTTGATGCGCGTCTGTTTGGAAAAACTATTCCATCAACTCCGAAGAAATTACAACTTCTTGCAATTGCCCCAAAGTTGTGTGGATCTTCTATTTTATCAAGGATAAATAATTTTGCATCTTTTTTGTCTCGAAGTTTATTGATTAAATCTTCAAGTTCAATGTACTCAAAATCAGATACAAGAGCCACAACTGCTTGGTTATTTTTTGTCCCAGAAAGTTCTTCTAATTTTTCATTGTCACTTGTAACAACGGGAACTTTTAAATCCCTTGCCATTCCTATAATTTTTTTAATTGAGCCTGTGGCATTTTTGCCCACATAAACTTTTTCTACTTCTTCATTTTTAAGAGCCTCAATTACAGGCCCTCTTCCGTAAATATATTTCATATTAATTCTTCAAACTTCTTTCTAACTTCAGTTATTTTACCGCAAGTCATCTTGCCTTCAGGGCATGGTCCCACAACGCATGCTGGTCCTGCATCTTTAAATAAAATTGGAGAAATTTCTAGGACCTGTCTTAACATTTCTGTTGCAAGCTCTCTTATTTCCCACTGAGCCCTCTCGCAGCATCTAACTTCAAAGAAATGTTGTAGAGTTCTCACATTCATTGTAACAACAATTTTAGTTTCGCAGGCATTTGGAAATACATATCTTGCATCTTCAATTGATTCTTTTTCCACAGACTTTCTTGCCTTCTCAGGATCCATTCCATCTTCAATTAATTTCTTAGATTTTTCATCTACTAAGATTTTTACAAGATTGTCGTAATCTTCTTGATCTCTTTTCATTGACTCGATAAAGATTTTTTTCGCCTCTTCATTTTCTTCAATTGCAGGTGGAATAATGTATTCAAAACTATTTAGTCTTACATATCTTTGTGATTGTTGTGAATAAGATGCAAGTCTATGTCTTACTAATTGATGAGTTAGAGTTCTTGAAACTCCCTCAATTGCAAAGGTAAAACTCACATGTTCAAGTGGAGATAAGTGAGAAAAAGACATAAGTCTATTTAAAAATTTCTCAGTAGACTCCTCAGTTAAATTTTCTGTAATTTCTTCAACTCCAACTGGAGAGTAACAAAGCTTTGCCGATGCGGCAATTGTCTTATCTGGATTCATTGTGTGGGAAATAATTTTTACCTTCATTGGACCATCCTCCTAAATATTTCTCTAATTCTTTCGTATCTCTTTAATAAATATAAATAACCAAATAATGCTTCAACACCAGTTGCGTAGCGATAATCTATGGGATCAGCATTTTTAGGAACTGTGTGTGATTTTGCATTTCTTCCTCTTTTAAAGATTTTCATCTCTTCTTCCGTAATTTCATCTTCTATCTTTTCAAATAGAGCTCTTTGAGATTTTGCTCTGACATATTTAATACTTTCTCTGTGAAGCTTGTTTGGATTTTTCTTTTTGTCTAAAATCTCACTTCTCACTAAAATTTCAAAGCAAGCATCTCCAATGTAAGCAAGGGCAAGTGGCGACATCTCCCTTATATCAGATTCTGAAAATTCTTTGATTTCTAAAAAGTTTAAATTCTCTTCCAAGTTGTACCACTTCTTGTATCTTCAATTTCAATGCCCATTTCCTTTAGTTCATCTCTAATTTCATCGGCTCTCTTGAAGTTCTTTTCTTTTCTTGCAGCATTTCTTTCTTCGATTAATTTTTCAATATCTTCTGATAAATCTTCCTTTTCTTCTTCCATAATTCCCAAAACTCTTGTAAGTTTTTTGAAAATAGCTAATGTTTCTTCTAGGAATACTTTGGAATTTTCTTCAGAAGTTTTTAAATTTATGTCCTTAACTAAATCAAAAATTGCAGTGATAGCATCAGCTGTGTTTAAATCATCTTCCATTGATTTTTCAAATTTTTCTACGTGAACATCAAAGGATTTTAAAATTTCCTTTTCTTCATCTGTAATTGAATCAACAGTGGACTTTTCAATGGCATTTTCAAGCTTGTATTTAGCATTATACAATCTTTCACGAGAATTTTTAGTAGCTTCCATTACATCTCTAGAAAAGTTAATTGGTGAGCGGTAATGAGTTGTCAAAAGGAAAAATCTAAGTATTTCTAAATCAAACTCTTCAGAAACTTCTCTTACTGTGAAAAAATTGCCTTTAGATTTACTCATCTTTTCATTATCAACAGTAATCATTCCATTGTGAAGCCAATAATTTGCAAAAGGAACTCCGTTGCAAGTTTCTGATTGAGCAATTTCGTTTTCGTGATGAGGAAATTGTAAATCCTCTCCACCAGTGTGAATGTCAATATTATCTCCAATTAAAGTCTTTGCCATTACTGAACATTCAATATGCCAGCCAGGTCTACCTTCGCCCCATGGAGCTTCCCAGAAAGGCTCGCCTTCTTTTTTATTTTTCCAAAGAGCAAAGTCTTGTGGATTCTTTTTGTTGTCGTTTATATCAACTCTGTGGCCAGAAATTAAATCTTCAAGATTTTTCTTTGATAGCTTGCCATAATCCTTGGCTTTGGAAATGTCAAAATAAACATCTCCTTCAACTACATAGGCAGCATCTTTATCAATTAAAGTTTTTATAAAATCAATTATCTCATCAATATGTTCAGTCGCTCTAGGATTTAAAGTTTCATAATCATATAAATGAAGACCATTTGCATCTTTTTTAAATTCTTCGATATATCTTTTAGTAATGTCAGTTGTCGAAACTTTCTCTTCATTTGCCTTGTTAATTATCTTATCGTCAATATCGGTGAAGTTTACTACAAATTTAACATCCATTCCCTTGTAATTAAAATATCTTCTTAGGGTATCAAAAACTACAAGAGGTCTCGCATTACCCACGTGGATAAAATTATAAACTGTGGGACCGCAATTATAAATACCAACCTTGCCCTCTTCTATGGGAATAAATTCCTCTTTTTTTCTTGTCAAAGTATTGTATAATTTCATAATTCCTCCTATAAAAAAACGCCTCACTTGAGACGATTATTTAAAACATTTTTGAAAAATTTTTCATAATAACTTAGTCCAATAAAACTGCCCCTTTGAACCATTTGCATTATTTCATCACTCGTTGCAAGAGTAGCGTCCATAACCTCTTCCTCTTGTAAAGTAATCTCTTCAAGTGAAATATTTTTTCTAACTAAAAAAATATGAAATATTGTATTTTTTTCAACGATAATTCTCTTAAGTCTAAGTTCTTCTTCTGAGATATCAATTCCAAGCTCTTCTTTAAACTCTCGAACCATTCCCTCTTTAGGCGTCTCGCCTGAGATTACAGAGCCACCTGCAGAACAATACCACATCCCTGAAAAGGATTTTTTGTTAAGAGATCTCCTCTGAATAATAAATTTATTATCATCTCTTAAAATCCAGCCCTCAGAAATAATATGATACTCGTTTCGTCTTAACCTCGTGCCTTTTTTAATTGCTTTTCTTTTCCATTTACCGTTTTTATCATATACGTCCCAATATTCCACTTTAAAACTCCTCATGACTATTTTACACTATTTGTAGGTAATTTTAAAGATAGATTGATGTTTATAAATTATAATTTTAGATTAAAAAAGAACTATCTTAAATTAGATAGTTCTCAAAAATTTATTTATTTTTTATAGCCGCTTTTATAAATCCATTAAATAGTGGATGAATTTTTGTAGGTCTTGATTTAAATTCTGGATGGAATTGACATGCAACAAAGTGAGGATGGTCTTTAAGTTCTATTATTTCAACTAAGTCCTTGTCTTCATTTATTCCAGAAAATACTACTCCAGCCTTTCTTATTTCGCCTCTAAAGCTGTTGTTAAATTCATATCTATGTCTATGTCTTTCTTTGATTTTTTCTTCGCCGTAAAGTGAATATACATAGGAATCTTTGTCAATTGTGCAGTCATAATCTCCAAGTCTTAATGTTCCTCCAAGATTTTCAACTGTCTTTTGATTTTCAAGTAAATCAATCACTGGATAAGATGTTTCTGGGTCGATTTCTGTTGAGTTAGCACCTTTAAGTCCAAGTTTATTTCTCGCAATATCAATAAGTGCAATTTGCATTCCGTAGCATATTCCAAAGTAAGGAACATTGTTTTCACGAGCGTATTTTGATGCCTTAATCATGCCTTCAGTTCCACGAGAACCAAATCCACCTGGCACGATAATTCCATTTAAGCCTTCTAAAATCGACTCATCTTCTTCGATTTCTTCAGAGTTAATCCATTTAATCTTTACATCAACTCCATTTTCGCATCCCGCATCTTGTAGTGCTTGTGTTACAGAAAGATAGGCATCGTGAAGGCTTACATATTTTCCGACAAGACCAATAGTAATTTCGCCCTTAATATCTTTAAATCTCTCAACCATTTTCTTCCATGAATAGTTGGATTCTGGTTGATTATTAAGTTCTAGCTCTTTTAAAATATAATCATCTAGTCCTTGTTCGTGGAAAACTAGTGGCACTTCATAAATTAAATCTACATTTGTTGATTGGATAACTGCTTCAACTGGAACGTCGCAGAATAGAGAAATTTTTTCTCTCAAGTCTCTTGTTACAACTCCATTTGAACGCACAATTATTACATCAGTCTTTATACCATTGCTCATAAGTTCCTTAAATGAGTGTTGAGTTGGCTTAGTCTTTAGCTCATCTGATCCAGGAATATTTGGCACAAGAACTGTATGAACAAATAATACATCAGACTTTTCATTTTCTGAGTGAATTTGTCTAATTGCCTCTAAAAATGGCAGTGACTCGATATCTCCAACTGTACCGCCGATTTCAGTGATTACAATATCTGCACCAGATTCTTTGGCAGCTTTATAAACTGCATTTTTTATTTCATTAGTAACATGAGGGATAACTTGAACAGTAGCACCATTGTAATCGCCACGTCTTTCCTTTGCAATTACCCTTGAATAAACCTTGCCTGTTGTAATTGATGCTCTTTTAGTAAGCTCTTCATCGATAAATCTTTCATAATGTCCAAGGTCTAGGTCAGTTTCTGCACCATCCTTAGTTACAAAAACTTCTCCATGTTGATAAGGACTCATTGTTCCTGGGTCAACATTAAGATAAGGGTCGAACTTTTGCATAAATACAGAAAGTCCCCTCTCTTTTAAAAGTCTACCAATGCTAGCTGCAGAAATCCCCTTGCCAATTCCTGATACAACTCCACCAGTAACAAATATAAATTTAGTCATAATTCCTCCTAATTTAACGAATTAAAAATGTCCTCATAAGTTGGCAGATTTAAATTATCCCTTGAAATCATAGTTTCCATATCATCTGCCACTTTTCTAATTTCTAATAACTTTGTCTTTATATTTTTTTCAACATATTCCGCTCTTTTTTGAAGTTCTTTGATTTCACTAGCGTGGCTTAAAAGTGTCTTAAGGTTTTCTTCTTCCGCCATTAGCTTTTCAACTCTATTTTCTATTCTATCATATTTTGTGCTAAGGGCTTTATTATTTTTAAAGGAAAGTACTTTTGATAAGTCTCTCATCTCTTTAATACCAGCAGGTGTGATGTCTTTTTCAATCATATCTACAAGAGTCTTAGCCTCAAGGGTGTGGTAGATTACAACTTCTTCAAGATAAACATCATAGCTTGCCTTTAATTCCTTTTCAGTGTAAATATTTCTCTTTAAGAAAATATCGCTGTAATCAAAATCTTTTAAAGCCTTTAGAGCATCAAAATAAGTCTTGTGATTTGGAAGACCACGCTTTTCTGCTTCAACTTTCCACTCATCAGAATAATTATCTCCATCACAAATTACTCTGCCGTGATTATTCATTATATCTTTTACAATTTCTATGATTTTTTCACGTAATTTATTTTCATCATTTTCTAAATCTCTTATCTCTTCATAAATTCTTGAAAGAGAATCTGCAATTGCACAGTTAAGAGTGATATTTAAATCAGATCCAGTTTTTGAAGAACCAAGCATTCTAAATTCAAACTTGTTTCCAGTAAAGGCAACAGCTGCAGTTCTGTTTCTGTCACTTGAATCTTTAGGAACATTTAAAAGATTGTAGCCTTCGAAGACTCTCTTGTTTTCTTCTTTATATTCCACTCCATCTCTAATTGAGTTAAATAATTTCTCCAAATCGCTTCCAAGGAAAACTGAAACAATAGCTGGAGGTGCTTCGTCCGCTCCAAGTCTAAAATCATTAGAGGTTGAAGATGCATGAAGTCTAATTAAAGTTTGGTATTTGTCCACTGCCTCAATAAGAGCAGCGGTAAAAATTAAGAAAATATTATTGTGATATGGATCATCGCCAGGGTCGAATACATTTAGACCATAATTTGTAGTAATGGAATAATTGTTGTGCTTTCCAGAACCATTTACTCCATTAAAAGGCTTTTCGTGGAAAAGACAAACCATATCGTGTTCAAGGGCAGTTTCCTTTAAAATATTCATAAGGAGTTGGTTGTCATCAATTGCAACATTTACATTTTCAAATAAAATTGCCATTTCAAATTGATTTGGAGCAACTTCATTGTGTTCAGCTTCAGAATAAATTCCCAAAGCGTAAAGTTTTTTATTGACATCAGTATAGAAATCATCAACTCTTCTTGGAATTTGACCAAAGTAGTGATCAGATAACTCTTGTCCCTTAGGAGAAGATGCTCCCACAATAGTTCTGCCAATATTTTTAAGGTCGCTTCTCTTGTTGTAAATTTCCTTGTCAATTAAGAAAAATTCTTGCTCAAGACCAACCTTAACCCTCATTCTGTAAGCATGAGTTTCTTTATTAAGCATATTTACAATCTTAATTCCCTCTTCGCTTAAAGCTTTAGTTGAATCAATAAGAGGACCTCTCTTGTCTAGCTTTTCGCCATTGTAGGACATAAAGATTGTAGGAATATAAAGCACATCTCCAATGATAAAAGAATTAGCAGTTAAGTCCCAATAAGTATAACCACGAGCTTCAAAAGTTGATCTCATGCCGCCACTTGGAAAAGATGAAGCATCAGGCTCACCCTTAATAAGTTCCTTTCCAGAAAATCTGTTGATAGGTTCATTGTCAGAAGTTCTAGAAATAAAAGACTCGTGCTTCTTCGCAGTGTGACCACTTAGTGGTAAAAACCAGTGAGCAAAATGAGTAGCACCATTTTTAAGAGCCCAGTCTTTCATAGCATGAGCTATGGCATCAGCTGTCTCTCTGTCTAAATTTTTCTCATCTCTTAGAGCATCCTTCCACTTTAAATAAATTGGGTAGGGAAGATATTCCTTCATTTTCTTTTTGTTAAAACTATTAATACCAAAATTTTCTATCATATTACACCCCTTGATAAAAACAAAAAAATGGCAGTAAATTAATAACTGCCATTATGAAAAAACTTCTTTGGTTTCTTTTTATTTTATTTTAAAAATTATTTTTTGTCAATAATTCATCTATTCACTTTAAAATTTTTTACTCTCTTATTTCTTCATAATCCTTAGATAATCTTACCCTTGCGATAAAAAACTTCTCATCACTATTGATTTTAAGTTTTGCATCAAGTATTTCTGTTAGATTTCTAACTATGTGAAGTCCAAGGCCTGATCCTTCTGTATGTCTTGATTTATCTGCTTTTACTAGTTCTTGGAAGAGGTCTTTGCTATTTTCTATTTTTTCTATTGGTTCATTTTTTATATAGAATTCTACACTCTCGCCCATTTCTACAACTCCGCAGTAGACTTTTGTGCCAATTTTTGAATATTTTGCGGCATTTGAAAGCAGATTTTCTACAATCCTTACAAATAAATTTACATCTGTATAAATTAGTATTTCATCGTTTTCACTTTCGTAGACAAAATCTAAATTATTTTTTGTAAATAGGCTGTCGTAATCTAAATATATTTGAAGTACTAGTTCGTTTATTTCAAACAGTGACCTTTCAACTTCTATATCTTTGGTATTTGTCTTTGATGCAAATATTAAATCTTGTATCAGTTCTTTAAGCCTTGTGGAATTTCTATTTAATACATTTATAAATCCTTTTGCTTCTTCGTCCATCTCTTCTTTTGTTGTCAGTAAGTCAGAGTAATTTATTATTGATGTGAGAGGTGTCTTTAAGTCGTGGGAAATATTTGTGATTAAATCCATTTTAAGCTGTTCTGATTTTAGATTTTCTTCCATCAACTTTCTGTCACGTTTTTTAAAGTCTTCCATTAGATTTGTTATTTCATCAAGATATTCGTTTTGAAAACATTCTGGTATGTTAAATTCATAGCCATAGAGTATTGATTCTACAAGTTCTATGGAAAGTACATTTTGTGCAAACTGCATCTCCACTGTTATAATTGCTCGAAGTATCATAAATAATAATACATTTAAAAGTGTGATGTCGCCTGGAATTAGGCTGTAGAAAAATGCGTATAGAATAATCATTGTCACATTAAGAGTTCCAAAGATTGTGAAGTTTTCAAAATGTTTATACTTAAACAAATTGTAGGTTAAGATTGTGTCAAAAAATCTCTTTCTATAAATTTTTACGAGAATTATGACAAGTGAAACAGTTATGGAAAATATAAAATAATTGTTAATGCTTAGGAGCTCTCCTATTATTATCGCTGTCAAGATTATATTTTCCACAAAAACTCTGTCAATTAAATTTGTCATTAGTTCTTGAAGTGATTTTAATAAATCTCTAAGAAACATTATTTTGCCTCGATTTTATATCCCATTCCATAAACTGATTTTATTAAGTCAGGTTTTCTCGGGTTGATTTCTATTTTATCCCTTAAATGCGATATGTGAACAGAGATAATTTTTCTAACATTTATCGCTTCTTCTTCCCAAACAAGTTCATAGATTTCATTTGATGAGAAAACTCTGCCAGGATTTTTCACAAAAAGCAGCAAAATTTTATACTCGTAAGGTGTCAGGTTTACTATTTCATCTTCCACCATTACTTCTTTTGATTCATCATTTATTGAAATTCTTCCAATTTTAATATTTTCTGTATTTATATTAGATGCTCCAAGGGAGAAATATCTTCTAATGAGTGAGTTTACCCTTGCGTTTAGTTCAACTGCATTAAAAGGCTTAGTTATATAATCATCTGCACCTACATTAAGTCCTATGATTTTATCTGTTAGTTCGCTCTTTGCAGACAAGATTATTATTGGAATATTTGTCTTTTCCCTCATCTTAATAATAAGGGTGATTCCATCCATTTCTGGCATCATGAGATCAATTATTGCAAGGTGAATCTCTTCTGTATTTAAAATTTCTAAGGCATCTTTTCCATTTAATGCTGTGTATACATTGTAGTTGTCTGATTTTAAATATATTGCGATGGCATCTAAGATGTCTTTTTCATCATCACAAACTAGAATATTGTACTTCATTTTATCATCCTTTATAGTTTTAGTTCATTGTCCTCATTTAAATTATACTATATAATAATTAGAGAGGTGACCAATGAAAATATTAAAAAATTTTATCGACAAGAATAAAAACAAAAAATTTTTTACATTTTTTGATAAATTTCTTTATCGAATTACTGACCACGATACTTTCGCCTACGGTGCGAGTTTAACATATTTCTTAGTATTATCTATTTTTCCATTTTTAATTTCTTTAGTTAATGCTATTAACTATTCTGGAATTCTAGATCCAGAGTACATCATAAATTTTATGGATGTACTGCCAGCAGATATTCAAAGAATTGTACTTAATTTCTTAAAAGAATTAAATAATTCATCTTCTGGAAGTTTTTTGACTATTTCTTTTATCGCAGGTCTTTTTACTGCATCTGGTGCAGTTAATAAGCTAATTAAAATCATCAATCAATCTTATGGTTTTGACGAAAAGAGAAATTTTATTGTGCTAAGACTTACTGCTTTATTTTTCACAATTGCACTAATCGTCATGATATTTTTACTAGTCTTGACACAAATTTTTGGTGGAATCATCTATTCAAATATTATGAATTTTTTGGAAATAGACAATTCTCTATTTGATACAATTTGGATTATTGCAAAAAATGCAATTCCAGTGATTTATATGATTATTACTTTTGTGCTATTATATAAATTTTCTCCATCAAATAGCAAGAAAAATATGATTACATTTAAGGGAGTTATTCCTGGCGCAATTTTTGCAACTCTTGGAATGATTATTGCATCACTTGGTTTTGGATTTTATGTATCTAATTTTGGAAATTATTCCGTAACTTATGGCTCTCTTGGAGGTATTATTGTTTTCTTAGTTTGGCTTTATTTGATTTCTGTAATTATTCTTATAGGCGCTGAAGTAAACTCCACTCTTTATTCAATGAAGTACTTCCCAACTCTTAACAAATGGCCAAGAGGAGACTCAATATTTAAGGGAATTTTAAATTAAGCAATTTTTGTGGCTGCAATTAGTGCAGTCACTTTTTTAATGCCAGCATTTTTACTAGCACGAGCAAGTTCACTAATTGTGCTTCCTGTTGTTATAATGTCATCTACTATAATTATCTCATCTCTGTAATTTATCACTTCGAAGGAATCTTTTAAATTCTTGCCTCTCTCTTCTTTGTGAAGTCCATGCTGATCTTTTGTGGCTCTTGTCTTTTTGAAAACTTCTACAAATTCTATGTCGATTTTTTCAGCGATTTTCTTTGCAAGTATCTCAGCATGATTAAATCCTCTTGTTTTTAATTTTTCCCTATGCATGGGAACAAAGGTCATTACTCCACTAAATCCGCCTTTATAAAATAGAGCTTCTGCCATTAAATCTGCTATTATATCGGCACACTCCATCTTGTTTTTAAATTTAAAATCCAGTAGTAGTTTTCGCATAACTCCAAAATAATTCGCAGCAATTATAATATCATCTACATCTTCTAAGAAGTCATAATTAAAGGGCGGATTTTTAATTATTAATTCCTCACAATTTTCGCAAAGTCCACTGCGACTCACTGAAGTTTTACAAATTGGGCATCTATTATTTTTTAACAGCACTTGCAACCTCTAATTTCTTACACAAATTGGAATATCTGTGCTTTGTCTTGTTATTATTAATCATTTGTACTAAATATTCGCTTCTACCTATTAAAACAACTGCTTTTGATGCTCTCGTAATGGCAGTATATATTAAATTTCTCGTAAGAAGAATTGGTGGCGCCCAGTAAAGAGGAATGATTACAATTGGAAATTCCGAGCCTTGTGACTTGTGAATTGTCATGGCATAGGCAAGGGATAGCTCCTCCACATTGCTTGCTTCGTATTCAACTTCTCTAACTGAGTCAAAAAGGACTGTTAATTTTTTATTCTCTTTGTCAATTTTTGAGATGTAACCCATATCGCCATTAAATACTCCCTTTTCAGACTCTTCGTAACAATCTGATGAGAGTTTAGATTCAAGTTCGTAATTGTTTTTCGTTTGAATAACTCTGTCGCCAAGTTTAAATTTTCTTCCGGCAATTTCTACAAATTCTTCTGATTTGTTTAGGTGATCTTGAAGCTCTTTGTTAAGATTTAAAGTTCCGTGAACTCCCTTTTTTGTTGGAGTTAAGACTTGAATATCGGATTCCTCAACATTAAAATAATTTGTAAGTCTTGATTTTACTAAGTCTTTTAAAGTTTCAAGGCCTTTATTTTCTCCTCTTTCAGAAATCATAAAGAAATCTCCGCGATTTAGAATAGGCATCTTTCCATGATTTATCAAGTGAGCATTTTTTACAATCATTGATTCTTCTGATTGTCTGAAAATTTCTTCGAGATTTGCAAATTCTATAACTCCTGATTTTAAAATATCAGATAGTACATTTCCCGCTCCAACTGATGGAAGTTGATCTTTATCTCCTACAAGTATTAGTCTTGTGGGTGGATCAATTGAAGTTAAAAGTGTCTCCATTAAGAGAATATCCACCATACTCACTTCATCGACAATTAGCACGTCACATTCAAGTTTTTCAACTTCTTTAAAGCCTTCTCCACCAAATCCAATTTCTAGGAGTTTGTGAATTGTAAAGGCATCACGACTTGTCTGCTCCTTCATTCTCTTTGCAGCACGACCTGTTGGAGCTGCAAGTTTTATTTTTTTATCCATGGATTCAAATATATCTATAATAGCCTTTAATGTAGTTGTCTTACCAGTTCCAGGCCCTCCGGTAATTACAAAAACTCCTCTATTTATTGATTTTTTTACAGAATCTCTTTGTGATTTTGATAGTTTAATCTTTCGAAATTCTTCAATTTCAGAAATTTTTGCATCAATGTCAATATCTTCATCAAAGGAAATGTTTAAGTCGTTTAATTTCCCTGCTACATAATTTTCTGCTTGAAGATATCTTGCTATATAGCAGTTGTAATCTTCTCCATCTTTCTCAACAAAGAAATTTTTTTGAAGTGTTAAAGTTCTTGCAAGTTCATCAATGTCGTTAAATTCAATATCTAGAAGTTTTTCTGTCGCCTTTATTAATTTATCCATTGGAAGATAGGAATGCCCATCTGATGTTGCAAGCATAAGTGCGTATTTAAGTGCTGCGATTTTTCTCTCGTCAGAATTTTTATCAAACCCTAAATTTTTTGCGATTTCATCTGCCTTTTTAAATCCAAGACCTCGCACTCTTCCAATTAAAT
Organism: Peptoniphilus ovalis; assembly: GCF_018919265.1. GTDB lineage: Bacteria > Bacillota > Clostridia > Tissierellales > Peptoniphilaceae > Peptoniphilus_A > Peptoniphilus_A ovalis. The sequence continues at coordinate 130,446 of NZ_JAHLQO010000001.1, forward strand.
CATAGGGGTTTTTCTCTACAATATTTACTGACTCTTCGCCAAACTCTTTATAAATTTTTAAAATTATTGCAGAGGATATATTATAATTTGAAAAATACAAAAATATTTTTCGCATGGCATATTGCTTGTCTAGCGCCTCTTTAATATCTTTGAACTTCTTCCTACCAATTCCCGTAATGGAAAGAAGTCTTTCGGGACTATTTTCAATGACATCTAAAGTTTCGTCTTTAAATTTATCTACAATTCTCTTTGCCATTTTCTCGCCAATATGAGGAATCATCGCACTTGATAGATAATTTATTATTCCCCTTTCAGTTTCAGGGACAAGCTCTTTTATCTCATCAAAGGCAAACTGCTCTCCATATTTTGCATGATATGTAAAATCTCCACTGAATTTGTAGCTTGCACTAGTTCTAAAAATAGTTGCACTTCCAACTACAATTACCTCGCCATCTTCTGTGGAAATTAGGGCAACAGTATATCCATTTTCTTCATTTCTAAAAATAATTTTCTCCACAATTCCCTCAAGAGAAATCATATTAACACCTCAATGATATTGTATCAGTTATTTGAACTTATTAAAAACAATTTATCTATTATATTAAATATTTGCAATAAAAAAACCTTGAAATATCAAGGCTTTTTTGGATATGTAAAATAAACATAAAATTTAGAGGTATTTTATGGCTATAACTTCGTTATTATTTAAAATTAATTTGTCAGTAAGAGCTTCAACTATTACAAGTCCTCTGCCATTACAGTGCTTTTTCGTGCAATCATACAAAGAGGTATCAAACTCTACACCTCTTCCTTCATCTTTTACAATTATTTTTAGAAAGTCTTCGTTTAAAATCAAATCAAGATAGACCTTCTTATTTAAATCTTCACAATTGCCGTGCATGGCACCATTTATTACTAATTCATTTAGTATAACTTTTATATCAAATAATTTATCTTCATCTATAATATATGGGTTTAATTTTGAAATTGCTGTATCTAAAAAGGTTTTAATTAGTGATAAGTCACTATTCACAAATCCTTTGTAATTATATAAAGTATTCATAATTCTCACTCCACTTAATATTAAAATACCCAATAATTAAAGTTTTTAACAGGATAATTTTTTCTTATGATGCTGTAATTTGAGTAAAATTTAAAATTTACTTTATTATATTGGCTCAATTGGGTATAATTAAAATAGCTCTTGCTAATGCAAGTAATTTTTAGAGGAGGAAGATTAAAATGAAAAAATATGAATGTACACTTTGTGGATATATTTATGATCCAGAAGTAGGCGACGAAGATAATGGAGTAGAAGCTGGTACAGCATTTGCTGACCTACCAGAAGATTGGGTTTGTCCACTTTGTGGAGCTGAAAAATCAGACTTTGAAGAAGTAGAATAATAAATACAAAAAACACCTTTAAAGGTGTTTTTTTGTTTTGTAATTATAATGGAAATGAGCTTTCTTTTAACTTTTAAGGCTGCCCTCGCAAATGAAACAATAAAATATGCAGACAGCCCTCGCTGAAAAACAAAGGGGCAGAGGCAGCATCTAAATAGCATATGAGGACAGCCCCTTATAAAATTTTAAAATTTAATTTTCATGAAGGTTTAATAATGAAAAAATATTAAATTAATAGGAAGGGACAGCCCTCTAGGACACGCGGCAGCTTGCTAAATTAGAGCAAGAAAAGAAACAACAAAAGAGACAAGGAGGACAAGTCCCGAGTTTCATAAAGCTTATTCTTTTATTCCAAGTTCATTCTTCTCAAACTCTGAATATAAAAATTAAAAAACAAAAAAAGCTGCAATAATTGCAGCTTTTTTTAATCTAATTTAAACTTGGGATTAATACCATCCTCTAAGTTTCATTGCGTGGTCTATTGATTTAATAGCGTACATGTAAACTCCTTCTCTAGGAACTACATCAAATTCATCACATACGTGGAATACGCCTTCAATAGCTTTCATCATGTCAGCTTCTTGTTTTTCTTCAACTTCAGCTTCTGTCCAGTACATTCCGTATTGGTTTTGTACCCATTCATAATAAGATACTAAAACTCCACCTGAGTTAGTTAAGATATCTGGTGTTAGAGGAATTCCTTTTTCAGCAAGAACCTTATCTCCTTCTGGAGTTGTAGGACCATTTGCAGCTTCACAAACTAGTTTACAGTTAAGTTTTTGAGCAACTTCTCCTGTAATTACATTTTCAAGTGCTGCTGGAATTAAGATATCCCATTCATGTGTCCAGAAATCATCAGAAGAGATTTTTTCTGCATTTGGATATCCTAGAAGTGTGTGGTTTTCTTCTTTATATGCTAGAAGGTCTTTAAAGTCTAATCCATTTTCATTGTATAGAGCGTAGTTTCCTTCTTTTTTGTCCCATTCAGCTACTGCGTAAACTTTTCCGCCTTGTCTTTCAATGTTTTTACAAGTGAAAGATCCAACGTTTCCGAATCCTTGAACTGCGATTTTAGCGTGAGCAAAGTCTACTCCTTCACGTTTAGCAGCTTCTCTAGCAACTACTGCAACACCAAATCCTGTTGCTTCGTTTCTTCCTTCAGATCCGCCAAGACCAACTGGTTTACCAGTAAATGTTCCGATGTCTTGTCTATCTCCATTAAGTTTAATGTATTCATCGATAAACCAAGCCATAACTTGTCCATTAGTTCCAACGTCTGGAGCTGGGATGTCGATTCTTTCTCCAAGATATTTGTAAAGTCCTCTTACCCAACCTCTTGCAAGTTGTTCTAATTCTCTATCAGATAATTCTGATGGATCTACAGCGATACCACCTTTTCCTCCACCGTATGGAAGACCAAGTGCTCCACCTTTGAAAGTCATCCAAAGTGAAAGAGCTTTAACTTCGTCAAGGTTTACTGCTGGGTGGAATCTAACTCCTCCCTTTGCTGGACCTACAGCTGTTGAGTGAGCTGAACGCCAACCTTTAAATGTTTTAACTGAACCATCGTCCATTTTAACTGGAATAGAGATTTCAATTACTCTTTCAGGTTCTTTTAGAATTTCATATACTGCTGGATCGCAGCCTAGTTTGTCACAAGCAGCCTTTACCTTTTGTTGTGCGGCTACTAATGGATTTAATGTATCTGTCATCTTAAACACTCTCCTTTTCTTATGTACCATTTTTATGATAACAATTTCATCTGTCATTATTATATCAAAGACATTTTTTTACTTCAAGAGAGATTTATAAGTTTAACTAATTGTTAGATTTTATAAAAATCAATTTTTATTTTGTTTTTATTTTAGTAAAATATCTTCATTTCGTAAGTTTTAATAAATAATTATTTAATTTTTGTTATAAAATTATAGTTTTCAGTCAATAAAAAAATTTGCAATTTTTATTTTTTGTTTTTACAATTTTAATTGACATCCTTTTCATACATTTTAAAATTTGGAATTATTTGAAAAAGATATATAATGGTATAAAATAATTAATAGGAGGTGCTTAATGAGTTTTAAAAATCTAGATTTAAGAAGCTGGATTTTTTCCAAGACATTTTTTAGAAAATTAATGTCAGTACTTATTTGTAATTTAATAGTTGGTTTTTCCATTGTATATATAATTAGGCCTAATGAACTTATTTCAGGTGGTATGACTGGTCTTTCAATACTTATTGCAAACCTAACTGGTTTTAGTTTACCACTATTGGTATTCTTTCTAAACTTGCCAACTTTTATACTCAGTATAATATTTTTAGATAGAGATTTTACATTCTTCTCAGGTCTTTCAGTGCTACTTCTTTCTCTATTTATTTCTTTTTATCAAAATTTACTACCAGGATTTCATCTTACTAAGGAGCCAATCCTTGCTTGTTGTTACGGCGGGGTGTTAAATGGAATTGGTGCAGGTATTGCATTTAGAAGCGGTACATCAACTGGTGGACTTGATATAATAGCTGCAATTTTTAAAAAGAAATTTAATATTTCTGTTGGCAATGTTTTAATGGGATTTAATTTACTTATTGTATCTTCACTGGGATATTTATATTCCTTTGACAAGGTGCTATTTACTTTAATACTTATGTATATTAACTATTCAGTTATAGATAAAATTCAACTTGGCGTTGGAAAGCAAAAGCAAGTGTTTATAATTTCTGAACATAACGAAGAAATGGCTGAGTGCATTCACGAGGAAATTGGTCGTGGCTCCACTTTTATAAATGGAGTTACTACTTATAGGAGAAAAAATATCTACATACTTTATGTAGTTTGCTCTTCAAGGCAACTTGTCAAGGTGAGACAAATTATTCGAGAACACGATCCCGATGCCTTTGTTTCTGTGTCTGATACATCTGAGATATTGGGCAAGGGATTTAAGGAGATTTCTTTATAAAAATAAAGCAGGTATTAGTACCTGCTTTTCTTATGCTTTAAATCCTTCGTAAAGATTTCCTTCTTCTTCGTCTATATATTTTTGTGCGTTCATTGCTGCTACTGCACCATCTCCTGCCGCATTTACTACTTGGCGTACTGTTTTTTGTCTGATATCTCCTGCTGCAAATACTCCAGGGACATTAGTTCTCATTTCGCTATCAGTTTTGATATAGCCATCTTCAGTGATTTCAACCTTGTCTTTAAATAAATCAGTTTGTGGAATATATCCGATAAATACAAAAATTCCAAATGGTGAATCTGATTTTATAGATTTTTCTTCACCAGTCTTAGTATTTTCTAAAATCATTTCATTTACAATTTTATCGCCCTTGATTTCTTTAACCTGGCTATTCCAGATAAAGTCAATCTTGTCGTTGTTAAATGCTTTTTCTTGTAAATCTTTTGATGCTCTAAGTTCATCTCTTCTGTGAATTATATAAACTTTCTTAGCAAAATTAGTAATAAAAATTGCCTCTTGAACAGCAGAGTCTCCACCACCAACTACATATACATCTTCATCTTCATAAAAAGCTGCATCACATGTAGAACAGTAGCTTACACCTCTTCCCTTGTATTCCTTTTCGCCAGGTGCTCCAATTTCTCTCGGGCTAGCTCCAGTGGCAATGATAACTGTTTTTGCTTCATAATCTTCAATATATCCCTTGATTTTTTTAACTTCGCCATCAAGTTCAACATCAGTAACTTCATCCATTACAATTTTTGCACCAAACTTTTTAGCTTGCTCAGCCATTTTCTTTCCAAGTTCAGCACCTTCTATACAATCAATTCCTGGATAATTTTCAACATTAGTTGTCTCAGCAATTTGTCCGCCTTCAAGACCTTTTTCTATAATAAGTGTTTTTTTCTTACTTCTTGCAGCGTAAAGACCTGCAGTTAAACCCGCTGGACCCCCGCCAATGATAATAATATCGTACATCTCATCCCTCCATCTATTCATTACTTTAATTATACCCAATTAAAAATTTTTAACATATGATATAATTTAATTGGTGATAAAATGGATTTGAATTTAAATATTTCCTTTTCAAGCTTTGTAATTACTAATGTTTTAATGATTGTTCTTTCTCTATTTAATTTGAAAGTATTGATAAAAAAGAATAATTTAACTAATAGTAAAGATGTTGATTTAAAATATTACGAAAAAAGTTATTTTTATAAGGGTGGAAACTACATATACGACAGTATAATTTCAGTTTTAGTTTCACTTTTTTCAAGAAATAAAATTGATATTAGTAGAAAAGATTATAAGGCAAGAAATGGCGAGATGAAAACTTCTTATGAAATAAAAAAAATAGACAATAGCGGAATAGATGATTTCGAAGAAAAATTACTGGACACTTTATTTTCTTTTTCTGATGGCGAAGTTATTTCAACGAGAGCTTTAAACAATACAAGAAAAACTTCTCCTGATGATTACAACAAACCCTTTAACGAACTTATTTATTATCTAGAAGGCAGGATGAAAGACTACGGACTTATTAGTCGTGAGAAAAGTACTTCAAAAAGTGTTTTAAGTTTTGTAATTTTTTCATTTTTATTTTTAATAGGTGCTGTAACTGTTTATAATGGCCATTATTTTGGAGCTATTAGTATAATTCTTTCAATAATACTCTACGGATTTTTAATAGCAAGCTTTTCAAAAATGACTGATAGCGGCAAGAAAAAATTGAGAAAACTTGAAAGCTTGGAAGAAAGTCTTAAAAAACTTGATTTAAAAGTAGATAATCCAACACTTGTCGCAATTGGATTTGGTCTAAAGTATGAAAATATTAAAGAAATTTATAAAAAATCCAGTGAAAATGGAATGGGAATATTTTTTGAAGATGATAAACTTTTCTACGATACTTTTAAAACAGCATTAGTGGGTAATTTTTTATTAACTAGAAATTAAAAAATTGTAGGCATCATGTCTACAATTTTTCTTTTTCATAATCAATTTTTATAAGTCCATAAACATTGGCATCCACAATTCCTCTGTTGTTAAAGTCATTTGCCAAAAGTTTTCCCTCAAATTTCAAACCACATTTTTCCATAACTCTTCCTGAGGCAGGGTTATTTGGATCAAACTGCGATTCAATTCTATTAACACCGACTTCCTCAAAGAAAAACCTAATAACTTCTCTAAAGGCTTCTGTGACAATTCCCATATTCCAAAAATTTCTACCGATGCAATAACCCATGTGGACCTTGTCTATTCTCTCATCTAAACTTCCCACAGAAATTGTTCCAATAACTTCTCCAATCTCTTTAAACTCAATTGCCCATTGATAGAAATTTTTCTCAGCATAATTATTTATCCACGAATTTATTACATCTTTGCTCTCATCTAGATTTTTATGAGCCTTCCAAGTTAAAAATTCAGTAACTTTTTCATCGCTCATCCAGTTCTTATAAGCAAATTCAATATCTCTTTCTTCAAACTTTCTTAAAATAAGTCTGTCTGTCTCTAAACTAGCTGTTCCCTTATTATTCATAAATTCCCCTAATCAAAAATATTTTCTTCAACTTCTCCAGTATTGTAAAAAGTGAAAGTCCCCTTGGCAAGAATTTTATTATAACTTGTGTAAGCTGTTGCTTCTACTATTGCTGTTTTTCTACCTTTGTGTATCATCTTCGTCTTCGAGAAAATTTCTTCTCCCACTGGTACATTTGATATAAAACTAATGCTTGAATTAAGCGTTACAACTTTCATTCCTTCTATAAAACAGAGAAGTCCCGATGCAGTGTCAAGAAGGGAAAAAAGTTCGCCACCGTGAATCATTCCGTAAATATTCTTTTGATGAGAGCCTGGAACCATTTTTAAAACCAAGTCATCTCCAACTAAGTTTACAAATTCCATTGAAGAATATTTTGTAAATTCATTGCTTTCAAATAATTTTTTTACACTTTCAATATTTTCCATAAATTTTCTTCCCCCTAAAAAAATGAAAGTTGTCTCTTGTTTAAATCTGTCAAATTTGAAACAGTTAGACCAATTAGTCTAAGCTTTGAGCCTTCATAAGAATCTTCAAAAATTTCAATTGCCTTTTCATATATATCATCTTCTTCAAAAACTGCGAGCTCATAAGTCTTTGACCTGGTCTTAACTTTGAAATTTTCATCTTTCATCTTCAAAGTCAAAGTATAGCCGGCAATTTCCTTTATTATTAAATCTTCAGAAATTTCTTCCGCAAAATCTTTTAAATAATTTTCTAAAATTTTTCTAGAACTTGTAATCTCAAAAGTAGATTCAGTGCCTAGGCTTTTTCGAATAGTTTCTGGTGTGACCTCTCTCTTGTCAATTCCGCGAATCCTGTTGTAAATTTCTTCTCCTGATTTTTTAAACATTCCCATTAGAAAATCCAGCGGAAGTTCATATAAATCTGCCACAGTATTTATTCCAATATTTCTTAACTTTGCTTCAGACTTTCTGCCAATTCCGTGAATCTTTTTAATATCAAGGGGAAGTAGAATATCAGGAATATCAGATTCTTTTATAATTTTTATCCCCTTGGGCTTGTTCCAATCACTGGCAAGCTTTGCCAAAAATTTATTATAACTCATGCCACAGCTGACATTTAAACCAGTCTTTTCACGCACCTCATTTTGTAGAACTTTCAAAAAACTCTCATCATAATCTATTCCAGTAACTGCAAGATAGGACTCATCAATTGAAACTTTTTCAATCTTATTTGAATATCTTTTTAAAACATCAAAAACCTCACGAGACTTTTCTAAGTATCTTGCTCTTCTCATGGGCTTAATAATTAAATGATTGCATAGATTTTTTGCCATATACATTGGCATTGCTGAGTGAATACCGTATTTTCTTGCAACATAATTAGCCGTAGTTACAACACCATGATTGCTCTTTCCACCTACGACTACTGGTTTACCAATTATGCTTTTGTCATCTAATTCTTCAACTGATGCGTAAAAGGCATCAATGTCAACATGAATAATAATTTCCATAAAACATCACAAGATTAGTATATCATATTTAGATTTTAAATAAGCTCTGTATTTGATATAATCAGCTAGAGGTGCTCAATTGAAAAAAACAGTTTATCTTTATGACTTTGACAATACAGTTGTGGACTGCGAGTCCATAGTAGAGCTTTGGAAATACGCCTACAGAAAGAAAAAACCTATTAGAAAATCCACAAGAGATTTAATAATAGCTTACTTTAAATCAAATGTAAAAAAAGATTTCAAAATTACAAAAAACGCAATGGTTTCCATACTTAAATATTTCACAGATGATGAGATGCGTGAATTTGTAGTTGACTTTTTGTTGCCAAAATTTGTTTTTAAAGAATTCGAAGAAACTTTTGCAACACATGAAGAAGATTCAGTGAAAATACTTTGCTCAGCATCAGCAACTAATTATTTAAAATATGTAAAAGAAGTCTATGACTTTGATTACATAATTGGAACAGATCTCGATTTAAATTACAAACTCCTCTATGAAAACAATAAAAAAGAAGTTAAAGTGGATAATATAAATAATCTGCTGAAAAGAGAGGGAATTGAAATAGACTACACAAGTTCAAGAGGCTATTCAGATTCCTATAAAGACGATAAATATATGCTTGAGTTGGTGAATTTGAAATATCTTATAAATTCTAAAGTCGTGGAAGAGGGATATGTAAATTTATTTTGGAGAAGGAAGAGTAAGTAGGGTAATTTTAAAATAATTTTTAATTATATAGATTAATTTTATTTCTTAAAGAAATTTTCTAAATCAAAACTTTAAATCCTTATTGGAGGGGCCTTAGGGCGTCGTGTATGCCCTTAGCCCCTCCAAACCACCCCAGAACACCCACGACGTACTGGAGGTCCAAAAAAATCAGTCATGCTAAATTTTCAAAACTCGTTCGCTTCGCTCTCTCAAACAATTGAAAATTTTTTACGCATTACTGATTTTTTTGCTTATGAGGCATAGTTGCCTACGTTACTATTTAATTAGTAAGGGACAGTCCCAAGCTAGATTAGGCTTAACTTTAACTAACCAAAATTTATTAAGAAGTGTTATAATAACTCATCATACGGGACAGCCTTTATATTTTTTAGGGACTGTCCCTGACTGGTTAAAAAGGGGACTGTCCCATTTTTAATTTCATAAATCGACTTTTGTGAATTAATAATTTAATAATATAATTTATTTTTAATTAAATTATTAAAAGCTATGAGCTTTTATTCTTCTTGGGAAGGGGCGGCTAGGCCTTCGGAATTGGCCTCGCCCCTTCCCAATAAAGAATAAAACCTTTGGTTTAAAATTAATTTTAATAATCGATAAAATTATTTCTTCAGATGGGACAGTCCCAAAAATCATCCAAGAAGTCTTGCTTGTTAAAAAGATTTTATTTTTATGCAGACAGCCCTAAAGGGCAGCCTGTTAAAGTCTAACTCTGAAAATTTTTAAACTTATATAAATTTCAAGAGTTATTAATATAAAACTTTATTATTTTAAAATATTTTTATAAAATATAATCTTCAATCATAACCGCTATTTCATCGTAGGATTTTTCACCTTTAAATTCAAAGACTTTCTCTCCATCTTTATAAAGCGAAACTTGCGGAAGTTGATAGATTTCATATTTGTCTGCAAAGTCTTTATTTTTATCTAAATCCATGTAGAAACAATTCACTTCTCTAAATTCTTCTTCCAACAATATTTCTATTACTTCAATCAACTGATCACAGTGTGAACATCTTTCTGCTCCAAATACCACAATTGCATTTGAAAGTTCTTTAATAGTCTCTTTAAAGTGACTTCCTGAAATATTTTTAATTCTACTTTGATTTCTTCTTATGACTTTTTTATTTTCTTCCAAATCCTTAACTGATTCAGACTCTTGTGAAAGTGGGTCAATATCATTTGAAAGTTCTGCATCTGCTACATTTGTTACTTCAACTGATTTAAAATCTCCAGCTCCTTTTAATTTAAAATATGACGCGTCTTTTATTTCTTCTATATCATTTTCAAAATCATCTACGCCTAAATATTCATAAGGATATCTGTAAACTCTGTAAATCATGTTGTTCTTTAGCACATTTTCAGTGTTAGTTCTGTATGGACAAGTCCACTGCCAAACTATTTCTTTATCCCTAGTTATCTCTATTACAAGCCCTTCTGTCGCCAAAGTAATTATTGTATTTCCATTGGGAAGTCTTTGCAAATTTCCACCATAAGGCGAATAAAATTTATATCCATTAATTGGAATAGAAAATCCAAAGTCCCTTGGATCAACTGACCACTTGACTCCAAGTGTTACGGGATTTATTTCGAGAATTCTCGAATAATGTCTTACATAAGGAAGAAGTCCCGATGGCGAAGTAAGTGTTGGGCTTCCGTAGCCACATCTTCCACCATTATCAAAGATAAGAAGATTTCCCTCTCCTTCTAGTCCCTTGGGAATAATGCTTGCAAAAGTTGAGCCCACAACTGGGTCTAGCTTTTCAAAATCAGAAAACATTGGACCAAGTTTATAGCAAATTCTATTTCTTTTCTTGTCGATTATTCCAATTATATTTGCAGCTCTTGCAGTAAATAAAATATTGTCAGGATGAAATCTCGGATCGCCTTGGTCATACCACTTATTTTCTCCAATTGTAGAAATTGAAGTTACATCTAAGTAGTTTCCTACAGGTTTTTCAGTCATTCTAAGGTTTGGGTTTCTGTAAATCACATTTTTTGCAGCTTCAGAAAATCCAAGCTCATCAAAATGTTCGCTAAAAGAAAATTTCCAAATTACATTTCCTTCATAATCAATTTCTAAAATCACATCGTCTAAAATTGTCTTATCAGAAATCCTCTCATCTACAATTTCATCATGAACTAGTAAAAGTGTGTTGGGATTTTCAACTATCTTTTCTCCAGGGTAATAATATCCAACGCTGTTTCCCTCTCTTTGAAAATCAGAATGTGCTCTAGCCATCCACTTAGGTCTGTAGCCTCTGTCTTCAAAAAATGTGTGCTTGTTAAAGCTCTTTTTCACATCGCCATCTTTGTCAAATTCTAAAAGACTTATTCCATCACTTACTCCAAAATCTGATGAACGAAATGAAGAAATACTCATAAAATTTTTATTTACAAGCATTTTAGCTGGCATTGGATTGACAGAAAATCTCTTGAGCTCTGTACCGTCCATTTTTGTAACTAGAGCACCATCTTTTGCCGTTGAAATTACATTTATTCCATTGTATGCTTTGTCTTTGTTGTAAACTACTGTACCCCTTGGATAAACTCTCATCTCTCACCTCTGGCCCTAATGTATCTTTCAGCATAGACAGATGCAATTGCACCATCGCTTGTTGCAGTTACAATTTGTCTAAGACTTTTGTCTCTAATATCTCCAGCTGCAAAAAGCCCTGCTGTCTTTGTCTCCATCTTATCATCTGTTTCTACAAATCCAAATTCATCTACATCTACTAAATCTTCTAAAAAATCTGAATTGGGACTCATCCCTGCAAATATAAATATACCATCAGATGTTAAAGTAAAGTTCTTATCAAGCTTTTCGTTGTGCACTTCAATTCCACTTACCTTGTCATCCCCAAAAATTTTAGAAAGTTTTGAGTTCCAAGTGTAAGAAACTTTTGGATTATTTTTAATTTTTTCAACTTCAAGAGCATTTCCATCAAATTCGCCCTCATCATGCATAATTATCATATTAATTGAATTTACAAACTTTGAGAGGTAATCGGCCTCTTCAAGAGCAACATCACCAGACCCAAGAAGGTGAATGTCCTTGTCTTTAAAATAATCCGCATCACAAGTTGAGCAGTAAGAAACTCCACGCCCTGTAAATTCATTCTCTCCAGGTACTCCCAAGACTCTTGAGCTAGTTCCTGTTGCAATAATTACAGCCTTTGCCTTGTACTCTCTTCTCCTCTTAGTTTTTATTATAAATTCATCATCTACCTTTTCAATACTTGTCACAGTTCCGTGGACAAATTCATTAGTAGAAAAGTTTTCGGCTTGTTGCCTAAATTCAGAGGCAAGCTCCCTTCCAGTAGTCTCAATAAAACCTGGGTAATTAACGATTTTTAAAGTGTCATTAATTCTTCCTCCATAAGAAAACTTCTCAATGATAAGAGTATTTAGCATGGACCTTCCCGCATAAGTGGCTGCACTAAGACCTGCAGCGCCTCCTCCAATTATTATTAAATCATAATTATTCACAATACACCTCAAATTGAATCAACTGAATTTTTTGGCGCTTTCTTTATAATTTTAAATTCGCCATCTTTATAATCTACTATGTTAAACTCGCCATTTCTTCTAACTCTATTGCTCCAAAAATCTTTCACTGCAATTTTTTCAATAATGTCAAACATTGCAACAATAGTTACACCATGAGCCACAATTAATATATTTTCATCCTCTTCTGGATAAATAGCCTCTTCAAAAAACTTTTCGACACGATTCATTAAGTCGAAAATACTTTCTCCATCATCTCTATTATATTTTTCAGGATGATTGAAATAATCATTGTAAAGCTCGCTATCTTCTACCTTCACATCTGTAATCTTTCTACCAGACCAATCTCCAACATTTATCTCGCGAAGAAGTGGAGTTGTTATAACTTCTCTATCTCCTGCAATTAACTTTGCAGTATCAAGGGCTCTTTTTAAATCAGATGAGTAGATTTTATCGAATTTAATGTCCTTAGATTTTTCTCTTAAAGACTTTCCCATTTCAATTCCCTTATCAGTGAGAGGAGAATCAAGATGACCTTGAATAATATCTTCCTTGTTCCACTCTGTCTCTCCATGTCTAGTAAAATAAATTCTCATCTATTCTCAAACTCCTTTGACATCCCCTTAGCTTCTTCTATAATCTTTTGCGGATAATTCAAGCTTTCTAATATATTAATTGCATTTCTCGTTTTTGTAGGTCCTTCCCTTAATAAATAATCAAATTTAATATCTCCATCTACAATTTCCTCTTCAAAATGCATATTTTTAAATTCATTCTTTAAAAGTTCTGTAAGTTCAATATCATGAGTTGCAGCAATTACATGATTTTCTTTTGATAAGTATTTTAAAGTAGCAGTAGCTGCTGAAATTCTATCTACTGTATTTGTTCCTCTAAAAATTTCATCTAACAAGATAAACTTTTCTTTATCATCATCTATCATCTTTTCAATAGCTTTTGCTTCAGCCATAAAATAAGATAAATTTTTCATTATAGAATCTGAAATATCTATAGCTGAAGTAACTATCATTGGCTTAATATTAAATTCTTCTCCAAAAAATATTCCAAAGGAAAGGGCAAAGACTGCATTAATACCACAAGTTCTAAGGTAAGTTGATTTTCCAGATGCATTAGAGCCAGTAAGTAAAATAGATTTATCCATATTTAAATCATTTGGCACCGCATCTTTTATCAATGGATTATATAATTTTCGCCCATAAATTCCATTTTCAAAGCTTGCATCTCTAGTATCATATGCTAGAGAAATTGATGTAACCCCTATCTCGCAGTCAATTTTTCCTACTAAATAATATAATCTAAAAATTTCTTCACGATATGATTTTAAATATTTTGCTGATTTTGTAAATTTTCTTGCTTCTGTTAAGAAGATAATATTTCTATAAGTTTCAGCAAAATCCATCTCTAGATTTCCAGATAAGTATTTAAAGGATTTTAGAGCCTTTCTTAAAGGTTTAATTTTATCTAGAATACTTAATATTTCTTTTCTCTCTTCTTCAAAAATATTAAAATTTTTATTTGCAATTTTTTCTGATGTAAAAATAATTGTTTTTAATTTTATTAATGCGCCTAACTTTCCCAAAGTTTCTTTGTTGAACTTTTTGTAAATATAAGTATTTATAGCTAGAAAAGTCATGGCAAATACAATTCCCAAAGCTTTGAAAAATATAAAAGTTATTAAAATATATATTATGCTAAAGGAGAAAACTTTAGATAGAATATCAAGCTCTCTTTTAACTTCTATATCTTCATCAATAAGTTCGATGACATCTTCTTTGAAAAATCCAATATTTGAAAGATAAAATTGCATCTTTTTCATTTCGGAAGTATTGGTCTTGTATTTCATTCTATTATTTTGAATTTTCAAAAGGTCTTCTTTATCTAAAACCAAGCTTCTAATTTTATAATAGAAATATTCAATTCCTAATTTTGACCTAAAGTGATTCATTTTAGAAATTATTTCGTTAAAATTTAAATCATCATATGTAATATCAGATAAATTTCCACCAAGTTTTTCATAAATTCCATTAAATTTAAATTTAATTTCATTTGAATGAATATTTCCGAAATTTTCATCAATTTCTCTTTTAATTATTTTTTCTCTTTTTTTATTTTCATAAATAAAATAGGCAAAAATTATAAATAGAAAAATTGTAATTAAAAATATAATTGTCAATATGTCTTTATTTAATAGATTCATATCCACCTCCAGGAATGTCTTAAATACATTATACATTAAAAAAAATTATTTTCTTAAACTAAGAATAAAAAAAACTGCCCCATGAAAATCACAGGGCAGTTAAAATATTTATTTAATTATTTTTATTTTCCAAAAAGTTCGTCAAAGTTTCTTAGTATAACATTTCCGATATCATCTTGTGCATCTATTGTAGATCCACCAATATGTGGAGTTACATAAACTCTGTCAAGTTCGAAAAGTTTTGATTCAACTTTAACATCTTGAGTATCAAGTCCGCCAGTTCCTAGTTCGTCAGCTAATGTATCAAGGTTAGCTCCGCCTAGTTTGCCATTTTTAACATAATCATAAAGGTCGTCTTCGTTGATGATTCCACCACGTGCTGCGTTTATGATGATTGCTCCTTCTTTCATCTTTTCAAATTCATCTTTTCCAAAAAGATCCTTTGTATCAGGAGTAAGTGGCATGTGAAGTGTAACTACATCTGATTCTTTAACAAGTGTGTCAAAGTCAACTAATTTAGCATAATCAACTTTAATATCTTCTGGTTTTAAGAATGGGTCATAAGCTAGAACGTCCATGTGGAATACATTTGCGATTTCACCAACACGTCTACCAATAGCACCAAAACCACAGATACCAATAGTTTTGTTTCTTAGTTCTCTACCAATCCATCTATATTTATTCCAAATTCCAGATTTTACTTCGTTTTGAGCTTGTACAGAGTTTCTGTAAAGGTCAAGAGCTTTAGCGAAAACAAGTTCAGCTACTGCGTTTGCATTTTGTCCTGGAGAGTTTTTAACTGGAATATTTTTTTCTTTTGCATATTCAAGATCAATGTGGTTAGTTCCTGTTGATCCAACAAAAATTGCCTTTAAGTTTTTAGCAGCATCAAGAACTTCTTTGTTGATGAATGGGTCAACTCTCATGAATAAGAAATCATAAGGTTCAATAATTTCTGCTAATTTTTCAGAAGTTGGAAGCATAACCTTATCTAGTTCAATACCTCTTTCTTCAAGTCCTTTGTCAATAACTTCAGACATATAGTCTACCATTAACGCTTTCATTTCTGTAATTCCTCCTTAAATTTTTATGTATTAAAATAATTTGTCTTATCTACATCTCTATTTTATGATAAAAAGAACTCTTTTTCAAGGTAAAAAGCAGAGTTGAAGTAATTAACACTTAATTTCTAAAAATAACCTAAAAAAAGAGTTCTTTTTTACTTTAAGTTAATATTTAATTATAAAAATTTTCTATCAAATCATTTTCCTAGACATATCCCTTAATTTTTGTAATACATCTTTTGCAATAATCACAGTACAAATAGCAGTTATAAAATCTGCCGTTGGTGCTGCAAAAAGAAGTCCTTTGATTCCAAAAATATTTGCAAATATAAAGGCAAAGGGCACAAGTAAAATTACTTGTCGTAAAAGTGAAATTAAGATTCCCTTCTTAGCAAGACCAATTGATGTCAAAAATCCCATTGTAACTGGTTGAAGTCCATTGATAAATGTGAAAAATAACATTATCCTAAAAAGTTTTACTCCAAATTCATAGTAAAGAGGAGAGCCTCCACCAAATAAATTTAAAATTTGCCTTGGAAAGATTTGAAATATTACAAATGATATTGTAGAAACTAAAATTGCGTACTTTGCAGCCTTTTTATAAACTTCTATAACTCTGTCATATTTCTTTGCGCCGTAGTTAAAGGAGCTTATAGGTTGAAGTCCTTGCGAAAGTCCAATGTTTACACAGAAGAAAATCATATTGACCTTCATCACAATTCCAACTGCTGCAAGAGGAATGTTAGAGCCGTATTCTGAAAGTGCACCAAAATGTCTGTAGAAATTGTTCATTAAAACTTGTACGAAAAGTATGGCAACTTGATTAAAACCACTCGCCGCACCAAGTTTTGCAATGTCTGCTATTTTATCTAATTTAAATTCGAAAAATTTATTTTCTAAATCAATGGATTTAAAATCCTTTTTAAAATAAATTACAACCATTATTAGTGAAACAAACTGACCTATTACAGTTGCAAGAGCCGCACCTGCCATTCCCATATTAAATATGAAAATAAAAATTGGGTCTAGTACTACATTTAATATGCATCCTACAACCATGCAGTACATTGAAAATTTTGGCGAGCCATCTGCTCTAATTAGAGTTGAGCCAACATTAACTAAAATCAAAAAAATAAATCCATAGCTAGTTATGGACACATACTGAATTGCATAGGTCATTATCTCATCTGTTGCTCCGAAAAGTTTAAGTAAATCACCCATAAAAACTTGAGTTATAATTATAAAAATAAGACCTGCTATTATTGAAAAAGAAATTGCATTTCTAATGTAGTGCTTTGCACTATTCTTATCGCCACGCCCCAGCGATATATTAAAATTTGCTGCAGCCCCTATCCCACATAGTAGCGCAATTGCTGTACAAATTGTAGTTAGAGGAAAAGCGACATTTGTTGCTGCGTTACCGAGCATACCTACAGAATTTCCTATAAAAATTTGATCAACTATGTTATAAAGCGAGGAAATAATGAGAGCAAAAATGCTAGGTATTGCAAAGTTAAGTAGTAGTTTAGAAATGTCTTCTCTTCCTAAAATGTTATCATCTTTATTCATTTAAATACCCCCCTATATTATATTATCACTAACAAAAAAACATCTCAAGCAAGGAGTACAGAGGTTTTTTATAGCTATGATGGAAGTTTTTAAACTCGAGGCAGTACCGGAGCATGAAATTTTGGGACAGTCCCAAAAAGTATAAAATTATTTTTATAATAAAACATCTTCAATGCCTAGATTATTTTATTTTTAACTTGTCAGGGACAGTCCCCGTTTACATGCAGCTGTCCCCTTGTTCCCAAATGCGACAAATTTTGGGACAGTACACTTCCCTTTTGTTGATTCTTCTTTTCATGTTGTTTTTTTTGCGAGGACAGCCCTAAAGGGCAGCCCTCTTGCTTTTTTTCTTCTTTCATGCTTTTTCTTTGGGTATTTTGAGACTGCTGCATGCCCTATGGGTATCCCGAATCGCTTATAAAAAAATAAGATTAAGTAAGAAAATACTTTATTAAAAAATGAGTTTTATGAAACTCGGGACTGCTGCGTGCCCTGTGGGTATCCCACTTCCCTCTTTTGTTGTTTCTTTTCATATTGTTTCTATTGCGAGAACAGCCCCCTCTTGCATTTTTTTGCCTCTTTTTATTCTTTCTTTTTCAAAAATGGTGATTTTCCCAGAGCAGAAAATTCGGGACAGTCCCCATTTACATATTTGGACACGCACCAGTTCATAAAATAAAAAAAGAATGCATCGCTGCATCCTTTTCTCATTCATTAAATTGTGTAATCTCTCATATTCTTACCTGCAATGGCAACAGTTGAAGCATTGTGAATAAGCGCAGAGTTTGTGTTGCTCAAAAGTCCAAGCACTCCAAGTGCAATTAGACTTCCGTTAATTCCAATGATTTCTCTGTAATTATTTTTAATTCTCTTGTCTAATCCCCTTGCAATTTTAATAACATCAATTAGACTCTTTAAATCATCAGTCTTTATAGAAATATCTGCAATTTCCTTAGCAATATCTGCACCTTTATTCATTGAAATTCCAACATCAGCTGTTGAAAGTGCAATTGAATCGTTAATTCCATCGCCTATCATGACAACAGTCCTGCCAAGTGCTTTTTGCTCTCTCACATAATCACTTTTGTCTTCAGGAAGTACTTGAGATTTGTAATAATCTAAATCAAGCTCTCTTGCCACAGCTCTTGCAGAATTTTCTGCATCTCCTGTTAGCATTACAATATTTGTAAAACCAAGCTCTCTTAATGAATCTACAGTGTATTTTGCATCTTCACGAATTGGGTCTGCAATACATATAACTGCAATTAATTCATTGTCAAAGGCAAGATATAAAAGTGAATAATCTTCTTTTAACTCTTCAATTTTTTTCTCTTGCTCCTTAGATATTTTTATTCCTTCATCTTCTAAAATGAAGTGAGCAGATCCAATTAATGCAGGCTTATCATCAATGCTTGATCTAATTCCATGAGCCACAATGTACTCAGGCTTTGAGTGCATTTCTTCGTGGTGAAGATTTTTATCTTTGGCTGCTTTTACAACTGCATTTGCAATTGAATGTGGGAAATGCTCTTCAAGACAAGCTGCAATTCTCAAGCATTCATCTGCGTCAAATTCTCCAAAAGCTATTACCTTTTCTACTGAAGGTTGTGATTTTGTAAGAGTTCCAGTCTTGTCAAAAATAATTGTATCAGCTTCATTAAGTTTTTCTAAATATTTTCCACCTTTGACTAAAACTTCTTCTTCTGATGAAGATGAAATTGCCTTCATAGTTGCAATTGGAATTGTAAGTTTTAATGCACAAGAAAAATCAACCATTAAAAATGACTTTGCTTTTACAAAATCTCTTGTCACAAGATAAGTTAAAGCCGCTCCAAGGAATGAATATTTTACAATAGAATCCGCCATGGACTCAGCCTTTTTCTCTGCAAGTGATTTATTCTTTTCGCTTTCTCCAATTAGTTCAACTATGTGATTAATTCTAGAGTCGTCGTGCTTTTTAGAAGTCTTAACAAGGATTGCTCCTTCTTCAAGAACAGTGCCGGCAAATACAGTCTTGCCTTCAGTCTTTTTAACTGATTCAGATTCACCAGTAAAGGAAGCTTCGTTTACAAGACCAATTCCCTTTACGATTTCGCCATCAACTGGAATAGTTGAGCCCATTGTAACTTCAACTAAATCTCCAACTTCTACATCTTTTAATTTTTTAGTGTATTTTTTATCTCCATCTACTACAAAGACTTGATCGATGTTTAGTTTAAGAGAATTCGCCAAATCTTTTTTAGATTTTTTGAGAGTGTAGTCTTCTAATTCTTCGCCAAGATTTAATAAGAACATAATATTTCCTGCATCTGCATATTCTCTTGAAGCAATTGAAACTCCAATTGCAGTTGCATCAAGCACTTCAACGCTTAATTTCTTATTAAATAATGCTTTTATTCCATCTCTTATAAATGGATATGCCCTAATCGCTGTTAAAATTGGTCTAAGTGGCATAGGCATTAAGTATGCAAAGACTATTCTTCTGTAAGCCGCATCTCTTAAAATATGAAAAATTTCCCTATCATTTTGTGGCACAAAATCTGCATCTTCAATTTCAAACTCATCTAAATCAGATAGATTTAAATTAAGTAAAAATTTTGCAATCTTTGGCAAGAATTTTTCTTCATATTCAACTGTGATTGAGCTTGCGATTTGAGAAATCTTACACGATTTAACTCCAGTAATTTCCTCAACTTTGTATTTTAATTTATTTAAATTTTCTTTTTTGAGTTCATCTTCGAAGACAAATCTACTTCTTCCAGGAACTCTGTGGGCAATTGTTGCTATCATTTTGCCCTCTTACTTTTCTTCAGTTTCTTCTACTTCTACTACTTCAACCTCTTCAACATCTTCTTTAGCTACTTCTTCAATATCAACTTTAGCTTTTCTTTCAGCTTCTGCTTTTTCGTCTTCTTCTTTTTTTACTTTAGCTTCAGCAACTAAATCTTCTGTAGAAAGTTTGATGTTTTCAACAGTTTTATCAAGACCTTCTTTAACTTTAAGACCTTCTGCAACTGTGGAAACAGCTAAATTTTTAACAGTTTTAGATTGAAGAACTTTTCCTCCAACAACTCCTGCTATAACTCCAAGTCCAATATTTAATAATTTTTTATTCATTATAAAACCTCCTGATATTGTTATCTTTTGGAACAATAATATACCAATTGATAACTAAAATCAAGAACTTTGATTTATTTATTTATATCAATATTTCTTTGTATGTTTTTGAATAAATATGGCTTAAAAATTGTTTTTCTAGAATTATTTATTTTTTTAATTTAGGTTCTAATGTTTATTAGTTGTTTTAAATTATATGAAAAGCCCTAAAAGGCGGATTACTATTAGGACAGCCTTTTTTTAATTTTAGAACATTATTTTTATAAATTTACATACAAATTGTGTTTTAGACTTAATTACAAAGGACAGCCCCAGTTAACAGCTAAAATTATTTCAAATTTCTAATGGAGAGAGGTCCCATGAAGTGAACCCCAAAAGACCTCAAAATAACATAAAAAAGCTCCCCTAAGGGAGCCAAAAATTATTATTTATTTTTTTAATTCAATAACAACAGTTCTTGTTGCACTATCCCATTCAATATTTCTTCCTGATCCTTTATCTCCGTGAGTTAATCCAAGTGCTCTTGCTACTTCTGATATTGGAAGCATTGTTCTGTCATTCTTGATTTCTGGTTTTACTTGGAATTGTTTTTTTACTCCATTTACATAGAAGTCTGCTGAGTCAAGATAGAATATTATAATGTCTTTTCCATCTGAGATTATTGCAGATCTAGAGCTGTTTCTATATGTTACGTCATATCCTAGTGATTCTGCTACAAATCTTATTGGAAGCATTGTTCTGCCATCTTTGATATATGCTTCAACGTCCATTGTCTTTGTTCTGTCTGCACCATTAATTCTTTGAGTGATGTTCTTAGATCCAATTGTTATTACTGTTCTAAATGTTTTAGTGTCAGTAGTTGTTGTTTTTGGAGTTGTTTCTTTGTGATATCTGTCTACATAGAAGTCTAGGTTTGAAGTTGATCCAATATATGTGTTTAGGTCAACTTTGAAGTATCCGTTAGAATCAACATAAGATGAGCCTAGGAAGCTTCCATTTCTATATACTGCTACATATCTATTAGGATATGATTTTAAATATCCTGATACTGTGTCTCTTGCACTGTCAAGGCTTAATGATGTTGGATATACTTTGTAATCATAGTTGTAGTAATATCTGTCATAATATCTTCCATCATAGTAGTAGTTATAGTAATTATATCCATTTGAATTAGTTATAGAATATTCTGAAAGTAAAGTTGTTCCACTATAAGATTTTAAACTAAATTTATTTAGGTTGTAGTAATAATTATAGTAATATCCATCATAATATCTGTCTGGGTAATATCCATAGTGTCTGTAATAATCGTCCCAGTCCCAATATTTTGTTCCATCCCAATATCTATATCCATTCCAATATCTGTAATCAGAAGATCCGAAAGAATAAGAAATTGAGAATTTACCATTTGCATTTGCTGTAGCATAGTCTCCAGTGTAGGATCCATCTTTGTAAAGTCTAACTGTAGAATATGGTTCAGCATAACCTTCAACTCTGTTGTAATATACTGTTACATTTGTTATTTCTTTAGCTACATGATTTTTAATAAGTTTATCTCTAGCATCTTTTAATGCTTTTGTAGCTGCCTTAACTTGTTCTGCAGTAGCATTTGCATCTAAAGCCTTTGCTGCAACATATGCATCTTTATAAGTTTTTAGAGATTCATCAGTATATATAGTCTTATCTAAATCTTCATATGCTTTTATTGCGGATACTAAATCTTTTTTAGCTTGTTCTAATTCTTTTTTAGCTTCAGCTTCTTGGTCTTTTTTCTTTGCTTCTAATTTTGTTTTATTAACCCCATTAGCTTCTCCAGAAAGTTTATTAACAGCGTCTATTTCTGTTGCGTTATCTATCTTATCTGAATATTCTTTCTTTTCTGTATCAGTAAGTTCAGATAATTTACTTACTTCTTCTTTAGCAGCTGTTTTTGCTTCTTGTAACTTTTTAGCAGCTTCAGCTTCAGGGCTTGTTGATTGTTGTTTATTTCCTTCTCCTGAACCTGCTCCACCACCATTTTCATTATTTGAATTTTCACCAGCTGGATCTGTTGCTTCACCTGTACCAGTTTTATCTCCTGTTTGAGCTTCATCTTTTTTAGTTTTTAATGGATCAACATCTTGATCGCCAGCTCCAGCTCCGCCTACTACTGGTTGTTCTTCCGTTGAAGTTTTTTCTGGTTTGTTTGCTGTAACAGTTGTCCCATTGCCTGTTTGTGTTCCACTAGCAGGTGTTCCTTCAGCAAGTGCAGAAACTGGTAAAGCTGATGTAGCCATTACAGCCGCTAATGAAAGTGTTAATAGTTTTTTCTTTTTCATTATTCTCTCTCCTTTTCTAAATTAATAGATTTAAATTTAAACTATGTATTAGGAAATCTATTTCCTTTATTATACTATAATATTACCCAATTATCGAATTTTTATTTAATTTTTTATATAAAAGAGCTAATCTTTGATATTTTTTATCTATTAGATATAAATTAATTTCAAATTTTCTAATAATTTTTTTAACTCCACAAAAGTAGCTAATTAAATCTTAATAAAATAAAACCCAAGGCTAAATCCTTGAGTTTTTTTAAATTTAAAAGCTCCACAAAAGGAGCTTCTAAAAGTTTTTATTTAGTTTTAATTTGTTTTATTTTTTTAATTCAATAACAACAGTTCTCGTTGCACTATCCCATTCAATATTTCTTCCTGATCCTTTATCTCCATGAGTTAATCCAAGTGCTCTTGCTACTTCTGATATTGGAAGCATTGTTCTGTCATTCTTAATTTCTGGTTTTACTTGGAATTGTTTTTTTACTCCATTTACATAAAAGTCTGCTGAGTCAAGATAGAATATTATAATGTCTTTGCCATCTGAGATTATTGCAGATCTAGAGCTGTTTCTATATGTTACGTCATAGCCTAGTGATTCTGCTACAAATCTTATTGGAAGCATTGTTCTGCCATCTTTGATATATGCTTCAACATCCATTGTCTTTGTTCTGTCTGCACCGTTAATTCTTTGAGTGATGTTCTTAGATCCAATTGTTATTACTGTTCTAAATGTTTTAGTGTCAGTAGTAGTTGTTGTAGTTTTTGGAGTTGTTTCTTTGTAATATCTGTCTACATAGAAGTCTAGGTTTGAAGTTGATCCAATATATGTGTTTAAATTAACTTTGAAGTATCCGTTAGAATCAACATAAGATGAGCCTAGGAAGCTTCCATTTCTATATACTGCTACATATCTATTAGGATAAGATTTTAAATATCCTGATACTGTGTCTCTTGCACTGTCAAGGCTTAGTGATGTTGGATATACTTTATAATCGTAGTATCTATCATAATCATAATAGTATCTATTGTAATATCCTGGATAATAATATCCATCATAATATCCATCGTAATAATATGCCTTTGAATTACTTAATGATTCATCATCTATTAGTCTGCCAAGTGAGTCGTAAGATTTTAAACTAAATCTGCTTAAATCATAATTATAAGTGTAGTAATATCCATCATAGTATCTGTAGTATGGATAGTCATTCCAATAATATCCGTAATAGTCGTAATATTCATCCCAGTCCCAATATCTTGTTCCATCCCAGTATCTATCGTTCCAATATCTGTAATTTCTTGAACCGAAAGAATAAGAAATGCTGAAATAGCCATTGGAATCAGCTGTTGTAGAATATCCAGTTCTAAATTCGTCTTTGTAAAGTCTCACAGTGGAATATGGTTCTGCATATCCTGTTACTTTGTCGTAGTATACTTTAACATTTGTTATCTTATCAGCTAAAACTGTTTTTGCAGGAACTACTGTTACTTTTGAAGTTGCTTTAATAGTGTTATCAGCTTGGGAAGTTGCAGTAATAGTTGCTGTCCCTTCTTTATGTGCTGTTACTTTTCCACTTTGGTCAACTGTAGCCACATCAGTGTTGCTTGATGTCCATGTTATATTCTTATTTGTTGCATTGCTTGGAGTTATTGTTGCAATTACTTTTTGAGCTTCATTTGGTGTAAGTGTTATATTATTTGAACTTAAACTTATAGCTGTAGGTTTTACTTCTACAGTATTTTCATTTACAGTTACTGATGCTGTATCTTTTATATTTCCATCTGCTTTTGATACTGCATTTATTGTTGCTGTTCCTGCTTTATGTGCTGTTACTTTTCCACTTTGATCAACTGTCGCCACATCAGTATTGCTTGATGTCCAAGTTATTTCCTTATTTGTTGCATTGCTTGGTGTTATTGTTGCACTTATTGATTGAGTTCCATTTGGTGTAAGTGTTATATTTTTTGGACTTAAACTTATCGCTGTAGGTTTAGTAGTTTCTCCTCCATTATTAACATATATAATAACCCCAGCTGATGTCTTTTCATTACCATCTTTGTCTGTATATGTTACTGTAATATTAGTTTGTCCTTTATTAACACCTGTAACTATTGCTTCTTTGTTATTTTGAGAGTCTGCCGCTACTGTCGCAACAGTTGGATCAGAAGAATTCCATTGAATTTTTCCTTCGTAAGTTTCAGGAGTAGGTAATGCCCTTAACATAGTTGTTTCATTAATTTTAATAGTATTACTATAAGTCGAGTCTTTTCGAGCAACAGTCATACCAGTTGCTCTTTTTACTTCCTCTTGTGCTCTTACTTCTATTGGTTCTTCAATTGGGGCGAACATTAATTCTGATTCATTTTCTTTTTCTACTTCTGTTTCTTCAATTATTTTTACTTCTTGTTTTTCTTCTACTGGTGCTAATTTTAATTCTGATTCTTTTTCTTTCTCTACTTTTCTTTCTTCTAATTGTGATTCTACTTTTACACTTTCATTAGCATTATCAGAAGTTGTATTTGTTTCTGCAAACGCAGAGATTGGTGCTGTTGTTGTCATTACAACTGCAAGCGATAATGCCGCTAATTTTTTCTTTTTCATTCATCTCTCTCCTTTACAAAATTTATTAGATTTATTATGAATTAATATTATGCACCTATTTGTATTTCTATCTTTATATTGTAATAAATTGGTACCCATTTATTGTGAAGATTTTTAAATATTACAAAGATTTTACTAAACTTTTACAAATTGCTTTTTAGTTTTATGTAAGAAGTGACAATTAAGTCACTCCTATTGTATTTACGCTGCCATTAGTTCTCCTAGATTAACTATTTCAGCTTTTACAACATCTCCATTTTCATCTTTAATTTCTATTTTATAGGATTTGTCCTTTAAATCTTTTGGTAGATTTATTTCAAATTTTGCATTTCCAAAGGCATCTATTGGTTCTTCTGGTTCTACTAGTTCTATTGTTTCTTATAGTTCTATTGGTTCTTCTGGCTCTTCTAGATTTTCTTTAGCATAAGTTAATTCAGATTCTAATGAGAAAGTATTTCCATATTGATTTGAAAGGCCTAGTACTAATTTAACTTCATCGCCATTTTCTAAAGTTTTTTCAATTTCTGCAAGTTTTGCATCAAATTCTTCTGCAGCTAAAGTTTCAGCATCTGCACCTAAATCAGAACTTCTTGATAATTCTTTTGCCTCTCTAGTTTCTTCAGTAACTTCATCTTTAGTAGTTTCATTATTCCCATCTTCTAAAGATGCTCCGGTGCCAATATCACTTGCACTTACTACATCGTTTTTATCAGCTTTCTTTTCTGAAGCTTTTTCACCGCTTTCACTTCCGACTTCATCTGTAGCGTTAGAGTCTACCTTTGTAGTTTCTGTAACTTCTGCTACAGTTGATTCCGTTTCAAGAGCTGTAGTTTCTTCTTGTGCCATTACATTAAGTGGCAAGAAAATCATAAGAAGAAAAATTACTAAAACTCTAGAAATCTTTTTAAAACTTTCTTTCATTTAATACCTCCTCATCCAGTTTAATGGTATATTAAAAATATGAACTTACTATTGATTCTTTGTAAATATGATTTAAATTAATCTCTGGAATTGTAAATAAATATAATTTTTAATTTTGCGAAAATAAGTAACGATACCTGTGCTTATCTTGACAGGATACCCATAAGCAAGCGGCAGTCCGTATAGTTTTAATTCATAGTCCTATAATGCAAATAAAAAAATCCGCCAGGGATTTCCCTAGCAGATTTTAATTATTCTATTTCTTTTTCTCTAGTTTTCTTTAAGATTATTTTAAATTTAGTTCCAAGACCGAGCTTTGAGCTTATTTCAAGCTTGCCATCTATGGATTGTAGTACATGCTTTACAATTGAAAGGCCAAGTCCTGTACCGCCGATTTTTCTTGATCGAGATTTTTCAACTCTGTAAAATCTTTCGAAAATTCTCGATAAATCTTCTGAAGGTATTCCTATACCAGAGTCGATTATATCAATTTCAAGATTATCGCCAGTATCTCTTATTTCGATATCAAGTGTGCCGCCTTCTTTATTGTATTTTATACCATTGTTAATTATATTGGAGAATAATTCCCACATCATTGTCTTGTTTTCGCAAATCTTTCCGTCGCCATTAATGCTTACTTTTAGATTTTTATCTTTTATTAAAACATCTTGAGTCTTTATTATTTCGCCAATAAATTCATTTAATTTTATTTCTTCTGTAGAGAATGTCGCATCTCTTTCAAGCCCAGAGATTTTCATTATGTCTTCGATAAGATTTAGAAGTCTCTTTGAATCGTTATAAATTAGTTTATAAAATTCATTTTTGCTCTCTTCATCAACCATATCATTAACTAAAAGTTCTGAAAAACCACATATTGATGTAAGTGGTGTTTTTAGTTCGTGACTTACATTTGATGAAAATTCTTCTCGAAGCCTTAATGCTCTTATCTCTTCAGTTTCATCGATAAATAGTATTACTACACCCTTAACTCTTTTATCTTCAAACACTGGATTTACATAGGATTTAAATTCTCTGTTTTCAATATTTATTATTGTTTCAGAGCTATTTCCATTAAGGGCATCATCGATTAGCTTAATTATTTCATCATCTCTTATTAAATTTAACACACTCTCACCTGTCAACTCTCTTTTTACACCAAAGAGTTCCCTTGCGGAGTTGTTGACAGATAATAGATTTTTATTTTCATCAATTATAATTAGTGATTCTTTCATATTTTTTAGAATGGTTTGTATTGTGTCTCTTTCCCTTTGAATTTCCTTTAAATTGTTTTTTATTACACGATTTTGTTTATTAATTCTAGTAATAAATGGACTGATTTCTGGAACTTCATCTGTGCTTATATTAGAAAAATCTTCTTTTATATTATTAAGAGGCGCAAAAGTTTTTCTCGTAAGTCTTCCCGATACTATTGATGCCACAATAAATATAATACATGAGAAAATTAAATCTAATGGAAGTACCTTTGAAAAGGCTCCAATTAAATTGTCCAATTCTCTTGATAATCTAATTACTTTTCCATCATCAAGTCTCTGGCTAGCATAGTATAAATCTTTTGAAAGTGTATTTGAATATCTAGTTATGGAAGCAAACCCGTCTTCTTTTGCCTTTATAAACTCAGGCCTATCCTTGTGAGTTGGCATAAATTTTGGGTCTTCGTAAGAATCAAATACAACTGATCCATTTTCATTTATAAGGGTTATTCTAAAATCTCTTTTTTCTTCGGCTAGGATTTTTAAATACTCATTGTCCTGTTCAATATTATTTAATGCTTCTGATGTTATTGAGGTCATGTTTTGCAAATCTCTATTGGATCTTTGTACATATCCGTAATAGTAAACAAACATAGAAACTATTGTTGAAAGAAATAAACTTAAAAGGGAAATACCAAGTAGATATCTGAAAAATCTTCTTTTCATATTAGTCTTTACTAGAAAGCATGTAGCCAACGCCTCTAATTGTCTTAATATACTTTCTCTTATCCTTTAGTTTATCTCTCAATAGCTTTATGTGCATATCAACAGTTCTTGTTTCGCCTTCGTAGTCATATCCCCAAATATATGTTAAAAGTTTTTCTCTGGATATAACTATGTCTTTATTTAGGATTAAATATTTTAAAAGTTCGTATTCTTTAAATGTAAAGTTAACATGTTCCCCATCAATTGTGACAGTTCTCTTTAAATTGTCTATTACAATATCGTTAAATTCTAAAATATTTTCGCCCTTGTCTTGAATTTTTGCTCTTCTTGCAATTGCTCCAACTCTAGACAAAAGTTCCATTACAGAAAAAGGCTTTTTGATGTAATCATCTGCTCCCTTATCAAGTGCAGAGATTATATCGTATTCTGTAGTTTTTGCAGTAATCATCATTACCCAAGTATTTTTAGTAGCTGGATTTTCCTTAAGTTTATTTAGTATTTCTATTCCGTCAATATCAGGAAGCATAATATCTAAAAGAACAATGTCCGGCTCTTTTGATTCAAGCTCGTTAAAAAAGTCATTGCCGTTTTCAAAGCATTTAACATCATAACCCTTGCTTTTTAATGAATATTCAATTAACTTTAGTATCGATGTATCATCTTCTACAACATAAATTAACATGTAATCATCCTTTAATTGAAAATATTACCCACTGTGCAATGTTTACAGCGTGATCTGCAATCCTTTCTAGATATTTTGCAATCATTATAAAATCAATCGCAGCAGCAGGATCAAAGTCTGATTTAATTATATCAATTAATTCGTCTCTAATCATTACAAAATAATTATCAACTACATCGTCCTCTTTGTCTATTCTTTCTGCAGCTTCAATATCCATGTTTACAAAGGAATCAATGGCATTGTTGACAAGTGTAATTGTTGCTTCAGCCATGTCCTTAATTATTGGAAATCTATTAGTTTCATAATCATCTGGTAGAATCATGCAAATTTCTGCAATGTCTCTGCTGTTGTCTCCAATTCTTTCCATATCTGTAATCATCTTTAGAGCTGCTGAGATTCTTCTTAAATCTCCTGCAGCCGGTTGTTGTTCCACAAAAAGTTTAAGACAATGTTTTTGAATTATTTCTTCATATATATCAATTCTTTGTTCATAATTTATAACTTCATCGGCAAGTGTCTTGTCCTTTTCATCTAAAAGTGAAATAGACTTTTTAATAGAGTTTTCTATTAACATTGCCATTTCAAGTAATAAATTGTTTAAATGTCTTAATTCCTCGTCAAACTTTTTTCTCATTAGCCAAACCTTCCTGTTACATATAACTCTGTCTTTTCTTCTTTAGGATTTGTAAATATCTTAGTAGTGTCGTCAAATTCTACAATAACACCATTTAAGAAGAATGCTGTTCTGTCTGAGATTCTTGACGCTTGTTGCATATTGTGAGTAACAATTACAATTGTATATTGTTCTTTAAGTTCTTGAGCTAGGTCTTCGATCTTTCCAGTTGAGATAGGGTCAAGTGCTGATGTTGGTTCGTCCATTAAGATAACTTCAGGATTAACTGCAAGGGCCCTTGCGATGCAAAGTCTTTGTTGTTGACCACCTGAAATTGAAAGAGCTGATTTTTTTAAATCATCTTTAACTTCGTCCCAAATTGCAGCTTGTTTTAAAGAATTTTCTACAATTTCGTCAAGTTCTGTTTTATTTTTAATACCGTGAGTCTTTGGACCATAGGCGATGTTTTCGTAAATACTCATTGGAAATGGGTTAGGTTGTTGGAATACCATCCCAACTCTTTTTCTCAAATTATTTACATCGTAATTTTTTTGATAAATATCTTCTCCATCTAGAGTTACAAGTCCATCAATTCTACATCCTACTACTAAGTCGTTCATTCTGTTTAAGCATTTTAGTAAAGTTGATTTACCACAACCAGATGGTCCTATAAATGAAAGAATTTCATTTTCCTTAACATCTAAGTTTACATTGTGTAGAGCCTGGAAGTCTCCATAGAATAAATCCAGATTTTCTACAGTCATTTTAGAACTCATTAATCTACCTCCGAAAGTTTGTTAGCAAGTTTAGTTGATGACCAGTTAATTAATAATACAAGTACTAAAAGCACCATTCCTGTCGCATAAGCTTCTCCAACATGCATACCTTCAGATGATAATACATACATGTGAAGTGCAAGAGTTCTTGAAGAAGAGAAAAGTGATTTTGGTAGAGATGTAGCAGTACCTAGTGTATACATTAGAGCTGCTGTTTCACCAACTACACGACCAACTGATAGGATAATTCCAGATAAAATTCCAGGAATTGCAATTGGAAGAACAACTACAAAGATTGTTCTAAGTTTTCCTGCACCAAGTGCAAAGGATCCTGATCTAACTGATGGGTGAACTGATTTTAGTGCTTCTTCAGTTGCTCTCATTATAATTGGTAAAATCATTATTGATACAGTTAGTACACCTGAAAGAACTGAGAATCCCATTTTTAATTTAGTTGCAAAGAATAACATACCAAATAGACCATAAACAATTGATGGAATACCTGCTAATGTTTCTGTTGCAAGTCTTATCGCTTGAACTAATTTGTTTTCAACATCTGTATATTCAACTAAGAAAATTGCTGTGAAAATTCCAATTGGTGATGCAAGTAAAATTGAAAGTGCAACTGTTATTAATGTTGTTACAATTGCTGGTCCCATGGACACATTTTCTGTAGTATAGGTCATAGAAAGCATTTCTGGTCTAAAGGAGAATATTCCCTTAATTACTACGAATAGTACTAGAAAAACTAGCACTGCAAAAGTCAAAGCTGAAAATAGTCTTGTGAAAATTTTATAAAAAGAAAATTTCATTCCATAGTGTAATGCGAGCACTAAACCTATGAAGAATAAAATTACTCCTATTGTAATATACTTAGCCATTGTCACGCTCCCTAGTCTTTAGATAGAAAAATCCAATATTTATAATAAGGATAAATATAAATAATATTGCTGCAGTAGCTATAAGAGCTTGTCTGTGTTCACCAGCTGCATAAGCCATTTCAAGAACGATGTTAGTTGTCATTGTTCTTATTCCCTTAAGTGGGTTAAATGTAAGTCTAGCTTGATTACCTGCAACAAGGATTACCGCCATTGTTTCACCAATTGCTCTACCAACACCAAGGATAATTCCTGCGAAAATACCTGATTTAGCAGCAGGAACCATTACTCTTGTAATAGTTTCATCATGAGTTGCCCCAAGAGAAAGTGATCCTGAATAATATGATTTAGGAACTGTTCTAAGAGAAGACTCAGCCATTGATATAATAGTTGGTAAAATCATAATAAGAAGTAGAATAGATGCTGATAGCATATTCATACCTGTTCCACCAAAAAGTGAACGGTTAATTGGCACTATAATAGTAAGTGCAAAGAAACCATATACAATTGATGGGATACCAGTCATTAGATTAAGCGCTGGCTTTAAAATTCTGTAAATATTTTTCGGACAATCAAATGCTAAATAGCAAGATACCATTATAGCAACTGGTACTGCTGCAATTGATGAGAAGGCTGTGATTAGAACTGAACCAACAATCATTGGAAGTATTCCGTAGCTTGCTGGTGTGTTCATAGGAGCCCATTTGTCATTAAATAAGAAATCTCCTACTCCAATTTTAGCTATAAAACCAAAAGAATCTTTAAAGATAAATACACATATCAATAATAAGAAGAAAATTGACAGTATAGAACAAAGCAGGAAGAAATACTTAAATATTTCTTCCTTTGTAAATGCCTTTTTTTGGTTGTTTTTATGGAGTACCGTATTTTTAGTATCTTCCATTTTTTTCATCCTTTTTTAAATTATAGTGCGTCCCATTCAGTAACTTCGCCAGTGAAGATTTGTCTTAATTGTTCCATTGTTAAATCTTCTGTTGGGTTTTCTTTGTTTACGATAACTGCGATACCGTCTCTTGCGATAACTGTGAATTCAAGAGCAGCTTTTTCTTCGTCCTTAAGTTCTCTTGAAGCCATACCAAGTTCTGCAGTTCCTTCCATAGCTGCTGTCATACCAGCTGAAGAACCATTTGATTGGATATCGATTTGGCAGTTAGGGTTAAGAGCTTTGTAAGCTTCTGCAAGTTTTTCCATTAGTGGAGAAACTGAAGTTGATCCTGCGATTGTGATGTGAGCATCATTGTCAGTTGCTGTATAAGCTTGACCAGTAGCATCTCCTACATATCCTTCTTCTTCAACGATTTTTTGTCCTTCATCTGACATAATGAAAGTGATAAGGTCTTTTGCTTTTTTATCAACGTCTGCTTTGTAAGCTACGTTAAATGGTCTTGCAAGTTTGTAAGATCCGTTTTTGATATCATCTGCAGAAGCAACAACGCCTTCAACGTTAACTGCTTTAACAGTGTCGTTTAAAGAACCAAGTGAAATATATCCAATAGCTTGTGGGTCATTTTGAACTGTAGTAAGAACTGCATCTGTAGAAGATTGAACAGCTGCTTCTTCATAAGTCTTATCTACTTCTTCGTCGCCTTCTTTAACAAGAACACCAGTTAGTTCAGTAAAAGCTGATCTAGTACCTGAGCCTTGTTCTCTTGAAATTACGTTAATTCCACCTGTAGCTGCACCAGTTGTTTCAGTTTGAGCTGTTTGTGCAGCATTGTTTGTAGCAGTTTCTTCAGCTGCTTTTTCGTTTGCTTTATTACCTCCACAAGCAACAAGAGAAGCTGCAAGAGCGATAATAGTTCCTACCTTACTAAATTTTCTTAAATCCATTTGTCTTTCCATCCTTTCAAAAATTAAAATAATCTTTATTTCACTTGCTATTATAGAAATATATTGTAAATAAGTAAGATAACAATTGTAAATTTTGTGTAAAATAATTTACAATGTGTGAAAGTTTTGTGAACATTAATCCAGGGTTTTGTAAAAAAAATTTAAAATTTCTTTATAATATATAAGATATTTTTAGAAAGAATTCTTTCTTATTTATGTAAATAATTTATTTTTTAGATTGAATTTTGACTTGTTTCTTATGCAGGAAATATACTTTAGGACTTCCGTTATCTCTTGTAATTGATGTAAAACTTTAGCAACCTCGCTCTTAGGGCTATTTGTTTAAATTAAAACTTTTATAAACCTTACATCAATCCTAAAGTAAATCCAGTAAAAATTTAATTTATCAAAAAAGTAAAAAAAGGTATATTAACAATTTTTAGGGTATTTATTATATAATTAATATTAATAATTTATGAAATAATAGAAGAAAAGAGAGTGAATATGAAAGAGAAAAAATTATCAACAAAAGCTGTGCTAATTGAAATTATAATGTTTTTAGCTTATGCTTTCTTTGCAGTTAACTGGATCAGTGGTTCTAACTTAACTCCAAAAATCTTAGAAGTTTTTAACATTAAAGGCCCAAATGCTGTCAGCTTAATCAACAATGTGGTTACTGTTGCTAAGATTCTTGGAAACTTAATCGCAGCTACAATTTTTACGAAATTATACCCTAAAAAATCAATTGCACTTGGTGCTTTTTTAGTGCCTGCAGGTGCACTTCTTGCTGCTCTATCTCCAAGCTTTCCAATATTTTTAATTGGTAGATTCATCATGGGATTTGGTGGTGCACTATTTGTAGTTTACTTCTCACCAGTAGTTGTAAATTATTTTCACGCAGACCACAGACCTGTTGTTAACGCACTTAATAACGTATCTTACAATGTTGGATCAATTATGGCACTTCTTTTATTAGGACCAGTTATGAAAATTGTGGGACTAGGCAGATATGCATTAGTTGTCTTTGCATGTGTATCCTTTGCAATTTTTATTGGATGGATGATTATTGGAGAAGACTTTGCTATAACTGAAACTGGGGACAAGGACGAAAAAGATTTTACTTTAATAGATGCTTTTAAAGAGAAAATTGCAATTCTTATGCCACTAATGTATTTTGGGCATTTGACAATGTATATGGTAATGCTTAATATTTTCCCAAATACAAACTTTTCTCCAATTCCAGCAAATTTAATTTCTACATTATTTACAACTGGGGCATTAATTGGTACACTTCTTTCAATCTTTGTTGCGAAAAAATCTAAGAAGAGAGTTCCAGTTTTAAGAGTTGCAGGTATTCTTACAACTGCAATTATGCTTGCTCTTGTAAATACAACTAATGCAACACTAGCAAGTATCTTAGCTCTAGCACTTGGTACTATAATGTATGTTCCGCTTACAAATTTCGTTCTTATTCCACAAGAAATTCCTGGAATGTATTCAGAAAGACTTACTCAAATAATGTCAGTTTATTGGGCACTTGTTTATATTTTCGAGACAATTGCATACCAAGTTATTGTAAATATTCAATTTAGAATGGGAGACAAGGTTGCACTTATTGCAACGGGAATCCTATCAGGTACATTTATCATCGGTTCCTTCTTGATGAAAGAGCCAGAAGAATGGGCAAAAAAGTAAAAAAATAATGAGGGTTTTAGCCCTCATTTTTTTATGCATGTGTTCTTTCATTTTCTTTGTCGTAGAAAACTCTGTCAGTTAGTTTTGCTTTGACCTCGCCTTCTTTAGTTTTAATTAAGACTTCTTTATCTTCTTCAAACTTATCTTTTAAGATTAAAGCATAGCCGATGAACTTTTGAACAGTGTAGCCATAAGTGAATTTTGTAACTTTTCCTATGACTTCTCCATCAAGTATTATTTCATCTCCAGGCTCAATATCGCAATTTTTTTCAGTGTAAAAACCAACTAAGTCTCTTTTAACATTGTCTTTTTCTTTTAATAGAGCATCTTTACCAATGAAGTGCTTGTCTAAATCAACTGTCCAGCCGTAACCAACTTCATAAGGATTTGTTCCTTCCAAGTCACTCATTAGGACAAATCCTTTTTCTGCAGGAAGTGACTCAACAATTATATCTGTTGTAATATTTACAAGACCATAAGCCTTGCCTGCTGTAACTAACTTTTCTTCAAGCTCATCTTTTTTATCAGATGCTACATAAAGCTCGTAACCAAGCTCTCCAGTAAAACCTGCTCTAGCAACATAAATTTCTAAATCTCCCACTTTATTTTCTCTAATGTGGAAGAATTTTAAATCAGAAATATCATTTTCAACAATATCATTGATTAAGTCTCTAGATTTTGGACCTTGCACAGCAAACATAGTTACCTTTGAAGTGATGTCTTCATACTCAACGTCATATTCATCAGAAAACTTGTCGAACCACTTAATCATTTCGTCAATGTAAAGAGTGGAAACAGCAAAATGAGAATCATCAAGTTTAAAAACAATTACATCATCTTTAATAATTCCATCTTCGCCAAGCATTGTAGTATAAGCAGCTTCACCAACTTCAAGACCTGAAATATTATTTACAAACATCTTGTCTAAAAACTTAGCAGCATCCTTTGATTTTACATCTAGTAGAGAGTGAGTAAAATCATAATAACCTACACCATTTCTAACAGCTTCGTGCTCACGTCTTCTTAAATCATTATCTTTCATAAAATCACCTCGAATATATAAAAAACAACTTCTTATAAATGATATACCCTAAGTAATTACTTTATAACAATAATGTAATGAAAAATAACTGGCATTGTGCCAGCTATTTTATAACTTATTCATTAGATTTTAATGCACCTAGTGGATTTATTTTCTTTATTCTAAAGTGGAATATTACCATTATCACAACATTTACAAGAGCTGTTATTATTGCTGATAGGATAAATGGTTTTGCTGAGAGGTCTTCTGGTAGCATCGCCATAAATGGCACTACTATTTGAAGCACTCCGTAGTGGAGGAATTTTCCTACTACTAGTCCAATTATTATTCCTATTACTGCTAAGATGTAAGTTTCTTTGTAAATATATGATGTTGTTTCTTTTGGATAAAATCCTAAGACTTTTATTGATGATATTTCTCTTATTCTTTCTTCTACATTTATGTTTGTAAGGTTGTAAAGTACGACAATTTCAAGTATCACAGTCATTATTAAAATTATAAGCTCAACTTTTGATATTGAGTAAAGGAACTGATTGATTATTCCCTTTAAGTCATCAAGTGTCTGTGCATTCATGACTGATTTGTTTTCTATTATGTCATTTGCAAATTTATCCAAGTCTTCTTTGTCGTCTGATTTTATTAAATCTGTGTTTAATACTAAGTCAGAGCCTGTTAATTTTTCAAAGTAATTTTTGTCCATATAGATGTTGTGACCCATGTAGTACTGACAAATTCCAGATACTTCTACTTCAAATTCATTTCCATAGACATCTCTTATTTTAATGGCGTCTCCAGGTTCGATATTCTTTAGTTTTGAAAGCTTTTCTGTTATTATTGCTCCCCTCTTTGGAATTTCCATCTCTTCTGATGTCTTATAGTCATAAATTTTATTGAAGTTTTTAAATTCTTCATTGTCCCCTGGAACTATTACATTTACATCTTGATCCATTTCATCGTAATCGACAGTAAATAATTCTTGATAAATTTCTGTGTAGTCGTAATTTTTTGAGTCAACAATTTTTCTATAATCTTTGTACTCATCTTCAAACATTTCTTTTTCATAAAGCACTG
This sequence comes from Peptoniphilus ovalis, assembly GCF_018919265.1. Lineage (GTDB taxonomy): Bacteria > Bacillota > Clostridia > Tissierellales > Peptoniphilaceae > Peptoniphilus_A > Peptoniphilus_A ovalis. The sequence goes on from NZ_JAHLQO010000001.1 coordinate 167,400, forward strand.
AAAGATCGTAATTTAAAATATTTTCAAATTGTCTTGGCTCAATTTTTGAAACGGACTCTGCAATTCCGTAACCTAGTACAAGTAGTGCAGCACAGCCCATTACTCCAACAACTGTCATAAACATTCTCTTCTTAGACAAGAATAAATTTCTTGCAGTTACTTTTGATAAAAAGCTCAAGTTGTTCCAAATAAATGGAATTTTTTCAAGTAAAATTCTATTGCCTTTTACTGGTGGCTTTGCACGAAGTAGACTCGCTGTGTTTTCCTTTAGAATTTTATTTAGTGTTAGTATTGCTGCAACTGTTGTAAATAAAAATCCTACAACTATTGCAAAAATCATTCTAAGTGGGAAAAGTGTAATTAATAGATTGTTTTCAAAAATAGTCTTTGTTGAATAAGCATTTCCTATGATTGATGTGATAATCAGCGACCCACTAATTGCTCCTAATATTCCTCCAATAAGTGATGCAAGTGCTCCATAAAGTAAAAACTTCTTAGAAATTTCTTTATTTGTATAACCGAGAGCCTTGTAAGTTCCAATGATTGTTCTATTGTCATCAACCATTCTAGTCATTGTTGTAAAACAAACTAGAAGTGCAATTGCAAAGAAAAATATTGGAAAAATTAGTGAAAGCCCATCTACTCTTTTTGAGTAGTCGATATAGGTGTTAACTCCACCTGAAAGATGTCTTGGAGTTATTGAGTATCTAGGCTGTTTTATAAGGCTTAGATATTTTCTTCCGTCTGCAATTTTTTCTCTTGCATCAGAAATTTCTCCATCTGCCTTTTCTTTGTTTTCATCGTACTCGCTTTGTCCCTTGTTTAAATCTCTTTCAGATTTGTAAAGTTTATCTCTTGCTGAATCCAGTTCTTCTTTGGCACTTGCAAATTCCTTGTTGGCTCTTTCTTCTCCTCTATTGAGCTCACCTTGTCCACTTTTGTATTTTTCCTTTGCAGCATCAAGTTCTGACCTGCCATCGATGTATTTATTGTAATTTTCGTCGTATTCTTTTTTGCCTTTTTCGTATTCTCTTTCGCCATCTCTTAGCTTTTCTTCTGAAGAGTCAATTTCCCTTTTTGCCTTTTGAAGTTCAAGCTTTGCGTCCTCTAGCTTTCTTTTATTAGCTTCAATTTCGCCCTTGCTCTTTGCAAATTCTCTCTCGCCTTTTTCTGCTTCGATTATTCCTTCTTGTAATTGTTTTTGACCTTCATCAAGCTGAGTTTTTGATGCATCAAGTGTTGCCTTTGCCGATGCAAGTTTTTTCTCAGATTCATCGATTTTTGCAATTCCGGCTTTTCCCTCTGCGATTTTAGATTTTAATGAAGCAATATCTCCATTAAATCCTGGAACTTGTTTTGAAATTTCTGCAACTATATTATTAAGTTCCGCTTTTGATGTTTTTAAAATCTCAGCCTTTTGGTTTAATCCTTCTAAATTTTTATTTAGCTCGACTTTACGAGAGTTTAAATTTTCAATCTCACCTTGAACTCTCGCCTTTTCTTCTTCTGGAAGTTCTGGGTTTGCAAGGGAATTATTTAGAGCGGCAATATTTTTATCAATTTCAGAAATTCCTGCATTTACTTCTGCTATTTGCGTGTTAGTCCTTTTTATTTCATCATCAATTGTTCCGTATTTCTCTAGGGCCCCCTCTGCAGCGGAAATTACTTCTGAAGCTGTATAAATTTTACTCTTTGCATCTTCGTAGCTATTTGCGCCCATTTCGCTTACAAGTCTTTGTTTACCTGCTTCAAGTTCATTTAGCCCTCTTAGGTATTCATCGCGACCATTATTATATTTTGCAAGTCCATCTTCTAATTTTCTTTTGGACTCTTCAATTTTTGCCCAGCCGTCATCAAGTTTCTTTCTGCCATCTTGAAGCTGCTCTTCTCCTTGCTTTAAAGCTGTTTCAGATGATTCAAGCTGACCTAAACCTTTCGAGTATTCATTTTTTCCATCAGATAACTTAGTTTTTCCATCTTCGATTTCTTTTTTGGCATCGTCAAGTTTTTTCTTTCCATCTCGAAGTTTTTCGTAGCCTGATATTAGTTCTCTTTCGCCATCGTCTATTTCAACTGAAGCCTTGTAGAGTTTATTTCTAGAAGTTGCAATTTCATCTCTTGTTTTTTTATTTTCTCTATTGTATTTGTCTAAGCCCTCTCTATACTGACTTTTTCCTTCATTTAAAGCTTCTCGACCGCTGTCAAGTTTGTCCTTTGCATTGGAAAGCTTAGTTTCTGCATCAGAAATTTTTACTTCAGCATCATCAATTTCTTCACTTATATCTCCCTGAATTTTAATTAATCTTTCCTTAGGTCTATTCTTTAAATCAATTTTAAGTGCACGAGTTTTCTTCTCCATATAGTCCACATACTGGGAGTCTGATGTTGCAAGATTTTCTGTTCCAATGTATTTAATCTTACAAATTGTGGGATTGCCATTAAAATTATTATCGTCAATATATGCAAAGTGCGAAATTTTTCCATATCCTCTTTCAGAAAAAGTCTGTGCAGTCTTATCTAAATAGTCAATTGCATGTGCAAAGCCTACAATTGTATAGGAAAGACGTTCTAAATTATTGTCGTCATCTCCATCATCATCAGGTTTAAAAGAAATAGTATCTCCAAGTTTATATCCAGATTTTTTCATCTCTGAATCCACTACAATTTCATTTGACTTTTTTATATTTCTTCCCTCTATAATTTCAGGTTTTGAAATTTCATAGGGCATATTTAAAATTTTTACAACTGTTGAGTCGCCAGTTATGAAAAGATCCTTGTCAAATCCATATTCAATTTCAGAAATATCCTCATCAGATTCAATTATAGCTATGTCTTTATTTTCAAAGCCTATGGGACAAGTTATTTTCATATCTTCTTGATTTAAATCTACTATTTTGTCCTCAATTGTATTTCTCATGATTTTCCCAGTGCTTATTAGTCCTGTCAAGACAAAAACTCCGAGGAATACAATAAGTATGATAGAAATAAATCTTGGAAGAGATTTTTTTATTTCCCTAAGACTGTCTTTTAGTGCAGCATTCACGCCATTACCTACCATTCTATTTCCATAATATCCTTTGGATTTTCATTTAAGTAAACATCTTTTATCTTTGCATCTGCAATTTCAATTAATCTGTCGGCAGATTCTTTAATTGCAGAGTTGTGAGTGATTACAACAACTGTGGTGTCTGTCTCTCTTGTAAGGTCTTGTAAAAGCTGTAAGATTTGCTTTCCTGTTTTATAGTCTAGTGCTCCTGTTGGTTCATCACATAGTAGGAGCTTTGGATTTTTCGCAATTGCCCTTGCAATAGAAACTCTCTGCTGTTCTCCACCAGATAATTGTGAAGGAAAGGAGTCAAGTCTTTCGCCAAGTCCCACAGATTCTAAAACTTTTTTAGGATCTTTTGCATCTTTTACAATTTGTGTTGCAAGCTCTACATTTTCAAGTGCAGTTAAGTTTGGGATTAAGTTGTAAAATTGAAACACAAAACCCATGTCGTATCTTCTGTAATCAATTATTTCTTTCTCATTTAGCTTCGCAATATCTTTTCCATCTACTATTAACTCTCCGCTTGAAGCCTTTTCCATGCCGCCAAGCATATTTAAAAATGTAGACTTGCCTGCTCCACTGGCTCCAAGTATAATTGCAAATTCATTTTTTTCTATTTCAAAATTTAAATTATCATTAGCAATAACATTTCTCTCGCCCGATGAATAAATCTTCGAGAGATTTTTTATCTCAATAAATGCCATAAAATCACCTTCTATAATTATATCAAAATATTAAGATTCTATTTAATGAACAACATGTTGATTCTTGTATAAAAATATTATAGAATGAGTTATGTTAAAAAACAATAATCACATTGAAGTGATTTGTTGATTAGGTGGTTTTATGAATAAGGAAAATGAAAGCAAATTAAAAATTAAAAATTCTTTTATAAATTTAATTTCCAAGAAGGGTTTTGATGCCTTAACTGTTACTGATATTGCAAGAGATGCAGAAATTAACAGAGGCACATTTTATCTTCACTACACAGACAAATACAATTTAATCGATCTTTTAAAAGAAGATATAATGACTGATTTGGAAAATATTTTTTACAGCGAAGTTGAAAATGAAAACACAAATATTGATGAAATTATTTCTTATAATATAATTTTAAAATCTATAAATTATTTAAAGGAGAACTTCGACTTAATTAGAGCAATGTTTATTGCAGAAGGCGAATCTAATTTCATGCTAAGTTTAAGAAATATTCTTGCGAATTTACTTTTTAGTAAACTTAAAGATTCAGCAGGACTTGATTTTTCTAACAGCCCTATAAAATTAGAATATTCTATAGAATTATTTCTTCACTCCATAATTTCTGTTATAAGTCTTTGGATTAGGAGAAATGGAGTTGAAACTCCAGAAGAAATTGCAGAGATTATTTCTATTTCTAAAAATATTGCACCTAAAAATTTGATTAGTGGCTAAAAATAATTTTTATAATTTATTAGTAATATTTAGTTTTATATTAGAAAGTATTTAAGGCCTATGTAAAAAAACACTCAGTATTTGAGTGTTTTTCTTAGTTTATATAAAAAGATTCATATTTGAATTGTCATTGTCTTCAAGCATCGCCGCAACTCCACCTACTTCGACTCCGTCTATTAATTCCTCTTTTTTTAGACCCATGACATCCATGGACATTTGACAAGCTGTCATTTTTACTCCTGCCTTTTGAGCATTTGATATTAGTTCCTCTAGAGATGAAACTCCCTTGTCTTTCATTACTTTCCTTATCATTTTTGAACCCATTCCAAAGAAATTCATCTTAGATAATCCAAGTTTTTTAGAAGATTTAGGTAACATCATGGAAAACATCTTTGACATGAAATCTTTTTTAACTTCTGGAGCATTTTCTTTTCTCAATATACTAAGTCCCCAAAAAGTAAAAAACATATTAACTTTATTTCCCATCGCTGCAGCTCCCGTCGCTATTATAAAAGAAGCTATAGCCTTATCTAAATCTCCATCAAATATAATCATTGTCTTTTCCTTGATATTGGTGGGACTTTGTTTTATTTTTTCAGTTTTCTTTCCCTTTTGAATTCTTGCAGAAAATTTTCCTTTATCCGAACTACTTTTTAATAAAGTATTACCTGTATTATTTGCCCATGATTTTATATCTCTTGCAAATCCTGGATCTGTAGCTACTACTTCTATTATTTCTCCAGGAGATAAATTTTCTAATGCTTGTGATACTTGAACTATAGGACCAGGACATGAAAGTCCACACACATTTAAAAATTTTACTTCTTTATCAACATCTTCATCTTTATTTTCGAAACTTTCAAATTTATCTTGTTCTGTTGACATATCTGAATAATTTGAAGATTCTTCTATGTCTGAATAAGTTCTATACCCACCTAAGATATTGTGAGCTTCATATCCTTTTTGTTTTAATATTCTCTCAACAATATAACCTCTGACACCTACAGCACAATAAATCGCATAATTTTTATTTTTATCAAGTTCGTCTAGTCTATTCCTTATTTCAGTAAGTGGCATAGATATTGCATCTTTCATCATCCCAGAAACCTGCTCAACTTCTTCTCTAACATCTAATATTGTATAATTTGATTTATTTTCTTTTAATTCCTGTAAAGTAATTGGTTCAGTTAATCCCTCTAATATATTTGTCGCCACATAACCTGCAAAATTAACTGGATCTTTTGCACTTGAATAAGGCGGAGCATAGCCAAGTTCTAAATTACTTAAATCATATACATTTCCATTAAAATATATTGATGTTGCTATTGTATCTATTCTCTTATCCACTCCGTCATAGCCTACTATTTGAGCTCCCAATATTTTCGCACTCTTGTCGAAAATTAATTTAATAGTCATTGGAAGCGCTCCTGGATAGTAACCTGCGTGAGACATTGGGTGAACTAGGGAGATAAAATAATCCTCTTTGTATTTATAGCCATTTTTATTGAGCGTTTTTTCATTTGAACCAACTGTTGCAACTGTCATGTCAAATACTTTAGCAACACTTGTTCCCATTGTTTTTTTGTAAGGGTCCTCTTTTTTTGATAAAATATTTGACGCTACAGACCTTCCCTGTTTGTTGGCAGGACCAGCTAAAGGAATCATAGTATCTGTACCTAGTATAAAGTCTTTTACTTCAATTACATCTCCAACTGCATATATATTTTCATCAGATGTTTGTTGAAGTTCATTTACTTTTATGCCACCTTTTTCATTTAATTCAAGTCCTGCATTTTTTGCAATTTCACTATTTGGTCTGACTCCAATAGATAAAATTGTCATATCTGTTTCCAGTTTTTTTCCAGATTTTAATTTTATAATTTCTCCACTGTTTTCTGTCCCATCAAATCCTTCTCCAAGCATTAGATTTATGCCTTTATTTTCTAAGTGATTTTCTAAAATTTTTGCCATATCTTTATCAAGTGGTGGCATAACTTGATTAGACATTTCAACTAGAGTTACTTCAAGACCTTTTTCATATAAATTTTCTGCAGTTTCAAGACCAATGAATCCTCCGCCTACTACCACTGCTTTTTTTGGTTTTTCTTCTTCTATAAAGTTATAAATTGCATCTACATCTGGAACTGTCCAAAGTTTAAATATATTCTTTTCATTTATTCCTTGAACATCTGGGATGAAAGGACTTGATCCTGTTGATAAAAGTAATTTATCATAATTTTCTTCGTATTCTTTTCCACTTACATGATTTATAATTTTAACTTTTTTATTTTCTTTATCTATTGATAGAACTTCATTTTCCGTCCTAATTTCTATATTATATTTATCTTCGATTGATTCTTTAGTTGTTACAAAAAGAGAATCTCTCTGTTCAATTGCCCCACCAATATAATATGGAAGACCACAATTTGCAAAACTTACATACTTTCCTCTTTCTAATAAAAGAATCTCAGCATTTTCGTCAAGCCTTCTAAGTCTTGCTATTGCCGTTGCACCTCCAGCAACCCCTCCGACAACTATTATTTTCATTATGCACCCCTCATTATCACATTTACAATTGAAATCACATCTTCTCTTTCAATTGAATAGTAAATTAAATTTCCTTCTTTTCTCGCTTCAACTATTCCCAAGTCTCTAAGTTTTGATAAATGCTGAGATAAATTTGATTGAGTTACATCCATACAATCCACTATTTCAGTGACATTTTTCTCTCCTTCATTTATCAACTTATCAAGTACGCATAGTCTAACTGGATGAGCCATTGCCTTAACTAAGCTTGCTCTGTCTTCTATTAATTTTTTATGTTCTTTTGAAACTTTTTCCAAAATAAACTCACCTCTAATATTTAACTATATTAGTATATTAGCAATTTCTAATATGCTTGTCAAGTTAATATTTTTTTTATTTATATAGTAGAAATTAGATTAAAAAATAAGCACTCATCAGTACTTGAGTGCTTGGCGAAGTTTTTTATCAACTTCTCTTTTCTTAATTGTATCTCTTTTGTCCCAAAGTTTTTTACCCTTGGCCTTTCCTATTAGAACCTTAACTTTTCCCCTCTTTAAGTAAACTTTAAGTGGAATAATTGTGTATCCATCTTGAGTCTTTACCTTTTCAAGCCTTAAAATTTCTGACTTGTGAAGGAGAAGTTTTCTCTTTCTAACAGGATCGACATTGTAAATATTTCCCTGCTCATAAGGGCTTATGTGCATATTGTGCACGAATATTTCCCCATTTTTTATATCGCAATAGGAATCCTTTAAATTTATCTGTCCTGCTCTTATAGACTTAACTTCTGTACCCTTAAGTTCAATTCCAGCTTCATAAGTATCTTCTATAAAATAAAGATGATGTGCCTTTTTATTATTGGCTATTGCGTCATTTTTTTCTTTACTCAAAATTATCACCAACTATTTTGAAATCTATATTTCCCATATTTAAATCAACAGAGGCCACTTCAATTTCTAACTCATCACCAATGTGAAATTCAATTTTTGTCTCGTAGTCCACTGCCTTGTAATTTTCTTCATCAAATTCGTAATATCCGTCCATGGATTTGTAGCTCACAAGTCCTTCGATTAGATTTTCAAGCTCTACAAATATTCCAAAACTTGTAATTCCTGAAACACGTCCTGTATATCTTTCTCCAATTCTCTCAGACATATATTCAGCCATTTTTATTGACTCAACTTGTCTTTCTACATCTTGTGCAAGTTTTTCTGTGTTGGAAACTTGTTCTGCAATATCTGGAAGTTCTGCTTTTATTTTTTTTATATAGCCACTTGAAAGTCTGTCTTTTAAATGTCTTTTTATAATTCTGTGAATAGTTAAGTCAGAGTATCTTCTTATCGGAGAGGTAAAATGTGAATAGTGAGAAAAACTTAGCCCAAAGTGAATGTCATTTTCCGCTGAGTACTTCGCCTTTTGCATTGAGCGAAGTGTAAGAGTTGATATAAACATCTCCTCTGGCATGTCCTTTGCCTTTTTTAAAACTTTTTGAACATCTTTAGGTTTAACTTCATTGTCGTAATTTACCATGTAGCCCAAAGCTCTAATGTATGAGTTGAGTTCAGAAATTTTTTCTTCCTTAGGTCTTTCGTGAATTCTATACAGAAATGGAATTTCTTTGAAGTAATACTGTTTTGCAACGCAGACATTGGCAAGAAGCATGAAGTCTTCGATTAATTTATTGGCAACTCTTCTGTCTCTCTTGTGAATATCTGTTGGCCAACCTTTCTCATCTACTTCAATAATTACCTCTGGTATGTCAAAGTCAATGGCTCCATCATTTTCTCTCTTTTCTTGTAATTTTTTTGAAAGCTCATACATATTTGAAAGTATATCTTCAAGTCCTCTTATAGATTCGTGGACTTCGCCCTTTTCTAAGTAATCAGATACATTTTCATAGACAAGTCTTCTGTGAGAATTTATTACAGTTTCTTTTATTTCATAATTTATTATATTTGCATCTTTATCAAGCTCTGCAAGTACTGAAAGAGTAAGTCTATCCACTCCCTCGTTTAGAGAACAAATTCCATTGGAAAGTTCAAAGGGAAGCATTGGAATAACTTTGTTTAATAAATAAACTGAATTTCCCCTTTTGTATGCTTCTTCATCTAGCTCTGAACCTTCTTCAACATATTCTGCAACATCTGCTATGTGAACTCCAAGTCTGAAGTTTCCGTTGTCTAAAGTCTCAAGAGAAATCGCATCGTCAAAGTCCTTTGAATCAGCTCCATCAATTGTAAAAGTTACAAGATTTCTTAAATCAAGTCTGTTTTCGATTTCAAATTCTCTAACTTTTTGCGGGATTTGCTTTGCTTCTGAAAGTGCAGCTTTTGAAAATTCCATTGGAATATCCATTGCAATTGCAACACTTAGCACGTCTACATGTGGGTCTGTTGGAAATCCTAAAATTTCTATAATTCTTCCCTCTGGACTTTTATTTTTTTCAGGCCATTTTTCAATTTTTACTACAACTTTTTGGCCATCAATTGCACCATTCATTTTCTTTTTAGGGATGTAGATGTCCATTGCCATCTTGCTCTCATCAGAAATTACAAATCCAAAGTCCTTTTTCTTTTGAAATACTCCAACAACTTTGGTGTTATTTCTTTTAACAATACTTACAACTTTTCCCTCTGGCTTTTCTCCAGAAGTTTCAGAGTATTTTTTAACAATTACTGCATCGCCATTTAAAGCTGAATTTAAATTATCTCTAGCAATATAAATGTCAGTATCAAGATTTTCGCAAATCAAAAATCCAAATCCCTTAGATGTAGTTTGAACTTTTCCGTAAAAATATTTTTCATTGTCAACTATTCTGTATTTATTTCTCTTATCTAAAAAGATTCTGCCATCTTTTTCCAATTCTTCTAGTATCTTTATAAATTTTGACTTTTCTCTATTTTTAATTCCCAAATGTTTTAACAGTTCGTCTTCTTTTCTCGGTTTTGAATTTTCAATTATTTGTAAAATCTTTTCTTTAATCATTTATATTTTCGCTCCATAACTTGTCATATTGAATAAGTTAGAATCGTAGGAATAATTATTTTCTGCTCTTTCATCATGTCTTTTTCTTCCAAGTTCTATTAATTCTGTTATAAGATTTTTAATATCTAGTCCGTCAACTTCAAATAAATAGAAAGAAATTGATCCAGGAAGTGTGTTTATTTCATTTACATATGCTTTGTCATCTTTTACTAAGAAGTCAATCCTTGCAACTCCTGAACCGTCAATTGCTCTAAAGCTTTTCTTTGCAAGATTTTTAATTTCCTTTTCAAGTTCTGGGCTCAAGTCTGCTGGAAGTTTTTTGTTTTGGAATTTTTGTGATGACTTAGCTCCCTTTGATCCAGAAACATATTTATCTTCGTATTTTAAAAGGTCGTGAAAACCAAGTGGTTCTTCTGCTGCAGAAACTCTCAAGTCATTTTCATATCCTAGCACTGCAACATTTATCTCACGTGGCTCAACTACAGCTTCTTCTACAATTATTTTTCTATCATACATTGAAGCAACTTCAAGTGCCTTTGAAAGTTCAAGTGCATCTTTTACCTTTGAAATTCCAATTGATGAACCTAAATTTGCAGGTTTAACAAATAGTGGGAAGTTCAAATCTTTACACTTTTCTGTCACAGATTTTAAATTTTTAAGTTCTTCTTTGTAGAAATATTTGTACTTAGTCATTGGAATGCCCTCTGATTCAAAAACTTTTCTCATTGTTACTTTGTCCATACCAACTGCTGCAGACATTACGCCACAACCAGTGTATGGCATTCCCATAAGTTCAAAAAGTCCTTGAGTACATCCATCTTCGCCAAAAGTTCCGTGAAGTGCAAAGAAAATCATGTCTATTTTTTCATAAACTTCAATAGAATAAGTCTCAGGTTTAAAAAGTCCCTTTTCATTGTGTTTAATGTAGTATAAATTTCTATCGCCAAATTCTGGCTTAAAGAAAACTTCAGTTGCATCGTGGAAGTCCCCATTTTTGTATGATTTAAAGTTCTTTAGGCTTTCTCCTGATAAGAACTTTCCATTCTTATTTATATAAATTGGAATTGGATTGTATTTTGAACGATCCATATTTTCAATTATTTGCATGCCGGTGATAACTGAAACTTCGTGTTCAACAGATCTACCACCAAAAATTACTCCAATATTTTCCATAGATTACTCCTCGTTATAATTATCTGGCAAGTCATTTTCAAATAACACAACATCTCCTGCGTGAGAAATTTGTGCAAGTACAGTTGTGGCTTCATTTAGTGATGAAACTTGATATATTTTATTCTTGTCAAAACCCTTTTTAGTCATGCCTTCATAAATTGGCATTGTTCTCTTCTTCCCTACTAAAATTGCAAAGTCCACAACATCTGCCATGACCTCTCCAATTTTTTCATTTTCAGTAATTTCCATATCGCCAAGCTCAACCATGCCCGGTGTAATGATTATTTTTCTATGCTCTTTAAATTCTCTTAGCACATCAAGTGCCGCCCTAAATCCAACTGGATTAGAATTAAAAGCATCATCTATAACAATTGTACCATTACTTGATGGAATTAGTGAAAGTCTGTGTTCAACAGGCTCTACTTTCTTTATACCACTTGCAATTTTTTCAAGACTAAGTCCTAAAACATAGGCTGCAGTTGCTGCTGCAAGTAAGTTTGAAATATTGTGCACACCTAAAAGTTTTGTCTCGCACATTATTGAGCCAACTTTTTTAATGTGAAGCATAAAGTTTGAACCATTTTCTGTAACTTCAATTTTATCTGCATAGACATCTAGCTTTTCGATATCCTTAATTCCGTATCTATAAGTTTTCTTTTTAGTCTTATCTGCAAGTGGCTTTACATAATCATTGTCATAATTAAAAATTGCAATTCCATCTTCTGGCAAGTCTTCGATTAACTCATATTTAGTCTTTTGAATATTTTCAATAGTCTTAAAAAGATGCATGTGAGTTGGTCCAATTGCAGTTATAATTCCAATATCAGGTTGCACAAGTTCTGCAACTTCGTGAATTTCACCAGGCACCTTTGCGCCAAGCTCTGCAATAAAAACTTCTCTATCTCTTTCAAGTTCATTGTTTATAATTTTTGAAAGACCCATTGGCGTGTTAAAAGATGAAGGAGTGTTTTTAACCCTTAGTCCTTCACTAAGTATTGTATCAGATATAAATTTAACTGAAGTTTTTCCAAAGGATCCTGTAATTCCTAAAACTTTTAAATTTTCCTCTTCTTTAAACTTTTTAATCTTAGCTTGAGCCTGTTTATAAAATCCCATGTTGATTCTATCTTCCTTAGGCTTTGCAAGTTTATTTGATAAAATTAAAATTCTATATTGGTAAAAATAAACTAAGAACGAAAGAATAAGTGAAGCTAGCCCCCCAAAAAGTAAACTTCCTGTACGCAAATGAATAATACTTGACATAATCACTATAATTACAAATATAACAAAATTTACTTGTTTGTGTTTTTTTAAAAGTCTTTTTGCTCTGTCAGTCCATACAAGTGGAGTCTTTGGATTTTTCTCCATTTTGTAGACTAATTTATTCATCTTATCCTTATTATTTTTTAAAAATGTTTTGTATTCATTATTGTCGTATCCTTCAAGTTGAAGCATGTGAATTGGAAAATTGCTTCTTATATATGAATAAAAAAGTGCAACAATAATAATTACAAAATTTATAGCATCCATTGGCAAACCAGATAAAATATATTCCATTAAATTCTCCTATCCTAAAAAGTTATTTATTACTGCATTAAAAGTTCCATAATCATCGAGATAGGAATAATGTCCTGCATTCTTTAATACAACAAGACCTGAGTTTTTGATTTCCTTTTCAAAAATTTCTCCCATATAAAGTGGAGTTGCATCATCATTTTCGCCCCATATAAGTAGAGTTTCTGCATCAATATTTTTAAACTCTTCCCTTGTCGATTCATTTACAACTTTTACAAAGCATTTTCTCATTATCCCATCAGCTGCTTGATAATCATCTGAACCATGGCTTTTATAAAATTTCTTTAAACTCTCTTTGTCATTTCCATGAGTTAGCATATAAATTTTCTTTGCAAGCTTAAAACTATATACCTTGATATAATAAGACAATTTCCTCTTAGGAATAACTCCCGATGCATCAATTATAATGAGTTTTTCAATTAAATTTTTATTTTTTGATCCAAGTATTGTAAGAGTTTTTCCTCCAAAGGAATGACCAATAAAAGTTGCTTTCTTTATATTAAACTTCTCTAAAAAAGCTAGGAGAAATTTGTAGTAATCATAAGTTCCCATAACCTCAGTGGGATTATCGCTATCTCCAAATCCTGGTGCATCATAAGCATAAACTGTGTAATCCATTGGGATAGAATTTACAATTGGCATAATTGATTCAATAAATGCACCCCAACCATGAAGTATGACTACAACTCTATCTCCGCCATCTCTTTTTATATATGCAGTTTTTATATTATTTATCTCTACAAAATCTTTATTTACTTTCATCACTATCTTCTATAAATATTATAGACCCTTCACCTTCATCATCTTTTTTAATTTCCTCATCTTGAATCAAGGAAATATCATCTGTGTTTATATTTTTATTTATTTCATAACCCATCTCTAGAGAAGAAACTCTTGAAGTATGTCTTTCTATTTCTTTTACAATTTCTTCTACATCAAGGTCTGAATTTTCATTTTTCATAAGTTTATAACTATGAACTCCGAGCTTTTCATATAAATCTGAGAGAATTCTCTTTTCATTTAAGATTTCATATTTTAATTTCGCCGCTTGTTTTAAATCCTGCGACTCATTTAAAAGTTTCTTAGACAAAAATTCTAAATTTTCTCTTATATCTTTTAAATTTTCATCAAGATTATCAAAAAATCCCAAAAATATCACCTCGAATCTATGTTATTATATCAAAAAATAGCCATCTTTTAAATACTTCTAACTGTTTATGTTATCTTGATATGGGTAAATTATAAAGGGAGGTAGATTATGGAAAAATTAACACTTTATGTGGGTACAACTTGCCCATTCTGCAAAAAAGTTGAACAATTTATGGACGAACACAATATTGATGGTGTAGAAATTAAAAATATTGACGAAGATAAAGAAGCAAGAGAATACCTTGTAGAAAAGGGTGGCAAGAAACAAGTGCCTTGTCTATTTATTGGAGACAAACCTCTTTACGAATCTCTTGATATTATTAAATATCTTAAGGAAAATGTAGCTTAATTAAATTTCAATTATTACAACGAGCAGACCTAAGGGTCGCTCGTTTTTTCCTTTTGTTTTAAAACATTTTTCTGACCAGTACCTGAAATCACATTAACACATCAAAAAAGAGAAGGAATTACCTTCTCTTTTTGTTTTTATTTCTATTTCTCTTTTGTCTTGATATCAAGATGTTTTTTTCCTTTAAGATATAATAAGTATTTATAATTAGATTAATAACATTGCAAAGAATTATAATATTATTCATAAAAGTGCCAGGTATAAAATAACTTGAAAGCACAATAAAAGAAATAATTGTAAAAATATCAACAAAGTACTCAATATAGAGTATCCTTGAAAGAATTGTGTTCTCAGACATTTTAAGATTTGCCCTCAATACATTTATAAAAAACAAAAACATTATAAAAGTATAAGTGACAACGGAAATGTCAATTGTCGCCGTAATTATATATATTTGCAACATAAAAAACATTGTAAACAGCGTTACAAGTAAATAAATTGCATATTTTCCAATTTTAAAATCCTTGGATTCGTAAAGATTTTCAATATCCCACTTTTGCATCAATGCCTTTAAAATCTTCGTAGTCTTAATTTTTTCACAAATCCACGAAGGAAGTAAACTAAGGACAAAGATGCTAATTAAAATTGTCTTGAAAAGATCATATAAATTTATATTTTGTAATCTATTAAAATAATTAAAAACAAATAAAATAAAGCCTATTACAGCAGAAGCTGTAAGCATCTTTAAAAAACCTATAAAAAGCTCGTAATTTTTGCCACTTAATAAAAAATTTCCAATATCAGTGTAATTGCTAGCAAATTCATAGGGGTTTCCCATTTTATTTAATTCATTTTTTAAATCTTCTTCAGTAAAGTTTCTATCTAATCTATCAGTTAAAATACTCAGAAAATCCTCTTCAGCCTTTCTTTGCTTGTCATAAGGAATGTATCTTTGTAAATAATATATATATCTATCGACGAGTTCATGTTCTTTTAATTTCATAAAATCATCCTATCTAATAATTATATTATAAAGGATAGGGGATTCTTTTTAAATGATTTTGTGTGATTTTAAAATTTATATTTTTTTAATATTTTAAAAATTTATTATTAAAAGATAATCTTGGCTCTTCAAACGGGAGCTGTCCTTTCCTTTTAACTCCAAAATTTCTTAGGATATTATCTTTTAAGAATGAATACTAAATCTAATAAAAAGGGCTGTCCATTTCTTAATATTCTGTTTATTATATTCAAAATATAAATTTTATTTTTTAATTTTATTTTTGAATCCAAAGGATTCATTAATTAGGGGGAAGACTCTTGATTGTCTTCCCCCTAAAACCCCCTTTTCAACGCACTGAATGTCCAAAAAATAGACACATGCTAAAAATTAAAAACTCACTTACTTCACTCGTTCAAACAATTTAATTTTTTTAACGCATGTCTCTATTTTTTGCTTATGAAGCACAGTTGCCTACGTTTTGTAAATAATAAGGTTAATAAGAATATAACTACTTCTTAAAGTTTTAAAACTTAAATAGATTTTGCCAATAATTAACTAACTACTCGGTCGATAAGCAAATGAGCTGTCTCATTCATCCAGTTTCCAAACCAAATAGGACAGCCCCTTTTTATAAATTTATGCTTCTCTTTTATTATCTTTAATTTTCAATAACACTTCATTTCTATTTACAAGGGACAGCCCTCGGGCTTTTAATTCCCTATCGAAAAATAATTTAAATCAATACTTCTTCTGCAACTTCTCTAATGAGTGCTATCTTCTTCCATTGGTCTTCATCTTTTAAAGCATTTCCTTCTTCTGTTGAAGAGAATCCACATTGTGGCGAAATACAAATATTTTCTAGTGGTATAAATTCAGTGGCTTCTTTAATTCTTCTCTTAAGCTCTTCTTTGTCTTCAAGTTCTGGTCTTTTGCTTGTTACAATTCCAAGAACTACTTTTTTACCTTCTGGAATTTTTGCAAGTGCTTTAAAATCTCCACTTCTTTCGTCATCATATTCAAGATAAAATGCACTTACATTTTCCCTTGCAAGTACATAATCAGCTACATGATCGTATGCTCCTTTAAAGTGGAATGATGATTTGTAATTTCCCTTGCAGATGTGAGTTGTAATATTTAGTCCTTCTGGTGCATGGCTGATTGCCTTGTTGTTTATTTCAAGATAAATTTTCTTTAAATCTTCTGCACTTTTTCCATGTGCTTCGTATTCTTTTATTGCATCTTCATCTACAAGTGCACCCCATGTACAGTCATCAAGTTGAACATTTCTACATCCTAGTTCGTAAATTTCTTTGAAGAAATCTCCATATGCCGCAGCTATATCATCTACAAATTCTGATTCCTTTTCATAAACTCCGCCTTCTGTGATTTGTTTATACACGCCTCTTAAAAGTTGTGCAGGAGCAGGGATTGCTTGTCTTGCAACTGTGTTTTCATCTTCAAATTGTTTTACGAATTTAAAATGTTCTAAGAATGGGTGATTCTTTCCATCGACTTTTCCCACAATTTTAACTCCATCTGGACGAAGTGTTTCACCGTGGAATTTAATTATTTCATCTCCAGTTAATTCGTATTTTTCAATACCGTTAATTCCCCAGAAAAAGTCGTAATGCCACCAGCTTCTTCTAAACTCACCATCAGAGATAATTTTAAGTCCTGATTCTTTTTGTTTTTCAACAAGTTTAGTAATTTCTCTGTCTTCTACTTCTCTTAATTC
The DNA here is from genome assembly GCF_018919265.1 of Peptoniphilus ovalis. GTDB lineage: Bacteria > Bacillota > Clostridia > Tissierellales > Peptoniphilaceae > Peptoniphilus_A > Peptoniphilus_A ovalis. Next base: position 184,375 of record NZ_JAHLQO010000001.1, read on the forward strand.
ATCTGCAGAGATTTTTCCATCTCTAAAATCTTCTCTTGCTTGTTTTAACTCCTTAGGTCTTAAAAAAGATCCCACTACATCGAATTTACTTGGTGCTAAAATATTTGCCATTTTTACTCTCCTTTTATTTTTTTTATTCTTGAGAAAGCAATAAAAAAGTCCTTACTGTTCAATTGAACAATAAGGACGAAATTTTTCCGCGTTACCACCTATTTTGCATAAAATGCCACTCTCAAGTACCAACATACTCTAGCTCTGTAAGGGGAGCTCCCCTATAAGTCTAAATATCGACTCATCCCATCAGAGGCCATGTTCATCTAATAGCTCTTTTGCCCTTCTCACCTAACGGGCTCTCTGTAAAAATTACTTACTAAATTACTCTTCTCATTCTTTGGTTTAAATTGGTTTTAATTTTTCATTATCATAGCATCATAATTTTTAACTGTCAACACTTATTTCAAAATTTTTTTATTTTTAATTTAATTTTTTTAAAATTTCGTCAACTTTTTCATCTAAATCCATTAGATTTTCTCTAATTTCTTTGATTTCTGAGTTGACCCTCAAATCAGTAAAAATATTGTCAAAAAATATATCAAAAAAATTATCCCAGCCTGTATCAGAAATTTCACTTTCAAAATTTATATCTACATCAGAAAGTTCTTCCTTAGCTACCATTAGTTTTGATTGTAATCTCTTTAAGTCGCTATTAATATCTTTTATTTTATTTCTTTTAACCATGCTTGTAAGCATTGAGTCCATAAAAATATCTGCAATGCCCCATCTCTTGGCGTTGTTAACTTTATCAAGAATATGTCCAATTTCTTCTTTGACATCTAAAAGTGCAGCTTTAGCTTCATTAATTTCTTTTAAATCGCTCATATTGTCACCTCAACTTATCTTTACCCAAATTATAAAAATAAAAGACTGCAAGAGCAGTCTAATTATTCTGGATCAGCTATTTCATTTATTTCTTTTGAAATGACAGCCCTATCTCCAGGATTTAAAATTGTATTTCCCCTAGGAACTATAATGTCACCATTAGGTTTTTGAATCATTATTATAAGTTCATCTTCATCAATGTCAATATCTTTAACTTCTTTATTAGACCATTTATGATTTTCGCCGATTTTTATTTCAAGTAAATCTTGACCAGTCTTGTCAAAATAGGCTTCTCCACCAATTACAATTGTGTCCCCATCGTGTAAAACAGTGTTTCCTCTTGGGACAATTGATTTATTGTCTCTTTCGATTTTTGCAATAATGACATTAAAGGCAATTTGAATCTCGGAAATTTTTTTGTCGACCCATGGTGATGCCTTTGTTACAGTTGTCTTAATAAATTCAATTGCAGTTTTGTCTGAATAATAATTAAATGTCCTTAAAACTGAATCATTTGGATCAAACATATCCAGTTTTTTAGTTGCAAAGGGAAGTATTGTCCCTTGAATTAATAATGAGAATATACATATTACAAAGACTATGTGATAAACATCGATTGAAAGATTTGCTCCACTGTTTACAGCCATAATTGCAAAGGCAATAGCTGCTGCTCCACGAAGTCCTGCAATTGAGATTAAAGCAAGCTGATTCTTTTTCATTTTAAAGGGCGCCATTAATCCAAAAACTGAAATTGGTCTTGCGATAAATAACATAAATAGCATAACTATTAGCCCAACTGGAAGTGCTTTTAAAATCATATTCACATCAGATAAAAGTCCCAATAGGAAGAACATTGCTATTTGAAAGATTGATGAAAGTCCGTCGTAGAAAAATACAACATCTCTTTTCTTTTCAAATTCGTGATTTCCTATGTAGATTCCAAGAATGTAAAGTGCAAGGAAACCATTACCTCCCAGTGTTGATGTTATTGAATATGTCCCAAGCATAATAGTTGCTATAAATACTGAAAATAATCCGTCATCATCAAGGGATAAAATTTCTATTATCTTGAAAAATATTATTCCAAGTAAAAATCCTGCCGAAATTCCTATTACTACCTGCTTTAATACAAGTACTGGAACAGAAATATCAGTGCCCATAATAAGCGATAAGAAAACCATTGTCATAGTATAAGCAGTAGGGTCGTTGGAACCACTTTCAATTTCAAGAAGTGGTGCTGTGGAATATTTTAAGTTTAAATTTTTTGAAACTAGTATTCCCGATACAGATGCATAATCAGTTGATGCAACAACTGAACCAAGTAGCATTGATTCTAATAGGCTAAATTTTAAAATAAAATAGCAAAATCCTCCAGTTATAAACGCAGTTAGCACAACTCCAAGTGATGCCAAAACTATTGCCTCTTTGGCAGTAGGCTTTGCCATATTCCAATTTGTACCAAATCCGCCGTAAAACATAATAATCATAAGTGCAACTGTTGCGATTTGTTCTGCTATGTGAAAATCATTAAAATTTATTCCCATAGCTGAAAATACTACTCCCAAAAATAAGAATAATAACAGCGATGGAAGTCCTGATCTATTAGATACATTTGTTGCTATAATTGCTAAAAATAATACCACTGTAATAATTAATAAATTCATGCTTTCCTCCAATCCTATTTATTTTTAAAAAAAAGAGCCGCAAGTAGCTGCAGCTCCTTTAAACAATTATATCATACTTTTTAAATATAAATCACTAAATTCTATTTGCTGATCTAAAAACAACAAAAAGTACAGACATTAATGCATAAAAAATTAATAAAACTACAATAAGAGATTTGTTCTTATCAATGATTGCCATTATTAGAGAAAGTACTGCCACTAAAATTATTAAAACAATTTGGATTTGTCTTAAATAAAGATTAATTGAGCCCTCACTTGTCTTAATATATTGATTTGCAAGAACTGTAATCATTATAAGTGTGACAATTCCAATTATAACTTTTTCTAAAATCTTCTTTATCTTTTCTTTATTCATAGGCTATTATACGCCTCTAATCCAAGTCTTAAAATTTTCATACTTCTTCTTATGGCATCTTCATTTAATACAAAGGCAATTCTAACCATTTGCTTGCCATCTTCAGCGTCTTTAAAAAATCCACTTGCCGGCGCAAACATTACAGTTTCTCCATCTACGTCAAACTCTTCTAAAATCCATTTTGCAAACTTTTCAGTATCATCAACTGGAAGCTTTGGCATTACATAAAAGGCTCCCTTTGGTTTTTTTACAGTGACACCAGGGATTGCTATTAATTCTTCGTAGATTACATCTCTTCTTCTTTGATATTCTTTGTTTACAGTTTCAAAGTAATCTTTGTCTATTCCGTAAAGTTTTGAAGCTGCAAGTTGTTCAATAGTAGGAGCTGCAAGTCTACAGTTGCATAATTTATTAATTCCATCTAAAAATTCTTTATTCTTTGATGCCACAGATCCAACTCTTGCACCACAAGCTCCAAATCTCTTTGAGATTGAATCGATTAAAATTAAATTTTCTTCAATTCCATCGATTTCTCCAAAAGAAGTGTAGTCGTTGTCGTCATAGATAAATTCTCTATAAACTTCATCTGCCACAATGTATAGATTGTGTCTTTTTGCAACATTCACAATTCTTTCGATTTCTTCTCTTGAATAAAGAGCTCCCGTTGGATTTGTAGGATTAGAAAGAAGTATTGCTACTGTATTATCAAGCACACAATTTTCTATTGCGTCTTCTTCAGGAATTGCAAACCCCTTATCTGGATCAGTAGGAAATGCAGATATTTCTATGTCTAGTTGTTCAAAAATTGTGCTGTAATTTGTATAAAATGGATTAGTTGTAAGAACAGTATCTCCATCATCTGCTATTGTTTGAAATGTAAACATCAGTGCTTCACTTGCGCCCATTGTGATATAAATATCTTCTGGTTCAAAGTTTATATTTCTATTTTTATAGTATTTTGAAGTTGCTTCTCTTAACTCTGGCATTCCAGCTGAAGGAGCATAAGGAAGTGGTCCTCTTTCTAAATTTTCAAAAGTTTCGTAATATTCATCTGGTACTGGAACATCAGGAGCTCCAATATTTAGATGATAAATTTTCTTTCCAGCTTTTACTGCCCTGTCTGCGTAAGGAGATAATGATCTCACTGCAGAATAATGTACATTTTCTATTCTTTTTGATAATTTCATCTTTATTTTTCCTCCTGCCATCTCAAATCTGGACCAAAAAATCTGACTGGCACAAATTTTTGAAATACTCTCGAAAAAACTCTGTCGGTATAAGTTATAGAAAGTTCCTTAGGTGATAAATTCGTTGAAATTAATGTCTTCTTACCCCTTAAAAGTCTTGTGTTAATGATGTTAAAAATCTCAGAATTAGTAAAAGCATTGGTCATTTCTATTCCAAGATCGTCTACAATTAATAAATCTGCTTCGAAGAATAAATTATACTTTTCAGTTTTTTCATTTCTAAACTTTCTGTCTTCAATTGTCTTTAAAATCTCATAAGCTGTCTGATAAATTACAATTGCATCAGTTTTTATTATCTCCTTTGCAATACAGTTAAGTAAAAATGTCTTGCCTTGACCAGTTGGACCCCAAAAAATTAGATTTACATCATTTTTTTCATCAAAGGTATTGATGAAATTTCTAGCAATAGTCAAAATCCCTCTCATATTTTCTCTAGGCGAAAGTCCAAACTTTTCATAAGTCTTTTCTGAAAAAACATTTAAATCAAAGGTATCAAAATTTTCTTTTTCAAGCATATAAGAAATTGAGCTCATATCGTAGAGTTCTTCTACAATTAGCTTTTGCATGCAGTGACACTTCTTGCCATTAAAGACACCAGTATCATGACAATCACTACAAGTGTAAATTTCCTCTAGATAATCTTTAGGATACCCATTTTTTGTGAGAATCTCATCTTTTTTTTGCTTTAAATTGTAAATTTCTTGAGAATCTTTTATAGTTTTATCTGAGTCAGGATTTTTGATTTGATAAATTGCAGCTTTTATCCCAATATTTTTTATCAAGGCGTCAATTTCTCGCATTTCTGGAATTTTCTTATAGACTTCTTCAACTCTTCTCTCGTGAATTTCTTCATTTTTTCGTCTATTATTTTCGTAATAATTGCTAATTTTAGTCCTCAGTTCCATAATCAACACCTAATTTTTTAAAGCCTTCTCTTTGCTTTCTCATGGCAACATCTTCAAGCTCTTCCTCAGAGAAGTTATCTGTAATTTGCTTGAAATTGTGAAAGGCTGTTGGTTTTCTAACTTTTTTCTTTTTGTCTTTTTCTTCTATATCTTCGACTTTTTCAATGCCAAGTCTTTTCCATTCTTTTAAAATTGCATCTACATAAGCCACATTTGGATTTTGAATTCTAGAAGTTCTGTTGCAAGCTGCAAGAATTACATCATTTGGAAGATTGTATTCTTCAAACCAAGAATTCACCATATTAAGATCTGCTTGTGAGAAACTCTTTTCCATTCCAATATATCTTTTGACTTTTTTGTATCTCAAGTATCTAATGTCATTTGCCAGATAAGATTTCTCAACATCTTCCATAGTTCTAATATTATTTTTAGACCAGTTCCTAACAACTTTTTCCACATAATTTACGGAATAAACATTTTTTATTTCAGTGGTATAAAAAAATGCCTCTTCAATTAAATCAACTGGCATATTGTAAACTGTAATCCAATTAATAATATCTATTTTTTTCATTGGGGCGATGGGCTCGCGCATTAAGAATTCAGCCCTTGTTAATAGATTTGCGTATTCTTTATTTTCAACTAACTTTGAGTAGGATTTCTCTTCTTTTCTATCTTCTTTTAAGTTGTAGACATTTTGAATATAAAGCTCCTTTAAATTTATAAACTCAATATTTTCTGCCTCTATTTTTACAATACCCATTTTTTGCCAGTATTCCCAAGCTCTTTTTACATCTGTTTCTAAAATTCCAAGAAAATCTGCAATAGTTCTATCGTCTATGTCCTCTTTTTTTTCCTTGGCAAATTTTAATCCCAATATATAAACTTTTACAAATTCTCCATTGGCACTTGGCATAAAATCATTTATAAAAATATTTTCGATGCTAGTTTCGCCTAGGTCGTATTTATTATTTTCAAGTAAAAACATAACACATTCTCTTTCTAAAGCTTTTTTTCCATTTTATAAACATAGAAAAAAGTTCTGTTTAACATTCTCTTAAAGCTATCTCTATTATTGTAAAAATCTGCATTTCTTTCGTCGTATTCGCCATTATTAAATTTCATAACAAATTTATATTTTATTTTAAAGCCAAGCTTTTTATAAACTTTAAGCGCCCTATTGTTATAAAGCGCGACGTTTAAATAAATTATTTTAAAATTTTCATCTCTTAGATAATCTAGAAATTTTTCTAAAATCAAGCTACCCAATCCATGATCTATGTATTTAGGATCCATGGCGATTCCTATAGTTGCAGTTTTTAAAATTTTATTTATATTTTTAAGTGACATATATCCAATTGGAGATTCTTTATAAATTATTGCATAATATTCTGTAAAGGGAACTTCTGTCTTCCACTTATACCAATTTTTTATATCTTCTTCAGTTTCCTCCATGAAATTATAATCATAAAAGAGAACTGATTCGTGTTTTTTCCAATTTTTAAATGTATATACGTCCTCAAGTCTTAGTTTTCTAAAATAAAGGTCAGATATATTTTTCATAAAAACCTCCGACAAATTAATTATATACTATTTTAACTTTTCTATAAAGAATATAGTAAATTTAATAAATTTTGATATCCTTCAAGAAAATATAATTTTACTTTGTTTAATTTTTGTTAAAATATGTTAAAATAAAGTAAGGTTTAAAAATGAAAATTCTACAAAAAGTAACAAGGAGAGTTTATGAGAAAAAATAATAATTTAGACGAGATTGATATCGAAATCTTGCAACTTCTTAGTGAAAACGGCAGAATGAGCCATGAAGATATTTCAAAAAAACTTAATCTTACAAGACCAGCTATCCACAGAAGAATTTACAAAATGGAAGACTCAGGATACATCAAGGGCTATAAAGTTTTAATAGATTGGCAAAAAATCGGCTATAATTTAGATACCTATGTGCTTTGCAAGGTTAATACAAATGATTTTGAAAGATTGATTTCAGAAATTATGGAAATTAAAGATCCTAATTTCAAAATTTTTGAATGTTATAGAGTTACTGGCGATCATTGTGTAATGCTTCGCATTAAGACCATTAATACAGCAGATTTGACTAGATTTTATGATATGATATTAAGAATAGAAGGAATTGTTGATACAAAGACACTTTTAATTTTATATTCAGAAAAAGGAAATGAAAAAATTTTCGAAAAGAGTGATGAGGATAATAATAAATAACAAAGGATGATTTTATGGACGAGAAAATACTCGTAGTTGATGACGAGACCGCTATTTCTGATATTATTAAATATAATTTTGAAAAAGAAGGATATTTTATTGATACTGCAAATAATGGTGTTGAGGCAATTGGGCTCACTGAAAAAAATGACTACGACTTAATATTATTAGACATAATGATGCCAAAGCTAAATGGATTTGAAACTCTTCGTGAAATCAGAAAAAATTCTGATATTCCAGTTATTATGCTAACTGCAAGAGAAGATGAAGTAGATAAAGTCCTAGGTCTTGAACTTGGTGCTGATGATTATGTAGTTAAACCCTTTTCAATGAGAGAGTTAATTGCTAGGGTTAAGGCTGTCCTTAGAAGATTTGATTCTAAAGAAAAGAAGGATGATGAAGAATCTACTTTAAAAATTAAGGATTTAGAAATCGATTTAAATAAATACCAAGTAATTAAAAACGGAGAAGTAATTGAGCTCACACTTCGTGAGTTTGAACTTCTAAAGTTTTTAGCAAATTCTCCAGGCAAAGTTTTTTCAAGAGAAGAACTTCTTGAAGAAGTTTGGGAATATGAATATTACGGAGATATTAGAACAGTTGATGTAACTGTGAGAAGACTTCGTGAAAAAATCGAAGACGAAAGTGGCGATTTTAAATACATCAAAACTAAAAGAGGCGTTGGATATTTCTTTGGATCAGATGATGGTGAGAGTTAATGTTTCATAGTATTAAATACAGATTTATTTTAATATATGTTGTTTTAGTTTTAATATCTATGTTTATAGCTTCAACTTTTATAGTTGATAGATTGGAAAAAGTTCAGATAGACACTGCAACTGACTCTATGAATAAAACCATGGATACTCTTACCACAACTATCTCTGCACTTTTTAAAGAAGATGCAAACAATACAAATAAAGATGTTAATACACTGCCCCAGCTTGACGAAACGCTCAAAGACTGGGGTATTTCCAGTGATGAATCAGTTTATATTATTTCAACTGGAGATAATCCCGTAGTTCTTGCAAGTACTAAAAATATTGAAGGGCGAGATATAAAATCAGCTTACAATATAAAATCACTTGAACCTAAACTAATTATGGATGGAGTTTCTGGAAAAGTCAGAGATAAAATTGTCTCATATGATAATGAATATAGAGTTGAAAAACACATTGTAAGACCTATTTTATCTCCTGAAGGAAGAATTTTTTGCATAATTTATATGACAAGAGATCTTAATTCAATTTATTCAGTAATTGAAGATTCAAAAGTAATTATAACTTATGCGACTTTAATTTCACTAATAATCACATCAATTCTTGGATATTTTATTGCAAATTCCATAGCAGGTCCTATTACGCTTTTAACTAGAAAGGCAAGACAAATGGCAAAGGGTAATTTCAATCAAAGAGTGGATGTTAAAAGTGATGACGAAATTGGTCAGCTTGGTCTGATGTTTAACTTCCTTACTAAGGAACTTTCTGAAACAATTGAAAAAATGGACCTTGAAAGATCAAAGCTTGATACAATTTTTAACTACATGGCTGAGGGCGTAATTGCAATAGATAAGAGCAATAAGCTAATACATGCAAATTCAGTTGCCAAGGGAATTTTAAATATTTCTGATAAGGATTTATTAAGAGAGATAAATCTAAATAGTATCAACCTTTCTAAGATTGACTACACTGAAGAAGAGAGTTTAAAGGGTGAAGAGCTTACAAAAATTGGGAATAAGTTCTACAAAGTTAAATACGCACCTTATAAATCTGATTTAAATATTAATTCAGGTCTAATTATTGTGCTTCAAGACATAGATAAGGAGCACATGCTTGATATAATGCGTAAAGAATTTGTAGCAAATGTAAGCCACGAGCTTAAAACACCTATTACTACAATTAAATCATACACTGAAACTCTTTTAGATGGAGAACTTGGAAACGACACTGAAAGAAAATTCTTAAAGGTAATTGAAAGAGAAAATTCTAGAATGTCTAGAATAGTGACAGATTTGTTATCTCTATCTAATCTCGATTACAACAGAGAAAAATTAAACTTTTCAAAAATTGACACTTATGAGTTTATAGATGAAGCAATTGAATCTCAATCACTTCTTATCACTCAAAAAAGACATAGAATTAAACTTGATATCGCCATGGACATTAACGATATTTATGCCGATAGAGATGGTGCCGACCAAGTTTTAAATAATATTATTTCAAATGCTTGTAAATATACAGAAGAAGATGGAGAAATTTCCATAACTGCAAAAAATTCTGGCAATTTTGTTGAAATTGAAGTTAGAGACAATGGTATTGGAATTCCAAAGGAAGACCTTCCAAGAATTACTGAGAGATTTTACAGAGTTGAAAAGGGCAGAAGCCGTGAAATGGGCGGAACTGGTCTTGGGCTTTCTATTGCAAATGAAATGATTAAAAGCTTCGGCGGAGATTTAAAATTAGATTCAGAACTTGGCAAATACACTTCAGTTACACTTTTATTCAAATCAGGTGATGATGATGATGAATAGAGTTAAAAAACATAGAGATATTTTTATAATAATATTCTTGATATTTCTTTTAATCTTTCAATCGAGAAATCTCTGGCTTTCCTTTGACAGAAAACCTGAGTCGAGAAATGCTGTAAATGACGTATCTGAAATACTTGATGAAATCTTAATGCCGCAGAGAATTATCTCAAACTTTGGCAACAGAAACCACTACATCTCTACAAATGTTTTGGACTTTTGGAAAGATTATGGAAATGATATCTCTAAGATTTTACAAGAAATAAATACAAAAAACCTAGAGGCAATTTCTCTTAAAGATTATTTAAATCTTCAAGATAAGGAGTCAATTATTTTTAAATTTAATTCTCCACTATCAGGTTCGATTTTTGTAAACTTTCTTGGCGATGACTATGGAGAAAATAATGTAAATATAAGTGTGGATTCAATTTATATTTCAAAAGATGGAGAAATTTATCTTACTGGAGTTGGAAATTATTATAAAATTTTGGACCATAAGGTTGAATTTTCCATTGACGATATGCTTGCTGATGGTGAGAAATCTGGTATCAAGGCCATAAATTTTTATGAGGCTTATGGCATTGAAAAAGATATTTATATACCAGTTGCATCTTACACAAGTGTTCAAAAAGTTTCCTACACTTCAGGACTTTTTAATCTCGATGAGAGAAGTAAATCAAATCTTGCAGAAAGATTTTTAGATACTCCAATTGACTACATCAGAGAAATTTCTGTTGCAGGTAAAAATACCTATGTCTACGAGGGCGAATATCTTTCAATTTCTGAAAATGGATTCTTGGAATATTCTCTTGAATCAGAATTTAATGTACCTGAGAGAAATTTATACAAATCACTTAATAGAGCAGTGGAATTTATTGCACAAAAGACAGGCATAAGCAGTGGAATTTATCTTGAAAACACTGAACAAATTGAATTTAATGGAAGTCTTGGATATAGATTTTTCTTCAACTTAAAAGAAGGGCAAACTCCAATGATTTTGACATCAAGGGATCACAGTTTTATAGAAATCGATGTGTTCTCTGATTATGTAAAAAATTACAGAGAATTTTATATAAGAAAAGCAGACAACCCAATATATGAAGAAGATGAAATTTATTTGGAATCTATTCACAAAATTTTAAAGAAAAATAAAAAAATCTTCTCCGACACACCAGTCATGGATATATTAAAAGAAATTGACAATTTATCAATAGTTTATCTCAGCTTTTCAAGCTTAGAATACGATGATTTGCTCCTAGTATATGAAATGGTCTACAAGGGCAACAAGTATTATCTAAGTGTTGATGAAGGCAAAATTGTAATGGTAAGGTAATAATATGGAATGGAATAAAATCAAAAAAATATTAATAATTGCCCTAGTCATTGCAAATATAATTTTATTTTTATACATTCAGTTCAATGACTTGAGGTTAAAGGACGAGTCTACGACAAGAGAATTTACAAATGAAGTAATTTCAATGCTGGATAAGAAAAATATAAATGTGGATACAAAAATACCTAGAAAAATAAATAAGCTTCCATCACTTTTTGTTGAGTTTCAAACAATGTCTGAGGACAAAATAAATGCAGACTTCTTCAATGGAGAGGGCGTTATATCAAGGCCTAGTACAGACCTTGCAGAAATTTCTCTAGGTGATGAGTATATAAACCTTGTTAACAACAGAAGAATTTATTACGAAAATCGTGTCAAAAAAAATAATTTCAACAAAATCAATAGCCTTGATAAGGCTCAAGAAATTGCCAAGAGATTTATGCTAGATAAAAAATTTGACATTAGAGATATTTTTCTAAGTTATTATCGTATCGAGGACGACATGTATATTTTAAATTACACAAAAAAACATGAAAATCTTCCAGTTGAAAGCTCCTATACAAATTTTATAATTGACTCTAGAGGAGTTGTCTCAATGGATAGACTCTGGCTAAATGTATTAGATAGTTCTGAGCAAAAGATCACTCTATACCCTGCACCCAAGGCACTTTTATACCTTTTAAACAAGGACGAGTACTATGACAAGACTATAAATAAAATTAGCCCATGCTTTTATTTTAATCCAGAAGATCAAGGTTATATTGAAGATATAACGCGTGCTGTAAATGGTCGTGCAATTCCAGCTTGGAAGATTGAATTTACTGACGGCGAATATACAGTTATCGACAACTACTGATATGGTAAAAGAAAACTCTCTGTGTTAAAATAAAAATGGAGGTTTGAGGATGAAGTTTTGCTCATTGGCAAGTGGCTCTAGTGGCAACTGCCAATATATAGAATATAAAGACACAAAAATTTTAATAGATGCTGGACTTTCAGGCAAAAAAATCGAAGAAAACTTAGCTTCAATTGGAGTAAATCCATCAGAACTTGATGCAATTTTTGTAACGCATGAGCATATTGACCATATTAAATCTGTGGGAGTGCTTTCTAGAAGATACAACTTAAAAGTATTTTCAAATATGATGACATTAGATGGAATGCTACCAACTATAAAGAAATTAGACTCTTCCAATGTATTCATCTTTGAAAATGGAAAGGACTTTACCTTTAAAGACCTTGACATCATGCCCATCTCTACCTTTCACGATTGTGCCAACGGCTGCGGATTTGTGGTAAAGGGAGACAAAAAAATATCACTACTAACTGACACTGGTTGGGTAAATAAAGAAGCAATGGATAATATGGAAGATTCAGACATATATTATTTAGAATCAAATCACGATGTGGATATGCTAATTAATGGAACATATCCTTATCCTACAAAACAGAGGATACTTTCAACAAAGGGGCATCTATCCAATGAAAATGCAGGAGAAGTCCTTTCAATGATTTTAAAAAAGAAGGGCGAAAAAGTTATGCTGGGACATTTATCCACAGACAATAATTTGCCTGAACTTGCACTAGATACTATTAAAAAAATACTTCTTTCTGAACACAAGGAAGAAAATGTAGATTATACAATAGAAGTGGCACCGAGATATGTGCCTTCTACTATTTTGGAAATTTAATTTTAGAGAGTGAGGATTTAATTGAATATTTTAGTTACAAATGATGACGGAATTAATGCTGAGGGAATAGAAATCCTCGCAAAAAAAATAATTGAAGCTGGACATAAAGTTACAATTTCTGCACCAAATGTTGAAAATTCTGGTAAATCTCATGCCATCACTTTTAAAAGTCCGCTTATGGTTCAAGATGTAGACATCGAAGGACTCGAAGATGTGAGAAGCCTTTGCGTTTACGGAACACCTGCAGACTGTGTGCGTGCAGCAGTTCATTTACTAGATGAAAAATTTGACTTTTGCTTTTCAGGAATCAACTCAGGATTTAACGCTGCGACAAATGTACTTTATTCAGGAACAGTTTCAGCTGCAATAGAGGCTAATCTTTTTGACATTCCATCAATTGCAGTTTCAGCACAGTGGATTAAGGGCCATTCAAAGTACGAAGCAGCAGCACAAGTTGCAATGGATGTATTTAATAATCTTGACGACTTAAAAAGACTTCAAGTATTAAATATAAATGTGCCTTATTTAGATTACGATGAACTTAAGGGAATTAAAGTTTGTAAAGTTGGCAGAGATGTAATGAGTATTTACGATGTATCTGAAGAAAAGGAAGGATACAATATGAGACTTAGGGGTTTTCCTAAGGACAATAACGAAGAGGATTCAGACATTTATTACCTAAATAGAAATTACGCAACAGTTAGTCCCCTTTTATACGATGTAACAAATACAACTTTAATCAATGAATTAAAGGAAATGTTAAAGTAAGAAGGTCGAAATGAGTTATAAATTAAGATTAATGTTTTTAGTAGTTTTAGTATTTGGACTATTCATTAAATCAATGATAATAGCATAAGTTTGAATCACTTAAATTATTTTGATTTAAGTGATTTTTTTATGAGGTAGTATGAAAAATAAAGTATTTATCATTTTGTTTTTGATTTTAATATCAATTTCATTTATAGCATGTAGTAAAAAAGAAGATTCTATTCTAGATTATAAAACAGATTATGTTGGAGATAATTCAAAGGTTGATAGAATTTTGGATATGCAAAAATATCCAAATAACGTGAGCAAAAAAGCTATACAAATACTATCAGATGAAGAACCATACTCTCTAAATGTATATTTAGATGGATATGAAGGTCTAAATGAGGATAACTTATTTAACAATGCAGCAATTACATTTTCTTTAATTGGCAATTTGAAGAATTTAAATTATCTATATCTTACAGAAGAAGATTATAAAATTAATAACTTCTCTAACCCTAAGCATATAGCAGAATTTAGTCGAGAAGAAATAGAAGTAAAGCTTAAAGAAAATAATTTAAGCTTAGAAGAAATATCAAAAGATGAAGAAAGTTTAAATAAATTTTTAAATCTTGATATGTAAAAGAGGGCTATCCTAAAGAACGCCCTCTTTTTTATTTAATATGATATGATTTATTTGAAATTTTTCATTAAATATTTATTTTTTTGAATCTAAGATTCAATTTTATAGGGGGAAGACTCTTGATTGTCTTCCCCCTAAGACCCCCCTTTCAACGCACTGAATGTCCAAAAAATCAGTCATGCTAAATTTTCAAAACTCACTTCGCTTCGCTCGTTCAAACAGTTGAAAATTTTATACGCATAACTAATTTTTTTGCTTATGATGCACAATTACCAACCTCACTATTATCAAAAGATATCTTTTGAAATAATAAATTTTATTTGTATATTACGGGGCTGTCCTTTGCATATTATTATGAAATTTTATTTTTAATCAAATTTATTATTTCTAAACCTAATATTATCAAAAGGGCTGTCCCTTTCTAAATATCAGAACAACCCTCAAATAAATTCCTATTTATTTTTTTATAACCCCATTAAAAAGCTTGCCACTTCGAAATATATCATTAGTACGAAAGTATCTACTATAGTAGTAATTAGTGGTCCCGCCATAATTGTTGGGTCTATTTTTAATTTATCTGCTATTAGTGGCAATACTCCACCAATTATTTTTGATAAAATTATTGTAAGAAGTAGTGTCACAGAAACTGTAAGACTTATTGTGTGACTTACTCCATCTAACAAATACATTCTTATATAATTTATTAAAACCAAGGCAATTCCTACAAATATTCCTATACTAAATTCTTTAAATATTACGCGGAAAAATTCTTTAAAGTTAACTTCTCCTGTGTATAGGCTACGAATTATTGTAGTTGAAGATTGTGTACCTGCATTTCCGCCAGAATCCATTAGCATTGGTATATAAGCTGTAAGAGCCACGCTCGCTGCCAAAACTGATTCATATCTTTTAATTATAAATCCTGTCATAGTTGCAGTTATCAAGCAAATGATTAGCCAAGTTGTTCTCTCTCTTGCAATTTGAAAACTTGATTTGTCCCAATAAGAATCAGAAGATGATTCGCTAATACCATGGATATTGCCAAGGTCTTCTTCGTATTCTTCGTGCAATACATCAATTGCCCATTCTGCTGGCACAATTCCCACAAGTCTTCCCTCAGAGTCAGTTACTGGAATTTCTCCCAAGTCATATCTTCTAGCAAGTTTTGCAACAATTTCTTGGTCATCAGTTGCAAAAACTGAAGCAGTGATATGATGGAAAAATTCTTCAATACTTTTATTTCGATTTCTAATAATATCTGCAAGATATACAAAACCCATTAACACAAGAGAATCATCTGTTATCCAAATTTGTTCAAGTCTGTCAGAATCAAGTTCTGATTTTTTAATTTTTTCAAGAGCATCTTCTGGGCTTGTGCTTATTTTAATAGACATAAAATCAACTGACATTATTGATCCAACACTTTCTTCAGGATAGCCTAGAAGTTTGTTAATAATAGGTCGTCTCTTGCTGTCTATAAATCTATTCATTAGATTTCTAACCATATTAGCAGGAAGTTCTTGTAATGTGTCTACAAGTTCATCTCCGTCAAGCTCTCTAACTAAGTCTTGAATATTTTCATCAGATAAAGACTCCATAACCTCTACCTTTTTATTTCTTGGAAGTTCTGCAAAGGCATCTGCCAATAAATCTTTGTTTAATAACTTAATCCAAATTGCAAGATCTTCGTTAGAAAGTTCAACTAATCTTTCTGCCAAGTCAACTGGGTTCATTGTGTTAATTTCTTCTTGTAAGTCTTTTAATTTTTCTACATTGTAATTAATCATACTTTCCCTCCTATTTAATTAAATTTGGGCATAAAAATACCGCTAGTCATAGCGGATAAATTGAGCATGATTAATAAACTTTCTTAAAAGCACAAAAACTCAGAAAGCCCAATCAGATTTTTATCGCTATAACTATTGAAATAAAAAATTTTATTCGGCCCACTGGCGTCCATGTACTTTCACCTCCATAAATTAGTACAAAAATTAACTACCAATTGATATTTTACCATAGAATTAGATATAAATCTATTTACAAATAAAAAATCCACTCTAATAAGTGGACTCTTTAAATAAATGATTTAACTATTTTATTAACCACAATAAAAGGAGAAATTATATAAACTATTGGCAAAACAACTTTAGAAAATAAATTATAATCTAAATCTTCTAACTTGTCCCCCACATAATCATAAGCCTGTGGAAATGATATAAGTGCAATTATCATATAAATTGTAATTAAAAGATAGGGCATCTCCATTGGATTTACTCCAAAAAATTCAGGCATTACCAAAAAGTAATAAGCAGCGAAAAATACAAAACCTATAAAAGCAGAAATCATCCAGAAAAAGAAATTCTTTCCTTCTTTTTTTAAGTCTAATTTCTCTTTATCATCTTCATTATTTTCAAAACTCTCTCCAATAAAATATGCTATATCTACATTAAAAACATCAGAAAGTTCTTTTAAATTCCTATTAGTTGGATCAGCTTTATTCATTTCCCATTTAGAAATTGCCTGCCTAGTTACATCTAATTTTTGTGCTAAATCTTCTTGAGAAAGTCTGTGAGATTTTCTCAAATCTCTAATTTTTTCTCCATACATAAAATCACTCTTTCTTAAATTCTGAAATAATGTTATCAAAATTTATAAACTATAACAAGAAAATATCCCGCAACTTTTGGTTGCGAGGCTATTTTTAGCTAATTATTTTCCCTATAATTTTTAGGACTCATTTTATAATGTTCTTTAAAGATTTTTGAGAAGTAAGAATAATCATTAAATCCAACTTCATTAGAAATATCTACTATTCCCTCATCAGAATTTTTAATTAGCTTTGCGGCATTTTCGAGTCTAACATCAATTAAATATTTTGAAAAATTAATTCCCATATACTTTTTAAACATTCTCGAAAAATGACTTTTGCTATACCCTGCAACAAGGGAAATTTCATCTAGAGTTATTTCTTTTCCATAGTACTTATTTATATATGAAATAGTATTTTCAAGTGCGATTTTCTTTTCGCTTTTTGTGGAAAGATTGCTGATAATAATATTTACAAATTCTTTTAAACTCTTTTCAATGTCATCGATTGTGTTTGCAGAAACTATTTTCTCAATTGACTGAATATAAATTATGGAAAACTGCTGATCTTTATTTTCTCTGTTAAAATAAGAAATAACTTCTACAATAAGCCTTATAATACTTGATTTAATGTAGTCACTGTTCATATCTTTGTATGTCATCTGTGCGAGGAGATTATCAATAATATTTTCTGATTCATCAATATCTTTAAAACCAATTTTTACAAGTAGGCTGTGAATCGATTTATCAAGTAAGGATTTATAATCATAATTTATAGAAATTTTTTCCTCATTTGGCCTTAAAATTTTTCCCTTTCCTTTAGTAAAAATATTTTCAAGAAGACTAAAAGATTCTTGATATCCTTTCATAATGTCAATATTATTGTTACAAAAGTTACTAATTGCAATACTTACAGAATTAGTCATATATTTCTTAAGTCCTTTTAAAATATCTTTAGCAATTTTTTCACTAGTGGCAAAATCTTCTTCGATTGAATTATTTTCACACTCCAAAAATATTATTATTTTATCTGTACCAGTTAAAGTTGTAGAAATTGTTTTATAATCTGTAATTATTTTTCTCACATCTTCAAGAAGTTTTCTCTTAACATTGTATCTAAATTGATTGTCTCTATTTTTGCAAATCTTCCAAAAATCATCGTACATCACTGTAATCACATAGTTTGTTTCTATAGCAATCTCATATTCTTTAAATCTTTCTTTAAAAAGTTTAGTCCTGTAAAAATCTCCATAAATTAAATTGTGTATGTATTCTTTTGTCAAAATATCATAAAGTAGTTGGTCTTTCTTAAATTTTTCTTGCATTTTTATCCTCACTTTTAATATTTCTAATCACTTTATCATTATAAAGCATAATCTTTAAAAAGAAAAGCAATATATTCCATGTGATTTTGTTTGTGAAAAGGTTATTATTTTATCAAAAGGAGGTAAGAATTATATGAACGATAACCTACATAAAGATAAAAAGCTTTATAAAGACCCAATGCTTTTATTAAAGTTTATAGTGCTAAGTGCCATTGGAATTTTTGCTTTTTTCATTCCAATTACAGTAGATGGACATTCAACTATTCCACTTGAGTATGTAATTTCACTATTTATTAACAACTTCCCTAAAATTGCAACAGCTTATGCTTTTATAATCATAATGATTGGAGCAATAAGACCTTTTGTCAAGGGAACTTGGAAATCAGACAAAGTTACAATGGTCTTTTCTTTCACTAAACTTATAGGTGCATTCTTTACTATTTACTTATTCTCAGGTTTTGCACCTGAAGCAGTTGCAAGAGATGACCACGGACCATTTTTATTTAATTCACTTGCAATACAAGTTGGTACACTTATTCCAATTTCAGCAATTTTTATTACATTCTTAATGGACTATGGTTTTATAGATTTTATAGGAAATTTCTTAAGACCTGTCATGAGAGCAATTTGGAAAACTCCTGGCAGAACAGCCGTAATTGCCGTAGCTGCATTCATGGGATCTACTGCTGTTGGAGTTATGATGACTGATGATTTATACAGAGATAGAAAATATACATTAAGAGAAGCAGTTGCTGTTGTAACAGGATTTACTACAGTTGCAATTTCATTTTTAATAGTTATTGCAAATACAACTGATCTTATGGATTATTGGATGGAGTATGTATTTGTTTCACTATTTGTTACATTCGCACTAAGTGCAATCACAGTGAGAATTCCACCAATTTCAAAAATGCCAGACACTTATTATAAAAATATGGAAGGATATCCTGAAGAAAAACTTCAAGGAAATATCTTTAAGGCTTCACTAAATGAAGGACTAACTCTTTGTAAAGAAGCTGGTCCTGTTATACCAAGAACTACAAAAAATGTTCTAGATTCATTTAACTTAGTATTTGAAGTACTTCCAAACTTTATGTCAATTGGTTTAGTTGCACTAATTATTGCTAACTATACACAGATATTTGACTACTTTGGATATATTCTTTATCCAGTTACACTACTTCTAAGAATACCTGAACCACTACTAGCGGCAAAAGCAGCAATGCTTGGACTAGCAGAAATGTTCCTACCAGTAATGGTAGTAACAAAGGCACCTCTTGTTACAAGATTTATCATATCTGTAATGAGTGTTGCACAAGTAATTATGTTCTCAACTACAATTCCAACAATTGTAGCTTCTGAAATACCAGTGTCAATTAAGGACTTAGTTATAATATGGTTTGAAAGAACTGTATTCTGTTTCTTAATCACTGCACCAATAGCTTACTTAATAATAAAATAAATAATTAAAAAGGAGAGATTTTATGTTTTACGAACCAAAAAATAATGACCACGGACTACCTAAAAACCCATTTAAATCATGTACAGTACCTAGAGTAATTGGATGGATTTCAACTAAAAACGAAGATGGAACAGACAATATTGCTCCATATTCACAATTTACAAACTTAACTTTCGATCCACCACTAGTATTATTCTCAGCTAATCAAAATGTATTTGACGATAGAAAAAACACTGTTAAAAACATTGAAAGAACTGGAGAATTTGTATACAACTTAGTGCCAGAATCACTAGCACAAGAAATGAATAAATCTTCAATTGCTGAGCTTCCAGAAGGTTTTAAAGATAAATTCGAATACTGCGGACTTGAAAAAGAAAAATCAAATGTAGTTGATGTAGCAAGAGTTAAAGGCTCACCTGTTCAATACGAAATCAAATACAAACAAACAATAAGACTTCCAGGAGTTGATACAATTAATACAATTGACATCATCATTGGAGAAGTTGTTGGAGTTCACATTGCTGACGAATACATCACTGACGAAGGTTTAGTAGATGTTGTTAAAATTAGACCTGTTGCTAGACTTGGTTACTTCGACTTCACAGTTGTAGACAATTCATTTACAATGGATACACCTAAGATTTCACCAGAAAAGCAAGCTCTCGTTGATAAGGGACTTGAAGGTAAGGTATAGGCTTTTAAGAAAATTAAAAAAAGAGTATTAATAATCAAATGAAATATTTATCCCAGGTTTCAGCCTGGGACTTTTAATTTAAAAAAGAGAAAGCCCACGCCTTCTCTTCTTATTACATATTATCTTTTACACCAACTGCAACCATCTTTGCCTTAGCACGAACTTCGCCATCAGCTTCCATAACCATATCAACGATTACTTTTCTTTCGCCAATTTCTTCTGCTGTTGCTGTTACAGTTATTTCTTTATCCATTGGTGTTGGTTTTTTAAAATCTATTTCAAGTCTTGCTGTTATAAATCTTCCTATTACAGTATCTTCTGTAAGCTCTTTACCAAGTACCTTGTGCTTGAAGTATGCTGCAGATGCTGTGCCGTGACAGTCAAAAATCATGGCAATCATTCCACCAAATAAATTTGCAGGAACTCCTCCTGTATACATTTTGTCTGGAGTAATTTTTGTAACGCACTCTTTTCCACTTTCACTTGGGTAAGATTTCATATGAAGACCATCTTCATTTTTAGGACCGCATCCCCAGCAGTGTTGAAATCTTTCGCCATAAGTTTCTTGTATTGCAATTTTATTCATTTAAATCCCCCTTTAAAGTAAATCAATAATAAATCTATTATATCATTATAATTAAATTTATCCTATATCATTAGTCATCGTAAGACTTGAAGGGTTGATCTTTCTTAGGGAGCCTTTCCGGCTTTATTTTAAGACCCATTTTATTCTTCTCATGATATAACTCTTTTAAGAGAGACAACACAATTAATATAATTACTAGAGAAAATGGAAGTGCTACTATTATTAATGTGTTTTCCAATGCTGTAAGTCCACCTGAAAATAATAACACTATGGCAATCGCTGCAAGTAATATTCCCCAGATTACTTTTTTTCGTCCCGTTGGAAGTAAGTCCCCATCTTCTGATAGCATTGCAAGCACATATGTTGCAGAGTCAGCTGATGTTACAAAAAATGTAACTACTAATATAATTGATATTAATGAGAGAATTGTGCCTCCAAAATAGTTGTTAAAGGTTGCAAAGAGAACTTCTTCGGTTGCAAAGGACCTAAGATCTATCCCCATATTTTGTACATGAGTTGAAAGTGTTCCAAAGGCTGAGAACCATAGAAAACTTAAAAGAGTTGGTATTAATAGTACAACTGTTAAAAACTCACGAATTGTACGTCCCTTTGAAATTCTTGCAATAAATACTCCTACAAATGGTGACCAAGATATCCACCATGCCCAATAAAATATTGTCCATGTGTTTATCCATTCTCTTTTTGTGCCATCAAATGCAGCTGATCTAAAGCTCATTCTAAAGAAGTTTTGCAAATATCCGCCTATTGATTCTGTCATATTGTCAAAAATCTGCACAGTTGGACCAACTACTATTGCAATTGCAAGAAGACCTATTGCCAATATTAAATTAATATTTGACAGTATCTTTACACCTTTGCCAAGTCCTGAAAGTGCAGACATTATAAATAATGCAGTGGCTATGATTATTATAATTATCTGAAGGACTATATTGTTTGGAATTTTAAATAAATACGAAAGCCCTCCATTTATTTGTGCAGCTCCAAAACCAAGAGTTGTTGCAACTCCTATTACCGTTGCTATTATTGTCACTATATCAATTGATTTTCCAATTATGCCTTCGGAGTGATTTCCAAGTATTGGCTTTAAAGTAACTGATAAGAGATACTTTTCTTGTTTTCTAAAGCCAAAATATGCAAGTGCAAGTCCTATTATTGCATAAACTGCCCAAGCATGAATTCCCCAATGAAAAAATGTAAACCTAAAGGAATCTGCCAACGCCTCTCTACTTCCTGCTGGTGCAATAGGGGTCATCTTTGCAAAGTGACTAAGTGGCTCTGCTGCTCCATAAAATACAAGCCCTATTCCCATTCCCGCTGAAAACATCATAGCTATCCATGAAAGTGTTCCATGTTCAGGTCTTGAATCAGGCTCACCTAATCTTATTTGTCCTATTGGACTTAATATTAAATAAACACAAAAAAACAAAATACCAGTTACTAATAATAAGTAGAACCAACCAAAGTTTGTTGTTATTTTATTTCTTAAAAGTTCTGTAACTTTTTGATATGGCTCAGGTATTGCAATTCCCATTAAAACTAAAATTGATAAAAATCCCAGTGATAGGAAATAAACAAAATGCTCACTAAAAATTCTACGAGTTTTCTTCTTCATATTGTTTTTCCTCCCCGTTCTCATAAAAATAATGCTTATCTAATAAATTAAATAAGCATTTTTAAAACATACTGTATTAGTGTACAGTAAAATTCCATCCCTTGTCAAAAATAGCAAACTTCTAAAAATCTCATCTGTTTATAATTTTCTATTACGGATATATTTTATTTAAAGTATGTTTTAAAATTATAGGAGTGATTTAATGGATAGAAAGATAATTGCAAAAGTTAGAGGGCAAAGAGCAGTTGATGGTGCAGGTGTAAGTCTTGTAAGGGTTCTTGGACTAAATACTGTTAAGGCCTTTGATCCAATCCTAATGCTTGATTCCTTTGACTCCACTGATCCCAATGATTATATAGCAGGTTTTCCTGAACATCCTCACAGAGGTATTGAAACAATCTCATATATTTCTAGAGGCAATATGGTTCATAAGGACAGCATGGGTAATGAGGATGCCATAAGTGATGGCGAAGTGCAGTGGATGAATGCAGGAAGTGGTGTTATGCACGAAGAGATGCTTCCAGCTTCTGAAAGAATGCTTGGCGTCCAACTTTGGCTAAATCTTCCAAGTGATGAGAAGATGTCAAATCCAAGTTATAAAAGCATTAAAAATTCTGAAATTGAAGAAATCGAGTTTGAAGGCGGAAAGATAAGGCTTCTTTCTGGTAGCTACAAAGATCACAAAGGTCACAAGGGGGAACACCTTCCACTTGATTATTATGACATTCATTTAGAAAAAGATGCTAAGATAAAAATAGATACAAATCGAGATGATTCTATTATGATTTTCACTCTACTTGGTGATGTCTACATTGGAGATGAATTAATAGAAGAAAAAACTGCAGTAAAATTTTCAGAGGGCGATTTTATAAATATTAAAAATGCTTCAGAATATGCACAAGTACTTTTCATAAGTTCTAAAAAACTTGACGAAGATATTGCATGGGCAGGTCCAATTGTAATGAATACTCGTGAGGAGCTCGAAGTTGCATTTAATGACTTAAGAAATGGAAACTTTATCAAAGAAAAAATTGATTATGAAGAATAATGGGGATTGTTTAGCTCCATATTTTTTGGGAATATATGAATTTAAATATCGAGGTGTTTATGAAAAATAAAATTTTAGCTTTAGTTACTATTTTTATCTTCGTGCCAAGTTTTGTCTTTGCAGAAGAATTTAAGTCTATTAATATTGATGCAAAAATAGATAAAAATGGCGTTGGTCATATTACAGAGACTTGGAAAATCCATGAAGATAACGACAACTACACAGAAAGATATAAAACAATAAATAATTTGCAGGGAATTAAAATCGAGGACTTTTCGCTAAATGCCTTGGGAAGAGACTTCACCGAATTATCTCCTTGGGATATTGACGCATCCTTTGATGACAAAAAATATCGCTACGGAAGAATTGACAAGGGCGATGAAATTGAACTAACTTGGGGTATTAGTGAATACTCAGACAATACTTATAATTTAAATTATAAAATAAATCCACTTGTTGTTGGACTTAATGACAGCGACATGTTGTTTTTTAATTTTGTAGGAGATAATTTTGACCCAGAACCTAAAAATATAAGCATTAAGATAAGCGGCTTTGAACCCTTTAAAGATGTGAAGATGTGGGGCTTTGGACTTCAAGGAGAAATTCACAATGTAAATGGAGATATTCTTTTAAATTCTACAGGAGATGTCAACTACGCAACAATTATGCTTAAATTTCCAAAGGGATACTTTAACACAGCTATGAAAATCGACAAAAACTTCGATGATTATGCAAAAGAAGCCTCTATTGGATCAGACTGGCAAGATAGAGAAGGCGAAGCTTATAAGCCACCTATGTCAACTGGCGAAAAAATTGCAGTAGTTGGTGGACTTGCAGGATTTTCTTTAATTTTATTTTTTATAGTTGGAGCATTTTATCTAACCTTTAGAGAAAAAAACATTCAAAATAAATCCATACTCCCAGGCAAGAAAAAATTTAAAAATAATTATTTAAAAGAAGTGCCTTATGATGGAAATATTGAAGATATAGCTTTCTTTATAAAAGAGGCAAATCTTGTGTATACCGATTTAGTTGGAAACTATATAAATTCTTTTATATTAAAGTGGCTTCTATCAAATAATATTGAATTTATTGAAGATTCAGGAATCTTTGCTGAAAATAAAATTAAAATTCTTTCAAGACCTAATGATATGGGCAAAATGGAAGAAGAATTATTTGAAATGCTTTCTGCTGCAAATGAAAAAACAGATTCAGAATATCTTACAAGTAAAGACTTTGAAAAATATGTAAAGAAAAATAAAGACGACATGGAAAATTATTATGAAAAGTTTGAAGATGAGTCCATAAAAGCATTAGAATATGGTGGATATCTTGAAGATTATGAATTTGAAAAGAAATTTTTTGGTTTTAAAAATACTGGAAAAGAATTAAAAATCACAGATAAGGGAATCAAGTTGTACGGCGATATAATTAAATTCTACAATTATCTAGATGATTACTATGAATTAGTAGAAGATGAAAAACTTCCAAATTGGGAGAATCTTTTAATCTACTCATCAGTATTCTTCTTAGATAAAGAATTTGCTAAGGGAGCAGAAAATTACAACAGCTCATTTAATCCTGCACTCTATGTTAATTTAACCTCAAATTCAAGAGATTTTTCAAAATCAATTAATCAGTCTTACGGAAGTGCAACTGGCTTTAGTAACGCTGGCTTTGGAGGAGCAACATCAGCAGGTGGCGGTGGCGGCAGCTTCGGCGGAGGAGGCGGCGGTGGCCGTTAATTTAAATTTTTTAAAACCCCAAAATCCAATATGGATTAAGGGGTTTTATTTTATAAATTTATTGTACTTTTAAATAAAATTGATAAAATTTAATTGAAAAATTATATCATTAGAGGTGTTTTATGAAATATAAACCTATTTTTTGGTTAATTGTGAATCCTTTTATAAAAAAGTATTTGAAGAAATATTTTTCAAAATCAGAGATTAAAGAAATTATGAAAAAGTCAAAGGCTGAATACATAAATTTACTTTCAAAAGCTGATGACATTGGAGAAAATAATCCCATGGCTTCAAATTTATATTTTGCCCTTTTATTTCTATCTTTTCACACAGCAAATCAAAATATTTTTTCCGAAGATATGTTAATTGAAATGATTAGATTTGTTCTAACTGATCCTTTTCTTTTAAAAATTATGAAATTTGACTTTAATAAAGAAAAAGACATGGCAAAAATGAAAAAGAAAATGGATATTGCTTATAAATGGTCTGAGGAAAATAAAGACAAGCATCCAGAAGCATGGCAGTTTGTATTTGACAATTCTCATGAAGACGGAATTTATTATTACTTTACAAAATGCCCAATTGCAAAATTTTTTAATGACAATAATTTATCTCATCTCACTCATATTTTTTGCGAAATTGATTATCTAAGTCTAGAAAACAGAGGCGGCAAATTAATTAGAAGTCACACAATAGCAGATGGTGAAGAAATTTGTGATTTCTGGATATTACCAAGCAAATTAAAAAATCCAAAATAGTTTTTATAAAAAAACCCAAGTGCGAACTCGAGGAAAACTTGTAAACAAAACCAGTATAACGCTCACTGGATTTCACTTTTATAGTGACCTTTGTTTATCAACAGTCTGACTTCAAATAAAACTTGGGGCTTTTTCATATTATATTAAAGAGGATTTTATTATATATTTAATGAGGATTTATATTTTTATGGCTTAGATGGCTGCAAATCCTTTTTCTAAATCTGCAATTATATCGTCTATGTGTTCTGTACCAATTGATAGTCTAATTGTGTTTTGTTTGATACCTTGATCTTTTAGTTCATCTTCACTAAGTTGTGAGTGAGTTGTAGTTGCTGGGTGAATTACAAGACTCTTAACATCAGCTACATTTGCAAGAAGTGAGAAAATTTCTAGATTGTCTATAAATTTCCAAGCTTCTTCCTTGCCACCTTTGATTTCAAAAGTGAAGATACTTGCTCCTCCATTAGGGAAGTATTCTTTGTAAAGCTCATGATCTGGGTGGGTTTCAATGCTTGGGTGATTTACTCTTTCAACTTTAGGATGATTTGTTAAAAACTCTACAACTTTCTTTGTATTTTCAGCATGTCTTTCAAGTCTTAATGAAAGTGTTTCAGTTCCTTGAAGAAGTAAAAACGCATTAAATGGTGAGATTGTAGCTCCAGTGTCACGAAGTAAGATTGCACGAATGTATGTCACAAATGCAGCTTCTCCTGCAGCTTCAACAAAGGAAATTCCGTGATAAGATGGATTTGCATCAGCAATTGGTGCGTATTTGCCAGCGGCTTTCCAATCAAATTTTCCTGAGTCAACAATAATTCCGCCAAGTGTAGTTCCATGTCCACCGATAAATTTAGTTGCAGAGTGAACTACGATGTCTGCTCCATGTTCAATTGGTCTAATTAAATATGGAGTTCCAAAAGTGTTGTCGATAACTAGAGGAATGTTGTGTTTGTGAGCAATTTCAGAAATCTTGTCAATATTTGGTATGTCGGAGTTTGGATTGCCTAGAGTTTCTAAATAAATTGCCTTTGTGTTTTCTTTGATTGCTCCTTCAACTTCGTCAAAATTATGAGCATCTACAAAAGTTGTTGTCACTCCGCTAAGTGGTAATGTGTGAGCAAGAAGATTGTAGCTTCCGCCGTAAATTGTCTTTTGTGCAACAATGTGATCTCCTTCTTGTGCAAGAGCTTGAATAGTATAAGTTATAGCAGCTGCACCTGATGCTGTTGCAAGTGCTGCAACTCCACCTTCAAGTGCTGCAATTCTTTTTTCTAACACGTCTTGAGTTGAGTTTGTAAGTCTTCCGTAAATATTTCCAGCATCAGCAAGTCCAAAACGAGCTGCTGCGTGTTCTGAGTTGTGGAATACATAAGAAGTAGTTTGGTAAATCGGCACTGCTCTTGAATCAGTTGCTGGGTCTGCTTGTTCTTGTCCTACATGTAATTGTAATGTTTCAAATTTTAATTTATTAGTCATCTTTTTTCTCCTTTTTTCTTTTTTCTTCTCTTAAATCTTTTTTCTTCTTTAAATTATTTTAACTTCATCATCTTTTTTTAATCCGATTTTAAGCACAAAAAAACCGGAAGCAATTAAGCTCCCGGGCAAATGACTAATACCAAAAATTAAATTTGGTTATGAGGCGAAGAGTCTATGCAAAATGCGCGCACGACACTAGCCCAGTCATTATTATATGCCCGGGAGTATTGCATTCGCATCATCATGTTGTTTATATTAAATAAGTTTTTCATAGCTCTCGCCTCCTTTACTAAATGATTTATGTTTTCAATGATAACAAGATTTAAAAATGTTGTCAACTATTTTTTAAATAATTATTAATCTTCAATTCTATAATATTCCTTATAATGCTTTATAGATCCGTATTTTCTTCTCCAATAAGTCATCTTTCTGCTTAAGCTAAAGTCCTTTTTATTGTCAATAGTAAACTCATAACCATTCCTTAGGACTTCATCGATTATATCGTAATGTTTTTTATCAGAATATTCTTTTAAAAGTTTTGGATGTGCATTCATCCATATTTTTTTAGTTTCTTTATGATAATAACATTCCTCTTCAAAACCTAAATCAAGTAAATCTCTGATGTAGAAGTCAAGCACATTTACACCACCTGCTGCCATGAAATAATGTGACTGTGGAAGTCTCAAATTCATTTCAAAAGCCTTGTAAGTGTCATCTCTGTAGTCGTATTTTAAATCGATATTTGAAAATCCAGTGTAGTTAATTGACTCTAGCTTTTCTCTGTAAAAATCAAAAATTTCTGGCATGTATTTTGTATAAATTGCGTCATTATTTCCAATTCTAAGTGGAAGTGGATCTGCGAGAAGAATTTGACCATATACAAACATTCTAACCTTTCCATTTTTGTCGCAATAAGCATTAAGTGAAGCTTGGTTAGAAGGATCTCCTGGTATAAATTCTTGCACCAGCATTGTACCTTCGTAATTTAAATCATAAATTGTCTTTACAACTATTTTAAGTTCATCTTCTGAGTGAATTGTGTAAACTTTGTACTTTCCTGGGAAAGATAATTTTAAATAGCTAATTGAATCATTAGGTTTTAAAATTAGTGGAAATTTAAGATTAAGTCCTTCTAACTCATCAACTGATTTTATAATGTCAAACTTAGGATATGGAATTCCAAGTTCTTCACAAGAATTGTAAAAATCAATTTTATTTTCAAGCCTTTCGTTTAAGCTAATATCTGGAATGTTGAAAAGATAGTACTTTTTAAGCTCTTCTGCATTCTCACTTAAAAGCCTAGAATAGCCATCTCCACAAGGTATTGTAATTAAAATTGCGTTACTATTTTCTTTTGCATAGTCCACAAGAGTTTTTACAAAGACATCTCCTTCACCAAAATTTTTAACAACTTTTCTCTCTAAGATTTTAGAATTATCAGTTGCAGGAAGAGTGTCTTGGCAGAAAAGCATGGGATGAATTCCGTAATTATCATCTAATAGTCTTGCAACTCCATAGGCATTTTCATCAGAACCAAGGACTACAAATTTCACATTTCTCTCTTTTAATATATCTCTAGAAATATTTTTCATATTACCTCCGAATCTATGTATAAATAAGAATAATCAAACTTTATCTTTATATTATACACTATATTAGGAAATAATTTTTTACTAGTCTTCAAACTTTTTCTTAAGTTTTGGAATATCATCTAGATCAATCCATTCTTCAGAAAAACCACAGTTGCAACACACATAACGCTTAACTTCAACTATATTTAACATTGTTATTCCAACTCTAATAACATTTCCATAAGCTGAACTTTCCATGCCACCATAGATAAATAAAATATCTTTAGAGCCACATTTAGGGCAAATATTTTTATTTTTCATAAATTCCTCTAGACAGGATTATATTAAAAAAGAGCAAGATTGCATCTGTCTTTACCACTAATCGCCTAAGCCAATTAAATTATATTGATTTTCTACTGCATAATCGCAGACAGAATTTAATTTATCCATGTATTTTCTAATTTTAGAAAAAGATAGATTAAATTCATTTATAATCATATTTTCTTTATTTCTATTCAACTTTAAAAAATTTAATACAGAATCTGCAAATTCAGACAAATCTTCTACTTCAAAATTATCAATTTTAGATAGTCCATCAGGATTTAATTTATAATAAATATTATAATTTTTAAATTTATTTCTATATTTAAATGCAAAATCTTGGAAATTTTTTATTTCCACCACATAACTTTTCTTGTTTTTAACTGTAACTACCTTATTAGCCTGTTCTACATCTATTGCTGCAACTATATAAAGCACATTATTCTCCTAATCTTCAATAATACAGAATACAAATTGTTTAAAGAAATAATTTAAAATATTTCTAATTTACTCATTTTATTCCTACTAATAATTTTGAACCTTTTAGCATAAGTAATTTTGCTTCTCTTCTGTCAATAAATTTCCCATTATCAGTGTCTATTAATTCTACTTTTTCATAACCCATAGGTTTTAATTTATTTACAAAATCATTCATATCTCCATATCTTTTTTCAGTCATTATATCATGAATTGCAAATGTGCCGCCCTTCTTTAAGACTCTTAAACTTTCTAACAACAAATTCTTTTTATCTACGCCATTAATATTGTGATAGACATAATTACTCATTACTGCATCGAAATATTCATCGGGAAAATCCAGTTTAACAGCATTTCCTGATTGAAATTTTACATTTAATGCGGATTCTAATTTTGCATTTTCCTCACATAAGTTTTTATTAAATGAAGCATATTCTTTCCCCCACTTATCTATCCCAAGTAAATTTGCTTTAGGATTTTTCTTTGCAACAGAAATTGTAAGTGCCCCACTTCCACATCCAACATCAAGACCCTTACCTCCTAAAGGAATATTTACAAAATTTGAAATTCCATCAATAATTTCCATTGAAAGTTTTCTGTTTCCATTATAGGAAAATTTATTGTAAGCATAAATGCACCACAAACTTGATATTAAGAAAAATAAAAATAATATTAAAAAAATGATTCTTAATATATTATTTATTTTTTCGTTTTGAAAATTATATTTTCCAGATAATATAAATAAAAATATTGTAACTAAAGTACCTGTAATAAATGATAAAATCAATCCTTTTGGCACCCAGTTTTTATAATTAGCTTTCATATTACACCTCTTTTGATTTTCATTATCATTATAATTTTCTCTTAAGTTAATTGTAAATAAAAAAAGCGAGATTTACTCGCCTTTAATAATTATTAAATTAACCTCTATTTTTATAATCTCTTCTTATCTCATTAAGACTGGATTTTTCAATTTTTCCACTTCTTCTATAATCGCTAATAGTATCTGCCATTACTTTGTAATTTAGCTCCGTTCCTTTTTTATCTGCGTGATAATTGACTGCGTTGTCTTCATCTATTCCAAGGATTCTTGCTGTTTCTATTGAATCTATATTTGCTCCTAAGAAAATAAATTCCCAGTTGTAATTTTTTCTTTGGTTTTCAATCATTGTTTTTATTTGTGATAGTGAATATTCTCTGCTTGAATTTTCCATGCCGTCAGTAATTATTACAAATAAAATTTTCTCAGCTTGATATTCTTCTTTAGTGTGTCTTTCTACGCTAACCATATTTTCAATTGACTCGCCTATTGCATCAAGAAGTGCAGTGTTTCCGTAAACTTCGTAATCTTTTTCTGTAAGTTTTCTCACTTCATTCATGTCAACTCTATTGTGAATGACTTCAGTCTTATGATTAAATAGAACTGTCGTAATCTTGCACTCTCCTTGGATATTTTTTTGCTTTTCAAGCATTGAATTGTATCCGCCGATAGTGTCTTTTTCCAATCCATACATTGATCCGCTTCTGTCTAGTATAAAAATTAATTCTGTTAAACCTTTTTTCATTTTAAAGCCCCCTTTGATTAATTAAAGGATAGCATCTTTAGAAATAAAAAAGGTCGCTTCTAAAGCGACAAATAATGTGAAATTTATTTTAATCTTACAAAGAATTTACATTGAGTTTACATGAGAACTACAATTTATATTTACAATAATTGTGGTATGTGTTTATATAAATACACTTATTCATAAGATGAAAGGTTTCAAAAACGGGAGGTTTTAGAAAAATGAAACAAAGTAAAAGATTTTTATCGCTTATATTAGCTTTTGTGCTAATTTTAGGAGCGGGACCTGTGCAGGCTGCCGAGGCTTTGAGTAATAATATAGCCATTTCAGACAGGGCTGCATCAGAAAGACTAGAAAGCGGAAAGTACGTCCTAGTAGATTCTAATAATCAAGTACCAGGAGTGTTAGGGAAAAATTGGGTTACAAGAAGTGATGTAGCTGCTGACCCTACTTCTATGACTAATTTCATTATGACTTTAGAAATAAGTGGCGATAAAGTTAAGATTAAGGACTCAAGTGGAAAATACCTTGCTCCTAATGGAGGAAATAATAATGGTATTAAAGAAGGTGAGTACTCTTGGCTACTTGTAGATAATGGAGATGGAACTTATTCCTTTAAAGGTCAAGGAAAAGATACTGTTACATTTGCAAATAATACAATGTCAAATTCTTCTGGTTATAGAGCATATAAAAATACAACAGTTTCAGGAAATCAAAAAAATAATTACTTTACTGACTTTAAATTAATACAAGTCGAAAAATCAACAGAACCTACTGACCCTACACCAACTGATCCTACTGATACAGAAAATCCTGGCGATAATAATCCAACAGAACCAGAATCTAATGTATTAACTATTAAAGAAGCTAGAGATGCATCTGGCGAAGTTACAACAAAAGGTATTGTTACATTTTTAGATGGTAAAAATATTACTATCCAAGATGATACTGCTGGTATTGTATTTAGAGTAGAAACTTATGACCATGGTTATAATTTAGGTGATGAAATAAAAGTTACTGGAATTCGTGGTAATTTTAATGGAATTGAGCAAATTAATGGAAATACTTCTAATACAGAAAAAATTTCTACAAAAGAATTGCCAACACCAAAAGAAGTAACAATATCTGAAATTCTCACAAATGGAGAAAATTACGAATCTCAAAGAGTTATA
Organism: Peptoniphilus ovalis; assembly: GCF_018919265.1. Classification (GTDB taxonomy): domain Bacteria; phylum Bacillota; class Clostridia; order Tissierellales; family Peptoniphilaceae; genus Peptoniphilus_A; species Peptoniphilus_A ovalis. The sequence continues at coordinate 217,047 of NZ_JAHLQO010000001.1, forward strand.
TTAAAAGATGTTCAAATTGGTTCAGAATCAAATAACAACACTCCTATAACTCAAAATGGAAATACAATAAATATCTACAGATTAAATCCTACTTTTGCACCAAATGCAAATTCAAAAATAAATTTAATTGCAGTTGTTGGCCAATTTAACGATTACCAACTAAGGGTTGCCCAAAAAAGTGATATTACTATATTAAGTGAAGGGGAAGGACCTCTTCCATTTGAAAATTATAAAAAAATATCTGAAATTCAAGGAACTAAACTTGTATCACCAATGGTTGGACAAAATGTAGAAATCAAAGGTGTAGTTATCTCAGGAAGCGATGATTACTTTAATAAAGGATATTATATCCATTCATTAAAAGAAGATATGGATGAAGACCCTAGAACATCTGAAGCACTTTTTGTACAAACTAATTGGAGTGGTGCTAACAGAGGAGATATAGTAACTGTAAGTGGAACTGTAGCAGAAAGAAAATTTATGTCTAGCTGGTCTGACCAATTAACAGTTACATCTCTAAGCAATGGATATGTAAATTTAATTAATGAAAAATATGACGAAGCTCAACTAGACGAACTTGTAACTCATATTAATGTAGTCGATATACCAACAAAAGTGTCTAGCGTAAATTTTGACAAGGCAAGTCATGGAAATGTAGAAATAAATAGAGATGACGCAATAGGTTTCTATGAATCACTAGAAAATATGCCAGTTAAAATCTCTGATGCAGAAATTGTTGCACAAGTAGAAGGTCATGGAGACATCACTGTTCTTCCAAATAGAGGTGAAGGTGCAAGTGTAATTAGAACAGAAAGTAAGGGAGTTAAATACACTTACGAAAATCCAAATACTCAAACAATTACAATTTCTGATAAGATTATTCCAATTACAAATAACAAGCAATATATAGACTCTGAGTTTAGACCATACCCAGGCAAAGTTTTTGATGGAGATATTGAAGGTGTATTTGTATACGCATTTTCATATGTAAAGTTATTAAATTATAAGCCACTTCCAGAACTTAAAGGTGAAGGTGTGGGACCAGAAGGACCTTCAGAACTTAAAACAGATTATGACTCAATTACAGCAACAATTTATAATGTACTAAACTTCTCTGCAAAAGATACAGACAGAGCACCTATGATTGCTAAACAAATTGTAAATAAACTAAATGCACCAGATTTAGTGGCTCTTGTTGAAATCCAAGACAATGACGGTCCTGGTAAAACAAATATCCAAGATGCAACAGAAACTCTAGAATTATTAGTAAGTGAAATTGCAAAAGCTGGCGGACCAAAATACGAATATTTAAATATTGATCCACAACCTGGAAATAAAGAAGGTGGTCAACCACATGCAAACATTAGACCAGCATTTTTATACAATCCAAAAAAACTAAAGCTTGCAGAATCTAAAACTGGAGGAGCTTCATCACCAGAAGAAGAAATCGAACTTATAAATGACAATGGAGCACTTAAATTAAAACAAAATCCTTCAAGATTTGGTTTATCTCTTCAAGGAAGTTCTTTCAAATCAACAAGACTTCCACTTGTAGGACAATTCGAAATTCTTAAAGGAGAAGGTGCTGGAGAAAAAATAACTTTCATCAACAATCACCTTTCTTCTAAGGGCGGAGACACTCCAATTATTGGACCTGTATATCCACAAGTAAGAGGTTCAGAAGTAAAAAGACATGCACAAGCAGAGGCACTTGCTGGACTTGTAAATGAAATGAGAAAAATAAATCCAGATGAACACATTGTTGTTATGGGAGATTTAAATGATTATGAATTTTCAGAAACTTTAGGAATCTTGACAAGTAAGGCAAAGCTTGCAAACTTAATTGAAAAACTTCCTGAAAATGCAAGATCATCTTATAGCTACCAAGGAAATTCTCAAGTTTTAGACCATATACTTGTATCTCCTAGCTTAAATAAGTTATCTCCAGAAGTTGATATGGTAAATATCAACGCAAACTACAGAGCTATTGATGGAAGTGCATCAGACCACGATCCAGTACTTGCTAAATTTTCATTTAAAGCAAAACAAGAAGATGACAATACTGATAAACCAGTAGTTAATCCAGATGAACCTACTGATAATCCAGATACTCCAGTAGTAGAACCTGAAAAACCTATTGATAAGAAAGAAGAACCTATCGTAAATCCAGTAAGACCAGTTGAAACTGATGAAGATCCATTTGCTTATCTAGTAAATAATGACTCAGACAAAGATAGAGAAACTGCAAAAGTATTTGTAAGCACTTCTCCAGTTAGAATCGATTCTAATAAAGATGAAACAAAATCAGAAAATAAATACCATGCAGAAGTTAAATCAACTGAAGTTAATTATATAGAAAAAACTGAAAACTTCAGACCAAATGACAAAGCAACAAGAAATGACATTATTGAATGGCTTGATGAAATTCTAAAATTCACAGGAACTAAACCAGAAGTAAACTTAGAATTTTCTGACTTAAATAAAGAGCAAATGAATGTATTAGAAAAATTCATCGCTGCAGGTGCTGTAGATGGATATCCAGACGGAACTTTTAGACCAGAAAACCCAATTACAAGAGCAGAATTTGTAAAAATCCTAGAAAAATTATTTAATTTGGGAATTGAAGATGGAAGCACTAACCTAAGTGATATTAGTGGACATTGGGCAGAAAAGAGCATAGTAAGTATGGTTCAAAAAGGATTAATCAAGGGCTATCCTGATGGAACTTTTAGACCAGATGAAAATATAACTAGAGCCGAAGTTATAACTTTAATAAACAGAGTTGCAGGCCTTGATACAAAAGTTTTATCAGACCATAACTTCGCTGACCTAGATGAAAACCACTGGGCTTATAAAGAAATTATGGCATCAGTAAAATAATTTCAAAAATATTAAAACCTAGACCTTTAAATAGGCCTAGGTTTTTTACATAATTATAAAATTGGTTGATTATAAGAAAATAATACATCATTTATTTCAAAAATATCGTAATTTTCATTTGTTAAAAAGTACTCAATTATTACATCAAATAATATTGAATGAGAAAGAGCATAACTTGCGATTTCCAGAAAGTTTTTTGTTTCATCTAAGCTAAGTCTTAGACTAATTGCAAGGGCGATTGCAGTATTTTTGCTAGGTTTATAATTTTTCTTGTTCTTAATTTTTGAAAAAAGCTTTCTGTCGATGTTGGCTCTTTTATAAACTTCCACATCTGTCATATTTTTCTCATCAATTAAATTTAAAAGTGTTTCAGAAAAAGATTTTTCAAGATTTGGATTAAATTCAAAAGTTTGACAGTCATAATCTAAACTTTCGCAATAAATCCTCTCTCTATTACTAAATTCTAAAATATTTTCATCTATATAATTCTCATCAATATAACTTTTTACATCTCCCATTAGTTTCTCGCTGATTTTAAAAGATTCATTGTCATATACCACAAGATAAACATCAATATCGTGGTCTCTTATAAAATCTTTAATTGCAGAACTTGCAACTTTAATAGCTTCATCTTTAGGAAATCCATAATGTCCACTAGATATCAAAGGAAATGCAATGCTCTTGCAATTATTCTCGCAGGCTCTTTTCATAGAATTTATGTAAGATTTATACAGTAGATTTTCATTATCTCCATTGTGAGTTTTAGTATAAATTGGTCCTTGAGTGTGAATTACATATTTTGAATTAAGATTAAATGCAGAAGTTATTACAGCTTCTGATGTTTCAATGGGAAATAACTTCTCGCAAGCTTTTTTTAACTTCTCAAAGCCTGCAGCTTTAAAAATAGCAGCACTAACACCGCCAATTTCACTTAAATCTCCACTTACAGTATTTACAATTGCATCAACACTTATTTTTGTAATATCATCTCTTACAATTTTAAATGGCATTTTATCCCTCTTATTTCTTATTACAAAATTTTTTCTCTGGAGTTAAAATCTTTATACATTTCATCTCCTCTTTGATTAATTACATTTAGCTTATCACAATATTTTATATTTTAAAATTAAAAAACGGCAAGTCAAAACCTGCCGCAAATATTAAAATGCCGTTATAATTTGTCTTACTCCTGCCAGAAGAAGATAAAATCCTGCCAGCCAAACTATAGTAAACATAGCTGATATAGGATTATTTAGCATGAAAAATCCTATTATAATTCCAATAATATTTAGAATTAAAAGAAGTACAAATACTCCTGTTGAAATATGTCTAATTGGCCAAACACCAACAAGCCCCACAATTGATGAAAAAATAAACCAAAAAGCAAAAATAAATGGAAGAGACACAATAGTTCCTTCAAGATTAAAAAATAAAAAAAGTCCCAATAAAATTTGGATAACTCCTGAAACAATTCTAAGAGATGAAGCATCTCCTCTGTACTTTTTGATTTTATTTCTTAAAATAATTTCTCCAACACCAGACAAAATAGCCATAATTGCAAAAAGCATTGCAATACTACCAAGAGTTGCCGCTGGATTTCTAAATACACTAATAGCTCCAATAATTAAAATAATCCCAAGAATGAGATTAAACCATGAAAAATTTTCAGTTTTGCTGTTCATATTACTCCTTTCTTACATAAAAAATTTTAATAACTTTCTATAAGTAATATACCCTAATATTGTAAAAATAATATATATTTAAATATATATTTATATGAAAGATGTTTTTGCGAAAAAAACTTTGAGTCTATAAAACCCAAAGCTTAACTTATTATTTAACAATATAATAATTTTTCACATATGAAATTATTGGATTAAGAGTATTAAAATCCACAAAATTAACTTTACTATAAAAGACTAAATTATAATTATGCCACCTATTAAATAAAAAATATTTTTTACAGTTTACTATTAATCTCTTTTTATAAAAAATAAACCTTGAGATTGAGCATAATCTTACATATCTTTTAAAAACTCTTCATCTTCTGAATAAAAAGTAGTGTCAAAACCAGGTTCAATTGCTATAAGACTGTTTTTGCAAGGAATATAAATATTCATGCTCGTTTTCCCTTTTATGATAACAAGATCTAAAGCTCTTGCGATTTCATCTAAACCCTTGTCTCTAAAATTTTCATATTCATACTTTTCGAAACTTTCAAGAGAATTCCCTTCATAAAAATCCCAGTTTCTAAGAAAAGATGACAAACTTTGCTTTCAAAGTAAAAACCCACTATAAAGAAACCAAATCAAGCTTCTCTATAGTGGGTTTTCAAACAGCTTCAAGAGAGCCTATTCTATATGCTCTCTTTTTATTTAATCTTCATTAATATAATCAGTCTTCTTCATGTCTTGGAAAATAACGTGAATATGTTCCCTTGGAGCATTTGCATTTTTGTGAACTGATTCGATTATATCTTTGGCGATTTGCTTTTTTGCTTCGTCAGATCTTCCTTCGACTAGCTCTACATGAATAAATGGCATAAAAAACCTCCTAATTTCATTAGTCTATTCTATAATAGTATAATAAAAATTACCTATAAACAATATTTTTTCTTGATTTAAGTACAACACATTCCCTATGCATCCTTCTAGGGAATTGGTCAAGTCCAAATATTTTTTCTACCTCATAACCTGCTTCTATAAATTCTTTTAATCCTCTGCAAGAATCGCTGGGTTACAAGATATATACAAAATATATACAAAAAATCCTCAGGTTTAAATTCCAAAATCTTTCACAACTTAGTATATCTAAATCTATTAGATTTTCAACAATTTTTAATAAATCTCTTCCTGGTTTAAAATTAATTCCGTTTTGGATTTTATCTAAGTTTAGAGTATAAGATATTCTCATTAAACTCAATCCTATTTAAAAATAATTCCATCTAGGATATATTTCTATATCAAATTTTTAACTTTTTCCTTCAAGTGTTTATCCATAATTCATTCAAGTGTTTGTTTATTCATTATTATATATTTAAATCTTTATGATATAATATTTGTATAAAAAGCCTTACATTAAAGTAGGGCTATTTTTTCAATCAAAAGAGTGGACTTTGTACGCTTTAATATTAGAGGTATGTTAATACTGTTAATATTATTCTAAATTTATCTGACTATTTTGCAGATAGTATGTTTTCTTCGAAATATTAAAGCAAGAAATTTAAAGGTTAAAATATTTAAGTCTTAAGAAACCAGACTCAAATATTTTTTATTGTTTTTGGTATAAAGTCCAACTTTTTTGGGGTCATCTTAAAATCCTTATTAGCTTTTTATTTTAAACTTATTCTTAAAAATTACATTAGATACTTAATATACTTAAATAGTAAAAGAAGTGTGATATGAACAAAAACAGCTTATTTTTATCTATAGTAGATAGAGGAAGAGCAGAGGATATATTAAAAGAACTAAGGGTATTTGGCATTGACCATGGATTAGTAATTCATGGTGAAGGGACAGTTTCTAATAAGATATTAAAATTTTTAGATTTAGATGATACAGAAAAAGATATAGTTGGCACAACTATTTTGTCTAAGGACACTGAAAGACTCCACCTATTTATGGAGGAACATTTTAATATGGAAAAAAAATAAGGGTATAGCCTTTTCTGTTCCCCTTAGTCACTTTGCAAGAGATAGTTATTTACAGAGCAATGAGGTATATAAAAGCGAGCAGTTTCAATACCATTGTCTCTTTGCCATAGTAAAAGAAGGAGAAGGAAGGACTTGCGTAGATCTTGCCAAATCAATTGGTGTCTATGGCGGAACTATAATACATGGTAGAGGCAGAGGGGTAAGGCAAAAAGCAGCATTTGACCTTGTTTTACAACCCAATGAAGATATAGTCATGATTATATCCTTTAAAGAAAATCTTTTAAAGGTTAAAGATTTGATAAAGGACTGCCAAAGTGCTAATTCTCAAAAGGAAACAGCCATTTTTATCCTTCCAGTTTCACATGTAACAGGTATTTATAAGGAAGAAGATAAATAATGAATTTATTCCAGTCAAAAATAAGAGAAGTTCTTCAATCTCTTGTACCAGTAGTTATCTTTGTAAGTATTATAGCCCTTATCTTTATACCTGTTAATCTCCAAGTTACACAACGTTTTTTACTTGGATCTATTTTTATATTTTTAGGACTTTCTATATTTTTATGGGGTGTGGACAAGTCCATGGAACCTATAGGTAAGCTCATGGCTGAGGAAATTGCAAAATCAAAAACAATGTTATTTGCCATTGCACTATCTTTTTTACTAGGATTCCTAATAACAGTAGCAGAGCCTGATTTACTTATTTTAGGAATCCAAATAGAAAGTGCATCTGGAGGAAAATTGGGGCAAGTCTAATAGTATATACAGTTTCTATTGGAGTGGGGCTAATGATATCTATAGGATCACTTAGACTTTTACTCTCAAAAAGATATAATATCTTGATGGCAATTATATATGGAATTGTAGCCCTGCTATCAATCTTTATATCCAGTCAATTTTTAGCCATAGCTTTTGATGCTTCTGGAGCGACAACTGGAGCGTTGACAACTCCATTTATATTGGCAATATCTTTAGGGTTGTCTAGGATGAAGGGTGGATCAAATGAAGCAGATTCATTCGGTCTAGTAGATGTCATGTCTACGGGACCTATACTGGCGGTATTACTACTTTCTATAATAACAAGGCAAGATACAATCCAGGAAACTAGCCAAGATATAGAAATGGCAAAGGGTGTAATTTCGCCAATGATTGAATCACTTGGCAATATCTTTATGGAATCTCTAATGGCACTATTGCCGATTGTGGCTCTATTTTTAATATTTAATATCTTTAAATTTAAACTAAAAGGACCGGCTCTCTTTAGAATTTTTAGAGGACTAATATACAGTCTTATTGGACTTACATTTTTCTTAGCTGGTGCCAATCAGGGCTTTATGGATATGGGAAGACTTTTAGGTATGGGACTTGCAGAAAATTACAGCCAATTTTTAATAATATTGGGATTTATCTTAGGTTTTATAATAGTATTGGCAGAACCAGCAGTCCATGTCCTTTCAGATCAAATAGAAGAGGTAACTGCAGGGGCTATCCCAGGAATGGTTATTTCTAGAACTTTATCAATTGGAGTAGGTTTAGCAGTTGCACTTTCCATGGTAAGGATTATGGTACCAGCTGTTCAATTATGGCATTTCATCCTACCAGGATTTTTGCTTTCTATAATATTATCCTTTTATGTGGATCCTATCTTTGTAGGAATAGCCTTTGACTCAGGTGGTGTAGCATCGGGACCTATGGCTGCTACATTTGTACTAGCATTTGCTCAAGGAGTGGCGGATAAGATAGAAACTGCAAGTGTAATAGCAGATGGCTTTGGAGTTATAGCTATGATAGCCATGACACAAGTCTTGAGTATAATGATACTAGGAGCAATGACCAAGGCTAATGAAAAGAAGAAAGAAGGATATGAGACAAAACCTGAAGAAAAGATTCTTATAAAAGAAAAAATAGAAAGAGAAGAAGTCTTAACAGATTTATTAATAATAGAAGTAAGAGACGGATTGGCTGATCAAATCATAGAATATGTACATGGCATTACAAAATCTGGCCCAATAAAGATACATGGTCGTGACACTAGAGCAGAAGCTTGGAGAAAATACTCATTTGATGTGACTAGCGATTTAGATATAATATGGATTCTACTTCCATCAGACCAAACAAGCCAAACTACAGAAAAAATATTAGATGAATTTGGACCTTTGAGTATTTATGCAGTACAAACAGAATTGATGGAAAAAATATAAATTTAAAAAGCTAATTTATACAAAAAAGCAGCCTAGAGAGGCTGTTTTTTTGAAAAATCTGATAATTTAATAATTAGACCTAAGTCATAATAGTTAATATGGCATAGACTATATTAATAGTTAAAGCGTAAAATATAGTAATAAAATTTATAAATTTTCCTATAAATTTCCCTAGATAAATTAAAAGTGAGATTGATGCTACAGCCTCACTTTTAATCTTTCACTATAAAAATAATGCAGTAATGATTTTTTGCATTCTTCAAATGATTCTTTCTTAGTAGCCTTTAAATCTAATTGGCACTGCATAAATAAATTCATCTCATTATTTATCTACCTATTTTCATGACATAAGTACTACACATGGTTTGAGTGGTCATTATGGATAAAACTCTTGATTTTTAAAAAGTATAGTATTTGAGAATAGGTCAATCACTATCAATTCATCAAATTAGTTCCTATATATCTAAGCTAATTCTATCTAATAAAAAGTCAAATAAATTAATTGTCAGAATACCATATTCATCCAAGAATGGTTTAATTCTATCTTTTACTATAATAATTTTTTTAAATGAATCATCAATATTTAGAAAAGATGATTTTTCTTGATTTATTTTTTTATAGATGGAATGTTATAAGCTGATTGTATATAATATTTTTTACTTCCAAGATTGGCTATGAAATCAACTTCCAGCTGTTGTTTTACATTTTTATTATTATCATTTTCTCTTTTTATAACCATTCCTACATCTAGCATATACCTCTGTATCTTAGCTAGTTAAAGATAATATTTTCATTAGATGTGTTGGATCTATCTATCTAAAATTTAATCGTGCATTTCTAATCCAAATATCTTCATAATATATCTTGTAAGGTGTTCCTATATATTTTCTCCCTTTTACATCGTACCTATACTCTCTTTTTATAATAAAAGAATCTTCAAAATAGCCTATAAATTTATCAATAGTATTTGCCCGCAATCTATTCAAATACTTGGTTATTTTTATTAAATTATTTGAAATTTATACATGAGAACCCGACTTTCATATCTTTAGGAAATGTGTCGGGTAGTGTTTATTTCAAAGAGTTAATTATTAATATTTTTACAATTCAGTTTTTCTAAAATTTTTATTTGTATGAAGTAATCTCTTATAATATTCATTATAAGACCTACTAAATTTTTTGATAAGTGAAATTTTAACTTCATAATATTGATTGCTTAGCTTATAATTTTAAAATTAACTTGTATTATCTTAAGTATACTATTTAAATAAATACTTATTACTTTTTTATAATTTTTATATTCAGCAATAACTTTTTTCATTATCTTTGAACTATTCTTAATCATTATTCACCGCATCAATTTTTGACGTTTTTAATTTTTCTTCATCCTCCATCGAAAAAATTTTGCTATATTTTCAACATATTCATTTCATCATTTGATAACACGAATGCTGATAGATTATCTAAATATATAATATATTTTACAAAAGCTTCTTCCTCTTCTAATTTTCCTTTATAAATGATTTCTACAATGAAAAAAATAGCTGACCAAAATATCCTGTAAATCTATCAGTTAAACTCTGATAAAAAATTTTATTAGTCTCTAATAAAGTTAGTAAAGTTAGCTTTTTATTTAATGATTTTCTTTTTTAATATTAATTTCAAGAATTTCTTTCTTCTTTTATTCAATATCAAGTGCATATTCTCTTTTTCTTAAAAAAGTAGATAGCGATGAATCCTTTTTCTTTAACACTTTTTTATTCCATCTATACTTAATACAATTTTAGAAAATATATAAATTTTTCTAAAATTGTAAGGTCTCATCATTATAATCTCTATAATCATTTTCAAGTCTTAAGGATTGAATAGTGCCTTTTCTTCATAATATTTAATAGCTTTTCTTGTAAGACCTGTTTTATTTTGAACTTTCACTTCTAAGCATAATATACCTCCTGTATTTAAAGGATACTATCGTCTCTTTGGGACAAGTCAAATAATTATATAGCATAGTCTAAATTTCTAGCTAAAACAACATCATTTTCATCTTGATATATTGGTATAGCATTAATATCAAGTAACTCATTTATTAAATGTACTCTATCTGATTTATTTAGGTTTAAAATTAATGCTTTAGACATAAAAAGTAATGTTCCTGTCCCAATTATCTGTAATTTTTCTATTGTTTTAGCTAAAAAATATTTGATGATTTGTATTTTCTCAGATAAATCTTTTGTGTCTATTGTTAATCTAAATTCATCTATTATAGCAACAGATCCTATTCCTCCACTATCATCACTATAAGCAATATATGCATTTGCTACATACTCTAAATCTGAAGAAACACAGTCAGCTAATAGCAATATATCTTCTAAATTATAATTATTGAAAATAAAAAAATTTATTGTAGCTATATTATATTTAATTTCCCCATTCTCTAAGTCAGTAAAATCAGAGAAATTTATACATCCATCCATCATATCATCGTCATAGCTAGAAGTTAAAAAAATATCATAACTAGCTAGCTCATATTTTTTAGAAAATTGATTTAATTGAAATTTCATCTAAGCCCCCATATTCTGGTAGAATCATAAGTTTAATATATTTAGCTATTACATTTTGATCAAGAATTTCTCCCTCAAATGCGATATGACTTAAATCATCCATCAAATAAGCATATTGTTCAGACTCTATCTTCTTTTTTATTTCAAACTTATTCAATAGTTTTATTTTTTCTACATCAATGAAATTCCTTTTACTTTTAAAAGAAACAAGAAAAGAGCTAACAAGTCCAGTTATAAATAAATGTGGGTAATAAATTTTCCCCTTTTTTTCGACTTTGTATTCAAAAATTATTTTATTATACCTATTATCATCACTATCGAAAGCTAGGCACTCTGAAAATTGATTAAGAATATATGCGGTATTTCTAATATAATTCCATATATATTCCGATAAAGATAAACAATCATTAGCTGAAGGAGGTAAATGGTTTTCATGCTCAATTAAATTTCTAATTTTAAGATATTTACTTATTGTTACTGTTTTTATAATTTCAAAATACTCTAAATCGCCTAAAAAATCTTTGCTTTTCTTTTTAGAATCATATTTAATTTTATCAATAGCTAAATTCTTTCTTAATTCTATGGAAGTTACGTTAAATGCCCTCTTTAAAGATAGAAATCCTTGATTTAATTTTTCCTCATTGTTGTTACAGTTTAATATGGTATTATTTGCTTCTTCCCATATTCTATAAGCGCTATCTAATCCATAAATCTTATTAATGTTTATACTTTTAAGCATCGAAGCATTTTCGAAAATTTTTGTATCTATCCATATATTTTCTATAAAATTATTTCCCATATTCACTTCCTTAATAAAAATATAATTTATCATAAATTAATTATCAACAAATCCATTACAGTCTTAAATTGATTCATAGTTGATAATATCTAGTAAATACTGCTTTCAAGAAATTCTTGCACTTAATCTAGATTTTTTAATAAGGCAGAATTCAGTCCTTATTAATAAGTGTTATAGCTTCCACATGTGATAGTTAGGTTATATCTTACTTTTTATTTATCATGTAAGATAGCTGATTTACTTTGTCTATCATCTTTATAGTCTACACTGACTTTAATTTTTAATTCGGCTATTTTATACTTAACTGATAAGTTGACACTCGAATATTTTGATAGGGTCATTTTCACATAATATGGATATTCTATAAGCCTTAAGTAATTCTTTGATGCTAGGAGTATTTCTGCTTCGTCTCTTCTAGTAACAGTATTCACATAAATCCCTTTTCTTGGTTTGGGATTGAATCTGCAATTTATTATTTTTTATTAGCTCATTAATGAAAACATCATTTACTACCCTGTAAACAACTATATCATCCTTTATTTTAGGAGCGGAGCACAACGTCATTATCAATATGTCAACCATCTTATCATACAAGTGTTTGTCTTAATGATGTTCAAACCTTAAAAGTTCGTTGATTTCTCTATAGGTATCGCCACAGTAACACTCAATTGTTAATGTTTCTATAGAGCGATTATTATTTATTTTTTTGCCAATGACATTACTTCTTTATATCCTCTGGCCCAATTAGAATAATAATCTCCCCATTTTCTACACTCTTCCACAATTAAAAGCTCTTTGTATCTAGATTTATCATCTATTTTTGAATATAGGTCTCCGTATATATGTTTATTCTTCATATTTATTATACATCTCTTCATTTTTACTAATGAATTTAGAGCTATATTTTCTACTCTTTCTATTATTTTCCTCATCAAGATTATTCCTGCTTGATTTTTCTTTTTGGACTTTATTAAATGCTTCCTCTGTAATAATTGCTTCGTGATTATCTTTTAGAAGATAATAATTTTCTTTATTTACTGAATCTAATAGTTTTACAGAACCTGTATACTTTTCATTTTCTAGCATGGTTTTAACACTTCTTTTTGGCCATTTATTTTTCCTTGTTGGGGATTTAATATTTTATTTTTCGAGTTCTTTGACAATGGCTATGACACTTTTTCCATCTAAGTACCATTCAAATATTTTCCTGACTACTTTTTGCTTGTTGGAAGTTTATAATAATTCTCCATTTTCATCATGATCATAGCCATAGAACTTTCGATTATAAAGTTTTGATGTGCCTTGTGCTGCTCTTTGCTATAGACCCCATTTTATATTTTCACTTCGTTGTTCATTTTCTGACTGGGCTATTGATTATACTATGGATATAATTAAGTCGGCATCATCTTCTTGACTATCTAAATTTTCTTGTTCAAAAATAACTCTTGCACTTGCTTGCCTTATTATTTTTAACGCTTCTAAAGCGTCTAACGTATCTCTACCAAATCAGCTAACGCTTTTGGTCACAATGATGTTTAAATCTTCTTTCTTTATATCTTCAAGCATTCTTGAGAATGCTTTTCTACTAGATTTAGTTTTTCCTGATGCAATATCGATATAAATATCTACAAGCTTCCAATTAGAATAATAAGATGTAAGTCTCGTTAATGCTTATATTTATGCAACAAGACTATTCAATTGATCTCTATCAGATGTGCTGACTCGTGCATAGGTTCCAACTCGTTGGATTTGAAGTTGTTTTTTTAGGAAGTATCGCATTTACTTTTTTACTCATATTGAACTCCCTAATTCATCCTATTTATTATATCATTTTATGTATATGATGAGCAGCCTCATGTTGTCCATCTTGTTCACTTTTCCTAAAATATCCATAGTGTCTACACACCCTGTAATAATCTTTAATTGACCTGTTTGCTCATATTGATTTTATAGCAAAAAATGGCTTTTAAGATTTCATTTAAAATCCTAAAAGCCACCCATTTCAACACTTTTATAGCCTGTTATCTCATTTTCTTGACATCAATACTACACACTCAACATGCATCGTCCTAGGAAATTGGTCAAGTCCGCATATTTTATCCACTTCATAACCTGCTTCTATAAATTCCTTTAAATCCTCCGCAAGACTTGCTGGGTTACAAGATATATACAAAAACTCTTCAGGTTTAAATTCCAAAATCTTTCCAATTGCCTTTGGATGGATACCCTCTCTTGGCGGGTCGAGGACAACTACATCTGCTTCAAAATCCAAATCTTCAACTTCTTTTAGCACATCTCCTGCGATAAATTTCACATTATCTATCCCATTTTCTTTGGCATTTTCAATTGCATCATTAACTGCATCTTCTACAATCTCAATTCCAAGTGCTGATTTTGCATTTTGTCCTAAGATTTGAGTTATCGTTCCCGTTCCAGAATACAAATCTAGAATATTTTTCCCCTCAATTTCGCCAAGATAATCTATTGCAATAGAATAAAGTGTTTCTGCTGAATAGGAGTTTGTTTGGAAAAAAGAAAATGGTCCAATTTTAAATTTCAATCCGTGAAGTTCCTCTACACAATAATCTCTACCGTATAAAATTTCCATGCCTTCATTTATAATCGCATCGGAAAGTGAATCGTTGAGAGTGTGCACTATCCCTACGATTTTTGCCTCTAAATCTAGTTCAAGAAGGCCTTTTACAAATCCTTCAAGCTCAAGATTATCTTCACTTACAGTAACAAGATTTATAAGAATTTCTCCATAATTTGTCCTTCTAATCATTAAATGACGAAGCACTCCAGTATGCCTCATCCTGTTGTAAAATTCACAGTCTTTGAAGTATTCTCTAGCAAAATATCTTATTTTATTCATGTCTTCGTGGACAATTCTGCAATGAGTTGTGTTTTCAATCTCGTAAAATCTATTTTTCTTGTGAAGACCTAGAGCAATTTCGGATCCCTTGTACTCATCTCCAAAAGTGTATTCCATCTTATTTCTGTAAGCTGTATAGTGAGAATTTCCAATTAAGTGAAAATCAAAGTCGTATCCATGGTCTTTAAACAACTTTTGAAGTAGTTTTTCTTTGTACTTTACCTCGTCTTCATAAGCCATGGAATCATAGGTGCAGCCGCCACATTCCCTATGAATGCATCCATCTATATTTTCAAGATTAGATTTATTTATAATATTTAAGAGCTTGGCCTTCTCTCTTCTAGTCTTTTTAATTTCAACCTCTTGACCGAGAATTCCGCCTTTTATCTTAAAATTTCCAGATTCAGTTTTAACAATATTTTTGTTTGGAAAATTTGCCTCAACAATTTCTCCCCTAAGTAATTTATTTTTCAATCTATCGCTCCTAACTTCCTTTATTTTAACATATGGAAGGTGTTTTATAGTCGATAATATATTTGTTTTTACTTTAATTTAACAAATTTTCATAAAAATAAATATAAAATATCTCATAATAATTTTGCAAGCTTATATATTATAATTAAATCTAAAAAATTCCATCACATACAAAAAAGCACAATAACATAAAATTGTTTGTGCTTTTAGCCTAAAATTATTTTATATGCAATTTATAGTTTTTGAAAATATCTTTAATATCAAATATTGAGTGTAAAAAATATTTAATTTTTCTTTTCTACACTCATTAAAAGAATTCTATTTAATAATAATTTTAAAATTTATTTTATCAAAATTAAAATTTTTCACCTTACCTCACAAGAAATGAAGTATTTAAGTATTTATGTAAAGAGAAAATACTATAAGTGGACCATTTTTCGATTAAAAATATGGACCATTTTTCAGTTGAAATTTTCAATAGATTTAAACACATCACATGTTGTTGGTCAAGAACATCAGTAGTAATTCCAGAAAGTGTCACTAGTATATTTAAATACATCTTATATTATTGGTCAAGTAGATATATTTTTAATAATGGCACTAAGGCAGAACTATTTAAATACATCTTATGTTATTGGTCAAGTTTAATAAAACAGAAGAATCAAAAAAAGCATCACTAATTTAAATACATCTTATGTTATTGGTCAAGGCTTTATTTTAGTGGAAATCTTAATAAGAAAAACTTATTTAAATACATCTTATGTTATTGGTCAAGAATGTAGCTTTCCTGTTTCTTTTGTCAAGTTTAACTATTTAAATACATCTTATGTTATTGGTCAAGAAAGTCTTCTTCATAATCTTTAATAGCATTTTTAAAATCTTGTTTTAATGCTTCTATGTTTTCCCCATAAATCCCAATTATAGGTTCAACTCCTAAGATTCTGCCGTGATATTCTTCATCTTCTTCAATCCATTCATACCAAGCTAAATAATCATTATATTTAATATACTTTTTCATCAAATCCTCCTTTCAATATAGCATCTCTAATGTCTTCTGCCCTACCTCTTCCCAGATTTAAATACATCTTATGTTATTGGTCAAGAGAATTAACTGATTGGCCTAGAATATTCACAGATGGATTTAAATACATCTTATGTTATTGGTCAAGAAACACTATAAAAGAAGAAACTGGTGTGGAGATAGATTTAAATACATCTTATGTTATTGGTCAAGTTTGTGGTTCATAATTCTCAAGAAAGCACACGTTACGATTTAAATACATCTTATGTTATTGGTCAAGTCTTAAGTTTAATGATGATTGTCTTATGTTTACTGAATTTAAATACATCTTATGTTATTGGTCAAGTTATCAATTCTCTCTAACAGTACTGACAACCTTTTGATTTAAATACATCTTATGTTATTGGTCAAGATGGCAAAATTGAAGGTACTGCGACTTTATTTAAGAATTTAAATACATCTTATGTTATTGGTCAAGTATATGCTTCCCATAAGGATTAGTAAAAATATAATATTTAAATACATCTTATGTTATTGGTCAAGGAACAGGAGCACAAAAGCTATTTAAAAAAATATGGCTATTTAAATACATCTTATGTTATTGGTCAAGTTTGAAGTATATTCCTAGATTTTATGATGGGCAATCATTTAAATACATCTTATGTTATTGGTCAAGTGTGAAATGAAATTTCCTACACTTGGGTGAGGATGATTTAAATACATCTTATGTTATTGGTCAAGTAATAAAATTTTTTTTTACGAGAGAAGGTGAGAAGAATTTAAATACATCTTATGTTATTGGTCAAGGGAGTAACGGCTGATGAAATAAGTGGTCAAGTCCTATTTAAATACATCTTATGTTATTGGTCAAGATAAAGAAAAACAAGAAAAATATAAACATTTTACCGTATTTAAATACATCTTATGTTATTGGTCAAGGTGGAGTACTAGCTTCATATAAATAAAAATATGTCATTTAAATACATCTTATGTTATTGGTCAAGTGTGAAATGAAATTTCCTACACTTGGGTGAGGATGATTTAAATACATCTTATGTTATTGGTCAAGTGTGAAATGAAATTTTTTTTACGAGAGAAGGTGAGAAGAATTTAAATACATCTTATGTTATTGGTCAAGAGAATTTGGTACAGATTTAAAAGATTTTGAAATGATATTTAAATACATCTTATGTTATTGGTCAAGGTTGTCCTTATCTGTCATTTTATTTTTGCAATACCAAATTTAAATACATCTTATGTTATTGGTCAAGAGCAGGGGCAGGAGTAAAACAAATGGAAGATAGCATATTTAAATACATCTTATGTTATTGGTCAAGGCAGTTAAGAGATAACAAACCTGATGCTATCTCCAATTTAAATACATCTTATGTTATTGGTCAAGCCGCAAATGGCACTTGTCGGAGAAGGCGGAGACCAATTTAAATACATCTTATGTTATTGGTCAAGCCCACATTTAGGACATCTTATATTCCATTCCTCTATTTAAATACATCTTATGTTATTGGTCAAGCAACTGCTGCAATGGAAATCTTTAACCCAAATTTATTTAAATACATCTTATGTTATTGGTCAAGAAGTGTTCATCTGTTTCTCTTTCAGCTCCACCAAAATTTAAATACATCTTATGTTATTGGTCAAGTTGGACCGACCAAATATAAAACATTATCTTCTCCAGCATTTAAATACATCTTATGTTATTGGTCAAGTTTTTATTGGATTTTTCTTACACAGACAATGACAAATTTAAATACATCTTATGTTATTGGTCAAGACTCCTTAAATAAATCTAAAATGCTTAGAACCATAAAATTTAAATACATCTTATGTTATTGGTCAAGTGCACAACCTTCTGCAATTGTAACAAACGTCTTATGATTTAAATACATCTTATGTTATTGGTCAAGAAATTGTGATTTCATACTTGAAAAAATAAAATCAGAATTTAAATACATCTTATGTTATTGGTCAAGATATAGGAAAAATTCTTGATACCAACCATTATATTTATTTAAATACATCTTATGTTATTGGTCAAGTGGAAAATTATGAAGGTATAAATAGAGACTACAATAGATTTAAATACATCTTATGTTATTGGTCAAGCAGTAAGGAGGAAATTATGAGCGTAGAATTTAATAAATTTAAATACATCTTATGTTATTGGTCAAGATTGACAAAAAGTATGAAATTGGAGACGACCTAAGGATATTTAAATACATCTTATGTTATTGGTCAAGCGTAGTTATGGATGAGAAAACAAACATAATCTTAGAATTTAAATACATCTTATGTTATTGGTCAAGACAACTCTTCAAGTTGCCCTTGTTGATAAGACAGCATTTAAATACATCTTATGTTATTGGTCAAGATTCTTACAATGCTATTTAGTGCTGGCTCTTTGATTATTTAAATACATCTTATGTTATTGGTCAAGTCTAAATTAAACAATTTAACATTTTCTTCGTTGTGATTTAAATACATCTTATGTTATTGGTCAAGGGAACTCTCTTGTTTACATAAGTTGTGAAGTTCTTTATTTAAATACATCTTATGTTATTGGTCAAGAAGCCACAAGGTAAGCCTACTCTAGTAGAAGAAAGATTTAAATACATCTTATGTTATTGGTCAAGTTTGAGAAATCAGATAAGTTTAAAAACTTCTATGAATTTAAATACATCTTATGTTATTGGTCAAGTAAGTGGTATCTGTGTATTTAGGATTGTTAGGTATATTTAAATACATCTTATGTTATTGGTCAAGACCCCTTCCCAGTTAATACCACGACTTAAGCATTCATTTAAATACATCTTATGTTATTGGTCAAGTTTATGATTTATTTGGTGGTGGAGGAGCTATAACGCTATTTAAATACATCTTATGTTATTGGTCAAGTATATCAGACCAGTT
This sequence comes from Peptoniphilus ovalis, assembly GCF_018919265.1. GTDB lineage: Bacteria > Bacillota > Clostridia > Tissierellales > Peptoniphilaceae > Peptoniphilus_A > Peptoniphilus_A ovalis. The sequence continues at coordinate 236,435 of NZ_JAHLQO010000001.1, forward strand.
TAAAGAAATGTTTGAAAGTGTATTTAAATACATCTTATGTTATTGGTCAAGAATGTATTTATACAAATATCGCAAGACAGAGATAAATTTAAATACATCTTATGTTATTGGTCAAGTTTGTTCATAATTTAACTCCTTACCAGCTAGCTACTATTTAAATACATCTTATGTTATTGGTCAAGTTTCTTTTCTTCCTTGTTTTTCTTTTTGTTTTTCTCATTTAAATACATCTTATGTTATTGGTCAAGTATTCATAAAGTTCGTTACAAAAAACGAAAAGGTAAATTTAAATACATCTTATGTTATTGGTCAAGTATTAACAAAAATATGACTTATATAGAAGAAACAGAATTTAAATACATCTTATGTTATTGGTCAAGACAACAACAACTATATAGAGACGAGAAAAATTTAAAATTTAAATACATCTTATGTTATTGGTCAAGTGGATTTGGTCTAAATGGAATCCAAAAGGTTAAAGAATTTAAATACATCTTATGTTATTGGTCAAGAAGAAACCAACACAAATAAAAAGGAGATTGAGAAAAATTTAAATACATCTTATGTTATTGGTCAAGTTGCTTTAAAACAACTTGGTGCATTCCAGACTTTAAATTTAAATACATCTTATGTTATTGGTCAAGCCTTTATAATTTCTTTTATAAAAATTACGGCATCATATTTAAATACATCTTATGTTATTGGTCAAGAAGGCATAAAACCAGACGGAGAGGTGCCAAGCTGATTTAAATACATCTTATGTTATTGGTCAAGCTTTATTTAATAGGAATTTACTCAAAGGCACGAAGATTTAAATACATCTTATGTTATTGGTCAAGGAAACTTTATCAGGTGCGGGCATTGCTGGAGAAACATTTAAATACATCTTATGTTATTGGTCAAGAGACAAAACACTTTAGAACTTAAAAGAGCCTTTAAATTTAAATACATCTTATGTTATTGGTCAAGTCCCCTGCACAAGCACGTGCAAGGGACAAATGGAAATTTAAATACATCTTATGTTATTGGTCAAGCTTGGTAAAGTCTTATTTGCTCTTTTTACGCTTGCAAATTTAAATACATCTTATGTTATTGGTCAAGTATATCACAACTAAATTCTACTCATATATCAGCAGAATTTAAATACATCTTATGTTATTGGTCAAGACTGAATCAAATCCAATAAAGTTGTCAAAATCTCCAATTTAAATACATCTTATGTTATTGGTCAAGCTGGTCTTGGTGCTGCAATGGTTGCAATGGGTACATTTAAATACATCTTATGTTATTGGTCAAGATGACAGATTGGAACATGAAATAGAAAGGATTGGCTTAATTTAAATACATCTTATGTTATTGGTCAAGTAACGTAATTTAGCCCTTCTTCAAGTTTTATTTTTATAGATTTCTAGGTATTTTCTTATTTTCAAGGTTTTTTTACCAGCTAATCTCATTTTTTATAAATCTTGTATTTTTAGCTATTTTTGTTATTTTCATGGTACTATATTATGTCATTAATATCAATATCTATCTTGTGTGATCTTCCCATGCTTTCTTCTTCAAAGTTATTTCTGCTATACATTTTTATTATTGTTACAAAATCTTCATTTGGCTCTATTAAATTTTTTATTTCTCTTTTTAACGCCATAATTTTTGATGGTGTTATTTCTCCTCGAAATACTGACATTTGATGATGTGTTAGATATTTTTTGCATATTTTAAATATCTTTCCAACTCTTTTTTCTCCTACGTCATAAAACAGAAATACATAATTATAATTTTTTTCCATTAGTATTTTCTTCCTAAATTAAAAGGTTCAAATTTTTTATCTTCTAATATATATTTGATTAGTTTGTAGCAGTCTAGTTTTATCTGAGTTCTATAACTTACATGTCTTTTTAATTTTTCGTTTCTAATTTTGCTTTCTATTCTATCTTCAAATGCTTGAATAAATATTTTCTTTCCTTCTTCGTTTAATATGCAATAGTTTAATTCTCTTACAAAATGTTTTTCTACTTTTATCTTCTTATTATTGACTAATTCAAATATAGTTTTAAACACTATGATTGGTTTAAAAACTTCGCACATATCTAAAGATAAAGAAAATCTCGATTCGCTTGGTTCATGTAGATATGATATGCTCTGATTTAAATGTGTTTTATATATTGCTGCTATTGTCTTTGTGTAAAGGAGCGAGTTCCCAAATGATATTAATGCATTTATTGGATTGTCAGGCGGTCTTTTAACTCTTTTATTTATTATAAAATCTTCTTCTAAAAAATATCTAAAGTTATAATAAAGGCCTTGCCAAAGCTCTCCTTCATAGCTCAATAGTTCTTTTATATTTGTTGAGTTTTCGATTTTTATAGAGAGTTCATTTTTTATATAGTCAAGGTATGGCTTCACTTCTTTTTTGTCATGTTTATAGTAATGATAGAGTACTTCATGGATGTTTTCTAATATTCCCCTTACTATGGCTCTTGCTATTTCCATTCTTCTATATTTATATGCATCTACTTGTGCTATCAAAAGTCTTCCACTTATATATGCTTCTCTGGGATAATAGGATCCGCTGTAGTTTCCATAGTAATTGAAAAAATGAAGCACTATTTTATGTTGTGATAAAAAGTCCAATAATTTTGTGTTAATACTTGTTTCATTTAATAGATATATTTCATTTATGTTTTCAATTGGGATATAATTATTTTTCCCATCTTTTCTAAAGCAAAGTGAATTATCTTTTCTTTTTAATTCCCCATCTGATAAAATATATTTTGTTTTACCCATGTCTACACCCTACAATATTCATAGTATGCACATTTAGTACATCCCTTAATCTTTTTAAATTTTGGAATTTCATCACCCTCGATTAGTTTTTCTATTTCACTTATTAATTTTTCTAACTCTTGAGTTTTCTCTTCGGTGAGTTCTAATATTTCTATTTTCTTGCCCACATTATTTTCAACAAATTCTAGTTTTCCTCTTTTTTCAATTCCCTTACCTTTTAAAATGTATAAATAATAATATAGTTGCCATGATGCAGCTTCTTTATCTGCATCTGACTTTTTTATTTCTACTAAATAATCTTTTGTAATTTTATCGATTGCAATATTTTCTATTTTTATTTCTGCGTTTTTGCTACCCTCTTCTTTATTTTTATGGATTTCTCTTCCTATTGCCACAAGCTCGCTATTATCTTCAAAATTTAGCTTGTTTGCAAAAAGATAACATTGCCTCTTGCAATGAAAGTAATAATTTATTATTGTCCCATTCATAGTTTCTCTCAAATAAATAAATCATCAAATGTATCATCTTTTGATAATTTAATTCTTCCATTTTTTAAGTATTTTTCGCCATCATCTAAATAATATATATTACCTATAAAGTCATTGTAGTTTTTAATACAATCTTCAAACTTCACTTTGCTTATTTTGTACATAAAATTTGACATTATTACTTTTATTTTGGAAAGTTCTACAATTTTTCTACTATAATCCATTTTATAGTCTTGTAATAATTTTTTATAATCTTTCCAGACTTTTTCTCCTACAACTTCTTTGCCATCTAATTCAATTATTTGATTTGCAAAAATATTTACTTCTTCTATTTTATCAATTAATTTCATATGATTTGATATATCTAAAAACTTGTTTTCTGAAAGTGCTTTTTTATATTTTGAATAATTTAGGCTTTTTTGATCTTCTATAGCTTTTTCAATTTTTAAATTAAAATATTCTTCAAAATCTTTTTCTTCAAGGTTTTTTCTCCTGTTTTTATCTCTTAGTGTGAGTTCATTGTCAATATGTCCATAAATTACTGACTCATCTGCCATGTCGAAGAAATATGCTACAGAATTTGATTTTTTAGCAGATCTATTTATTCTTCCTAAAAACTGTTCTTCATTTTCAAGTTTTGATATGTCTTTATATCCTATGTCCATATCAATATCAACGCCGGCTTCTATTACTTGTGTTGCAATTAAGATTAATTTTTCCTTAGATGTTTTTATCTCTTCCACGACGTCTTTTTTCTTTCTAGAATTATCTGCTCCTGTGAGTATAAATACTTTATAATCCGCAAAAAACTTATCTTCACTTACCATGTCATAGAAATTTTCTGCATCGTCTTTTTTTATAAATTCTAGCAAAATCTTTTTATAATCTTTAATATTATCTTTTAAATGGTCTAAAATATCTACATATTCTACTTTTCCTCTGTCTAAAAGTTCATAATTTAATTTGACTCTATTTTTAAATAGGTCCTCATTAAAAATTTCTCTAGGATTATCAATTAGTTTTGCTACTTTATTTTTATTATTTTCGTCCAAAAGTTTTGACAAATCTGGAAGTGTTGCAGACATTATTATTATTTTCATATTAAGTATTTCTGCATATTCACTCAACATTTCAATTATTTCGTTCCAAATTTTTTCTTTGTATGCTTGTATTTCATCTAGAACTATTACTGAATTTGTAAGTTGATATAGTCCAAATATGCTGGACCTTTTACTTGAAAATATTATTTCAAATAAAGCTACATTTGATGTAAGAATAAATGGAGAATGCAAAAATTGTCTATCCTGTAATACTTTTATATAGTAATTTTTCTGCTCAATAGAACCTTCTTCTTCATTTAAATTATTACCAATCTCTGTTACTGAGTTAAGAACGCTAATTTGTCCTCCAACTTCACTATCTTTATAATATTCTCTTAAAGTCTCTCTATTTTGTTCGACAAGTGTATTAAAGGGATAGGCATAAATTATTTTATTCATATTTTCATCTAGTAGTTTATAGGATAAGTTTATGGCAATATTACTTTTGCCTGAGCCCGTTGGACTTTCTAAGAAATATATATTTTTATCTTTATTTTTTTCAAAATTTTCTTCTACTTCTAAAAATATTTTAGTTCTTAAATCATTTAGTTTTTCTTTTTTCTTATAAGATTTAGTTTCTTCCTGATTTCTAATTGATTTCATAAGATTTGAGTTGTTATAGATATCAATTAAAGATTCTTTATCAATTTCTTCTTTTTGCGATTTGTAAGAGTTCATAAATTCAGTAGTTGCATAGAAGTCAGATGCTACTAATAGTGAGTACATCAGTCTTTGGTAAATAAATAAGGTTTTAGATTTTTCTTTTTTAAATTTTCCGATTTTTGAAGAAGTTAATAAGTTGTAGTTAGTTTTAAAAAAATTTTTTATTTTTCCTTCAAAACCACTTGAAAAATCTTTTGTAAAAATTCCCGTTTCAGATATTATTTTAAAGATTTCTAAATCGTTATTATTAATAGAGAAGTAATCCCAAAAACTTTTACCACTATACTCAAAATTATCTAAATCAGAATGATGTTTAGAAATTATGTATGCATTCAAAAATAAAATGTATTGAATTTTTTGCAAGTCAGCTTTTATTAAACTCAAATTATCTAAATAATCTAAATAATAATATAGATATAAAGCTGCTGAAAGAATTGAGTGTTTACTGCTTATTCCTAAATCTATATCTTCAATTTTATTAAATAGTCTTTCTGATTGAAACTTTGAATTTATCTTGCCCCAATCATGTGCTGAAACCAAGGAGTCTGCAAGCTCTTTAAAAATTTCAAAGTATTCTGGGTTTATTTCAAGTTTTTCAAATATTCTCTTAAATACTTCATCAAGATTTTTCTCTTTTTTTAAATTTTTATAATAATCATCTACAAGTTCTATATGATTATCTAAAAGTTCCATTGTTTTATTTTTTTGATTTATGTGACCATAATATTTCTTATGGTCACATATTATTTCACTAATTTTCATAAATTCCATCCTCATTATAGAAAATTAAATTATCCTCTTCATGAGAAAATACAATATTATTCATATCTTCTTCAAATGTTATGTCGGCATTTGTGAAAATAAAATCTTCATATATATATCTTTCAGTTTCCTTTTCCAATTTAAAAGGTAACTTTTCTCTATATATATAACACATAAAAGATTCCATTTCCGAGATATTATTATTGATGAATAAAGAATTTATTCTAATTTCTCCAATACTTTGTTTATTTTTAAGTTCTACTATTTCTTGATCTTTAATATTTGCCAAATGGTCATTTGATCCTAAATAAGGTATAAATGTAGCTCTGTTATTTAATATTTTATCTGCAATTGATTCTGATATTTCGTCATCAATTATTATATAAATATCCCAAGATACATCTTCTAGCCAAACTTGTTTTACTATAAGATTTCCTCCAGCTTCATTAGATGCATGACCAGTGGAGTTATTAAATTTTTGAAGTTTTCTAGGAAAAGTTCCATCATTTGTTTTCGGCACAATTGAAATCTTAATATTTTTTAATTTTTCATAAAATTCTGGATATTCTTTTCTATTTTTATCTGCATATCCCTTATATCCCATAATTGCTCCAATTAGTCCTAAAAGTGCTACTCGATGTATTTGACCATAGGAGTAATAAAGATATGTGTTTACATCTGGCATTTTAAAGAAGGCTGTTTTCCCAGATAGATTAAATTTTAAAGCCTTCATTATTTTTCTCCTAGTTCTCTACCTGTGTAAATATTAAATAATTTTGCAGATGCAGGGAAATCAACTAATTCTAGGACTGCATCATTATAATAAATTTCAATATCTATAATTTCATCTCTATTTTCTAAAATTCCACTATCTTTAAAAATTATTTTGTGCTTAGAATTATCATCTTCTCTTTTTTCGAATTTAATTAACTCTGCAAGATTTGGAAGATATAAATCTAAATCTGTTTCTACAAAAAGTGAAAATTCATTTTCTGCTCCTTTTTTGGAGTTTGTATCAAATCCTGTGGCTGATTTAATTGCTGCATCTTTAAATTCTTTAAAGTCATCTTCAGTGTAGCCCTCAGTTACGCCAAGTTCTTCATATCCATTGTATGCAAGAGGATTAACTACAAAAGAATAAAAATAATGTGCCTCTTCAGAAACTATTTTAGTTCCAAGTGTTGAACTTTTAGCATCTTCTTCAGTTTTTGATTTTTCCTTTGCCTTAGGATCTCTAAAAGGAGAAAGAATTGGTTGATCATTTGCCACAGGGTCTTCAAACTTATTCATTCCTTGTGAGAATTGAACCGCTCCAGTTATTGCAATATTATTTCCAGCTTCTGCAAAAGTTGCTCCAAAGTTTTTGACATCAATTGCTGAGAATAAATTTTTAAGTACTTTTTCTGATTCGCCAGTCTTTTCATTTTTAAGCTCAGTGTCAAAGATTTGTTCATATCTTTCCTTTAATGTTCTTGGAATTAAATATCCATTATCAGATATGATATAGGATTTTAAATATAAAACTTTTTTGTCTTCTTCATCCCATTTCTTTTTCATTGTGTATTTTAAAGCTTTGTCAGATCCAAATATTTCTCCATTTGACAATGATTTTGGATTTCCTGAAAAGTCAGCGTTCCAATTTGCCATAATTGAAGAAATTCCTATAACTCCATATACTCTTTTATCTAGTTTATTCATTTTCTACTCCTTTAATTTCTTCCTTTTTCTTATTGTAGATATAACATTCATCTAAAAATCCTGCGATAATATATTTATCATCTATTTTATTTTTTTGAAATTCATAAAGTATTATATTAGTTATTAATTGATTTAAGTTAGAAGCTCTATAAGCTTTTATAATATGAGCATATCTCTCAACAATCTTTTCAAAATTTCTCATAAGTATTTTAGGGTTATTTCTTCCTAAATAATTTTTTACAAAGCTTAGATTCTTATCCTTCATATTATTTTGGTCTAGTATATATCTGAGAACTTGTCCAATTCCGAAAAGACATTCTTCATCACTTTCAAAATTATATTTTTCTTCGCTTCTAATTTTTTCTCTCATGTTGTCTTGAAAATTCACAAACTCACCTTCACTTTCCTTGTTTAAAAATTCTTTAATAGATAAATAATAATTAAATTGACCAACTGCTTTATTGAAATATTCTTTTGACAGTGAATATTTAATAGAATCAAGTATTAAATTTTCCATTAGGCTGTTGATATTCACATCGTCTTCGTATAGAAAATATCTCGATAAATTATCCCCATATTTAATTAAAATATTTTTTAAATCTCTGTCTCTAATGTTGAGGTCTTCAAGATTATCTCTATTTTTTAAATAATAATTATAAAAATAAACCCAATTAATATTTTTTAAGACTTCAAATCTATCATTAAGCTTTAAATATTTTGATTTTTGTTTAGTAATTTCTTCTTCACTTAAATCTCTTGATAGATTTTCTCTGATAAATTCCTTAAACTCTATATCAATAGATGGAACTGGTTTTGTATAATGTTTAAAATTTAGTATTGCAGCTTCATTTTTCTCAGGATATAGAAAAAGTTCATATCCAATAAATACATACTTTATATCTTTAAAACTAGTATAAATTTCTTTATTTTCAGTATTAAAATAAACTCTAGAAATTCCCTTTCTGGCTAAAGAATTCAAATAATCAAAGAAATCTTTTTGCTTTAAGGCCTCTTCACTAGTTATCATATATGGTTCTTTTACTTTCCTTACAAGATTAGCAAGATATGGTTTTTTATCATTTAGTCCCATATTGTCATTAGAAAGCCCATAACTTGTATTTCCAATTTTAATATTGTACTTATTTTTATTAAAACTATTGACCATTACATATCTATCTTGCTCTCTCTTATAATTTTTTATGTTTTTATCAAAAATTTCTTTTCGATTTTCACCATCATAAATAAAGAAAAACTTATAATAAACTTTGGAGTTTAAATCATATTCAAAATTATCTAGATTTTTAAGTAACCAATTTTCAATTTTCTCTAATTCTTCAATATTAACTTCTCCAAGTTTTTCCTCAACTTCTTTGTAAAGATTTTTTGATTCCTTGTCCTTATATTTTTTATATGGATCTTTTAAGATTTCAAAATATCTCTTAATTGCATCTCTGTTCATTTTTTCTGGATAATTGCTTTCCTTGAAAAATACAGAGTAGTAGTTGGAGCTTTGTATTATTTTCTTGTTATCCAATGGCTTGTTCATATCAAGCAAGTTAGAATAGTAATCTAAGTTTTTAATTAGATTATAATTTAGAGATTCTTCTCCTTTTAACTTATTATTTTTCTTGTCATATTCTAAAACTAGTGGTTCATCGCAAGTCCATTCTGCTTCATTCATTCTAACTAAGACATACTTTCCATCTTTTGGGACATAATTTTTAATTACAATATTTTGCCCATCTTCAATTTTATTTTCTTCAAAAATTTCAATACATTCTTTTAGCATCTATTCACCTCCTAACCTAAATATTTGTATCCACAGAATCCACTTCCGTAAGATATATTTTCACCTAAGCCAACGCCTAGAATTAAGTATGCAATATCTTGTGATAAATTATCTGGATTAATTTGAAGTTCTAATTTATCCCCTAAAAGAGTAATTCCTTTGCAATAAACTTTAACTGGTTTATTATTTAAGATTTTTAAATTACTATAAAAATCTTCTTCAGCAATTTCTTCTTCGACAAAATATTTATATTTTTTAAAAATATTGTCCTTGATTCTCTTTTCAAATTCATTCAAGCTAATTTCGTTGTTCCAATAACCATTAGCAGTTTTAATTACAACGGGACTTAAAGAGAATATCTTGTCTATTGAATGTTTTGGAATTATTCTTGCTCTTAATGTTAAATTTTTGAAATAGTCATTGCGAGCGTTTTCAAAATTCTTCAAAAAATAATTACACAAGTCCTGGTCTATTGTTCTTATTCTGAAATTATAGATATTTTCTTTTTCATATCCATTGTTAATAGGAAATAAATTATCAAAACAATAAGGTTTATACTTTTTAGACTTATGCAACTCTAAATATTTTTCATCTTTTGCAAGATATTCTGTTATGAACTTTGATAGTTGATATTGAGATTCTTCTACTGTTAGATTCCTTAGCAAATAAGTTTTTATTTGCAATTCATATATTTTCATTTTTCACCTCCAATTTATTAATACTTTAGACTGAATCTGATTTGATGTTAATATAAAAGGTTTAATTTGTCAATAGATAAATTAAACCTTTTTACATCTTATGTTGTTGGTCAAAAAATATTTACATTAATACTATAGACATTTAAATACATCCCATGTTATTTTTTAATAATATCATTTATTATTTCAATATTCAATCAAATAATTTTGTAACAAAAAAGGACTGATATTATCAGTCCCAAATCTATGCTATTAGTCAGCACTATATGGTATAAGTGCAATTTGTCTTGCTCTTTTTATAGCAGTTGTCATAGCTCTTTGATGTTTTGCATTTAGACCTGTGATTCTTCTTGGAAGAATTTTACCACGATCAGAAATGTAGTTCTTTAGCATTTCAACATCTTTATAGTCTATTTTTTTAGTCTTATCTTTTTCAAAAGGATCTACTTTTCTCCTTCTGCCAAATCTTCTTTGCATTTATTTTACCCTCCTTAAAACGGAATATCGTCATTGTCAATAGGGAAAAATCCAGCGTTGTCGTCGTCTGTGTTTGAAAAGTCATTGTCATTGTATGCTGAATTTACAGGTTGAGTATTTGAAAAACCTTGGTTAAATCCACCTTGGTTCATATTATTTCCCATATTTTGGTTAAAACCGCCTTGATTCATGTTTTGGCCAGCTCCTTGATTAGAGCTTGATGAACCTATAAATGTAAGATTGTTTACTATTACATCAGTAGTGTAAATTGTTCTTCCATCTTTTTCATAGCTTCCTGTTTGAATTCTTCCATCAATACCTATTTGGCTTCCCTTTTTATGATAATTGGCAATTAATTCTGCAACTTGATTAAAAGCTGTACAAGAAATAAAATCTGCTGTTGGTTGATTGTTTGCTTCAGCCTCAGCCTTTTTTTGCTTGTTCATTCTTCTATCAACAGCAACTGTAAATCTACAAACTGCCATACCATTTTGAGAATAACGAAGTTCCGGATCTCTTGCAAGTCTTCCTATTAAACTAACACAATTCATAAAATCTCCTTAGTCTTCTAACTTAATTACCATTTGTCTCATAACTGGGTCCATGATTCTTGCTAATCTGTTAACTTCAGCAATAACTTCTGGTTTTGTTTCGAATTCATATAAGATATAGTAAGCTTCCTTTTTGTATTCGATTTCGTAAGCTAACTTTCTCATTCCCCATTCATCAACGTTGTCGATTTTACCATCTTGTTCAATTACGTTTTTAATTCTTTCGAAAGAAGCATTTCTTTTTTCTTCTTCTACTTCAGGATAAAACATAATCACTGCTTCATATTTATTCATTTATTTCACCTCCTGGGCTTCGGCATAGTTTTTCTCTATGCAAGGATTTCAATCTTTGATATTATATATTAAGAAAGAAAATTAGTCAAGAAATTATTTTAGCTCATGCTCGTTAGAAAGGATAATTATGGAAACTAAACAAATCAAAATCCAAAAGAAAAAGACAATTGCACTTGTTGCTCATGACCATAAAAAGAGAGAACTCCTTGAATGGGTTCGTGAAAATGAAAAAAAGCTTTCACATCACGAATTAATAGGAACAGGCACAACTGCAACTCTTATTAGAAATAACACATCTCTTGATGTTAAGCGTCTTGCATCAGGTCCTCTTGGCGGCGACCAACAACTTGGTGCATTGATTTCAAAATCAAAAATAGATATTTTAATATTTTTCTGGGATCCTCTTGAAGCACTGCCACATGATCCAGATGTAAAGGCACTTCTTAGAATCTCAACACTTTACGATGTGGCTATGGCAACTTCAAAAATCACAGCCGATTATTTAATTACTTCAAATTTATTTGACGAAGAATATAATGTCTATGTTCCTAACACTGAAGATAATGTGGAGAATAGAATTTCTGATAATAAATTTTGATTAACTAATTAATATAAATTATAAATAAATACGAGGCTCAAAGACTCTTTTTTGTTTATAAATTTTTATTCCTGGGTAGCAAATAAAAAAGAGGCGATAAAAATGGATATTTTAAGAATAGTTTTGCCCTTTGCTTTATTAGCAATTGGAATCGCATGTTTAATCTTAAATATTTCTAATAAATCAAAAAATAATGAAGATAAATATAAAAAAAGTGAAAATAAAAATTTAGGTCTTGGTATTGGACTTGGATTATGCTTTGGAACAGCTTTTGCAATGATTCTTGGATTTGAAAATATAGGTGTTGGTGCAGGTGTAGGACTTGTAATAGGAATAATTATAGGTACAGTTTTAGATAAGAAGGAGTAAATAATGGATTACAGAAGATTTGGTAATAAAATTGTCGCAAGAATAGACAGAGGAGAAGAAGTTCAAGAAAAGTTAAAAGAGATTGCAGAAAAGGAAAATATAAAGCTTGCAAGCATCTCTGGACTTGGTGCAACTGATGATTTTACAATTGGAGTTTATAAAGTAAATGATAAAAGCTACACAGAAAAGAATTTCAAGGGAATTTATGAAATCTTATCAATTATTGGAAGTATTTCCACAAAAGATGGAGAGTATTATCCGCATCTACACATCTCTGCAGCTGATGATAAGGGAAATGGCTTTGGCGGACATTTAATAAAATCACATATTAGCGTAACTTGTGAGCTTACTATTGATGTAATAGACGGAGTTGTTGAGAGAGAAATAAATGAAGAAACTGGATTAAATGTTTATAAATTTATTTAATTATAATTTTTTAATTTAATTTATCTAATTTATAAATTTTTAAAACTATTTTATTATTTGGAGGGGCATTAGGACGTCTTGTAATGGACCTTTAATTGTAGTGAATCGAGTGACTGGTCACGAGATGAACGGTCTTCACAGTGAATCTGAACTAAGTGAAGATGAACTGATGAAGAACCTTATGCATGCGAATATAAAAAAGCGACTGAATAAAGAGCTTTTTTAGATGAGTCGCGGCCCCTCCAAGCCTCCCCAAAACACCTTGACGCTGCTGAAAGTTCAAAAAAATCGTCCATGCTAAATTTTCAAAACTCACTTCGTTCAAACAAGTTGAAAATTCTTAACGCTTAGACGATTTTTTTGTTAATTATATGCAAAATTGCAAACCTCATTTATTTGAACACTTTAAAATAGTAGATAAATTCTCAGTAAGATTTTAAAGCCTATTCACTAAAATTGATATTAAAAATATTTAATCAATAACAATCATGGCAAGTGCCATTGCTGATATTATAATCAGTGCAAAAATCAATATGCTTCCAGCGATAAAATTCATTTTAAAGTTTTGCAATTTTTCGTTGGAGTCTTCGTAGCTTTCACTTATAAATTTGTAATTTCCCCTGTATTCAAACCAAGCGTATAAAAATGTTGCAATTCCAAGTAGAACTAGCAGTATGCCAATTTTATTGGAGTATTCAAAGTTTTTGGAATTCTTAAGTACTTCTGATATAGTCACTCCTGCACCTGCTATTGCAAATCCAGTTCTTATCCAAGCTGCGAAGGTCCTCTCCGATGCAAGCAGTGATCTGTTTTGTGCAAGTGAAGTTCTTTTTTCTGCCAATTTATCTGAATCTGCTAAAATTTTTGTTTTTTCGCTCATAGTGACCTCACTAATCTAAATCCAATATTACAAGCCGAAGAATTTGCAGTTGTGGAGTTTCTTGAAGCAACTCTGTACCTTTTGCAATAATCTGGCGAGCAAAGAAAGGATCCGCCTCTTAGCGACTTTAGATTTCTCGTATAATTTTGATTTTCTTTTACAAATTCATCTCTATCTTTTTTAGTAAATTCATTAAGAGAAATTCCCCCATCATTTATGCACCATTCATAGACATTTCCACAAACTTGATAGAGACCAAAGTCATTGGGATAATAGGAATCAACTGGAGCAGTTGCAATATATCCATCTTCATCTGTGATGTAGTTTGGGAACTCACCTTGATAAGTATTTGCCATATGCTCTTTATTTTTTACTAGCTCATCTCCCCATGGAAATCTCGTAGTTGTGCCGGCTCTTGCGGCGTACTCCCACTCCGCTTCTGTTGGAAGTCTTAGACCCTTCCAGTTTGCATAGACCATGGCATCATTGTATGAAATATGCACCACAGGATGATTCATCTTATCTTCTATGCTTGAACCATCTCCAGTTGGCTTTCTCCAAGATGCGCCCTGGACTTCAACCCACGCACTTTCTGTGCTAATAGTTTCAATTGATTTCTTAGGGTCTAACAAATAGTGAAAGACAAAGGATGATCCATATCTTTCAGCTTCTGTTACATAGCCCGTCTCTAGGAAAAATTCTAAGAATTCTTCGTTAGTCACAGTGAATTTCATAATTTCAAAGGGCTCAATTTCTACCTCAACGCTGGGTCCTTCCATGTCTTTTTCAAAGCCTTCATTTAAATCGCATCCCATTTTAAATTTCCCACCAGGAAGAGCAATCATTTCATTTTTCATCTTCATGACCTCTGTTTAGCTCATCAACATATTCTTTGTAATTGTCCATCCAAGCAAGTTGTTCCCAGTCTCCAGTTGGCAAATCTCGTTGATTTTCTTGAGATTTTCCAGGAGTTGATCTTCCTCTTAATATATAATCTTTTAACTTTTCTTCAAGTTTTTTAGCAATTTCAGGATATTCATCAATTACATTGTTCTTCTCAGAAATATCTTCTTTTAAATTGTAAAGCTCTGTTGGTTTAAAGACTTCTTTAAAAGATTCTTCATTTCTATCGTAATTCATATCAAGTCCGCCGCCAGTTGTTAGGATTAATTTCCAAAATCCCTCTCTTATGGAAAGTCCACCATTGCCTGATGAATGCACAATGTCTTCTCTCACATCTTTGTCTTCGCCCTTCCAAAGAGATAGGTTTGATATACTGTCTTCTGCTGCATCATCTGAAATATCTGCCCCGAGAAGTTCTGCAATTGTGCTGTATAAATCTGAATGAGAAATCATGTGATTTGACACAGTTCCCTTTCTAATTATTTTTGGATAGGAGATTATCGTCGGCTCTCTGTGACCGCCTTCCCAAATATGCATCTTGTGACCTCTGAACTCCATGCTTGAATCGTGGCCCTTTTCCTTTAATTCATCAAGTCCCACAATTGAAGAAACACCATTATCTGATGTAAAAATAAATAAAGTGTCATCAAAAATTCCAGCTTCATCAAGCTTGTCTATTATCTCGCCCACATAGGAATCAAGCTGCAACACAAAATCTCCATAATCGCCAATTCCAGACTTTCCTCTAAACCTTTTTTGAGGAATTATCGGTCCGTGAACTAGGTGATTTGGATAGTACAAAAAGAATGTATCATCATTTTTTATATAATCATCTAAAATCTCCATCACCTTTTCTTGAAGCTGATCTGGAAGATTGTATGGGCTGTGTTCTGGTGCAGCAACTCCAAGCTCAATTGCCTTAGGGTTTGAGCTGTCAATCCTTGAAATATCGCCATTTCCCATTACATAAATTGGCTCTGAAAGTGGCATGTTATTTTCAACAAGCACATAGGGACCTTGATCTAAAGATGCATTAGTACCCAAGAAATAATCAAATCCATAATCATTAGGTCCGTAATTTATTGGCTTAGTATAGTCGATATCTGTACCTCTTACAAAGGGCTCACCTGTTGTGTTTCCAAAATAAGGTCTTCCCTTTTGATACTCTGGCTCTTTCTTTTCGATATATTCTCTGTCAAGACCGTATTTTTCATAGTCCTTATCATCTTTTAACGCCCAATCCATGCCGAGATGCCACTTGCCAATGGCAGCAGTCTTATATCCATTTTCCTTCAAGAGATGTGCCAAAGTCTTTCTATCCTTTTCTATTAAAGTTTGTGAATCTCCTGGAATTACACTTGATTTTAGTCTGGATCTAAAATTGTATCTTCCAGTTAAAAGCCCATATCTTGATGGAGTGCAAAGTGCAGAAGTTGCGTGAGAATCGGTAAACATCATACCTCTCTTAGCAAGTCTATCTATGTTTTTAGTATTAATTTTCGACCCTTTATTAAAGCAAGAAACATCGCCAATACCTAAGTCGTCGCAAAAAAATAAAATAATATTTGGTTTTCTCAAAATTTTCTCCTTTCTTTAATTAATTAATTTTATATATCCAATCAATAATATCCTTAACTTATAATTAAAGATTAATAAAAAAATGAGCTATAGCTCAATTTTAAAATCTTTTTTCTCTTATTAATGTAATAATGTATCCAATTATTTGAATCGCAAAAACTGCACATAAATGAATTCTAAACAAATTGTAACTTCTATAACCAATAAAGTAGAATATTAAAATTATTAATAACTCTAAAGATAAAAATATCAAATTAAAATTTGTCCAATTAATATAAGACTTTTTGTAAACGTCTTTATTTTCAACAGATTTTTTTGAATAGTATCCTGAAATTTTCCAGCCTTTTTTATAAAATTCTCTTAAATCATCGTAATCTGGAATGTATTTTCTCTTAAAATAATAAGCGATAATAAAATAAATAGAAACAATCACACAAAAATAAATTGCATTGTCATCATTCATTTTAGCTCCAAAGATATAGTCCTGGAATAAAATTAGAAAAATCGCCAAAATTAGTAAAAAAATCACATCAACAAGTATATAGTTTCTCTTTAAATATTTCATATTAAAATTATATCAAAAAAGGACCTCGAAAGGCCCCTCTATAAATTATAAACTAAAATCAATTTCTGGTCCTATTGGCACAATTTGATTTGGATTTATCATATCATGTGACATATAGTAATGAGTCTTGATGTGGTCAAGGTCCACTGTTTCGGCTATTCCATCCATGTTGTAGATTTCTCTTGTGTATCTCCAAATATTTTCATAGCTTGTAAGTGGTCTTAGGTTGCACTTAAAATGTCCAAAATAAACTGCATCAAATCTCACAAGAGTTGTAAAAAGTCTAATGTCAGCTTCTGTAAATCTATCTCCAACAAGATATTTATTCTTTGATAGAATTTCTTCGATTTTATCAAGAGCTTCAAATACATTTTTTGCCTCTTCTTGATAAACTTCTTGTTTTGTAGCAAATCCTGCCTTGTAAACTCCATTGTTTATTCTGTCATAAACATAGTCGTTTATCTCATCTATTTCATCTCGCAAATCTTCTGGATAATAATTTCCTTCCTTTGCTCCTAAATCATCAAAGGCTTCGTTAAAAATTCTAATAATATCAGCAGATTCGTTGTTTACAATTTTTTCTTCTTTCGTATCATATAAAACTGGTACTGTAACCCTTCCTGTGTAATCAGGTTTTACATGAGTGTAAAGTTCGTGAAGATACTTAAATCCGTGTACATTGTCTTTAGTTGCGCCTGGATAATCTTCAAAAGTCCAGCCCTTGTCAAACATTAGAGGACTTACTATTGAGAGACCAACTATATCTTCAAGGCCCTTTAATTTTCTAACCATTAAAGCTCTTGAAGCCCATGGACAAGCAAGTGAAACATATAGGTGATATCTGCCTTTTTCAGCAGGATATGCCTTTTTAGTATCATCATCAATAGTTCCATCTTTCGTTATCCAATCTCTAAAGGAAGAATCCTTTCTCACAAACTTTCCGCCAGTTGATTCAGTATCATACCACTGATCTTGCCATTTACCTTCTACTAATAATCCCATAGTCATCTCCTTTTATTTCTATAATTTTATATTTAAATTCCTATTATATATTCTACCCATTAATTTATAAATTAAAAAAGGACTATCCTAAGATAGCCCACCTTTAAATAATTTAGTTTTCTTCTGCAACATCTGCTTTATCAAAATTTGTATATTTTGAAAGTATTTCCATAAACTGTTTTCCAGTTATTGTTTCTTCTTCTAACAGGAATTCTGCAAGTTCTTTCATTGCGTCTTTATTGTCTCTTATTAGTTTTCTTGCATTTTCTTGGCAAGTTTTAATTGTTTTTACTATTAGGTTGTCGATTTCTTTTTGTGTATCTTCTGAACAATTCATGCTGCCTTGATCTCCCATATATCTTGAGCCAGAGTTTTGGAACTTAACCATTCCAAATTCATCTGCCATTCCATATTGAGTTATCATTGCTCTTGCCATATCTGTTGCTTTTTCTATATCATTTGATGCTCCAGTTGATACTTCGTTAAATATTACCTCTTCTGCAGCTCGTCCACCACATAATGTTGTGATGTGATTTATTAAATCGTCACGAGTGTATAGGTTTTTTTCATCTTCTGGAACTTGCATAGTGTAGCCCAAAGCTCCCGATGTTCTAGGTATTATTGTAATTTTTTCAACTGGTTCTGATCCTGTTTGAAGTGCTGCTACAAGTGCGTGACCAATTTCGTGATAAGATACTCTCTTCTTTTCTTCTGGAGATAGGATATCTTGTTTTCTTTGTGCACCTGCAATTACAACTTCAATGGATTCTTGTATATCTTCTGTTGTTACTACGCTGTGGCCCATTCTAACTGCACGTAGTGCTGCTTCGTTTAATATATTTGCAAGTTGTGCACCACTTGCCCCTGCAGTTGATCTTGCAATCAATGAATAGTCTATATTTTCATCCATTTTATAGCTTCTTGCGTGAACTTTTAATATTTCAATTCTGTCTTTTAATGTTGGAAGTTCAACTCTAATTTGTCTGTCAAATCTTCCAGGTCTTAATAGGGCAGGGTCAAGAGTTTCTGGTCTATTAGTTGCTGCAAGCATTACTATACCAATATTTCCGTCAAATCCGTCCATTTCTGTAAGAAGTTGATTAAGGGTTTGTTCTCTCTCATCATTTCCAGAAATTCCAGCAGAATCTCTCTTCTTACCAATTGTATCGATTTCGTCAATAAATATTATACAAGGTGCGTTTTTCTTTGCTTCGTCAAATAATTCTCTGACTTTAGCCGCTCCACGACCTACAAACATCTCAACGAATTCTGAACCTGCAATTGAATAAAATGGCACATGACTTTCCCCTGCAACTGCTCTTGCAAGAAGTGTCTTACCAGTTCCTGGAGGTCCTACAAGTAATGCTCCCTTAGGACATTTTGCTCCAATTGCTGTATATTTTTCAGGATGCTTTAAATAGTCCACTATTTCTACAAGGGATTCCTCAGCTTCCTCTTGACCTGCAACATCTTCAAAAGTCACAGTTTCTCCAGTTGGCACGTATTTTTCAATTTTTTTGCCACCAAAGATTCCGCTAGCTCCGCCGCTCATATTTCTCATTCTCTTAGTCATTGCTCTTTGTAGCAAGAAGAATAAGAATATTGGAACTCCCCAAGTCATTAGAAATGACAAGAAAATATTTGGTTTTTCAGGTATTTCTGATGCATAATCTACATTTTTTTCTTCAAGGTCGTGAACTATTTCAGGGTCATCCATTTTTCCTGTCTTATAAACCTTGTTTTCTTCACCTTTTAATGTGTATAAAATTTTGTCTTGTTGAAATTTAACTTTGTAGATATTATCGCTGGCAAGGCTTCCTCTAAAATCTGAATATGTAGCATTTTCTACACTATTTTGATTTAGCGTTGGAAGAATAAGCCAGTTTAGTGCAAATACTGCAAGTATTGCAATTAGATAATAACTAAGTAAATTATAACTGGGTCGATTGTTTTTGTTATCTTTATTATCTTCCATTCTTTCCTCCTATTATAAATTTAATAAATTTGTGTGATAGAAAAGAATTTTATTTGCGTTATATTTGTGAATTTATTTAAAAAAATAGCCGAATCATAATAATGACCCGGCTTTTAAAATATAATCAAAGGTCGTCTTCTATCACTGAAGATTTAGCATAGGCTGATGGCCTAGCCTCAAAGAAGTCTGTCTTTATCTTGTTTGGATCAGAGTATTCTGATACCCATTTCATTGATTCTGGTTCCTCAATATTTTCTTCGAATAAATTTCCAAAACCTAAATTTCTAGATCTCAAATTGCCAAGATACTTGATGTAATCTTCAATCATCTTAGAATTAAGACCTCTTATGTCATCTCCTATGACATATTTACCCCAAGATACTTCTTCTTCAACACCTTTTTTAAGCATTCCTTTATAAAATGAAATATCTTCATCTGTAAATACTTCTGGATTTTCCTTTTTAAGTTCAAGGATAATGCTTCTAAATAACCAAAGATGAGTGTTTTCATCTCTATTTATATATCTAATTTCAGAAACTGTACCAGGCATTTTGCCCATTCTTCCGAGGTTATAGAAGAATGAAAATCCTGAGTAGAAGTAAATTCCTTCTAAGATATAGTTGGCAATTAGAGCCTTCATAAAGTTTCTAAGGGTTTCTTCTTCGTAGAAGTCTTGATATTGATCTCCTATAAATTTATTTCTCTTTAATAAGAATTCATCGTCCTTGTATTGGTAAAGTATTTCATCTCTTTCTTCTGGAGAGCAGATTGTATCAAGGATATAGGAATAGGATTGTGAGTGAATGGACTCTTGATATCCCTGAATTGAAAGGCATAAATTTATCTCATTTGCTGTTACATAGGACTGCAGCTTTGGAATTTGTGCAGTTTGTAGTGAATCAAGATAGATTAAGAAAGATAAAATCTTATCATAAGCTGTCTTTTCATACTTATCAAGAAGTCTGTAATCCTTAATATCTTGCGATAAATTAATTTCTTCTGGTATCCAAAAGTTATTCATAGCTTGGCGGTACCAATCTGATGTCCACTTGTACTTTAAATTGTTGAAATCATTTAGATTTGTGGTATTCCCATCGACAACTCTTCTCTTTGAAGTTTCGATATCTCCATTTTCATTAAATAATCCTCTTTTTGAAAGTTTCATAATTCCTCCTACCTCTTATGATGCACAATAATCGCATTCTTCAACTTCAAGCGACTTACTTCTCACATAGTAAACTGATTTAATATTTTCTTTACAAGCTTTAATATATAGATTTAAAATCTGTCTCATTGTATATTCAGTAGTTATATAAAAGTTAATTGACTGAGATTGGTCAATATGTCTTTGACGGATTGATGCCGCTTCTATTACTACATTTTGGTCGATTTCATGGGCATTTTCGTATAGCCAGAATGTCTTTGGAGTTAGGTCTGGCGCTACTCTTGGAAGGATTGAGCCCTTCTTTTCTTCTAAGAAATATCTATTCATTACAGGGTCAACACCTGCTGTTGTTGCAGAAATAATTGAAGTAGATCCAGTTGGTGCAATCGCCATTATATAGCCATTTCTAAGTCCATTTTTGTGAACTTCTTCGCGTAGTTTACTCCATTTTTCGTCATTATAATCTCTTAAATCGAAATACTCTCCACTATCCCAATCTGAACCCTCAAAGAAATCATAGCTTCCCTTTTCCTTTGCAATTTCCATTGAAGCTTTAATTGCGTGGAAATTGATTCTTTCATATAAATCATCTGCCCAAGCTAGGTGCTCTTCAACATCTGTAAAGGCAAATCCTGCTTTTACAATGGCGTGGTGATATCCGCTTGTGCCAAGTCCAATGGAACGGTATTTTCTATTAGTTACCTTGGCATAAGGAATTGGATAGTAGTTTAGATCAATTACATTGTCTAGTGCTCTAACAGTAGTCTTTACAATGTCTTCTAGTTCCTTGTCATCTTCTACATTTATATTTCCAAGGACAAGTGATGCAAGATTACATACTACGAAATCTCCAGGTTTTGTAGTATTTACAATAACTTCATCTCCATCAACTGTTTCGATTTTAGTTTCTAGAGTTTCAATTGCACTCATATTTTGCATGATTTCTGTACATAGGTTTGATGAATAGATAATTCCCTTGTGCTTGTTTGGATTCATCTTATTTACATTGTCTCTATAGAATGCAAATGGAGTTCCAGTTTCTGTAAGTGATTTAATAATAAGTCTTACTAAGTCCTTTACAGAGATTTCACGTCTTGAAATTTCTGAGTCATTTACACATTCGTAGTATTTTTCTTCCCATTCTTTTCCATAGTAATCTTCAAGGGCAAATCCCTTTTTAGTTAAGATTTCATGGGGATCAAACATATACCAAGTTGCGTTTATGTCATTTTCTGCAAGTCTAAAAAATAGATTTGGATAAGAAACCGCAGGGAAGATGTCGTGTGCCTTCATTCTGTCGTCCCCATTATTTGTACGAAGTTGTAAAAATTCTGGAATGTCCTTGTGCCATACATCTAAATAACATGCAACAGAACCTTGGCGAACTCCCAGTTGGTCAACTGCTACAGCAGTGTCATTTGCAAGCTTTATCCATCTAATTACACCACCTGCAACTCCTTTAAATCCACGAATATCAGATCCAGTGGCTCTAACTTTTCCAAAATAAAGCCCCATTCCGCCGCCATGCTTTGAAATTTGTGCAAAGTTGTCTATGGAACGATAAATTCCTTTTAAAGTGTCTGGAACTGTGTCTATAAAGCATGAAGAAAGCTGATTGTATGGCTTTCTTGAATTGGACATAGTTGGAGTTGCGACAGTTACCTTTAAAGTAGAATATATGTCGTAGAATTTCTTTGCCCAGTGAACTCTATCTTTTTCTGGAATGGCAAGGTGCATTGCAATCCCCATAAACATCTCTTGCACAGACTCTACAAATTTGCCATCATGCGAGCGGATTACATATCTCTTAACAAGTAAGTCAAGACCAGAATAATTTAATAATTTATTTCTTTCATTATCAATATAACTTTCAAGTTCTGCTATTTCTTCTTCTGAATAATTTTCTAAAATATAGCTTCCGTATAAATCTTTTTCTGTTAAGAATTTAATCTTTTCATAAAAGTTATTGATATTGTATTCAGCTAAATTTTTTGCAATTTTATTTTCTAAATCATAATTTAAAAATAATGCAGCGATAAATTCCCATCTTGGAGAGTCCTTTGTAGTTAGCTCACTTGCAGCCTTAATTATTTCTGATAAATAAGACTCTTGTGACTGATCCTTTTTAACAAAGGATTCAAACTTTCCATACAAATCCTCAAGGGGATATCTCTCAGCATCGTAATCTTTTCTAATAGATTTTAAAATCTTGATAACATTGTTGTCTGTGATAAACTTTTCGAATTTAGAAATAATTTGTCTTTCTTCAGAATGTCTATTTCTGTAGAGAATATAAGCTTTAACAACTTCAATTTCCTTTTCATCGATTAGCTTTAACTCAACTAAATCTTGAATTTCTTCAACAGTTGGAGGGTTTTTCTCGTCGTAATTTTTCTCCAACTCATTTTGTATATCAATTGCATATGCCTTAGTCTTTTCAGAATCGTATTCTTTTCCCGTAGAATCAAAGGCCTTTTCAATGGCATTTTGAATCTTTGTATGATTGAAATCCACTTCTCTTCTATCTCTTTTTAATATTTTCATAAATCCCCCATATAGTAGATTTTTTAATAATTTTTAATAAATTTATACTATATGTTATCACAACTAATAATAAATAAATAGTCCTTACATCTCAAATTTTATAATTTAAGTATTGTATATATTTAATACAATAATGTAGCTTAAAGTTATTGATATAACATAATTTCAAGATTATAATATTATTAAGATTAATAAATAAAAAATTTTAATTAATCTTAATATTAAAAGAAATGAGGGAGAGAAACGAAAAAGAAGTATAATTTAGTCTTTCTAATATTAATGCTTTTGCTTTTTATAAATATTAACGTATTTGCAGAAGAAAGTAATTCAGGAAATTCAACAGATTCTTCTATAGTTTCATCTCCCACTGAAGTAGAAGGTACTTCAGAAAATGAGGTAGATAAAAATATAGTGGCAGAAACTGAAGAAACTAGCGGTGTTAATGAAACAGAATATGCTGCAGACTCACACCCTGATAACAATGAATCAGATTTACTAAAAGATTATGGCGAAAACCATGATGTCGTAGAAGTTAATTCTGAAAAACCTAAGTCAGAAGAAGTTCCTGCAACTACAGCCGAAGGTGAAGGCACAGAAACTTCAGTAGAAAATCCTGAAAATAAACCAGATGATAAAAATCCTGAGATTAACACTGTTTCAGAGACTGAAAATCCAAAAACTGAAGAAACTAAGAAAAACAAAAATCAAGTTGAAACTTCTGAAGATCTAAAAAAATTAGATGAAAAAATTAAAAATGAATCTGATGCTAATAAAAAGAAAGAACTTCAAAAAGAATATAATGAAAAATATCTATCTGAAGTGGAAGCATCAGGCAAAGAAAAACTTGATGAAAAAATCTTAGAGCGATTTACAGATGAAGAAAGAACAAAACAGTTCTACGAAATTCAAGCTAAGAAAAAAGAATTAGCTGAGAAAAAAGAAAAGGGTAATTTGACTCAAAAAGATATTGATGAGTACAACAAAATGCTTGGTGAGTTTGACCCACCACGTCTTCTAAATGAAAATGAAAAGACAGCTCTTGATAAATTTAATAAGAGTATTTATATTCCAGGTTTAGACAATGCAAGCGACGAATGGAATAAAAAGTTCGAAGCTTATGAAAAAGCTAAAAAAGATTTAGAAAATGCTCTTAATCCTGAAAATAAGTCTTTAGACCCTGAAGAACTTAAAAAATTAGAAGATGATTTTTATAAACTTCAAGATGCAATCCAAAAGGGAATAAAAAATGGCGATGTAAAAGCTAAATTTACTAAAGGAGAACCTGAAGTAAATGTTTTTCCACTGGACTTCATTGGCGGACTTGGAAATAAGATTGAAACAGAAAAAATTTATATTCCTGACAACACTCCTATTAATTTGCTAGTTCAAGTAAATAAGGATGAGGATAATAAAGAGTTTACTTTTACAATCACTCCAGACACTCCAGAAAAAATTGGAACAGAAGTTCCAGAAGCTGATGTTAAAAATTTAGTATTTTTAAACGGAAATCCAGCAAATCTAACTAAAAATAAAGATGGATCCTATTCCTTTACAACTAATGTAGAATTTGGAATCGCTCAACTTAGATTTAATATGCCTGGATTTAAGGGACCTTTCCACAGTGGCTTTAGATTAAAAATGAAAGCCGGCGAAACAGAAGCTTCTAAAGAATTTTTAATAACTAAGAAGGGTTATGAAGATGAAGCTAATATTGCTGGTCCTGGAAGTAAAGAAATCAAAAATGCACCAGAGATTGATGCAGGAAGTACTGAAAATTCTATAGTAAATTCTGACACAGAGAAGGTAATAGATTTCTTTGGTTATCTTAAAAAATCAAATACTTACATTGATAAGGTAACTTTTAATTCAGGTAATGGAGAGTCACTTCCACTATCATCTGTAGAAATTACTTTTACACTTCCAGAATTTAATGGTAATAAAGCTGAATTTATTAACAAATCTGGACTTAATTACTATAAAAACACTGATGGAACTTACACTTTAAAGCTTGATACTAAGACATTAGGTGGAAAGCTTACTAAAGATAAAGATGGAAAATTATTTTTAGATGGCAAAGAGCTTACTAAAGAAAATATCACTGATGTAATTCTTGAAAATGGAAATAAGAAAGTTTACATCGATGAAAAAGGTAATTCTCACAATGTAGAAGTAAATGAAGTTTTAGAAGGTGGAGATTATAAAGTTGAAGGTGGAAAGCTTGATAAAAATGCTAATGGTAACTACTCTGAAGTTGGAGAATTTGGAAAAGAAATTCAAGATGAAAACTTTGGAAAAGTTAGAAAGCTAGAAAAAGATGGCACAACTTATATCTTAAAGGGGAATAAATTAATTTCTTATACAAATGAATACAAGGTATTTGATGGTCATGTATCTAATAAAGATGATAAAGCTGACTCATCAGTTACATCAACAGTAGCAGGTAATCAAGTAACTATTGTTGACGGAGATAAAACTTCCTATGGTGGAACTATAATCGAAGATGGAATATATGACAGTAATAAAAAATATTTCAAAAAAGATGGTTATACTGGATTTGAATCTGCTTTAATTGACAATGGTAAGAGAGTTGATATTAATTACGACGAAAAAGATGTTGTAGTCGATGAAAAAACAAAAACTAAGACAGTTACAATAGATGGTAAAACTTATAAACTTGTTGAAAATGCAGTTTTTGATAAAAATGGATATATTATCTCTAATCTTGAATACAAACCAGGACCTACACTTGTAGATAAGTTTGGAAGACTTCAAAATGATATAACTGTTACAGGAAATGGTGAAACTTACAAATTTACAAAGACTACTAAGTACAAGGATTCTGAAGGTAATGAAAAAGTAGATACTCAAAAACAAACTTCAGGAGAAAACATTAAAGTTGATAGTAAGGCTAGACAAATCTTTGTAAATAATAAAAATTATGTAGTAGATCCTTCAACAGGCTATGAAGCTATTAAGGGTAAATACTATTACAATGGCACAAAATTTGTCCCTGCTGATGAAAAAAATATTAAAAAGGACAAATTCTTTGAAAATCTTAAAGAAACAACTCTTGAAAAAATAATTAAAGAGTTCTACAAAGATGGTGATAAAGAAGTTAACCTAGAAAACAAAACAACTTTAAAGGGCAACAAAGATGATTACTTCGTATCTGATGGCAAGACTTATGTTAAAAAATCAGATGCAAATGGTGAATATTATGTAAATGTAGATGACAATTTAGATGTTTTATCAGAAAAAGAAATTGTAAAAATAGTACAAACTCTTGGCAAAGACAAAAATGCAAAAACATTAATCACTGATGAAACAAGTATCTTTGATGCATTTAGAAATGCCAAGTTTGGTCTTAGATTCCCAGGATTTTTAGCTGGAAAGGACATTGTCTATAATCTAAAGGCAGATGTCAAAGCAAAATATCCTGCGCCAGTATTTAATACAGAAACTAAAAAATGGGAAATAAAAGAAATATCAATTTTTAAAGATGATAAAGGCAAAGCTGCAGAAACTAAAACTGTAAATAAGTACTTTACACTTAAAAATACTAAATCTACAAGTAGTATGTTTTTCAAAAATAAGCCAGAAGAACTTGGAAAAATTCCAGATATAAACTTCTTTAATATTTTCTATCGCGATGGAAGTGATAGAGATAGAGACGCTTATATTTTAAATCTTCTAAAAATAACTGAAGAAGAAAAGGCAAAAGAAGAAAATAAAAAGAAGGTAGAACTTCTTAATTTACTTCAAAAAGAACTTGGTAGACTTTACAATGGAGCTAAGTTTGAATTAAATAAAAATAAAGATGGTTTTGTTATTAAGAGAGATAATAAAACTATTAATATCGATCGTTCACTTCTTTGGGAAATAGGATTTACTAATAATGGTGGCGGAATATTCCCAGAAGATCCTGATTCAACAATTATAATTGAAGATCACAATATGGACAATCGTCTAATATATGATGAAATTATAATTAATGATACTAAGGATAAATGGGAAAAAGCTAAGAAAGAATTTGAAGATAAAGAAGAAAATAAGGATAAGAAATTCGGTAACGATGAGTATTTCTTCTTAGATCAAATTGACAATATTAGATTTGGCGTAAATCCAAATTATTTTGACAATCGCTTTGTACCACTTGGACAAGGTTTTGTCATTACTGTTGAAGATATAAAAACTGCACTTAATGGAAATGGTGAAATTGGAAAAGACGGAGATAAGTTTAAGATTAAGGTTACTCGCGATGCTGAAAAGGGACAAATTAGAATTAAAGTTCTAAATGCTTTTTATAAGAAATTAGAAAATAACAAATTCGAAAGTCCAGTTCAAAAGGCATATCAAGATAAAATTAATGATGCAATTAAAGCAGCTGATAATTTAAATGCTAACTCAAAGCAAGATTTAATAGATAGTTTTGCAACTGTTGTAGATAAAATTCACTCATCTACTACTACAACTTGCTACGGTAAGGTAACAGAAAAGTTTAATGAATTAATTTCTAAAATTAAAGATGATGATAAAGATAAAAGTAAAAAATTAACTTCAATTAAAGATTCTTTAATAAAAGAAATTGCAAAATTAAAACTTGGCTATCTTGACAATTCTAAAAAAGAATACAAAAACGATGATATGCGTTTTAACGCCATTAGAATTGAATTAAAACCAGGCACACAAATTGGTGGAGCAATGGATAATTCAAAGACTAAAAAGCTTGGCATCACTTCTGTATTAAATCCCATGATAGATATTCCATACACTGATGAATTTGGAAATATCCTTACAAATAAGGACAAGTATCTAAATGAAGAAATAGAAAATATTTTAAAGAATGGAATAGGCGAAGGAGAAAATAAAAAGTCTTATACTAAGGCGGACTTAAAAGTAGAAGAAAAATATAGAGAAATCTATGAAGAAGCTTATAAGAGAGTTAATGATAAAATTTCTAATGAAGAAATAGAAATCAAAGACCTTGCAGCAGATTCTAATGATAATTACAGAAAATATCAACCAGTTGCAGGCAGTAGCCTTGATTTTAAAGATTTATCAGTAAATGACAAAGCTATAAAAAATAATGCTGGTAAAGATATAAATGGTTTCTTTGATTCTAAAGGAAATAGTATAGAAAATAAGATTAAGGACAAAGACCTTAAAGAAACAAATGCATATAAAAACCTTTCAAATCAAGAGATTGACCTTTCTGCATATTATATGTCAAAAGATGGCTACAATAGAAAATTCTATGAAAACTTCGCAGCATATAAGCTTGCAAAAGAAGGACAAGGCCCTGGAATCTTTAAGGATGAAAGTAATTGGAAGAAGACTATTTGCTACGAAGGGCTTGGCAAATGTATAGAAATTGCAGGCAAAGATTCAAATGTTGATAAAACACCTGCACAAGATGCTGCTGAAAACAGTGGAGCAGCTAATTCTAAATTTGAATTAACTTATGAACCATCTACTGTTGGTCCAGAAGAAGAAAAACCAAAGGTTGACAAAGATTCTAATAAAAATAAAATTGATTTATCCAAAGAAGATGAAGATAAAAAAGTTGACTTCAAAATTGACATCACTGTAGATAAACTTACAAAGGATCAAAAGCAAATTGCTGAAGCAATGAAATCTGAAAATAATAAAGATAAACAAAAAGATTTATTAGAAGGATATAATGAAAATGGATTCTACGAATACAAAAACGGCTTAATTATTGACTTCTTGCCAGATGTTTTTGAATTAAAGAATGGCGAAACAACAATTACACTTAATGTTGATAAAGTTAAGTTGATGGCAAATGGAGCTAACGCATCTTTTAATGAAGAAGGAAAGTTTGAAGAGTTTGAAAAGAATATTAAATATTTATATGTAGAAGATATTAATGAATATTTAAAAACTCTTCCAAAGGATAAAGCTGAAGTTCTTAAAAAAGCCATTGATCAAGCAATAGCTGAAAAGAGAATTAAAGAAAATTCTAAACAACAAGCAGTACTTGCATGGCTTCCAACTTTTGAAGCACCACATGGATCTTCAAATCAATTTACTTTTAAACTTGAGAATTTAAATGTAAATATTAAAAAGTTTAAGGAATATGCTGATCCACGAAACCTTGGACAAATTTACAAAAACCATGCAGCCTTTGGAAATAGTGCTAGTTTCTTATTTGATGATAAACCAGTTCGAATTACTGATGGACACAAGGGAGATGTAAATAAATATCTACAACTTCTTGACGAAAAGGGTAATGTCCTAAATAAAGAAGAAGCAGATGGATGGTTTAAGGGAAGTGCTGAGATTAAATTTGGAGACAAATTTAATTATAAGATTAGCATAAGACGTGATAGTGGAATTGTCGACACAGGAATTGCTGATACAAGCTACAAAGAATGGTCTTTAGACGACTTATTCCCTTCAAAAAGAAATAATACTTTCAAGGGACTTAAATCTGTTCTTAGAGATTTTGTAATTGCTCCAGATGGATTTGAAGTTGAATATCTAATAAATGGAGAGTACAAAAAACAAAGTGAAATCACAAAAGATGATCTTGTAAAAGTAACAGGCATTAAGATGAAAGCTGGCAAGGCAGGATTTGCTGACAAGACTACTCAAGAATTTATCCTTCCAATGATGATTCCTGAGCTCGATGCTAAAATTGAAAATGGTAAAGTAATCTATATTGGAATTGACGGAGAAAAACACGAACTTGGAAATGCTGATGAATTCTTTAATTTAAAAGATTTAGTGAATAAAGATAAAGAACTATATGCTGAAAACAGCGTTAAAGATTCTAATACTGTTACTATTTATCTTGAAAAGGAAAGATTTATCAAACTTTACAAAGAATTCGTTGAAGCAGACGGAAAAGAAATTAAAAAAGACCGTCCAGAAGTTAAATTTGACATTTATCAAATTATAAAAATAAATGGCAAAGAAGAAAGAATTAAGTTAAAGGAACAATTGACTTTAAACGAAGCAAATAATTTTGTAGATAAAGTTAATCATCTTCCATTATTTAAAAAAGTTACAACTTTTGATGAAAATGGAAAAGCAAAAGTAGAGTTAATTGAATATTCTTATGAAGTTAGTGAAGTTCCAGTTGAAGGATACGAAGGTAAGGTATTTAAGTTTGATTCTAGTGATGAGTTGGGATTTGTATTAAAAGCACAAAATACAAAAAAACCAAATAATCCACCAGACACACCTGAAAACCCACCAGAAGAACCTAACACTCCTCCGGGAAATCCTCCTGAAGAGCCAAATACTCCTCCAGGAAATCCACCGGAAGAACCTAATACACCTCCAGATACTCCAGATGAACCTGGTAAACCAGAAGAACCTGTCACTCCAAATGTGCCAGAAAAACCTGAAAACCCAGATAAACCTGGTATTCCTAATAAACCAGATAATCCAAATGAAGTTCCAAAAACTGGAATAGAGGATAATTTTGGACTAATGTTATTAAGTGGAGCAGTATTAGTTTTACTAATTGCTTACAGAAAAAGATTTGCAAAATAATTTGTGAGAAGAGGTTAAAATGAAAAGACGTAAAATTTTATTAAATTTAATAATTTTTTTGGTGGCGATATTTTTCGCCTACCAAGTCTTTTCGTACATAAATAAGAAGACTGACGAGAAAAAATCTGTAGAAATTTATTCCCAAATTGAAGAAAAATCTACTACAGAAGATGAAAAAATTGATTTTAATTATTTAAAGAGCATAAATCCTGAGATTATCGCATGGATTAAGTCTAGCGAAGGAAGCATTGACTATCCAATAGTTAAATCAAGTAAGGACAATAGTTTTTATCTAAGACATGATGTAAGTGGAAATAAAAATATTTTTGCATCAATTTTTATGGATTACAGAAATAATGGAATTCATGATGATTTTGTGCTAATTTATGGTCACATGACTAAAAATAATTCAATGTTTGGCTCTTTAAATAAATTTAAAGAAAATCCTAACTATAAAGATTTTACTTTCTACACAGAAGATGGTGAGATTAAATCAAGAGCTGTCCTTGCAGGGATTATCCCTGGAGAAAGTTATATAAATCCAAAAGATTATAAAGACTTTAAGAAGAGAAAAGAATTTTATAATCTTGTAAAAGATAATGCTGTTTTCGATTCTTCTTATGAATTAAAAGAAGAAGATGAGATGATAAATTTAATAACATGCACCTATGAGAGAAAAAATTCAAGGCTCGTAGTTGTAACTATAAAAGAAAACCACTGAAGTTTATGGGGTCACCACAAAGTTCAGTGGTTTTTATAATTTATATATACTGCTATCTTTTTTAATATTACTGTAAAAATAAATTGAAAGCATAAATACTATGGCTTCTGATATTATTGCTCCGTAGAATAAATATTTTGTTCCCAAGATTTTCACGCAAAGGTAAAGTGCAAGGAATATGCAAACTGATCCTCTTAGCATATTTATTATTATTGAATATCTTGGTTTTCCTATGGCTGATGCCATAGATGCTATAAATAAATTATGTCCCGCTAAGAAAAACATAAGTGCATAAATTCTCATTGGTCTAATTGATGATTCAATCATTGATTTATTTTCCAAAAACATATTAAATAATGTCTCTGCTCCAAAAAAAGATATTGCATACATTATTAATGAAATTACAAATATTAATGCAAAGGACATATTTACGATTTTTCTACTTTTTTCCACTTCTCTTGATCCATGGTAGAAGGATAAAAGTGGGAGCGTGCCGTGACAAACTCCTTGAAATGTTGAGTTTGCAAATAAGGACATATAGTTTATAACTGCATAGGGTGATATGAAGTTCGAAGAAAGATATCTCATTATAAATGTGTTAAATATAAATACTATTGTAGCTGTGTTAAGCTCTGATATAAATTCTCCAAATCCATATGCTACTACTTTTTCAAGGTATTTTATACTTTCCTTTAGGCTCATCTTTATTTTTTCCACTCTAAGATAACCTTTATGTGATCTAAAGTGAATCCAAAATATTATTACCGACAAAAGCTGAGCAGTTCCTGTTGCGATAGCTGCTCCTCTTACTCCCATTTTAAATTTATCTATAAATATATAGTCTAAGATTATATTTGTGATACAAGCTGACAATGCTCCAATTATTGCAGTTCTTGGATAACCGTCGACTTTTACAAGCACTTCAAAGGCATAGGATATTATAAAAAATGGTGAGAATAAAATTATCACTGACAGATAATCTTTTGATAGATAAAATAAACTGGAGTCAGCTCCTAGAAAATAAATTATCTTATCTATAAAGATTAGTCCCAAAATTGCAAGTGTTGTTGAAAATAATATTATAAAGATGAGTATAAAGGTAAAAACTTTATTTGCCTCGTCTCGATTTTTCTTGCCAAGCTCCATGCCAATTATGGTCTGGGCTCCAACTCCTGTAATTATTGCGATTGCAAATAAAAAATTGACATATGGCACTACTATTGTAATCGCAGAAAGTTCCTTTTCTCCTGCAAAATTTGCAACGAAAAACCCATCTACAATTGTATATATTGAGAAAACCCACATGGCAATTATAGACGGTATTACAAACTTAAAAAATTGTCTTTTAAGACTCATGATACACCTCTATATAAGGATTATATATCAGCTGCAAATTTTTATCAATTGAAGCATACTTCACAGCCTTTAGTGGTATAAATAAATTATAAAACAATAAATAATGGAAGGATGATTATTTGAAGATGCCTACAATTTTCATAGGACATGGATCTCCTATGAATGCTATAGAGAATAATGTTTATACAGAAAAATGGAAAGAAATTGGAGAAAAAATAGAAAAGCCAAAGGCAATACTTTCTATTTCTGCTCATTGGTTTACTAAGGGGTCTTTTACAACAAATGAAGCAAATCCTCGCACAGTTTATGATATGTATGGATTTCCAAAAGAGCTTTACGATATAGTCTATGACGCACCTGGTGCTCCAGAACTTGCTGATGAAATTAGTAAAAAACTCAATATAGATATAGACAATTCATGGGGAATTGATCATGGAACTTGGTCTGTCTTACATCACATGTATCCAAATAGAGATATTCCAGTTTTTCAAATTTCTATTGATGCAACTAAGGATGCAAGATACCACTACGAGCTTGGAGAAAAATTAAAATATTTAAGAGATGAAAAAGTATTAATTCTTGGCAGTGGAAATGTCGTTCACAATTTAAGACTTGTCGATTACAATAAAAAAGGTGGATTTGACTTTGCAATAGAGTTTGATAGAAAAATTAAAGAAGATATATTAAATAAGAATCACGAAAATATTATAAATTATAAAAACTATGGTGAGATAGCTGATCTTTCTGTACCTTATATGGACCATTTTGCCCCTTTGTTGTACGTTTTGGGAGCAAGTAATAAAGATGCTAGCGTTCTATGCGAAGGTTTTGAATTAGGCTCACTTTCTATGACATCTTATATTTTTGATTGATATTTGTGTTTTAAAAAAATAAAATATAAGTATGAAGAAATGGGGGATTTTATGAAACCAATTATCGGTATTAGTCTTAATTCACTTAAAGATATATCGCAAAAAGATGTTGGAGAAATTGGAACAGAAGGACAAGACTGGCAACTGCTTGCAACTGACTACATTAGAGCAGTTGAAAGAAATGGAGCAGTGCCAATTATTATTCCAAACCTTAAAAATATTGAAGACTTGACTCAAATTATAGATAAACTTGACGGAATAATTCTATCAGGTGGTCATGATGTAAACCCGAGAACTTACGGCGAGAGAAATAGTGGAAAGGCTGGAAAGTTCGACAATTTAAGAGATGCTTGCGAGATTTTCATCACTCAATATGCTCTAGAAAAAGATATTCCTATTCTTGGAATTTGCAGAGGATTTCAAATTTTAAATATCACCCTTGGAGGAACTGTTCATCAAGATTTAAAGACTGCAGGTTATCCAGAGCATTCTCTATCAAATTCTAATAGAAACGAAGCATCTCATTCTATAAAAATAATAGAAAATTCTCCTCTATTTGAAATATTTAATAGGGAAGAAGCTTGGGTAAATTCCTATCATCATCAAGGGATAAATACACTTGGAAGAAATTTAAAAGTTGCTGCAACTTCAGAAGAAGGCTTAGTCGAAGCAGTTTTTCTTGAAAATAAAAAGTTTGTGCTTGCAGTTCAGTGGCATCCTGAAATGATGTATGACAACAAAGATATGAATAAGATTTTTGAAAAGTTTATAAATTCATGTAATTAATTATTAATTTGCAATTATTAAAACCCTCCAATAGGAGGGATTTTTACTTATTGTTTGGATTTTGTCTGAAGTCTTTTAAAAGTTTCATTCCGTCCATTATAAACGGTCTTGTTGTATTTTGATTGTACTCGACATCGTATTTTCCCATCAAATAATCTGAGAGTTCTCTTTCGTTCTTTACTACTACTGCTTGATAGGGCTCATTAAAAGAAAGTTTTTCTATAAACATTAATTTATTTTGATATGGCACAAGTATTCCAGTATGGCCTATAAATAAAATATTTCCGTCAATGTCGTTATTGTCGTGAAACCACACATTTATCATTCTCGCCTTGGAATCAGCAAAGGAAATTCCTCTTTCTTTAAAAGTTTCTTCGATTTTCTTTATTTGATCATCTTTATTTGCACTTTCAGCTGCAGGTACTGGTGCAAAAAGTGTCTGAAATTCGCTCTTTTTAGTTTCATCAAAATCATCACTAAACTCACTTTCAATTGAAGCTTTGTCAAAGGCAAGTATGCTTGAATTGTCTTCAAGTTTTCTATTTATTTTTATATTTTCTCTGTCTAGTAAATAGGTATTAATTCTGCAATTTGAGCCAATTCTATTTTCTTTTTTATAAAACTCATCGACTGTGTCATTGTAATCAACTTTAAAGTCTTTTACCTCAGTAAATCCATCTGCAAAGGGAAGTTTATGATTTACAAAAATATTGTAGTCAAAAACATTTTTTAAAAATTCTTCGATTATTTCTTCACTAATACCTGCATCTTTTAGATATAGCTTTACAATATCTCTGTCTTTACTTGTAGCAATATTTGAAATCTTTACTGATTCCAGTGCTTCTGTCCTATCTTTATTACATCCTGCAAATATAAATAAAGAAATTACTAATAAAATTAAAATCTTAAATCTTTTCATAATCTACCTCTTTTTTATATAATAATTATATTGAATTAAATTGACAAATAAAATATTCATTGTCAATTTTAAATTATCTAAAGTGATTTTATAAATTAAAGTGAGGACATTATGGGATTATTATTTAATGACGAAAAAGAAATAAAATATGCAGTACATGAAGAATTTAAAAATACAGACAATTATATGGTAGCTATTAAGCATGATAACATTGGTAAGAATCTCTTGAAATTAATGGTTTCTGACTTGTTTTATACCATTGATTCAACGAGAACTTTTGTCATAAATTTTAATGAAGATGGGATTTATGAAAAGGAAATTTCAAATTCAATGAAAAGAGATTTTCTATTAATGCCATGGAGCGAAGTAGAAGATTTTGAAGTAATTGAGAAAAATAACAAGGTCTTTATAAAATTTAAACATATTGGAAAGGGAACTGGCTATGAAATTCCCTTTAATGGCAAAATATTTAATGATAATAAAGTTAATTTTAAAAATTTAAAAGATAAAAATTTTTTTCAAATAATTTAATGCATTAAAAAACAGCTCTAGGGCTGTTTTTTATTTGCTAAATTTAATTTTTAATTCATTATTAAAGCTCTTAATTTTATAAGCTACATATATTGCAACTATTAACTCTGTTATTACCATTGTAAACCAAATTGAGTTTGGTCCAAATACAGTTGGAAGTATATAGATTAAAATTCCGCTTATAAGCGCGCCCCTTGCAACAGAAACTATAAAGGAAGTTCTCGGCTTCATAATCGCTTGAAAATAATATGTTGAGAAAATATTAAAGGGAAGAAGCAAGAAGGAGATTCCATAGCTTGATAAAATAGCGGGTGCTAATTTTAATATTTCTTCTGTTGGTTTCATAAATATATTTATAAATAAATTTGGGAATAACTCTATTACAAGAGTCCAAGCTATTCCAAAAAATGCCGCCGTTATTAAAGAATATTTTAAAGTTTCTCTTATTCTCTTTTCATTCTCAGCACCAAAATTTGCAGATATTATAGGCTGTGAAGCTTGGCCAATGCTGTATGCGCAACACTGAACAAAGGTTGATATATTTATAATAACTCCATAAATTGAAAGCTCACTTGTTCCAAGATATTTTAAAATCTGTCTGTTGAAAAATATTGTTAAAATTCCCATGGCTATATCTATGAAAAAAGTTGAAAATCCTGTCTCAGTTATTTCTTTTATCATTGTTAATAATTTCTCCGGCTTTTTAATTTCAAGAGAATTCTTTTCACTTCTAAAATGTCTTAACATCATTAAAAAAGAAAGGACTGATCCAATTGCAGTTGCAAGTCCAGCTCCCATTATTCCCATATCAAGTGTAAATACAAAGAAATAGTCTCCTATTACATTGAAAATTCCACCGAATAACACTGCTCTTGTTGCAAGAACAGGGTTTCCATCATTTCTTAAAAATGCTGCCAAAAATTGGTTAAATAAAAAGCATGGAACTACAAATTTTATTGGGAATAGATAACTTTTTGCAAGATGCAAAAGTTCATCATTAGAGCCAAAAAATTTTAAAAGTTCGCTGTCAAAAAATATAATTCCTATCCAAGACAAAATTGACAAAAATAAAACACCTATTAAAGATGCTGTAAAGTACTCATTTGACTTCTTGTGATATTCTTCGGACCTTCCTCTTAAAATGGAAAAGTAAACTGATCCTCCAATTCCCATGAGAAGTCCTAAACTGTAAATTATATTCCACACAGGGCTTACAATTGCAAGAGCAGCTGTACCATCTGGTCCTTGATATCTTCCAACCATTGCCATATCAACGATTCCATAGATTGAAGATATAAGTGCACTGCCAAAGGCAGCATAAAGATATTTTAAATACATTGGTTTAATTTTATCAGTAAGAAAATTCATAAATCCTCCTAAAAATATAAAATAAAATTAAAAAAGCTGGATAAGAAACAGATATCTCAATCTGTTGCCTTATCCAGCTAATTATTTCATAGAATAATTTGCCCTCCGAGCAAGCTTTACTATTATATATTAAATTAAAAATGAAAGTCAAGTTTTGAAAAGTTTATTTCTTTTGATTTTTATCTAAATCCCTATCCTTAGACACTCTTGAAGAGAATTTAAAAAACTCAATTGCCGATAAATGCCCAAGGTATTCAAATTGACATATATTTTTGTTTTCCTTACTTTCGATTTTTCTAAATACAAAATAGTGATCCTTAAAGTCTTTAGAATTTTTCGCATTTAATCTAAAGTACTCGTGATGTGTGGAAACCATGTGTTGAAGTAAATCATCGGCTAAAAATGTAAGTGGAATATTTATATTTGCAAATTTATAAAAATCCTCCTCAAATTTAGCATAATTCCTAGAGAAATAATCAAATTGAACACTATTTTTTTCTAATTCATTCATAGTTCCTCCATAAGTATTATTCTAATAATTTCACTAAATGAAATGTACTTGGGCTCATCTCCACTTAGATAAATATTTGTATCTATAATTTCTTCTATTTTGCCAATAAAGGGCTCTTGTCTAACATTTGTATAAATCATAATTTTAAGTTTGTTGATATAAACCTGAGTTATTAAGATGAGAATTTCTTCATCGCTCATTTGCTCCGATATATCTATTTCATCACCCATATGATTTAGTGCCGTTGTATGCTCTGAAATAAAAAATCCCATCCACTTTGCCATGCCTCTATCTACGTATTCTCTTGCAGATTTGTAGGGAAGATAATCTCTTTTAGCCATTATGTACCATCCATTCCACCGCAATGTCCGCCAATTAACTTACTTCTTTCGATTACACGAGACCCTTCTACAAGTGAAGTTGCCCTTTGAACAGAGGTAAATCCGAATCTATTTCTAATTTCATCAATGGCTCTATCAAGTTTTTCTTCTTTTTCGATTTTTGCAATGTCATCGAAAAAATTAAAGATTGTACGAGATTCGTCAACTAAATTATCATAACTAACACCGAGATTTCTAACAGATCCTCCATCGTATTTTTCGCGAAATAGTTTGATAACTTCGCTGCAAAGTACCTTAGTTGACTGACTTGGGTTAATTGTCCTTCTCGCATTAATTGAATTTTTATTCTCCCCATAGGAAAAGCCAACATAAATCGCCACAACTGATGCCTTTTTCTTAATTCTTCTAATTCTTATGGCAACTTGCTCTGCAATTTCTCTTAGCACAATTTCAATTTCATATTGGCTTTTATAATCTCTTGGAAGTACCTGTGAATTTCCAAGACCTTTAGACTTTGGCTTATATGGAATAGATGGCTTAGATTCATCAACTCCATTGGCATGAAACCAAAGCTGAAGTCCAATTACTCCAAGCTCATTTTTTAAAATATCTGGATTGTAATTTGCAAGGTCCTTTACGCTATAAATATAGAGATTATTTAACCTCTTTTTCATTCTTTTTCCAATTCCCCAAAAATCTGTAAGATCACCAATACTCCAAACCTTGTTTTCAACATCTTCGTAGGACCAATTTGCCCTCATAGTCCTTGTCTTTTTGGCTTCATTGTCAAGGGCAAGCTTTGCAAGAAGTGGATTTGCATTGCTCATTCCAACAGTTGAGTAGACTCCTGTCTTTTTCCAAATTTCGTGTTGAATTCTCTCAGAAATTAAATCAAGCTTTCTCCTTCTATCCATAGATTTATCCCTAATAAAATAATCGAGGCTCTTTGTAAGATCAATAAAGCCTTCATCAATAGAATAGGGATGGATATCTTCATTTGGTGCATAATTTTGAAAAACTTTTTGTATTTTTAAATTTTCTTCGATATATAGAACCATGCGAGGCGGTACAATTAATGTATTTTCTGCCCATTTTTGTACATGTTTTATATATTCCTTTGTGATTTCAATATTTTGACTCCTTGCATTTTCAAAGCTAAACTCTCTAGTGTCTATATCAAAGGGGAGATCTCTTGCTCTTCCAACATTATTTTTGCCAAATACTTTTTTAAAAGTAGGAGAGCTTGCAAGTATTAATCCATTGCTGTGCTCGCTCCTACTCATGACGCAAAGAGAAGTAGTTAGTGGATCTAGATTTCTCTTTACGCATTCAACACTGGCATAAAATGACTTAATATCAACAAAAGCAATATCAGATTTAGGCTCTAAAGAATAATCAATAATACCCATAACTTCCTCCTTAAACAAAAATTTAAAAATATATTTAAACTTAATATTTAAATATGAACAACAGTTTGTTTAACATTATTGTAGGTCAATTTCTATAAAAATGCAATGGAATTAATGAAAAATAAATATATTTTTAAAACTTTGTTCTTATTTCTGATTTATGTTTGATTTAAATTTGTAAAAAACCTTATTTTTTAATGAATGTTTAATATACTTAATATTGGTTATATATTGAATGAAAAGATTAAGGGGGAAGCGAAATGATTAATTTAATTGTAAAAATTATAGTAAGTGCTATTGCAATTCTAATCACATCAGCTTTATCAATTGGCGTGCAAGTCGATGGATTTATGACTGCAGCTTGGGTAGCTATCGTGATCGGAATACTTGATTGGGCGATTAATAAATTTACTGGTATAGATGCATCACCTTTTGGTAGAGGTGCTGTAGGATTTATAGTAGCAGCTATAATTCTTTATATTACAGGACGTTTTGTAGATGGATTTAATGTATCAGTTATTGGTGCAGTTATTGGTGCAGCAATTCTTGGTATTGTTGATTCTTTCTTACCAGCAGATAAAAAAGTTATGTAATGATAAAAGGCTCGAATAAATCGAGCCTTTTTTAATGCCATAAATTACTAAAAGTTATCCACAATTTTTGATATTTATTCACATTTGTGGACTATTTTTGATAATTTATGGCATTTTCATTATAAATATATTAAAATATTTTTGTTTTGTGGATAAATATTAAACTTCACCAACTTTATCCACATTATTTGAGATATGATTTTTGCTTATTTTATAAATTTATAACTAATAATTAGGTTTAATAAATTAAACTCTAGATTAGATACTTATAAAAAAAATTAATAATAAAAAAGGAAGATATTTCTATCTTCCAAAATCTTCTATTATATTTTCAATTATTCTCGAATTTCTTGAACTAATATTGTAATAAATATTATTAACTCTTAGGGTAAGTCCAGTTTTTACAAAGGAAATCTTGTTTCCACTTGTAAAATACACATTTATATAATTTGTAATCTCTGCATTTGTGTCTTTATTTGCCTGTTTTCCCCTCAATTTATTTAAATTTTTAACTATTTTTTCTACACTTCTTTTGTCATTTATTGTCTTCATATTTCCAGTTTTAAAACCAATTATTTCTACATAATCCACATCTTTTGGATTGATATCTACGATTTTATTGCGCGATGAGATTAAATTTACGCCAAGAAATAGAAGCACTATAAAAAATAGAATTATAACAATTCTTGATTTATTACCTCTCTTTTTTCTTCTCATTATAAATAAAGTACTCCATTCATAAATACGTAAGCTCTTCCACCGACTCTAACGAGCTTATCATTATCTTTTATATTTGCCACAACCTTAGATGTCCTACCTATATAATTTCCCTGAGTTGAAAAAATCTCTTTTTCGTCTGTGACATTATTAGAATGTAGATAGTGCATTGTCGCAGCTGTAGATGTTCCGCTTCCAAATTCTTCATCAACTCCAATAATAGGAGAGAAAGTTCTCTGTTTTACATTTTTACCATCACTTGTTGTGAATACATGAAGTGAGATTATATCTTCTTCTTTGCAAAGCTTAAGAGCTTTTTCTCTATTGATATTTATAGAAGACAGAACTTTTTCATTTTTCACAGGTACTAATATATCACAAGTTCCAGTTGAAATTTTTTCAATATTGCAAGTTCCACAAATTTCAAATCCTAAATCTTCTTCTTTTATTCCTAAAATTTCAAGAACTCGATTTTTGTCTTCAAAATCCTCTTTTAATTTGATTTCTAGATTCATATAGATGTTTTGTGTCTTGTGATTTGAATATTCCAATTCTACTGGTATTTTGCCAATATTTGTGTGTTGGATAATTTTTTTAATTCCAGAATCTAGTGGCTTTATATATTCATTTTCTGCAAGTGCATAAAATGTTGCAATAGTTGCATGGCCACATAATTTTATTTCTTCATTAGGTGTGAAAAACCTTGTAGAGTATCTATCTCTGTCAAGCTCTGTCACAAATACTACTACAGATTGATTGATGTCCTTTGCAATATTTTGCATTTCTTCATCAGTTAAATTTGTGTCATCTATAATTACACCAGTGGAGTTTCCCATAAATGCTCTGTCAGAAAAAGCTGAAACTAAATAACATGTATAAAATCTCTTCATCTAATCACTGCCTCTCCAATAATAAGTCTATAATTCTTGAAAGATCTTCTTCACCATAATATTCTATCTCGATTTTTCCAACTTTACCCTTCTTTTTAAAATCTACTTTAGTACCAAATTTACGAGATATTTCAGTCTTTATGTCTTCTAGATAGATATCTTTTACTACACTTCTAGATTTTTTCTTAGTAGATTTCTTTTCATTGTCATTAACTGGAAGGGCGTGTTTTACAATCTTTTGAGCTTCCTTATACTGTTCATCTCCATCTTTAATAGAAAGGAGATTCTTTCCATGTGATGGAGAGATTTGTCCTTCTTCTAATAATTTTAAAACTCTGGGATCGAGCTTTAAAAGCCTAATAGTATTTCCTACATATTGTCTACTTTTTCCAATTTCTGAAGCAAGTTCTTGTTGTGTTAAGTCTTGTGAATCTAATAAATGTCTATAACTCATGGCTTCTTCAACTGGGTTTAAGTCTTTTCTTTGGATATTTTCTATAATTGCAATTCTATCAGATATATCTTCAGATACATCTCTAATTATTGCAGGAACTGTATCAAGCTTTGCAATAATTGCAGCTCTATATCTTCTTTCTCCTGCTATAATTTCGTATTTGTCATCTTTTTTCTTTAAAAGAAGTGGTTGAATAATTCCGTATTTTTCAATAGATTTAGCAAGCTCTTTAATTTCTGCTTCATCAAATCTCTTTCTAGGTTGATTGACATTGGGACTTATTTTATCAATATCAATTTCAAGTAGAGATGAATTATCTGAATCTATAACTTCTTTTAATTTTTCACTTGATGTCAAAAAATTTCCTATTCCTCTTCCAAGTCCTTTACTTCTTGTCATCTAATTCACCTATGATTTCCTTTGCAAGCTTCTTATATGCCCACGCACCCCTTGAGAATTTATCATATTCTAAAATACTTTTGCCAAAACTTGGTGCCTCTGCAAGTCTAACATTTCTTGGTATTTTTGTCTTAAATACTTTATCTTTAAAAAAGTTATTTACCTCATCAACTACAGAATTAGAAAGATTATTTCTAGAGTCAAACATGCAAATTAAAACTCCCAATATATTTAAATTTGGATTAAAGTTTTCTCTAACTAATGTAATTGTGTCGATTAACTGACTTACTCCTTCTAATGCATAGTATTCAGATTGTACTGGTATTAAGATTTTATCACTTGCTACAAGAGACATTATTGAAAGTACTCCAAGAGATGGAGGCGAGTCTATTATAATGATGTCATAATCTTCTTTTACTTCATCTAATACCTTCTTTAATCTAAATTGCCAGTTTTCAAGCTGTGAAAGTTCAAGCTCAACACCAGCAAATTCCCTATTTGAAGGAATTATATTTAAGTTTTTAGTATTAGTTTTATAAATTGTTTCCTTATTTTCATCAATTATAAAATCATAAATCATATTGTCAAATTCATAAAGTCCAAGTCCTGAAGTAGAGTTACCCTGTGGGTCCATGTCTACTACTAGAACTTTTTTGCCTTTTTGAGCAAGGGCAGCTCCTGTATTTACAACGGTTGTAGTCTTTCCAACACCGCCTTTTTGATTAAAAACTGTAATTACAACAGACATATCTTACCTCATTTCTATAAGAAATATAATAACATGTTTAGAAAAACTTTTAAATACAAATAGAGAAAATAAAAAAATTAATGCTCTATGTAGAGCATTTAAGTTAACATAAAAAAATGCTCCACGTGGAGCATTTTACTTTTAAATATTTTGCTCTACGTAGAGCTTTTTATTATAATGGCTGTTTTCTAGGTTTCCCTCCGCCTCTTGGGTATTTCTTTGGAGTTGGTTTAATTTTTTTTATCACTATTAAATAATGGTCTATCTCATCTGGAAGATTGACTTTTATAATATCAGAAATCTCAGCACCCATAGTCTTGATTGCATTCTCTGCTTCTTTTATTTCTTCTTTATATTCTGGACCCTTTTGAGAAATAAAATATCCGCCTACTTTTACAAAGCCCAAAGTATATTCGGATAAAGTTGCTAGGTTTGCAACAGCTCTCGAAAGTGCTATGTCATATTTTTCTCTGTACTTTTCGTTTCTTGCCGCTTCTTCAGCTCTTTCGTGAACTGCAATAATATTATCTAGTTTTAACTTTTCAATTACTCCATTAAGAAAATCAATTCTCTTTCTTAAAGAATCAAGAAGAGTTATCTCTAAATTCTCGTTGTATATCTTAACAGGCATCCCAGGAAATCCAGCTCCAGTTCCTATATCGATTATTTTAAGGCCTTCTTTAATTACTCCTGATTTTAATATTGAAAGTGAATCTAGGAAGTGCTTTACATTAAATTCATCTTCTTCAGTTATTCTTGTGAGATTAGTATGCTCATTGTATTCTAAAATTAATCTTTTATACTCCTCAAATTTATCAATATTTTTCGTATCTAAATCATAATCTTTAAAATAGTCAATTAGCTTCATTTTTTCTCCTCATTTGTTCAAGATATATAAGAAGTACATTTATATCAGCAGGGGAAACTCCAGTAATTCTAGAAGCTTGACCAATTGATTCTGGCCTAATATCAGATAGCTTTTCTCTTGCTTCAATTCTTAGTCCATCAATTGATTTATAATCCAAATCTTGGGATAATTTTTTGTTTTCAAGCTTTTTAAACTGTTTAATTTTTATCTCTTGCTTTTCAATATATCCTTCATATTTTATCTCGATTTCAATATTTCTTATAATATCAGGTCTCACATCAGGTCTTTCTGGGTCAAAAACTCGTAATTTATTGTAATCAAGTTCTGGTCTTTTAATCATTTCATATA
Organism: Peptoniphilus ovalis; assembly: GCF_018919265.1. GTDB lineage: Bacteria > Bacillota > Clostridia > Tissierellales > Peptoniphilaceae > Peptoniphilus_A > Peptoniphilus_A ovalis. The sequence continues at coordinate 281,099 of NZ_JAHLQO010000001.1, forward strand.
GAGTAAAGGAATTTTGAGTTTCCGTTGATCCAAGAGATTTTAAAATTTCATTATTTTCTCTTGTAGGATTAATTTTAATCTTTTTAATTCTTTCAATCTCTTTATTAATTTCTTCTTTTCTATATATATAACCTTCATATCTTTCATCACTTACAAGTCCAATTTCACGACCCTTTTCTGTAAGCCTTAAATCAGCATTGTCTTGTCTTAAGGTTAATCTATATTCAGCTCTTGAAGTCATCATTCTATATGGCTCGCGAGTTCCCTTAGTTACTAAATCATCAATTAAAACTCCAATGTAAGCTTCAGATCTGTCTAATACAAATTCATCTTCGCCCTTAACTTTTCTCGCAGCGTTAATTCCTGCTATAATCCCTTGAGCACCTGCTTCTTCGTATCCACTTGAGCCATTGATTTGTCCTGCAAAGAAAAGTCCTTCAAAGTCCATATGCTCTAAGCTTCTCTTTAGAAGTGTTGCATCAATTGCATCATATTCTATTGCATAGGCAGGTCTTAAAATTTTACAGTTTTCAAGACCTATAATTTCTTTATAAAATTGTTGTTGCACTTCAACTGGTAGGGAAGAAGAAACACCTTGAATATACATTTCATCAGTAGTTAGTCCTTCTGGTTCAATAAAAACTTGATGTGAGTCTCTGTCGGAAAATCTCATTACTTTATCTTCAATAGAAGGACAATATCTAGGTCCTTTTCCTTCAATATCTCCAAGTGCCAATGCAGATCTTTCTATATTATCTCTAATAATTTCATGGCATTTAGGAGTAGTGTATGTTAAGTGACAAAGTTCTTGCTCTTTATCTAAGTTTTTATCAATATTTAAAAATGAAAATGGAATTATTTCTTCATCTCCAGGTTGCTCAACCATTACTGAAAAATCTATTGATTTTCTTAAAACTCTCGCTGGAGTTCCAGTCTTCATTCTCTGAAGTTTCATTCCAAAATCTTCAATTAAGCTTTGAGAAAGATGATTTGCTGGTCCAAATCCACTTGGTCCTGATGAATAATTTACTTCACCCATAAAGATTCTAGCTTTAAGATAAGTTCCAGTACAAACTACAACTGTCTTAGTGTTGTATTTACAGCCATTTCTTGTGAGAACTCCAGTGATTTTATTGCCATCTCTTAAAATTCTAACAGCTTCATCTTCTACAAGGTATAGATTTTCTTCATTTTCTAAGACTCTTTTCATCTCTTCATGATACTTTCTCTTGTCAGCTTGTACTCTAAGTGAGTGAACGGCTGGACCTTTAGAGCTATTTAACATCTTTGATTGAATAAAGGTCTTGTCTATATTTATTGCCATTTCTCCGCCCAATGCATCAATTTCACGAACAAGATGTCCCTTTCCAGTTCCACCTATATTCGGATTACAACTCATTTGGGCGATTGAATCTAAATTTATACATAAAAGTAAGGTTTTTGCTCCAAGCCTTGCACTTGCAAGAGCTGCCTCACTTCCAGCATGGCCGGCTCCAATTACAATAGTGTCGAAGTCTCCAGCTTCAAAATATTTAATATCTGCCATTAATACCTACTTTCCAATACAAAATTCTGAAAATACTCTGTCTAAAATATCCTCTGTAGTTATAGTTCCAGTAATTTCAGAAATATGGCCAATTACATTTTCAATATCAACTTCAATTAAGTCTAAGAATTCCTTTCTGTCAATGCCATTTCTAACCTCAATTAGGTCTTCTTTTGCATCTTTTAGGGCATTTACATGTCTTAGATTAGATAGTGTTGCATCAGAAGAAATGACTATTTCTCCGTCAAAGAATAAATCTATAATTAGCTTTTCGATTTTTTTAATAGACTCATTTTCCATGACAGAAAGTCTCAAATAATCATCTCCAAAATGATTTTTTATTTCTTCATCAGTAATCTTTTGTTCTAAATCATCCTTATTTAGGATAACTATATATTTTTTATTTTCAATTAAGTTTAAAATTTCTTCATCATCTGAATCAAATTCGCGAGATAAGTCAAAAATTGCAATTACAAGATCTGCTTCTTTTAACTTTTCTCTTGCAATATTTACACCAATTTTTTCAACTTGGTCATCAGTTTCTCTAATTCCTGCAGTGTCAGTGATTTTTAAGAGGACTCCATCAAGATTTATATAATCTTCAATTACATCTCTTGTAGTTCCTGCAATATCAGTTACAATGGCTCTGTCGTATTTTAAAAGTCCATTTAAAAGTGAACTTTTTCCAACATTTGGTTTGCCCAATATAACTGTATTTATTCCATCCCTTAAAAGTCTTGAATTTTTAGAATTATCTAAAAGATTATCAATTTTATCTAAAATCTTTTGCGATCTTTCATCTAGACTGTCATAAGTTGCATTTTCAATATCATCTTCAGGGAAGTCAATATTTGCAACGACTAGAGCCTGCATTGAAATAAGCTCATCAATCATATTATTTAAAACTCTACTTAGCTCTCCATTTAACTGATTAAGCCCCATATCAAAGGAAGTTTCAGTCTTGGATTTAATCATATCTATTATACCTTCAGCTTGAGCAAGGTCAATACGACCATTTAAAAAACCTCTCTTGGTGAACTCGCCCCTTTCAGCAAGTCTTGCTCCCTTAGATAATAGAAGATTTAAAATTCTTTTAACTGCTACAACACCGCCGTGGCAGTGAACCTCTACAATATCTTCTGCAGTATAAGAGTGAGGTCCTTTCATCTTTACAACTAAAACCTCATCTATAATTTTATCTCCATCATAAATATGACCATAGGCAAATTTTCTGTTTTCAAATTCTGCCATGCTCTTTTGGCTAACACCTTTAAATACCTTATCTATTATTTCAATTGAATCGTCGCCACTCATTCTCACTATAGCAATTCCTGCTTCTCCAATTGCAGTTGAGATAGCGGCAATAGTATCCTTTAAATTTTCCATTGAATCAGTCCTTTTAATCATAATACTACAATTAGCCTAAATAAAAAAGAAGGCTTTTAATTTATAAAAGCCTTAAAAATTAATATTCTCTTTCTTTTTGAATTACTACTTTTCTAAAAGGATCTCTTCCTTCAGAATGAGTAAGCACACCATCAAAATCTTGAAGTTTAGTGTGAATTATCTTTCTTTCATAAGAATTCATAGGTTCAAGCTTTATAGGTCTTCCAGATTTAACAACTTTTCTAGCCATTTTTTCAGCTAACTCTTCAAGAGTGTGTTTTCTCTTTTCCCTATAACCGCTGGAATCTAAGCTAACTCTTATATATCTTGAAGATTTCTTATTTACTAAAAGATTTAAAATGTATTGAATGGAATCTAATGTAACGCCTCTTTTACCAATTAAAATACCAAGTCTACTTTCGTCTCCATTGATATTTACATTTAAAGTATCAGAAACAAGTTCCATTTCAACAATATTTTCAAGTTCTAAAGTCTCTAGAAGTTTAGAAATAAATTCTCTTGCAGTTTCAAGAATTACTTCATCTTCGTCATAATCTTTTTCACTATCTTCAGATGTAATTTCTTCTGATTTGTAGTTTTCATAATTTTCTTCTGCATCAATTTTATTTACTTCGACAATTTCTTCTGTTTCTAAATTATTAGTAAAATCATCTTCATTATTTATAGAAATATCATTGTTTTCGATTTTAAGTTCATCATTTTGAACTGCTTGTTGGCTCTCCTCTGATTCTATATTTTCACTAAATATTTCGTTTAATATGCTTTCTGTTTCATCTTTAGTAGAAGTAACTTTAACAGTAGCATCTTTAGAACCAATTAGTCCTAAAAATCCTTTTTGACCTTCGTCTAGGATTTCTATTTTAGCATCTTCTCTTGAAATATTTAATTCTTTAAGAGCCTGACTTACTGCTTCATCTACGGACTTTGCCGTTTTTATTACATAACTCATTTTTTATCCATAACCTCTTCAACTTCTTCTTCTACAATCCTGTTTGTTATAAATTGTTGAACAATTGAAAATAAATTTGAAACTGTCCAATAGATAACAAGTCCTGCTGCGTATCTTCTAGCCATTGAAAAAATTAAAATTGGCATAACTATCATCATAGTGCTCATCATTGATTTAGCTTGATCTGCTCCTGCACCTTGAGTAGCAGGGTTTTTCATAGAAATAAAACTTACTAAAAATGTAGTAAATGCAGATACAATTGGCATAATCAATGTAGGATCTGGATTATCTATATTCGGAATATAGAAAAAGTTTTTACTAATAGACTCATATAAGCCTGGTTCTTTAAAAATAAAGGTTTGTGGACTTAAGAAAACTCTATAAAACGCGATTAAAACTACCATAGTGATAATCATTGGAAGGCATCCACCAGCCAAATTATAATCAGCATCTTTATAAAGTTTTTGTTGTTTTGCAGCTAGAGTTTGTGGGTCATTTTTATATTTCTTTTGTAACTTTTGCATCTCCGGTTGAAGTTTTGCCATTTTCTTTTGATTTCTCATTTGAGAAATATTAAGTGGCAAAATTAAAAGTTTAATAATAATTGTAGCAATTATTATTGAAAGAGCAAAAAATGAAATACTAGCTGGTTCACTAGGCATAATATTTGCAAGCATATCATAAATTAACTTTACAAATGAGCCTAAAATTGAACTAATTGCACTCATTAAAATTTTCCCCCAATATTAAATGAGAGGATCGTAACCACCTTCGTGAAAGGGATGGCATTTAAGGATTCTTCTAATAGTTAAATAAGTTCCCTTAAAAAAACCATATTTTTCATAGGCTTCATAACTGTATTGTGAACATGTAGGTGTGAATCTACAGTGTCTGCCAGGTAAAAGATATCTAGAAATGACATTTTGATAAAATCTAATCAAAATCATGCAAACTCTCTTCATCTTTTCACCTTCTTTTGCCTTTTTAAAACAGAGAAAAAAGAATTTTTAAAATCTTTAAAGTCTGCCTCAGGGGCATCTTTTTTCACCACAAATACATAATCCATTCCATTGGATAATTTGTCAGAATTTTCTCTTATAATATGTTTTAATCTTCTCTTCACAAAATTTCTCTTAACAGCATTTCCTATTTTTTTAGTAGTAGTAATACCACATCTAGGATAGTTAAAAGAATTTTTTGCAGTAAAAAGTGTAATATATCTCGATCCAGATATATTTTTCTTGGCATAAACTCTTTGAAATTCACTGTTCTTTTTTAAATAACAATCCTTCATTTTAAACCTTAAGCTGAAAGTCTCTTTCTACCTTTTCTTCTTCTTGCCTTTAGAACTGCTCTTCCTGCTCTAGTTCTCATTCTAGCACGGAAACCATGTTCTCTTTTTCTTTGTTTGTTCTTTGGTTGATAAGTTCTCTTCACATTTCTCACCTCTTTCCATTCTTAATATTTTATTTACAAATGCTTCTAATGTCAAGTAAAATAAGGGTTTTTTCATATTTTTATACAGATAAAATCCTAAAATCTAAAAGTCATATAAAGTTCAAGTTGTTGATAAGTCATCTCCAATTTGTTAAAATGTATGTGGATAAATTTTATATGTATGTAGATAGAAATAAAATTGTTTATAAGTAAAGTTATTCACAATCTGTTAATAACTTGTTGATAATTTTATTTTTATTTTTCTGTTTTTTGTAAAATATGAGATTTTTTTAATAATTTATTCACATTTTCTAAATAAAAGCCTTGTTTATAAGTTAATTATCCACATTTTTATTAACTTTGTAGATAAAATTATACATAAGAATTTATCAACAATTTTTTAATTGTTAATAATATAAATATAAGGAGGAAATATGGATAGAGAACTTTCCATGATGTGGGAATCTTTCTTAAAAGAGCTTGAAAAAAGATCCATGTCCCAAGTTACATACTCAACTTGGTTTTCTAGAATGCTTCCTAAGAAAATCGACTATGACAGTAAAAGTATTGTAATTACAGTTCCTTCACCATTTATAAGAGATTATCTTGCAAATAATAAAAGACATTTTGACCTTGTTTTTGAAGCTTTAAAAGAAATCACAGGGATAGATTTTGACATAAATATTATTTCAGAAGATGAAGCAGATAATGTAGAGCCAACAGGGCTTGCAAATACAAAGTTTTTAAACGCTTCTAGATTAAATCCAAAATATGTATTTGATACATTTGTCGTAGGCAAAAGTAACGAATTTGCTCATGCAGCTGCTCTTGCAGTTTCAGAAAATTACGACAATCCTCAAAATGCTTTCTCAAATCCCTTATTTATCTATGGTGGAGTAGGTCTTGGAAAAACCCACTTAATGCATGCCATTGGTCATTTCGTATTGGATCAAGACCCAACTAAGAAAATTTTATATGTCACTAGTGAACAATTTACTAATGAGCTTATTAATTCCATTCAGACAAATAAAAATGAAGAATTTAGAAATAAGTACAGAAAAGTTGATCTACTCTTAATTGATGATATTCAGTTCATAGCTGATAAAGACAGGACTCAAGAGGAATTTTTCCACACATTTAACGAACTTCACGAGCAAAATAAGCAAATAGTTCTCACATCAGATAAACCTCCAAAGGATATAAAAAGTCTTGAGGAAAGGTTGATTTCAAGATTTGCTTGGGGTCTTGTAGTAGATATTGGACCTCCTGATTTAGAAACAAGAATAGCAATCTTGAGAAATAAGGCTGATTCTGAAGGTTTTGAAATTGATGGAGAAGTGCTTACATTTATTGCAGAAAATATTAGAAGTAATATTAGAGAATTAGAAGGTGCATTATCACGAGTTATGGCCTATTCTAAGCTAACTTCAGGTAAAATTTCAGTTGAATCTGCAGCAATTGTTTTAAGAGATATTTACGAAACTACTAATAAGAAGAAAATCACTGGAGAATATATTAAATCTGAAGTTGCTAAAAAATACGGACTTACAGTAGATGATTTAAATTCAAGGAAGAGAACAAAACAAATAGCCTATCCAAGACAAATTGCAATGTATATAACAAGAGAGCTTACAGATTTAAGCTTGCCTAAGATTGGCGATGTCTTTGGAGGACGCGATCACTCAACTGTAATTCATGCCTATGATAAAATTAGTGCTGACTTAGAAAGTGATCCGATTTTTAAAATAGAAATAACAAACTTAATAAAAGAAATAAAATCATAATGTGGATAAATCTCAATAACCCAGAAAGTTATCCACAAGATATCAATATTTAATTCTTTGAAAGATTATTAATTATAGGGACTTATCCACAAATTCACAGCCCCTACTACTATTACTATTTAATATACTATTTTCTAGGAGGAAAAAATGCTAATAAAGGTTAATAGAAAAGAACTTGCTAAGCATATACAAATAGTGCAGAAAGCAATTTCTCAAAGAACAACTATGCAAATACTTGAAGGCATAAAAATATCAGCAAAAGAAAATACTTTAATATTAACTGCAACTGATACTGAAATAAGCATAGAAACAAGACTTTCTGCAATAGTTGAAAGAGAAGGAGATTTTGTAATTAACTCTAGACTATTTGGAGATATTGTTAGAAAACTTGAAAATGACATTATAGATATAAATATAGAAAATTATAATATGAATTTAAAATGTGGAGATTCAATATTTAACTTATCCACACAAAAGGCCGATGAATATCCAGATCTTCCAAGAGTAGAAGAAAATACTGAGATTAAAATTTCTGCAAAAGATATTAAAAATATAGTAAAGAAAACTACTTTTGCAGTTTCTACAGATGAATCAAGAATTGTATTTACTGGTGTATTTATGGATATAAGAAGAGATTATATTAATTTCGTTGCACTAGATGGATTTAGAATGGCAATTCAAAAATTAGAAAAGCAAACTGGAATTGAAGAATCAATAATTATTCCTGCAAGATCACTTAATGAACTTGTAAAAATTATTGAAGATGATGAAGATATAAGCATAAATATTTCAAGAAATAATATTGTATTTAAGTTTGGAGATACTGTATTTTATTCAACACTTTTAAGTGGAGAATTCTTTAGCTATACTGCTCTTCTTCGAGATGAACACAGCATCTCAACATCTGTATCGAGAAAGGAATTTCAACTTGCAGTTGAAAGAGCATCACTTCTTGCAAGAGAAGATAGAGCAAATCTTATCAAATTAAATGTAGAAAATTCTCACATTGATATTAAGAGTAATTCTGAAATTGGAGATGTATTTGAAAAAGTTAAGTCATCAGAACACGACAACACTTTAGATATTGCATTTAACTCAAGATATATCTTAGATGGAGTTAAGATTTTAGAAGCAGAAGAAATTAATCTAAACTTTACAGATTCTGTAAATCCACTAATTATTACAGAAACTGATGATGCTTCTTATATATATCTAGTGCTACCAGTTAGACTTGCGGGGTAAAAATGGAAATTATAAAAATTGAAAGTGAATTTATAAAACTTGATTCCTTCTTAAAATTAGCGGGAATTTGTCAAACTGGTGGAGAAGCCAAAAACCTTATATTAGATGAATATGTAAGTGTCAATGGAGAAATTGAAACTAGAAGAGGCAAAAAGTTATATCCTGGAGATATTATAAGTTTTGATGGAAATGAATTTAAAATTGGTGAAAGATGAAACTCAAATATCTAAGACTTTTTAATTTTAGAAATTACAAAAGTTTAGATTTCATTCCTTATGATAAAATAAATATACTTCATGGTTTAAATGCTTCAGGAAAGACTAATTTAATTGAATCAATTTATATGTCTGTTAAAGGAAATTCTTTTAGAAATTCAAAAGACAGAGAACTCATAAATGTAGATGAATTTAGCTCGAGTATAATCTCAAAATATGAAAGTGGATCCTATGAAGATGATTACAGAGTTGAGATTTCAAATTTTGACAACAAAAAATTATTCATAAATGATGAAAAGGTAAATGCAAAGGAATATAGAAAATCAAGATTTGCGGTTCTATTTGATCCAAGCGACTTAAATATGATTAAATATTCTCCAAGCAATAGGAGAAGTTTTTTAGATGATTTAATGAGCAATATTGACCTAAATTATGATTTTTACATGAGTAGATATAGGAAGCTTCTATTTGAAAGAAATAAGCTTTTAAAAATCAGTATGGATAAAAATCTCTTAGATGTGTATGACAGAGAGATTGCAAAAACTGGTACTAAGATTATTATCATGAGGCTTAGAGCAATTAAAAAGCTTAATGAATTTGCAAAAATTCATTATAAAAATATGTCAAATGATGAGCTAAACATCACTTATCTTTCAACTGTACCAGTGGTTTTAGATGAAAAGGAACTTATGAATAATTATCTAAATCTCATAAAATCTTCAATTAAAAGGGATATGGAGAAGAGATATACAACAATTGGTCCTCACAGAGATGATTTAGATTTTAAGATAAATAAACTTTCTTCAAAATCTTTTGGATCTCAAGGTGAGCAAAGAAGTGTAGTATTAAGTCTTAAACTTTCTGAAGCTGATATTATAAAAACTAGTTACGGAATAAAGCCTTTGCTTTTATTAGACGATGTTTTTTCAGAAATTGATAGAGCTAGAAGCAAATATTTTTTAGATTCACTAAAGGATTTACAGACATTTATAACAACTACAGAATTAGATGAAAATTTAAAAAAAATTGATGCCAAATTTTATAAGATTAATAAGGGCGAAATCATATTTTAAGAATAGGAGAAAAAATGGCAAATAATGATAGACATTATGACGCATCGGACATACAGGTCTTAGAAGGGCTTGATCCCGTAAGAAAAAGACCTGGGATGTATATTGGTTCCACAGGTCCTAGAGGTCTACATCACTTAGTTTATGAAATTGTAGATAACTCAATTGACGAGGCACTTGCTGGAATTTGCGATCACATAATTATAAGAATAAATAAAGATGGCAGTGTGGAGGTTGAAGATAATGGTTCAGGTATTCCTGTTGACAAGCATCCACAAACTGGCAAATCAACTGTTGAAACAGTACTTACAATACTTCACGCCGGCGGTAAGTTTGATAACTCTGCATACAAGGTATCAGGGGGTCTACACGGTGTAGGTGTATCTGTTGTAAACGCACTTTCCAATAAACTCATAGCAACTATTAAAAGAGATGGAAAAGTTTATAGACAGGAATTTTCTAGAGGAAAAACTGTAACTGAACTTGAAGTTGTTGGAGAGGTTAAAAAAGACGACACTGGTACAACAATTTATTTTGAACCAGATGATACAATTTTTGAAACTGTTGAATTTTCTTTTGAAACTCTTTCAAAGAGATTTAGAGAAATGGCATTTCTTAATAAGGGAATAAAAATTGAATTTATAGATGATAGAGATGATTTAAGAGAAGTTTATCACTATGAAGGTGGAATTAAATCCTTTGTTGAATACATCAATAAAAAGAAAAAGCCAATCCACGATGAAATAATTTATATAGATGAAGTAAAAGAAGAAACAGCAGTAGAAATTGCAATTCAATACACTGATTCATATTCAGAAGTAGTTTTATCTTTTGCAAATAATATAAATACTGAAGAAGGTGGAACTCATTTATCAGGATTTAGATCTGCTCTTACTAGAACTTTAAATGATTATGGTAGAAAAAATAATATTATAAAGGAAAAAGAAGAAAATCTATCTGGTGAAGATGTTAGAGAAGGAATTTCTGCAGTAATTTCTGTAAAACTTCCAGATCCACAATTCGAAGGACAAACTAAGGGAAAACTTGGCAACTCCGAAACAAGAGGAGTTGTGGATTCAGTCCTATCAGAAGATTTAGCAATATTCTTAGAAGAAAATCCAAGAGTTGGAAAACAAATACTAGATAAGGCACTTTCAGCAAGACGTGCAAGAGAAGCAGCTAGAAAAGCTCGTGACTTAACTAGAAAGAAAAACAACTTAGAGACAATGACTCTTCCAGGAAAACTTGCAGATTGTCAAAATGATGAACCTGAGAGAAATGAAATATTCCTAGTCGAAGGTAATTCTGCCGGAGGTTCTGCAAAGGACGGAAGAAATTCAGAATTCCAAGCAATACTTCCACTTAGAGGTAAGATTATGAATGTTGAAAAGGCAAGACTTGATAAAATGCTTAACTCATCTGAAATTAGAGCAATGATTACTGCCTTTGGAACAGGAATTGGAGAAGAATTTGACATATCAAAACTTCGTTATGACAAAATCATAATCATGACCGATGCCGACGTCGATGGTGCTCACATTATGACACTTCTTCTCACATTCTTCTTTAGATATATGAGACCTTTAATTGAAGAAGGCCATGTATATGTAGCTCAAGCTCCACTTTATGGTATTGAAAAGGGAACTAAAATCCTTAGATATTGCCACAATGAAAAGGAACTCAGACTTGCAGTTAAGGAATACGAAAAGGACAATGTTAAATTCAATATTAGAAGATACAAGGGTCTTGGAGAAATGAACTCAGAACAACTTTGGGAAACTACAATGAATCCAGACAACAGACTTCTTCTAAAAGTTAATATTGAAGATTTGTCAGAAGCAGATGATACTTTCTCAATCTTAATGGGAACAGAAGTTGAACCGAGAAGAGAATTTATCACAGAAAATGCAGTTTATGCAGATTATATAGATGCCTAGGAGGAAGAGATGACTGAAAATAATTTTATAGAATCAGGAATTATTGATGTAGATATTGATAAAAAGATGAGATCATCTTATCTTGACTATTCTATGTCAGTAATTGTAGCGAGAGCTCTTCCAGATGTTAGAGATGGATTAAAACCTGTTCACAGAAGAATAATTTACGGAATGCAAGAACTAAATCTTGCATCAAATGGACCATACAGAAAGTCTGCAAGACTTGTTGGGGATGTAATGGGTAAGTTTCACCCTCATGGTGACTCTTCAATTTATGACGCAACAGTTAGACTTGCACAAGATTTTAGTACAAGATATCCACTTGTAGATGGACAAGGAAACTTTGGTAACATCGACGGTGACGGTGCTGCGGCTATGCGTTATACCGAAGTTAAGATGACTAAGCTTGCAGAAGAAATGCTTAGAGACATTAAAAAGGACACAGTTGATTTTGTACCTAACTTTGATGAAAGTGAAACTGAACCAACAATTCTTCCTTCAAGATTTCCAAATTTAATTGTCAATGGATCAAGTGGTATTGCCGTAGGTATGGCTACAAATATGGCTCCACACAATATGAATGAAGCAATTGATGGAGTTATTGCTTATATTGATAACGACAATATTTCAATAGATGAATTAAATGAAATAATTAAAGGACCTGACTTTCCAACTGGTGCTCAAATTATGGGAACAGATGGAATTAAAAAGGCCTACAAAACTGGTAGAGGAAAAATTACTGTAAGGGCAATTGCAGAAATTAAAACTGTAAAGAAAAGAGAACAAATTGTAATTACAGAACTTCCATATCAAGTGAATAAATCAACTCTTGTTATGAAGATTGCAGATCTTGCAAAAAATAAAGAGATTGAAGGAATTTCAAATATTACAGATGCATCTAATAAAAAGGGAATCAACATTATAATTGATTTAAAAAGAGATGCAAATGCAGAAGTTGTATTAAATAAACTTTATAAAAATACACAAATGCAAACAACTTTTGGAATTATAAATCTTGCACTTGTAAATGGAAAACCAGAAATACTTAATCTTAAAGATTTAATAAGACATTATGTAGATCATCAAGTTGAAGTTGTAACTAGAAGAACTGTATTTGACTTAAATAAAGCTGAAGCTAGAGCTCATATTATCGAAGGACTTTTTATCGCTCTTGATAATATTGACAGAATTATAAAAATTGTTAGAGGATCTAAAGACGACAAGGAAGCAAAGGAAAAATTCCACGAAGAATTTAACTTAACTGATGCTCAATCTCAAGCAATTTTAGATATGAGAATTAGAAGACTTACTGGACTTGAAAGAGAAAGACTTCAAGATGAGTACGATAAGCTTCAAGCTGATATTAAATGGTTTAAAGAAATACTTGAAAACAACGAAGTTCTTATGAATTTAATAAAAGAAGAACTTACTGAAATCAAAGAAAAATATGGTGATTTAAGAAGAACTATAATATCACATGATGATACTGATATAGAAATCGAAGACATAATCAAAAAAGAAGATGTTGTAATTACACTTACTCAATTTGGATATATAAAGAGAATGAGTGAGGGAACTTACAAGCCACAAAAAAGAGGTGGCAGAGGTGTATCTTCAGGCAATATGAGAGAAGATGACTTTGTAAAAGAATTATTTGTAACATCAACTCATGATATGATTTTATTCTTTACATCTCTTGGAAATGTCTTTAAACTAAAAGCATACGAAATACCACAAGATTCTAGAACATCAAGGGGAACTGCAATTGTAAATCTTCTTGATCTAGAAGAAGATGAAAAGATAAGCTCAATTATTCCAGTTAAGGAATACGACCCAGAACTTAATTTCTTAATGGTAACTGAAAATGGTATAATTAAGAGAACATCATTTAAAGAATATAAAAATATTAGAAAATCTGGCATAATCGCTATTAAACTTAATGAAGGTGACAAGCTAATCAATGTTCATTTAACTAAAAACGATGAAAATGTAATTTTAGTAACTAAGAAGGGACAATCCATTAGATTTGATGAAGAACAAGTTAGAAAATCTGGAAGAAATTCAATAGGTGTTAAATCAATTGAACTTGCAGAAGGAGACAAAGTTGTATCATCAGATATTGCAGATGACAATAAGTATTTACTTGTAGTTTCTGAAAATGGATATGGAAAACTTACACAATTATCAAATTACAAGGTACAAAACAGAGGCGGTAAGGGAATCTTAACTTATAAGATTACTAATAAGACTGGCGATGTAGCAAGTGCTAGTGTAGTTGATAAAGAAGATGACATCATGATAATAGCAGATTCTGGAATTATTATAAGAATTTTAACAGATGATATTTCTGTACAAGGAAGAAATACATCTGGTGTTAAGCTAATGAATTTAAAAGATGCAAAAGTTGTGGCAGTGGCAAGATATATTGGTGACTAGGAGGACCTTATGGACTTTAAACTAGAAAAAGAATTAACAGACGAATTTCTAATTTTGTACCCAAAGGGAGAACTTGATGTATACAATACAAAAAAGTTCAAGGAAAAATCATTAAAATTTTATGAAAAAGAACCAAAAGATATTTTATATGACTTCAGTGAATTAAAATATCTTGATTCAACAGGACTTGGATCACTTATTTATGTTCTAAAAGAAGTTGAAAAAAACAATCATAAAATAGTTATAGAAAATATTAACAATTCAATACTAAAACTTTTTAAAATAACAAAACTCGATGAAATGTTTGAAATTAGGAGATAATATGGATACTTTAAAATATCAACTACCAAATGATGCTAAGTATTTTTCAACAGTAAGACTAATGCTTACAGCTCTTTTAAATATATTAAATAGAGACATTGAAGAAATTGAAGATTTAAAAATGGCTGTTACAGAAACACTTAACATTGCTCATGATTTAAAAACTAAGGAAATAATAGATTTAGTATTTGAAATAGAAGAAAATAAAATAAAAATTTATGTAAATGAAATCGATCAAGAAAAACTAGATTCCTGTGAAGAACTTTCCCTTGCAAAAACTGTTATAGATTATCTAGTAGATGATTGTGTCTTTAAAGAAAAGACTATGATTTTAACTAAAGAATTTTAGGAAATATTATGAATTTAAAAGAATACAACGAACTTGACAGAAGGCTCACAAAAGAGGAGAGAAAAGAACTTTTCAAAGAATATTATGAAACTAATGATCAAGAAATTAGAGATATATTAATTGAAGAACATCTCTATATAGCTGAAATTCTGTCAAAAAAATACACAGGAAAGGGAATAGATTATGATGACATATTTCAGGTCGCATCTATTGGACTGATATATGCCATTCAAAGATATGACCCTAGCAAGGGATTTGAATTTTCATCATTTGCTACGCCTACAATAATAGGAGAGATAAAAAAATATTTTAGAGATAATGGTTGGACAATTAGAGTTCCAAGAAGAATACAAGAACTTTCTAAGAAGATTACAAATGCAACAGTTACACTTTCTCAAAAATATCAAAAAAATCCAACAATAGATGAAATTGCTGAATTTTTAAACTCAACACCTGAAGAAGTTATGGAAGCTATGGAAGCATCCAAGGTCTACACACCACAATCTTTAGATGTGACTTATAAATCAGGTGATGAAAATGAAATAAATCTTTCGGATTTAATTGGAGTGGATGAAGAATATTTCGATAAGATTGAGTCCAATGACTTTTTCAACAAATCAATGGAAAACTTAGATGAAGTTGAGAGAAAAATATTAATAGACAGATTTTTTAATAAAAAAACTCAAGTAGTAATAGCTAAAGATCTCAATATATCACAAATGACAGTATCTAGAATTGAAAAGAAAGTTCTGGAAAAGATGAGAAAAGAATTAACTAAGACTATGGAGGTATAATGAATAGAAATAAATACCTAGTAAACCTACTAAAGATTGTAAATGCTTTTGAAATAATAGTTTCAATACTTTTAATTATAGGAGTTGTTATTTCAGTACCAGATATTTTAAAATATTACATTAAAATACTCACTAATAATGCAACATTATCCTATGAAATATTTCAACATTTTCTATCACATGTACTTTTATTAGTAATAGCCATAGAATTTGTGGTTCTAATGATTGCACATACTGACACAAATATTATACATCTTATACTTCTTGTAATTTCTAGAAAAATGCTTGTATATTCAGAAACTATGCCAGACTTATTAATTGCAACAATAGCAATAGCAATATTATTTGCAATTAAAAAATACTTAATAACTGGAGTTAACTTTGATGGATTAGATACAGCTGAAAATGAATATTCAGCATCTATTCCTATTACGAGACTTAATTCAAAGTATGGATTTGATATTGAAAAGGGTAAATCTGAAACTCTTGGAGGATATGTTTCACTACTTCTCGAAGAAAATGCAGAGGAGCCTGAAGTTGGTGTAATAGTAAGTGATAAAAAGCACATTTTCCAAATTGTAAAGATGGCATCAGGCGGAGTAATTGAAACAATATCTGTCGAAAATATTGACGAAGTAAAAGAAATAAATGACAATAAAAAGTAAAATTTTAAGATTTTATGATATAATACCTAAGAAGATCTTGAGACCGATTTTTCGGTCTCTTTTATTTTGTAACAAATTATAGGAGAATATATTGAATTTTAAAGAACTAAATTTATCAAGAGAAGTTTTAAATGCACTAGATGATATGGGTTTTAATGAGCCTTCTAAGGTGCAAGAAGAAAGCATTCCATATGCATTAGAGGGTCGTGACATTTTAGTTGAAGCCCAAACTGGTACAGGAAAGACTGCTTCTTTTGGTATTCCAATGATAGAAAAATTAGAAAAAAGTGACCATATAAAGGGACTTGTACTTGTTCCTACAAGAGAACTTGCAAGACAAGTTTCTGATGAATTAAAGAAAATCGCAAAGTACAAAAAGTTTATAAAAATCCTTCCAATTTATGGTGGAGCTGACATGGGCAGACAGTTTAGAGAACTTAGAAATGGAGTAGACATTGTCGTAGGTACTCCTGGAAGAGTAATGGATCACATGAGAAGAAAGACAATTCTTCTTGATAATCTTGAAATTCTTGTCCTTGATGAAGCTGATGAAATGTTTGATATGGGCTTTCGAGATGACATGAAGACAATTATTGAAAAGACAAATCCAAATAGAATAACTTCATTTTATTCAGCAACTTTAGGAAATGATATAAAACAGTTTTCAAAACTTTATCAGAATAATCCTGAAAAAATTGTAATTGAAAAGAAGGAGCTAACTCAAGAGAGAATCAATCAGTATTATTTAGAAATGAATAATAATATGAAAAGTGAGATTTTAAACAGACTAATTATGATTTATAAGCCAAAGAAATCCATAATTTTTTGCAACACTAAGAGAATGGTTGAAAAACTTGAAACAGAGCTTGCAAAAAAGGGCTACAAAGTTGATTCACTTCATGGAGATATGCGTCAAGGCTCAAGAGATAGCGTAATGAAAAAGTTTAGAGAAAACTCCATAGATATTTTAATTGCAACTGATATTGCTGCACGTGGTCTTGATGTTGATGATATAGATGTTGTATTTAATTACGATTTTCCGCAACAAAATGAATACTATGTCCATAGAATTGGAAGAACTGCAAGAGCTGGTAAAAATGGAATTTCCTTTACATTTTTAACAAGTAAAGACTTCCACAAATTAGCTGAAATTGAAAAATATACTAATGCAAATATGGAAAAAATTTCTCTTCCAACTCTTGATGATGTAAAAGATTCTAATGAAGAGCATTTATTTGAAATGATTAAGGAAAATATCTCAAAGGAAAATAGTGAGCAATATGTAAATTTATTAAACAGACTTCTTGCAGAGGGAAATAGCCTATATGATATAGCGGCATCACTTATTGAACTTTTAGACAATGCAAATATTAGCGAAAACTTCTCAGAACTTAAAAACGTTGATTATGGCAAAAAACTTAGCATCAAGAAAAATAATTCTAAAAAAAGAGAAGAAAGACGCGAAAAGAAAAGAGATAAGAAAGAAAAGAAAAGAAATTATCCTGAAATCTTTATAAACAAGGGAAAAAGAGATGGTCTAGATAACAACGAAATCATAAGACTTATTAGAAAGTACACAAATCTTTCTGCAAAGGATATTGGAAAGATTTCTCTAATGCCAAGCTTTACCTTTGTTGAAATTCCAGAAAATAAAATTGTAGATGCAGCTGGAGATCTTGATGGCAGAAAAGTTAAGGGCAAGACTATTAAAGTTGAATTAGCTTCAAAATAAAGAAATCTCCCAGATTAAACTGGGAGATTTTTTTAAATTTGTTCAATTTTTTTGACAATTGGCTCTATATATTTACTAAATTTCTTTACAAAAAATCCAACGAATATGGCAGATATAATTGTTCCTTCTCTTATTCCTTCAATTTTTCCAAGGAAAATCAAAGAAATAATAATTGCAAGACTTACCATAGTTATGTCAAATACCATTTTTATGTCTCCAAAGGTTTTATCTTTAAAATACTTTTTATTAACTGCTTGGATAAACCCTTCAACTGGCATATTTATAAGATTAACTGATAGATAAAAATTAAATCCAATTGCTGTTAATAATACAGACATAAGTATCATTAGAAGACTTCCAAAATAAGTTGGAATTTTAAAATCTCCCACGAAAAATTCTGCATAGTCTATAAAAAATCCAAATAATGTCGAGAATAACAGCTGAGATAGATTATAAATTTTAAATTCATTTTTTAAAATT
The DNA here is from genome assembly GCF_018919265.1 of Peptoniphilus ovalis. Classification (GTDB taxonomy): domain Bacteria; phylum Bacillota; class Clostridia; order Tissierellales; family Peptoniphilaceae; genus Peptoniphilus_A; species Peptoniphilus_A ovalis. Next base: position 299,463 of record NZ_JAHLQO010000001.1, read on the forward strand.
ATAATTTGTAAAATCAACATAATTATAAATAAAACTATGACCATTTTCCCAAGGCTTACATTTATAACTTTACTTACAGTGTATGGAAAGGAATTTATAGGAGTGATTCCAAGCCCTGAATTTAAGGAGATTCTAACTCCAATTGCCATTATAAATAGTCCTAAAATGTATATCAGTGATTTAATAATTATTGTTTTTGCTTTCATCTTTCTTCCCCTAAAATTTTATTTTAAAGATTATACCATATTTTATTAAAAAATTTTACATATATAAAAAAACTCTCTAGAAATTGAGAGTTAATTATTATAGACTTTCTAATTTTTCTTCAAATGGAATTATAATTTTTGAGAATATCTTTACAAAAAATCCTACAAATATAGCACTTAATACTGTTCCTTCTCTTATTCCTTCAAGTCTTCCTAAAAACACAAAGGAAAGAATTATTGCAATTATAACCATTGATACATCGATAACAATTTTAATGTCTCCAAAACTTTTTTGTGGAAGATATTTGTATTTTATAGCTTCTACAAATCCCTCAATGGGCATATTGATAAGTTTTGTTGAAACATAAGTAGTTAGTCCAAGTGCAATTAAAATTATACTTATAAGAAGTAAAATTAAACTTCCAAAGTATGATGGTATTGTAAAATCTCCAATTAAATTTTTTGTAAAATCTGTGAAAAATCCAAATAAATACGAAAAAATAATTTGGCTTAAATTATAAATTTTAAATTCACTTCTTAAAATTAATATTTGCAAAACTAAGATTAAACCAAATATAAAAGTAATCATGTGCCCTAAGTCAAATCCAAAGGAAAGATTTAAAACATAGGGTATGGAATTTATTGGAGAAATACCAAGGCCTGAATTAATTGAAAAACTAACTCCCAAAGCCATTACAAATAAACCCACGATATAAACTATAGATTTAATTAATAATTTCTTTAAATTCAAATAATCATCTCTTTTCTATATATATTATATCACAAAAAATCCCCTGAATTCAGGGGATTAGTTATAATCTATAGGATCTTCGTGTTTCATAAACATGCATCTTATTGCATTTAATGCTGCTATAATCGTTACACCTACATCTGCAAAAATTGCAGCCCACATTGATGCAAATCCTAATGCTCCAAGTATTAACACAATTACTTTAACTCCAATAGAGAAGTAAATATTTTGTTTTACTATTCTAAGACATTTCTTAGAAAGCTTTATTGCAGTTGAAATTTTAAATGGGTCGTCATCCATTAAGATTACATCTGCAGCTTCAATTGCAGCATCAGAACCCATAGCGCCCATGGCAATACCAATATCTGCACGAGTTAGAACTGGTGCATCATTTATTCCGTCTCCAACGAAGGCAACTTTTTTGTTTTCATCATTATTGTTATCAAGAATTTCTTCAAGCTTAGTTACCTTATCTTGAGGAAGAAGTTCTGCATAGTATTTATCTAGACCTAATTCATTTGCCACATCTTCTGCAACTACTTTACTGTCACCAGTAAGCATAATTGTTTCTGAAATTTTATTTTTCTTAAGTGCCTTAATGGCTTGTCTTGAATTTTTCTTTATAGTGTCTGAAATTACAATATGACCTTCGTATTCTCCATTAATTGCAACATGGATAATAGTCCCTGTTTTTTCACAATTGTGCCATTTGATGTCAAATTTCTCCATCATTTTGACATTTCCAACATATACAAGATTTCCATTTACCATGGCAGAAATTCCGTGACCTGCAATTTCTTTTATATCTTCAACTTTGCAATCATCAGCTTCATTTGGGTATGCCTTTCTAAGTGAGTCGGCAATAGGGTGAGTTGAGTATCTCTCAACATGAGCAGCAATGTGAAGAAGTTCTTCAGGAGATTTATCCTCTGGATGAATTGCAGTAACTTCAAATGAACCTTCTGTAAGAGTTCCAGTCTTGTCAAAAATCACCTTGTCAGTTTTTGAAAGAACTTCCATAAAGTTAGAGCCCTTTACAAGGATTCCTTCCTTACTTGCTCCGCCAATTCCAGCAAAAAATGATAAAGGAATTGAAATCACAAGAGCACATGGACATGAAATTATAAGAAAAGTTAATGCTCTATAAATCCATGTAGAAAAATTTGCATCTCCTCTTGTTAAAATTCCAAAAACTGAAGGAAGAATTGCAAGAGCAAGTGCAAGATATACAACTACTGGAGTGTAAATTCTTGCAAATTTCGTAATAAAGTTTTCTGTCTTAGACTTTCTACTTGATGCCTCTTCAATAAGTTCAAGAACCTTTGTAGCAGTTGACTCGCCAAATTCTTTTGTAGTCTTAACTCTAATTACACCTGATAAATTTATTGAACCAGAAAATACTTTACTTCCCACTTCAACATCTCTTGGAAGAGATTCACCAGTTAGGGCTGCAGTATCAAGAGTTGAATGACCTTCAACAACATCACCATCTAGTGGAATTTTTTCACCAGGTTTAATAATTATAATTGATCCAATTTCAACATCATCTGGGTCAACTTCTATTAATTCTCCATTTTCATCTTCAATATTTGCATAATCAGGAGCAATATCCATTAAATCAGAAATTGACTCTCTGCTCTTTCCAACAGCATAGGATTGAAAAAATTCTCCAATTTGATAGAAAAGCATAACGGCAATTGCTTCTACATAGTCGCCGCTTCCGCTATAAATTGCAAGAATTATAGCACCTATTGTGGCAATACTCATAAGTAGTGATTCATCAAAGGGCTGTTTATTTTTTATACCGTGAAGTGCATTTAATAAAATATCATATCCTATTATTAAATATGGAATAAGGTATGCGATAAATCTTGGAAATCCCTCTAAGGGAATAAAGTGAAGAATAACAAGTAGAAGTGCCGAAATAATTATTCTAGTTAAATTTTTCTTTTGCTTCTTATTCATCTTTTTACCTTAAATATAAATTTCACAGTCTCTTTCAACTTTTTTGCAATTCTTTACAACTTCTTGCATAACTTCGTCTTTATCAACGCCATCTTCAAATTCGACTTTCATCTTAAGAAGCATAAAGTTAATATTGCAATCTTTAACTCCTTCTACTTTTTTAGCTTCAAGTTCCATTTTGTCAGCGCAAGCTGCACAATCTACATCAATTTTGTAAGTTTTTTTCATAATATTTTTCTCCTTTTTTATATTTATCAAACGATTAAGCATATATTTAATTGTTTCTAAAATTATAATACACTTTATATTTATAAATGTCAAACGATTAAGCATATATTTAATGAAAAATTTTAAAAAATTTGATAAAATATAAATATAGAGGTGAAGAAAGTGAATTTACCACATAATCATGGCGATAATTTAAATAATTTTAAAAAAATAGAAGATAAAAAAGCAGTTGAGATTTCAGATGCTATGAAACAACTTGGAGACCCGTCAAGACTTCAAATATTTTGGCTACTTTGCCACAGAGAAGAATGCGTAATAAATATAGCAGCCTTTATGGATATGTCATCTCCTGCAGTAAGCCATCATTTGAGAGTATTAAAAATAGCAAATCTTATAGAATCAAGACGTGAAGGAAAAGAAATGTTTTATCACGCAAAGGATAATGAACTTACTCACGCACTTTTAAATGCAACAATAGAATTATCTAAGATTTAAATTTATAAAATAATAATTTTAAATTAAATAATATTTATAGAACTTTTCATTAGAATGAAAAAGTAGCAATTATGTATAAAATAAGCAAAAAAATTGGTCATGCGTAAAAAATTTTCAACTTGTTTGAGCGAGCGAAGCGAGTGAGTTTTGAAAATTTAGCATGACCGATTTTTTTGGACTTACCAGTGCGTCGTGGGGTGTTTTGGGGTGGCTTGGAGGGGCCGCGATTCATGTAAAAAAGCTCTTTATTCAGTCGCTTTTTTACATTCGCATGCATAAGGTTCTTCATCAGTTCATCTTCACTTCGTTCAGATTCACTGTGAAGACCGCTCATCTCGTGACCAGTCACTCGATTCACTACCATTAAAGGTCGATTACAAGACGCCACTAATGCCCCTCCAAATACAATTAATTAACTTATTAAATTTGAAATTTCAAAATTTAAGAAAAATAAAAAATAAAATTTTATTTTAAGCTTTATTATAAAACTTAATAAACAACCCACCTAATACTAACCACACAAAGAAAATAATAAGTGCAGTGTTACCCATATAAGATGGTGCAAATGGTATAAATGTTGATATTACAATAATAGCTGAAATTAATATTGCAAGATAAATTGTAAATTTTCCTCCAGGTGTGACAAAAGATGTATAATAATCCTTGTCTTTTTTTATTATTACAATTAATGATGTACAAGTTAAAAACCAACCAATTACAAAGGCAACAGAGCCAAGATTTGTAAGTGGGTCTATAAATTTAATTCCAACAAAAGGTCCAATTGCTGCAAATATTAAACAAAATAATAGAGCAGTAACTGGAGTGTTATACTCTGCATGTTCGTGTGAAAACATAGAAGGAATCAAATTACTTTTACTCATTGACTGAATTAATTTTGCAGAAGCCATAAACATTCCATTCCATGTGGAGAAAAGTCCTGCAACTGTACCTATTACAATGAGTTTATCTAGTACATATCCAAAAGTTCCACCATAGGCAGCTTCAAGCATTACACCCATTGCAGGCGGTGCTGCAAGTGAATACTCCTTCCAATTTCCAACAGATCCTGTTGAAATAATTACAAGAGAATAAAATATTCCTGCTGCTACAATTGAAAGCACCATGGATATTGCTACGTTTTTAAATTTTTTATTCTCTGCAGTTTCTTCAACAGATTGAGCAATTGTGTCAAATCCTGACATAAAAAATGGTACTACTACAATTATCCCAATCATTCCACCGAAGAATCCGCTGTGAGTTCCCACACCTACATTTTCATAAACTGGCTTTAAGTTTTCAACATCCCCTGCAATAAATGAGAAAATAATTACTAAAACACCAGTTATTATAATAAGTATTGATAAAAATGACTGGAGCTTTGAAGCAAATGTTGAGCCCTTAAAATTAATAAAAAATAAAGCGGCTGCAAGTATAAGTCCCAAAACTATTGATGAAAGTGTGATTGCTTCGCCACCTACATAATATAAAACTCTAGAATCTGATAGTGCTGGAAAAATATCTGTAATTATAGTGTTGATATAAATTGCTTCCCAAGGGAGAATTGTAAGATATGCCAATGCCAAAAACCACGAAGACATAAAAGATAATTTATTTCCAAAGGCTTTTTCAGTGTAGACCATTACTCCTCCACCCTTTGGAAGAGTCGCCAAAAGTTCGCCATGGCATAGTCCAATAGGCACCAGTAAAAGTGTGGCGAGAAGAAAACCAATAAAAGCAGGAATTGGTCCTCCAGCTTGTGCAATCCAGTGATTAGATGACACTGCCCATCCAACTCCAACCATGGAGCCAAAGCCAAGCATGAAAAAATCTAAATATCCCATGTCGCCCTGTTTTCTGTTCTGTCTAATTTTTAGAATGTTTTTAATATTGGGGAAGTTTTTCTTATTCCCTCTTTTTGCTTTTCCCATAGGTTCACCTCATTTGTATGGGTTTTATTATAATTATCTTATACCCAAAATATAAAAATACCCCAAGGTTTTCCCTGGGGTAATAATTATTTTAAAGTTTTTCCAAATTCATCAGCTTTTTTAACAGCTTCAATAAATTTATCTTCAGATAATTTATCTTTAGAAACTTGCCATTCTTGAGTAGCAACTACCTTTGGCATCATAATATCTAAATCTTCAATCTTTAGACCAATATCAGAAAGAGTAACTGGAAGAGAAAGTTTTTTATTAAACTTTGCAAATTTTTCAAGACCTTTAGAGTCCTCATCATATGCTTTTAACACTAGAGTACCAAAGGAAACAACTTGACCGTGAAGATAAGTTCCTTCTCTTTTAACAGAAGTTGAAGCATTGTAGAATGCATGAGCAAGAGAAGAATTGTAATAATAATCTTCTTGATCAGTTAAATTAGAAGTATAACCTGTATTTATGCAAATATCGATTACAATTTCTGTAACAGCTCTAGTAATTTTATTATTTTTAAAATCTTCTAAAGCCTTCTCGCCGTATTCAAAAAATGGATAGTCACAAGACTTTGCAATACTAATTCCCATTTTAGCAATGTAGTCTAGGTCTTCGCCCCTTGAAGAAAATAGCACTTCAGATTGTTTACTAAGACCATCGCCAATACCTGCCCAAAAATATTCATAAGGAGCATTTACAATAGTTTCGATTTCAATAAAGTTGTGAACTGGAGCTTCAACAGTTTCATATCTCTTTAAGCTGCCATCTTCGTTATAAACAACTGCAACAGATGTGGAAGACGAACAGTTTGAACAAATTGTAGGAAAAGAAATGCAAGGCTTATTCAAAAACTTTGCAAGAGCTTTACAAGTATCAATGGATTTTCCACCACCAATGGCAAAAATAACATCGGCATTTTTGATTTCATCTTTTTCCATTAATTTTTCAATATTTTCATCAGTACATTCCTTGCCGTAGATGAATTCACCATTAATATTAATGTCAGAATTTTCTAACTCTTTTCTAATTTTTGAAGAAACAGCATTTAAAGCCCTTTTTCCACCAACAAGAACCACGCTATCATACTTGTAGCCCTTTAAAATTTCGGTAAGACCATCGTATCCACTTTCACTTAAACTGTAATTAGTAAGTTTCATTGTTCTCATAATTATCACTCTTCTTCCCTTAAATAAATTTTTTATCATTATAACACTTTTTTTAAAAAATTTCTTTGGAGACATATAGATTCTTTAAGAATACTAATATTTAAACATTAATATTTCAAAAATGTAATTAAATATGTTAACTTTGCAATTTTGTATAAAATAAGCAAAAATAATTCCCTTGCGTTAAAAATTTTCAACTTGTTTGAGCGAAGCGAGTTTTGAAAATTTAGCAAGGGTATTATTTTTGGACTTTCAGTGCGTGTGGGGTGTTTTGGGGTGGCTTGGAGGGGCCGCGACTCATCTAAAAAAGCTCTTTATTCAGTCGCTTTTTTACATTCGCATGCATAAGGTTCTTCATCAGTTAATCTTCACTTAGTTCAGATTCACTGTGAAGACCGTTCATCTCGAGACCAGTCACTCGATTCACTACCATTAAAGGGGCATTACAAGACGCCCCTAATGCCCCTCCAAATAAAAATAAAATTTCAATTTTTAAAATAATTTTCAATTTAATAAAATTAACTAAATTTACTTTGCCCAATTTTTTGAATATTCTATAGCTTCATGCCATCTCTTCATTTTTTTATTTCTTGTTTCTTCATCCATTTCTGAAATAAAAACTCTATCTACATCTGTTTTTTCTCTAAGTTCTTCTTTATCTTTCCAAAATCCAACAGAAAGTCCTGCCATATAGCATGCACCCAAAGCTGTAAGTTCTACAAGTTTTGGTCTTTTGACCTCAACATCAACTATATCTGATAAAAAAGACATCAAGAAATTATTTTTGCTCACGCCGCCATCTGCTTTTAATGATTTTAATTTTGTGTTTGAATCTTCTTCCATTGCATTGATTACATCTGCTGAAAGATAGGCAAGAGACTCAAGTGCTGCCCTAACTATGTGGTATTTGCTAACAGATGCAGTCAGTCCAATTATTGCTCCTCTTGCGTATTGATCCCAATATGGTGCACCAAGTCCTGTAAATGCTGGTATAAAGTAGACATCTTCAGTATCATTTACCTTGCTTGCCATGTATTCTGAATCATCAGCCTGGTCGATTATTCTGAGATTATCTCTTAGAAAATCTATTGCAGATCCTGCTTCAAATATTGATCCTTCAAGTGCGTAGGTTATCTTTCCGTCAATTGCCCATGCAATTGTAGAAACAAGTCCATTTTTTGATTGCACAAGTTCCTTTCCAGTATTCATCAAAATAAATGCGCCAGTTCCATAAGTTGCCTTTGCAAGTCCTCTCTCAAAGGAAGCAGTTCCAAAAAGTGAAGATTGCTGGTCGCCTATTGCAGATGAAATTGGAATTTCGCATCCCAAATATTTTGATTTACTGTGTCCATAAACTTCACTTGAATTTCTAATTTCAGGAAGCATTGACTTAGGGATTTTAAAAAGTTCTAGGAGTTCATCATCCCATTTATTTTCGTTAATATTAAAAAGCATAGTTCTTGAAGCGTTGGTGTAGTCTGTGATGTGGACTTCGCCATCTGTTAATTTATAAATCAAATAACTTTCAACTGTGCCAAATAATAGCTCACCCTTTTCTGCCTTTTCTCTTGCACCTTCAACATTTTCAAGTATCCATCTGATTTTTGTAGCAGAAAAATATGGGTCGATTACAAGTCCAGTTTTATCTTCAATCATTTTGCCATAGCCTTTATTTTTTAGCTCCTCGCAATAATCAGCAGTTCTCTTACATTGCCAGACAATTGCGTTATAAATCGGGTCCCCTGTATTTTTGTCCCACACAATTGTAGTTTCTCTTTGGTTGGAGATTCCAATTGCAGCAATTTCCTTTGGGTCAATATCTTTTTTAATCATCGCTTCTACTGCAGTACCAATTTGCTTTGACCATAAATCTTCTGGCTCTTCCTCAACATAGCCAGGCTTTGGAAAGTGCTTGATTAAGTCCCTTTGTGCCATAGAGACGATATCTGCGTTTTTATCAAAAATTATAGTTCTAGCAGAAGTAGTTCCTGCATCAAATGCCATTATGTATTTTTTCATATTATCACCATTTCAATTATACCAAATATAAAGATTAAAAAAGCTGACTTCATTATAAAAGTCAGCTAAAGATTATTTTTTCTTTTTTGATTTTTTTGTATTTTTTGCCTTTATTTCTTTTTTCTCTGCATCTTTTTCAGCAGTCACATTTTCATTTTCTTTAAGCATTACAAAAGATCCAAAGAATGCGAAAATATAAACTCCAAAGAATGCAAGTTGTTTCAAAAGACTACTCTTGATTTGTGAAATTTCTGCTGCAGTTGCTCCTGTTATATTTGTGTATCTGTAATAAGAGATTCCTGCAAAGATTATTGCAAATATTATTATTGCAGAGAGCGATAATTTCGTGTCCTTATATCTCTTTTCGCTTACAAATAGTACAACAATAAGTGCAAATAATATTACCATTACAAGAAGTATTGCAGTTGTTTTAAAATTAAATACTTCTACGAAATTTAGCTTATCAAGTCTATAGTATTTTACAATTAAGTATAGCACTGCTAAGGCTGAGGCAGCCAATGTATATAAGAGAAAGGTTTTTCTTTCTTTTGTCATTTTTCCTCCTAATTATCCAGTTCTTGCAAATTATATTTCTCAATTACAGAAATTATCTTGTTGGCATATTTTGGGTCAGTTGCATAGCCTGCTTTCATTATTGAATGGGCTGCTTCTGTGTAGTTTGTTGCTTTTTTTACTTCTTTATATCTATCAGCTTTAGTTAAAAGTTTTGCATAATGCTCGAAGGATTCCTGTTTGGAACTGTATTTTTTAAAGCTTTCAAGGTATCTTCCGCTTTCGCCATCTACATACTCTTCTGTTTCATAAACTACGCCTTCGCCCTTTTTAATTTCCTTTATGCCAAAGTAATTATTGTACTTCTTTGAAAGTTCAGATCTTCCCCAATTGCTTTCAAGCACTGATTGAGCAAGCATCACAGAAGGAAAAAGTCCATATCTCTTGGCAGTTTTTGTTGCAACTTCCTTTGTGCTTTCCAGATATTCTTCTCTGTAATTAAGGTTTTTAAGTCCCTCATTATCCCTTGTTTTTAAAATATTTACAAATATTGATATTGCAAAAAGTGCAATGAAAAATAAAGCAATAATTGAGATACATCCACAGCCTGTTTTAAATGCTTTCATTTTTTAACTTCTTCATATAATTTGCTAATTTTTTTATTTAAAATTGGATGATAGTAAGTTGGAATTAGCTCATTTAGTGATTCTAAGACAAATTCTCTCTCCTCGATAAATGGATGAGGTACTATTAATTCATCGGTGTAAATTATTTCTCTATCAACAAATAATACGTCTAGGTCAATTGTCCTAGGTCCCCACTTTTTAATTCTAACTCTATCAAGATCGATTTCGATTTTTTGTAAGATGTGAAGCACATCAATTGGGTCTTCGAAACTTTCAACTTTTACAACTCTGTTTAAAAAATCTGCTTGGTCTTCAACTCCCCAGGCCTTTGTTTCTATTACGCTAGATTTATCTAAGATTTTAAGACCAGCCTTTTCCATTTCTTCAAGGGCTTTTTCAAGATATTCTTCTCTATTTCCCATATTTGTGCCCATTCCAATATAGAAATGTCTTTTCTTTTTAAATAGTCTAACAGAGGCTGTGTCTAGTGGAAGATTAATTGGAGCCCAAGGTTTTTTAATTTCAACCTCAACTGTCTTAGCAATTTCATAATTGTCAAAAATATGTTTTACAAGTTTATATACAAGTGTCTCAATTAAATCCTCTGTCTTTTCTGTAAAAACTTCCTTTAATTCATGAGATAATTTTCCATAATCAATAGACTTATCTAAATCATGAGAAATTGCACAATCTCTAAAGTTTAATCCAATTTCTGCACTTATTAAAAATTTTTGGCCTAGTTTTTTTTCTTCTTCAAATAGGCCATGATTTGCGTAAACTTCTAAATCTTTTACTTTTATAAAATCCATATTGCTCCCATCAGTATTTAATGAAGTGGTTTTTCTTTTCATAACTCCAGTTGCACTCATCATAGGCAGGGCATCTAAAGCAAGCTCTAGATAATTTGTCCGCCCTATAGAAAATGTTGAAAAATTCATCTTCAGAAGGCTCTTTTGTCCTGTGGTAAGATATACATTCTAAGATTCTATTTTTTTCATCTTCTGTAAAGTCTGTTAGTTCTAAGATTTCTCTTGCAATAGGAACTGAAGCTATGGCGTGATTTATCCCTTCTTTGATTTCTGTAACTCTTCCAAGGTCGTGTAAAAGTCCTGTTGAATAAACCATGTCTTTAGAAACATCCACATCTTCTTCAAGTTTTAAAATATAACAAATTCTTGCAACTGAAATAAAGTGCTCGTAATTATGTCTGCAGAAAAATCTGTCCCTTTCTAGATACTCCAGTTCGTTTAAATATTTATTATAAATTTCACTTAATACAATTTTATTTGTTTCTTTTAAATCAAAATCATTTATCAAAATTCAATCAACCTATATGCTTCGGCTCTTTTATTTTCATCAGTTTCTAGAACTCCTCTGTAAACAGAAGTTACAGTTTTAGAGCCAGGTTTTTTAACTCCACGCATATTCATGCACATATGCTCAGCTTCTACAACAACTAAAACTCCCTTAGCATTAAGATATTTCATCATTGCATCAGCAATTTCAATATTAAGTCTTTCTTGGAGTTGAGGTTTTCTTGCATAAGTTTCAACAGTTCTAGCAAGTTTAGAAAGACCTGCAACTCTATTATTAGGAATATAAGCTATGTGAGCCTTGCCAAAAAATGGTAGGAAGTGGTGTTCGCACATTGAAAAGAATTCAATATCCTTTACAACTACCATATTGTCTTCAACTATTTCAAAGGTCTTTGAAAGATGTTCTTCTGCAGTTTTGCCAAGACCAGAGAAAATTTCTTCATACATTCTGGCAACTCTATCAGGAGTTTCTACAAGGCCTTCTCTTGTTTTGTCTTCGCCGACAGCTTCAATTATCATTTCTACAGCTTTTTTAATTTTTTCTTTATCCATTAAATAAAATCTCCTCATTTTTACATTTTTACATTGTAAAATTATATTCATTATTATAGCATATAAAGCTAACAAAGATAACAATTTCCCCAAATCACATAGGTTTTTAGCATTATATGTTTTTATACCCATAATTTACAATTAAAACATAATTTGATACAATAAATTTCGAGGTGTATAATGAAAAAATTACTCATTTACTTATTTGCGTTAACCTTACTCCTTCCAAACTTTATTTTTGCAGAAGAAGAAAATTCAGATGCAAATGCAGATAATAAGGTAGAGCAAGTATTAGAAGTAGACCCAAATCTAGTAAGAGATAAAGGCATATTGGTGCCAACGGACAAGGGAATACAACAGGCAAATCAAGTAGAGCTAAATAAAATAAATGAACTTTCAAAACTTCCCTTGGAAAGTTTGACAAAGTCCTACCTACTGGGAGATTATAAATCAGGAAAAATTTTAGAAGGATATAATATAGACGAAGTGCGCGCAATGGCCTCAACATCTAAGCTTGTCTCAATATTTGTAGTCTTTGACAAAATTAAAGACGGCACAATAAAGCTTGAAGATGAAGTTACAATTGACCACGAAGTAGCAAGCCTTACAGGATCTTCTTATAAATTAAAAGAAGGCGATAAGACAACTGTAAGAAACCTAATAGAAGCGGCAATGGTAGTATCAGGAAATGATGCAATAACTGCACTTGCAAAGCATGTGGCAGGAACTACAGATAACTTTGTAAAAATGATGAATGATAAGTGCGCTGACTTAGGACTAAAAAATGCTCACATGGTAAATCCAACAGGACTTACAAATTATGAGATAGAAGACTATAACAAGATGACTACAAGAGAAATGTTTGTACTTGCATCAGAACTTTTGAAATTTTATCCAGAAATACTAGAATATACAAAAATTGAAAAAATCGAAGACCCTGCTAGAAATTATATAGACTACAATACCAATCCAATCCTTGGAATAGTGCCAGAGATAGATGGACTTAAAACAGGATATACAAATGCATCGGGAAGATGTGTAATCGCAACTGGAGAAAAAAAAGCAGTAGATGAAAAAACAAAGGACATGAGACTTATTGGAATCACAATGGGATCAAGGGGAAACTTTGAAAGATTTGTGGCATCAAAAAGACTTATGCAAGATGGATTTGAAAACTACTCCTATAGAGCAATTGGAAATACCAATGAGCCACTAAGAACAATAGAAATCAAAAATTCTCAAGATGATGAAATACCTATTTATCAAAAAGAACTTGGATATGCACTTCTAGAAAATGATGAAAAACTAAAAGAAATCGTAGAGATAGATGAAAACTTAGTAGCGCCAATAGAAGCAGGAACATCAATTGGTAAAATTTCCTATTACAAAAATGACAACTTAATTTACAGTTCAGATATAATAGTTAAGGACAAAGTTTTTGAAAAGGGGATAATAAATAAATTTAAAAGAGTATTTGAAGAAATATTTATAAATATAGAAAAAGCAGCTTAAGTAATCAAGCTTAAGCTATATGTCTGCGTAGCTCAGCTGGATAGAGCGTTCGCCTCCTAAGCGAAAGGCCGTGGGTTCGACTCCCGCCGCGGACGCCACACTCACCTAGAAATAGGTGAGTTTTTTTAATTTAAATTAAAAAATAGAGCACAAAGCCCTTTATAAAAACTAAAACAAAAATGTTTTTTTAAATTTTATCTATATTTTTAACTTTAAGGCATGGGTCCCTTGTTTTTAACTAAAAAATTTAAAAAAGGAGGACACGAACCATGAATCTTGATAAGTTAGATGAAAAACAAATAGAATTTTTAAAAATAAAGAAGCTTGAAGGACTTGCAAAAACAACACTAGATGGGTATTACAAGATATTTTTAAATGTAAATACTTTTGCAAGACTTGAATATGAAAAACCATTAAAATTAAAATTTCAGTTACTTGACTATTTTACAAACATAAGCAATAACAAAAACACAACATTTAATGCCAAAAGAAAAGGTTTAAATACATTTTTTAATTATCTAATTACACAAAATGTAGTTAGCACCAATCCAATTAAAGAACTTCAAATTAAGAAGAGAAAAGAAAACACCTACCCACGCCCTTGCTCAAGTGAAGAATTAAAAGAGTTTTTAAAGGTAATTGATATTAACACATACGCAGGTTTAAGGGATTATACATTCACTATTCTAATTGCTGATACTGGCGTAAGACCAGCAGAAGCAACGAGATTGAGAGAAAAACACATAAATATAGCAAATTCTTTGTTAGAGCTAGACGAAAGCATAACAAAGACATCAAAACCACGCATATTGCCTTTGTCAAAACTAGTTTTAGATAATCTATTAAAATTATTAGAACTGAACCAAGATTTTTGGAACAGTGATTCACTTTTCTTAACAAGCGATGGGAGAGAAATGACAACAGTAAATTTTCAGCGAAGATTTGTAAAACATAGTAAGGCATCTGGGGTTAAAATAACACCCTATCAACTTCGTCATTTCTTTGGAACAGAGTACCTTAAAAATCCTAGTGGTAATCTAATATATTTGCAAAACCTAATGGGTCATTCTGATATTAGTATGACTAAAAAATACATCGGAATAGATAAAAAAGCTTTAGAAAACAATCACAAAATAGCAACACCCTTAAATCTGATACTTGAGAGAAACACAAGAGTAAGAAAATTATTTAAAAATAAGTAAAAATAATTACAAATAATACTAACAAATAACCCTCACATTTTTAAAAATAAAATATCTTTATGCAGAGAGCATTTTAACTCAAAAAATATATAAACTAGTATAAAAATATGCAAAAGTTAGGAATAATATTTTTAATTAACCCTCACAATTTAATAAAAAATTAGAAAGTTAGTATTAATATTTTTTCCTATCCCTAACAATTTAAAAAAGTTAGGATTAAAAAAATTAAATAACACTAACTTTTAAAAATAAGGATTAAAAATATTCATTAACCCTAACAAAAATTAACTTCCAAAAAGGTAGATGCTAAGAGTAAAAAGAAAACTAAAGGGTTTAAAACATAAATGTAAAGCAAAAATATTAAACAAACAAAAATTTTAAAAATTTTTTTACTAGATATAATCTACATTTACACAAAAATCGGCTAAAAAAAACATCAAAAAAGAAGGACATTTTTAAAAAAGAGGTAGTATAGTTAGGTGATAAAATTATATAAATTTAAACAAAGATAAAAATAAAAGAATTGGCAGACATAGACAGGGATAAAGTGCGTAATAAATAAAGAAATAATATAAAGATTAAATAGAGAAAAATAGAGACTGCATAAAGAATTAAGAGACAAAAATAAAAAATAAAAACGAGCCACATAACTCACCTTATAAAAATATTAAACAAATTCTAACTAAAACATACTTTTGCAAGATTTCCCTAATGTTCAGCTGTTTTACTTAATCTTCAGTAGGATTTTAAATAAATTTAAGATATAATCAAAATATACATAATTTATAAAAGAAAGGAAAATAAAAATGAATAAAAAAATATTAACAAGTATAGTTCTTGCATCTGCTCTACTTGCACCACAAACAATACTAGCAAAAGGATTTAAAGACGTGCCAAAAAACGCTTGGTACCACAACACAATAACAGAACTCTCTGACAAAGGCATAATAACAGGTTACGAAGATAACACATTCAAACCAAACAAAAAAGTAACATACGCAGAATTTCTAACACTCTTAAACAACAAAATAGGACAAAAACAAGCCCAAAACACAGACCCGAACAAACTATGGTACAAAGACACATTTGACTATTTAAAACAAAATGGAGTAATAGAAAAAATAGAAAACCCAAATGCAGAAATACCAAGAAAAGAAATGGCAAAATACCTAGCGAAAGGGTTAGAAAAGTTGCAAAACGAAAAACAAAACACAAAAGCCCCAGAAAAAATAAAAGACTTCAATACAATCGAAGAAGCATACAAACCATACGTAGCAACAGGGGTAAACCTAGGAATCCTAACAGGAGATGAAAACGGAAACTTCCACGCAGAAGACTCATTAACAAGAGCAGAAGCAGCAACAATAATAAAGAACCTAGACAAATACAAAGCACAAAAACAAGAACCACAAAAACCACAACCACAAACAAATGACGGAACATATGGAGGAATAGCAATAAAAGGGGTAGACACATTCTTTGGAAAACCATACGAAATCCCAAAATGGATAATGGATAAATACCCACAAAACAGACAAATAGTCCATGACCCACAAGTAAACCTAACAGAAGAAGATTACAAAGATGAAAAAGAATGGAAAATAATCGACAAGGAACTTCTACAAAAATATGGAATGAGTTATATAGAAGAAGTAGAAAAGAAAATAAACAATCCAGAATCAGATGGTGGAAATAGTTATGAAAGATTTTCAGGAAGAGTAGTAAATGATGCAATAGCAACACATTTAGATAATATGGAAACAACAAAAAAATTCCTAGAAGAAAACCCAGGTTACAGTACGTTCGACTAATCAAACGAGCCACACGAACACAAAATTAATCATAATTATTCACAATTAATCACACTTAACTCAAAAACACTCTAAAAGCATCTATGAGTACCAGTTTTAGAAGTATGTTATTTAGAAAAAAAGCACAAATAATCATTTAATTATTTGTGCTTTTTAAATGCTCATAATACAAAACGATACACACGAAACCAACATAACTCAAAACAATAAAAATAAATAAAATAATATACAAAAAAGTATACAATCTGATATAATAAAAACAAAAGGAGGTATGAAAAATGCAAACATATAGTTACAGAGATGTATCAGATTGGTTTTTATCAAAAGAGTCAATGTCACCAAAAAAACTACAAAAACTCACATATTATAGTGAAGCATGGTCAAATGCATTATTCAAAGAATCATTAATAAACGATACAAGCTTCGAAGCATGGGTACATGGACCAGTATCTCCAGAATTATACAAAGATTACAAAGAATATGGTTGGAATGAAATACCACAAAAACCAGATAACAGTAAAAGATTTATAGATAAAGTAATCGAATTATTAGAATCAGTATGGGAAACATATGGGGATAAATCAGCGAACGAATTAGAAGCACTAACACATCAGGAATACCCATGGATAAAAGCAAGAGAAGGTTATAAAGAACTTGAAAACTCAAATGCAAAAATAGAACCAGAAGTAATGGGAGAATACTATAGAAGCATATATATAGGTGGCTAATGCGTAGACTTACAAATAAAAACAAAACAGATAAAAAAGGAACACAATTAACCAATAGAAAAACTAAACCATTTAGAATAGCAATATGTGGTAGCCTAGAAAATAAGTTTGATTTTAAAGAATTAGATAATAGAGCAATAAAGCAATTTCATAAATTCATAGAAGAAACGATAGGAAAAAATCTAACAATAACCGAAGTAGATAAACAATATTTAAGAACAAAAGGTACTATAAAAGAAGAAAAATTTGTACATGGCGAAAAAAGAGACATAATGCATTATGGAAAAGATGAGAAGCCTTTTAGAATATTTGGTTACTATAATACAGATAGCTATTTCACAATAACAAGGTTAGACTCAAAACACAAAACACATAAAGAATAAACGAGCCACACGATACAAAATGAACCAAAACCCAAAGCACAAATAATTATTTAATTATTTGTGCTTTTTAAATGCTCATTATCCAAAACGATACACACGAAACCAAACCCACATAAAAACAAACTAAACCAAAAATAGAAATAAAAACCAAAATAAACTATAATAAAAAATAAGCTAAGAAATTAACATAAAAATAAAAGAGGAGGAATTTAATTGGAAGGAAAAAGTAGAAAAACAAGAATACTCACATTCCTACTAGCAGTCTTAATGCTAATAACAAGTATGCCTTTATACCTATTAGCAGCAGAAGACTCATCAGGTGTGGGTGGATATAGCAGTCCAGGTTTTAAACCAACAGTACAAAAACCTTGGATAAAAATAAGTGAAAATGATTCATACAGATTAACACTATATAGAGCAGATACCAAAAAAGATATGAATAAAGGTAAAGCAACAAAAATAGGTAAATCAGTATTATACCCAGCAAAAGGAAAAACAGTACCAACAGATGCAGCAACAAGTGGAAAAAGTGTGTTCGAGTATCATGGTGGAGAAAAACAACCTACAAAATTACTAAAAATAAAAAACAACTTAGCATATAGAATACCACTAGACGCAGAAACAAAAGCACAAGAATTATTTATGCAAGGTTTCAAAGACGAAGAAGGTAAAAGTGAGTACATAAAATCAAAAATGCTAACATTTGAAAATGCAACAGGATGGACAGATGAATACATAGCAGGAATATTTGGAGAAAAAGCAAAATATAAAGGTTTAATTGAACTAGCAGGAGATGCAGGAAACGCATCAGCAGTAGTAAATGAAGATGGAACAATAAAAAAAGGATTCTTCAAAGTATATATAGAACCAGTAATGGCATTTAAAGACGGAACAATATCAACATACAAAGACTTAACATCAAAACAAGAATTTGATGCTTGGAAAGGTAATAAGAAACTCGCAATGTCAATGAAAGACTTAATCTATTGGCAAGCTTCCCTATATTCAGCATATAACGATTTAAACGCAGCAACAGTACCAGGGTTATTATCTTGGGCAGTATCAGGAACAGCAAACGCAATACACTTATCAAAACCACAAAAAGAAATAAACATGGTAGCTCATACAGGTGGTTTAATAAGCAATACAGACCCATTAAAAATAAAACAACTAATGCAACCATATTCCAAAGGTGCAAAAATACCAGCATCAGAAAGAGCATTTGACTCAATGGGTGTAGGTATATATGAAATAAAACAAGATGAAGGAAAACCAATAGAAGACAGACCAAACCAATTCGACATATACTATTACGAAGAAAAACTAGAAAAAGACAAAAAGAATCAATGTGATGGTGGTTGGGATAAAGAAAAACAAATATGGAACATATGTGAACCAGAAGATGAAGGTTATACATACGTAGAATATTGTGTAACAGAATCAGACAACCCATTAGGAAAATCACCACAAGACTTAAAAACACCACATCCAGACTGTAAAACAGTACCAAGAAAAGATAGACCACCGGTACCATTAAAACCAAATGAAAATATAATAGTGAAATGGAAAAAAGACAAACCAAAAAAAGAAGAACAAGAAACAAGAAACTACAAATTCACAGTGCCTGAATGGAGATTAAATAGGTATGTTAAGGATATGGATATAGCTTAATAGCTTTTATTTTTTTGTCTAAAAATAGTTAAAGTTTTTGATGGATTAAATTGGTTTGGACCAATCTGTCGCCTTCAAAATTACCCCAAATTTAAGTTTTAAATATTTTGCTATGGAATTATACCTCTTTGTATTTAAAAAGGTTTAAAATTGATTCAAGAGAAATTGCTGAAAACCTCATAAATTAGCGGTTTTTGATGATTTATCGAATGTAGTGGAGATGCTAAAAGAGAAATTTAATGTTTTTATATTAGAAAAGGGTTAATCAATGTGGCTCGTTTGGGTTTTGATATATTTTAACTAGTTTTAATTAAAATTTATCTTGAAACTACAAATCTTGCAAAATTACATTTAATTAGCATCAATTAAAGCATTTTTTAAAATAAAAGTCGCTCAATCTCCTTATATTATCTACATAAATTAAGATTATTGAATTTTAAAAATCCTACTTTTCTTAATTCTTATCTGCTTTATCTCCTAATTTTTATTTAAAAAATGGTTGAAATAACAATAAAGATAAATAAACTAAGCTATTTTTAAAATTTAAAATAGAGTTTTTAGTAGACTATATTTAGAATTTAAAATGCTTTTTAATAAAATAATTAGATTTTTATTAGATTATAATTAATAAATTAAGCGTTTTAAATAAAATTAATCAGAAAATACAATTCTTACAAAATTCTTAATCTACTAGCATTAATTAAAGTGGTTTTTTATATAAAAACTTGCTCAATCCTCTTTTATTATCTATTTAATTTAGCATTTTTATATTTTAAAAATCCTATTTTTATAAATTCTTATCTGCTTTATTCTCTACTTTTTATTTAAAAAATAGCAAAAATAACAATAAACATAAACAAATAAAGCTATTTTAAAAAATTTAAAATAGCAATTTTAGTAGATTATATTTAACTTTTAAATGGGTTTTTAATAAAATAATTAGGTTTTTATTAGATTATTATTAATAAATTAAGCGTTTTAAATAAAAATAATTTAGAATAACAAATCTTGCGAAATTCTTAATCTACTAGCAATAATTAAAGTGTTTTTAATTTTAAAAGTTGCTCTATTATCTTTTGTCATCTACTTATTTTAGTGTTTTTTGAAATAATTATCTTTGTATTTATAGTCTACAATTTATTATTTTAGGCTTTTTTAAATTAGAAAAGGGTTAAAATCGTGTGGCTCGTTTAGTTTTATTAGATTTTAACTAAAATAAATAAAACTACAAATCTTGCAAAAACAAATCCACAACAAACTTTATCAGCAATTTTTTAAAATAAAACCATAAATTTCCTTTTTATAATCAAACTTTTAATAGTTGTAACGGTTTTTGTAACAAATTTAAAAATACCTAATTTCCTATTTCCCATTTGCTTTTTCCCTTGGTTTTTAACTATGTTTGTAATGCTTTGTATCGTTTTTGTAACGCCTTTTAATCTCTGTAAGCATTGTAAATACTAGATGTAACATTTTTTGTAAGAAATTTAATAAAGATAGAAATTTTAATTAATTGATATTTTTTATTTAAATCATACAAAATTTAATTAATAGACTTTTTAATTAAAAAACGTTACAAAATTAAGAAAAAGCAGATGAGAAAAGAGAAAAGACGCATTTAAAAAGAATTACAAAATGTTACAAAAAGCGTTACAAGTTAGAAAAGTAAGATAATATAAGGATTTAGAAGAATCAAAAAACGTTACAAAATATTACAAAAACCACCAATTTTAAAAAATGGTGGTTAATTTTGGTTTAATGTAGATTTTGCAAGATTTGTAAATATTAATTAAGTTATAAGCTATAAAGAAAATGTAGAAATTGTTGAATCTATTATATCATCTGTAATTCCAATGTATTTGAGCGTTATTGATGGAGCACTGTGATTGAAAATCTGCTGTAAAACAGCAACATCTTTAAAAGTCTGGTAGTGATGATAACCAAAGGTTTTTCTAAGGGTATGTGTTCCAATATTTTGTATTCCAAGTTCATTTCCAACAGATTTAAGAATATTATATGCTTGAATCCTGCTAATTGCCTTTTTATTCCCATTACTATCTTTCTTGTTACTAGTAATTAAAAAATCATCTTCTGTTAATTTTTCTTTGCTAATATATGTTTTTAACTCATTTTTTAGGTTGGTATTAATCAAAAATCTTTTGTACTTCCCAGTTTTCTGTTCTTTAATGCTTATATGTGTATCTATTACATCTAAAACTTTAAGCTTTAGTATATCCCCTATTCGCAACCCTGTATTCAGTCCAATCACGCACATTATGTAGTATTTATCCCCTCTTTCCTTTAATTTATTTTTAAAATCTTCCAGTAGTCTCTTATTTCTAATCGGCTGCACTATATTCATAAAATTTCTCCCCCTTTTCACTACAGGTATACCATCATAAAAATTTAATTTCTACTTTGTTATGTAAAATTTTTGAGCATATTTTAACAACACAAATCAAATAAAAATCAAAATTTTAATTCTAGTAAGCATTTACAAGGGTTACAGAAGCTAACACTTTGTATATTTTGTTAAATTTTCAAATGATTTAATGAAAAATATATTTTTTATCACAAAATTATCACAAATTCTTAGAAGTAGTTTAGCAAATACTGCAATTCTCATACGTAGAGCGGAAATTCACTATTAAAATATATATTTTTTAAAAAAAATTTTTTAAATAGCCTCAATTTCCTTTCTACAAAAGAGATTTGATTAACTTTAGTCAAACATTGCAAAACTATAATATATAGTGTCAATTCCCGCACTACAAAAGGGAATTGGAGGTATTTCAAAACGCTATTTTCCCTTGAAATTTCAATGTTTAAACGGATTGATTAGTGGAAATAAATTTGGTAACATTATGATACAAAAAGTTAAAGAAATATAAAAGCGGTGAAAAAGGAAATTAAAAAAATAATTACTATTTGTAAATTGAGGTGGTAAATATGTAGATTTAAAAATAATAAGAAAAGAAATAATGCTAAAAATTAAGAAAGGAGAAAAAACATTATGCAAGAACAAAACAAAAAAGATTTTTTAGAAATAAAAGATATAGAAAGAATTTATAGACTTAAGAGGAGAGCAATAAATAAGATTTTAAAAACAGAAGATATAAGAATAATTACAGGCGGAAAAGGTATGAAATATAGGATAAATAAAAAGGATTTTGAAGATTTTATGGAGGGGAAATTACGAAATGAATAAGAGAAATTTGAAAGGTATAGACGAGATATTAATTTATGATGTTGAAGTATTTAAATTCAATACAATAATTGTATTTAAGCAGTATAACAAACCAGGATATTGTGTTTTTGAAGATGATTTTAGAGATTTGAAAGATTTGATAAAAAATAAAGTTCTAGTTGGTTTTAATAATTACAGATACGATGACTATATTTTATCTGCAATATTAGAAGGTAAAACGCAAGAATATATAAAGCAACTAAATGATTATATTATTTCTGGTGGAGATATGAGAGACTTAGAGGTTGGAAACACATTCTATAAATTAAACACACTGGACACGATGCAAGAATTAAACAATAGAATATCTCTTAAAGAATTTCAAGCAAACAAAGGGCTTAGTATAGAGGAAAGCCCGATTGATTTTAATTTAAATAGACCTTTGAACGATAGAGAGAAAGAACTAGTAAAAAGTTATTGTATACACGATGTTTATTCTACAGAAATTTTATTTGAAGAAAGAATAGATTCATATTTTAGACCGAAACTAGAATTAGTTAAAATGACAAATAAAAGTTGTAATAAATGGAATACTACAACTATTGCCGCAGAAATTTTAACTAACGGACATAAATTATTTAATTGGGAATATCTAAGAGTTGATAAAAAATATTTGGAACTTGTACCAGAAGAAGTTTTAGATTATTGGATAAACAATGCTAAATATGTTGTAAATAATAATAAAGTTGAAAGTTTTAAATATTTAGAAGATGGTTATGAACTTGTATTTGGTTTTGGTGGATTACACTTTGGGAATAAAACAATAGCACAAAATGTGGTTTTACTTGATGTAAGCAGTATGTATCCGAACATAATAATTAATAACGATTTCTTAGGTTTTGAAACATTAGCGTATAGAAAAATATTAGCAGAAAGAATGATAGCAAAAAATGAAAATGATTTAAATCGAAGTAATGCTTTAAAACTAATTTTAAATAGTGTTTATGGTAATTTTAAAAACAAATATAGTAATTTATATAATCCGCACGCGGGTGTAAGTACTTGTATAACTGGACAAATAGCAATTTATGATTTATTCAGAAGATTAAAGAAATATGGGGAAATAATAAATATAAATACTGATGGTATTGCATTTGTCCCAAAAAACAATTTATGGAAGAAAGCATCTATGGACTGGACGCTATATTGGCATTTAGAATTAATAGAAAAGCACTACTCAAAATGGATACAGAAAGACGTTAATAATTATATTGCACAAGAAGTTAATGGAAAAATTGTAACAAAAGGAACAGATGTAAATAATTTTGAATACAATCCTTTGGGAAAAGTTAAACACAATATAGTAGATTTATGCTTAGTAAATTATTTTTTGCAAGATATAACCATTGCAGAAACAATAAAAAATAACTTAAATGACCCTAAATTATTCCAAATAATTTTAAAAACTTCTAACAAATTTGCTGCAACGGTAGATGAGAACAAAGTTATAAGAAATAAAGTAAATAGAGTTTTTGCTTCTAAAATTGGAACACATTGTTTAAAAAGATTAAGAAATGATGGAAATTTTTCTAAATTTCCAGATGCTCCAAATAAGATGTTAGTTTTTAATGATTCTTTAGACAATTTAGATATAAATAAATTTAAAGAAATCTTAGATACAGAATATTATTTAGAATTAGCAAATAAAAAGTTAAAAAATTGGCCAGTTAAAAATGTTATAAAGCTTAAAGATAATACTTCAAAACTAAGAGAAATAGAAAGGATGATTATATAAAAATGAAAACTTTTAGTATCAATGAACCTGTTAAATTAGAAGATTTAAATAATCTAGAAAATAATAGATATGTAGAATATTTTAAAGGAAAAAAATATGGAGAATATGGACTGCCTAGACTAGATGAAGAAGGTTTAAAATTTGTATCAGATGCTGGATATATTTTAAAATATGATGAAGTTGTGATAGATATAGATTGCTTAAATTATAATCAGTTAAAAGCATTGTTAGATAATTTCCCAGAAGAATTAAACACAGAAATGAGAAGAACAGATAGAGGAATACACATTTATTATAAAAAACCAAATAATTGGCATAAAAATTGGCCTAAAAATAGTGTATGTAGCCTTGGATTTCCAATTGAGTATTTATCTTGTAAAACAAATCCAAACGGGGTTGTGATAAAAAGATTTGGGAAAGAAAGAAAAGTTATGAATAAAGGAAAAAGAAAGGTACTTCCCTATATTTTCGATTTATGCAGTAGAGGAACATACAGAAATTGTCTAGGCTTTGTGGAAGGCGATGGTAGAAATAATAACCTGTTTATGATGAGGCAAAGATTAGCCAATTATCCAAACTACAAAAAGAATTTAGAATTTATAAACACTTATATTTTCACAGAGCCATTAGACAAAAAAGAATTAAGTGTTTTACTAGAAAGACCCATTTATTAATTAATTAGAGGTTAGGAAAATGGAAGTATTAAAAAGAGATTTCAAAGAAAAAACAGAAGAATCTGAGGATTTTGGTTTGGTAGATTTAATAGCATATCCTACAAAAGAAATGACAGATGATGTAATAGAAAGTATTTTAGATATAAAAAAAATTGAGTTCACTCCACAAGCCAATGAAGAAAACTCAAACACAAATAATTTAATAGCATTATACCAAGACACAAAATTAATTGCAACAACTAGAAAGCAATTGACAGATTTATTAATTATCAAGAGAGAACAATTAGAAGAAAAGAAAGTGATTAAAAACGTAACAGAAGGACAATTCGCGATGGCACTTTGTAATTATTTAAATATAGTAAATTTTCAGGGCAAATTATATGGATTAACAGGGAATTGGGAAGAACTTGAAACTTCCCACTCTGGTAATTTGATTAAATATTTATTAAATCTAGCTGGAGATAGAAAAACAAGTTATATAAAAGAAGTTATTTCCCAGATATATATTTTTGCAAGAAATTGTAGATATTATGATAACTTACCAATTCTTCTAAAAAATGGATATTTGGAAGATGGAGAATTTAATGTATACGATGAAACGAAAATTAAACCATTTTCACCATATCAGCTTAATATAACTTATCATCCAAAATGTAAAAAAGTGGAAATAATCGATGAATATTTAAATAATTTTAGCACGGGCGAAAAAGAATTTAGAAATATTCTTGAAGAAATTTTAGGATACACCTTAATGACAAACTTTGAAAGAAAAGGCTCTCTAGCTAAGTTTTTCTTTATTGTTGGAGATGGTGGTAATGGAAAAGGGACTTTTCTAAAAGTTATATCCAATTTTTTAGGTATAGAAAATTGTTCCTTAGTATCATCTGAGCAAATTGCAGATGAGCGTTATAACAACAATTTAAAAGGAAAATTAGCAAATCTTGGAGATGATGTTCCAAATAAACCATTAAAAGACAATACAATAAAGATTCTCAAAAACATTTCGTCCTGCGATGAAATATCTTTGAGAAATTTGTTTAATGATGCACATAATTACAGATTAACAGCTACTCTAATATTTACAAGTAACCACATTTTAAAAAGCTGGGAAAAAGATTATGCCTTTAAAAGACGTATTATTTGGATTCCTATGTACTTTAAGCCAGAAAAAGTGGACCCTAATTTTTTAAGCAAATTAACCACTAAAGAAGCTTTGGAATATTGGTTATTTTTAGCAATAGAAGGTTATAAAAGATTATATAAGAATTGCAAATTTACAGATTCCAATATAATCGCAGAATTTAATAAAAAGTATCACCAAGAAAATAACAACGTAGAAATGTATCTAGAATATAAAACAAAAGATGATTTTGTAGATAGAAAGCCACTAGATGTTTATGTCGAATATGAAAACTGGTGTGAAGATGAAGGTTTAGAACCACTTGCTAAGAACACCTTAAAGAATACTATTTGTGCAACTTATAATTTAGTAGTTGGAAGTAAAAGAATACTAATTTCCGATGATTTATTTAACACAAACACACAACTAAAGCAAAAGGTACAAAGAGTTTACAAGAAAATAAATGACACAAATTGCCCGCAATAGAGCCGCAAAATCACCGCAAAATTAAAATATAATCTAACCAAACAAAAAACAAGGACACCAACCTTAAAAACTAATTTTTAAGAGCAGCACCCATTAAAATTAAAAAAGAATAGATAAAATTAAATCCTTTTGCAAGATTTGGTGAGATTATTAAGTTCTGAAGAATATTTTATAGTGATGAAAAAGGCTAATTCAAAGCATTTGCTAATGATTCAAAAAACTATATTAAATTTTATATATATTTAGTTTTTTGATGCGTTATATTCCTATATATTAGGCAATATTTTCGACTCCCGCCGCGGACGCCACACTCACCTAGAAATAGGTGAGTTTTTTTAATTTAAATTAAAAAATAGATCACAAAGCCCTATTTTTCAAAAATTAATGTATCAATTATTTCAGGATTATTGATAAATATATTAAGTAAACGCTGCGAACTACCGCTAGGTTTATTAGTTCCTCTTTCCCAGGATTCAACAGTTTTATTAGAAACATTCATAAGATTTGCGAAACTTTTTTGCGTTAATTTTAGACTGTTTCTTAAATTTTTTATCTCATCTGCTTCCAAAGGTTTTGCATCTTGAATTTCTATTTCCTTTACCTTTGCTTTTGATTTATTCCCTTTATGATAATCAATGGCCTCATTTAATCCTTTTCTTAAATCTTCATAGAAAGACATAATTAAACCTCCTTATAAAAACTTTTTAATTCAGCAACTAATTTTGAGATTTCTTGCTCTTCACTTTTGCTTAAGTTTTCTTTTTTATTTTTTGCATAAACTAAAATAAAAATACTCGTGTCGTTTAAAGGTATGTCAAGATAACATACTCTTACTCCTCCACTTTTTCCTTTATTATTTGCAGAAAATCTCATTTTTCTTAGTCCATTTGTGTTGGGAATGACATTTCATCTATCAGGTTTATCAATAATTAAATTTTCTAATTCTCTTAAATTTTCATCATTTAAACCCAGATTTTTCCATTCCTTCAAGAAAAAATCTACTGCTATAAAAGTTCTTTTCATTTATTACCTCTAAGAAAATAATACCCTATTTAATAGGGTGCTTAAACATTAAAGACGAAGTAAATTTACTTAGTCTTTACTTTTCCATAACTTCTAAAAACTTCTCAGGTTTTTGAAATATAAAGTTCACATGCGTGCAACCTGTAATTTTTAAAATTTTAGAGTTTGGATAATTTTTCTTTATTCTATTTATATTTTTAAGGTTTGGATCTCTTTCTCCAAATATAAATTTTATGTCTTCTTCATTTGGCACTGGTGGCATTATAAAGTTAAGAGATTCATTTACTATATTTTCTATAGATTTATCATCTAAGTTCCCTATTATATCTTTAAATATTTCATACATTCCAGGAAATCTGTCGTAGATTTTTTCTATATTGACATTGCCTTTTAAAAAGTCTTTTCTATAGGATTTTAATTTAACTGAAAGGGCCTTTCTTATTAATTTGTTGAATTTAAATGTTATAAGCCCATCAAGTGTTATATTTTTAAATTTAATCTTTTTAAAAGATATTAAGTTTAAGAAAATATTTGATCCGTAGGAAAATCCTATTCCATATTCGATTTCATTTATTCCCATTGATAAAAGATAATCCTGTATTTTTATTGCATCTAATTTAAAGGATTTAAATTTCCTATCTCTATTTACAAAGTCGGGCATTATTATATAATAATCAGAAAATAATTCTATTATGTCTTTAAAGTTTTCATCATTTGAAAATATTGGTGACAAAACCAGAAGTTTTTTATTTTTTTTATTTCCGTAAAAATTAAAGTTCATCTTTCACCTACTTTTATAGCTTTAATGATATAATAAAATTTGGAGGGATACAACTTGAAATTAAGTAAAAACACTATAGGGCTAATTATAGCCGCAATTATACCCCTTGGACTTGAATTTATTTTTGGGAAAAATCTTTTGGGAGAAAGCTCAATTATGTATTCAATTCTTTGGTTGCTTGTAAATTATTTATTCTTAATGACTTCTTATGAGTTTATTAAAGGCTTTATAAAGATCAATAGTCTAGAAAATGTTAAGCTAAGTAAATCTCCTTATATTTTAAATATTATTATTTATGTGGGATTTTTAGTTTTTGTAAATATTTATTTCTTACAACAGATGTATGTAAGAGATGTTGAAATTATTAATTTTCTAGCTAATCCACTTTTTATAGTGATATTATTTGTTTTATTCTTATTTAATTTACAAAATGGAAAGTTTCCAAATGTCGATGACAAAGAGACTACAATTTATTCTATTGCAAAAAATAGCGGATTTAGAGATGGTAAAGACAGATTTAATACTGTAATTGGATCTTATGAAGATGGTCTTATTGCAGGTAATCAATACTTCCCATTTGAGAATATGAAATCAGTTTCAAAGACAAAGGAAAATGAAATTGTTGTTAAAGGCAAAGAAGAAGACAAAAATTATATTTTAAATATTGGCTCTGAAAATTCAGTTAAAGCAGCAAGAGAAGTATTTTTAAATGCAGCTAATGATAACAAAATTGAAAAGGGAAAAGTCAATATAAAATAATCTTAGGAAAACATTTGACAAAATTAAATGATTGTATTATACTATAGTTAAGCTAGCGAAGATGAAAATAATTGAATTGGTTTTTACATAAGAAAAGGTGATTCCAATGACAAGTTTTATTTTACCCGAAGGGGTTGAGGTAGCAAAGTATCTAGTATAGAGTAGCGCAAGTGCTAAAGGTTTAATGCTTAATTTAAAGGATACTTAAGGCTATAGTTACATAACAATTTAAGATTTAATTAAAAGACCTAAATTTATAGGTCTTTTTTTATTGACATACATCATTAACGTATATATAATGTATATACAGAGAGAAAATATATTTGATAAATAGAATTTACGAAAATGTAATGTTTTTGTAATTGCAATGGATTTCTTGATGTAGTATTATGAAATTACAATACATAAGGAGGTAATTATGAAAAAGAAAATTTACGCAATTGTAATGCTTCTAGTTGCAGCTATTACTCTTGGTGCTTGTAGTGCTAATATGACTTCATATATGGATGCTACAACTAAGATGGCAAGCTGGAAGGGTGCAAAGGTTTCTGGAAATCTTGAGTACAATATTGAAGTTAAGGATCCTCAAACTGAAGAACAAGTTAAGATTAATTTCCCTATTAAAGTTACTGGTGAGCAAATGGGTCAAGACAAAGCTCATATTGTAATGAATATGGACCTAAAGTCTATTAAAGATTTATTAAAGACTGAAGAAGAAAAAGAAGAAGCTAAAAAACTACCTGAAACTATGGATATTGAAATGTTCGTAAATGAAGGTGAAGTTATATTTGCTAAAAACTTCTTCGAACTTGCTGGTGGAGAAAAAGTTAAAGACATTAAAGAAGATTATATTTCTATAGCTACAGATGAAGGAGCAAATGGTCTTTCTGCAAAAGCTATGAAATATCTATCATCAGAAGAATTTAAATCTGATATATTAAAACTTTACGAAAATTCATTAAAAGATGTTAAACCAAGTGTAGATTACAAAGTAGAAGGAAACACTTATACACTTAATGCAAGTGTAGATGAAATTGTTGATGATTTCATTAAGGGTTCAGACAGCGTTATGAAAAACTGGAAAGATGTTTCTGAAGGTATCTTAAAGATAGCTGACAAAATGGAACTTCCTATTGATAACGAAGACAAAAAAGAATTCAAAGAACTTGACAAAAAAATCAAATCTGAAGATTTAAAACAAGCAGCTTCTGGAATTAAAGAAATGCTTAAAGGATCAAAAATCTCAGAAAAGACAACTTTTGAAGATGATAAATGCACACAAGAACTTGATGTAACAGTAAATGTTGCAGGTTTTGTAAAAGTACAAGTTAAAGGTAATGTAGAAACAGTTAAAGATGAAACTGTAAAAATTAACTTCCCAACATCTGTAAAGAAAATTTCTTATGAAGAATATATTAAACTTATTATGCCAGAAATGAATGGCAACTTCTTAACAGTAAGACTTAATGCAGAAGATATCACATTTGATGATTTCGAAGCACTTCCTAAGATTATAAATGACAGAACAATGATTTCAGCATCAAACTTCTATGAAAAGATTGGCGCTAAAGTTGAATGGAATGAAGAAGATAAAACAGCTACAATTACTAAGGGAGAAGACAAAGTTGTTCTTACAATTGGTAAAGATGTAGCTACAGTTAATGGAAAAGAAGTAAAACTTGATTCTCCAGCAACTATAATAAATGACAAGACTTATATTCCTGCAAGATTTGTATCTGAAGCCTTTGGATTTAAAGTTAAATACGATGCAAATGATGGAATGCCAATAGTTGATATTTACAATATTTCTGATGAAGAACTTGCAAAAAAAGTTGAAGAATTAGTAAAAGAAGAAAACTATAGAATCATCGCATCTATGAAATCTGAAATGAAAGACGAAGAAATTGAAAAAACTTTAAAGACAGTTTATGAAGGAAAAGACCTTGAAAAACTTCTTGAAGCTAAAAAGGAATTAGACAAAAATCCTGAACTTCTTAAAAAGTATCAAGATGAATTAGAATCAATTTCTGACAAAGCACTAGATGCTAAAGAAGAAGTTGTAGAAGAAAAAGTTGAAGCAGCAGAAGAAAAGGCTGAATCAAAAGAAGAAAAAGACATTAAAGAAAAAGTTGAACAAAAAGTTGGAACAGAAGCAGCAAAAACTGCTAAAATCCTTTCATCAGTTCTAATTAAATAAAAATAAAAATCCCCTCTTGTCAGGGGATTTTTTAATGCATAAATTTATTTTGCAACTTCAATGATTATGCCTTCTCTCAACTTTTTGTCCATTTCTTTGTATAATTTAGTCTTTTTAGGATTATTAAAATCATATGTTACATCTCTTGGTCCTTGAATTGCTGTTACAATGTTTCCATTTTTTTGATAAATTTTGTCTACAAAATCATATACATCAAAATCTGCAAAATCTTTTTCGTTGTACTGAATTACGCTTAATACCCAACCTTCAAGATTATTATCTTTGTGGTTTGATGCTTCATAGAACTCTATTCTATCAGGAAAATTTTTTATAATAAGATTATTTACGATTTCATTTGGAACCTTTACATTTACCTTTGGATTTCCAAAAGTATATATATTGTAATCACCTTGAGTTTTCACATTCTTATTTTTTGTGTTAGCAACCTTATTTTCTTTAAATTTATCTAGCGAAAATTCTTTAAAATGATTTTCAGATGGAACTATAATAAAGTCTTTAAAAGCATCTCTTGCTTTTGTATATTTAACTAATTCATTACCTTTGTATGATACAAGTGATGAACTATGGTCCATTAAGATCAAATTTTTTCCATTTTCATAATAAATATTTACATCTTTAGTATCTGTTGATGGTTTATTAAAAAGGTATACTGTAGATATTATTCCACTTCCGTTTTTTTGGTGAAGTGACTTTTCGAAGAAATCAATGCCACCAGGTATTATACTTTCAAAACTTGCTTCGATTAATTGGTCGTATTTTTCATCAACGTATAAATAAAATCCATATTTCGAAAAATCAAGTTTTTTATATTTTGATAAATCTTGGTTTTTATAATTTATTCCTTTTCCAATATGGCAAGTTTTATTTGCACTATCCCATTTTACTTCTCGATTAAAAGCTTCTCCAATATATCTAACAGGCACATAAGTTCTGTCATTGTAAAGAATTGGATTAACATCCATTGATTTTTTACTACCGTTTACTGTAAAATCCTTGCTATTTACGTTCATCTTGACATTGGTACTAATTCCATCAGATATATTAATATCTTTGGAGCTAGGGTCATAATTAACATCACATTTTAAAGATTCACCAATAAGCCTAAGGGGAACAAAAGTCCTATCACTACTAATAAAACCAACATCTCTTGAAAAGTTAACTTGGCCATTTTCTTCTCCCATTAAAAGAACTTTTCCATCAGCAACAACATGAACATCAAAGGTATGAGCAAATGTAGTCGTGCTTAAGATTATAAAGAAAATTAAAACAGCAAATAATTTTTTGAAATTTTTCATAATAACCTCCTATTAATTAACCATATATTACCACAGTAAAACAAAAAAGTTTAGATGTTTTCTATTAACTATTATTCTAGAAAATAATCGATTATTGTTTTTTGTGTTATGCCAGTCTTTTCATGGTATTCAATGCCTTCGCAGTGTGGCCAATTCTTTTTACCTACTTGTGATTTTGATCTTTCATAATCTTCTTTTTTTACTACATCAATTGTATCTTCTCTATTTCTATGACCTCCTCTTAGATAGATTACATTATCTTCATATCCTGGAATATCTTCAAGTTTGTGTGTAAAGTTTTTAAGTCCCTTATCTTCTGCTGCTTTCTTTAAAGTTTCCATCATTTTGTCATTCATGCTAGTATCGACAGTTGCAAGAGATAAAGAATCTGCTAAATTCTCATCTCCTCTAGCCATCTTTAGAATTGATGGAAAATAATTTTCGCCATCTTGTGCCTGGATAATTTCCATTAATTCATATTTTCCATCTCTTTCAATATAATCAAGCTCCATAGGGATAACATAGCCTGATTCATTATTAAATATACCATCTTTAAATGAATATTCCATAAATGCAACTTCTGCCAAGATTATTGTCTTTCTATCTTCTTCAAATTCTTTTAAATGATCAATGGTATAAATCATAAAATTTTCAGGACTTCTAGGATATATCTTGTCGTATTCTCTAATATCTTCTATAATCCTCTCTTCATTTAATTCACCGATACTTTTATTTTCTGTATCATCTGAACTTTTAGCACAAGATGTAAGTAGAGCTAAGATTAAAATTATTAATATGTATTTAAGATTTCTCATCACATCACCTCGTTAAATTAATTTTACTACTTAATAATATTTACTTCAACTTAGTTATTAGAGCTAATTTTATAGCCCTAATTATGGTATAATAAATTTAATTTTGCAAAAGGGGGCTAATATGAAAGCTGTAATTACTGTAATTGGTAGCGATAAAATAGGTATCGTATATGAAGTTGTTAAAAAAATGGTGGAGTTTGACCTTAATATTGTAGACATCACTCAAACTATCTTAGATGACACTTTTACAATGATTGTAATTGTTGATTTAGAAAAGATGAATGTTGAATTTTCTGAAGTTGTTAAAGCCTATGAAGAACTTGGCGAAAAGCTAAATCTATCTATTAGAGTTCAACATAGAGGAATTTTTGACAAGATGCACAGCATTTAAGGAGGCACTCGTGGATAAAAATCAAATTTTAGAAACAGTTAGAATGCTAGATTCTGAAAATCTAGACATTAGAACTGTAACTTTAGGCATTTCACTTCTCGATTGTATTGATGAAGATGGCGAAAAATCTAGAGAAAAAATTTACAACAAAATAATTAAATATGGAAAAAATCTAGTTGAATATGCAAATGAGATAGGAAGAAAATATGGAGTTGAAATTGTAAACAAAAGAATTTCAGTAACTCCTATTGCACTTATTGCAGGCGCGACAGATGAAAAAGATTACTTAGAATTTGCAAAGACTCTTGACAGAGCTGCAAAGGAAATTGGTGTAGACTTTATTGGCGGATTCTCAGCACTTGTGCATGGCGACATGACTCCAGCTGATGAAAAATTAATCCGTTCAATCCCAGAAGTTTTAAAAAAGACAGAAAAAGTCTGCTCATCAATAAATGTTGGAACTACAAAAAATGGACTTAATATGGATGCAGTTAAGCTACTTGGTGAAGTTATTGTAAAAACTGCAGAAAATACAAAGGACCAAGACTCCATAGGATGTGCAAAACTTGTAGTATTTGCAAATGCCGTTGAAGACAATCCATTTATGGCGGGGGCATTTCACGGAGTTGGAATGGGCGATGTAGTGCTTCATGTTGGAGTATCTGGTCCCGGAGTAGTTAAATACGCACTAGAAAAAGTTCGTGGCGAAAGCTTTAACATAGTTTCTGAAACAATTAAGAAAACTGCATTTAAGATTACAAGACTTGGAGAATTAATTGGTAAAGAAGTTGCTGATAAAATTGGCGTACCTTTTGGCACAATTGATTTATCCCTTGCACCAACTCCTGCAATTGGAGATTCTGTTGCAAGAATTTTAGAAGAAATTGGTATCGAATTTGCAGGTGGACATGGAACAACTGCTGCTCTTGCAATGCTTAATGATGCCGTTAAAAAGGGTGGAATCATGGCAAGTGATCATGTAGGTGGACTTAGTGGAGCATTTATTCCTGTATCTGAAGATGAAGGGATGATTGCAGCTGCAAGAGATGGACACATTGGACTTGACAAACTTGAAGCCATGACTTGCGTGTGTTCAGTAGGTCTTGATATGATTGCAATTCCAGGAGATACAAGGCCTTCAACAATTTCTGCAATAATTGCAGATGAGGCAATGATTGGTATAATAAATCAAAAGACAACTGCAGTAAGACTTATACCAGTAATTGGAAAGGGAGTTGGCGAAGAAGCAGTCTTTGGAGGACTTTTAGGTTCTGCACCGATTATACCAGTGCATCAAGGATCATGTGAAGACTTTGCAAATAGAGGTGGCTATATACCAGCACCTGTACACAGTTTTAAAAATTAGTTAAAGAAGGTTTTATGCCTTCTTTTTTTATAGGAGGAATAATGAGTTTTGAATTAAAGGGAATTGAAAATTTAGATAATCTTGGAAGACTTAAGTATATGCTTGATTTTTCTAAGGCTACAATAGATACTGAAAATGATTTTATTGCAATGATGGCAAATATTTCTTCAATAATCATGGCGACTGTAGAGGATTTAAACTGGGCGGGATTTTATATCGTAAGGGGAGATGAGCTAGTTCTTGGACCTTTTCAAGGACTTCCAGCTTGCACAAGACTTAAAGATGAAGGAGTTTGCGTGGCTTCGTGGAAGAGCAAAAAGCCTGTGAGAGTTGAAAATGTGCATGAATTTGATGGACATGTGGCATGCGATTCTGCTTCTAATTCTGAGCTTGTTCTGCCTCTTCTTTTAAACAATGAAGTGGTGGCAGTTTTGGATTTAGATTCTCCATTAATTGGACGATTTTCTGAAGTTGAAGAGGAGTATTTTGTGGAGCTTGTCAAGGAAATGGAAAAGGATCTTTCTAAAAATTTATAAATTTATTTAGAGGATTGTACCTTTGAATTAAAAAAAGCACGCGAATAAAAAATAATATGTGTTTTTTAGTTGGGACAGTCCCCATTTAAACCTGCCAGGGACAGTCCCATAAACAAAAGGCAGTCATGGGACTAGACCTTTTAACGCAATAGAGCTGAAAGGCAGCCGGCTAACACTATTTACGAAAGTCCCATAAATATGAAAAAAAGGCAGCACAGCCGCCTTAATCTTACTTGTTCTTTGAAAATTCTTCTGCTTTTGCGATAAATGATTTATATAAATTTAACGCATTTTCATCATTATCAGCTACAATTTGATCTTCTGGATGGTATTGAACTCCCAAGAAATAAGTCTTGTCAGTTCTTTCAATTGCCTCAATTGTTCCATCATCAGCCTTTGCAATAACCTTTAGATTATCGCCAAGATCTTTAATTGTTTGGTGATGCCAAGAGTTTACTTCAATTACACCATCTTTACCTATTGCATCTGCAAGTAAATTATCTTTATCTACAGTTATATTGTGTTTTACATATACTTCAAGATTTGGATCTCTGTGCACTATATCAGTTGGGTTTTGAACAATTATATCTTGATATAATGTTCCACCAGATAAAATATTTGTAAGTTGCATTCCTCTACAAGTTGCAATTGTCGGTTTGTCTTCTTCTAAAAGTGCCTGAACTAAGAAAAGGTCTGAACTGTCTCTTCTTTCATCAATTTCTTCTAGAGTTTCAATTGGCTCTTCATTGTAAAGTGCAGGGTTTAAGTCTGCTCCACCAGTTACAATTACACCACTTACATTTGAGATTTCTTTCTTAGCTTGCTCAAGAGATTTAATTTCATTTAAGAAAACAACCTCAGCACCTGCTTTTCTAAGTGCGTCTGCAAAAACTTGAGTATCTTCGTCTACCTTGTCTTTTGAATCCTCGTGTGCATCGTCTGTAGACCAAGAAAGTCCGATTTTAGGGGCTTCAGTTTTTTGAGAGCAACCTGTCAA
Organism: Peptoniphilus ovalis; assembly: GCF_018919265.1. GTDB lineage: Bacteria > Bacillota > Clostridia > Tissierellales > Peptoniphilaceae > Peptoniphilus_A > Peptoniphilus_A ovalis. Next base: position 335,981 of record NZ_JAHLQO010000001.1, read on the forward strand.
TACTAAAATTGCAAGAATTAAAATAGCTAGTACTTTTAAATTTCTTTTCATTTTTTTCTCCTTATAATAAAATTAACCTTTTTAATTATAAATGGTGTAAGATAAAAATACTAGCTTTTTTTATTAAATTTAACAAAAACTTTAAAATATTAAATTATTCTATGATTTTAAAAATTGCATCTGAAGATTTTCTCTTCTTTTCTCGAAGTTTGTCGTTTTTTGCATAGCCAATTGCTATTACAAGTCTTACTCTTGATTTAATGCCAAGTAAATCTTGAAGCTTCTTTTCGTCAAACCAACCTAATATGCAAGTTGAAAGCCCAAGAGTTGTCGCCTGTGCAGTAAAATATGCGACAGAAATTCCAATATCAACTGATTTAAAATCTTGATCCTTTACAGATGAGCCAATTTTTGCAGTTAAGTTGTAATTTTCTTCAGTTATAACGGCAAAGGTGTTTACATCTTTTGCAAAGGAGTTCATTGCTCCAAGAGTTAAATATTTTGAAAGAGATTTTGCCTTATCTCCCTTGACTATGTGATAAAAATATGGCTGTGCATTGCAAGCTGATGGTGATAATTTCATAGATTCAAGGCATGATAAAATCTTATCGTCTTCTACTTCTCTATCCTTATCATAATCTCTAACAGATTGCCTGATTTTTGCAATTTCAATAAATTCATTAAATTCCATAAAATCATCCCTTTAAAAATTCATCTAAACTTCCATCAAAAAAGAAATAATCATCATCTCTTTTAAGAACTGGAACTCCAACTTTATTTTCTTCTACAATTTCATCAAATTCTTCAGAGAAATCTCTTTCTTTTAGAAATCTCTTTAAATTAGCCATGGACTCAGTAATATCCACAATCTCTACATTTAGATTTTTATCATTAATCTCTTTAATAGCTGGTGGACAGTCTGGGCAAAGGCTTGAAACAAAAAGTGTCATCATATTTATCTCCTCCAAAAATTCATTAAGTACTTTATAAAAATTCATATCATCTTCTTTTTTTCTCTTAGAGATATGAGTGTAAATTTTTTGCTCTCTCAACTTTCTATTTATATGTCTTTTGCTAAGCTCACTTAAAATATTGTCATCATCAATAAACTTACCCTGAAAGTCTAAGATAATTGCGGACTTAGAAAGAGCAAGAGAAGAAAGTCCTCTGTCATTTGTTATAACAAGGTCTCCTTTATTTGCATGATTTGCAATATATAGATCAGCCTCTTCCTTGTTTACATCCACATCTATAATCTTACCATAACTCGTCTCAAAGACTTGGGTGAAATTTTTGACCAAAAGAAGCTTCGCACCGTATTTCTTTGAAAGATTAATTACAATATCTCTAATAGGAGCTCCGTCAGCATCTAGTAAAATTTTCATAGACCCTCCTTTGTAATTTTTTACCCATTTTGTGAAATTTTATCCTTATAGAGTATTAATAAAAGCAAAAACTATTGAAAATTAGATGAATTTTTAATAGACTAAGATAAGGAGGATTTCCGATGAAATATATTTACAGAATTTTTATATTCTTGACAGTTGTCCTGCTCCTAGGGGCACTTGGGCTTACATTTATGTTTATGCCAAGGGGCGAAAAGTTATCAGAAAATGAAAATACAAAACGAGAAGAAACTATAGATGAACCTAGAAAAGCTAGCGTATTTAATGAAGATAAGGACATTGTCAATATTCTCTTAATTGGAATCGACTCAAGTGAAGTTACATACGAAGTTGACGAGGACTCAAAAAGAGCAGACACAATAATGGTTTTATCAATTGATCCAAAAATCAATAAAGTTAGACTATTATCAGTGCCAAGAGACACGAGATATAAAATAAAGGGCTATGACAATTATAGAATAAATGCAGCATATTCCCGTGGAGGAATTGAACTTCAAGTATCATCAGTTGAAGATTTGCTTGGAATAGATATTAATCATTATATAACTGTGAATTATGAAGCAGTTAAAGAGCTTGTAGATGCAATAGGTGGAGTTGAAGTTTATACACCAGAGTATAAATACACTGACCCTTCAACAATACCTCCACTTGTAATAGATTTTGAAGAAGGTTTACATTTATTAGATGGAGAAGAATCTGTTAAATACCTAAGAATTAGAAAGCTATATGAAAACCAAGACCTTGACAGAATCAAAGCTCAACAAGGTTTTATTATGGCGTTATTTGACAAGATGAAAAATCCTAAGATGATTTTAAAACTTCCAAAACTAATATCAATTGCAAATAGACATATTGAGACAGACTTAAGTTATGCAGAATTATCTTATCTTGCATATTATGGACTAAGCCTTGAAAAAGATGACATCAATATGGAACTACTTGAAGGCGAAATGAGAAAGGGTTCACCACTTTATTATGTGGATTATGACAATGCAAAATATCAAGCGAGAAGTTTTGCAAAACTCAGAGACAATACAGAAGAGATAAGTGATGAAAACTTGACAGAAGAAGAAAGAGAAGAAAAATTAAAAAATGAAGAACTTAGAAATAGAATAGATAGAGAATCTGGTGGAGTTTCAAGTTCAAATGAAGAGGATGTGTGAAGCATCCTTTTTTTAATGGTACTGAGACGAGCGACTGGTCGTGAGTCGGAGATGTCAAAATAATACTGAGACAAGAGAATTTTATGAAGTTTTTGCATAAATTTAACCACTTAACTTAAATTTTCTACCACTTACACAAAATCTAGTGAATTATAATTTTATTATTTTATAATTAAAGCATAAGGAGGTCAAAAGTGAATGTAAAGATTATTATTGATGAAGTTTATAAGGAGACAATTGTAAAAATTTTTACCAATAAGTATTCTAAGGAAATTGAAAATATAAAAGAGAGTCTTGAAGGAAGTTCTAGTGATAAGATAACTGCCTTTAAAGATGACGAAATTAAGTTAATCGACTACAAATATATTTCTAGGTTTTTTGCAGAAAATAATAAAATCTATCTTGAAAGTGGAAAGGATACATTTACAACAAGACTTAGAATATATGAACTAGAGGATAGGCTTCCAAAGAATAAATTTATAAAAATTTCTCGCTCTGAAATTGTAAATTTAGATTACATCAATAGGCTTGACCTTTCTTTTACTGGCACAATTGCTCTTGAAATGAAAGATGGCAATGTTACTTATGTTTCTAGAAGAAATCTTAAGAATTTTAAAAAGGCCCTTGGTCTTTAGGGGGAATTATGAAAAATTTATCGAAATTTACAGTATCTTTTTTAGTTGGCGTTGGTATTGGAGCTATTATTGAAATGATTATGACATTGATTTTCAAAGAATTTATTGTAGGAACTCCAGATTTTGTAGCTATACACTCTCCCGAATTTGTAAAAGTTTCGCAGACATTAATTTATGGTGGTTTTGGAATAGTTTCTGTTTTGGCGTCTAAAATTTATGAAAAGAAGCTATCGCTTTTTGTGCAAGCTACAACTCACATGGCTTCTATGCTTTTATATTTTTTATTTGCAGGTTATTTCTTAAAATGGTTTGATAATATCACGGGATTAGTTATGTCAATTATCTCATTCTTTATAATTTATTTAATTATTTGGAGCGTGTTTTATTTTATAAATAAGAGAGAAATTGAAGAGATTAATAAAAAATTATCTTGATTAAAAGATTTCCTATTATGGGGAATCTTTTTTTATTGACAAGTGTTACATACTGTTATATAGTGTTATATATAAAGGAGCTCCAAATGAAGATAATTTTAATTAACAATTCCTCTGTTCCTCTTTACGAGCAGATTAAGGAATCGATAAAAGAAAATATTTTAAAAGACAAAATAAAATCTGGCGAGAAACTTCCTTCTGTTAGAAATCTTTCTAAGGAGTTAGGCGTAAGCATTTTAACTGTTAAAAAGGCCTATGACGAGCTTGAATCAGAAGGCTTCATCGAGTCTAGGCAAGGTCTTGGGACTTTTGTTGCAGAAGAAGATCCTAATTTAAGAAGGGAAGAAAAGCAAAAGATTTTAGAGGAGAATTTATCAAAGGCAATTGAAATCTCTAAGGAAATTAAGCTTTCAAAGGAAACTTTCCTAGAACTTTTTGAATATTTATATGGAGGAGAAGAAAATGGATAATAAGATTGAAGTTAAAAACCTTCACAAAAAGTTTGATCATTTTACACTTGGCGAAAATTCTTTTTCTATACCAAAGGGTTACATCACAGGATTTATAGGCAAAAATGGAATGGGAAAAACATCTACTATTAAGGCGATTTTATCTCTTATTAATTACGAAGGAAAAATTTATGTAGATGGAGATGATGTAAAATCACTTGATTATCTGCAAGATGTGGGAATTATAATGGATGATTCCCTTCTCTCAAAGGACTGGACTCTTAATAGTGTAAATGATGCAATGAATATTGGATACAATAATTGGCAGGAAGATGTATTTTTTGATTATTTAAATAGATTTGGGTTAGATAAGAACTCTAAGGTTAAAGACCTATCTAGAGGAATGAATATAAAGCTAATGCTTTCAATTGCACTTTCTCACAAAGCAAATTTACTAATACTTGATGAACCGACATCAGGTCTTGACCCAAGTATGAGAGATGAACTTTCAGATATATTACAAGAATTTGTAGCAGATGAAGATAATACAGTTTTGTTTTCAACTCATATAACTCAAGACCTTGATAGAATTGCTGATTTTATAATATTTATTGACCATGGTAAAATAATTTTTTCTGATACTAAGGAAGCTTTCCAAGAAAAATACATTGTAGTAAAGGGCGGAATAGAAGATTTTGATTTACTAAAAGATGTTAAAATTCTTGGTGGCAAGAAGTTAGCTCATAATTTTGAAGCTTTAGTTGAAAGGGATAAATTTAATGTGGATTCAGATGAACTTGTAATTGAAGAGCCTAATATCGATAGGGTTATGGTACTTTATGGAAGGAGCAGAATATGAGTGAAATTAAAAAGATTTTAAAATTAGACTGGGTAACAACAAGACCATATTTTACAATCAAAAATTTGTTGGTAATGATTTTTCTATGTGCAATTCTTTTCTTCTCAACTAAAAATCCACTCACTACAGTTTCAATGCCTCTTATTTTTGCGATACTCTACTCATCTTATCCATTCTTAGTGGGAGAAGATGCAGGAATAGATGCTCTTTATAGAATCTTTGGCATAAAGTCAAAGAATGTAGTACTAGGAAGATATATATTTTCTGTATTTTTATATATTGGATTTGCCTTGTTTGGACTTTTGGTGGCTTTAGTATTATTTTTACTTGGAAACAAAATTAATGCATCTGAAGTCCTAGGCTCTTACGGAATTTATACAATTATCTATCTTTTAATAGTAAATTTCCAATATCCATTTTTCTTTAAGCTTGGATATCAAAAAGCAAGACTTGTAGCAATGGTGGGAATTTTCTTATTTGGTGGTATAGCAGGAGCCTTATTTGCAGGTTTTTCTGAGCTAATATTAAGTCTTTCACAAAATCCAACAGTTTTAATAATTGCAGGTTTAGTTATGATAGCTATAATCTTTGCAATTTCAATTAATTTCTCAATAAGATTTTATAGAAAAAAAGACTTTTAAAAAAGGATGCATCTTGGCATCCTTTATTTTTTACAATTTTCTATTTTCACGAGATTTTTCTAGTGGGAATTTTTCCCTCTCTCTTTTTACTTTTTCCGCTTTTATTTCTACGACTTCAACACTTGGTTCAGTTCCCATATCTATTACAACTTCGCCACTTGGCTCAATTACAAGTGAGTGAGCATAGGCATTTCTTGAAAGATCATCATCTCTTGCAATTGTTGGAGAAATCATATAGCATTGTGAATCAATTGCCCTTGCTTGATTTAGTAATTGGAAGTGTTTTTCTCCAGTTTTAACTAAGAAAGTTGATGGAGCAAAGATTACTTCGGCACCAAATTCTCTAAATCTTTGGAACATTTCTGGAAATCTTAGGTCAAAACAAATTGCAAGTCCAAAAATTCCAAACTCAGTTTCAAAAACTCCAAGGGATTTGCCACCGGATAATGTATCAGATTCTTTAAAGCCTTCAATATCAAATAAATTTACCTTGGAATATCTGTAGATTTCTTCGCCATCTCTGTTAAAAACATAGGAGCGGTTATAAATTTTATCGCCAATCTTAACTGGAATTGATCCACCTACAAGATAAATTTTGTTTTTCTTTGCAACTTCACTCATCTTTTTGTAAGAGATGTCGTATTCCTTTTCTGCGAACTTTAAAAAATAGGAATTTTGATAAGGGCAGTTCCACATTTCTGGAAGACAGACTACATCTGCACCCATTTCACTTGCCTTATTTACATATTCTTCCATCTTTTCTAAATTATGATTTTTATCTCCCTTTGCAGGAAGCTGAACTATACCAACTTTAAAATCTTTCATAACTCACCTCAAATAATATTTGCCATACTTAGTCCTAGTACAACTATACCCAGAACTATACGATAGCATCCAAATGGGATGAAATCATGCTTTCTAATGTAACCAAGAAATTTTTTAATTACTATTAATGCAACAATGTATGAAATAACTCCGCCAAGTAAGATTAAAAACCATTGCCATGCACTAAAGGATAGTCCGATTTTAAATACCTTTAGAGCAGTTGCACCAAGCATTGTCGGAACTGCAAGGTAGAATGAAAACTTAGCAGCAGAAGTTCTTGAACAGCCAAGAATCATTGCACCGATTATTGTTGCAGCAGAACGTGATGTGCCTGGAATCATTGCAAGACATTGAAAAAATCCAATAGTAAAAGCAGTCTTAAGAGTTATATCATCAAGAGTTTCGTATTTAAAATCATCACCCTTATTTGTCTTTTCAATAAAAATAATGACAATACCAAAGAAAATAAGAGCAATGGAAACTGTGATGTGATTAAAAAGATGAGCATCGATAAAATCATCTAATAAAAATCCAAAAACTGCAGCCGGAAGAAATCCAACGATTATCTTCGCAATAAGACGCATAGTTTCTAAATCTCTATTTAAAAACTTTTCCTTTAAGCTCATGTTTTCAAAAGTTTCTTCTCCAACAACTGGAGCAAGCTTTCCCTTGGCTATGGGATTTATGTCGTAAAAATATAAGTACACAACTGCCAAGATTGCACCAAGTTGAATAATAACACTAAAGGCGTTGGAAAAAGCCTTTGGATCAAGTTTAATAAAGGAATCGGCTATGATTAAGTGACCAGTAGAAGAAACTGGTAAGAATTCAGTTAAACCTTCGATAATTCCTAGAATTATTACTTTTATAATATCAATAAACATAAGTACCTCCATATCTTAAACATTATACCACGATGGGGATTAGATTTAAAACCTAAGGTTTTATCCTAAATTCAATGGGTGAGATTATCTATTTATTGGATTTAGGAATAGTTAGGGGTGTCCTATTTTAAAATTTTTATATTAACTTTTATATAAGTTAATTATAAAATTAAATTTTATTCTTTTCTTGGGAAGGGGCGGCTAGGCCTTTCGAATTGGCCTCGCCCCTTCCCAAACCCATCCCCACGCACCTCAACGACCTGGCAGGGGCCCGACCCGTTAATACGCAAAAAGGTCTACGACTAAATTTTCAAAACTCACTCCGTTCAAACAAGTTGAAAATTTTTAACGTCTTCGACCTTTTTGCTCACAAATCGACAAGTTGGTTATTTATTGGCCAACTCTATTTAAATTAATAAACTTTAAGAGGAATAATGTTCTTAGTAGGTTTTTACTTTTTAGAATATTTATAGTTGAAAGATTTTTATAATAAAATACGGACTTTCCTAAAGGATTGTCCGTATAATAAAAATTTTCTTTATTTAAAAAAAAAAACCCACCTTATTCTGTTCTTTGAAGATTTAAAAACTTAGTAAATTCCTTCTTAAACATAAGCTCTACAGTTCCAGTCGGTCCATTTCTATGTTTTGCGATTATTACTTCTCCTATATTTGGCTTTTCTGATTCTTCTTTTGTGTAATAATCATCTCTGTATAAAAACAATACTATGTCAGCATCTTGCTCTATTGCCCCAGATTCTCTAAGGTCTGATAAGATTGGTCTGTGATCAGTTCTTAGTTCAGGCGCACGAGAAAGTTGTGACAGTGCAACTACTGGCACTTCAAGTTCTTTAGCAATAGCCTTTAAATTTCTAGAGATTGCAGAAATTTCTTGTTGTCTTGATTCTACTCTCGAGCTCATCTGCATAAGTTGTAAGTAGTCAATTACTATTAAATCAAGATTTTTCTCAGTTTTCATTCTTCTGCACTTTGCCTTTAGTTCAAGTGGAGAGATACCAGCTGTGTCATCAATTTCAATATTTAAATTTGAAATTATTGGCATTGCATTAATTATCTTTGTCCAGTCTTCTTCTGAAAGATTTCCAGAAATTACTTTTTGAAGATCCACATGAGAGGTTGAAGAAATAATTCTTTGAAGCAGCTGATTCTTACTCATTTCTAGAGAAAACATGGCAACAGATGCTCCACCTTTCATGGCAGCATTTGTGGCAATATTTACCATAAGCGCAGTTTTACCCATGGATGGTCTTGCTGCTAGAAGTATTAAATCGGATTTTTGTAGTCCAGAAATTTTTCTGTCTAAATCTGCAAATCCAGTTGTAACCCCAGTAAGGGCATTTGGATTTAGCGCCTTTTTCTCCATTTCAGAAAAGGATTCAAGTGCAACTGTTCTTATGTTTTCTAGTCCATTTCTTGTAGAGTCCTTAGCTATCTCAAAGATATTTGTCTCTGCAAGTTCCTTAACAGCCTCAGCAGTTGCTTCAGGTGAATATGCAGCTGAAATTACTTCATCTGATGCCTTGATTAATTCTCTAAGTACTCCCTTTTCTTTTATAATTTCGCAGTAAGTTTTTATATTTGAAACTGCTGTTACATTAGAAGAAAGGTCTGCAAGATAAGTTATGCCGCCCACTTCTTCAAGTGATTCAGTTCTTTTTAATTCTTCTGCAATAGTTATTACATCAACGGGCTCATTTCTATTGTAAATTGTAAGTATTGCTTCGTAGATTTTTCTATGTGCATCTTGATAGAAATCTCTAGGTTTAATAATTTCTATAGAACTAGTTATAGCCTCCTTGGAAAGAAGCATGGAACCAATGGCTGATTCCTCTGCTTCCTTATTGTGAGGAGGCAATTTCATATTCTCTGGATTTAAATTGAATTCATTTTGAGCCATCTCAGGACTCCGGTCTAATGTTAACCTTTAATGTTGCAACTACATCTGGATATAATTTGATGTCGATATTTTTTATTCCTGACTCTTTTATATTTTCAGAAAGGTCGATTTTCTTTTTATCAACTTCAATTTTGTGTTCGCTCTTTAAGTTCTTTGCTATATCAGCTGATGTGATTGCTCCAAAAAGTCTTCCGCCTTCTCCAGCTTTTGCCTTAATTGTAAGAGTTATCTCTTCAATTTTCTTTTTAACTTCATTTGCCTTTGCTCGGTTTTCTTTTTCTAGCTTTTCTTCTTCAGCTTTGTTTTTCTTCCATTCTTCTAAATTTTCTGGAGTTGCTTCAACTGCAACTTTTCTTGGAATTAAGAAGTTTCTAGCATAGCCAGTTTTAGCTTCAACTATTTCTCCTTTTTTTCCTAAATTTTTATCGTCTTTTAAAAGTATTACTTTCATTTTTCCTCCTCGATTTTATTTTCTTCTAAATAATCTTCAATTGCTCCAATTAAAGTCTTTTTAGCCGCCTCTAAATCAGTTGTATCAAGTTGAGCACCAGCCATGTTAAGGTGGCCACCTCCACCGATTTTTTCAAGTATTAGCTGAACAGAGACAACTTCTCCTCTACTTCTTCCAGATATATGAGTTCTGCCTTCGTTAATTGTAAGAACAAAGGATGCATCAATTCCATTGATATCAAGAAGAGCATCAGCTGCTTGTGCTGCAACTAGTACTGAATTTTTTGCCTTTTTCTCAAATGTAGAAACTGCAATATTGTCGTGAATAATATCTGTGTTGTGAATAACTTCTGCCTTGTAAAGAAGTGTATCTAAATCATCTTGGAATAGAGATTTTACCTTTAGCATATTTGCTCCGGCTCTCTTTAGTATAGATGCAGCTTCAAAAGTTCTCACTCCAGTTTGGAAGGAGAAGTTTTTAGTATCTACTACTATACCACTCATAAGTGCATCTGCCTCAAAATGAGTTAGATTTAAATCATCTGACATATAAGTTAGCATCTCAGTGATTAGCTCACAAGTTGATGAAGCATAAGGTTCTACATAAGTTAGTACAGGATTTTCAACAAATTCCTTGCCACGTCTGTGGTGGTCAATTACTACAATTTGACTTGTCTCTTTTAAAAGTTCGGGACATTCAGTAAAGGAAGGTTTGTGGTTGTCCACGATAATTAAAAGAGATGAGTGCTTGATATTATTAATAGCAGTATCTTTTTTTACAACTCTTTTGTATAAATCTGGCTCTTCTTCTTGCATTCTCTCAATCAAATTATCAATTGATGGATTTGACTTTTCAAGAACTATATAACCTTCCTTGCCTCTATTTATTGTGGCTCGCAGACATCCTATGGCTGCACCAATGGCATCCATGTCAGGGTTTTTATGCCCCATAATATATACATCTTCAGATCTGTCAATTAATTGTCTTAAAGCTTCTCCAATGACTCTAGCCTTAACTTTGTTTCTCTTTTCAACGGCCTTTGACTTACCGCCAAAGAATTCGTAGTTGTCATCAACTTTTACAACGGCTTGGTCTCCACCACGACCTAGAGCAAGGTCAAGAGAAGACTCTGCCTCAACATAGGAATCTTTAAAATTAAGCCCATGAGATGAGACACCAATAGAAAGTGTGATAGGAATAGTATTTCCCTTGTTTAAATCTCTTAAATCATCTAAGATATCAAATCTCTTTTCCTTTATAGCAAGTAGAGCCTTGTAAGGCATGATTACAAGATATAATTCATCATCAGCCTTTCTTACAAGAGCGTCGTATTCCTCAAAGTATGATCTAATAGTTGAGTCAATCTCTGCAATTAAAAGAGGTCTAACTTCTTTTGGAGCAGAATCCATAGCTTCAGAGAAGTTGTCAACTTCAATCTTTGCAGTAATAGGTGATTCATCTAAATATTGTTTTTGTAGAGATGAATAAGCAGTGTTATCTACAAAGTATAGCAGCACATTTTTTTCGCTTTCAGTAGAATTTCCATCTACAACATTTGTGTAGACACTGAAATGTCTGCTGTTAATAGTGATTGGAATAGTGTTTTTGCCATCACTGTCGATAATTGTAGAAACCTCAACCTCATCAATTAAATTTTCTAAATCCTTCTCCATAACGCTATCTTCTGAGAAAAGATTGGCAAAAGGAGTGTTGTACCAAATTATCTTTGCCTTTTCATCTGTAACAACAAGTGGAAAGGGCATATCAAAGATGGCTTTTTTCGTAAGAGAATCAAATTTCTCATTTAAATTTTCAATATATTCTACTGTTTTCTTATTTTTATTTTTGATTTTGTCAAAAGTTATATAGAGAATATAGAGCATTACAAGAAGTGCAAGAACACCTACGATTGGCTCCATTACAATTAGGGCTATAACTATTAAAACTGCAAAAATAATATAAGGCAAGAAATCAGTATACTTATAATTATCTTTCATTTAAAACCTCAATTTATTTTTCTAAAATTAAACAATTCATCTAATCCACCTAGAACAATGACTAAAAGTTGAAGTGAAGAAATTGCAAGACATAGACCGATAAATACAAATTGTAAAAACCTCTTAATACCATGTCTAGTCATTAAAAACTTCAAAAGTCCAATTCCATTGGAAAACAATAAAAAATAAATAATATTTAATAAATTTATATTAAAAACTTGTGCCCATTCACCTAAAGTATCGCCTAAAAAGTAAGTAATAGCAAATGTAACAATTGATAATATAATAATTTCTCTAGGAATTTTTAAAAACTCAAGAGAAGATGGTTGCTTGATAAATTTACCACTTGCAAGAAGAGTTCTTCCCACAATTGTATAAGTGAAATAGCTCATTACCACAGATGTGATAATCATAACTGATGGCATAATTTGTAAAAATCTCTTGTAAAAGTATTCGGCAGTTTGTCTAAAAGCCATTATGTCAGTTTCACTCATACCTGCATCAGAAGCAATCTTTCCATAAAAGGAAGTAATACTATTAATAGTTTCTTGTGAGTTTAAAACATTGCTGTCAATACCAAAGGCAAGCATTAGCACAATTATAGATATAAAAAATATAACTGAAGTTGCCATAAAAGTTTGCGAAATTGATTTATTAGTTGTAATCATGTAGTGAAAAATTAAAATCAGTGGGCCAAAAATAGTAAAGACTATTATTGCATTAAGAGGACCAAAGACCATTCCTATTAAAGCTACAACTAAAATTAAAGTCGCCATAACTTGTATTATTCCCTTTTTCACAGCTTCAACGACAAACATTGAAGGGAAAAAGATATATATAAATGGAAAAATCATCCCTACAAAAGAAATCAGCATTGATCTTGTAAAGAGTTTAAAAAGTTCCATAAAATTTGTTTCTTTATTCAATAAATCAACTCCTCCGTTTATTTTATCATAGAATAAAGATTTGATAAAGATTTTAAACTATAAGTAGATTCTAATAAAAAAAGCCCACAGATTAAAACTGCGGGTTTTGATTACTTTTTATAAAATGCAAGTCCAAGTGCACCTGGTCCTGCGTGAGTTCCTATAACTGAACCAATTTGCACATATTCAAGGTTTGCTCTATCTTTCCAAATATTTTCTGTAGCTTGAAGATATTTTTCAATCTTCGATGAATCATTTCCAGTGTAACCAATAACTATTGGTTTATCAAAGTCGACTCCATTTTTTTCAATTTCAGTAACTAATAAATTATTTGCGTTTTTTATTCCACGAGCTTTACCAAGTGGCACAAGTTCTCCATCTTTTATTGTCACTGCAACTTTTACTGATAAAAGCTTTCCAAAAAATGCTGAAGTTTTTGAAATTCTTCCACCTTTTAATAGGTATTCCAAAGTGTCAAGAAGTGCAATTACAACTAAGTTTTTCCTTTCTCTTGTAATTATTTCTTCTATCTCATCAAGTTTTTTTCCTTCATCAATTAATTTTTGAGCAATTTCTACAAGTGCACCCTCACCAATTGATGCAGTTTCTGAGTCAATTACTCTGATTTTATCTTCAAGTCCTTCTGCTGCAATTTTTGCAGAGTTGTAAGTTCCTGATAACTTTGAAGAAATTGTAATTACAATTGCTTCATCTCCTGCATTTATAATCTCTTTATATTTTTCTAAAAATGCATAGGGATTTGGTTGACTAGTAGTTGGAAATTCTCCAGCCTCTAGCTTTTCGTAAAATTCTTTTTTAGTAATGTCAACTGAATCTAAAAAATCATCTTCACCAAAATTTATGTGAAGGGGAACTCTTATTATATTGTCTTCTATATTTTTAATTACATCTGCAGTTGAGCCTGCAATTATTTTAATAGCCATAATACCTCGCTAAATTAATTAAATATTTTTATCTAATTATAATGTGATTATAAAAATATGTCAATTTATAGGATTTGCGAAATGTGTTAAAATTAAATTGATGAGGTGATATTATCAACAGATATTCAAAAATTGAGAACAAGACAAAAAGAGAAATTGTGCTTTTAAAGGCAAAGCCATGTAAATGGGGCAAGTGCACTTTTTGTGATTATATAGATGATAACGAAATTAATGAAGAAAAGATAAATAGAATAAATAGAGATGTGCTTTCAAATGTGACTGGAGAATTTGGAATTCTTGAAGTTATAGATTCGGCATCCGTTTTTGATTTGCCATTAGAAACTCTTGAAATGATAAAAAATGTAGTTGAAGAGAAAAATATTAAGAGATTATTTTTTGAGGCTCACTGGATTTATAGAAATAGACTTGATGAGATTAGAGATTATTTTAAAATTCCAATAACATTTAAAACTGGCATTGAAAGTTTTGACAATGATTTTAGAGAAAAGGTATTAAGAAAAGGTGCAAACTTCACAGATTATAGAGAAGTGAAAAAATATTTTGATTCTCCATGTGTTATGGTTGGAATTAAGGGTCAGACAAAAGAGATGATCGACAGAGATATGGAGATTATAAAAAATTTTTCTCACGCAACTGTAAATATTTTTGAAAATAATAGTACAGATATTAAAAGAGATGAGGAGTTAGTTAAGTGGTTTGTTGAGAAATATAGATATCTGGAAGATGATCCTAAGGTGGATATTTTGTTCGAGATTACTGATTTTGGGGTTGGGGAGTTAGATTAAAATTAAAAAAATAAGTTTTTATTTTGTCCGCATTGTGTTGATAATATATATTAGCTATTGAAGAAGCCAAAATAATTGCAAAGTATGATAGTGTCAAGGGTTTTGATAGCATAGAAGATTTTAGGAATTCTCTTGAAATATGAAATATAGAAAATGAGGACAGCCCTGAAGGGCAGCCCTCTTCAAAAAAAGTCCAGAGAAAAATTCCCATCAAAAAAGACGAGGGTTATTCCTCGCCTTTTCTATTTTCCATGTCAAATTATAACAATGCAGAAATTGTTTCTACAATTAATGGTGCTCCAGGTCCTACTGGCCATCCTAGTAGATACCAAATAGACATTAGAGCTGTCCAAGATACTAAGAAGCACATTGAATATGGAAGCATCATTGAAGTAAGTGTTCCAAGTCCTGCCTTCTTATCGTATTTTTGCATAAATACTACAATCATTGCAAAGTATGACATAAGTGGAGTTATGATATTTGTTGAAGAGTCACCAATTCTATAAGCTACTTGTGTAAGTGCTGGTGAAAGTCCAATTTCATACATCATTGGCACAAATATTGGAGCCATAATTGCCCATTTTGCAGACGCTGATCCCATAAATAGGTTTAAGAATGCTGCAAGTAGTATAAATAGTATTAACAGTGGAAGTCCCTCTAATTTAATAGATTGCAGGAATTCTGCTCCGTTTTTTGCTAAGATTAGTCCAAGATTTGTTTTTTCAAAGTATTTAACGAATTGTGCTGCAAAGAATGCTAGTACTAAATATCCGCCCATACCTTGCATTGCCTTAGTCATTGCTGCTACTAAGTCGTGAGAGTTGTTGATTTTACCAATTGTCTTACCATAAGCAAGCCCTGGAATTAAGAATAGTAGAAGCATTGCAGGGATAAGTCCGTGTCCTAGGAATTCTTTTAAAGTGTATGCATTTTTAGATTCTTCAAAACTTCTAAAAGGTGCATTTGCTGGGAACATTAAAGCAGCCATAATTGCTACAAATATTAATAATGCGATAAGTGCATTTCTAAGTCCCTTTCTTTCAAGGTCAGTTAGCGGAGTTTCATCTGGTTTATAAGATCCATTGTAAACTCCAAGGTTTTTCTCAACTATTTTTGTAGTTACAAGTGTACCAACAATTGTAATTAAAAATGTAGATACTGCTAAGAAGTACCAGTTACAAGTTGCTGCAAGGTGCATGTCAATACCACTAGCTTTCAAAGCTTCGTTTGTGATATTTGTAAGTAGTGGGTCAGTTGTACCAATTGCAAGGTTTGCTGAGAAACCACCACTAACACCTGCGAAAGCTGCCGCTATACCTGCTAGTGGGTGACGGCCTGCATTTGCAAAGATAAGTGCTCCTAATGGAACTACTACAAGATAACCAGCATCTGATGCTATATTTGACATAACTCCTGCAAATACTACTGCAGCAGTTAGTATATATGGTGGGACATTTGATAGAAGTCTTTTTAATGCTGCATTGAAAAGACCACTATTTTCAGCTACACCTACACCTAGCATAGCAACAAGTACAGTTCCAAGTGGAGCAAATCCTGTGAAGTTTTCTGTTGCAGAGTTAAATATGTAATTTAATCCTTCCCAGTTAAGTAGCGAAACTGCTTCCTTTGTAACTTCTTCTCCAGCCTTTGCGTCAAAGTATGTGGCACTGAGTCCTGCTTTTGCTGCAAAATAAGAAACTATAATTACAACGACAGATAAAATTGCAAAAATCATTGCAGGATGTGGTAGTGCATTACCAATTTTCTCGACACCTTTCAGAAAGCCGCCGACATCATTATTGTCTCTAACTTTCTTTTCTTTTGTCATAATTTTCCTCCTATAATAAATTTTACTTATAAAAAATATAAGTAAGACAAATATTTACAATTTAATAATATAGTAATAATGCTATTATATCAAGAGGAAAACAATTTTTTATAAAAATTTATCGTACTTTAAATGCATAAATTTTAGGATTTTATTAAAACAATTTGATTTAAAAATATTTCAAATAATTAATATAATTTATAAACAATAAAAAAATTTAATTTTAACAGTTTAAAGTATAAATTAATAAAGCAAAATATACCGATTTATGCTAAAATAGTCGAAAGGAGGTAAGTAGAGTGAAAGAATACGGTTCCTTTGAAATTTTAGGGCCTATTATGGTTGGGCCATCTTCGTCTCACACAGCAGGTGCTTGTAAGATAGCAAGAGTGGCAGCTAAAATTTGTCCTAAAAATTATAAAAAAGTTGAATTTTATTTACATGGATCCTTTGCATACACATACAAGGGCCATGGTACTGATAGAGCTCTTCTTGGGGGCATAATGGGTTTTGAAACTTATGATGATTCAATAAGATATGCATATGAAATTGCAAATGAAAAAAATATTAATTATGAATTTATACCAACTGATTTAGGTGAAAATTATCATCCAAATACTGTAAAAATTAATTTTATTTACGATGATTATTGTGAATATGTCATTGGTTCTTCAATTGGCGGTGGAAATATGATAATTGTGGATATCAACGGCATTGAAGTAGAATTTGACGGCAAATTCCCTACACTACTATTCCAATACCCTGAGCAAAAGGGAGTTATTGCCACAGTTTCTACAATACTTTCGGACAATGGATACAATATTGAGTCCATTAACACTAAAAAAGATGTGCTCACAAATATAGTCACACTAACTGTTGAACTTGACAGAAAATTAGATGAAGAAGTATCTAAAAGATTACTTGATAATCCTAGATACATGACATCTAAATATGTGGAGGTATAAATGTTTAATACAGCTAATGAAATTATAGAAACTTGTAATAAAGAAGACATTCATATTTATGACTTGGTTTTAAGAGATGAGCTGAAAAATTCTAAATTCACAGAAGTTGAGTTTAAAAATGAACTTAAAAAGATTTTAGATGTAATGAAAAAATCATCTCACAATACTTTAGAAAAAGAATATGAAACTGAATATAAAATGATAGATGGCTTTGCCAAAAAGCTTTACGACTATCAAAATGAAAAAGAGCCCATCACAAGCAAAGAACTTGTAAGGGCAATGGCTATGGCCTTTTCCACATCTGAGACCAATGCCAACATGGGCACAATTGCAGCAGCTCCAACTGCTGGAAGTTCTGGCATTATGCCAGCTGCTCTAATGGCAGTAAAAGACAAATACGGTCTAGATGATGATACTCTTATAAATGGACTATTAACATCCATAGGAATTGGGCAAATAATTGGTAAATATGCGACATTTGCCGGTGCCGAAGGCGGATGTCAAGCAGAATGCGGCTCTGCAAGTGCAATGGCAGCTGCAGCAGTTGTTGAGATGCTTGGCGGTTCTGCAGAAGAGGCACTGCATGCAGCAAGTATTACAATAATAAATGTAATGGGACTGGCTTGCGATCCAATTGCAGGTTTAGTTGAATATCCTTGTACATTTAGAAATGCCTCAGGCGTTATGAATTCTCTTATATCAGCTGATATGTCAATGGCTGGTATCAAATCCATTGTTCCCTTTGACGAAGTTTGTCAAGCAATGGGTGAAGTAGGACATCTACTCCACGAATCTATAAGAGAGACAGGCCTTGGAGGACTTGCTGGAACAAAAACTGGCCAAGAAATTAGAGCCAAGTTTTTGAATCTTAAGGAGGATTAATCAAATGAAAGAAAAGAAAAAAATTGGGCTTATTCCCAAGCTCATTATAGCAATTATATTAGGTACTCTTGTAGGACTTTATTTGCCAGATGTTTTCACAGTAATAGGAATTACTTTCTCTAAAATGTTTGGTGCATTCTTAAACTTCCTAATACCACTAATGATAATAGCATTTGTTGGTAAGGGTATCGCAGATTTATCAGAAGGTGCTGGAAAACTTTTAGGAGTTACAGTTCTTTTAGCTTATGCATCTACATTAGTAGCAGGTTCAGCTTCATATTTTATGTCAAATGCAATATTCCCTAGTTTTATAACAACTGATCTTGTTGACAGAATTCAAGCAGCAACATCTAATGAATTAAAGCCATTATTTGAAATACCTTTATCTGCATTTATAGATGTTACTGCAGCACTTGTACTTGCATTTATGCTTGGACTTTGCGTATCTATTTTAAGAAGTAAGGGCAGCGGAGAAATATTATACAAAGCTCTTGGCGAATTCTCAGAAGTAATTAATTTAGTGCTTGCAAAATTCGTTATACCAATTCTACCATTTTATATTTTTGGAAACTTTACAAATCTTGCAAAATCTGGTTCAGTATTTGCAATTCTTGGAATTTTCGGAAGAATTTTCGTATGTATAATTGGACTTCACTTAATTTATTTAACAATTTTATTTATAATAACTTGTACCTACGCAGGAAAGAATCCATTTAAATCAATTAGACTTGCAGTTCCAGCATATTTAACAGCAGTTGGAACTCAATCTTCAGCAGCTTCTATACCTGTAAATGTAAACTGTAACAAGAATATAGGAGTAACAAAACAAATCAGAGATTTCGTAATTCCTCTTTGTGCAACAGTTCACATGCCAGGTTCAATGATTACTATTACAGGTTGTGTTTATACATTACTTACAATGTTTGATATGCCACATTCTTATGGACTTATGATTAAGTTTATAGCAATTCTTGGTGTAGCAATGGTAGCAGCACCGGGAGCACCTGGTGGAGCAGTAATGAGTGCACTTCCATTCTTACCAGTTGTTGGAGTTGACCCAGCTAGTACAATGGCTACAATTCTAATAACTCTATATATTACACAAGATTCTTTTGGTACAGCGGCCAATGTAACTGGAGATAATGCAATTTCAGTTGCAGTTGAAAAAATCTATTACGATCACATTGTAAAAAGACCAAAACCAACAGAAGAATTTGAATAAAAATTAAAAGCATATTTACCCAAAAAAGCTATGTCATAAGGCATAGCTTTTTTGCGTTAAATTTAGTAAAAAAATATAAGAAACTTCAAAACATTGTAGAAATCATATATAATTAAATTGACCCAATATTTAGAGGTGAAAAATGAAAACAGTACTTATTACAGGATCTTCTAAGGGAATTGGAGCAGCAATTGCAAAGAAACTTTCAGAAGAAGACTACAGAATTATTATAAATTACAATAGCTCAAAAGAAGATGCTATAAATCTTCAAAATGAAATTAGAAGCAGAGGCAAAGACTGTCTTGCAATAAAGGCAGACATTACAAACTCTAAAGAAGTTCAAGAAATGTTTTTAAAAGTCAGCGAAAGATTTAGAGGAGTTGATATTTTAATAAACAATGCAGGAGTATCTTCTTATGGCTTATTTCAAGATATAGATGAACAGACTTGGGACAGAGTATTTGATGTAAATGTAAAGGGAGTTTACAACTGCATCCACGAAGCTCTGCCCTATATGCTAAAAAAACATGACGGGAAAATTTTAAATATGTCATCAATTTGGGGCATAGTTGGAGGCTCAATGGAAAGCCACTACTCCGCCACAAAGGGAGCAATAAATGCACTTACAAAGGCACTTGCACAGGAGCTAGGATACTCTGGAATTACAGTAAATGCCATAGCTCCAGGTGCAGTTGATAGCAATATGACAAATTCCATAGGAGAGAGCAATTTATGTATACTTCAAGATGAGATTCCCATGGGAAGACTGGCAACCAAGGAGGAAATTGCTGAACTTGTGTCCTTTATGATTTCAGAAAAAAATTCATATATGACAGGTCAGATAATTTCGCCTAATGGCGGAATGATTGTTTATTAGGAGGAAAAATGAAAAAGATACTATTGATTTACAATCCAAATGCTGGAGACGAAAAGGGAAACGAATTATTAGAAACTATTGAAAGAAAATTAAAAGAAAATTTTGAAGAAGTACTTATAAAAGAAACAAAAGATGCAGGCCATGCAACAGAACTTGCAAAAGAATACAAAGATATTGAGTCTATCGCAGTTTTTGGTGGAGATGGAACAATTAATGAAGTCTTGCTTGGAATGTATGAAGCAGACTCTCACGCAAAACTATTAATTATACCTGCAGGCACGGGAAATCTACTTGCAAAAAAATTAGACATTCCAGAAAATCCTGAAGAAGCACTAAATGCTTTTAGTTTTAATAAAACTAAGAAAATTGATTTGGGAAAATGTGGCGACAATGTATTTTCAATGTTTGCATCAATTGGAGCAATTCCAGAAGCAATCCACGAAGTAAGCTCTGAAGAAAAATCAAAACTTGGAGGACTTGCATATATTAAAAAATCTGTGGAAAAATTATTAGACTCACATAAATACGAGCTTGAAATAACTTCCGATGGAGGAGAATACTCAGGAGAAGTAGATCACTTAATGGTATGCCTTTCAAATAAAATTGGAAAATTAGAATTTACTAAAGAAAATAAAGATATGGACAATGGACTTGCCCATGTGTTAATCTTAACAGATGATTCTGTAAAAGATAGGCTAGAAGTATTAAGAGCATCAGTTGCAGGAGAAGTTGAAGACGTGGACAAAGTTGTAAACTTTAAAGCAAAGAAAATTTCCATTAAATCACTAGATGGCGATGTAAAAGTAGATATAGACGGAGATGAAGGACCTAAACTTCCAGTGGATATTGAAATAATAAATAAAGCTGTTGAAGTTTATATCCCAGACTTAAATGAGGTGTGAAATGACAAAAATTCTCTATGCTACAGATTATGTAGATAAAAAAACTACAGAAATAAAAGAAAAAATAGACAGCCTAAAAACTGTTCCTGAACTTGCAATTATTAGAGTTGGTGAAGACCCGGGAAGTCTTGCCTATGAAAAGGGGATTAATTCTACTGCAAAAAAGCTTGGAATTGAAGTTAACTCCTTTGTATTTGATAAAGATTCTAAGACAGAAGATTTAGTTAAAAAGATTAAAGAATTAAATGAAGATAAAAAAATCGGTGGCATCTTGGTGTTTAGACCACTTCCTGAAAATATAGACGAAGATGAAATTGCTCTTGCTATAGATGAGGATAAAGACATTGACTGTATGAATCCGATTAATATGGCAAAAGTATACAATGGAGAAGTCGATGGTTTCATTCCACTTGCACCTAAGGCAAGTGTAGAGCTTTTAAAATTTTATGGATATGAACTTAAAGGAGCTGACACTGTAATTATTAACCACTCAAATGTAGTGGGTAAGCCTCTTGCAATGATTTTATTAAAGGAGCTTGCAACTGTTACAATTTGCCATATTGGCACAGAAGATTTAAAAAAGCACACTCAAAATGCAGACATAGTTTTTACTGCAATGGGCAAGGCTGAATTTCTAGATGAAAATTATTTTAATGAAAATTCAACTGTAATTGATATTGGAACTTCTAAAAACAAAGAAGGCAAATACAGAGGAGACCTTGATGAAGAATCTGTAAATGGTAAAATTAAAGCTTTTTCTCCAGTGCCTAAAGGGATTGGAAGCATTACAAATTTACTACTTCTTGAAAATGTAATAAAAAATAAAAACTAATAAGCATAAAATCTCCACTCTATTGAGTCCAGGAGATTTTTTATTTATAATTGAATTGATTGGAAGTGAGACTTTGAAAAAACTAAATTACAAAGAAAAATTTATTCAAATGAATAAAGAAGCAAGAGCAACTTGGATTTTGTTTTTAATAATGCTTTTGTGGTGGATTTTTACAGGAATCTTTTTAAAGGATGTTGATATTAAAATTTTCTACATTCCACTTTGGGCATTTTTATCTACAATTGGCACAATGATTATCTCAACTATTGGGGTTATAATTCTTGTTAAAAAAGTTTTCGTAAATTTTGAACTTGATGAAGATGAAGAAGATTTTATTGAAGAAATGAGTAAAGACCATGAATAATTTTATAACCTTAATTCCTTTAATTGTTTTTATAATTTCAATGATGGGAATTGGATTTTATGTAAATAGAAAAAGACAACTTGATCATGGATTTTCCAAAGACTATTACATCGGTGGCAGAAGTCTTGGAGGATTTACTCTTGCAATGACTCTAATTGCAACTTATGGATCCGTATCAAGTTTTGTCGGCGGACCAGGAATGGCATGGAAAGTTGGATTTGGATGGGTTTATTACTCAAGTATTCAAATTGCTTGTGCCTATCTAGTGCTTGGAGTTTACGGCAAAAAGCTCGCACTTATTGCAAGAAAAATTGATGCAGTTACTATTCCAGATTTAATAAGGCACAGATACAACTCAAATTTTCTTGCCACAGTATCTGCGATTATAATAGTTATATTTTTTATAACTACAATGGTTGCACAGTTTATAGGTGGAGCAAAACTTTTTGAAGCAGCAACTGGTTATTCATATTTAATTGGTTTAATAATTTTTGGAGTTGCAACGATAATCTACACATCAGTTGGAGGATTTAAAGCAGTTGCAATTACAGACACTTGTTGTGCAGTTATTATGATTATTGGCACTTTAATTTTAGCGGCTGGAGTTTTAAATTATGGCGGCGGGCTAGAAAATATAATGAGTTTAATCGAGACAAATTATCCAAATCATCTTCAGCCACTCTCTCATGAAAGTTTAAATATCCCACTATTTATTGGCGGATGGTTTTTAGTAGGATTTTGTCTTCTTGGACTTCCACAGTCAGTTGTGAGATGTTTTTCTTATAAAGATACAAAATCAGTTCACAGAGCCATGATTTATGGAACATTTTGCCTTGGAATTATGGTAATTGGAATGCACATAATAGGAGTGCTTTCAACTGCAGTTATAACAGATACAAGCATTACAGATGTTGACAGTATTATGCCAATGACAATTATGAAGACACTTCCTAAATTTTTGGCAGGAATTGCAATTTGCGGACCACTTTCAGCATCAATGTCAACTGTGTCATCACTTTTAATAGCAGCATCTTCATCAATTGTAAAAGACATCTACCTTCACAAAAAAGAAAGCGAGAAAGATTATATAGACTATTCCAAAGTTTCAATATTTTCCACAATTGTTACATTTCTAATAGGAATAATTGTCTTTGTAATTGCAATAAAACCACCAAGTGTAATAGTTTGGATTAATCTTTTTGCCTTTGGCGGACTTGAAGCAGCATTTTTCTGGGTATTTTATTTTGGAATGTTTTGGAAAGGTGCAAATGAATTTGGAGCAAAGCTTTCAATGATTGGCGGAACAGTTTTGTATTTAGTTTTTGGAGCATTAAAAATAAATATACTTGGACTTCACAACATTGTATGGGCGATAATCTTTGGACTTGTCCTTTTTGTAGTAGGTTCAAAATTTGGCGAAAAACCAAGTAGAGAAATAATGAGAATATATTTTCCAGAAAAAATTTAGGAGAAAAAATGATTACAGACAGAGTATTTTTAGTAAAACCACATAAATTTCAGTTTAATGTAGAGACAGCAGCAGACAATGTATTTCAGTCAAATGATGGAGACTTTTCAGCAGATGAAATACAAAAAAGAGCAGCAGAAGAATTTGAAAATGCAGTAGCACTTTTAAGAGGTGAGGGAATTCACGTTGACGTGTTAGAAGATTTTGATGACACAACACCTGATTCAATCTTTCCAAACAATGTAATAGTAACATTTCCTGGAAAGATTATGATTTGTGAAATGTATTCAGACAATAGAAATCTCGAATATAATAAATTAAAGCCTCAGCTTGAAAAGATTGTAAATTATAAAAAAATAGAAAAATTTGACTTTAGAAATGATGAGAAAAAAGTCCTAGAAGGCACAGGAGCACTTGTACTAGATAGAGAAAATAAAATCGCCTATGCAACACTTTCAAAAAGATGTGACGAAGGTGAGCTTGATAAATTCTGCGAAACCTTTGGATTTAAAAAAGTAGCATTTAAATCAGAACAAGATAATAAGCCAGTCTATCACACAAATGTAATAATGACTTTGGCAGAGAAATTTGTAATGATTGCAGATGAGTTGATAGTTGAAGGTAGAGAAGAAGTTTTAGAAAGCTTAAGAGAAAGTGGAAAAGAAATAATTCACTTGACAGAAGAAGAAATCTTAAACTTTGCAGGAAATTCCATTGAGCTTAAGGGAAGAGATAAAAATATCTTGGTGATTTCAGAAATGGGACTTAATGCACTTAGTGAAGATAAAATAAAAACTATAGAAAAGTATGATAAAATCCTTGCAATTAATGTGGACACAATATCCCATTACGGCGGAGGAGCAATAAGATGCATGATTTGTGAGAATTTTTTATAAAACTAAATTAAATTTGATTTAGTTTCGGACTTTCCTTAGGATTGTCCGTTTTTTAAGAAATATAAGATTATTATTAATATTAAAATTATTTGAAGTATAAAAGTTATAAAAAAAGCCAGACTAATCTGGCTTTTACAAACTTTCATCTATTCCAAAATTTATTTCATAATCTTTTAACACTGTGTCTGTACTAAGTAGACTATATATTGCCTTTTCAGCCTCATCTTGTGCTTCTTCTAGCAGT
Organism: Peptoniphilus ovalis; assembly: GCF_018919265.1. GTDB lineage: Bacteria > Bacillota > Clostridia > Tissierellales > Peptoniphilaceae > Peptoniphilus_A > Peptoniphilus_A ovalis. The sequence continues at coordinate 360,798 of NZ_JAHLQO010000001.1, forward strand.
CCATTTTGTACTGCTTTATTTTCAACTTCTTTTTTCTGATCTTTTGAGAAATTATTGTAATCTTCAATGTCTATTCTATTAAATATTGATTCTCTTTCGTCAAATACTTTTAGCGAGTTCTCATCTATTTCATGTGATAGGATTTCTGCTTTTGGTATTTTTATATCGATTTTCTTATCACTAACCGAAACATTTAATTTATCTAAATCAATACCCGCATGAATTGTACCATCATAAGATACTATAAACTTCTTTGATGTGAAGGGAACTTTGTATCCGTAAAATGTGTTTTGATTTTCAAATTGTCCCATATTTGTGTAGTGATACTTAAGAGTTGTAAGCTCTTTTGCACTTACGATTTTATTTTTTATAAGTGTTGAGCTAATTTCAGGTGTCATTTCTCTTGATTTATATATTGATCCAAATAAAAAGCTAAGAGCTAGTGCGATTATTATAATTATTCCAATTGTCAGGATTTTCTTTACTCTAGTCATTTTTTCCTCCTTTTCACATTTATTATACCCATAAACTTATTTATAAAAAGAAAAGGTAGAAAAAACCTTGTATCTATTGTATTTTTAAGATACTCTTTGATATAATACTCTAAAAGATTAGGAGGAAGATAATAAATGGATGACGGTGCCTTATGGGCTAAGCTCATATTGATTGCAGTACTTACAGGAGTCAATGCTTTTTTTGCGTCGGCGGAAATGGCTATGGTTTCAGTTAACAACAACAAGATTAAAGAACTAGCGGAAGATGGAGATAAAAGAGCTAAGACTCTTATCAATATCTCATCAGACCAAACAAGATTTTTATCAACTATTCAAGTTGCTATTACTCTTGCAGGATTCTTCTCATCTGGTTCTGCAGCGACAAGTATTTCACAGGTTTTTGGAGACTTTTTGAGAGGTTTTGGAATTCCTTATGGTAATACTATTTCTTTTATTTTGGTGACTTTTCTATTGTCATATATCACCCTTGTATTTGGTGAGCTTGTGCCAAAGAGAATTGCACTTCAAAATTCAGAAAAAGTTGCACTTGGTTCTAGTAAGGTAATTGCAGTTGCATCAAAACTTTTTTACCCTTTTGTAAAATTACTTTCTTTTTCAACAGCTCTTGTCCTAAAATTAATGGGCAAATATTCTGAAGATGTTGAAGAGAAAATTTCAGAAGAAGAATTAAAGAGTTATATTAAGGTTTCTACTCAGCAAGGCGTTATTAACTCAGCTGGAGAAGAAATGATTGTAAATATCATGGATTTTGACGACAAACTTGCTTTTGAAATAATGACTCCAAGAACTTCAATTTACATGATTGATTATGATGAGTTTAACACAGATACTGTGACAGAAATTCTTAAAAAAGGTTATTCAAGAATGCCAGTTTATAGAGAAAATACTGACAACATTCTTGGAACAGTTTACATCAAGGATCTTTTCGTTGAATATGCTAAAAATAATTACGAAAGCATTAATCTAGACAATTGTATTAAGTCGCCATACTATGTGCCAGAAACTAAAAAGATTGACATGCTTTTAAAGGAGCTTCAATCTACTAAGAATTATGTGGCAATATTAATTGACGAATACGGTGGTTTCTCAGGAATGGTTACAGTGGAAGATATTGTAGAAGAAATTGTTGGAGAAATCGAAGACGAATACGATGAAGAAAATAGTCAAATCGAAAAGGTAAAGGACAATGAATATATCTTAGATGGGTCAATGGATCTAGAAGATGTAAATGACGAATTAGGGGTATATCTTTACTCTGAAAATCACGAAACTGTCTCTGGTCTAATTATTGAAAAATTAGGATTTATTCCTGAAGAAAGTCAAAAGAAAAAATTAAGCATAAAGACTGCTGGTTGTATACTTACAGAACTTGCAGTTGCTGACAAGAGAATAATTAAGGCTAGTATAAAAATAATTCCTGAAGAACAGGAAGAAGCAAAAAAAGAATATAAAGAATTGAATTCTTAAGATATGGGACTGTCCAGTGGGCAGTCCTTAACTTTTATTTATTAAATATTATAATAATTATGAGGACATATAAGGTGGTTGCCCAATACTATTATTGGGAGGCGTTACAATGACAGATTTTGAAATATTATCACTTGTAATTAATATTTCTATCTTGATTGTAGCCATCCTAACGTTTAATAAAAAATACCAGAGAAAATATAAATTCTCTCTGGTATTTGGTCCAACTTTATGGGGTCACCACAACTGCGCGTGGTAGTTTTTAAGAAATTACCTTAAGGGCAGCCATCTTTAATGGTGTCCTCTTTATATTTATATTAGCATATAAAATTTTGAAATTCAATATAATTAATGACGTGTCCGACTCCTTTGAAAATACTCCCTATTGAAGCCCTAGCACGAAATTTTTAATTTCGTAGCAGGTCTCATGTCAGGAATCTCCAAGAAAACGACCAAAGGGAAGTTTGATTGGAAAGATTCTACGGCCGGTCGTATTTTCTGCAGTCGCTGGATAAGGTTCTTCATCAATTCAGGCTCCTTCCAGTCGCCTTCATTGTGAAGACCGCAAATCTCAAGGCTCGCCTTTCGATTTGCTACCATTAAAAAATGCCGAGATAACTCGGCGTTTTAAGGAAATTAATTAAAAAAGTGTATTAAATAATCTGATATTAGTTTAACATAATAAAATATTAACGTCAAGTTTATTTTTTTATTTATTATCTTTAATTAAATTAGATTTTTAATAATTTATTCTGATTAGTCTTGTGAGTCACAAAAATCATTTATCAATGAAAGAATAGTAACAAGATCACCTAACTTTTTAGAATTCTCAGACTTCAAATCTCCATTTTTTAAATCTTCTAAGTAATTTATATCAAGTTTAGTTAAATAGGAAATTAGTTGTAAGTTAACTTTTTTGTCTATAACTTTATTGAGCATATCTACATATTGTTCTGTTGGAGTTTCTGTATCAGGATAAGAATAATAATGAATAAGATTTAATATATCTAAAGTAATTTCTGAAGGAATTAAAATATTCATGTATTTTTTTCCATTAACATGAATAACCATTTCAAATTTTGAATTTTTTTCGTCCACATATTCCATAAAAGTTCCTCTTATTATAGTTAAAGCACAAAAGATATTTCAACGTTTGGATTGACATAATATTTCTTTCCAGTAATATCTTCAGCATATCCAGTAAGTCTTATTTTATAGCTTACACCTCTTCTCAAGTTGAATCTTCCTAATCCCAAAAAGTCAGAAACCGTACCCTTTCCTTTCTTTATGACGGAGTAGCCGCCTCTATAGAAACCAGTTGAATTAGTATAGACACTGAAATAACCATAAAAAGTATAACTAGTGGTAGTTTTTGGTTTTACAGCCCATTGAATGCTTCCGTTAGATTCCATAAAGTCTAGAGTAGTATAACCAGCATTTCCATAGAAACTAGCATAAGGTGTTATTTCGCTTTTGTTAGGATCATTATAAATCATTTCGAATAAATTTTGATTATTTGAACTCAAATTATCTTCATATGATGACGTGACAGGTTCTGCAGCAAATACATTTGAGATTAAAACTAAACTGACAATAGTGATAAATAAATACTTTTTAATATGTCTCATAAAAACACTTCCTTTCTTTATCTAAATAATAGCATAAATAAATGAATAAATTCAACAAAAATAAAATTCTAAAATAAATTAGCAGAAGACTTGCAAGAGTGCTAAATATATTGTATAATTAAATAGTCAAAGATAGTCAAAAATACCTTTGACCATTACCTGTCGAGGAGGAGAGATATTGAAATATAAAGATTATTATGAAACTCTTGGCGTTTCTAAGGATGCAGATGAAAAGGAGATAAAGAGCGCTTATAGAAAGCTTGCCAAAAAATATCACCCAGATCTACATCAAGGAGACGACGAGGCAGCTGAAAAGTTCAAAGAAATTTCAGAGGCTTACGAGGTTTTATCAGATAAGGACAAGAGACAAAAATACGATACCTTTGGATCAAATTATGATTTCAGTCAAGGATACGACTTTGACCCTTCTCAGTATGGTTACACTTACACTACTGGAGGAAGCGGAGCCGACTTCTCTGACTTTTTCGAAACTATTTTCGGATCATCTAGATCAGGTGGCGGATTCTCTGGTGGTTTTAATATAAATGATATTTTCGGAGATTTAGGTGGCAGAGGTCACAAAAGCTCTAAACAAAATAGAAATAAATTTGAATCAGAGCTATCTATCTCCATTGAAGAGGCCTATAAAGGCACTACAAAAAATGTAAACTTAACTTATAAATCTAAGGAAATTGAAATTCCTGTTAAAATTCCTAAGGGAATTACTAGAGGCAAAAAAGTTAAAGTCAATGGAGATAAATTCGGACTCTCTGGAGATGTCTTATTTAAAATTAATATTAGAGATGAAAAAAATCTAAAGTTAGATGGAATTGATATAGAGAAGACAGAAAATATTTATCCATGGGAAGCAGCTCTTGGAACTGAAAAGACTGTTGAAACCTTAAATGGAAAGATAAAGCTTAAAGTTCCTAAAAACTTTGTAGGAGGAAATAAAATGAGAATTCCTTCTCAAGGTTTCAGAGACTTAAAGGGAAATGTTGGCGACTTATACGTCACATTTAACATAATAAACCCTACGATTCTAAGTGATGAGCAAATTGAGCTTTATAAGAAATTAAATGAAATAAGTAAATGAGGTGTTTAAATGAATTTTGACAAATTTACTCAAAAATCCCTTGAAGCAGTACAAGGAGCATACAATGCTGCAAAGGAATATGGAAATCCTGAGGTAAAAGAAATTCACATAAACTATGCACTTTTAAATGACAATGAAGGACTTGTACCAAGGGTCTTAAATTATATGAATAAAAATCCAGAAATGATTAAGATGGATGTCTTAAAAGTTATTGAAAGACTTCCAAAACAATCTGGTGGAGAAGTTTATGCAGATAATTCCTACAGAGAATTGTTTGACAAAGCTGAAAAATTTAAAAATGAAATGCAAGATGAATATTTATCGGTTGAACATATTTATCTTGGATTACTTTCAATGAAGGGCACTGATTCATCTTCAATCTTTAATAAGCATGGTATTTCAAAAGATGAATTTTTAAATGCTCTTAAAAAAATTAGAGGAAATCAACACGTAACTACGGATAATCCCGAAGGAACTTATGATGCTCTAAAAAAATACGGACAAGATTTAACTGAGCTTGCAAGAGAAGGCAAGCTTGATCCAGTTATTGGTCGTGACGAAGAAGTTAGAAATGTAATTAGAATTCTTTCAAGAAGAACTAAGAACAACCCAGTTCTTATAGGACCTCCTGGAGTTGGTAAAACTGCAATAGCAGGCGGGCTAGCACAAAGAATTGTATCAGAAGATGTGCCTGAAGGACTTAAGAACAAGACAGTTTTCTCACTTGATATGGGTGCACTTATTGCAGGTGCTAAGTACAGAGGAGAATTCGAAGAAAGACTTAAAGCTGTTTTAAACGAAGTTACAAGTTCTAACGGAGATATAATTTTATTTATCGACGAAATTCACAATATCGTTGGTGCAGGTAAAACTGATGGAGCAATGGATGCTTCTAACCTTTTAAAACCAATGCTTGCTCGTGGAGAACTTCACGCAATTGGTGCTACAACTCTTGATGAATATAGAAAATATATTGAAAAAGATCCTGCACTTGAAAGAAGATTCCAAAAAGTTATGGTAAATGAACCAAATGTTGAAGACACAATTGCCATACTTCGTGGACTTAAAGATAAATACGAAATTTATCACGGAATTAGAATTTCTGACTCTGCAGTAATTGCGGCGGCAACTCTTTCAGATAGATATATTACAGATAGATTCTTGCCAGATAAGGCAATCGACTTAATGGATGAATCTTGTGCAATGCTTAGAACTGAAATAGATTCTATGCCAACAGAAATCGATGAAGTTAGAAGAAAAATCTTACAACTTGAAATCGAAAGAGAAGCTTTAAAGAAAGAAACTGATAATGCAAGTAAGGAAAGACTTGAAAAGTTAGAAAAAGAACTTTCTGAAGAAAAATCTGAATTTGACAGATTAAAATCTAAGTGGGAAGCAGAAAAGAAAGAACTTGATGCTACAAAAGACATCAAGAAGAAAATCGAAGATGTAAACCACGAAATTGAAGAAGCCGAAAGAAATTACGACCTTGAAAAATTATCACAATTAAAATACGGCGAACTTCCAAAACTTGAAGAAGAATTAAAGAAGAGAGAATCAACTACAAAAGATGAAAACTCCATGGTTAAGGAAGAAGTTACAGAAGATGAAATCGCCTATGTAGTTAGCCGCTGGACAGGAATACCTGTTGAAAAGCTAAATCAAACTGAAAGAGATAAACTTCTAAACCTTGAAGACATTCTTCACAATAGAGTTATAGGACAAGATGAGGCAATTGAAGTTGTATCAGATGCAGTCCTAAGAGCGAGAGCTGGACTTAAAGATGCAAATAAGCCAATTGGATCCTTTATATTCCTAGGACCTACTGGTGTTGGTAAGACTGAAACAGCAAAGGCACTTACTGAAACATTATTCGACGATGAAAGAAATTTAATTAGAATAGATATGTCCGAATACATGGAAAAACACTCAGTGTCTAGACTTGTTGGTTCACCTCCAGGATATGTAGGCTATGATGAAGGCGGTCAATTAACTGAAGCAGTTAGAAGAAAACCATATTCTGTAATACTTTTCGACGAAATTGAAAAGGCCCATCCAGATGTGTTTAATATCTTGCTTCAAGTTTTAGATGACGGAAGACTTACAGACAACCAAGGAAGAACGGTGGACTTTAAAAATACAGTAATAATCATGACATCAAATATAGGAAGCCACTTCTTAATTGATGGCATTGGCGACAATGGTGAAATAACTGAAGATGCAAGAGAAAATGTAATGAAAGACCTTAGAGCATCCTTTAGACCAGAATTCTTAAATAGAGTTGATGAAATAGTATTATTTAAACCACTTCAAAGAGGAGAAATCTTTAGAATTATCGAACAATCAGTTGGAGAAGTTGAAAAGAAACTTGAAGATAGAAATATAAAAATTGAAATCACTGAACCTGCAGAAGAATTTATCCTTAACGCATCCTTTAGCCCACAATACGGGGCAAGACCAGTTAAGAGATATATCTCACAAACTTTAGAAACAGATATCTCTAAGATGATTATTAGAGGCGATGTTTCAGAAGGAGATACAATTCTTGTAGATATAGGAGCAGATGATTTACAAGTTAGTGTAAAATAATATAAAGATTAGAGAAGACTTGCTTAGGCAGGTCTTTTTTATTCTTTAATTTTCTGTTGACAAAAACAATTAGCGTATATATAATTTATATACAGAGAAAATAATTTTTGTATCATATATGTAATTATAATGGATTTCTAGATAATACGTTATTAATTACAGTACATAAGGAGGAATTATGAAAAAGGATTTAAAGGTTTTTCTAGCAGTATCATTTATCATTCCATTTATAATGGATTTTTTAATATATTACTGCAAATTAAAGGGAATTGGATATGATATTTATCCACTCATTCAAATGTTTTTTCCTTTTCTAGGCGCAATGGCAGTTATGAAAAGTGAGAGGAAAGATATTTTAAAGTTATCTATTTTTAAGATATATTCCTTAATTGTGATTATAAATATATTTCTTGGTATTTTTAATCTATTTAATGATGATATAATAAATTTATTGAGTTCATTTTTGGTTTTAATTGGATCTGTAGTTACGTTAATTTTATTACTTTTAATGGATAAAGAAAAAAGAGTTGAGTTATCATTAAATAATCCAAATATAAAAATCACTTTAGTTTTTTGTGTTTATTTTATTATTTCATATTTTTTAAGAGGTTTTATATCTTTTGCTGTTGAAGGAAAAATTTCTGATTTTATAGAAATTCTAAGTGCTGATAATCTATTTAAGCCGATTGGTTTTATTTTGACTTCTTTTTTAGTTTTTCTTCCTTTTATTGGCGAAGAGTATGGATGGAGAGCTTATTTAACCCCAAGGTTAAATGAGATTTATGGTCACAAGAAGGCTCTATTTATATCAGGTTTTATTTGGGGAATATGGCATCTTCCACTTAATTTATTTTATTATTCTGAGAGTGTTTTATCGTCTCAAATTTTATCAATTTTTAATCAAATAGGTTTTTGTATTTTTCTAGGAATTTTCCTATCATATGCTTACAATAGAACTGGTTCTATTTGGACTGCTGTTATTATTCACCTTTTAAATAATAACATGGCTGTTATTTATTCAAACACTAACTCTTCTAATGTTATTAGAAATAACCATTATGATCTAAAAAGTACTGTGACCTCTATTATTCTTGCTGCAATATTTTATGGGATTTTTATCTTTTCTAGATATATTAAGAACGAACATATGTGGCAATCATCTATATACGAAGATATTAATTCAGATTAATGAATAAGGCTAAACTTTTAAAGTCTAGCCTTATTTTATTGATAACAAAGGCTCTTTAGGTTAAAATCATATTAAAGAGGTGATATTATGATGGCTTTATCAACAATATTTATGAGTTTAGCTCTTGTTGTTGTTTCAATTTTTGGAGCACTTGGAGAAAATATTAAGAGCATGGACTTTCGAAATGCACAAATTGAAATTTCTGGCGAGAATATTTCAACACTTGATGGTGAAGAGACTAAGGATAATTTTAGAATAGCAGGAATTAAAGAGGGAAAGAATTCAAACTTTAACTTAAAGACAAAATCTTATGATTTAAATTATTTTTATGACGGAGAAAATACATATTTTAATAGAGAAGCAGTTCTAAAAAATGCAGGAAATAGAGCTGATGATTCTCTTAAAGAAGTAAAAGAAGATTATATTAAAATTAAAGGAGATGAAGCCTTTGGCTTTGAAGAAAAATATAATTTAGGATTTATTCCAAAAGCATTTGATTTATTAGAAGATGAAAAATTTGTAGATTCAGTTATTAAAATTTCACAGTTTATTGCAAAATCAGATGAATTACCGAAGGCGGAAGGAAACTCTTATAAATTTGACATTGCAGAATTACTCCAAAATGAAAATTTAAATTCATACATTTCTAAGAATTACAAAGAAGTGGAAGATGAATTAATTTATATCTTAAATAAAGTTTCCGGAGATGAAAAACTTGATAAAAAATTCTTAGAAGAAGCTTTTAAAGAAATTAATCCAAAGGATATTAAGGAAATAGCAAAAGTTTTTAAAGGCTCTTATATTGTTTTCAAGGTTAATGATTCTAAAGGACTTGATTTTGATGTAGAAATTAAATTTTCACTTAATGGAGAAAATGAAAAAGAATCTATGAGTTATTTAATTAAGGCAAATGTGAAGGTCGATGAAAGCTCTGCAAAGGTTGAATTCCCAAAGAGTTTTAAAGAAGTTAGGTCCAATGAATTCAGTGATTTCTTCCTATCTACTTATTCAGATTTAGCAGTAATTAATTTAAATATTAATGGTGAAAATAAAAATATTTCTTATAAAAAGGATTCTCATCCAATTTTAACAGACGATTCAATTTATGTTGATAGACATGTCATAGACCAAATAATTCCAAAAGATTTTAAAGATGTGGAATTTAAAGAAGACTCTATAAAAATAAAAGATAAAGAAATTAAGATGAAAGATGGACTTTATCCACTAAGAAAAATAGCAGAAGCTTTAGGATATAATGTGGAATACACTATGGGCGATGCTCCGAGATTTTATGTTGATTTAAATAAAGAGGAGAAATTATGAAAAAGAAAATTTTAGTCATAGCAAGTGTTTTAACTCTTGCACCAGCCACTATTTTTGCAAATGGTATTAAGATTTGGGTTAATGGAAATATTGTAAAATCTGATGTAAGTCCATACATTAAAAATAGTAGGACTATGGTACCGATTAGGGTAATTTCTGAAAGTTTAGGAAAAGAAGTTAAGTGGAATGGCGATGAGAAAAAAGTAAACATCAAAGACAGTAAGGGAAATGAAATTTCACTAGTTATTGGCGAAAAATTTATTAAAGACGAGTCAAACAATGTAGACAGAAAATTTGAATTAGACTCACCAGCAGTTATAAAAGATGACAGGACTTTTGTGCCAATTAGAGCAATTGCAGAAGCCTTTGGAGAAAAGGTAGACTGGGATAAAGACAACAGAACTGTAATTATTGGAAAAGGATATAAGAAACCTGAACCAGTAAGGGCTGAAAAGACTACTCATCCACTTGGACTTGATTATCTCTATAATAAGGAAATGATAAATAAATCAGATGAAGAAAAAACAGTCTATGAAAGAAAGATGAGAGAAGAAGAGTCTAAGTTATTTCCAGGACATAAAAATAGAGAAGTAGAAGCAGCTTTAGCTTGGCTGTCCTTTGCAAAGTCAAATAAATTCTTTCAAGACGAAGTTAATAAAGATACTTTTTCTTATACTTCTAAAAATGAAATTTATTACGGAATTGATCCTAGAGGGTCAGCTATGAGTTGGTTTGAAGATGAATCTAAAGAAGAATATACAACTAGAGATTTTATGTCTGTTAATGCAGGACCAAGCATGGCAGAACTTGAACACTTTGATTATTATTTAAACTATGATGGAACTTTTAACTCTTTTAGAATGCCTCTACATTATCACGACACTCCAGAGGAAATGTTAAAACAGGTAAAAAAAATAATTTCAAATCCAGAAAAAGTAAAATTTATAGATGCAAATAAGAGTGATATTGAAAGGCTATTAAAGAATTTTAGTCCCGAAAATGAAAAATATATTGAATATTAAATAAGAAAAACCAGGAGAAAAATCCTGGTTTTTTAAAGCATTAAATTAAAATAATATATAAAGAATAGGCATTGTTATTACTATACTTAAGATTACTCTTTCTATCCAAATAATGATATAATCAGAGAATTTAAGAGGAATTTCAGTACCCATCATAACTGGGATTGAAGCTGAGAAGAAAAGAATTTCTGATACTGAAACTACAGCTACTAGCATCTTCGCAATAATTCCAAGACCTGCATTTGCGACAATTGGTGCTGGTAGAAGCATTTCAGCTATACTCATTCCAAGAGCTTGAGCAACCATTAGAGGTTCTTCAACTCTAGTGATTAGTGTAAATGGATAGAAAATATATCCAAGAATGTCAAAGATTGGAGTGTATTCTGCAAGAAGAAGTCCAACCATACCTACTCCAAGTAAAGATGGAGCGATATTAAGGGACATTTTAAATCCATCTACAAAGTTATCTTTAATAACTGTGAATAGATTGTCAGATTTTTTGTAAGCTGCCATACCTGCGTCAGCTGCATCTTTAAAAGTAACTTTTTTCTTAGGTTCAGGAATATATTGTTTTCCAGAATAATATTCTTGCGGTTTTTTGCTAAGTGGATAAATTCTAGCAGTTATTGCTGTGACGATGAAAGTAACAAATAAAGTTACCCAGAAATAAACTAGCCAGTAATCCATCAAGTCAAGAGTATTAGCAACTATAATCATAAATGTTGCAGATACTGTAGAAAAACCAGTTGCGATAATTGCAGCTTCTTTCTTAGTATAAGTGTCTTCCATATAAACTCTATTAGTTATTAAAAGTGCAAGTGAGTAAGAACCTACAAAAGATGCTACGGCATCTACTGCAGATTTACCTGGAGTTTTAAAAACTGGTCTCATAACAGGTTCCATGAAAACTCCGATAAATTCCATAAGTCCAAATCCAGTTAAGAATGCAAGGAAAACTGATCCAATTGGTACAATTGTAGTAACTGATACCATGATTGAGTTCCAAATAAGTGGAAGCATGTCCTTGTCAAATATTCTTGCAGGTCCAATATTTGTCACATACATAAATACAAAAACCAAACTCACTAGTTTAAGTGCAAAGAAAACCATGTGAAGTTTACTTTTTTGCCAAGATTTTGATTTAATAGCGTATAAAATTCCTGATATTACAATGAAAACACCAAATATTAAATTATAATAAGGAATTTTCTTTACAAGGTTTGTGATATGGTCGATTGGAATAGTGTTTGCACCCATTAAATTTATTGGTATAAAGAACATAAATATACCAAATAGGGCATAAAGAATAAAAACGACAACGTCCATGGTATTATATTTTTTAGAATCCATAATTAACCCCCTTAAATTATAAAAAATACAAATAAAGTATTTAAGTATTTATTAAAGCAAAAACAATTTATCACTTTAATTCGATTAAATACTTTAGGCTAATTATACCCAAAAGACATACTTATAAAAACTTTTTTTTAAAATTTATCAAAAAATTTATTTATAACAATATAAGAAAAAACTTGCCAAGCTTGGCAAGTTTAATTAAAATCAACTTCTATTATATTGTCCTTTTTCTTATCAGTCCCGTAATAATCATAAAGTGCTTGACCAAATTTTGTTATCTTTAGATAAATTTTTTCCTCTAAAATATCTAAATCAATTAAAATTTGAATTACAGGTATATATGCTTCTTGATAATCAGAAAGTCTAACATCTTCACCTGATAGCAATTTTTCAAATAATTCTAGCACTAAATCTTTATAGATTTCATAATTATCACCAAGGGCAGGTTTTAAAAAGTCCTCCTTAGAAAGAGAGTCTATCCAAATGGAATATTTTTTAAGTTCATCAAAGCTCATGTAATCATCGGCTTCATCTGTTAAAATTATTTCTTGAACTTCGCCAGGATTATATAGATAAGTCAAACTCTTTATAATTGTGAAAAATAAATAAAGCTCAATTTGTGGGAAGTGTTTATTTTTATAGATTTTTACATACTTTGTAGGTAAAATCTCTGCATCTTCAACAAATCCTCTTAACATTGCAGGAGATAAATCTCCAGACTTCAATAAATTTACATAATTAATATCTAAAAATGTGAGAAAATTGTCGTAGTTTTCTATAAATTTATTTGCAGCATAATTAGGATTATTTTTAACTATTAAATCAGGAAGTCTATCATCGTAGTAAAATCCACCTATGCTTTCATCGAGCATTTTTATAAAATCAAAAATAGATTTTTTAACTTTTTGTAGTGATTCTATTGGTTTTTTAACTTCTCTTCCCATTTTTGAAAGTTTTTTGTAAAAAGCTAAAACAAGTTCAACAGATTCAATTAATTGATTTTGGTCGCTGAAGTCTCCTCCGTTGCATAGATTAGCAAAGATTTTGAAATAATCTAAATCATAATCTTTAAAAGATTTTTCATCTCCTTCTAGATATTTTTCATAAATCTTTGAGAATGTATAATCGAAAAATGCAAGGATGTATTCTTCGTCATTTTCAGAAAGAGCCCTTTTAAAATCTTTCAAATCATTAAGAGCATAGAGGTCTTCCTTATAAAAGGCAGATTTAAGATCCTCATCAGTAAATTCGAATTCATCATCATAAGGATTCCCATAAAGCCCCCAGTTTGTAACTTCGCTAACTGATAAGAAGTTTAATAAATTTGCCTTTAAAAATTCCTTGTCAATTTTAAGCGTTTTTTCTTTATATTTTAACTCTTTAAAAACTTTTAAAAGATTGGAGTGAAATGTAAAGTACTCAGTTTCAACCATTGTCCTAATTCTTTGAAGCACTATCTTTTTCTTATTAGGTCCAAAGATTCTAAAAATACCCCACTTATTTGACACATTTGCAAGGGCTGAAGTGTATTCTATAGTGTAATTTTTATCTAAGATTAAGTCGTGGAATTTATAATCTTCTCCATCTTTTTTTATTTCAAAAAGAGAGACGTAAGAATCTCTTAATATTTCTATAAGTTCAAAGGACTCATCTTTATCTATATTTTGAATTTCTAAAAATGAATATATAAGATCTATTGCATCTTCTTTAAAATCTTCATAGTCAAGCAAGACCCATGCTGCAATTTCTTCCAAAGGTCTTTTCATTAAATATTCATTGTCTAGTATTGAATTAAAATAACTGTTTTCTAGAAATTCATCAAAACCTATGACGGCATGTTTTAGAAAAATTCTTCCAATGTCATAGAGTTCGCTATTAGCGTATTTCATCTTTTTTCACCTACCAAAACTTTGAGTTCGTCTAAATATTTTAAAATGTATTTAATGTGATAATTGTACACACTGTCGACTTCAGTTGGTGTTCTAAAGCCATTATCTAAATAAAATCTATCTTCAATTTCTTCGGCGTCCTCGTTGCCATATCTGTCTTCAATCTCCTCGATGATTTCATTTTTTAAAATTTTTGCGCTCATATTATTAACCACTTCAAGACGCACAGAAATACTTTCGAGTAGGGACATTATTTCCTTTTCCTTTACAAGAGAATGTTCGTGATGAAATGGAGTCTTAACTTCTTCAAGTAAAAGTTTATATAAAGTGTTGCAACTTTCTAAATTTTCGTTAAATTCAGCTAGACCATCACTTTCATCAACTAAGATTGATTTTAAAGCTCTATTTGCATTGATATATGCCTTCTTAGAAGCTGCGAGAAAATCATTCCATATATCAGGTGATGAAACCAAATAATTTACTAAAACTGCAACTAAAATTCCTATAAATGTACCTATAACTCTATTAAAAGCATAGACTGCCTTGTCAGAATCTGAACAAAAAGAAGCAACAAAAACTATACAGGATAGCTGAGTCATGTCCCTCATTTTTACAACAGAAAGAATATAAATAGTAATTAAAATGCCAATTCCTGCAATTAATGGCTCCACAAAGAGAGGTACAGAAATTTTAGAGCTTAGATATCCAAGAATTACACCAAAGACCGAAGTGAAAAGTCTCTTTCTAGTATCTTGAAGAGATTCTGAAATTGATGGCTTCATTGAAGACACTGCAGCAATGGATACAAATATTGGAGAGTCTAAGTTAAGTAATTCAGAAATATACAGACCAACTACAACTGCAAGGGCAGTTTTAATAGCTCTCATTCCTATTCTATATTTGTAATTAAATCTCTTTTTTAATTTCATATAATACTCCATTCACAAATATTAATTCAATTATATCAATAAAAAATACAAATGTACATTTACAAGAATAATGGGTTAATTGATATAAATTGTAAATTTGGGGTAAATATTTTATAAATAAAGGAGAGTGACATTTATGTTAATGAATTTTGTTGGAAAAAACATTGAGCTTACAGATTCTCTTAAAGATGTAGCGGAAAAGAAATTTTCTAAATTAGATAAATACTTTTCAGAAGAAGTAGAAGCAAGAGTTGTATTCTCTACAATTAGAGAAGAACAAACAGTTGAAGTTACAATATTTTTGCCAAAGACCATTATAAGAGCAGAAGAAACTACAGATGATATGTACTCTTCAATGGATAGAGCAGTAGATGCCCTTGCAAGACAAATTAGAAAACACAAGACAAAACTTAAAAAAAGATATCAAAATAACGAAACAATTAGATTTGATGAAATAATTGAAAAAGAAAGTCCAAAAGAAGAACCAAAAATCGTAAAGAGAAAGAAATTCGAATTAAATCCAATGAGTGAAGAAGAAGCAATTCTTCAAATGGAACTTCTTAATCACAAATTCTTTGTTTTCTTAGATGCAAGTACTGAAAAAGTTGAAATATTATATAAGAGAAATGATGGAAATTACGGAATAATAGAAGTTTAAAAATAAGGCGGGGTACTTCTCGCCTTTTTATTGTCGAGGTATTTATGAAAAAATTAATATTTATTATAGCGATAATTTTTCTAGTTGGATGTAGTTCTAATAAAATTTATGATTTAAGAACTGACATATCTGACACAGAAGGAGTAGAAAAATTAATACATAATCTTGATTGGGATAATAATGAGATAACAAAAATTGTCGCAAGAAATAATGTTGTAAAAATTTATTTTGGAGAAGATACAAATATAAATAAATTGAAAAATTTTAAAAAACTTTTTGATAATGGAATTATTTTAATTGCACTTACTGGTGCAGAAAAAGTTTTATATCAAGATGCCCGAAATAATTTTAGTGAAATTGATAGAGAAAGTTATGAACTATTTTCAGAAGGATTAAAATTAAAAGACTCCGAAGTTTATCAAAAGGACAAGGGAGAATTTAATAAGTTACTTAGGAATTTAAAAAAGATGAAAATTGATAAAGAAGATGGCTTTAATTTCAATTTTAATTTTAGATTAAATTTTTAAAAATTTAATTTTTTTATAATAAGATAAATTTTTGATTTTGGGACTGTACTATTTAGAGCAGTCCCATTTTTAATTATTATGAACTTTTTAATAATTCTTCATAAATATCTATAATTTCATTAGGAATTACAAAGTCGAAATATGTGCCTGATTTTGATAAAAATAAATACATAAGTCCAAGGGAGGTAAATTTTTTCATATTTACATATACATTTTCATCTGAATAGTCCACAGCACCGTTGTAAAAATCATAAAAACTCTTATGCTCTTTCTCATCAAAGGAAAGAAGATTTTCTTTAAATTTATTTAAAATTGTATTATTTAGTATGGCAATTTTTTCGTCATGACTTAAATGTTCTAAATCTAGATTGTAAGTCTTTTCGATTAACTCTAGATGATCATTTTCTATATTTTCTAAAATAGGGTATAATCTATCCATAGGCAGTGTATTAATTGTTTCAACTGCAAATAATTTTAGTAAGAAATCGTTCATTTTTTCACCTCGTTTTAATTATACATGAAATGAGGAAAAGGAGGAAATATGTCGGAGATTAAAAAATTACAGGATGGAATTTATTGTAAAATAATTCCTCTTAAGGGCAATCCCTTAAAGAGCATTAATATTTATATGGTTAAATCCAAGGGCGAAGCAATGATTATTGACACTGGATTTGACACAGAAGAAATAAGAAAAGAAATGATGGACTATATTAAAGATATGGACATCGATTTAAATAAAACAATTTTATACTTAACTCACCTTCACTCTGACCACACAGGTCTTAGTTCATGGTTTGCAGAAGACCTTGGAGTTGATGTCTATATCAGCGATGTTGATTATCAAATGGTAAGTGCCATGGCATCAGCTGATTCCAAGAGATGGAAAGATGTTATGGAAATTGCACATATGCAAGGACTTGATGAAGACAATTTAAAAATCGAAGAGCATTCTGGATATAGATATAGACCTAAGAGGGACTTTAAACATAAGTCTCTTAATCCTGGAGATATTTTAAAGGTTGGAGACTTTACATTTAAGGGACTTGATTTTGCTGGGCACACTCCTGGAATGGTTGGTCTTTATGAAGAAGATAAAAAGATTTTATTCTGCGGCGATCATATTTTAAAAAAGATTACTCCAAATATTACTTTTTGGAACTTTGAAACGGGCGACAGCTTAGGTACTTATCTTAAAAATATAGAAAAGCTAAGAGACCTACAAATCGAGCATCTCTATTCATCTCACAGAGAATTAATAGATGATGTTCCTGCAAGAATTGATGAGCTTAAAAGGCATCATGCACATAGAATAGATGAGGCTCTAAAAACTTTAGAGAAACATAATGAATGCACAGTAAGAGATGTTGCAGTGGGAATGCACTGGGATATTTCTGCAAGAGGATTTAATGATTTTCCAAACACTCAAAAGTTTTTTGCAGCGGGAGAAGCTCACGCTCACCTAGAGCATCTTAGAGCAATTGGAAAAGCTGATTTTAGAAAAGATGAAAATGGAGTTTTAAAATACTTTAAAATTTAATGGGAGATAAAAATGGAAAATTTAATTTGTAAATACAAAGATAAAGAACTTGTAAGCGGAAAGGAAACAATTCTATGTGGAATTGTAAATGTTACACCTGATTCCTTCTCTGATGGTGGAAAATGGTTTGGAGTAGATAAAGCCGTAGAACATGCAAAAGATTTAATTAAAAATGGTGCTACAATGCTAGATATTGGTGGCGAATCTACTAGACCTGGCTCAACTTATGTAGAAATCGAAGAAGAAATAAATAGAGTAGTTCCAGTAATTAAAAGATTAAAAGAAGAAGTTGATGTGCCAATTTCAATAGACACGTGGAAGGCTGATGTTGCAAAAGCTGCAATTGAAGCAGGAGTTGATTTTATAAACGACATCACAGGATTTTTAGGTGATCCAAAAATGGCCGAAGTTGTCGGTAAATCTGATGTAGGAGCAATTTTAATGTTTAACCCTAAAATTGCAAGACCAAATCATAAGAGCAGCCAAAACTTCCCATCCTTTGGCGGCGAAGGAGTCTTCACAGAAGAAGAATTAAAATCTTTTGAAAAAATGGATATCACAGAATTAATGGTAAAATATTTAGAAAAATCCATTGAGTATGCAGAAAGGGAAGGCATCTCAAAAGAAAGAATAATGCTCGACCCAGGTATTGGATTTGCCCTTACTAAAAAAGAAAATCTACAATTAATTAACGATATAAATGTATTAAAAGAAATGGGATACTTCACTTTCCTTGGAGTTTCAAGAAAGAGATTTATCACAAATATTCTTTCAGAAAATAATATCGACTCAAGTGGAGAAACTGAAGAAGGCTTTGAAAATAGAGACGAAGCGTCAGCAGTTTTAACAGCAATAGCTGCTTTTAGAGGAGTAGAAGTCCTAAGAATTCACACAACTAAACATCACAGAATTTCTCAACTAATTGCAGATTCAGTTAGACTTAATAAAATCCAAGAAGATTTAGATTTAAAACCATACAGTCTTTAAAAAATTTTATTTTAGAGATATAATAATGTTGAAGGTATATAAACTGTAATAAGGGGGAAATTATGGCATTAATAGAAAAATTAAAAGCTAAAGTTAGAGAAACAAAACCAGAAATCATTTTTCCAGAAGGAAATGATGTTAGAATTTTAAGAGCAGCAATTAGACTTAATAATGATGGAGATATTAAACCTATCTTACTAGGAGAAAAATCTGAATTAGAAGAAATTGCTAAATCTGAAGGTGTTGAACTAGGAAGCTTAGAAATTTTAAACCCAGCCGAATACGAAGGATTTGATGAAGTAGTATCTAAATTTGTTGAAAGAAGAAAGGGCAAAGTTACAGAAGAAGATGCTCGTGAAATCTTAAAAGACAATAACTATTTTGGAACAATGCTAGTTTACATGGGAAAAGCAAAGGGACTTGTATCTGGAGCAGCTCACACAACTGCAGATACTGTAAGACCAGCACTTCAAATTATAAAAACTAAACCTGAATACAAGAGATGCTCTGGAGCATTTATCATGATTAGAGATGAAGAACTTTACCTAATGGCTGACTGTGCAATTAACACAGACTTAGATGCAGAAGGACTAGCAGAAGTTGCAGTAGTTTCAAATGAAACAGCTAGACAATTTGGCATCGATCCAAAGATTGCAATGCTTTCATTCTCAACACATGGCTCAGCAAAACACGATAGAGTAACTATGGTTAATGAAGCAGCAAAAATGGCAAAAGAAAAAAATCCTGATATGGCAGTAGATGGAGAACTTCAATTTGACGCAGCTTTTATCGAAAGAGTCGCAGCAAAGAAAGCTCCAGAATCTAAAGTAGCAGGACATGCAAATGTATTTATCTTCCCTAACATTGAAGCAGGTAATATAGGATACAAACTTGCTCAATACTTCGGTGGATTCAAAGCAGTTGGACCAATACTTCAAGGACTTAACGCACCAGTTAACGACTTATCTCGTGGATGTGTAGAAGACGAAGTATATTCACTTGCTATTATCACAGCAGCACAAGCAGTACTTTAATTAGCATTTTAAAGACTTCCTTAGGGGAGTCTTTTTTAATTTGTAAATAAATATGATAGAAAGTTGTGAAAAGTTCTAGTATTATATTCATAAAATAATATTTAATTTGAAAGGATTAAAGTGAAAGAGAAAAATCAAAATTATCAAAAAATATCAATCTTGGCACTTTCATTAATAGTTGGCACGACTTATTCAATAGCACCTGCACTTCCAGGCTTAGCAAGAGATATGGAAGAAGTAACTCTCACGCAACTTGAAACACTTACAACTATTCCGGCTATTGCTGCAATTGTAATGATGTTTTTTGCAGATAAATTACAAAAAATATTTTCAGATAAAATCTTAGTGAGCTTTTCACTTATATTTGCAACAATAAGTGGAGTGATGCCTTTCTTTCTAGAAAATTTTTATTCAATACTTATAGCAAGACTCTTTTTTGGACTTGGACTTGGAATTTTAAATTCATTGGCAGTTAGCTTAGTTGGGAAATATTTCGAAGGCAAGACTCGTGCAAATCTAATGGGAGTAAGATCTGCCATTGAAAGCATTGGATCAACTATTGCAATATTTATTGCTGGAAGACTTCTATTAATCGCACCAAAATATGTATTCTTTGTCTATTTATTGGTCCTTGGAATTTTTATAGTATTTATATTATTTTTTAGAGAAGATAAAAATATAGTAGATACTGGAAATCTCAACATAGTCAAAAGGTCAAATAAAATATCAAGAGAAATACTTGTGATGGCAGGAATTTGTTTCTTGCTTGTAATGGGTTCAGTTGGAGTAAATATTGAGACTTCCATAATAGTCACTGAAAATAAATTGGGAACAATGACTGATGCAAGTAATATCTTAAGCATTATGACAGTTTTTGGAATGATAGGCGGAATAATATTTGGAAAAGTTTTTGAAAAATTAAAAGAAAGTATCTTTATAATATTTTTAACGTCTTATACACTTTTTATGCTACTTTACACATTTGCATGGAATCTGTGGATACTTTTAATAGCAGCAATAGGAATTGGATTTTCATATTCAATGATAATTGCCTACCTATTTCAAAGAATACCCAGAGATTCAAATAAAGGCGCCGAAGTTTTCTCTACTTCAATAGTCCTAATAGGTTGCAATATTGGAGGACTTCTTGCCCCACATGTACTAAACCTTTTTAAAAAAATTCTTCCAATAGATACAACACAAAAATCTTTTATAGTTATTGTGGTATTTTACGTGCTTATAATTTTATTTGAATTTAAAAAAAATTTTAAAAGGGGTGATTTTTTTGGAAAATAAAAGATGGAAAATATTTCTAATAGAGGACGATAAAATCATCTCTAATGAAATAAAATCTCACATGAACACATGGGGATTTAATGTAAAATTAGTAAATGATTTTACAAAAATATTTGATGAGTTTATAGATTATAATCCTGAATTAGTCTTAATGGATGTGACTCTTCCATATTATAACGGTTATTATTGGACAGAGAGGATAAGAAAAGTTTCAAAGGTTCCAATTATATTTATATCAGCAGCAGATGAAAATTTAAATTTAATAATGGCTATGAATTTAGGTGCTGATGATTATTTAACTAAGCCCTTTGAACTAGAGGTTTTGCAGGCAAAAATTAATGCAATTCTAAGAAGGAGTTATGAATATACAGATTTTTCAAAAGACTTATACTATAAAGATGTGATTTTAAAAAGAGATTTAATGATTTTAAATTATAAAGATAGAGATATCGAACTTACTAAAAATGAGTTTAAGATTTTAGAAATACTTTTAGAAAAACCTGGAAAAATTTATTCAAGAGAAGATATAATGAATAAAATTTGGCAGTCAGATGTTTACATAAACGACAATACACTAACTGTAAATATTTTAAGACTTAGAAAAAAATTAGAAGACAATTCTCTATTTGGTTTTATAAAGACGAAAAAGGGCGTAGGTTACTATGTATAGATTATCTATTAGTGATTTTATAAAAAAAGAAAAATATATAATATCCTTTGGATTTGCAGTATTTATATACATATTTTTATTTTCTCTTTTTCTAATGAATAGTATAAATTTAAGTATTTACATGAGCCTTTGCTATTTAATTTTATTATTTATTTTTTTAATATTTTTATATAATGAGAAAAATAAAATACATAATGAAGAGATAACTTGGCTAAATAGAAAAGAATTTGACGAAGATTTACCTAATGCAGATTCTAAATTAGTTGATGAAATTAAAAGACTAAATAAAAAGATTATTGATTTTAAAAATTTAGAAAAGACTAATAATTATAAAATAAAGGATTATTTAACTGTGTGGACTCATCAGATAAAGTCGCCAATCTTTGCATTAAGGCTACTATTAAAACAAGATGAAATAAATATAAGTGAATGTAATAAAAAAATATTTGAAATTGAAGAATACATTTCAAATATACTTGGTTATGTAAGGCTAAATTCAAATAGCACTGATTATGTATTTGACAAGATTTCACTTGATGAAATAATTAGAGATGTAATAAGAAAATATTCAATTCAGTTTATTGGTAAAAATAATAGTGTAGAGTTTAAAGAAACTAATAAATTAATTCTTACAGATGCAAAGTGGTTTAGCTTCTTGCTTGAACAGATTATTTCGAATTCTTGTAAGTATACAGAAAATGGTGAAATTTCAATATATATAGAAGATGATGAATTAGTTATAGAAGACAGTGGCATTGGAATAATAAAAGAAGATATCCCAAGAATTTTTGATCAAGGTTATACAGGATACAATGGAAGGCTTATGAAAAAATCAACAGGCCTTGGACTAAATCTTGCAAAAGAAATAGGAAAATCTCTTAGATTAAATTTAAGATGCGAATCGGAAGTAAATAAATTTACAAAAATATATATTGATTTAAAAAATGTTATGGAGTGATTAATTTCACTCTGAGCTTGTAGATAAACCCACTATAACGCTCACCGGATTTCGCTTTCTACAAATTCTAATTCTTAACTCTCTGAAAAACGCAAACTCGCTGACGCTCAAACAGTGCGTTTTTCGGGCGCTCGTTCTCGAATTGAATTAGTATAGAAAGCTCAATATGGTTTGCTTATATAGTGGGTTTTTATTTTGTCTACAGTCTGAGAGTGATTAATTTCACTCTTTTTTTAATGTTACATAAATGTCACATTAGAATCTTAAATGTAATTTAATATAAGGGATTTTTATTTATTATTGGAATATAATTATTTTAGAATAAAAAGTAGGTGAAATTTTGAGAAAGTTTATAAAAGGTTTTTTAATTTTTATTTTATCAGTTTTTGTGCTAATAGCAGTGGCAGATTTTTTATGGATTAACATACCAAAAGTACAAGCTAGAAAAAACATAGATGACATCAATTTATATGCAAGAGATATTGATGAAATAAATTTAGATGAGAATGTAAAAATAGTTGGGCTTGGAGAGGCAACTCACGGCAATTCTGATTTTCAAGATTTAAAATTAGAAGTTTTAAAAACTTTAGTAGAGAAAAACAATCTCAAAAGTTTTGCAATAGAAGCAGACTTCGGTGAAGGCATGGTTATTAATGACTACATTCATGGGGACAAGAAAGATGAAAATATTTCAAAAGTTTTTTCTTTTAATATTTATCATACAAAAGAGATGAACGATTTAATAAACTGGATGTTTGATTATAATCAAAATGCAAAAGATGAAGACAAAATATCTTTCTATGGATTTGACATGCAAAATCCAGAAAAATCAATTTCTTTGATTTTAAAATTTGCAAAGGAAAATAATATTCTTAAAGATAAAAACTTAGACGAGAGATTTAGTTTTATAACAGAAGAAAAATATAGCATAGAAAAACTAAAAGAAAATGAAGAAATTTTAAAAGAAATTAAATCAAATGTAGATACACTTTCATCAAATGATGCAAGACTTATTTCAAGAGCTATTACAAATGTATTGGACAGCATTAAATATTATGGAATTGACTTTAATGATTATGTAAAAGCAAATAATTTTAGAGATAAATATATGGCTGAAAATGTAAATTGGATAGGTGATTTTGAAAAATCAAAGGGCAATAATCTCATAATGATTTCTGGACACAATGGTCACATTGGGAAAAAATCAAATTTCTACAAAACTATGGGTGCTAATCTAAAAGACATCTATAAAGATGATTATTTTATAATTGGAACTGATTTTTATAAAACAATTGTAAATATAAATGAAATAGTTGAAGGAAGAAGTCGTTCAAATCACAGTTTTACTTCAGCAGATCCTCTTGCTTATAGTGCCAGAAAATTTAACGGAAAATATTATTTAGATTTTTCTAATGTAAAAGAAGGAGATACTCACAAAATAATAAATTCAAAAATCAATATGGGTTCTTTAGGCGAAGGATATTCTTGGGTGATGAAGCTAATGCCCACAAGCTATAGAATTAAGGAAAAGCCAGCGGATTTATATGATGCTATGATTTTTATATATTATGCAAAGCCAATTAATGTAATTGAGCAAAAGGGTGATTAAATGTTAGAAGTACAAAATATAGGGAAAATTTATAAATCAAGATTTGGAACAAATGAAGTTCACGCTCTAAAAGATATTAACTTCACAGTAGAAGAAGGAGAATACATTGCAATAATGGGCGAGTCTGGAAGTGGAAAGACAACTCTATTAAATATCCTGGCATTATTAGATAAACCAACTAAGGGAAGCGTAATATTAAGGAATAAAGACTTATCAACTATAAAAGATAGTGAGATAGCAAAGTTTAGAAGAGAAAACTTAGGTTTTGTATTTCAAGAATTTAATCTCTTAGATACCTTTACCTTAAAGGACAATATATTACTTCCTCTAGTACTTGCAGGAGAAAATATATCTTCAATGGAGTTAAAATTAAAAGAAATTGCAAGTAAGTTAAATATAGAAGAGATACTATCTCATTATCCTTACGAGGTTAGTGGAGGGCAAAAGCAAAGGGCGGCAATAGCAAGAGCATTAATCACTGGTCCCGATATACTCCTTGCAGATGAGCCAACAGGTGCACTTGACAGCAATAGCTCAAGAGAATTATTAAAAGTTTTTGAAAAATTAAATAAAAGTGGTCAGACAATACTAATGGTAACACATTCAGTAATGGCAGCATCAGAAGCTGAAAGAGTTTTGTTTATAAAAGATGGAAAGATTTATCATCAACTTTACAAGGGAAATATGGAATTATTTGAAATGCAAAAGAAAATTTCTGAAACAATGCAGATGCTTCAAAGGAGTTAGTTATGAAATCACTTTATAAAAAGCTTGCACTTTCTCAAATCAAAAGAAATAAAAATATATTTATACCTTTTATAGGGACAATTATTTTTCTTATGATTTTAAATTCCATTTGTCTTAGCATAAGCATGGACAATACAATTTCAGGACAAAGTGGAATGGAGACAATGAAAATATTTATGCAAATGGGTGTTTTTATACTTTCTATATTTTCTATAATAATGCTCTCGTCAGTTTATTCCTTTATACAAAAGAGAAAATTAAAAGAGTCTGGCATATATTTAGTATTGGGGCTTGAAAAGAAACATCTCAAATTAATTTTATTTTGGGAAATGATTTATATAATGATTTTCTCAATTATACCTGGATTAATACTGAGTATAATTTTATACAAGATTTCACTTGCTGTTTTTGTAAAAGTTGTGAGCTTAGAAATAAATATTTTTGCAAATGGAATATTTAACAATATACTACCCTCCCTATGCATTGCTCTTATATTTATAATTATTTTAATATTAGTATTAATAATTCAAATACTAAAACTAAGTAGTTACACACCAATTAGACTTATAAATGAATCAAAAGCAGGAGATAAAAAAGGTAAATTCAGACCATTAATTGCTTTAATAGGAATAATTGCAATTGCATCGGGATACTTTATAAGCATAACGACGAAAAATCCAATGGGAGCTTTTAAAAATTTTTTCGTGGCAGTGCTACTTGTAATAATTGGAACGTACTGTGCATTTTCTGTAATAGTAAGTATTATATTAGAATTTGCAAAAAATAAAAAAAGTTACTATAAAAAAGAAAATTTCTTTGCAATATCAGGACTTTTATATAGAGTTAGGAGAAACTCAAAATCGTTATCTAATATAACAATACTATCAACAGCATTTATAATAGTTTTGACTTCAGGACTTAGCCTATACTTTGGCATAGGCGATGCAGTTAATAGAATGTTCCCGTCAAACTTAAATATAAAGACTGATAACTTTATCTCAAGTGAACAAGAATTAGATAAATATAGAAAGAATATAGAAGAAATAGCTAAGAGTAATAAATCCAAAAGTAAAATGGCTACCACTGCAACTTGGAGTGTTCCAATCTTTATTGAAAATAATAAAATCAGAAAAATTAGCAAAGAAGAAATAAATTCAATGCTTTTCGAAAATAAATTTATGGTGTTGAATATAATTTATACAAAAGATACAAATCTAAAATTCAATGAAGCCGATTTAATCTATATAAAAGATGGAACTGTTGAAAATTTTATAGATAATTTAGGATTCAAATCCACTGGAATAAATAAAGAAGACAATGACATTCCAATGGAAAATGTCCTAACAATATTTAAAAATAGCAAAATAATTGTAAAAGATTATAAAATTGCAGATGAAATAGCAAATAAATATGCACCCATAAATGGTAATTGGAAAGTTGACAAACCAGTAGTAGAGACAATGATAAATGAAAACAATGAAAGTCTTGAAAATAATCTAAGAGTAAATATAGAAAATTTAAAAATTAATCCAAAGCAAAAAATTGAGATTATAAATAGAGAAAAAACAAAAGTAGAATTTTTAAGAACTTACGGAATCATATTCTTTGTAGGAACAATACTTGGAATAGCATTTTTATCATCAATGGCACTAGCAATATATTACAAGGAATTAACAGAAGCCTACGAAGATGCACCGAGATTTAACATAATGAAAAAACTTGGCTTGACTGATGAAGAAGCAAAGAAAACAATAAAAAAACAAATGAGAACACTTTTAATCTTGCCAATAATCTTTGCATCAGCACACACAGCATTTGCCTTTCCAATACTAAAAAAATTTCTAGTTTTGATGGGACTAATGAATGTGAAACTCTTTATATTAGTAATGGTTGGAGTTATAGCTTTATATATAATTATTTATCTAATAATATTAAAAATTTCCAGTAGAGCATATACAAAAATAGTTCTCTATAATTAAACAAAAATTTAAATCCCTGGCTTTAACGCTAGGGATTTATTTTAAATAAAACTCAATAATTTGTGTAAAATTCATTCTTTATAGTATAATAAAATAAGTGAATTACAAGTATTGTAAAAACTTGTAGATTTTATTAATAAAGTTTATAATACTTTTAGCAAAAAATTGGAGGTTTTATGAGACTATCTAAACTTTACATGCCTACTCTTAGAGAAGATCCTCAAGATGCTGAAATTGCATCACATAAATTTCTATTAAGAGCTGGTATGATTAGAAAATCAGCAAGTGGTGTTTATACATACTTGCCTCTTGGATATAGAGCGATTAAAAAAATTGAAAATATAGTAAGAGAAGAAATGGATAATGCAGGCGCTATGGAAATTTTAATGTCTGCTATTCAGCCTGCAGAAATTTGGAAGGAATCTGGCAGATGGGAAAAGTTTGGTCCTGAAATGTTTAAGCTTCGTGACAGAAACGACAGAGAGTTCTGCCTTGGACCAACTGCTGAAGAATATTTTACTACTCTTGTAAGAGATGAGGTTAAATCCTACAAGGATCTTCCTCTAAATTTATATCAAATTCAAACTAAGTATAGAGACGAAAAGAGACCGAGATTTGGTATAAATAGGGCGAGAGAATTCTTGATGAAAGATGCCTATACTTTCGATACAAATCCAGAAACTTTACATGAGGCATACATGAATATGTATAGAGCTTATGAAAAGATTTTTGACAGACTTCACCTTGATTACAAAATCGTTGAAGGCGACAATGGTGCCATGGGTGGAAGCGGCTCTCACGAATTTATTGCGCTTTCTGAAACTGGAGAAGGCGTAATTGTTTATTCTGAAAATGGAAAATTTGGAGCAACTGAAGAAAAGGCTCCAGTTGAATACATCCTACCTGAAGAACAAGAAAGAAAAGATTTAGAAAAGGTACACACTCCAGGTGCAAAGACTATTGAAGAGGTTTCTAATTTCTTAAATGTTGACAAGAAGAGATGTGCCAAAGCTGTTGATTTAGTTATGGCTGGCGAAAGAGTTATTGTATTTATTCCAGGCGACAGAGAACTAAATATGGCAAAATTAATTTCATACACTGGTGTTGCAGAACACGATATCGAAATGATGTCAGAAGAAGACATAAAAGCAATCGGCTCCTTTGCTGGTTACACTGGTCCAATTGGTCTTGATGCAAGAATTATAGTTGATAAATCAATTACAGAAATAAATAACCTTGTAGTAGGTGCAAATGAAGAAGAGTACCATTATATTAACGCAAATTATGGAAGAGATTTCGAAGGAGAAGTTGTTGAAGACTTACTTCTTGTTGAAGAAGGTGACAAAGTTCCAGGAACTGATGATGAATATAAATTTGCAAGAGGTATTGAAGTTGGTAATATCTTCAAACTTGGCACTAAATATTCTAAATCATTAAATGCAACTTATCTTGATGAAAATGGCAAGGCAAACTACTTCTACATGGGTTCTTACGGTGTTGGTGTTACAAGATCTGTGACTGCAGTTATTGAACAAAACCACGATGACAACGGAATTATTTGGCCAATTGCAGTTGCTCCTTATGAAGCAATTGTGACTATCCTAAATATCAAAGATGATAAGCAAGTTGAACTTGGCGAAAAGATTTATGAAGAATTGAAATCTAAGGGGATTGAAGTTTTACTTGATGACAGAAAGGAAAGAGCTGGAGTTAAGTTTAAGGATAGAGATTTAATTGGTATTCCTCTTAGAATTACATGCGGAAAGAAATCTTCTGATGGTCTTGTTGAATACTCAACTAGAAGAGAAATGGAAAATTCTGAAATTTCTTATGAAGATGCAATTAATAATATATTAGAAGAAGTTTCTAATAAATAAATATAAATGAGGAGAATTATGGCTGATTTTAAATTTGAAATTGTAGAACATCTAGGCGTTTTGTCTGAAAGTGCTAAGGGCTGGACTAAGGAACTTAACAAAGTTAGCTTTAACGACAGACCTGCAAAGTACGATTTAAGAGAATGGGACCCAGATCATATTAAAATGTCTAAGGGCGTAACACTAAATGATGAAGAAATTGAAATACTCTCTAAAATCCTAAAGGACAGAGGTATTTAATATATTTTTAAAAAAACTTATGTTATAATAGAGAAATGTACTAAGAGAGCGAGGAGATTGTAATGGAAATTAAAAAGAAAGAAAATAATAAAGTCTTTTTTGACATTGTTCTTAAAAGAGAAGATATAGATAAAGCTGAATCTGAAGTATATAAGAAAAATAAAAAACACTTCCAAATGCCAGGATTTAGAAAAGGTCATGTGCCTAGAAAGATGATCGAAAACATGTATGGCAAGGATGTGTTCTTTGAAGATGCAATTAATGAACTTCTTCCAGCTGAATATGAAAAAGCTGTAAGAGAACTTGACCTTAAAGTTGTTGATCAACCAGATATGGATATAGATGAAGAAACTTTAGAAAAAGACGAAGTATTATTTAATGTTTCTGTAGATGTTAGACCAGAAGTTGAAATTAAAGACTACAAGGGACTTGAAGTTGAAGACCCAACTATTGAAGTAACTGATGAATTAATCGATAACGAAATTGAAAACGAAAGAAGAATGAATGCAAGAATCGTAAATGTTGACGACAGAGAAGTTAAAGAAGGCGACAAAGTAAATATCGACTTCAAAGGTTCTGTTGACGGCGAATATTTTGACGGTGGATCTGCTGAAAACCAAGATCTTGAAATTGGTTCAAACACATTTATTCCAGGATTTGAAGAAGAAATCATTGGTCACAATATTGGCGAAGAATTTGACATCAATGTTAAATTCCCAGAAGATTATCACCAAAAAGACCTTGCAGGAAAAGATGCTAAATTTGAAATCAAATTAAACAGCATTTCTTACGAAGAACTTCCAGAGCTTGATGATGAATTTGTAAAAGACATTTCTGAATTTGACACAATTGATGAATACAAAGCTGACATCAGAGCTAAAAAAGAAGAAGAATTTAAAATTACTTCTCAAATGGAAAAAGAAAGAAGAGTTATTGACAAGCTTGGAGAATTAGTAGATGCTGAAATTCCTGAAGCTATGATTAACAATCAAATCGAAGATACAATTAGA
This sequence comes from Peptoniphilus ovalis, assembly GCF_018919265.1. Lineage (GTDB taxonomy): Bacteria > Bacillota > Clostridia > Tissierellales > Peptoniphilaceae > Peptoniphilus_A > Peptoniphilus_A ovalis. Next base: position 390,930 of record NZ_JAHLQO010000001.1, read on the forward strand.
AATTATGACCAAACTTTAAGAGCTCAAGGAATTAGCTTCGAAGATTATATTAAAATGATTGGTCAAAGTCTTGATGAATTCAAAAAGACTATGAGACCAGAAGCTGAAAAAACTGTTAAAAACGACCTAGCTATTGAAGCTCTTGTAAAAGCTGAAAATATTGAAATTACTGATGAAGAAATCGAAAAAGAAGTAAACAAAGTTGTAGAAGATTACTTCAAAGATGACAAAGAGCATATGGAAAAAATGAGAGAATATATGCTTAATGAAAACAAAGAAGTTGTAAGAGAAGACCTTGCAAAGAGAAAAGCTGTTGAAAAATTAGTAGAAGAAACAAAATTTGTTGAACCTAAAGAATTAACAGAAGAAGAAATTAAAGAAGAAGCTGAAAATTCAGATAAATAAGGATGTGATTAAATGGCTTTAGTGCCAATGGTAGTCGAACAAACTAATAGAGGAGAAAGGTCCTATGACATTTATTCAAGACTTTTAAAAGATAGAATTATCTTTGCAAGTGGAGAAGTTAATGATGTCATGGCAGATTTAATAGTTGCTCAACTTTTATTTTTAGAATCAGAAGATCCAAACAAAGACATTCAACTTTATATTAATTCACCAGGAGGATCTGTAAGTGCTGGTTTTGCAATTTATGACACAATGAATTATATAAAGCCTGATGTTTCTACAATTTGTATAGGTATGGCTGCATCAATGGGAGCATTTTTACTTTCATCAGGTGCAAAGGGCAAGAGATTTGCACTTCCAAATGCAGATATTATGATTCACCAACCATCTGGTGGCGCACAAGGTCAAGCTTCCGACATTCAAATAAATGCAGAAAAGATTTTAAAAATTAGACATAAATTAAATGAAATCTTAGCTAAAAATACTGGCCAACCTCTTGAAAAAATCGAAAGAGATACAGATAGAGATTACTGGCTAAGTTCAGAAGAAGCCGTAGAGTACGGTTTAATAGACAAAGTAATTGAAAACAGAAATTGATTTAGGGGTGAGACATGTCAAAAACAGATGAAATTTTAAGATGTTCATTCTGTGGCAAAACACAAAATCAAGTCAGTAGATTAATAGCAGGACCTAATGTTAATATTTGTAACGAATGTGTTGATAGATGCGCTAAAGTATTGGGAGACGAAGTAGTTCCTGAATTATCTCATGATTTTGAACTTAAAAAGCCTGCCGAAATCAAAGAAATTCTAGATCTATATGCAGTTAAGCAAGAAGAAGCAAAAAGAGCATTATCTGTTGCAGTTTACAATCACTACAAGAGAATTAACTCTACAAGAAAAGCTGACAGTGACATTGAGCTGCAAAAGTCAAATATTTTGATGATTGGACCAACAGGGTCAGGTAAAACTCTACTTGCTCAAACTTTGGCAAAACTTTTAAATGTTCCCTTCGCCATAGCAGATGCCACAACTTTAACAGAAGCCGGCTATGTTGGTGAAGACGTAGAAAATATTATTTTAAAGCTAATTCAAAATGCTGACTATGATATAGAAAGAGCAGAAAAGGGAATAATCTATATAGATGAAATAGATAAGATTGCTAGAAAATCTGAAAATGTGTCTATCACTAGAGATGTAAGTGGTGAAGGTGTGCAACAAGCACTTCTAAAAATTATAGAAGGAACTATTGCAAATGTGCCACCTCAAGGAGGCAGAAAGCATCCATCACAAGAATTTATCCAAGTTGATACATCTAATATTTTATTTATAGTAGGTGGAGCCTTTGACGGAATTGACAAAATTATAGAAAATAGAATCTCTAAGTCATCAATGGGATTTGGTGCAGAGATTGTTGATAAAAATAAAGCAAAAGAAAACATCTTGACAAAAGTTGAGACAGAAGACCTTCTAAAATTTGGACTTATTCCAGAACTAATAGGAAGACTTCCTGTCACAATAACTCTTGAAGAGCTTGATGAAGATGCCTTAGTTGAAATCTTAACAAAGCCTAAGAATGCACTTGTTAAGCAATACAAAGAGCTTTTAAAATACGATGATGTGGAACTTAGATTCACAGATGAAGCTCTAAGACGCATTGCAAAACTTGCAATCGACAAAAAAGCTGGAGCAAGAGGTTTAAGAGGTGTAATTGAAAATACAATTATGGATATAATGTATGAAATACCATCTCGTGACGATATAAAAGCTGTCGAGATTACAAAAGAATCAGTAGAGGGCAAGTCCCCTGCAAAATTAATTAAAAAATAAAATGCCGTGGTTTCCACGGCTTTTTTAGAAAGTATTTAGAAGGTGAATATGGAAAAATTGAAACTACCTCTAATACCTCTTAGAAACTTAGTAATATTTCCACATATGGTTACACATTTTGATTGCGGAAGAGATATTTCTGTAAAGGCTGTGGAAGAAGCCGAAATGGCAGATTCTAAAATCTTTTTAGTAGCTCAAAAAGATGTAGAAATAGAAGAGCCAAAGAGAGAAGATTTATTTGATGTTGGAACAATTGCAACAATCAAGCAGATTTTAAAACTTCCCGGAGGTATAGTAAGAGTATTAGTTGAAGGAGAAAAAAGAGCCGAGATAGACGAAGTTGATTTTGGCGAAGAATTAATAGAAGCAATTGTAGAAGTCTATGAAGAAGAGGAAAATATAAAAGGTCGCGAAGAAAAAATTGAAGCTGCACTTCGTCTTGCATTTGCAGACATTGAGGCATATGTAGCACTTGATGACAAAATGATTCCAGGACTTTTATCAAATGTTGTAGATACAGATGATCCTTCGAGATTTTTAGATACAGTTGTAGGATATTTAAATTTTAAATTAGAAGATTATCAAAGAATCCTTGAAACTTACGATATATACGAAAGATTTGTAGCTTTTCATGAAATTATGAAAAGAGAAATCGAATTAATGTCCATTGAAAAGAAAATTAATGACGAAGTTAAAAGCAAAATGGACAAGCTTCAAAAGGATTATTTCTTAAAGGAACAGCTTAAAGTAATTCACAAGGAGCTTGGCGATACAGAAGACGAAGCAGATATTATTTCAAATTACAGAGAAAAAATAGAGGAGAAAGAACTTCCAGAAGAAGTTAGAGAAAAAGCACTAAGTGAGGTTAAAAAACTAAGCAGCTTAAACTCACAGTCTCCCGATTACTCACTTCTCATAAATTATCTCGACTGGATAATTGACCTTCCATGGATGGAAAGTGGAGAAGATGAAGTAAATATAAAATCTGCAAGAAATATTTTAAACAATGAACATTATGGACTTAAAACAGTAAAAGAAAGAATTTTAGAATTTATTGCAGTTAGAAAACTTGCAGGCAAGGAGCAAAAGGGACCAATACTATGTCTTGTAGGACCTCCAGGAGTGGGTAAAACTTCCATCGCAAGATCAATTGCATCATCTCTTGATAAAGAATTTGTGAGAATGAGCCTTGGCGGAATCACAGATGAAGCTGAAATCAGAGGACATAGAAGGACTTATATTGGAGCTCTTCCCGGTAGAATTATTTCCCTCTTAAAAAAAGCTGGCACAAATGACCCAGTATTTTTATTTGATGAAATAGATAAAGTCGGCAAAGACTTTAAAGGAGACCCAGCATCAGCACTACTTGAAGTACTTGACCCTGAGCAAAATAATTCCTTTACAGATAGATATTTAGAACTTCCCTTTGATTTATCAAATGTGTTTTTTATAGCAACAGCAAACACCACGCAGACTATTCCAAGACCACTTCTTGACAGAATGGAAGTAATTGAAATTGGAGGATACACTCCAAATGAAAAACTAAATATAGCAAAGAAATATTTAGTGCCAAAGCAAATTACAGAAAATGGATTAAAATCTGAAAATATAAATATTTCTGAAAGAGCATTAAAGGACATCATCGATTATTACACAAGAGAGTCTGGAGTTAGAGGCCTTGAAAAGCAAATTTCAAAAATTGCTAGAAAGGCAGCACTTAAAATTGTGGAAGAAAATGTAGAAAAAGTTTCTGTAAGCACTAGTAATATAACAGATTTTCTTGGCGAAAAAATATTTACAATTGACGAAAAAGAAAAAGAAGACCAAATAGGAGCAGTTAATGGACTAGCTTGGACTCAAGTTGGAGGAACAACTTTAAGCATTGAAGCGACTGTAATGAAGGGCAAGGGTGCTCTAACACTTACAGGAAGCCTTGGAGATGTAATGAAAGAATCAGCAATTGCCGCAATCTCTCACATTGCAGCAAATGCAGAACAATATGGACTTGATCCAGAATTTAGAAAAACAAGAGACATACACATTCACGTGCCTGAAGGAGCAACACCAAAGGACGGACCATCTGCAGGAATTTCCATTGCAACATCAGTCTTATCAGCACTTACACAAAAGCCAGTGAGAAGTGATGTGGCAATGACTGGAGAGATTACTCTTAGAGGAAAGGTTCTTCCAATAGGTGGACTTAAAGAAAAACTTCTTGCTGCCGAAAGATTTGGCGTAAAAACTGTAATAATTCCTGAAGAAAACAAGAGAGACTTAAAGGAAATTGAAGAAGAAGCAGTGAAAAAACTTGAAATCAAAACAGTTTCTAATTTCTCAGAAGTTGTAAAGATTGCGATAGGTGATATTTTTGAAAATAAGTAAAGCAGATTTAGAAAAAGTCGCAGTAGAAGAAAAACAGTATCCAAGTGAAAATCTTCCAGAATTTGCCTTTGCAGGAAGATCCAATGTGGGTAAATCTTCCTTTATAAATGCAATGTTAAATAGAAAAAATTTAGCAAGGACATCTAGCACACCTGGAAAAACAAGGACGATTAACTTTTACAATGTAAATGACGAACTAAGACTTGTAGACCTTCCAGGGTATGGATATGCAAAAGTTGCAAAATCAGAAAAGGGCAAGTGGGCAGGAATAATAAATAGATATCTTGAAACTCGTGAAAATATCCTAGAGACAATACTTCTTGTAGACATTAGACATGAGCCAACAGAACTTGATAAACAAATGTATGACTATATAATTGAGTCAGGATTTTCTGGAATAGTAATTGCAACAAAAAAAGACAAAATAAAAAAATCACAACTTCAAAAACACATCTCAGCCATTGCAAAAAAATTAAATATAGAACAAAAGGAAAATATAATTCCCTTCTCTTCAGAAAAAAGAGATGAAGTAGAAGAAATGTGGGAAATATTTGAAGATATGATAGCATTTCACGGAGCAAGCGATGAATAATATAAATGCAGGAAAACTTTTAGCAGCCATAACATTTATAATAGTCTTTGTACTTGGAAAAATAAATAATATATCAACATCAGGAGCAAATGCGGTATTCCTCGCATTAATAGTAGGAGATGTATTTAAAGAACTTAAAAATAGTACAAGCAAACTAGAAAAATATTCAAACTATTTAATATTTTTTGGCGGAATAGTTTTATTAATAGCAAATATATTTGATTTTATATAGAAGTCTAGAAATAGACTTCTTTTTTATTATTTTAGTGGAATTAAAACCTAGCAGGCTTTTAGGGCTGTCTGCTTTTTTACGCCGTTTTATGCTATAATAAAAAAGTTAAATTTCACATAAATTTTAAATAGAATTCATATATGAATGTTATTATTTAGAAAATGGAGGGATATTATGAGATTTAAAAATAAAGTGGCGGCGGTTTTACTTGCTGCGACATTAATTCCAAGTGCAGTTTTTGCCAAAGGAAGCACAATTATAACTCTAGGTTCTGACCTTAGAGAATCGCAAAAAAGCGAAATGCTAAGAGAAATGAATGCTGATGAAAATACAGAAATTATAGAAGTTACTAATAAAGAGGAATACCAATACTTAGGTGATATACTTACTTCTAAAGAAATTGGAAATAAAGCTCTTTCAGCTGCAAAGATTAATTTTAAAGACAAGGGCTATGGTCTTGAGATTAATTTATCGCCCAATATTAGAATTGTAACTGCAGAGGCAATTAAAAACGCCCTTAACACAGTTGGTGTTGAAGATGCTGAAATTTATGTAACTGCACCTGGAAAGGTGAGTGGTACTGCTGCTCTTACAGGTATTTTAAAGGCTTATGAAGCTAACACTGGCAAGAATTTATCTGAAGATCTTAAAAAAGTTGCAAACGAAGAACTCGTTGTGCAAACTAAATTATCTGAAGAAGTTGGAGATGATAAGGCCAACGACATAATTTATCAAATCAAAGATGCAATGGCTGAAAATATGCCAAAGAATGAATCAGAAGTTAGAAATATAATTCAAAATGTAACTAATAATTACAACATAAATTTAACTGAAAGCCAAGAAAATAAATTGGTTTCTCTTTTTAACAATATGAAAAATGCCGATGTTGATTGGAATAGAGTTGCAGACACTGCAAAGAAATACAAAGACAAGGCCGGTGCATTTTTAAATTCGCCAGAGGGAGAAAAGGCAGTAGAAGATACTAAAAATATTCTAGAAAAAATAATTGATTTTATTGTTTCACTTTTTAAATAAAATTAGGACGCACGAGGCGTCCTTTTTTTATGATACTTTATTTGGATAATTTATTTATTATCACATTTATTTCTTCAATTTTTTCGTCTATTTCATCTTCACTCTTGTTGTAAGAGTCTCTTACACAACCTCTTAAATGTGCAGTTAAGACGTCTTTATTTATATTTTTAAGGATTGATATTGATGCCATGAGTTGGTTTGAGATATCTAGACAATATCTATTATCTTCAACCATTTTTATCAGCCCATCTATTTGACCTCTAACTGTTTTTAGTTTTCGAAGTTGTGTGTCTTTATCAGCTTTCATTATTTTACTTTAGCAGTAAATCCTGCATCTTCAACTGCTTTTTCAAGCACATCGTTAGACACTTCTTTATCCATTTCAACTACTGCTTTTTTGTCATCAAGTGAAACATCAGCTTTCTTAACTCCTTCAACTCCTTCAAGAGCCTTTGTAACTGAAGCTACACAGTGATTGCAATTCATTCCTTCTACATTTAAGATTTTTTCCATTTCATTTCCTCCTATATTTTCTTTTAAATTATATCCAGCAGTTTCAACTGCATTTCTAACTTCTTCTTTACTTATTCCAAGGTCGTCAAATTCTACAACACCAGTCAAATGATCTGCATGAGCATTTTTTGCTTTGCCAGTGTTATTTATCGCATCTTGCACTCTCTTTTCGCAGTGCTCGCAAGTCATGTCATCTACAATTATTCTATTTTTATTAATTTCTTCTTTAACTTCTTTTTTCTCACTCTTTGTGCCGAAGCTCTTTGGTTTAAATCTTCTTAGCCTTAGTGCATTATTTACTACAAAGACTGAACTTAAACTCATTGCAAAGGCTCCAAACATTGGAGAAAGTTTTAATCCAAAGGGTATAAAGAAAAGCCCCGCAGCAATTGGTATTCCAATTGTGTTGTAGAAAAATGCCCAGAATAAATTTTCTCTTATATTTTTAATAGTTGCCTTTGAAAGCTCTATTGCTGAAACTACATCGATTAGGTCATCACGCATTAGGACAACATCTGATGATTCAATTGCCACATCAGTTCCGCTTCCTATTGCCATTCCAATATCAGCCTTGGCAAGTGATGGGGCGTCGTTTATTCCGTCTCCTATCATTAAAACTTTTCTTCCTTCATTTTGAAGCTTTTCAATGATTTTATTTTTATCTTGTGGCAAAAGTCCTGCAAAAGTTCTATTAAGTCCCATTTCTCTATTGATTGCAGCTGCAGTTTTTTCGTTGTCTCCAGTTAGCATTATAACTTCTTTATCCATGTCTTGAAGAAGTTTTACAGTTTTCTTGGAATTTTCTTTTGGAAGGTCTTTAACTGAAATTATTCCTATAACTTTTTTACTATCTGCAAAATACATTGATGTATTTCCCTTTTCTGAAAGCTCATCTGCTTTTTTATCATATCCATTTAGAGAAATTTTTTCTTCTTCCATGTATTCTCTATTTCCCGTGAAATACTTTTTGCCATCTAGCTCTGCAACAATTCCTCTACCACTTACTGAGTGGAAGTTTTCTGTGTTTTCAAGTTGTATATTTTTTTCTTCAGCAAAATTAATAATCGCATTTGCAAGTGGATGTTGTGAAGATTTTTCTATTGATGCTGCAATTTTTATAAATTCATCTTCATCTAGCTCAGTTACAACATCTGTCACGACTGGCTTTCCTTCAGTGATTGTACCAGTCTTATCCATTACAACTGTGTCAATCTTGTGAAGATTTTCTAAGATTTCTGCATTTTTAAACAAAAGTCCAAAGTCTGCACTTTTTCCAGTAGCAACCATTATTGATACTGGAGTGGCAAGTCCTAGTGCACATGGGCAAGAGATTACAAGTACTGATATTGCAAAGTTTAGTGCCATTTCAAATCCGTATCCAAGTGCAAGCCAAGCCACAAAAGTTACAATAGCAATTCCAATTACAGCTGGCACGAAAATACCTGATATTTTGTCTGCAAGTTTTGCAATTGGTGCCTTTGACTGATTTGCCTCATCTACAAGAGAGATGATTTGAGAAATTGTAGTGTCTTCTCCAACTTTTTGCGCAACGAATTTAAATGATCCCGTTGTGTTAATTGAAGCAGAAATTACTTTATCGCCCACAGTTTTTGAAACTGGAATTGACTCGCCAGTAACTGCTGATTCATCAACTGATGATGCACCTTCAATGACTTCGCCATCAACTGCAACTGACTCGCCTGGTCTAACTAATATTACATCTCCAAGTGCTACATCTTCTATATTTTTTACGATTTCCTTGCCATCTTCAATTACAGTTGCCATCTTTGGGGCAAGGTCCATTAATTTAGAAAGAGAATTTCTAGTTTTATTTTTAGATTTTTCTTCTAGATATTTCCCTACTGTGATTAGCGTTAAAATCATTGCAGCAGATTCAAAGTATAAATTTTCTCTGTATCTGTCTACGATTTCTAAATTTCCTATTCCAAATCCATAAGCCATCATGTAAATTGCAAAGATTCCATAAATCATTGCAGCGGCCGAACCAAGGGCAACTAATGTGTCCATGTTTGGTGCTCTATTTTTAAGTCCCTTAAATCCTGAAATATAAAAATCTCGGTTGATATAAATTACAGGAAGGGCTAAAAGAAACTGCGTAAATGCAAAAATTATCGCTCCACTTGTACCCATGAAAATGTGTGGAATAGGAAGGTGAACCATGTGTCCCATTGCCACATACATTAGGATTAGCATAAAAATTGTGGAATAAATTAGCCTTTGTTTTAAATGCTCTTCTCTATCATCTGTATTTATTTCGGAAGTTTTCTCGCCTGGCACATTTGCACTGTAGCCAACTTTTTCTACAGCAGCTATAATTTCTTTATCAGTCAATTTATCTTCGTCGAAGTCGACTTTCATGGAGTTAGTCATAAGATTGACGTTGACATCATTAACTCCATCAAGCTTTTCAACTGCCTTAGTCACATTGGCAACACAAGATGCACAGGTCATACCTCCAACATCATATTTTTTATCCATAATTCCTCCCATCAATACCCCCAGGGGGGTGTCACTGATTTCAGTGTAACACTAATTAGAAATTTATTCAAGTGGGTATTGAGATTAAAATTAAGAACATACGAACACATCGAGCACATTGGTATAAAAAAGACGAGCCCTCGCTCGCCTTAATATTCCTTAATACTTTGTAATTCTTTTTCTTCAATGAATTTAAATAATTCTTCTTGTTCTCCATCTTTTCCAAACTTATCTAGGACTTCGTAATACCTTGCTCTTTCAGAAGCAAGAATAATTATGGGAAGATAGTTATTTTTTAGAAGCACGAAATTCATGATAAGTCTTGCACATCTTCCATTGCCATCTACAAAGGGATGAATTCTTATAAACTCTCCATGCACCCATGCTGCTAAGTTTACTGGATGAAGCACTTTTGATTTATTTTTATATTCATCAATAAAAAATTTCATCTCATCTCTAACTTTATCCCAAGATGGAGTAGAGAAACTAGCACCAGTTATCCTCACATTCTCAGTTCTATAAATTCCTACTTGAAAAATATTATCTAATAAAATCTCATGAATATCTTTGATTAATTCTTCTGACAAATCCCTTTTTTCTTCAATAGATTTAAAAACATAATTAAAAGCTTTCTCATGATTAATTACTTCAAAGATTTCTCTTAAATCTTTTCCACCAACTGCAACTTTATCAACAAGAACTTGTTTAACTTCATAAATAGTTAGAGTATTTCCCTCAATTTTAGTTGATTCATGGGTAAATCTTATATTTAAATCTTCTCTAATTCTATCAAGAGTTTCTTTTGAAATTTTATTTTCTTTTTCCTTAATTTCTTTGATTAGTTTATCTATTTCATTTAACATAATGTCCTCTTAAATTTTAATACTTTAAACTTCCATCGAAATTCTTATATGAAACCCAGCCATCACCAGTGTTTAACCAAAGTATTCCCTTAGAATTAACTGTGTATGAAGCTACATAAACTCCGTCGCCCTTATAAATTGTATAAAGATTTGTATATTCTGTACCAGGTCCTGATCTTATATTTGCAGTTTGTGCTGAAACATAGATGGTCTTGCCAACAAGTCCTGCACCAATGTCTGTTAAAGATTTTTTATTGGCATTTTGTTTAGCCTTTCTTTCTTGTGCTTTCTTTTCTGCTTCTTGCTTTTGAACTTCTGCATTATGTGCAGCTTCAGCATCATTTACTGATTGAAGAAGATTTTTAAAATTTTCATTTTCTGGCTCAATACTTAAAAGATTGTTAAGAAGTGTAGCCGATGCTCTATATTCTCCACTTTCATTATTACTAGTGATTTGTGAATTTAATCTATTCACAAGCTTTTTTCTTAGATTTGAGACTTCGGTTTCATTTACTTCTTCAGCCGATTCCATATCTTTTAAAGCGAGTAGTGCATCTTCAAAATTATTGTTTTCAATTGAATCTTTTGTATTTTGTAAATTTTCTTCGCTTTCTTTTATAGAATTTATTCTCTCAATTTCTGATAAGTATTTTTTATCTCCAGTTAAATCATAAAGTTCTTTATTTAGAGATTTCATCGATTCGTAATTTTTGTTAAGAGTTTCCACTTCAAGGGAAGATTCCAGTTTTTTAATTTCCTTATTTTTCATTCCATTAAAAACAAAGAAAATTCCAGCCGCTATAATTACTCCAATTAAAACTATTATTGCTATAATTTTTCCTGCATTTGACTTTTTCTTTGCTGGGTAGGAATTTTCGATTTCGTTATAAGTATTATTTAATTTGCTTCCACAATTTTCACAAAAACTTGCAGTGTCTAGGTTTTCGTAACCACAATTATTGCACCTCATTAAAGCCTCCTTTTTCTTTATATTATATATTTAGTTAAAGCTTTAAGCAATTACAAAAGGATATAGGCTCTTTTTTTCTTTTTTATATCATTTTATAATTCCTTCTTATCCTGGAGAGAGGTGGCTATTATTAAAAATTGAGAATTAATTAATAATATAAATTATTAAACATTAGTAAATTATTCTTAAAAGCCAGTATTAAAATTTAGGAAAATTTAAAAGGACTTATATAAGTCCTTTTAATCAAATCTCACATTTTAAACAAAATCTCATTTTCAATAAATATATGTCTTCTCGTATCCACATCAAGTGTTTCCATTAATTTATTGAGTTCAAGCACTTCCTCTTCTTCTGCATTCATCTTGTAATCTCTTGTTAGATATTTAATTCTATCGAAAAGTCCAATTGTCTTTTCGTGTTCTGCAAGTAAGTTTTCAAAGTCCACATCTTTTCCAGCTAGTAAATCTTTAAATTCGTATTCTTCTTCACTTGCAAAGTGTGATACTAGCTCAGCCTTTATTAAAAGTAGAACTTCGTAGATTACAAATAATTGCTCTCCTCTTTCTCTATAGTATTTCTTGATTGCTTTTCTAAATAATTCATCAATTTGTTCAACTAAGTCAAGCTCATATGGGTGAATTTCATTTACTATATAATTCACGATTTCTTCTGCATTCATCTTGTAAATTCTATCCATGTCTTCAAACTGAACTTCTCCAATTGATTCTAAAAATTCGTCAAAGTCAATGTTTTCAGATTCTAACACTGCTCCCAATTCTTCAAGTGCTATAAAATCATACTCAACTCCAAGTTCAACAAGTCTACTCATTACCTTTGGATTTTCCCTAACTGCTTCTTCTACAATCATATTTTTCTTTAACATAATTTCCTCCTAAATTAAACTTTCTAAAAATCCCCTTATATCATCATCGCTTGTCTTGTAATCAGTGACAAGCCTAATTATTGACTTCTCTTCATTTTCTATTTCAAATTCATTATCTACTTTTAATTTTTCAATTTCTTCTGGACTTGATTTGATAAAAATTTGATTGGACTCTGCAAAAACTATTTCGCGATTTTTCTTTTGAAGTCCTTGTTTTAAAAGTCTTGATGCTTCATAAGCCTTCTTGGCATTTTTGTAATATAAATTGTCTGTGAAAAGCACCTTAAAGGATAGTCCAATTAAAAATGACTTTGCCATCATTGCACCTTTTTGCTTTAAATAATATCTGAAATTTTCTTTCATATCATCATTTACAAGAATCATAGCTTCACCAAAGATTGCACCATTTTTTGTGCCGCCAATTGTAAACACATCACAAATTTCTGCGTAGTCTTTAATCTTTGTGCCATTTGCAGCCATTGCATGGGCAAGTCTTGCACCGTCAATGTATAGATATAAATTATTTTCTCTACAAACTTTATAAATTTCTCTAATCTCATCAAGGCTGTAAACTGTGCCAAGTTCAGTTGTCTGAGAGATATAGACAAGTTTTATCTTTACATCAACTTCTGAAGAATGTTTTTTAATCACTTCATTTACTTGAGATGGTTTTATCTTGCCGTCTTCTGAATGAACTGTGACAACTTTATGTCCAGTTGATTCAATGGAGCCAGTTTCGTGATGAGTGATGTGTCCACTTTCGCAAGATAAGACTGCTTCATAAGGTCTTAATACAAAAGTTGTCGCCAAAATATTTGCGGCAGTTCCACCAGATATAAATTCAATATCAGCGTCACGACCCACTTCTTTTTTAATTAATTCTCTTGCTTCATTTGACAAAGAGTCTTTTCCATATCCAGAAATTTTTTCGTCGAATAATTTTTCTATTTCTCTATAGATTTCAGGTGAGCCGAAATCTTTATAATCATTTCTAAAGTTATTCATTTTGCCTCCAATAAGGTTTTGTCCTTAATTTACATTTACCCAAATTTGTGTATAATAAAATAATATTATATTCAATTGGGTAAAATATAAAAGAGGTGTTTAAATGAATAGTCATGGAGCTAACATTTTTGAAATTTCAAAGAAAAATAATATAGATTTAAATGAGATAATGGATTTTTCTTCCAATATCAATCCTCTTGGTCCAAGCAAAAAAGCACTGGACTTCTTGAAAGAAAATCTAAATCTCCTAGCTGCATATCCCGATGTGGACTATGTGGATCTTAAAAACTCAATATCAAATTACACATCTGTGGACAGCAAAAACATTGTATTGGGACTTGGCTCCACAGAAATTTTAAAGGATTCTATTAAATTCTTTTCTCCACAAAGGGCAATGATTTTATCTCCCTGCTATTCAGAGTATGAAAGGGAATTAAAATCCATTGGTGCAGAAGTTTTTGAATTTAACTTAAAAGAATCTAAAGATTTTAAAGTTGATGTAGATGAGATAATTCTTGCAATACATGAAAATAAAGTCAATCTTTTAGTGTTTGCAAATCCAAACAATCCAACTGGTACAATTTTTACAAGAGATGAAATCGAAAAGATACTAAAAGAAACAGAAGTAAATTTGATAATAGATGAAACTTATGTGGAATTTACTGATATGGAAATTTTTTCTTCAACTAAGCTAATTGATGATTATGAAAATATTATTGTAGTAAGAGGTACTTCAAAATTTTTTGGACTTCCAGGAATAAGGCTTGGTTATGGGCTTACTTCTAATAAAGAACTGCTCAAAAACTACGAAGAAAACGAAACTTTATGGGAGATAAATTCCGCTGCAGATATCTGCGGCAGAGTTATGTTTTCAGATAAAGAATATATTGAAAAAGTTTTTAATTTTATAAAAACTGAAAGGGAGAAAATTTTACAAGATTTAAAAGATATTAAAAACCTTAGAGCCTTTGAAAGCTATGGAAATTTTATACTTGTAAAGATTTTAGATGGGCCTAATTCTACAGCTCTTCGCGAGAAACTAATTGAAGATAAAATAATAATTAGAGACTGCAAAACATTTAAGAATCTAGATAATTCATTTTTTAGATTTTGTATTCTGGGTAAAGATGAAAATGAATTGTTAATTGAAAAATTGAGAAAAGTTTATGAGGTGGACAATGATTAAAATTAATTTTCCAAAATTTATTAAAAAGAACAAAAAGAAACTTAAAAATATAATGGTGCTATTTGTGCTTGCTCCAGCACTTGTAATTCCTACATTTGCTGAAGGTGCAAAAAAGGTCCCTAATACAAATGATACTAAAGTCGAAGAAACTCAACAAACTCAACAAACTTTAAAACTTCCAACATTTAGTCCATGGGCAACTGCGGACTTAAACGAAGCTCAATTTATGGGAATATTCCCAAATGAAAGATTCTACGATGGAACAGATTATAAAAAAGAAGCAAAGCTTGAAGAGTTAAAGAAATTAAACGAACTTTCAAATAAAAAGCTAACTGAAAGAGATATTAAAACTGGCGGAGTCTTTGAATTTAAAAATCTCACAAGAATTGAAGTGCTAAACTCAATATCAAGACTTCTAAACAAAGAAGAATTTAGCATTAAAGACTTACAAGATAAAAAAATATTTAGAGGAGAAAGTGACGAAAAATATCTAAACTCAAAAATTCCACTACAAGAAGCACTTGCACTTTATGCAAGAACAGTTAATGGAGTTCTCCAAGAAAATGGCAAGACTTCAAAGGGATTTTTCTATGAAGTAAAAAATAAGGACAACACAATATATATGCTTGGATCAATTCACGTTGGAAAAAATGAAATGTATCCAATAGATGGAAAAATTATCGATTCACTTAAAAAATCACAAAAAATATATATGGAAGTTGACTTAACTAATCCTAATGCTGCAAAGATTATGCAAGAAGCTATGTATTACAAAGATAACACTACTCTTAAAGATGATTTAGGAGATGAACTATATGCAAAAGTTGTAAAAATCTTTGGAAATCTTGGACTTAAAGAAGAATCTATAAGAAAAATGAGACCATGGGCAGTTGTAAATTCACTTTCAATTGATCCAAGTGGTGAAACTGGCAACGCAGCCTTTGGTGTGGAATCATATTTCATATCACAAGCTTTATTAAATGGAATAAAGGTTGGCGAGCTTGAAAGTATTGAATTCCAAAGAGATTTACTTTCTGGCTTTGACAAAGAAACTTATATCACTATGATTAAAGATAGTGTCGAAGAAATTGAAAATAATGGATATAAAAATATAAATGCACAACTTGATGCAATGCTTGAATCTTGGATTAAGGGAGATAAAAAAATTATAGCTGGATCTTTTAGACAAAAAAGTGATGATGCTTCAGTTAAATTTAACAACGCCCTTGTAGAAACAAGAGATGCAAATATGGCAGAAAAAATAGAAAAACTTTTAAAACAAGATGGCAAAAACACTTACTTCGTATTAGTTGGATCAGCACATTTAGTTCCAGATGAATCAATTACAGGAATTTTAAAAGACAAAGGATATGAAGTAGTAGAAAAATAATTATTAGAAATATGAGGTAAACATGTATAATTTTGATAAAAAAGTAGACAGAAGAAATACAAATGCAATGAAGCTAGAAGGCTATGAATCATATATCTTTGGTTCATCAAAAAATTTAGACCTACCTTATGGTCCAGATGACTTCATCCACATGTGGGTTGCTGATATGGAATTTGCATGTGCCCCAGAAATTCTAGACGCAATAAGAGATAGACTTGATAGAGAAATCTTAGGTTACACATCAAATTATGATGGCAGTTTATTCAACGCAATTAAAAAATGGTGCAAAGATAGATATGGTTGGGAAATTGAAAGAAAAGAACTTTTGACAAGTGAAGGAGTTATCCCGGCACTTGAAAGAATTATAAAATATGTGCTTAAAGAAGATGAAAAGGCACTTTTTCAAACTCCAGGATACGGACAATTTGCACTTTGCTGCGACAGAATGAATAGAGATTACATCACAAGCGATTTAATTTATGATGGCGAAGGTGGATACACAATTGACTTCGACGACCTTGACGAAAAGTTGGCAAGAGATGATGTAAAATTATTTATCTTCTGTTCACCACACAATCCAACTGGAAGAGTTTGGACTGAAGAAGAGATGAAGAGAGTTGCAGAACTTGTGAAAAAACACGATGTATTTATGATTTCAGATGAAATTCACTGCGACTTGAGAAGAAAAGATGCCCCAAAGCATGTGCCATTTGCAAAGATTTTGCCCGATTATGAAAAACTTGCAATTTGCATGGCAGCATCAAAGACATTTAACCTTGCAGGACTTCAACAATCTGCAATATTTATAAGAGATGAAAAAGTAAGACGCAAGTGGAAAAAGAAGCCATGGGACTATTAAATCCACTTAGCCTTGAAGGAACAATTGCAGCTTACGAAAAGGGCGGAGCTTGGCTTGAAGCACTTACAGAATATTTAGATGAAAACTTTAAATTTATGAATGAGTTTATAAAAGAAAAACTTCCAAAAGCAAAAATCTCTCCATCTCAAGCTACTTACCTTGGCTGGGTTGACTTTATAGATTACTTTGAAGAAGATGAAGATGTTGAGCTGTTCTTTGCAAAAAAAGCTGGAGTATTAATAGAAGCGGACAAATCCTTTGTGGATAACGCAAATAGAATGGTTAGACTTAATCTAGCTTGCCCTAGAAGTTATTTAGAAGAAGGACTTGTACGAATGGCCGATGCCTTAAATAATAAAGAAGGAAAGTTTTTAGAAAAAAGATAATATTTTAATTTGCAGGCGATTATAATCATCGCCTGTTTTTTTTATTGAGCCAATTATGAAAAAAGCGAGAAAAGTGAATATTAAAGAAGTGGTAGCAAATTTTAATTTGTATTCTTCACGCCGATTAATGAGCGTAGCGAAATTAGAGGCGATGAAGAACCAACGGAACAGCTAGGGCTGTCTGCTTATTTTCATGGGTATTTGGGGACTGCTGCGGGATTTCGGGGACTGCTGCGTGCCCTGTGGGTATCCCAAATGGCATATTAAAAAAATAGATTAAGTAAAAAAATACTTTATTAAATAATAAGCTTTATGAAACTTGGGACTGTCCCTGACAGGTTTATTTCGGGACTGCTGCGTGCCCTGTGGGTATCCCACTGTTCCTATGCGAGTGCAGCCCTCTTGCTTATTTATTTTTGCCCTCTGGTTTTTGAGATATCGGGGACGGTCCCTTTGTTGACTTGGTCAGGGACAGTCCCCTACTATTAAAGAGCAGCCCTCTTGTTTAATTATTTTTGCCCTCTTGTTTTTGAGATATCGGGGACGGTCCCTTTGCTGTGCTTGGTCTAAGCAAAGCAATTTGTCATCTTGTTTCTTAAAAACTTACAAATTCGCCCAAATAAAAAAGGAGCATCAAAAAGACACTCCATAAATCATCCCTTCAACAAATAAAAAACACCTGTTGATTGAAGGAATAAAATAAACATAATAACTGGACAGAAATATTTAATAATCACTGCATAAAGCCTCTTTCTCGAAAACTTCTTGCCTCCTCTTTCCATCTCATCAATAACCCACTGCGGAGTCATAATCCATCCGATTAAAATAGAAGAAAGAAGAGAAATAAAAGGCATCATAAAACTATTGCTAATATAATCCATAATATCTAAAAGCTGACCAGTAGTACCATTAGGCAGATTAACCTCTACATAAAAAGTACTATAACCTAGAGCAATAACACCAGTGGCAATTAAATAAACAATAGATAATACAACAGTGGCTCTCTTTCTCTGTGCATTTAAAATCTCCATATAATTTGCAACAATAGATTCCAAAACAGAAATACAAGAAGTCAAAGCAGCAAAAGCAGCAAGAACAAAAAATACAAAACCTATAATTCTGCCGCCAAGTCCCATCTGTGCAAATACCTTAGGAAGAGAAATAAACATAAGACCAGGCCCTGCGCTCATACCTTCCAAACCAAGGAATACAAAAACAGGCGGAATAATCATAACACCTGCCAGAAAAGCAACACCAGTATCCATTATCTCTATCATTGAAACAGACTTAGAAAGATCCACATCCTTTCTCACATAAGAACCATAAGTAATCATAATACCCATAGAAACACTAAGAGAAAAGAAAAGCTGACTCATAGCATCAAGAGAAATCTGCAAAAATCTCCCAACTGTCATCCCAGTAAAATCAGGCTTTAAATAAACCATAAGACCATCAATACCAGTTCTAATCTCGCCATTTGGAGCAGTTGCCTTTAAAGTAAGAGAATAAATAGCAATGCCAACAACCATAAAAAGAAGCACTGGCATAATAAACTTAGAAACTCTTTCAATACCCTTCTCTACACCACCGTAGACAATAAAAGAAGTTAGTAGCATAAAGAATAAACTAAACCAAACAGAATTTGGCGAAGAAATAAAATTAGAAAAAGTATCGCTTTGTGAAGCAATATCAACCTTACCAGTCAAAAACAAAATAATATAATTAACAATCCAACCACCGATAACAGCATAATAAGTCATAATAAGAACTGGCACAATAAAAGTAATAATACCTAAAAATTTCCATTTCTTTCTCATGCTCTCATAAGCATAAATAGCACTCTTTCCAGTCTTACGACCTATGGCAAGATCAGTAGTCAAAAGTACAAAACCTACTGTAAGGACAAGCACCAGATAAATTAAGAGGAATACCCCTCCACCATTTTTCGCTGCAAGATATGGAAATCTCCATAAATTTCCTACACCAACAGCAGAACCCGCTGCAGCAAAAACAAAGCCAAGTTGTCCAGTAAATCCCGTCTTTTTTTCCATCATTTCCCCCTTATATAAATTAATAATGTTCATATCATAACATAAAATAGAAGAAATGATTAATATAAATATAAATTTAAAAGTGACTAAAAACTATTTAAAAGATAAAAATTCAGAGTACTTATTAAACTTAATCAAAAATTCCTCGAGAGAATAAAGTTTACAATCATCAAGAGAAGAGTGCCTGCATGCACGATAAACTAAACCAAATCTTCTTAGTCTTATATTTACAAGAACAACAGGATAATCATAGTTCCAAGTAACACATCTAAAACCACAATGTTTTAAAAACCTATAAAACTTCTCCCTCTTATAAAAATCAGCCTCCCTAACAGCATAAGGCAAGATTTTTTCCTCATCCCAGTAAGCACCTTTGCAATTTTTTTCATAATTTTCATAATAAACTTCTAATAACATTTCATCCTCCTTAAAATTAGAGAAGAAAAAAGCACCCATCGTCTGATGGATGCAAAATATGTATCCATCGTTCAAGCGTTAGCACCTTGCCAATTGGTAGGTTGCTGAAGGGTCGATGAGCTTGTCTCTCGCCTTCTCTTTATGGTAATTACATTATATCATATAGTTTAAAAATCTTTATTTTTTTATTGAAAAGAAATAATAATTAATAATTTTGAAATGGTATAGTACCTAATGCAATTAATTTTCATAGGTCTGGGATACCCACAGGGCACACAGCAGTCCCAAGCATGAGTAGTTTTTTAAATTTTATAAGTTTATGATGATTATTAGCATAAATAAAAAAATAAGAAAGGGGACAGTCCCAAATTGTCCCAAATTTTCATAAAACTTATGAAGAATATCTCAAATAAAAATTAAACGAAAACAAAATCAAAATTTTTAATAAAAGCATTATGATATAATTAAAAAAACAATGTTTTCAATAAATTTATATAAAGGAGAATTAAATTGAAAGAAAATTTAATTTCAACAGAAGTATGGGAAGACATCCCAGTTGACATATCACAAGAGGCAAACTTTATATGGGGTATAGCAAATAAATTAAGAGGAGTTTACATGCCAGA
Source organism: Peptoniphilus ovalis (assembly GCF_018919265.1). Taxonomy (GTDB): domain Bacteria; phylum Bacillota; class Clostridia; order Tissierellales; family Peptoniphilaceae; genus Peptoniphilus_A; species Peptoniphilus_A ovalis. The sequence goes on from NZ_JAHLQO010000001.1 coordinate 411,053, forward strand.
CAAGTACGGCGATGTAATAATCCCCATGACAATAATAAGAAGATTTGAATGTGTCTTAGAAGATACAAAGGAAGAAGTAGTAAAAACTTACGAAAAAAATAAAAATTATCCAGCCTTTGCCATGTATCAAATATCTGGCAAGCAGTTTTACAACACATCAAGATTTAACTTAAAAGAACTTGTCAACGACCCCGACCATATCGCTGCAAACTTTAAAGCATATATAGAAGGATTCTCTGCAAATGTAATAGATATACTTGAACAATTAGAAATAAATACACATATTGAAAAAATGAATAAAGAAAAATGTCTATTCAATGTAGTGAAGGCATTTTCAGAATTAGATTTGTCAGAAGAAAACTTCGATCCAATAAAAATGGGATACATATTTGAAAATCTAATAGGCAGATTTTATCAAAACGTAGATGCCGGACAGTTTTACACAGGTCGTGACATTATAAAGATGATGGTATCAGTCCTAACAGCAGAAGGATGCGACGATGTGTATCAAGAAGGCAAGGTTATAACAGTACTTGATCAAGCCTGCGGAACAGGGGGCATGCTTTCCACAGCATATTCTTACCTTCACAAACTAAATCCATTAGCAGATATAAGACTATTCGGTCAAGAATTTATGGGGCAATCCTACGCAGTTGGAATGGCAGAAATGTTAATAAAAGGACAAGATGCCAACAACTTCAAACACGCAGACACATTAAAAGAAGATTGCTTTAGAGATGTTGAGATGAGATTTTTACTAGAAAACCCACCTTTCGGCACACCATGGAAGGGTGCAGATTCAAAAACTGGTCAAGAAGAAGCAGTGCTAGAAGAACATGCAAAGGGCGAAAAAGGAAGATGGGGAGTTGGACTTCCAGCAGGCGGCGACTCACAACTTCTATTTATGCAATCAGCAGTGGACAAAATGGCAGAAGGCATAGGAAGAGCGGCAATCATTACAAATGGTTCTCCACTATTTAATGGAGGAGTATCATCAGGCGAAAGCCAAATAAGAAGATGGCTACTTGAAGAAGATTTAATCGAAGCAATAATAGCAATGCCAACAGATTTATTTTACAATACGGGCATAGCAACATATGTGTGGATACTTTCAAAGAATAAAAGAGAAGAAAGAAAGGGAAAGATTCAGCTAATCGATGCAACAGAAATCTATCATACACTTAGAAAATCACTGGGCAATAAGAGAAAAGAATTTACAGAAGAAGATAGAAAAATAATTACAAAACTATACTCAGACTTTGAAGAAAATAAAAAATCTCAAATACACGACAATAGAGAATTTATCTACAGAGAATACACAGTGATGCAGCCACTTCAAAGATCTTATAAAATCGATGAAGAGAGATTAGAAAACTTACTTACATCAGGTACTCTTGATAGCTTTTATAACGAAGCAAAGCATACTGAACTCCTAGAAAAAGAAGCAAGTGGAGAGAAATTAAAAAGAACAGAGATTAAAAACTTAGAAAAGTTCAATGAAAATGAAAAAGTTTATGAAAAAATATTTGAAAAACTAAGAGAAAATATATCTGACAAAAAATACATTTCTAAAGAAGAATTTGAACCAGTGTTAAGAGATGTGCTTGGGCATTTAAATAACGACATAGACAAGAAAGACTTTAACAAAATCCTTGATGGACTTTCCCTAATGGATAAAGAAGCAAAAATCGAAAGGGACAAAAAGGGAAATGTAGTCTATGACAAAGACACTAAGGACACAGAAATAGTAAATATAAGAGAAAATATAGATGACTACATGAATAGAGAAGTGCTGCCACATATACCTGATGCAGTGGCATTCTTTGAAGAAGATGTATATGCGAAGAATCCTAAAATAAAAACTGGAGCAGAAATACCATTTACAAGATACTTTTATGAGTACGAAGCACCAAGACCTTCAGAGGAATTGGAAAGAGAATTTTTAGAATTAGAAGATTTAGTAAATGAAAAGGTGAAGAATCTTTTTGGAGAGATACAATGACAAGGAAAATGAAAGATTCGGGAATAGAATGGATTGGAGAAATACCTGAGGATTGGGAAGTTTCATTATTAAAGTATTTAATTGTTGATCGTCAAGGTGGTGTTTGGGGTAATGAAGAGAATTACGAAGATATTACTAATAATAGAATATGTATAAGAATAGCCGATTTCAACTATCCAGAAATGATTGTTAATAAAGATAAAGGATTCACTATAAGAAATTACAAAAAAAGAGAAATTATTAAATATACTTTAAATAAAGGAGACATTCTTGTAGAAAAATCAGGAGGAGGAGAAAAAACTCCTGTAGGACGAACTGTAATTTGGGATGAAGATATTGAAGCATTATATGCAAATTTTATTGAAAGATTAAGGGTAGATAGTTCCAAAATTTCACCAATGTATGCTCAATATTGCTTTTATTCTTTTTATGGGATGGGTGGTTCAAATTTATATTTCAATCAAACAACGGGAATACAAAATCTTGATATTACAAAAATGATGGGAAGTTTAAAGTTTCCATTACCAAATTTAATACAACAAAAAAAGATTGTCGATAAACTGAACTTGTATCTAGATGATATAAAATCAATTACATTAACTATAAATCAAGAGATTAAAAAGCTTGAAGAATATAAGAAATCTGTCATCACAGAGGCAGTAACAAAGGGTCTCGATAAAAACGTGGAAATGAAAGATTCGGGGATTGAATGGATTGGAGAAATTCCAAAACATTGGAAGACACCAAGAATAAAAGATGTAGCCTTACTGAAGGCGAGAATTGGTTGGCAGGGATTAAGGTCAGATGAATTTTTATATGATGAAAATTTACCTTATCTAATTACTGGAACAGACTTTAAAAATGGATATGTTAACTGGAGTACATGCGTAAGAGTATCTGAAGAAAGATTTCACTTAGATAGAAATATACAAGTTAAAGAAAATGATTTATTAATAACTAAGGATGGAACAATTGGAAAACTTGCGATAGTTAGAAATTGCCCTAGCAAAGTAACTTTAAATAGTGGCGTATTTGTAATGAGAAATCAAGGTAATTATAAATATATAGATAGATACATGTATTACTTATTACAATCTATTCAATTTGAATTATGGTTTGAATTAAATGATTCAGGAAATAGTACTATTAGACATTTATATCAAAAAGATTTTTACAACTTTAAATTTACCTATCCTTCGATAGAAGAACAAAAAGAAATAGTCGACTACCTCGACAAAAAAACTAAAACAATAGACGAATCTATCCAAGCCAAAGAAAAGCAACTTGAAATCCTAGAGGAATATAAAAAATCCCTCATCTATGAATATGTTACTGGAAAGAAGGAGGTGCCAAGTGAAGAGTTTATTTAACGAAAGATATGAGTTTCAAGAAGAGTTTATAAAAGAGCTTGTTTTAAATGGTTATATAGAGAGAAAGAATGATAATTTTGACAGAAGTTTTGCAATGGATAGAGAAATTCTTTTTAAATTTCTTGAATCAACTCAACCTAAGGTCGTGGAAGAATTAAAGAAAGTTTTTAAAGATGATTATGAAGAAACTATTACAAGCTTTATAAATAATGAAATCACTAAAAAACATGGTTCTCTTTTAAACACTCTTAAAAATGGTTTTGAAATTTCTAATAGAAAAGTTGAATTAATGTACACAAGACCTGCCACTGATTTTAATAAAGATTTAAACGAAAAGTATGAGAACAATATTTTTTCCGTGATGCAAGAGGTCACTCCCAAAGATGATGAGAGAGTTGATGTGGTTATATTTTTAAATGGTCTTGCAATTATGACCTTTGAACTAAAGAGTGAGTTTTCTGGGCAAAGTGTTGAAGATGCTATTTGTCAATATAGATTGGAAAGAGACCCTAAGTCAAGATTATTTTTGTGGAAGAGTGGTGCTCTTGTTAATTTTGCAATGGACACTTCAAATGTTTTTATGACTACTAAGCTTGACAAGGAGAAAACTTTCTTTATGCCCTTTAACATGGGTAGAGGCGAGGGCGTAAACACTGGTGCCGGCAATCCAATCTTTGATGATAAGTATTCTGTCTCATATATGTGGGAGGATATTCTAAAGAAAGATACAATCTTAGAACTCATTAGCAAATTTATTTTCATTGAAGAGGCAGAGTCTGTGGATAATGTAACTGGAAAGACTTCTATCAAAGAAACTGTGATTTTCCCAAGGTATCATCAACTTGATCTTATTAGAAAGATTTTAGCTGATGTCAAGGTCAATAAGACCAGTCTTAATTATTTAATCGAGCACAGTGCTGGATCTGGCAAGACTAATTCCATTGCATGGCTTAGCCACAGACTTGTTTCTGTGCACGATGATGACAATGAGGTTATCTATGACAGTATTGTCATTATTACAGATAGAGTTGTTGTAGATAGACAGCTTCAAAAGGCGGTCTTAGGTTTGGATCATGCTCATGGGCTTATTAGAGTTTTAGATGATAATTCTAATTCCAATGATTTAAAGATTGCACTTGAATCTAACACCAAGATTATTGCCACAACTATTCAAAAATTTCCTTATGTGGTTGATGAGCTTAGAAATTTAAAGAATAAAAAGTTTGCTGTTATTATTGATGAGGCTCACTCTTCTACTGCTGGCAGAAATATGCAGGCTGTTACAAAGTCTCTTGGTTCTGATGATTTTGATTATGAGAATGAAGATGACATGATAATCGATGAGATTAAAAGATCTGGCAAGCAATCCAATGTTTCAATGTTTGCATTTACTGCAACTCCAAAGCCTACTACTCTTAGAATGTTTGGAAGGCTCAATAGATACGGTCAGTACGAAGCTTTTCATCTTTATTCTATGAAGCAGGCTATTGAGGAAGGTTTTATATTAGATGTGCTGGCAAGCTACACTACTTACAGGACTATGTATAAGATTAATAAAGCTGTTAAAGATGATCCTGAGCTTGAAACTTCTGATGCTAAGAGACAAATCGCAAGGTTTATCGAGCTTCACGACACTAATATTACACAAAGGGTGCAAGTTATTATTGAGCACTTTAGAAATAATGTGATGAATGGTCTAGGTGGTCAAGCAAAGGCAATGGTTGTTACTGCTTCAAGACAAGGTGCAGTGAAGTACAAGAAAGCCTTTGAAAAATATATTGCAGACCATAAGTATTATGATATCAATGCTCTTGTTGCCTTTTCTGGGAAAGTCATCTTAGAAGATGATGAAACTGTCTACACTGAAGTAGGCATCAACAAGATGAGCGAAAGCGATGTGCCAAATGCCTTTGATTCTGATAATTACAATGTGATGATTGTGGCGAATAAGTATCAAACTGGTTTTGATCAAAAGAAGCTCTGTGCAATGTATGTCATGAAAAAGCTAAGGGGAGTTAATGCTGTTCAAACTTTATCAAGACTTAATAGAGTTTGTCCGCCTTATGACAAGAAAGTTTTTGTATTGGATTTTGAAAATGACTACGATGATATCAAAAATGCCTTTGCACCTTATTACACAACTACAATTCTTGCAAATGACATAACTCCAGGCAGGATTCATGAGCTTGTAGTTACTATTGATGCTTATAATGTGATAGATCCTCTTGATGTGGAGAGATTTAACGAGCTTATATTTAAAGAACGAAAGAAAAATATTACACCAACTGAGAAGAAGTCGCTATTATTTATCCTAAGAAAAACTGAAAAGAATGTGAGAGGTTTAGAAGAAGATCATTTCATGGAATTAAAATCAACTATGAATGGTTTTAAGAGATTCTATGAATATTTGATTCAAGTATCTTGCTTTGAAGACAAAGAAGTGCATAAGAAATACATCTTTATCTCTTATTTGCTTGATTTGTTAAACATAGGAAGTGGCGGAGGAGGATTTGACCTCAAGGGCAAAATTTCTGCCGAAAACTTTAATCAAGAAAAGATTGGAGAGTTTAACAAAGAAAACATTCCTAAACCTTTCGTAAATATAGCAAGTGCTGGTGGATTTGCTCCGCCTGAGGACAAGATAAGGAAGTTATCGGAAATACTTGAAGAGATAAACGCAAAGAGCGGCATGGACTTTGATGTTGATGTTGCAATGTCTGCAATTTATCAAATTAAGGACATTATGATGAAGTCAGATAAACTTAGAACTTCTGCGAAGAATAACACAGAAGATGACTTTAGATTTTCATATTTTTCTAATGTAAATGATGCACTTGTAAAGGGACTTGATCAAAATCAAGACTTCTTCACAATGCTTTTAAACGATCAAGATATGAAAAAAGAAGTCTTAGGATTATTTATACCTGAGATTTATAAAAGTTTGAGACAAAATTTATGATTATTATTAAGCAGGTGGTCCTTTTGGATTATCTGCTTTTTGTTTATGTGATTGTCTCAAGAGGGCTGTCCCTTGTTGACGATAAAAAACATTATAATGAAAAAGAATTGATAAAAAAGAAAGAAGAAGATAAAAGAAGGGGCTGTCCTCGCAAGTGAAACAGCATTAAAAGAAGCAGCAACAAAGGAAAGGGGACAGCCCCTTTTAAAATTTGAAAACATAATTCTTAGATGAAAAGCTATAAGAGAAAACAACAAAATAAAAGCAAGGGACAGCCCCAGTTTGTGGTGAGTGGGACAATACCTGGAAAATCAAATCTTAGAGGGCTGTCCCTTGTTGTCGATAAAAAAACATTAGAATGAAAAAGAATTAATAAAAAAGAAAGAAGAAGATAAAAAAAGGGGCTGTCCTCGCAAGTTGAAAGAGCATGAGAAGAAGCAGTTGGTAGATTTTTGGGACTGTCCCAGACCTAATAAAAAATAAAAATAATTTAGGTTGATAATAATTTGTAAAAGAATTAGGTTTATGGAGCTTGGGGCTGTCCCATGTTAGAAAAAGTTACAAAATTAATAAATGCATTCTATTAACAAATAATAATAGAACATAACAAAGGGGACAGTCCCAACAGAATAGAAAACTTTTTACGCAAGGTGTGGTGTGTAGGACAATACCTGGAAAATCAATCTAAGAGGGCTGTCCCTTGTTGACGATAAAAAACATTATAATGAAAAAGAATTGATAAAAAAGAAAGAAGAAGATAAAAGAAGGGGCTGTCCTCGCAAGTGAAACAGCATTAAAAGAAGCAGCAACAAAGGAAAGGGGACAGCCCCTTTTAAAATTTGAAAACATAATTCTTAGATGAAAAGCTATAAGAGAAAACAACAAAATAATAAAAAGGGACAGCCCCCGTATGGGTAACAAAGAGATCATCCCCATATTGTCAACTCCATCTACTTTTTGCTTTAATACTCTTATGCTAAAATATAATTATATTAAATAATAATTAAGGAGGTAATTATGCAAGGTGGTGCTACTCAACTTCTATCTTTTTTAGAGGGTGTAAACAATAGATACATTATTCCAGTTTATCAAAGGAGTTATGATTGGAGAATTGAAAACTGTAAGCAATTGTACAATGATCTTTTAAGTCTAATAAAAGATAATAGGGAAAATCACTTCTTTGGAAGCATTGTTTCTGAAGCTCACGGAGTCGGTTCTAATATTAATATTCATATAATTGATGGTCAACAAAGACTTACTACTATTACCCTTCTTCTTCTCGCTATTTCAAACCTTATCAAGAAGGGCGAGCTTGAATCTAATTACAATGATTTGGCTAATCAAATTTTAGAAGTTTATATTATTTCTAAATGGGCAGAAAAAGACAATATGATTAAACTTATTCCCATTGAAAAGGATAGAGAAGCTCTTAAAGTTTTAATTTTAGGTAGTGATGATGAATACATACAAAATTCCAACTTAACTATTAATTATAATTATTTTTACGATAGGATTAAAAAAGATTTTAATAATGTCGATGAATTTTATGATGCAATTAAAAGACTTCAAATTATTTCTATAAGCTTGGATAAATATGATGATGCACAACTTATTTTTGAAAGTTTAAACTCAACTGGTCTTGCACTTAGCGAAGGTGATAAGATTAGAAACTTTATCCTTATGAATTTATCTCCAGCAGAACAGGTTAGGTTTTATGACAATTATTGGGTTAAAATCGATAAATTTACAAAGAAAAACATAGACAGCTTTGTGAGAAATTACATGAGCATTAAGACTAATCGCACTCCCACTATGTCTAAGGTTTATATGGAATTTAAAAATTATGTAAATAAGTCTGATATTTCTCTTGAGGATTTGTTAAAAGATATGCTTAGATATTCTAAGTTTTATGAAAAACTTTTAGATGGAAAAAGTGGTCTTGATAGCAAGAATCTCGACAGGATTTTATTTAATTTAAAAAGGCTTGAGATTACTGTAACTGAACCATTTTTTATGGAGATTTTTAACTTAAATGACAAGGGTGAATTATCTACTGATGAGCTTGTTGAAATTTTTAAGGTTGTTGAAAGTTATTTATTTAGAAGAAATATCTGCGATGTTGCAACTAATGCACTTAATAAAATCTTTTTAAATTTAAACAGAGAGATACTTAGATATGATGGAACTTGTGATGATTATGTTGAGAAATTAAATTATAATCTTATGAATAAAAGGGACAGCGGAAGATTTCCAGATGATGACGAGTTTTATGAAAGTCTTGATGCTAAACAAGTTTATTTAATGCGTGGTAGATACAAGAATTATTTGTTTAATAAGTTTGAAAACTTCAACACCGTTGAGACTAAGGATGTCTACAATCATCTTGATGAAGGGACTTATAGTATTGAGCATATTATGCCTCAAAAGTTAAATAAGTCTTGGATAGATGAATTAGGTGAAAATGCTGAAGAAATTCACGACAAGTGGATTCATAAGCTTGGCAATCTAACACTTACTGGCTACAATTCTGATATGAGCAATTCCTCTTTTGAGAAGAAAAGAGATGCAGAGCATGGTTTTAAGAACAGTGGACTTAGAATGAATCAAGGCTTGGCACTTATCGATTCTTGGAATGAAGATGAGATTATAAAAAGACATAAGAGTATGCTTGATATGGCAACTAATGAGATTTGGAGATATCCTATTTCTAATTTTAAGCCTAAAGCCAGGGAACTTGATTATTGTTCATTAGCTGATGAGGAATACAATTTGAGTGGTAGAAATCTTGTGAAGATTAATTTTCGAGGAGATGAAATTGATACAAGTACATGGGTCGATGCTTTTATTACTGTTATAAGAACGCTTCATGAAGAAGACAAGTCTATTTTGATTGATATTGCCAATAGAGATGAGAATGATATTTTGTCATATAGTTTTTCAATTTCTAGTGAAAGATTTAATAATTTTGAAAAGATTGATGACAATATTTTTGCAAATACTAATAGTAGCACAAATATGAAGGTCAAGATTTTAAGAGAATTGTTTGAATTGTATGATGAGGATTTAGAAAATCTTGTATTTTATTTGGGCGATAGAAAAAGTGTAGTAAGTGACAAATTTTTAATAAAAGAAGAGTATTGGAGCTATGCACTCCCTATAATTAAAGAGAAAAACGAAAAGAATAATCTTTTTACAAATGTTAATAAAGGCTCAGGTACTTGGATAATAGGCTCTTTTGGAATAGGTGGTTTTGGAATTTTCTGTTGGTTTTATAGGAGTATGGTTAAAGTTTCAATGATATTAGACAAATCTGACAAAGAATATAATAAAGCAGCTTTTGATTATTTATTTAAAGATAAAGAAGAAATTGAAAACAATTTAGGTTTCAAATTGTCATGGAATAAATTAGAAGATAAAAAATTATCAAGAATTGATGTAGTATTAGAAGATGAAAATTGTTATGATAAATCAAATTGGGACAAATATGCAGATTTTCAAGCAGAGATGAGCGATAAGCTCTATAACGAATTAGTTCCAAGACTTAGAGAGTTTAAGAATATGAGGTAGTTATGAAAAAATTATTGCTTTTAATTTCTATAATATTTATTTTAACTGGCTGTAGCAAAGGGGAGGAGATTGTTTTCAAGACTGGTGAGAGATATCAGTTTAATGAGTTTTCTGTGAAGATTATAGATAATGAGGAAGAGGTTTCAAGTGTTGAGATTTTTAATTCCAAAGATGATGAGAAGAAAAAGGATAGAATTAAAAACTTGCTTTCAGATTTAGATATTTCTGATATTGGAAACAGCTACGATTCCATTCCTGATAAGAATAGTTTAATTATCGTGTTTAAGAATAAAAATAATGAAGATACTTTATACATGTATGATTCTGAAAGAGATGGAAATACAGGTAAGTTCCATTATTCCTTTTATGGCGAGATTGAAGGTAAGGAAGTTTGTCTTTTATCTGATTATGATATGATTACTGAGATTATGAAAATTATTTATGAAGATTCTTCAATTAAAAAGTAGTTCTTATTAAATATTAGGAATAAAAAAGACTAAGAGGGCTGTCCCTTGTTGTCGATAAAAAACATTAGAATGAAAAAGAATTAATAAAGAAGAAATAAGAAGATAAAAGAAGGGGCTGTCCTCGCAAGTGAAACAGCATCAAAAGAAGCAGACAGCCCTCGCTGTGCCGTTGATTCTTTTCAACTCAATCTTCCTTTCAGTCGATTTCGTTGTAAAGAACGTAAATCTTGTGTTCACACTCAATTTACTATCATTAAAGGGCAGCCTGCCAAGGATTCCATCTCGTGTCTTCGACAATCATCTTGCTACCATTCTCGACTCGCTCTAAAAATGGGGACAGTCCCGAAGTAAACCTGCCAGGGACAGTCCCCAAAGTATGAATTTCAGTCTCCAAAGTACGACACTCTTCTCGCTACCATTACCACGTGCATAGTCCAGTTTTTTCTTGCACCTTCCAAACTGTTCTCAAAAACAATCCTTCTTCTTTATTTTCTTCTAAAGGTACAGTGTACTGTGCGTCTTCATTATTCCAAATTCTTGCGAAATAATTTTTTATCTCTTCATCTATCTTTGAATTTTCATTCATCATTATCTCAACATCAGTTTCTAAATTAAAGTCATCTAAATTTCTTCTTGTGAAATTTGCTGATCCAAGTATTGCCACATTTTCTCGATTTTCATTTTCAAAATAAATCATTTTGCTGTGATACTGCTCGCCTGATGTGTTGTAAAATTTTATCTCAAGCTTTGGAAAGTCTTCTTTTAACTCTGTAAGTGCTGGTCTATTTGGTGTTCCATTCTTTTCAAGTCCAAAGGCATCTTTGTTTAAGTCGGCGATAATTTTCACATCAACTCCACGGTCGCTGGCATTTCCTAGTGCTCTTAACACTTCAAATTCGCTGATATAAAATACTCCTACATTGATTTTATCTCCAGCTTCAGCCTTCTCAATATTTTCCATTATCGCTTTTTTAATTTCGCCTTCTGAAATTATTCTAAGTTTTTCATCTGATTTAGCAACTTCTTCTGCTCTATAATTTTTTATTATTTCAGGACCATTTTCGAAAAATATCAATTCTGATGCTATTAAATCTTCCATAGGCTTTCCCTTAAATTTCACTCCCACATTTTCATGATATGCACTTGGGTCGTGTGGATTTGCAGATGCTATTATTGCATTGTTTTCTGATATTAAAACTTTTCTGTGATTGCCCTTAAAGTTTGCAAGTTTTAATATGGAGCGAAGATTTACTTTTGGTCCGTCTTTTTGAAAGAAATTTCGAATCCAAGTTGGTCCCGCTGTACCAAAGTGTTTAAGATAAGCTCTGTATCCGCCAGAAATAAAGACATTGGAGTCACGCATTTTGTCATGGTCTGTCACCACAACATCAATTCCATTTTCTCGAAGTCTTTTAATATTCTTTTGCTCATAGGCTCCGTAAAAATTATTAATTGGATCAGTTACAAAAAGTATGGGCATGTCAGCATTTTCTTTTTTCTTTGTTATTAATAGGTCTGTCATTTTTTCCACTTGGTTTGGATATTCTACATCTTTGTTGTATTCGTCGTTAAATAAAAACAAATCAATTATTAAAAACTTTTCAGCCTCATTTATTAATTTCATTTCTTCGTCAAAAATATTCATTTCGTGATTTCTGTTATTGTTTTTAAGATAAGTCAAGTCATAGAAAAAGTCTAAGTCCACGTTTTGAAACTGGCTAGAAACATTGGTGCCAGGTGGATTTTTTGTGTTCATGCTGTATAGAATGGGAACTATGATTAATGCGAGAATTACTAAAATTATCATGTTTTTCTTCCTTTTACTTTTCATAATTTGCTCCTTTTATAATTTAGCGAGAAGTTTTTTCTTTCTTTATCATTATATCAAGAACTTATATTATATTAAATTAATTTATCATATTGGAAAGTGGACAAAATTAATATATAATAAAATAGGTATAATTTTATTTTAGGAGGAAAAAAGAATGGCAAGTAATATAGAAACAGTATGTACTAGAAATAATATTTCTTACAAAGCTGTAAGAGGCGCTATGATGGAAGGCGCAAGAACTTTAGATGAACTAAAGGAAAAAGCAGGCGTTTGTGGTGAATGTGAAACTTGTAAGGAACATATCCCATATATTTTAAAAAGTCTTTGTGGATGTGGAGAAGTTTCAATGAAAACTGTTCAAGATTTAGTTAAATCTGGAGTTAATTCTTTAGAAGAAATTATGGAAAGAACTGGCGCTGGTCAAGGTGAAGACTGCGGAAAGTGCCAAGGACTTATTCAAAATATAATTGACCAAGGATATTGATAATTTTAACAAATCGAAAGACGGGTCTTGAGAATATAAGTGTAAATAATCTTAAAAAAGTTGTAAATACTCAAAGTACTTTTGTACAATTTAAAATATTTATGCAAAGCAGGTTGATCGTAGAGGTCAACCTGTTTTACCTTTTGTATAGATCTTGTTTATGAGGGCTGTCCCTTGTTATTATTTTAAAATTTATCAATTTGAAAAACATTATAAAAAACTATATTTTGTCAATAAGAAGGGGCTGTCCTCGCAAATAAAACAGCATGAAAAGAAGCAGCAAGAAAAGGGAAATGGGACAGTCCCAAGTTTCATAAAGTTTACTTTTTAATAAAGTATTTTTTCTACTTAATCTATTTTTTTAATATGAGATATGGGACAGTCCCAAAATACCCAGCCGCATTCGGGAACAAGAGCACTGAAAGTGGATGCTGCGTGCCTGGGGACTGTCCCTGACAGGTTAAAAAGGGGACCGTCCCCGTTTTTGAAAAAAGAAATATTAAAAAGAGGGAAAAAAGAATGCAAGAGGGATGCCTTTCAGAGCTGTCCTCGCAAGTGAAAAAGCATCAAAAGAAGCAGACAGCCCTCGCTGTGCCGTTGATTCTTTTCAACTCAATCTTCCTTTCAGTCGATTTCGTTGTAAAGAACGTAAATCTTGTGTTCACACTCGATTTACTATCATTAAAGGGCAGCCTGCTATGAATTTCGACATTCGTCTCGATACCATTTCCGACTCGCTCTAAAATGCTCCTTACCCAGTCGCATTTTATTAGCTCCCTGGATAAGGTTTTTCATCAATTCAAGCTCCTTTCAGTCGCTTTCATTGTGAAAACCGCTCATCTCGTGTCTTCGACACTCGTCTCGCTACCATTAAAGGACAGTTCGCAATAATAAAATAAAAGTAAAATTGTAAGTACAGTGTGTTGACAATATACGAATTTTGAAATATTATTATCTTAATAATAAGGAGATGAGATTATGTCCACAACAAATTTAAATATACGCACGGACAAAGAAATAAAGGAGACAGCAGAAAAGATTTATTCAGAACTTGGGTTAAATATGTCAACTGCTGTAAACATGTTTTTAAGAGCAAGTATTAGAGAAAATGGAATTCCTTTTGAATTGAAACTAGATATACCTAATGAAGAAACTTTATTAGCTATTGAAGAAGCCAAAAGAATAGCAAAGGATAATAGTATCAAGGGTTTTAATAGCATAGAAGATTTGAGGAATTCTCTTGAAATATGAAATAAAATATACTAGCAAATTTAAAAAAGATTTAAAGTTAGTCAAAAAACAAGGAAAGGATATTGATAAACTTTTTGAAATCATTGAAAAAATTGCAAATGGAGAAGTCTTAGAGGAAAAAATAGAAAATGGGGACTGTCCCTGACAGGTTAAAAAGGGGACCGTCCCCGTTTTAGAAAAAAGAAAGATTAAAAAGAGTGAAAAAAGGATGCAAGAGGGATGCCTTTCAGAGCTGTCCTCGCAAGTAAAAAACATCAAAAGAAGCAGACAGCCCTCGCTGTGCCGTTGATCCTTTTCAACTCAATCTTCCTTTCAGTCGATTTCGTTGTAAAGAACGTAAATCTTGTGTTCACACTCAATTTACTATCATTAAAGGGCAGCCTGCTATGAATTTGACACCATTTTCGACTCGCTCTAAAAATGGGGACAGTCCCGAAGCAAACCTGCCAGGGACAGTCCCCAAAGTGCATCTAGTGTCTTCGATACTCGTCTCGCTACCATTCGCGACTCCCTTGTAATTGCTCCCTATTCGGTCGCAATTACTTCGGTCGCTGCATAAGGTTTTTCATCAATTCAAGCTCCTTTCAGTCGCTTTCATTGTGTAAACCGCTCATCTCGTGTCTTCGACACTCGTCTCGCTACCATTAAATTCTATTGTTTATCCAAAGTAAAGTATCATCTATTACTTCATCTTTTAAAAACTCATTGTAAATTTCATGGCATGCCTTGCCGTAGATTTTCATTTCTTTATCTTTAGATCCAGTTTCTCTAAAGAAATCTAAAGTGTCTCCATATCTTACTAAATCATCTTCTTCGCCGTGAAGCATTAATACTGGGTATTTAAATTCGCCAACATTTTTGTAAAAATAATCTAGTCCGTTTTTAATTTCATAGGCAATTGAAACTGTATATTCTTTTAAATTTAGCGGATCATTTACATAATCTTCCACTACTTCTTTTACAGAGCAAACTCCATCTCCTAGGTCATTTTTAAGAATTGTATTTCTATCAAGCCCCTTTGGAATTTCTGCAAAAAGCTGTCTGTTGTCAAATGTTACTGCTCCTGATGTGATAATTCCTTTAAGATTTTTGTCTTTGTATTTTGCACCAAATACTGAAACTGCAAATCCACCCATGGAGTGACCAAGTAAAAAGCATGGCACATCATTGTCTTCAATTAATTTATCTACGAAAAAATTAACATCGTTAATCATGTCATTATAATCTTCAAGATATCCTTTTTTAGTTTTTTCTGCACTTTTTCCGTGACCTCTGTGGTCAAATCTAAGTACAGAAATGTTATCCTTATTTAGTCTTTCTGTTAAATAGTCGTATCTACCAAGATGTTCACAAAGTCCATGTACTATTAAGATTGCAGCTTTTGGACTTTTTACATAATTTTCTTTATAATATAATTCACTTTCGTCAAAAGATTTTATAAATCCATCTTTCATATGTATCACCTCAAATTCATTTTATCATAAATTGGCATAAGAAAAAGGACTGCATTAGCAATCCTTAAACTATTTAAATGAATATCCCAATTTTTTAGAAAATTCAATGCTGCAGCTTTTAACTGCATCGATATAATCCTTTTTAATTTTTTCGTCCACTCTTTCTTTTGGCACAACTACTCCAATGGCACCAACAAGCTCTGATTTATGATTAAATACTGGAGCACCAATGCCTATGGCGTCTCTGATGTATTCTGAATCAGATATTGAAATTTTGTCTTCTCTTATTTGTTCAAGCTCTTTTCTAAGTTTTTCTCTGTCAACACTTTCACTAAGGTAAGACTCAAGATCTCTGTCTAGATAGTAGTCGATGTATTCCTTAGGTTGAAAGGCGAGGACAGTTTTTCGAATGGCTCCCTTATGAAGCTCTATTTCAAGTCCGAAGTTTTCTACTATTTTAAGTGAGTGTTTTCCCTCTGATTTTGCAAGGACAAGGCCCTTATCTCCAGATTTTATTATTAAAAAGGCGTCTTCCATGGTTTTGTCTGATAATTTTTTTAGAACTTCTTTTTCCACTTCTCCCGGGTCGATATTCGAAGATGCCTTCATACCAAGTGAAATCAAGGCAGGTCCCAAGGTGTATAGGGGCGTTCTTTTGTTTTTTGTAACATAGCCTACATTTATAAGTGTAGATAAAATTCTATGGCAAGTACTAGGTGGTATGTTTAAGATTTCAGAAATTTCAGCGATTGTAAGTTCTCTATTTGCATCTTTTAATGCCTCTAGTACATTAGCTGCCTTTACTAAACTTTGAATCATTATTTCACCTTCCAAGAAAATTATATCATAATATGGACTTCATTTCATCATAAGAAATACTTATGCCTATTTTTATAAATTTATTTAGCTTGGGTATAATATTTAAAAGGAAGGTGCTTTATGAAATTAATTAGATATGAAATAAATAATAAAATTGATATTGGAGTTTTAAAAAGAGATAAAATTTATCCCTTTAAAAATTACAGTCTATCAAAAAATTATACAGATTTAAAAGATTTTGTCAAAAATTATAATTCAGAAGATTTTGAAAAATTAAAAGAAGATGGAAAAGATTTTGTAAATATAAAAGATGTGAAAATTCTATCGCCTTTTGTAAACTTAGATCACGACATGATTTGTGTGGGATTAAATTATAAAGACCATGTTGAGGAGAGCGAAAAGTCTAAAATCAAAGCAGGGGAAGCAGAAAACGCCACATATTTTTCCAAGAGATGCGAAATTATTTCTTCTCCTGATGAAGTTTTAGAATATGATTTTTCACTTGATGAAGCACTTGATTACGAGACAGAGCTTGGTGTAATTATTGGCAAGAGGGGAAAAGACATAAATTACGAAGAGGCAAAAGATTATGTATTTGGTTTTACAATTGTAAATGATTTTTCTGCAAGAAATCTTCAAAAAGATCACGGACAGTGGTATAAGGGAAAGAGCATCGACGGATTTTCTGCAATGGGTCCTGTAATTGTAACTTCAGATGAAATTGATGGAATGAATTTAGATTTAAAAACTTATGTCAATGGAGAGCTTCGTCAAAATTCCAACACTAAGTACATGATTCGTGACATTTATAAATTAATCGAAGAATTTTCAAGAGGAATCACTCTTGTTCCTGGAGATGTATTTGCTACAGGTACTCCAAAGGGAGTTGGCATGGGATTTAGTCCAGAGAAATTTTTAAAATCTGGCGATGAAGTTAAATGCGTTATAGAGGGAATAGGAGAACTTAAAAACTTTATTAAATAGAAAAAACTCTTCACTGTATATTGGGGGTATACAGGAAGAGTTTTTAATTTTTATTATAAAGGATTTCACTATTTGTTTTAGTAAGTAAATAGGATTTGGCTACTATCCATTTAAAAAAATCGTATATAAAAAATTTGCACTTAGATACTAATACATTTTCGTAACATTTCCAGTAGCCTACATATTTGTAACATTTGTCGCAACTTGAAAAGGCTCTGACATCTTTTAGAGGGTATCCGAGAAAGATGCCAATTTCATGAGGACATGAATCTAAGTCTTTAAATTTTTCCGCTAAAAGTTTAAGACTGTTGTTTATATTTTGAGGGGTATTATAATCCATGCTCATTAAAAAGTTTGCGACTTCTTTATTACACAGTCTTTTTGAAAGACATTTTTCGCGATAAAAATAAACCAATATATTATCTGAACTTGATCTTAGAACAATTGAATTTAAATTAAATTGATTTTCGAAATACACTTTATTTTCCATAAAACAATTGCAAAGATTTCTATCCATTGATTTTAAATTGATGAGGGTGCCAATCTTCTTTCCGTAGACAGTTGGCGCTGTATAAAATTTTAAAATTAAGTAAAGATAATTAAAATCGCTTAAGAAGTTTATGTCTTTAAAAAAATCTATGTAATCTTTTTTGAATTTATGCTTGGGCCAAAGCTTTTCCGGCCATTTCGCAGTCATCAATTGCATCGTCATCTGGTGCGTCATATGCAATTACTGCATCGATAATCTGTGCACCAAAGCCTTGAACTTCTTCTTCCCAAGTTTGCATCCATTCACCATCAGCCCATTCGTAAGATCCGAATAATAAAACTTTTTTGCCTTTTAGAAGCTCGTTTACACTGTCCATGAAAGGTCTCATTTCAGTTTCTTCCAATTCTTCAGCGCCCATTGCAGGACATCCAAAGGCAACTTTATCAAAATCCTTAACATCATCAACTGATGCTTGACCAACTTGAATAAGTTTACATTCTTCGCCAGCACCTTCAATACCTCTAACTACAGCTTCAGCCATAGCTTCAGTATTACCAGTGCCACTCCAATAAATTACATTAATCATTTATATTCTCCTTTTGAAAAATTTGATAAATATTTCTATTAAGTTTTCATATGTATTTTCCAATAAATATTAAAACTAGAATTTCTCCAGTCATAGAGAAAAAATGTAAAGTAAGTTAATATCTCAAATGACGTTTGATAACATTTATCAACTAATGAGATTGTACAATATTTAACAAATTATTGCAATAGGTTTTAATAATAATTATCAAAAAACTTTGCGAAACTTTTTTTAATGTATTTTTTGTTGTATATAATATTTAGTCATAGTTTTAAAACTTATTGTGTGAGAATTTTTGATAAGTTTAAAATTTAAAATTGACTAAAAATTATTTTTAAAATTTTAAAATTATAAAAGTTTTAATTTATTATTTTCAAAGCACGAATTGATTTATTTATAAATTATTTAAATTTAGACAAAAAAATAACCCCGGCTTTCACCGAGGTTAAAATTTAAAATCTTATGCAGCGTTTTTAGCTTCGCCTACTACATTTATACGATTTTCAGTTTTGTATTCAAATCCATTAGGATTTTCTTTTGTAAGTTGTCTGATATAATCTTCAACGATTTTTGCAAGGGAACCGTAAAGTGCTTTTTGAGTCTTTCCTTTAAACATATCGTATCCATCTCCACCAACTGCCATAAAGTCGTTAGTTGCTAGAGTGTAAGTTTTAGAAAGATCAATTGGAGCTCCACCAACTTTTACATTAGTTGCTTTACTTGGTTTACCTGCAACTAAATCAAAAGTAATTCCTGAAACGTGAGAGAATTGTCCTGCTGGATTTGGATAGTCTTTAACGCCGTGGTTTAGAGCATCAACTATGTCTTTTCCAGTAACTTCAATTACAGTCATTGCGTTACCAAATGGAAGAACAGTAAATACATCTCCAACTGTTACATCTCCAGCTTTTATAGAAGCTCTGATTCCACCACCATTTGTGATAACAACATCAGCTTTTGCTTCTTTTCTCATTGCATCAGTGATTAAGTTACCAAGGTTAGTTTCGCCAGCTCTTACTTGTTCTCTTTCGCCATCAAGATTAGTAGCTGTTTTTCCTAAAACTTCTCCAAGAACTTTTTCTTGTTCTTTAGATAGGTCGTCAATTACTTTTTGAACCTCAGCATTTTCTCCATAAGAAAGTGCCTCAGATTTTGTAATCATTCTTGATTTTACATTTCCATCTTTGGAAATTGTTGTAAAACCAATATTCCTTAAAGTATCTCCAGTAGATGCGATGAAAGAATTTCCAGTTTTTTCACCATTTTTAAATAATGTGTGAGAGTGACCGTCAATCATTACATCTACACCCTTAACATTTTTAGCAATTTTTTCAGTTGTTACATCAGAAGATTCATCTGTACCAACGTGGCTTATCATTACTACAACTTCTGCTCCTTCTTTTCTAAGTTTGTCAGCTTCTTCTTGAGCAATCTTAGAATTTTCTTCTACAGTTTTTGAAATAGCGATGCCTTTTGTATTTCTTGGGTCAGCCTTGTATTTTGTTTCTGGAGTTGCAAGTCCAAAGATACCTACCTTTAATCCATCAACATCAATAACTTCTCCCTTAGAGAAAATTGTTTCGCCAGTTTTTTCATCAAATAGATTTGATGCATACCATTTAAATTTAGAATTTTTGTGATTTTCTAAAGCTGATTCTTTAGAATAGTCAAATTCGTGGTTACCAGGAGCAAAAGCATTAAGTCCTAGCATATTCATTACAGTAATTACATCTGCACCTTCGTTAAGTGATGCGAAGTTTGATCCTTGAGAAGCATCTCCAGCATCAACTACAATAACTTTTTTGTTGTCATTTTTAATTTTATCGATTACATTTTTGTAATTAGCATATCCAATATGCTTGTCGTCAGCATTTACAGCACCGTGAACATCATTTGTGTGAAGTATAATAAGATCATCTTTGTAAACGCCAAAGTATAGGTCAGTTTTTCCTAAAGTTTTAACAGTTGTGTGAAGCATTTTTGCAGCTTCTGATCTTTTGATATCTCCAGCTGGTTTAAAGCTTCCGTCAGGATAACCATTAATAATTTTCTTTTCAACAAGAGCTCCTACAGAACCTTTGTCTTTGATAGCATCTTTATCAGAGAAATTGTTAGCTTCATTTTCTTTGTCTTCTAATTTATAAACAGTTGATAAAATATCAGCAACTTCTTCTCTTGAGATAGCTTCGTTTGGTTTAAGTTCTCCAGCTGCATCTTCAATATATCCAGCAGCTACTGCCTTTTTAACATCAGAATAGAACCAATCAGAATCTTTAACATCAGTAAATTTTACATCTTTTTCATCTTTAAAGTCTGCAAATACATTTACCATCTTGTAAAATTCTGCTCTTGTGATGTTTCCTTCAGGTTTGAAAGTTTCATCAGGATAACCTTTTACAATATCCTCTGAGCTTGCCCAATTAATATCTGCACTAGCCCAATGCTCTTTATCTACATCGGAAAATGCGAATATAGATGTTGGCATTAAAACTGTTGCAAGAGCTATTGGTGCGATCCACTTTTTAATACTTTTTTTCATAATTACCTCCATAATAAATTTTATAACTAAACTATATCATATAAGAAAACTGGGAAATATTACAATACCGTAAATTATTGTAAATTTAAATTGACAATATTAAAATTCGTTGTAGTGAACTTTTGAAGAGATGTCAAATTCTTCGTGATCTTTAGTTCCAGATTTTTTATATCCAATTGGAATTAAACAAGCTGCTCTGTATGGTTTTTTAACTCCGAAGTTTTCTTTGAAATATTCTTCATAGGAAATTTTACCAGCAGTGTTTCCTTCGACTACATTGATCCATGAAGTTGAAATGCCTTCTTCTTCGGCAAGAAGTTGAAGATATGCAGCAGTAAGAGATGCTTCTTCGACCCAAGTTTTGCAGATGTCAGTATTTGCAACTAGAATTACTATACATGGAGCTTCTTTTAAATATAGAGTTGCAAAGGAATCCATTTGTGAAAGCTCTTCGATTTTGTCCTTATCATCAACTACTATAAATTCAATTGGATGTGAGTTACCATTGCTTGGTCCCATTGAAGCATACATTAAAATTTCTTCAAGTAGCTTTCTATCTACTTCTTTATCTTTAAATTTTCTTACAGTTCTTCTTTTAAGAATTGTTTCTTTTAACAAATTAATCACCTCGCTCTAATTTTATCATAATAAATAGTTTATGGGAAACTTGAAAATATTTGCATAATAAGTTTTAGTTAAAATTGTACAAAAAATAAACAATAGAATAATGGGGGCTTCAGCTTAAATTGAGATTAAAAATCTTTTTGAAAATATTTTCACAAAAGTATTGACAAAAATTTTCTCTTGAATTACAATATACATGAAGTGAAAACTTCATCATCTTTTTTCTTCCCTTAGAGAACAGTTAGTATTACATATGCTGTTCTCTTTTTTTGTGCAAAATTTTAAAAACATCTACTACATAAAGTATTATTTTAAAAATGGTATAAAAAAAGCACAATATGTCAGAAATATTACAAAGCTCTGCCTTTGTAACATAAACTTAAAATAGAATCTGTGTTAAATTTCTTTATATGAGATATAATGAATGTGAAGGTGATAAGAATGAATAAGTTGAAAAAGCTTTCATTGATCTTTATCTCCTCAACATTGATTTTAACAAATTCTGTATTTGCTAGGTCTTTTAGAGATTTAAGAGGCCATTGGTCAGAGTCATCAGTTGACTTTATAACTGAAAGAAATATTATGGCAGGTTATGAAGATGGCAGCTTTAGGCCAAATGAAAATATGACTAGAGCACAGTTCTACTCAGTTGTAAATAATTTAGCAGGTCTAGATAAAACTTATACAGTTACTTTCTCAGACGTATCTACATCAGATTGGTTTTATAATGATGTTGCAAAGGCAATTAAAGCAGGTTATATAACTCCAACAACTGGAAGATTAAATCCAAACAGAGAGATAACAAGAGAAGAAGTTGCAGAAATTCTAGTCTACATTTATTCAATACCTCAAAAGCCATCAGCTATTAATGAATTTTCTGATAGTAATTCTATCAAAGGTTCTGCGAGAGGCGCTGTAGGTGCTCTTGTAGATGCAGGGTTATTAAGAGGATATTCCGATGGGAATTTCCATCCAAGAAGATCAATTAGGAGATCCGAGGTGGCGACACTATTTAGATCTATGATAACTAAGTATGACTATCCACAAAAGAAAAGCTTAAATAGTAGCAAAATTAAATTTGGAAGCAGGGAACTATACGAATAAGACAGGTTTTAATGCCTGTCTTATTTTTGTGTCTAAAATTATATACAATGTAAAATCTTGGTAAAGTATAAAAGATTATAAAAAATATTAATTTAATAGTGTTTAGAAAGTTCAAAAGCAGGATATGTATTTATTAAGTACAATTGTCAACACTTATATGATAATAAACCTTATAAAATTGCGACAACTTCTTAAAGTTTTTAAACTTAAGCAAAGATTTTGTTACCGCTGCGTGCCCTATGGGTATCCCTGTCAGGTTTGCTTTGGGACTGTCCCTATACTTCTGTTATCTTTGGTTTTTGTGCTTTTTTCAATGCTTTCTTTTTCCCAAAAACGGGGACGGTCCCTTTGTTGACTCGGTCAGGGACAGTCCCCTAAGCTATAAATTTAAAACATTTTTGCCAATAATTAACCAACTTCTCGAGTGATAAGCAAAAAGGTCGGAGACGTTAAGAATTTTCACATAAAAAGAGGGTTTCCCATCTTTTTTATCTCAATAAATCTTTTTTTATTTCCGCTCTCATAGTCACATTAGGATTTACTATCTGACAAGCCCTCACATCAACAGCAAGACTCATCAATATATAAGCATCTTCAAAACTCAGGCCCTTCTTATCCATAATTAACTCAGCCATATTTGCAAGTGAAAGATTTGTCGCTTCATCTATATTTTCTCTTGATGCAAGCATCATAAACTTATCATCAGTCTCAATCATTGGAGTTTTGTACTTAAAATCTTTAATAACCTCAACAACTACATCTACAGATCCGCTAATCTCTGCAGCAGCACCACTAATTTCTCCGTCACCCATAGCTGCGTGAAGGTCGCCAATTGCAAGTAGTGCTCCATCAACTTCAACTGGAAGGTAAAGCGTAACTCCTTCAGTGATTTCTTTGCAATCGAGGTTTCCGCCGTGGTCTCCAGGAGTGCCAGTGTTTACCGCTTCTCCTGCAGGTGCAGTTCCAATTACTCCTATCATTTTATTTATTGGAAATTCAATTCCTTGAAACTTTATCTTTTCATTTTCAACTTCAATTATTCTAGTCTTTGACTCACTTACTCTTTCTCCAAGTCTGCCAAAGCCAGGCTCAGCCACAGAAACTGCAGAACCCTTAAGATTAATTTTGTTAATAAAAACTTTTAGTACATCTCCAGCCTTTGCATCTTCAATATAAATTGGACCAGTGGCAGGATTTACTTTATTAAAATCAATACCGCCAAGTTTTTGATCCTCACTTGTCAAAGAACATGAGAAACAATCAAGAGTTTCAAAAACAATATTATCCCCAGACTTTGCTCTCGCAACGGGAGCATTATTTTTATCCATTGCATAAATTACAGTGTTATTTTTAATAATCATAGCTACTCCTTTTTAAAATATTTTATCAATTATTTTTATCTATTATAACAAATATAAATTAAAAGTTCTTAGATAAAGCTAATTTATCAATCCAAATGTAACCCATTACTAGAATAATAATAACTATTGCTGCAATAAAGATAATAGTTGAATATTCTGAAATAAAGGAATCTAAAGAAAATAAACTAGCCGCCAACACATTGACGGGCTTAAATATAAAAAACAATAAAAATATTTTAAAATTATTTGACAGTTTTTCCAATATCACATAATCATCTTCTCAAATGTATTTAAAAACTTCAGAAGGATTTTCAATGATGTGATCTGCATATTCCTCAAGCATTTCTCTACTTCCAGTTCCACAAGTTACTCCAAGTTTTTTTGTCCCATTTCCAAATAGCATATCCACTTTTGAGTCACCAATTACTATAATTTCTTCGTCTTTTAAATTATATTTTTCTTTAAAAACTTCAAGTGCCTCTGTGTCTGGTTTTTTCTTGTAAGTGTCTGCTGTTGCTATAAAATCAATGTATTCAGTAAACCCTAGAAAATCCATTGCAAATTTAGTCTGTCTATAATTATCAGAAGTAAAAATTCCTATTAAAATACCTTTTTCTTTTAATTTCTTAAAAATGTCGATAACATCACAAGTGGTTTCAATTCTATCTTTATTGTTTTTATAGTAATTATAAATATAGTCATCAATTTCTATAAAAAGACTATTCGCATCCATGTCTAAATATTTTGAAAGAACTACTGCGACATCGCCAATAGTTTCAGATGCAAGAATTGAATTTTCTTGAGCTTTTCTGTCTTCACCTACTCCAATATCTTGGAATAATTTTTTCTTTATAATAGTATCTAAATTTTTATCTTCTAAATATTCGATTAAGGAATCAGTATAAATATTAGAAAACCTAAGAATTGTTCCGTCTTTGTCAAATAAAACTGCTTTAATCAAATTAACTCACTCCTCGAATTTATTCTATCACTAAGTGACACTTATTTAAAAAGTATATTTAAAAATTTAATAGACCTTATATAGATGAGGTAAATTTTTAGTAAATAAAATCATAAAGCCCGTGAAAACATAAGAACTTAAGCATATTTCATTGACAATGAAATATTTAAGGAATATAATATTCCTTAAAATAATTTGCTTTAGCAACTCAAAGCAACAAAGGAGGAAGATATGGACGCATTATTAGCACTTTTATTTATTTTTGTAGTCTATACAATTGGCGATGTAGTATCCGCTGCCACAAAAAGTATTGTGCCCTCGCTATTTGTATGTTCGGCGATTTTCTTAGGAGGTTTTTGGTTGGGAGTTCCAGAAACACTTTTCCAAGATTCCCTCATGTATAGTGTAGGAGCTTTATTTATTACTACACTTCTAGTTCACATGGGATCAATGCTTAACCTTAGACAATTAATCGCTCAATGGAAGACAGTTCTTATTTCGGCAGGAGCTATTATAGGTATTGTTGCACTTCTTTTATTAGCAGCAACTCCAATCGTAGGAAAGGAAACTGCAATTGTAGCAGCACCACCAATCTCTGGTGGAGTTATAGCGGGTCTTCAAATGGCAGAAGCCGCAGATAAAATTGGTAGAGCTGATTTAAGACTTATGGCAACACTACTTGTTGTACTTCAAGGATTTATCGGTTATCCACTTGCATCTTTTTGTCTTAGAAGAGAGGCAAATAGTATTTTAGATTTAAAAGCTAAGGGTCACAAGTTTACAGAAGATGAAGAAGTTGAAAGAAAAGAAGTCAGAACTATTTTCCAACTTCCACACAAATATGTTTCCGCAAACTATTATATTGCAAAAGCAGTTTTTGTCGCATTTATAGCTACAGTAGTTTCAGGATATTTAAAAAATATTGATACTGGAATTTTTATTTTAAACATCTTTATTAGAATTGATAAAAATGTACTTGCACTTATTCTTGGTATAGTTTTTGCAGAAGTTGGATTCTTAGAAAGAGAACCACTTAACAAGGGTAATGCCTTTGGCTTAACAATGGCTGCTCTTATGACAGTAGTATATGGTGGACTTGCTGGTGCGAGCCCAAGCGATGTACTTGGAATTTTAATTCCAATTGTAATTTGTCTAGTACTTGGTACAATTGGCATAGGTATTATGTCAATTATATTTGGTAAAATTTTAAAAGTTGGACCATGGATGGCTTTTGCCATTGGTTCATCAGCGTTATTTGGTTTTCCTGGTACTTTTGTTGTTTCAAATGAAGTTGCAAAAGCTATGGGTAAAGATGATGAAGAGAGAGAATTAATTTTATCGCAAATTCTTCCGAAGATGTTAGTTGCAGGATTTGTAACAGTATCAATTGGATCAGTTGTGCTTGCAGGAATTATGGCGCCAATGCTTACACCTGCTATGTAATAAAGAAAGAGGGATAATATGGATATTAAAAATTTAATCGAAAAGAACAAAGACTATATACTTGAAATGAGAAGATATTTTCACAAGAACCCAGAGCTATCCTTTGAAGAACACGAAACTACAAAGAAAATAGCAGAAGAGCTTGATAAAATGGGAATAAAATATGAAATTCCTACTGAAGAGCCAAAGACTGGTGTTATTGGAGTTATCGAAGGGGCAAAACCAGGAAAGACTGTTGCACTTCGTGCAGATATTGACGCATTAAATGTTACAGAACAAAATGATGTTGAATACAAATCTGTTAATGAAGGAAAGATGCACGCTTGTGGTCATGACACTCACATTTCAATGCTTCTTGGAGCTGCAAAAATTTTAAATGAAGTTAAAGATGAACTTTGTGGAAAAGTTTATTTAATCTTCCAACCAGCAGAAGAAGTTGGTCTTGGTGCAAAATATATGATTAGACAAGGAAATTGGTTTGAAGAAACTGATTCAATTTATGGATCACATATTTGGGTTGGACTTGATGCAGGAAAAATTTCCCTTGAAGCAGGAGATAGAATGGCTGCTGCAGATATGTTCTCAATTAAAATCCACGGCAAATCTGGTCACGGATCTCTACCAAATGAAACAGTAGATGCAGTAGTTGTAGGGTCTGCAGTAGTTCAAGCACTTCAACAACTTGTATCAAGAAATTATTCTCCACTTGATTCTGTAACAGTTACAATTGGATCATTCCACAGTGGAAACAGATTTAACATCATTGCTGGAGAAGCAGAAATGACTGGTACAAATAGATATTTCTCAAGAGAAATTGGTGCAAGAATCGAAGAAGATATGAATAGAGTTATCAAGGGAGTTTGCGATGCTTATGGTGCAACTTATGAACTTGATTACACTTACATCTTAGGACCAACAATTAATGATGAAAAAGCATCAGAAATAGCAATTAAAGCACTTGAAAAATTTGCAGGACCAGATGCACACTCTACAATGCAAAAGACAACTGGTGGAGAAGACTTCTCTTATTATCTAGAAGAAAAACCAGGATGTTTCGGATTTGTAGGATGTAGAAATCCAGAAGTTGGAGCAGAATACCCACATCACAACGAAAGATTTAACGTAGATGAAACAGTACTTGCAAATGGTGCAGGAATGTATGCACAATATGCAATTGACTTTTTAAATGAAAATTAATTAGATTAAAGACTTGGAGTGGTCCAAGTCTTTTTTATTCAAAAATATAGACGACCACTTGGGTCGTCCTTTTTAAATTCTATAAAAATAATCTCTAAATTCTTCTAATGCATATTCTGGAAGTTCGTCAAATTCAGAAAGGTTGTCAAAGAATTCAAGTCTTGTTCTAAAGGATTTTTCTAGTTTTTCCCTGTATAAATCATAAACAGGCAATTCATAACCTTCTACTTCAAGATATGAAAAGTCTTTTATTTCAAACAAATCTTTAAACTCTGCATTATCATCAATCACTTTTTCAAGAAGTGAGAAAGTAATTTCCTTCGGTATGTCTTTTCCAAAGTAATCTCCAGAATTTATAATGTAGCAATCAACTCCGTCTTTAAATAATTCTAAAAATTTATTAAAATCATCAGCCAATGGATAAGTTCTAAAAGGATTGGCATAAGGCTCAACAACAAGCTTTGTAAAGTCGTATCCCTTCTTTAGATTTTCTGCAGAACTTCTCTTAGTAATAAGAGATGCGCCAAGAAGTGCAGCCATTATTGGATTTTCAATTTTAACAAGTGGCGGAAAAACTGGATCCTTCATTATCCAGCAAATTGCATCAATTTTATCATCAAGTCTGTTTACTCTATTTTTTGACCACAATTTAGATTTAATTGCTCGTCCATTTCCATTTCTAATATCTTCAGTCACAGCTACTATATTGCCATCTTCATCCATAGTTGCTCCTACATTTTGCATACTCAAAAGAAATTTGTTGTCAGGACTGTTTGGCGGATAATTTTGTGTCTTGTCAAAATATGATGGCTCAAGTGCAATGGAGTATTTGTCCTTGGAATTAATTATAAAGGCATCGTCATGTAAAATTTTTATATCGTATTTATCCTCGTGCTTATGATGAGTGATAGTTGATTTGCCAGAGCCAGAAAGTCCAAATACAGAAAGTGTGAATGGATTTTTATCTTCTCTATAGAAAGTTTTAATTCCGCCATGGCAAGAGGCAAAGCCATTTCTATTTGCAATAGACCATGCAAGAGTAAGTGTGCCCTTCTTGTGCTCGCCAAAATATTTTAAGCCAAGTAGTGCTAATGTGTTGTTTTGAGAATCGAAATATGCTATTCCATTTGGATAATTTTCGTTTTTCCATTGTGGGTCAGAAAAAACAATTATGTCAGCCTCGTCATATTTTTTAGAATTTTTATACATTTCTTTAATCTCATTATTAATTGGTTGAAAATTTAATAGCCAATTGTATAAAATATTTTCTTCGCCTTCTGGAATTAAAAGATGAGCCTTGACACAAAAGTCTTTATCAAGACCTACAACAGACTCTGCATAAAGCATTTTTTTAAATCTAGTATCATATACAGCATCCATTACTACCTTGTTAAGTGCGTCATCTTCGTTGTCGTTATTATTTGATATGTATCTAGCAGAAGCTGTTCTACCAGTAGTAGCTCCATCATTAAATATAATTACTTTTGATCCTTTTTCAAGTCCAATTTTTTCTGGTTCAAAAATTTCTCTACTTGTAATAATTGCACCAGGAGAATTTTTAGCAATCTCATAAGCTTCTTTAAGTGTATTTATTTTCTTAACATTATTTCCATAAAAAGGAGTTTCAACAATAGTTCTAAGTCTAGAAAATTGATTTTTTCCCTTTCTAATACCATCTAAATTTGTTCTGCCTCTAGTAGACATTTTTACCTCCCAATCCTACTCTTTTTACATATATTTTAAAAACTTTTTACAATTTTTATATTTTCACTCTTGTTATATTATATTAATTGAGTGTAAAAATCAATATCTAAGGACATTTATGATACACTTAATTTAATAAATGTTATTTTTATAGATGTATAATCTAAAATGATAGGCTTTATACATGCAATACTTTAAAAATAGTGTTACTTATAGAGGAGGATTTTATGAAATCTTCGTTATTAGTTGAAGATGATGAAATTATTGGAGAAGAAATAAAAAAATTTCTTGAGAAAAATAATTTTAGGGTAAAACTTATAGATAATTATAAAGAAGCATGTGAAGAGACAAATAAAGATTATAGTCTAGTGATATTAGACATTAACCTTCCAGATGGCAAGGGTATTAATCTTTTGGGAAATTATATTAAAATTAGATCCAATAAAATTAATAAAATAAATTAGACTCTGTATCTTAATGTAGATGCAGAGTTTTTATTATATTTAAATTTTTTAAAGCTTTTAAAAAATTTTTAAATATATATAATGGTAATAGACAAAATATTAGACATTGGAAGGGAAAAAATGAATTTAGAAAGCTTATTTAAAGAAGCAGATAAATATGACGAAGAATATGTAAAATATAGAAGGGATTTTCACAAATTTGCTGAATATGCCTGGACTGAGTTTCGCACAACTTCAAAGATTATAGATTTTCTAGAAGCAGAGGGAATAAAGACAATTGTTGGTAAAGATATTATAAATCCAAAGTATGCTTGGAGCTATCCAGATGCAGAAACTATAAGAAATGAAGAAAAAAGAGCTGCCAAACAAGGAGCGAGTTTTAAAAATTTAAAGAGAATGGAGGGCTACACAGGTGTGGTTTGCGTAATTGACTCTGGAAACCCTGGGCCTACCTATGGATTTAGATTTGATATAGATTCTGTAATGATAAATGAGACAAAGGATAAAGGTCATAGACCGAATAGAGAGGGATTTGCTTCAGAAAATCCTGGAGCAATGCATGCCTGCGGTCACGATGGCCATACTACTATGGGACTTATGTTTGCGAAAATTATAAATAAATATCGTGATAGCTTTAATGGAAAGGTAAAAATTATTTTTCAGCCAGCAGAAGAAGGAGATAAAGGAGCGAAGGCAGTTGTAGAAAGTAAAGTCTTAGATGATTTAGACACAATTGTAGGTATGCATATACTTGGAACTGAAGAAGAAGCTCCAGGACTTGCAGGAACTTGGAGAGGACTTTATGCTACAACAAAATTTGATGTGGAGTTTTTCGGCAAAAGTGCTCATGCAGGAATGTATCCACAAGAGGGACATAATGCAATACTTGCAGCAGTGCAGTCAATTTCAATGATGCAAAGTTTTGTGCAAGATAGTAAAGGTGAGACAAGACTTAATATTGGAAAGATAAAGGGAGGCACTGGAAGAAATGTAGTGCCTGATTATTGTAAGATTGAAGTTGAAACTAGAGGATCTGATTCAGATGTAGAAAAGAGACTTTATGATGCCTGTGTGAAATGTGTAAAAAACACTGCAGAAATTTACGGATGCGACTGTAAAGTCAAGGTCATGGGATATGGACCAACTGGCAATGGAAATAGCGACTTTGCAAATAAAATTGCAGAAGTGGCAAAAATTGTGCCTGAGTTAAAATGGACTAAGCCTTTTAATGACAATGTTGGCGGCACAGATGACTTTTCATATATGATGGGCCATCTTCAAGAAAAGGGAAAGAAAGCTTGTTATATGAATCTATTTACAAAGCTTCAAGGCGGAATTCACAATAGCCATTATGATATGGATGAAAGCTGTCTTAAAGTTGGAGTGAAAGTTTTAATTGCAGTTTTAAATTTGTTGAATGAGGAAAATATTAATTAGGGTCGCTTTTGTTGGAAAGAGGGCAAAATGAATGAAAATGAAGAGGGCTGTCCCTTGTCGTCAATAAAAAAACATTAGAATGAAAATGAATTGATAAAAAAGAAAGAAGATGATAAAAAAAGGGGGTGTCCTCGATTTTCAAAAAAATAGGGTAAAAAATCCAGAAAAAGGGGACTGTCCCCGATTTCACGAAAAACAAAGAGAGTAAAAAAGAATGTAATAGGGCTGACCTCGCAAATGAAAAAGCATCAAAAGAAGGATTAACAAAAGATGTAACAGAAGAGAGAAAAGGGATAGTCCCAAACCAAACCTGACAGGGACAGTCCCGAGTTTCATAAAACTTATTCTTCAATAAAGTATTTTTTTACTTAATCTAATTTTTTAATATGCGATGTGGGACAGTCCCACAGGGCACGCAGCAGTCCCAAAATATCCAGGCGCATTTGGGAACAAGGGGACTGCTGCGGAAAAAGGGTAAAAATGCAAGAGGGCTGTCCCTTGTCGTCAATAAAAAAACATTAGAATGAAAATGAATTGATAAAAAAGAAAGAAGATGATAAAAAAAGGGGGTGTCCTCGATTTTCAAAAAATAGGGTAAAAAAATCCAGAAAAAGGGGGACTGTCCCTGACCGAGTCAACAAAGGGACCGTCCCCTTTTTGGGAAAGAAAGCTAAGAGGGCAAAAAATCCGAGAGGGCTGTCCTCGCAAGCGAAACAGCATGAAAAGAAGGATTAACAAAGGAAGGGTACAGTCCCCAAAGCAAAACTGCCAGGGACCGCACCCAAAATCCATTTTCCCATTAAGAAGAGGCTTTTTGTCTCTTCTTTTATTTTTTAATCCATATCAGGAGGTGCGTAGAAAATAATATTACTTTCTTCTTCCTTAGATTTTTTTGCCATCTCTTGATTTTCTTTAATACTTTTTTATCTTCTTCAGTTAAAATTATACCGCATTCATTAGCTTTAAGTCTTCCCATTGCAATGCCAATAATTCTATATTCCCTATTCATAACGTTCTAATCCTCATCAGGTGCGTAGAAAATAATATTACTTCCTTCTTCATCAGCTTTTCTGGCAATCTCTTGATATCTTTTGATACGCTCTTTTTCCTTTTCAGTTAAAATTATATTGTTTCTCTCAGCTGTGGTAGCACCTAAGGCAATATTAATAATTAAATATTCTCTGTTCATTTATTCCTCCTCTAAAAGTATAGATTTAGCTTTTTTATACTTTTCAACTCTTCTTAAATCTTTTTCAGTAACTCTTTTTAATCTTTTGAGATTCATATTTTGTTCAAGATCAGCAAGTTTAACACATCTTGCAATCTTGTTTTTCTTAATATCTATCACATAATCTAAATAACTGGCATCTTCATCATGAGTTAAAAGAAGAAGAGCTTCTTTTTGATTTTCATTTAAGAAATCTAAATCTTCTATTTTATAATCAGTATCCTCAATTAAATCGTGTAAAAGTGCCACAACTTTTGCATCATAATCCTGTGCGTTTAAAGAAACTCTAATAGGATGAAAAATATAAGGCTTTCCGCCCTTATCCTTTTGGCCCTTATGAGCTTTGATTGCAACAAAAAGAGCCTTAATAATTTTTAACATTATTATATTCGTCTCCTTTTTAAAAATTTAATATTTATGTCCTTAAAATAAGCACAAAAATAAAACTTAATCAAAAAATTAAATTTAAAAATAATAAAAATTGAAAATTGCAACTGAAATGTTGCCAAAGAAACCTCAGAATGAGGTGAAATAAAATGAGCAAATTACGCTATAAAAAGTATACCCTAAAATTTTAAAAATATTTATAAAATGGTTAATTGATATTTTATTATAAGTTTTAAAGTAATTAGTTATTATTAACGGTCTGGGACAGTCCCAAACTATATTAGTTTAAATTCATAAATAAGTTTAAATAACAGATAACATGAAATAAATAATACACACGGGACAGTCCCAAAACACCAAAAGAAAAAGCAAAAAAGAACAGCCTAAATAGACTGTTCTAATAATTAATCTTCTGAAAATCCTCCAGTATAAAGATTATAGTATATTCCCTTTTGTGCCAATAGGTCTTCGTGATCTCCTCTTTCCACAATTTCTCCATTTTCCAAAACTATTATTACATCGGAATTCATAATTGTTGAAAGTCTGTGAGCGATAACGAAAGTTGTTCTTCCCTTCATTATCTCATCCATTCCGTCCTGTACAATTTTTTCTGTACGAGAGTCAATTGATGATGTTGCTTCATCAAGTATCATCACTGGTGGATTGTAAATTTCTGCTCTTGCTATTGAAAGAAGTTGTTGTTGCCCTTCTGAAAGTTCTCCGCCAGCTCCAGTTATTACTGTGTCGTATCCATCCTTTAGGTTAACTATAAAGTCGTGAGCATTTGTCCTTTTTGCAGCATTTATAGTCTTATCCATGTTAATTTCATCAACTGAATAGTTTATATTTTCTGCAATTGTTCCAGTAAATAGATGAGTATCTTGTAAAACCATTCCAAGTGCACTTCTCAAGTGATCTTTTTTTATTCTATTTATATTTATTCCATCAAAGGTGATTTCTCCGCTATCAATATCATAAAATCTATTGATAAGATTTGTGATTGTTGTCTTTCCTGCACCAGTTGCGCCGACAAAGGCAACTTTTTGTCCAGGTTTTGCGTAAAGATTTAGATTCTTTAGAACTTTATTCTTTCCATCATAAGAAAATGACACATCATTAAATCTAATGTCTCCAAGAATTTCTGTATATTCATCAGTTTTAAGATCATGCCAGAAATGTTTCTTTACACCATTTTTTTCTAAAATTACATTTTCAACATCGCCATCATAACTTTCAGGTTCTTCTGCTAAAAATGAAAAGATTCTTCGCGATCCTGCAATTGCAAGTACAACTTGGTTAATATTTCCTGCAACTTGAGCCATAGGTCCAGTGATAGTTCTTGAAAGTTGTAAAAATGATGCAACTACACCAACTGTAATTCCAAATCCTCCATGAACTGCCATTAGTCCACCGATTAACGCAAATAAAACATATTGGAAGTTTCCAATTCCGAAAATCATAGGATATAAGAAAAGTCCAAGTCTATTTGCAATCATTGTGTTTTCGGCAAGTTCATCATTAATAATTTCAAAATCATCAACTGCCTCATCTTCGTGATTAAAGACTTTTACAACTCTAAGTCCGTCAATCATCTCTTCGATAAATCCATTTGTCTTTGCAAGGGAGTTTTGTTGGTTTAAGAAATAATGTGAAGACCTTCCTCCGATTTGATTCATTACAAAAATCATAAGACTTACTGTAAAAATTATGATTAGTGATAGTAGTGCTGATTGGCTAAACATTGCAACTAATACCATGATTATTGTCATCATTGAAGATACAAAAGATGGAAAACTATTTGCAATCATTTCACCAAGGGCTCTCGTATCATTTGTGTAATAACTCATTATGTCGCCGTGGCTTGTGGTGTCAAAGTAAGACACTGAAAGTTTTTGCATCTTGCTAAACATTGTCTTTCTAATATCGCCCATAGTTGTCTCTGAAATATTTACCATTAGCCTTGAATAGAAAAAGGAGCAAATTACTCCAAATAATAGGAATAGTGACATTTTGACTAATACGCTAAAGAGCGGTCCAAAGTCAGGTGATGAACTGTTTAAAAGAGGCAAGATATAATCATCAATTAAAACTCTAATAAATAGTGAAACTGAAATTGATGCAAGTGATGCCATAACAACCATAAATAGAACTAAAATTAGTTTTATCTTGTGTCTTTTAAATATAAAAATGAAAAGTTTTTTTGCTGCATCAATATTTTCTTTCGAAGTCATTTTTGTCTTATTCTTTGGCATCAAAATCACCGTCACTTTCTTGTGTTTCATTTATTTCTGAATATATTGGACTTGTCTTAATAAGTTCTTCGTGTTTGCCAATAGACTCAATTTCTCCGTTGTCCATGACTATTGTGTAATCTGTATTTTTAAGAGATTTAATCTTTTGTGAGATTAAAATTTTTGTCATCTCTGGTCGTAAGCTTTGAAGTGAAGAAATTATTTTTTCTTCAGTCTTATTGTCAAGGGCAGATGTAGAGTCGTCCATTATTAAAATCTTAGGCTTTTTCAAAATTCCACGAGCTATACAAATTCTCTGCCTTTGTCCACCCGAGAAGTTTGTGCCGCCTCTTTGCACCTTCATATCTAAATCTGTCTCTGGATTTATAAAATCATCACATGATGCAATATAAAGTGCCTCTTTTAATTCTTCGTCAGTTAGATTTTCATCAGCCCAAAGTAAATTTTCACGAAGAGTTCCTGTGAAAAGCTGATTTTTTTGTAGAACTACAGAAACTTCATCACGAAGCTCTTCAAGGTCGTATTCTCTTACATCTCGCCCGCCAACTAAAACCTGACCCTTATCAGCATCATAAATTCTTGCAATAAGCGAAACAAGTGTAGTCTTAGATGATCCAGTAGGACCGATAATTCCCACATAATCTCCTGAATTTATTTTAAGATTAATATCGCATAGGACAGATTTTTCTATATCTTCTGAATAAGAATAGTAGACATCTTTAAATTCAATGCTTCCGTCAGAAACTTCAGTTACTGCATTTTCAGGGCTTACAATAGTAGGTGTAGTCTTAATCACTTCGTCAATTCTTCTAAGTGAGTTTCTTGCAATTGTAATTTGCACAAGTATCATTGAAAGCATCATTAGAGAGATTTGAATTTGGATTGCGTAGGTGATAAGTCCTGTCAGTGATCCAGTTGACATGTCGCCCGCTACAATTAAATTAGCTCCAAGCCATGCAATTAAAATTGTCATTAGATAAGTTGAAAAGTTCATCAAAGGATTTGAAAGAGCTAGTAGCTTTGAAGCTTTAATATAATTATTTTGCAATTCGTCTGATATTTCGTCGAACTTTTCTATTTCCTTGTCCTCTTTCACAAAGGATTTAACAACTCTAATA
This sequence comes from Peptoniphilus ovalis, assembly GCF_018919265.1. Taxonomy (GTDB): domain Bacteria; phylum Bacillota; class Clostridia; order Tissierellales; family Peptoniphilaceae; genus Peptoniphilus_A; species Peptoniphilus_A ovalis. The sequence continues at coordinate 447,136 of NZ_JAHLQO010000001.1, forward strand.
GCTGACAAATTTTCTGATACATTGGTGTTAAGTTTATCTGTAACTTTAAAAACATGCTCGAAAATTGGATAAGCTCCCTTGATTATAATCCCCATTCCAATTGAAATAAGAGGAATAATAATTACAAAAGTTGGTGCAAGTTCCTTTGAAAGTCTAAAGCTCATTATAAAACAAAAGATTAGCATAAGTGGTGAACGAATAGCCATTCTCGTAGTCATCTGAAAGGCCATTTGCACCATTTGCACATCAGTTGTCATTCTTGTGATAAGAGTTCCTCTCTTGAACTTGTCCATATTTTCAAAGGAGAAATTAGTAATATTTTTAAACATAGAATATCTCATATTTTTTGCAAGACCACTAGATGCCTTAGTGGCAAGATATCCCGAAGTAACTCCTGTAATAAGAGAAATTCCTGCAAAAACAAAGAGAATAATACCATATCTTATAATATTATTCTCAACGCCTAAAAGAATTCCCTCGTCAATTATTTTTGTCATGAAGAATGGAATTGAAACATTCATCAAAACTTCTAATAAAACAAAAATAGGCGAGAGCATGGCATACTTTTTATACTCGCCTAAATTATCAAAAACGATTCTTAACATTTTCACACTTCCCAATATTTTAAATTTTCTATATTTAAGATACCCATTATAATTGTAATTTAACAAGTTTTGTAATATTATATACTTAGAATAATCTTATGGAGGTAGTATATTATGACTGATAAAAAAGAAAAAGATTTAATTGAAAATTCTAAGACTCTTTCAAATGACAAAAAAGAAGAAATGAAAGCTAATATTGAACAACAAAAAGAAATAAAAGAATCAGATAGACCAGATTCTGATGTATATTCTAAGACTGAAGGAAAAGATCCTGAAACTGGAATTGAAATTCCTACAGATGAAGCAGTTGAAGAAGCAAAAGAATGGGTTGACGAACAAAACCAAATGTAATTTTAGTGGCCTTTTATAGGCCATTTTTCATAAAGGGGTTTAAATGGATAAGAGACTTTTAGACTGGCTAATACAAATAAGAACAGATACGCTAAATAGATATATGATAGTGATAACTCATCTTGGAACAGGTGGAGCACTATGGGTGTTTACTGCATTTATATTATTTTATTTGGGCTTTAGAGTAGAAAGTATAAATATTGTCCTTGCACTTATGTTTAATGGAATAATTTGCAATCTCTTATTAAAAAATATTTTAAAAAGAAAAAGACCTTCATGGATAAATAAAGTTGAACTTCTAATTAAAAATCCAACAGACTTTTCCTTTCCATCAGGTCATGCATCATCATCCTTTGCAGCAGCAGTGACAGTTTTATATTATTTCCAAGGAATGGGAGTAGTGTTTATTGTAGTAGCCTTTTTAATAGCAATATCTAGAATATATCACTTCGTTCACTATCCAAGCGATGTAATCATAGGAGCAATCCTTGGAATAATAATAGCAATAGTAACAAAAAATTTATACGACGATTATATCTTAGAATTTTTAAGGACAAATGCAGGTTTTCTATTTAGACCTTTCCCTAAGTTCTGAGAAAAAATTTGAAATTAAACTTGAGCATTCATCTTCTAAGATAGAACCTTTGTAATTAATTTTGTGATTGGTGAATAGATTTTCAATATTTTGATGGCTTTTGACAGCACCGAATCTTTTATTGCTCGCACCAAAATATAAATTAGAAATTCTTGCGTGTAGTATTGCACCAACACACATTAGACAAGGCTCAAGAGTGATGTAGATATCAGAACCTTCAAGATGATATGAATTTAAATTTTTAGAGGCCATATTTATTGCCAATATCTCAGCATGAGCAATTGGTGAGTGTAGAGCCTCCTTTTTATTGTAGCCAATGCCAATTATTTTTTTGTTCCTTACGATAACTGCACCAATGGGCACATCGTGAGTTTCAAGAGATTTCTTAGCAATTTCAATTGCTTTTTTCATGTACTTAATATCCATGATTACATTATAACATTAGAAAAAATTAGAGGAGACAAAATGAAAAAATTCTTTAAAATACTAATATTCTTACTCATTGCACTTAATATTGTCATTACAATCTCAGCTTATATCAATAAATCTCCCTACAACAGCATGCCTTGGTATAGCCTTCCAGTGCTTCTTTTTAAAATCTCTGTAGTTGTTTTAATAGTTTTAATAATCGTCTACAAATTTATAGGAAACAAATAAACATATAAAATTAATGAAAAAAAGAACTTTATGTTATAATATTTTATATATGATTTACATATAGATGGGGGAAACGATGAATTTTAAAATATTATCTGATTCTTCTTGCGACTTAGACAATAAGACAATAGAGGAAATTGGTATTGATATAATAAATTTAAAAAATATAGACGAAAACAACGAAGAACTTCCTGATGATTTTTCTAATCAAGATTTGTATAGAGAAATGAGGGAAGGGAAATTTTTTAAAACAAGCCAAGTAACAGCTTATGACTACCAAGTTAAATTGGAAGAAATGGCAAAATGTGGAAGCAACATAATTGTTTTGGCACTTTCAAGTGGACTTAGTGGTACATATCAAAATGCTTACATGGCAGCAAGAAAAGTATCAGAGAAATACAAAGATATAAAAATCGAAGTAATAGATTCACTTGCCGCATCAGTTGGATTTGGATTAATCACTTATTACACAGCACTAGCAGCAAAAAACGGAATGGACTTTGAAAAGACTGTTGAGTTTGCAAAATATCTTGTAGCAAACACTGCTCATATCTTTACAGTTTTTGATTTAAAATACCTTTATCAAGGGGGAAGAGTTTCAAAGACTAAGGCAAAAATTTCAAGCGTGCTAAATATAATTCCAATCTTAGAAGTGGATGATGATGGGAAATTATATGTATCAGAAGTAATTAGAGGAAAGAACAAAGCTTTTAAGAAAATGATAGAAATAATTTCAGAAAAATCAACAGCATCAGGAGTTGATTTTGTTTTTCCAGTGCATGGAGATGACAAAAAGATTTTAGATCCATTTATTGAAAGACTTGAAGAAAAGGGATTTAAAAATCACAAGTCTTTTGAAATTGGAAGAACAATAGCTTGCCATGTTGGACCAGATATGTGCGGCATGGGGTATTTAAAAGAAGATATAAAGGAAGAATTTAGAAAATATATAGTTTGATTTGGTCTCTTTGGAGGCCTTTTTTGTGAGCAAATATTTTGTTTCTATATTGAGGGTTGCCATTATCGATTACTGAGGGATGTCCCTTGCCATTAAGAAAAGATTAGAAGGAAATAAATTAAATAAAAAAAGAAATATATAATAAAAAAAGGGCTATCCTCGTAAGTTAAAGTAGATTAAGTAAAGTAATAAACAAAGGGACTGCTCCTAGTATAAAAAGAGGTAAAAATGAAAATAAGAAGAGAAGAAGAAAAAGATTATAAAGAAATAGATAAAGTAGTAGAAGAAGCATTTAATAGTGCGGAGCATGCAGATGGCAACGAAAAAGATTTAGTAATAGCTTTAAGAAATGGCATCTCTTACATTCCTGAACTAGCACTTGTACTGGGGGCTGTCCCTTGCCATCAATAAGGAAAGATTATAAGAAAATAAATTAAATAAAAGATAAATATATAATTAAAAAAAGGGGCTGTCCCCATGATTTAAGAGGTAAAAATGAAAATAAGAAGAGAAGAAGAAAAAGATTATAAAGAAATAGATAAAGTAGTAGAAGAAGCATTTAATAGTGCGGAGCATGCAGATGGCAACGAAAAAGATTTAGTAATAGCTTTAAGAAACGGCATCTCTTACATTCCTGAACTAGCACTTGTAGCAGAAGAAAATGGAAAAATAATTGGCCATGTAATGTTTACAAAAGCAGAAGTCGGAGATGAAACAGTATTAGCACTAGCACCAATATCAGTTCTGCCTGATGCACAAAGAAAAAAAGTAGGCTCAGCTCTAATAAAAGAAGCACATAAAATTGCAAGAGAACTTGGATATAACTATTCAGTTGTTTTAGGAAGCGAAAAATATTATCCAAAATTTGGTTATAAAAAAGCAATAGAATTTGGAATTACTTCACCCTTTGATGTTCCAGAAAAAAATTTTATGGCGATAAAATTAACTGATGATGCAAATAAAATCAAAGGTAAGATGAAATATGCGAAAGAATTTGGAATAGAATAAATCTTTATGGACTGCCTTTTATGTCTGATCATTATCGATTACAGAGGGGCTGTCCCTTGCCATTAACAAGAAAAGATTAGAAGAAAATAAATTAAATAAAAAAGAAATATATAATTAAAAAGGGGCTGTACTCTTAAGTTGAAGTAGATTAAATAAAGTATTAAACCCTGCGACTGCTGCGTGCCCTGTGGCTATCCCTGGCAGGTTTGCTACCAGGACTTTTTCTTCTATTAAAAATTAAAATGCAAAGCAAGCTTGACAAAAAAATGTAAAGCGTACTATACTAAAAATGCAAAGCTAACTTAGCATTTGGAGGAAGAAATGAAAAATATAATTTCCCAGTTAAGAAAAGAAAATAAAATTACTCAAGAGGAATTAGCTAATGCAGTTGGAGTGACAAGACAAACTATAACTTCAATTGAAACTGGCAAATACATTGCATCTCTACCACTAGCTTTTAAAATCGCGAGTTTTTTTGATAAAAGCATTGAGGACATATTTACTATGGAGGATGGAGATTAATATGAAGAGTTTGGAAAGCTACAAAAAAGAATTAGAAAATAGGATTGGTGTTTTAGTTGTAGTTTGTGTTTTAGCACTTCTTGCAGTTTTATTTGGAAACTTCTATTTAAAAGATATATTTCCAACTAAAGATGTTGTAAATTACTATGTAATGGGATTTTTCTTTGGAGTTGAAGTCGCTTGTTTAGTTCAAATGGGTGTATATTTTAAAGCTTTAAAAGATGAAAACACTTTGAAAAAGATGTACACTGAAGAAAATGACGAAAGAGAAATTTTTATAAGAATGAAGTCAGGTTATACCGTTGTTAAATTATTTTCTGGTCTTATTCTTTCTGCATCTTTTGTGTTTGCATATATTAGTTTTGAAGTGTTTGTAGCACTGACTATAGTTGCAATTTCACAAATCATAATCTCATTTCTTCTTAGAAAATATTGGTCAAAGAAAATATAAATTATGGCGATGGAGTTGATCTGTCGCTTTTTTATATGAAGTGTTTATGCGAAGGGGACTGTCCCTGTCAGAATTACAAAGGGACTGTCCCCTTCAATTAAAAACTACTTTCATATAAATAAAAAATTAACTTCTATATTTTATTTTTACAAACACTAAAATTTTTCATTACAATTATTTGATAAATTCTTTCTAAGAAATTATAATTAGAAAATTTTGATGGGACTTAAAAATTTAAATGAGCATAAAAAAAGACTATATTCTAATGAATATAGTCAAATATGGTCGGGGTGAGAGGATTCGAACCCCCGGCCCCATGGTCCCAAACCACGTGCGCTACCAAACTGCGCTACACCCCGGTAAAATAAAATTTACGTTTGTAAATTTCTTATTAAGTTTTAACAACTAAATAAGATTATAACACTTTTTAGAAAAAAATCAAATACTTTTTTTAAAAAATGATGTAAAATTTTTAATACCTAAATATTATAAAGGATTATGAATGATTTGACAAGCAAATAATTATAAAATATAATCATTTAGATATATCATTCTGTTATCTTCTAGAAATAGGATTCTGTAATCATTTAGAATTAGGATTCTGTAATCATCTAGAAATAGAATTCTGTAATCATCTAGAAATATCATTCTGAAAATTATTAATAATTATGATTATTTTGAAGATAATAATATGGAGGAATAAATGAAAGCTATTATATTTGACTTAGACGGCACACTTGTGGATTCAATGTCTTATTGGAATCATCTAAACAAAGACTTTATGAAGACAAAGGGCGTGGAAGTATCCGATGAAGTCAACCACAAATTAATAACTATGAGCTCAAGAGGTGCTCTTAAATTTTTAAAAGAGCATTACGAATTAAAAGAGAGCGTAGATAAATTATTTAACGAAATGAAAGATGTAATAATCGAATTTTACACAAATAAAGTTGAGCCAAAGGAAAATGCCCTTGAAGTTTTAAAATATTTAAAAGAAAAAGGATATAAAATTGTAATTGGAACTTCAACAGAAGAAGAATTTGCAAGAATTGTCGTAGAAAAATATGGCATCGATGAATTTATCGAAAAAATCTACACAGTTGAAAATATTGGAATCTCCAAAGAAGAAAAAGAATTTTTCTTAGAAATTGCTGATAAAATCTGTGAAAAACCAGAAGATGTGGCACTTGTAGATGACAATCACCTAGCACTAAAAGCTGCTAGAGAAGCAGGTCTTATTACTTTTGGAATATATGATGAAAACTCAAAAGATGTTTGGGATAAAATCAAAGGAGAAAATAAAAATTCTATTGAGGGATTAATAGAATTAAAAGAAGTATGAAAATATTTATTTTCTTTGCACTTCGAGCAATTCCAGCTTTTATAATAACTTTTATTTTATTTTCACTAATTAGGGTTAAATTTTTCCCTCACCTTAAGAAGGGAAGTTCAGGATTTAGAGAATTTTTATTAAGTGTATTGGCAGGATATATTGCAGTATTATTTGTGCTGCTATTTACACCAAACTCATATATTGCTCAATCAGGTATAAATCTGACAAATGAAAATTTTGATTTTGTTGGAAACTTTAAAGACAGAATGAATTCAGGAGCGTGGGGAGTTAACTTAGTTCCCTTTAGAACGATTTTAAACTATATAAAGTATTCGGGAATTTGGCACACATTTTTAAATGTGGCGGGAAATATTATAATTTTTATTCCCTTGGGAATTTTGATTCCAATGATTTATAAAAATTACCGAAACTTTAAATATATACTAAGGATATCAATATCACTTTCATTTTTCATCGAGTTTATTCAATTCTTCATTGGAAGATCAGTTGATATAGATGATTTAATGCTAAATGTTGTTGGAGGACTTTTGGGATATGGAATATGGAAAAATTATTTGAGATATAAATTTCCTGATAAAAAAAGAAGAGCTCGAGTTTAATTCGGGCTCTTTTAAATGCGTAAAATTGACAATTTATCCTATTTCTAGTATAATTTTTATTCTAAACTAAATATGGGGGCGAAAATGGTTTCGACGGGGGTTTTGAGCTTAAAGTAGCGAGCCGTTGATGGATCACACAACGTAAAAATGGTCCATTAAAAAATAAACGACGAAAATAATTTCGCACTAGCTGCCTAATCATAGGTAGCAATCCAATGTAGACTCCGCGATCTACTGCGGGTTTCAAATTAAGCGGGCAAACGAACTCTGTGATGCGCCATAGCAGAGGGGGTTAATGGCGATACTTTCTGCAAGTTTGACTTTCTAGTAGCAGAGAGGAATTCTTAAGAGAGATCTGCGCTCGGAGAAGCTTTCTGTAAGGGGCCTTCGGACGTGGGTTCGACTCCCACCGCCTCCACCACACAAGGCTGTATTCATTGAAATACAGCCTTTTTTTATGTTCTAGATTTTACAAACTTAGAATTTATAGTAATTGAAAACATTTTTATTATTGATATAATAAAATAAAAAGGAGAATATTATGAAAATTTTAAAAAAGATTATGTCTATAGCGATTTTAAGCATGATGATGCCAGGGATGATTTTTGCGGCTTCTAATCCTAGGATTGTAGTAAATGGAAAATTAATTGAACAAAAACCAAATCCAATTATTGAAAATAATAGGACTTTGGTTCCAATTAGATTTGTCGCTGAAAGTTTAAATTATAATGTTGATTTTATTGAAACAAGCAGAACTGTTGTCATTGAAAGTAAAGATTCCAAGATAGAGCTTAGGGTTAATTCCAATGAAGCTAAAGTTAATTCCAATGGGCAATCAAAAGCTGTTAATCTAGAAGTTCCAGTAAAAATTTATGATGACAGAACTTTTGTCCCTATAAGATTTGTGGCTGAAAATTTAGGAACAGAAGTGAATTGGGATAATGAAAATAGAGTTGTAGTTATTGGTGATTATAGCCTTTATAATCCTAAAAATTTTAAAGTAAATACACCTAAGGTTTCTAAGGATTTTAGTCTAAACTATATTTATTTGGATGAAAATGAAAATTCCCTTTATATTAGTGGTGATGATATAAAGCCTAGAGCTGATGGTTTTAATGAATTTTGTGTATATAATTATAGTGATGATTACAAAGATAGATTTTATGTAAAACTAAGTGATGATAAAACTAAAGTTTTATGCAAGTATCCAAATGGTAAAAGTGCAGGTTATATGGAAGTATTAAATGATAATCAGTTAAAGTTTAGAGGAAAAGTTTTTACAAATCCAAATGCGAATTAATATATTTTATAGTGATTATTTTTGATATATAAGAGTTTGATAGTAATAAAAGGTGTAATTATTAAAATAATATTACGAAAATATTAAGACTTTGATATTGAGAGGTCTTTTCACTTTTTTATCACATTTTAGATATATTATTAGGCTAAGAAATTAACTAGACAACTAGGAGGAATATTAATGAAACCATATAGTAAGAAATATTTAACACTTGCACTTGCAGGAATTTTAGCAACTTCAATTCCTATGACTGCTTTTGCAAATGCACAAACACCACCTACAAATGATAACTCAAGTGATATAGTTGAAGGAAGTACAAAACCGGGAACAGAAAACCCAGGAACAAATCCAGGTACAAAACCGGGAACAGAAAACCCAGGAACAAATCCAGGTACAAAACCAGGAGCAGAAAACCCAGGAACAAATCCAGGTACAAAACCAGGAGCAGAAAACCCAGGAACAAATCCAGGTACAAAACCAGGAACAGAAAACCCAGGAACAAATCCAGGTACAAAACCAGGAGCAGAAAACCCGGGAACAAATCCAGGTACAAAACCAGGAGCAGAAAACCCAGGAACAAATCCAGGCACAACAACACCAAAAAAAGATTACACAAAAGAAATCAATATTAAAGCTGGTATAGGAGAAAGAATAACAAGTAGAGATATTCTTAATAGAATACCTGATGCTAAATCTGTTGAATGGGACAGCGTTGAATTCGACAGTTATGGAAATAGAACAAGAACTGCATATGTAACATTTAAAGATGATACTTTACACAAAGTAACTGTAAATATTGATGTTGATAGAAGATACAACACTTACGGAGATATTGATCTTAAAAATGTTAAATATGATGGCAAAAAAATAACAGGTAGAACTGCATCCTATGCTAGAATTTATGCAGAAAAAGGTAGATATAATGATGAATATCTAGGAAGTGCAGACAGAGATGGATATTTTTCAATAAATTACACAATTAAGAAAAATGAATCAATAAAGATTTATGCAAAAGATGGCAATAAAACTTCAAGCTCAGTTAAAATCAGTGGAACAACTGAAAATCTTGGCAAAGAAGTTGAAGCTAATAGTTTAAGTATTTCAGGTAAAAATCTTACAGGATATATTAAGAATTCACCTAATACAAATATTAGAGTATACTTTGATGGTAAATTAGTTGGAAGTTTTAAAACTGATGATAAATCATATTTTTCAACAACTCTTTCTGAATATATTAATCCATTTGATGTAAAAAATCTTAAATTTTATAAAGAAGATAAAGCATCAGATGTATTCTTAAAAGTTACTGAAGCAATTGAAGGAACTAAGGTTGTTAAAGGTAAAGCTGACTACAAAGACACAGTTAGGGTTCTAGATTCTAAAAACAACGAACTAGGAAGATTTACAGTTCCTGTATCAGGACTTTTCTCAGTTGATCTTGTGAGAGATTTAATTGGCGGAGAAAAAATTACAGTTGAAGCAAAAAATGCTGACGGAAGTATTAAAAAACAAGAATACACTGTAACTAAGAAACCTCAAGTACAAACTCAAGTTGCATATATTAAAGGTTATCCAGATGGAACATTTAAACCACAAAACAATGTAACAAGAGCAGAAGCTGCAAAAATGTTTGGAGTTCTTTTAAATGGTAGCGAAAACTTTGGAACAAGTACTACAACAAGATTTACAGATGCAAATGGAGAATGGTACTCTCAAGCAGTAAATTATGTAGTTTCTAAAGGACTTATCAACGGATATCCTAATGGAGAATTTAAACCAAACGATAGTATCACAAGAGCTGAATTTGCACAAATGATTTCTGGATATATTAAAGCCAGCGAAGCAAAAGCAAACTTCACAGACATTGAAAATCACTGGGCAAGAGAAGCAATTGACAAGCTTTATGGAAACAAACACATCAATGGTTATCCAGATGGAACATTTAAACCAAATGAAAAAATAACTAGAGCAGAAGCTGTTACAATTTTAAATTCCGTATTTAATAGAGTGACAACTGCTGATTCAATTAAAAATATTGATAAAAACGCACTAAGAACATTTAGTGATGTAAATCCTGATTTCTGGGCATATTACAATATTCTAGATGCTTCAAATAGTGTAAAAACTTCTAAATAAGTTTTAGATTAAAGGCTTCGAGTTTTCGGAGCCTTTTTTATATTTATTAAAAGATATTTGTGTTTATACTTGACTTTGATAAAGTAAGATAATAAAATAGATATGTAATATATTACATATCTATTGAAGGAGGTTTTTTATGTTAGTTTTAACTTGGGTGATAACTTTTGCTTTAATTGTTGGAGTAGGAATATATGCAGGGACTAAAATTCAAAGTTCCAGTCAATGGTCAGGAGGAGATAAATCTCTTGGAGTTTTTTCTTTAGGATGTATTTTTGCTGCTTGGCAAATTGGTGGAATGGCAATTGTTGGAGCAGCCCAAAACGGATATAATATTGGAATTTCAGGAATGTGGTATTCTATAGCAGGTTCCTTTTACTTCATAGCTTTGGCATTCTTTGCAAAAACAATAAGAAGTAAGATGCCTGGAGAATCTGTTTCTGAGTATCTACAAATAAGATTTGATAAGAAATCATCAAGACTTTATTCATACGCATGGATAATATATGGATTTTTCTATATTCCGATACAGTTAAAAACAGTTTCTAGTATTATAAGTATAGTTCTTCCTGAAGTTAGCATGACAATTGCTATGATAATTGGTCTAACAGTTGCGGTTGTTTATACCAGTTTCTCAGGAATGAAAGGAGCTTCTTCTGTAAGTAGGATAGTTTGCTTTGGAATTTATGCTTTATTAATTACTTTTGTATTAAGAGTACTACCAACATTTGGTGGATTTAATGGTCTATTGGATACTGTTCCTGCTGAGTTTAGTAGTCCTACAAATATGCCTTTACAAAGAATTATTGCTTGGATATTCGGAGGATGTATAAGTACGGCAGTAATGCAATCTGTTTTACAACCACTACTTGCTGCAAAAAGTCCTGAAGTAGCAAAAAAAGGATCTATTTTAGGATATTTAAATTCAGCTCCTATATGCTTTTTAACTGCAATATGTGGAATAATGGCTAAGTCAACAGGTGCTGAATTAGGTGATGGTGCTACTGCATTTGCATTCGCAATTAAATATTTCAGTTCACCTATATTTGCAGGAATAATATTTGCTTGCTCAACTATGATTATTGCTGCCACTATGGCTACAATGATGTTAGCAACAGGAACAATAATAACTAATTTGTATAAAACAGATATAAATCCAAATGCTGATGATGCTAAAATATTAAAATATTCTAAAATTATAACGTTTGTGTTTGCATATTTAACTTTGATTCCTTCGTTTTTGATACCAAGTGAATCTTTGACAAATTTATTTTTAACTTTACAACATATTGCTGCGGCACCAGTTAGTTTCTCTATATTATTCGGATTACTTTGGAAAAAAACTACAAAAGAAGGAGCTTTTTGGAGTATGGCTACAGGAATGATTGTAGGTGTAACCTGGATGATATTAGGATTGACAGACAAATTAGAAGCAGTTTATCCAGTGGTAATTGTAACCTATTTAGTAGGTATTATTGTTTCTAAAATTACTTATAAGGAGGATTATAATATTGGTTGAAAAAAAAGAAGTATATATGTGGCCTTCAAATTGGAAAAAGCCTGTATCTGAGGGTAATAATGGAGGAGTTAGTACAAATAATTATTATGCAACAAAAGCTGGATTAGAAATACTAAAAAAGGGTGGAAATGCTTTTGATGCTGCTGTTGCTGTTTCTTTGGTATTATCTGTTGTTGAGCCTCATCATTCCGGAATTGGAGGAGGAGCATTTACATTAATGTATAATTCAGAAGAAAAAAAAGCTTATGCATTAGATGGCAGAGGTATTGCTCCAAAAAAAGCTAAAAAAGATTTGTTTATAAGAAATGGCAAAGTTGTAGATGAATGGAAGGACATAGGTGGAAAGTCTGTAGCTATACCAGGCCTTCTAAAAAATTTAGAAATAATGCACAATAAATTTGGAACTTTAGAATTAAAAGAATTAATAAAGCCGAGTATTAATTACGCTTTTAATGGTTTTTCAACAAGTTTTACAGAATCTATTACAATTAATGATCCTTCAGTAAAAAGAAAAATAAAAGAGTTTTCGGATTTTAAAAAATTATTTTTAAAAGAAAATGAAACTAAATATGATTTTGGTGAAAGAAAGAAAAATTTGGACCTAGCAAAATTACTTACCAAATTATCTGAAGATGGACTAAGTTCTTTTTATAAGGGTGAAATTGCTGAAAAAATTGTAAATGCAATAAATAATCATGATGGATGCTATGAAATAGAAGATTTAGAAAACTATGATTCTAAGTTCAGAGAGGTTATATATACAAATTATAGGAACCATAAAATCTTAACTTTTCCACCACCAGCTAGTGGAACAGCATTAATAGAGATGCTAAATATTTTAGAGAACTTTGATTTAAACGGAATGGGATCAAACAGTTCAGATTATTTACATGCACTAGCAGAAACAATGAAAATTGTATTTGCTGATAGGAGTATTTCTATAGCAGATCCTGATTTTGTAAGAGTCAATACAGAGAAGTTAATAAGTAAAGATTTTGCTAAACAAAGATATAATTTAATAAGCAATAAGTCTCAGGAATATTTACCGGATGATGGTATATTACCTGAAGAGTATCCAGGAAATACATCTCATTTTTCTATAATTGATAAGTATGGAAATGCAGTATCTCAAACACAAACTATTAGAGACTGGTATGGAAGTGGGATAGTTGTTGATGGGTTGGGTTTTGTATTAAACAATAATATGAGCGATTTCTCAGCTAGTGAAGGGGAATTAACAAGTCAAGGGTTATCTTATGGTAGTGCAAATTCTATAGAAGGTGGTAAAACACCATTGTCAAGTATGTGTCCAACATTTGTATTAAAAGATGATGAAGTTTTCTTGTCGATAGGTTCAGCAGGTGGGCCTAGAATAATAACTGGAACATTGCAAGGAATTGTTAACGCCATTGATTTTAATATGAATTCAGAAAATTTAGTTAATATTCCATACATTACAAGCTTAAGTAAAAATCAAGGGTTAGAAATAGAAAGTGGTATTTCTTCGGATACTATTAATATTCTAAAAGAAAAGGGCCATTCTATAAATGTGATTGAAACAGGAAATGTAATGAGTACTATGGTAAATAATGTTATGAAAAAAAATGATAAATTTTATGCGGCATCTACTAAGAGAGTAGATGGTTGTGGAGGTACATTGTATAATGATACTATGATATTTGAAGGGTTTCATCAAGAATAGAGATATCCCCCTTTTTTAAAATTAATTTTAAAAAAGGGGGATTAAAATGTAATTTTATTTCAATATTCCCAAAATCTGTTTAATGTTCTAGAGTATGATTCCTTAAGATGGTTTTCCATAAGTTTTTTAGATTTATCTGAATTTCCTTCATTAATAGCATTAGCAATCATTTCATGTTCTTTAAATACATTATTTCCATCTATTGAATTATTGTAAACAGATTTATTTTCAAATCTTAAATAATTATCCAGTATTAATTCTGTCTGATTATAAAGTATTTTATTATGAGTTGCTCTTGCAATAGATCTATGAAACTGATGATCAATTCTATATAAAGCTTGTCCATCAAAAGTACTTAAATTTTTTTTGAGTTCGCCAAGGCAGCTATATATATACTTAATATCCTCATCTGTTCTTCTTTCGGCGGCGATTTTAGCATTAATGCCTTCTAAAATTAGTCGTGTTTCTAAAATATCATGAGCGGTTTCATCTGTAACAGGAACAACCTCAACACCCTTTCCTCTTGCAAAAGAAACATAACCTTCCTTTTGCAACTCTAGCAAGGCTTCACGCACAGGAGTTCTGCTAATTCCTAGTTCGTCACATATTTCTTGTTGTGAGTAGGTAGCTCCAATTCTGAATTTATTATATAAAATTGCATTTTTAATTAAATTATATGCTTGATCTTTATAAGTCCTTTTTACAATTTGATCTGAATTTGAAAAAATATCTTGATTGCTCATTATAACCACCCAAAAATTATTATAAATATATTATATCATAAATAACTTTTTAATTTAAATTTATAAATATCATGCTTCAAATAGTGTAAAAACTTCTAAATAAGTTTTAGATTAAAGGCTTCGAGTTTTCGGAGCCTTTTTCTTTTATAAATATATTTTGAGATATTTGTGGTAAAATTAAAGCAAATAGATAATGCTATAAATATTATTTGGAGGATATTATGGGAAAAAATATCGATGATAGAATTAAAGTAATAACTGAAATGGAAAAGATTTTAAATGAACACGGTGAAATAATAAATGAACTTGAAAAAGCCGTGGAAAAATTTAGAAATCATCAAGAAGAGTACAACAGATTAAGTGAGTATTACTCTTCAGAAGAATATTTTAAAGATCTTGAGCTTGATGAAAATGGAGAACTTCCAGATGATTTGGCAAGAGGGGTTTTATCTGAAGATGCAGTTTTTAATCTTTTCGGAGAAAATTATAATATGGCAGTTGAAATGCTAGAAATTGCCACAGAAATTTTAAAAAATCACTAAAATAAAAGCCACAGTCATTGCTGCGGCTTTTTTATAATTTATAATTTTATATATTGTAAGAATGGATAGAGCTGTTTCAAGCACAATGGCATTATTGGCTGGGAAGTTTTTCCCATCTATTTCCTATGCCTTTGCAAGCAAATCTTGTGACACGTAGGTTATTATCAAAAGTATAGCTAATGAAACTAAGTGATTACTTGCTTTGAAGTCATATAGAGTTTCAGCTTTTATTATTAAAAATATAGTTATTATTGTATAAATCAGCACAAACCATTTGTTAGATGGATAAAGATAGTTGTAAAATCCAAAGATAATAAAGATTATAAAAAAAATTAAAAGAAATAAATCTTTACTTTTTATAATTTTCTAAATTTATATATATTTTTTGACCATGAGGACAGCTTTCAGGATAACCCATATGTTTATTTAAGCTATCTGTTAATTTTTCACCAGTTACATGCTCAAGTAAATCTGCCTGATCATGCACCTCATCTTCGTCAAAATCTAAAACTGTTTCTAAAAAATATTCCCATAATCTGTGAATTGAAATTAATTTCTTTGCGACTTTTTCGCCTTCATCTGTCAAATATATTTTAGTTCCTTCTAAATATACAAGGCCTTCTTCAGTTAACTTTTTTATCATTTCTGTAACAGAAGGTTTTGAAATTTTAAGATAATGGCTTAAATTTTTATTTTGAGAATATCCTCTCTCTTCCATATCTTTAAAGATATTTTTTATATAATCTTCTTTGCTTGGACTCATGCTAAATTAAACTCCTCTAATAGTGATTTATATTTATTATAACCTAAATCAGTTAATTCATAAATCATTTTGGAGTTGTTGACTTTTACAAGATTTTTCTTCTTTAGATAATTTATATTTTTAAGAGTTGTATTTTTATCCCAGTTTAAGTGAGTATTTATCGTGCTAACCCCAAGTTCTTCGATTTCCTCAGTCTTGCCCAAGTGAGTACCAATGTGAATCAAGACAGAATATGCAGTTATTAGCTTTTTGTTTTTGTGCTTCATATAAATTTGTCCAATCATTCCATCTTTATTAAATGATAAAACGATTAAAAAAACTACCCCGGCAACTGTGGCTGTTGTGCCTGACATTGAAAGATTTAAGAAATTTGCAATTAGAAAACCTAAAAGGCAATTTATAGCTGCAAACACGCCTGATAAAATAAGCATCTTCTTTAAATCCTTGCTTATTAAATATGCTGTGGCAGCAGGTGTTATAAAAAATGAAATTACAAGTATTGCTCCAACGCTGTCAAAGGATATAACAGCTGATAGAGATGCAAGAGTCATAAGTGCATAAAATAAAATCTTTGAAGAAAATCCGCTTATACTTGCAAAGTCGGGATCAAAGCTTGAAACTTTAAGCTCCTTAAAAAATATTATGATAAATAGCGAGTTTATCACAAACATTATGCTTGAAAAGACAAGTGCCTTTGGAAGGTCAAATCCAAATACATTCATTGTATTAAGTGGAGCAAGGATAACTTCTCCCATTAACACAACATCA
Source organism: Peptoniphilus ovalis (assembly GCF_018919265.1). Taxonomy (GTDB): domain Bacteria; phylum Bacillota; class Clostridia; order Tissierellales; family Peptoniphilaceae; genus Peptoniphilus_A; species Peptoniphilus_A ovalis. The sequence continues at coordinate 463,709 of NZ_JAHLQO010000001.1, forward strand.
GTATCTATATGCACATTTCTTGCAAATTTTGTAATTAAAATTACCGCTAGTGCGAAAAATAGAGGAAATACAATTCCCACAGCATCATCATTTTTTACAAGCCCTGTGTTAGAAAGCGACTCAATTGCAAAAACTGTAATAAGTCCAAAAAGTGCAGCTCCAATTATTAAAAGAGGCGATTCAATGTCTTTGGCTACAAAGTATGCAAGCACAATCCCAAGAAGGACTGAGTGGCTGATTGCATCTGTTAGCATGGATAGATTTCTAAGCATTAAAAATGACCCAATGCCTGAAAGGCTTAGTGCAGTCATTAAAAGAATTATGAAAATCATTATATTCATTTGTAAGCCCTCCTTTTATTGTATTTTGCAATAAATCCCTTAGGCCCGAAAATTAGTGACAAAAATGCAAGACTTGTCATTATTACAATAATTGTTGCACCTGTGCTCATACCTTGGTAGACTGTGGAGATATAAGTTCCAAGAACTGCAGAAACTCCTCCAATTACACTTGCTATTAGCATTACCTTAAAGAAATCATTGGACCACTGAAGAGCTGCAATTGATGGAACTATTAAAAGTGATGAAATTAAAATTGCTCCAACAATTTTAAGACCTGCTCCAATTAAGCTCATAGCAGAAATCATAATAATTGCATAAATTAATTTTTCGTTTATCCCTATTGTCTTCGCATAAACCTCATCAAATACAAAGACTTTTATTTCTTTGTAAAATAGAAATAGCAAGATTAGAACTGCAATTGATATCACTAGAATTATTTTAACATCGCCTTCCATCATGTAAGCGGCTTGACCAAAAATATAATTAGAAAGTCCCGATTGAGATGCACCTTTAAAATTTGGATTTCCTTGAATGTAGGATTTTAAAGCCATACCAAGTCCAAAGAAAGATGAAAGCACAACTGCTAAGATTGTATCAAGACCAACTTTTGAATTTTTATTAATTACTTGAATTAATATAAATGCCACAGATCCTGAAACTATTGCACCAAATAAAAGTATTACGGGACTTCTTGATGAAAAAGCCATAAATGCAAGGACAAGTCCTGGAAATGCAGAGTGACCTATGGCATCTCCTATTAGTGACTGCCCTTTTAATACAGTTATAGTCCCAAGTGCAGCAGATGAAATGGCAAGAAAAAGCGTGCCAATTGCAACAACGAGAAAACTATATGAAGTTAAGACAGAAGTATCAAACATTTATCTCGCCTCCAAAAGCCCTCTCTATGTTTTCTTTATTAAAAGCATCTTCTACAGTACCCGATGCAATAATTCTCTTGTTTAAAATTACAATATGATCAAAATATTTTTCAACAGTATTTAAATCGTGATGAACTACAATGGAAGTCTTGCCATTTTGTTGAGATTCTTTAAGAAAATCCATAATAATCGCTTCAGTTTTTTTGTCGACTCCAGCTAGAGGTTCATCCATAAAATAAATTCTTGCATCAGAAGCAATGGCACGAGCTATAAAAACTCTTTGCTTTTGACCGCCTGAAAGTTGTGAGATTTGTCTGCTTTCAAAATCAGAAAGACCAATTTTTTTAATGGCCTCTCTTGCTATATCCTTATCTTTTTTCGTAGGTCTTTTAATCCATCCGCAGTGAATATATCTTCCCATTAACACAACATCTAGTACAGTTGTAGGGAAATCCCAATTTACAGAAGAAGATTGGGGAATATAGGCAATTTCTTTTTGAACATCTTTTAAATCTCTGCCCATTATTTCAATTCTGCCAGATAAAATAGTTTTAAGACCAAGTATTCCCTTAAGAAGTGTAGACTTTCCTGCACCATTTGGTCCGATAATTGCAGTTATAGAATTATCTATAAAATCCACATCATTGTCCCAGATTACAGGCTTATCGTCATAGGCAATAGTTAAATCTTCAACTTCTATAATTGCTTTTTCCTTTTTCATATCACACCTATTTTAAATTATTTACAATTAAGTCAATGTTATGCTTGTACATATCGATGTAGTTGTCTCCAGATTGTCCTTCGGGAGCAAGTGAGTCAGAGAAGAGTTCATTTCCATCTCCACTTATAACCTCAACATCAAAGCCTTTAGCTTTACAAAGTTCTCTTAGTTTTTCCATTCTAGCAGGATCAGTAGTTGATTCTGCAAAGATAGCTGGAACTTTTTTCTCTACAATAAAGTTTGCAGTGTCTTCAATATCTTTATTTGCAACTTCAGAATCTGTTGAAACACCTTGAGGAGCTACAACTTCAATTCCATATGCCCTTGAAAAATAATTAAAGGCATCGTGAGGAGTTATTAAGAATCTCACATTTTCAGGAATTTCTGCAAGTCTTGTCTTGTTGTATTCATCTAACTCATCAAGTTCTTTTAAATAATTTTTAAGATTTTCTTCAATTTCAGTCTTGTGCTCAGGTACAAGTTCACTTAAAGCCTTTGCAGCATTTTCTGTTGCCATTTTGTATAGAGAAATATCAAACCAGAAGTGAGGGTCTACAATAATTTCACCATCTTGATCCATTTCGCCAAGCTTTTCCTTAGGGAAGTTTTCAGATAAATTTACTCCAGTCTTTTCTAAAATATCAACCATCTTACCTTCAAAGTGAAGACCGTGGAATAAAACTAAATCAGCATCAGAAATTTTCTTTGCATCATTTGTCTTAGGAATGTAAAGGTGTGGATCTTCGCCTGCAGGAATTATTAAATCAACATCGACATAATCCCCTGCAAGAACTTTTGTCATGTCGTATAAAAAAGAAGTAGTAGTAGTAACCTTTTTCTTATCGCTTTCTGCTTGCGCTACCTCTTTAGAATTATTCGTCTCCACTGGTTTATTGCTTTGACAACCAGTAAGTAAAACTAAAAATATACTCATTAATATAAAAAATTTTTTCATTTTATTCTCCTTAAAAATATTATTAGGATAACCTAACTTTATTTGATTATAAATAGGAAAAATAAAAAAGTCAACATATTTGATAACTTTTATCAATAAAAAAGACTTATCTCACAGACAAGTCTTAGATAATTCATGATTAATAATACTAATATTATTAAAACTAAGATTAATAAAAATAATATTGAAAACTATTGCACGAATATTCATGAAATAAAAATTTATTTTATGTATAAAAATGAGATAAAATATTAGTATATAAAATTAATATTATAAAGAATATCGAAGTTTAGAATCCTTGTTTTTAATGGAATTAGAGAGTGCACATTAAATAGGAAATGATAAATTTAGTATTTAATTATTTATCTTGATATAATTAAAAATAAGTATTAAACTATAAGTTAAGAGTAAAACTATTTACCAGGAATTCGATTTCTTGATTTAGTTTTATTTTTAGCTATTATAAATTTAAAAAGGAATGGAGGGAAAATTAATGGCTAAAGAAAAAAAGTTAAAATTTAAAGCTCCAGATGCGTTAGTTTTAATATGTATCTTAATGATTGTATGTGCAGTTCTTACATACATACTACCAGCTGGAGCATACGACAGATTTGTTGATCCAGCAACTCAAAAAGAGATGGTAGATCCTGCTTCATACCACAGAGTGGCAAATACACCTGTAGGTCCATGGCAAGTTCTTAAATCAATTCATCAAGGAATGAATGAATCAGCTCCAATTATTAATTTCTTATTTATTATTGGAGGAGCATTTGGTGTCTTAACTGACACTGGTGCATTAGATGCACTTATTCATAAAACATCTGTGAAATTAAAAGGTAGAGAAAAATTAGTAATTATATTTTTCTTAACATTTTGGGCACTTGGAGGAGCATTTTTAGGAAATTTCGAAGAATGCTTGGCTTTCATTCCTATGCAGATTGCTTTGTGTTATGCACTCGGTTTTGACTCAATAACCGGGGTTGCATTAGGATTGTGGGGAGTAGCAATAGGTTATATGGGTGGTATAATGAACCCATTTACGTTAGGACTTGCTCAAGATATTGCTGGTCTTCCTATATATTCTGGGATGGCATTTAGAGTTATTGTTTGGGCGTTCGCTCTAGCTGGAGGAATTTTCTTCCTTTATAGATATGCACAAAAAATTCAAAAAGATCCTACAGCTTCTTATACCTATGAATTAGATCTCAAGAATAGAAATGCTCAAGAAGAAATTGAAGAAGTTGAATTAACTTCTAGACATAAAATTATATTATTAATATTTGTATTATCTGTAGTTTGGATTATATATGGTGTAATTAATCATGGATTTTATTTAACTGAAATGGCAGCTGTATTTATTGTTATGGTTTTATTAATGGGAATTGCTGCAAAAATGTCTCCTGATGCAATAGTGGCATCCTTTGTTAAAGGGGCTGGAAACTTATTATACGCATGTATTTGTGTAGGATTTGCAAGGGGATTAACAATAATAATGACTGAAGGTAATATACTTGATGTAATAGTTCATGGAGCTACAAGTATATTAAATGGTTTACCAGCAATGATAAGCGCACCGATGACATTTATAGTTGTTTCAATCATTAATTTATTTATTCCGTCAGGCTCAGGTAAAGCTGTTATAATGATGCCTATTATGGTACCTATGGCTGATGTACTTGGTATTACAAGACAAACAGTTTGTTTAGCTTATCACATGGGAGATGCAATAACTAATATAGTTACTCCAGCTGGAGCACCTCTAATGGCGGCATTAGCAATGGCCAATATTCCTTGGACTACATGGATGAAGTTCTTCATGAAGTTCTTTATCTATTTAATGGTTCTAGGATGTATAGCATGTGTAGTTGCGATAAATATAGGATATGGACCTTTCTAAAAAGGAGGTAAAAATGAAAGAATTTACAATTGAATCTTTAAGAGAAAACCCACTATTTGATAATTTTTATAAAATATCTCAAATTCCACATGGAAGCTTCAATGAAAAAGAACTTAGTGATTGGATATACAACTGGGCTAAAGAAAAGGATTTAGAAGTAAAACAAGACGATTACAGTAATTTAGTAATAAAAAAAGATGGACAAAATGGTGGAGAAAATAAAGAGCCATTAATATTACAAGCTCATATTGATATGGTGTGTCAAAAAGTTGATGGATCAGATCATGATTTTAAAAAAGACCCTATTAAATGGGTAATTGAAGATGAATGGTTAACTACTGGGGGAGAAACAACGCTTGGAGCTGACAATGGGTTAGGTGTAGGTTTGATAATGGCTGTTCTTGAATCTAAAGATATGAATCATCCCCCTATTACAGCACTTTTTACTACAGTAGAAGAAGATGATTTTAGCGGAGCATCAAATTTACCAAGTGAGTGGGTAGATGCTGATAGAGCTATAAATCTTGATAACTGCGAAGATTATGTAATTATTGCAGGATCAAATGGTGGAACTGGAGCTAAAATTATTTTAGAAACTAATAGAGAAAAAATAGAAGATTCAAAAAAAGTTTTAAAAGTTGAGTTCTCAGGATTAGTTGGGGGACATTCTGGAGCAGATATAAATAAAGGTCTAGGAAATTCTATATTAATTATGGGAAGACTTTTAGAAAAATATAGAGAAAACTTTGAAGTTTCTCTATCAAAAATATCTGGTGGTACTTTTAGACTAGCCATTCCTAGAAGCTCAGAAGCAATTGTTGTTATTAATTCAAAAGACGAAGATAAGCTTAGAAAAGTAACTGATGAATTTTTAAAATTAATTTATCATGAATATTCAAAATTTAAAGATAGTATAAAAATAGAAATATCAGAAACTGAAGCTAAAGATAAATTTAAAGATGAAGATTTTGTAAAAATACTAGATATAATTAAACTTTCTCCTAATGGAGTAATAGATGTAAATGCAAAGAGCTTCATTATAGAGTCTTCTTGCAATCTGGGAGAAGTTCACACAGAAGAAAATGAAGTAATCTTTGTTTCTGAAATAAGAGCTATGAGAGATTCACAAATTGATTACACTTATTCAAGAGTTGAATCACTTGCTAGACTTGTGGATGCAAAAGATGAACAATTTGCTAGATATTTCGGATGGGAATTTAATGAAAATTCTGACTTAAGAAAACAATACAAAGATATTATAAAGGATATCCAAGACATTGATTGTGAGGTAAGAGTTTCACCAGGAGGTCTCGAAGGGGGATATCTAATTAATAAAAGACCTGGATTAGATATAATTTGCGTAGGAGCGCTTCATACAGGTCTACACTCTCCAGATGAAAGGGCAAATATTAATTCAGTATTAACTTTTTATGATAACTTTAAAGTATTTCTTGAAAGACTTAATTAAATAATAAAAATAAGGACTTATTGTAGTTAAATCCACAATAAGTCCTTTTAGATTTAATTAATCATCAGTTCCAATTATTTTTTTAATCAAGCTATTCACAAAACTCAAGACTATACTTGCCAAGAAGGCTGTTCCAAAGCTTGCGATAAATGCATTTGGTGACAAGCTAAAGGCAATTTTTAAAACTGCTGCGTTTACAACAAGTGAAAATAGTCCAAGTGTAATTATATTAATTGGCAGTGACAAAAGTTTTAATATCGGTTTTAATGTCATATTAACTAGGGCAAATACTATACCCATTATAAAAACGGACTCTATATTTAAAAATCTAATATTTTCAAAAAGAGCATCTAATATATAAAAAGAAAGAAAATTAACAAATAACAAACTGATTAATTTTTTCATATTAACACCTCGCATATTAAATACCCAAAAATAAGTAGCTTTAAAATTACAAGAATAGCTCTGAGGAAAATTCTATGACTTCATCTTTTAAAATTTTTATAAAAGCCTCAATGTATAATGGTTTCTCAAGGTATTGGTTAGTAACTAGGTCTACTCTTAGTGGATAATTAAAGTCTTTAATTGGAAAAAAATAGATATCAGTATTTTCCAAGAAATTAATAGCAAGCATCCTAGGAACTATAGAAAAAGTAACATTATTCAAGCATAAATCAATTTGAACATCGCATTCGCTAGTATAGCATGGAATATTGTGTAATTCGATTCCGTGAGTAATTAAATGCTGTTGTAAAAGCTTATATAATGCTCCTGTTTTGTTATAGGATGTCATAGGTATATTTTTAAATTTATTTAAATCTACTCCTTTTTTAAAATTTTTCAAATCATTTTTTGAGAAATATTCTTTGAACATATTCTTATTTATAACTAAATATAAAAAGTCTTCGCAGACAGTCTCAACATTTAATCCAAGATTGAGCCTAGTATTAATCCCTAAGAAAATATCTAGTTTATTATTAAGTAGTTCTTTTTCAAGTATCTTTGTATCACCACTGAAAAAAGAAATTTGAACATCTGGAAATAGCTTATGATATTTTTCCATTAATTTAGGAATTAATAATTTGGATCTAGTCGTACTCATTCCTACTTTCAAATATCCTTTTCTCTCACTAGAAAAGTCTGAGAGATTTTTTTTGAGATTTTCTTCTATTAAAGAAATGTTCTTATAAGAATTATATACAATTTCCCCAGCGGGAGTTAAATGCATATATGGTTTTCTATGGAATAATTTTGTTCCATATTCGTTTTCAAGTCTTTTTATATGATCGCTAACACATTGTTGTGTTACAAATGATTTTTCTGCAGCTTTACTAATATTTAAAGTCTCTGCAACAAGTAAGAAAATTTTTTCGTTTTGGGTCATATAATCACTCCACAAGATTAATATTAAAAAAAATAGCTAAATACAATAAAAAAGTTGTATGAATTATATTTTAAAATATATTTTATTAAAATATAATTTAAAATACTTTACTTTAATACTATTATACTATGAAAAATATTATTTAAACAAGATATTTATTGTTAAAATCAAAAATATACTTGTTTTTTATTTATGAAAAGGATTGCTAAAATATAATTGATTAATAAAGGAGAACATATGAGAGAAATAATAAATGAATTATTAGACGGTTCTTATGATTTACATGTGCATTCTTCACCATCTCATGTTAAAAGAACTACAGATGATATAGATTTAATCAAAACAGCTAGTGAATACAATATGAGTGGTGTAATGATTAAAAATCATTATGAACCTACAAGTGGAAGAGCGGCATTAATAAATTCGCATTTCAATTTTAGTACAAAAGCATATGGGGGAGTAGTATTAAATACACCTGTTGGAGGTATTAATCCTTACGCATGTGAAAGTGCTTTAAATTTAGGTGCAAAAATAGTATGGTTGCCTACTCGTGATGCAAAACAGTCACTTAAATATGGAAACATGAAGGGAGATTTTTTTAACAGAAAAGGTATTTCTGTATTAGATCAAAAAGGAAGATTAATAGACAAGTTTAAGGAAGTTGTTGAAGTTGTGAAAAAATATGATGCTGTTTTAGCTACAGGTCATATAAGTGATGAGGAAAGTTATAAAGTTTGCAATTATGCGCTTGAACATGGAATAAAAATAATTTTAACTCATCCAGACTGGGTAAGAACTAAAATTCCAGTCGAAGAACAGATAAAATTAGCAAGTAAGGGCGTATTCATCGAAAAAGTATGGGCTAATTTAGATGATGGAGATTGTAGTAAATATGAATTTATAGAAGTAATGAAAAAAACAAATTTTGAAAATATTTTTATTACTACTGATCGTGGATATTATACAAAAAAATCGCCTATTGAATCTTTGATAGATTGCATAGAATTTTTATTAAATGAAGGAGTTGATAAAAAAGATATAGCAAAGATGATTAAGACTACACCAAAATTTATTATGAAAGGAGAATAATATGAGAAAGTTTCTTAATTTAATTTTAATGCTAATACTTTCTTTTACATTATTGGGATGTTCTGAAAAAGATAATAATAAAAAAGTATTTCAAATTGGTTTTACTACAGCGCCTGTTGAAGATGATCCGTATTATATTTTTGCAAAAACATTTTCTGATATTGTAAAAGAAAAAACTAATGGAGAAATAATAATTGATGTAAAAGGATCAGGGCAACTAGGTCAAGAAGGTGAAATGTTCACAGGTATGCAAATAGGAACTACAGATATGGCAATTATGACTAATGCATATATAAGTGGATATATACCACAAGCTGGTCTTTTCGATCTTCCGTTTATTTTTAAAAATGGAGAAGAAGCAGCTAGAGTACTCGATGGAAAAGTGGGAAAAGAAATATTAAAAGGATATGAAGATTATGGTATTGAAGGATTGGCTTATGGTGAAGGTGGATTTAGACATTTAGTTACTGTTAAAAATGAAGTAAAGAAACCAGAGGATTTTCATGGGCTTAAAATAAGATGTATGGAAACTGATACATATATAGCGACTTATCAAGAACTTGGAACAAATGCTGTACCTATGGCTTGGTCTGAGACAATTACAGGATTACAACAAGGAACTATTGATGGATTGGATATACCTGTAAGTGTTATCTATACAAATGGTTTTGCAGATATAGCTAAATACGTTAATATGACAGGGCATTTTTATTCACCGCTGATTTTATGTGTTTCTAAAACGATTTATGAGGAATTAGATTCTAATGAACAAGAAATCTTACGAGAAGCAGCTATTGAAGCAGGAAAAACTACTAGAATTTCAAATGCTAAGTCTGAACCAGTTATGTTAGAAGAAATGGAAGCACAAGGAATGAATATTGTTCAAGATGTGGATAAAGAGGCCTTCCAAAAAGCTTTTGAAGATTTTTATGATAAAAGGGCAGAAGGAATAGGAAAAAAATATCTTGAAGAATTAAGAAAAGAACTTGGATTATAAAGGAGCGATTGTTATGGAGAAAGCTTATAATATTATTACAAAAATTTTGAAATTTGCAATCGTAGTTATATTTAGTATTCTAGTTGCATCTTGTGTTCTTCAAGTATTTACAAGATTTGTACTAAACTCTTCTTTATCATGGACTGAAGAATTAGCAAGATATACTTTTATTTGGGCCAATATGCTAGGTGCAATTTTGTGTACTAAAAACAAAAGTAATGCAACTGTTAGTGTGATTACTGATAATTTGAGCGAACAAAACCAACAAAAATTAAATTTCTTGGTAAATATTCTATCAATAGTTATCGGATTTATATTACTATATTATGGATCTAGGGTTGCTTGGGCAGTTAGAACTCAATTAAGTCCAGCACTTAGAATAAGTATGACATTGGTTTATGGAGCTGCTCCTGTTTTCGGAGCTCTACTAATATTTTACTGTATATATGATATATATTCCTCGAAGAATAAGGAGTGATTAGAATGATTGGTATAATGTTTATATTTATGTTCGCTTTAATTTTTATAGGACTTCCTGTTTATTTATCAATTTTAGGATCAGGAATAATGTTTTTAACAGCTACTGGTTTAAAGCCATTATTGTTAGTAAGCCAGAGAATGACTACAGGATTAGATTCATTTCCTCTACTTGCTATACCCCTTTTTGTATTAGTTGGTGAGCTAATGGATAGGGGTGGAATATCTAAAAGAATGATAAATTGGGCTGATTCGTTGATGGGATGGGTTCCTGGAGGACTTGGCGTTGTAACTATTGTATCTTGTGCGATATTTGCAGCTTTAACGGGTTCTGGGCCAGCAACTGTAGCAGCAATAGGATCTATATTAATTCCATCTTTAACAAAGACAGGATATGATAAAAAAACAGCTGCAGGTATGGTTGCAGCTGGCGGAGCGTTAGGCCCTATAATTCCACCGAGTATTGCAATGATAATATATGGGGTTACTATGGGATTGTCTATACCTAAAATGTTTATTGCTGGAGTACTTCCCGGCTTAGTTATGATGGCATTATTAATACTTGTTAATTTCTTTGTTATTAGAAATAAACCAGAGATATTTAATAAGAGAGAAAAATTTGATTTTATCAAACTGTTAAAAAATACATGGTCTGCAATTGGAGCATTATTATTACCAATAATTATTTTAGGTGGAATATATGCAGGAATATTTACTCCAACAGAAGCGGCTGCGGTAGGTGTCGTTTATGCTTTATTACTCGGTTTAATTATTTATAGAGAAATAAATATAAAAGATTTGCCTAATGCATTATTAAAATCTATGGAAACTGCGGCAATGGTAGGAATAATAATGGGAGCGGCGAACTTATTATCATGGATAATGTCAGTAAATAATTTTGGAGATATGGTTACTAATGCTCTTGGGTCATTTATTACAACAAGAGTATCATATTTAATAGTATTAATGATATTACTATTCTTTGTTGGAGCTTTAATGGACACTGTTGCTGCAATAATAATATTAGCGCCTGTATTAGTTCCATTTGGAATTGAGCTAGGCATAGATCCTCTTCATTTAGGTATGATATTTGTTATAAATCTTGTTATAGGTTATGTAACTCCACCTTTTGGATATAATCTATTCACAGCTCAATCTATTACTGGTTTGAAATTTAATGATATAGTAAAAGGCGTAATTCCATTTTTGATAATAGAATTACTCGCAGTAATGTTATTTGCATTTGTACCTGGAATTATAACATTTGTACCAAATTTATTAGGGCTATAAAAATATTTACATGAAAAATATTGCATTATAATACAAATCCTCTAGGATTATTTGAACCTGGAGGATTTGTATTTATTAATTATAAAATAAGAAACATTTACTATGATAGTTTAAAATTAAAGATAAATTATGTATTTTATTTATATTGACTCTAATTTTATCTTCTATCTATGAGCATCTATTTTTTGTTATATAAAACACAAGATTTCTACAAATTTTTTTGTAATCTTTAACGGCTTTATGATATGTAAACTAAATTTTATCATGTTTTTTTGCTGCAATTTTCCATCAAAGATAATTACACAAACATAAACTTTTTATTTTAACTATTAATTTTTTAAGAATGCTTGGATATGTTAGAAAATTTATTATTAAATTTGTGTTTTTTCTTCTTATTTTGTCTACATCTGCTAGAAAATGAATTTCTTTAGGCAACTCTAATATAACTTTAACTTTAGTTGTTTTTTGGATATATTCGATAGTCTTTTTCTACGGATGATTATTTCAAGTTTTTCTACATCAAGATTAATTTCTTCTTCAAAAGCTTTCTATTCAAGTGTATCTTATATAAGAGCTTTATTTAATATGTTGTGATATTTAGCTTTTAAGCTACTGTTATAATTAAATCTGCTTTAAGGATAATTACAGATTATGGAAAATCTTAATCTATCGTATTAATTGAACTTTGTCCAATTTTTTAATATCTTCATTTCTTTAATTTGTATCTACATTATAAAATCACACTTTGAAGTGGAAATATTTCTTATCTGAACTCTATGTGAAGTCTTTATAAATTAAATGAAAAGAGTTTTTGCAATAAAAAAATCCCCGATTTCTCGGGGAAGGATTTATTTATTATTTTAATTCGTGAATGAAAAGTCCTGAAAGTGGTTTTGGTTCAAACCAAGTTGATTTAGGTGGCATTACTTCGCCTGCATCTGCAACTTCAAAGAGTTCATCAAGTGAAGTAGGGTAAAGTGCAAAGGCTATTTTCATATCTTCTCTTGTTCTCTTTTCAAGCTCTTTTAGTCCTCTTATGCCTCCCACAAAATCAATTCTCGCATCTGTTCTTGGATCTTTGATTCCCAAAATCTTATCAAGTACTAGGTTCTGTAGGATTGATACATCAAGTCTTTCTATTATATCGTCTTTTACAAATTCTTCTTTGACCTTTAGTTTATACCATTTGCCATCTAAATAGAGTCCAAAGTTTTCCTTAGCTTCAGGTTTATATGGTGAAGTTTTTGAAAGTTCAACTTCAAAGTTTTCTTTTAATTTTTCTAAGAATTCTTCTTCAGTTAATCCATTTAAATCTTTTACAACTCTGTTGTAATCCATTATTTCAACTTCATTTGATGGGAATAAAATAGAGAGAAAATAATTGAACTCTTCTTCGCCAGTGTAGTCTTTATGCTCTTCTCGCCTTTTTACACCAACTTTTGCGGCTGAAGCACATCTGTGATGACCATCTGCAATATAGAAGTTTTCAACATTTTTAAACTCTTCTATTAATTTTGAAACTTTTGTAATATCATTAATAGTCCAAACTTTATGATTTACTCCATCTTCTGTTGTAAAGTCTAGCTCTGGTGCATTTGAAGTTTCTTCTTCTATAATTTTATTTATCTCATCTACAGCTCTATATGTTAAAAATATAGGTCCTGTATTGGCGTCAAGTTTATCTACGTGATTTATTCTGTCTGCTTCTTTTTCTTTTCTAGTGAATTCATGCTTTTTAATTTTGCCATTTAAATATTCATCAACTGAAGAACAAGCCGCAAGGCCTACTTGAGATTTTCCCTTCATTGTAAGCTGGTAGATATATAATTTGTTTTTATCTTCTTTGTAGAAATATCCCTCATCTTTTAAAGAGTTGAAATTTGAAAGAGCAACTTCATTTAGGTTTTCTCTATCTTCATCAAGTGTTGCTGCTGGAAGATCAACTTGCAAGAAGGACTTTGGATTTTTATTTATTATTTCTCTTGCTTCATCAACTGAATAGACGTCATAGGGAAGTGCAGCAACTTCTTCTGCGAATTCTCTTTTAGGTCTAACTGCTTTAAATCCTCTAATTATCATAGGGCACCTACTTAATCAACCTAACTCTAACTACACCTTCAATGCCGTAGAGTTTAGTTCTTAGATTTTCATCAACTTCTGAGTCAATGTCAATCATAGTTGCAGCCCATTTATCCTTGTGGCGATTAAGTAAATCAGAAATATTTACCTTTTCATCTGCAAGTATTGTTGTTATCTGTGCAATCATGCTTGGGATATTTTGGTGCAGTACAAGAATTCTGTGAGCACTATTGCATTTTCCCATGTCCATATTTGGAAAGTTTACAGAATTTTTTATATTTCCATTTTCTAAAAAGTCTACTAATTCTTCTACAACCATTTTTGCAGAATTTTCTTCTGATTCTGGAGTAGATGCACCAATATGAGGAAGGTTAATTGTATTTTTTAGATTTATTGTCTCCTCATCTGGGAAGTCGCAGACATATTTTTTAACCTTGCCATTTTCAAGGTATTTTTCAAGTGCTTCAATATCAACAAGTCCTCCACGTGCAATATTAAGTAGCACAAGTCCGTCTTTTGCAATCTCAAAAAGCTCGCCATTTACTATATTTTTTGTAGCTTCGCTGTATGGGATGTGAAGAGAAATATAGTCGGCATTTTTAAAGATTTCTTTGATATCTTCTGTGTATCCAACTTTATTATCAAGATGTAGTGCATTTTTTATAGAAAGAAAAGGGTCATAACCGATAACTTTCATTCCCATATCCACTCCAGCTGAAGCAACGAGCTGACCAGTTGCACCAAGGCCTATTACTCCAAGAGTTTTGCCCTTTAATTCAGGACCAGCGAATGCTTTTTTGCCAGCTTCAACATCTTTTTTAATATTGTCGTGGCATTCTAAATTATTTGCCCAATTAGCTGCTCCAATTATATCTCTTGAAGCTAGAAGCATTCCTGTAAGAGCAAGTTCCTTAACTGCATTTGCATTTGCTCCAGGTGCATTACAAACTACAATTCCCATTTCTGCACATCTATTTACGGGAATATTATTTGTTCCAGCACCAGCACGACCAATGTATCTCACATTTTCTGGAAAGTCCATGTCGTGTAAATCAGCACTTCTAACTAAAATTGCATCTGGATTTTCTTCTTCTGCATTGTAATTAAAATTTTCAGGAAGAAGATTCAGACCTTTTTTAGAAATATTATTTATAGTTTTAATTTTATAATTTCTTTTCAATTCTTATCACCTATTTTCCCTTTCGAAATCTTTCATATAATCGATTAAGGCCTTAACTCCTTCTATTGGCATAGCATTGTAAATACTTGCTCTCATTCCGCCAACTGTACGGTGACCTTTTAAATTTTCAAGACCCTTTTCTTTAGCACCCTTTACAAACTTAGCATCAAGTTCATCATTGCCAGTTACAAAGACAACATTCATTAGGGAACGGTCTTCAACCTTGATGTTATTTTTAAAGATTTTGCTATTGTCGATGAAGTCATAAAGAAGTTTTGCCTTTTCTTTGTTTATAGCTTCAATTCCTTCAACTCCGCCCATTTTCTTAATCCACTTAGCCACAAGACCAGTTATATAAATTGAATAACATGGTGGAGTGTTGTAAAGTGAATCCTTATCTGCATGAGTTTTGTAAGAAAGCATAGTAGGAATATCTTCTCTCGCTTCTTTAATTAAACCTTTTTTAAGAGCAACAATTGTAACTCCTGCTGGTCCAAGATTTTTTTGTGCACCTGCAAATACTAAATCAAATTTATTGTAGTCATATTTTTCAGACAAAATATTCGATGAAATATCTGCAACAAGGGGTTTAGTTAATTTGTCGATTTTTTCTGGAGCAATTCTAGTTCCATAAATTGTGTTGTTCACACAAAGATATAAAAATTTAGAATTTACATCCATTTCTTCTTCTTTGATTTCTGGGATATAGGTATAAGTATCTTCCTTAGAAGATGCTAAAATTTCAGGCTTTGCAAATTTCTTTGCTTCTTTATATGCCTTATCAGCCCAAGAACCAGTAATTAAATAAGAAGCAACGTCTTCTTTATCTAGTAAATTCATTGGAATCATTGCAAACTGAGTTGAGCCTCCACCTTGTAAAAATAAAAGCTCATAATCATCAGAAAGTCCCATTAATTCTATAAGGTCCTTCTTAGCTTCTTTATGGATGTCGTCATAAAAGGAGGAGCGATGACTCATCTCCATAACTGACATGCCTGAATTATTGTAATCTAACATTTCTTTTTGTGCTTTTTCTAGAACTTCTACCGGAAGAGTAGATGGTCCTGCAGAAAAATTATAAATTCTTTTCATTTCGTCCTCCTCTTTCTTTTTAATATTCTTTACTGTGATAAAAATGTAAAGTTGATTAATTATAATACAAGTTTAAAGGTGATTGCAAGTTAAAAAATTCGTGAAAACATTTGATAATTTTTAATTTTTGATTATTAAAATAAATTTAATTTTCTAATTAAGAGGCTTCGAAGAAATTGAGATTTAAAAATAATTTTCAAGTTTTAATAAATTGCATTTAATAAAAACCTTTACATATTATTGTTATAAATATATGATAAAGGCAATAATACATATTAATTTTTAATGATAAAAATAAAATTAAAGGAGGATATTATGGAAAGTAGAGAAGTTCGTGAGTATAGATACTCATCAATTTTTTTAACATTTCTTGCAGTTAGTATTTTTACAGGAATTATAGGAGCTTTTTTTAATAGGAATTCTTATATTTATAATATTTTTGCCGATTTCATAGGAATTTTTGGAAGTTATGCAGTTGCCGCAGGACTTTTAAATAATAGAATGGGTGGATTTACAAAATATTTATCAACTCTAAAAACTTTTACCTTAAAGGCTTTGGTCATCAATCTTGTAATTTCTTTAGGATTTAGTTTTCTTGAAGTTCTTGTGGGAATTCCAATGATATTCAATTCATCATCACCAAGACCGATGACAGATTCAATCGCAAAATTAAGTTCAAATGATTTAATTTTTATTGGATTATTTTTATTATTTAGTGCAGTGGTATATTTATTAACTGCATATATGAATTTTGTTCTAGCTGATAAAAGATTTAAAGAATGCGGAATTGTTGAAACTATTAGTATAATTTTTAAAACAGGAAAATCTCTTTTTAAAGAAACTTTAATACTATCACTAAAATATTATGGATTTATAATATTTTTAATGGGATTAGTTGTATTAGGAGCATTATTTTCAATTGAATTTCTAATAGAAATTTCTTTTATATTACTAGGAGTTTCAATTTTTGCACTTTGGTTATTATTACCAGGTTATTATGCTAGGTTATCTGATTTTTATATTGAATATATTAAAGGCTATTCTAATGGCGATGTAAAATTTAAAGAAGAAATTATTTTAAATTAATTAGCAGCTTTGGCTGCTTTTTTCTATAATATAATTAATCATTTTTTGAAAATTTTATTTTGTAATGGGTATAAATTTATCAGGAGGTCATTATGTTAAAAAATGATTTAAGAGAATACAGATATTCATCGATATTTTTTATACTTGTAGCAGTTGGAATAATTGCAGCTCTATCAGAAGTAATAATAGGAGAAGATTCTAATCTTGCCACTATTATTACAGGAATTGTAGGATCAATTGGAAATTTCATAATTTTTGCAGGACTATTAAACACTCGAATGGGAAGTGTGTCAGATTATCTTTCAAATATTAGATTAATAAATTTAAAGGTAATAGTTGTAAACTTAGCTGTGTACATACTCTTAACTGGAATAGGAATACTTCTTGGAACAGGAACTATTATTTCTGCTGCAATTTTAAATAGTGGAGATATGACAATTTATTTTGTGATTTTTGTGATTTTACTTTACGGAATTTTTTATCTTTTAACTGCACATATTAACTTTGTACTTTCAGATAGGAGATTTAGAAATCTTGGCTTTATTGAAACTTTAGGATTAGTTATAAAGACTGGATTTAAACTATCAGGCAAAACTTTAGTACTTGCTCTTAAATATTATTTGTTACCAATACTTTTAGTTCTTTTTATTGTATTGGGAGGAGCTAATGGAGATGTTAATTCCTTAGCATTTTTATTATTTGGAATTTTGGCAATTTATCTAATAATTTTAGTTTTCTTACTTCCAGGATTTGTTGCAAGACTTTCAGATATTTATTTAGATTATATTGAGGAAAACTATCCTTACGAACCAAGTGATTTTGAAAATGATAAAGAAGAAGATAAATTTTATTTAGATTAATTAGAAATTAGTTAGCAGCCTTAGGGCTGCTTTTTTTACGACTAAATATTAAATAAAAATATTTAAATAATTGACATTTACATCTCTATATAATAAAATCAGTACATAAAAATTTTTAAGTAAAAAAATATGGAGGATGAAATGAATTTAGAAAAATTACAATCAATTATTAGTTCAAACTTTGGAATTGATAAGGAAGAAATTAAATTAGAATCAAATTTACAAGATGATTTAGGTCTTGACTCTCTTGATGCAGTTGAGCTTTCCATGGCTATTGAAGAAGAAGCTGGGATTGAAATTGCTGATGATGATTTCCAAAATTTAAAGACAGTTGACGACTTACTAAAGTTTACAAATAAATAAGATGGAAAAATATTTTGAATTAACTTCCAAATTAATAAAGGCTTTAGAAAATTCAAAAATCAATCATTTAGATATTAGCTTTGAAGGTTTTGCTCTTACTCTTGATAAAAGTATTTCCAATGAAAATCCAAATCACACATCTTTCAAAAACATTGACATAAATACAGAAAACTCATTGGAAAATAATGAAGAAGATAATGAAAATGTAGAAATCTTTAAAGCTCCACTACTAGGCATTTTTTACAAGGCTAAGGATCCAGAGTCCGAGGCCTTTGCCGAAGTTGGAAAAACACTAAAAAAGGGAGACACAATGTGCATCATAGAAGCTATGAAGATGATGAACGAAGTCAAAGCCCCCTACGACTGCAAGATAGTTGAATGTCTTGTTCAAAATGAAGAATTTGTTGAATACAATAAAGCTATTTTTAAATTGGAGAAAATATGTTAAAAAAAGTTTTAATAGCAAATCGTGGCGAGTGTGCTCTTTCAATTTTTAGAACTGCTAGAGAACTTGGCATTAAGACAACTATTGTCTATTCAAAGGAAGATGAAGACCAGGCGGTTGTTTATCTTGCAGATGAGGCAATTTGCATTGGTGATAGATTTCCAAAAGACACTTACTTAAACATAAACGCACTTATTACTGCGGCACTATCAAGTGGCTGCGATAGCGTACATCCAGGATATGGATTTTTATCAGAATCCTATGAATTTGCCAAGGCCGTAGAAGATGCGGGCCTTGTTTTTATTGGGCCTAAATCAGACCTTATTAGAAAAATGTCTGATAAAATCGAAGCTAAAAAAATTATGAAAGAGGCAGAGGTGCCAATAGCTGATGGAATTGAAATAAATGATAAAAATTTAAAAGACATTAAAAAAATTGCAGAAGAAATTGGCTATCCAGTTCTACTTAAAGCTAGGAATGGCGGCGGTGGAAAGGGAATGAGAAGAGTTGATTCATCGAAAAACTTAATGGATTTAATAGAGCTTACAAAAAGTGAAGCCAAGTCTTCCTTTGGCAGTTCTGAAATTTTCATTGAAAAATTAATTGAGAGACCAAGACATATTGAGGTGCAAATTCTTTCTGATGGAAAAAATGCAATTCATCTCTTCGAAAGAGAATGCAGTATTCAGAGAAATAATCAAAAGATAATTGAAGAGGCACCTTGCAATTTTATCTCAGATGATTTAAAAAATAGACTTTATGATGCAAGTATTAAATGCGTTAAAGCGACAAACTACAAAGGTGCAGGCACTGTTGAGTACTTAGTTGATCAAAATGAAAATTTTTATTTTATGGAGATGAACACAAGACTTCAAGTTGAGCATGCTGTCACAGAGATGATTACTGGTGTAGACATAATAAAAGAGCAGTTTAGAATCGCATCAGGGCTTGGACTTTCTATTAATCAAGAAGATGTGAAAATAGATGGGCATGCAATGGAAGTTCGTGTAAATGCAGTTGATACTTACGAAAACTTCAGACCATCAGCAGGAGAGATTACATTTTTCTTAGAGCCTGGTGGAATGGACACGAGATTTGAATCAAGTATTTATAAGGGAATTAATGTGCCTATTTATTACGACTCAATGATTGGAAAAATTATTGTAAAGGACAGAACCCGACTTTCTGCAATAAAGAAAATGAGAAGGGCAATTGAAGAAACTGTAATCGAAGGAATCGAAACCAATCTTGGATTTTGCTATGCAATTTTATTTGATTTCGATTTTATCAGGGGAAATATTCACACAAACTTTATAAATAATAAGGAAACAGTCCTCATAGAGAGAATGAGGGAGGTAGTAGATTATGAATAAAAAGGATCTTACAAAGAGAAAAAGTCTTCTTAAATCCATAAGAAATCTTGCAAATATTACAAAAACAAAAGCAAAAGAAGAAAAACTTATTTGTAAATCTTGTAAGAGAGAAGTGAGTGGAAATAATTTACACATTTGTCCCTATTGTGACAGCTATATGCCAATGTCTGGAGAAGATAGATTTGAGCTGCTCTTAGACAGGGGATATAGCTCTATTAATTTTGGCAGCAAGCATCTAAATCCCATAAATTTTCCAAATTATAAAAATAAAAAGATTAAAGGACTTGATGAGGCCATCTCCATTGCAAGAGGAACTATTGAAGGTTCAAATGTAGTTATTGCAGTTTTGGAACATGACTACATGATGGGAAGTATGGGAACTTATGTGGGCGAAGAGCTTACTAAGATGATTGAATACGCAAACAGAAAGAGACTTCCAATAATTATAGTTTCTGTAAGTGGTGGAGCAAGAATGCAAGAGGGAATTTTTTCTCTAATGCAAATGGCAAAAGTTTCTCTTGCACTTTCAAACTTTTCTGAAAGCGGAGGACTTTATATAAGTCTTATGACAAATCCTACAATGGGTGGAGTCAGCGCAAGCTTTGCATCGGCTGGAGATATTAATTTAGCAGAGCCAGGTGCAAGGATAGGATTTGCTGGGCCAAGGGTTATAAAAGAAACTCTTCACGAAGAACTTCCTAAGGGTTTTCAAAGTGCAGAAAAGTTACTTGAGTTTGGATTTTTAGACATGATTGTTGAAAGGAAGAATCAGAAAGAAGTTTTGGGAAAGATTTTAAAACTTCACAGAGGTGACAATGGACGCATATAAAAAAGTTATAAACGCAAGGTCAAGTGAAAGAACTCGAGCAAAGGAAATAATCGAAAAAATCTTTGATGAATATATTTATCTAAAGGGCGACAGAGCTTATGGAGATTCTGAAGCAATAATTGGCGGCATTGGAAGTTTATCTAATGGAATTAAAAACCACAGAGTTACTTTTATTGGAATTCAAAAAGGTGCTGATGCTGAGGAAAGCCTGAGAACTAATTTTGGAATGCCTAATCCTCACGATTACAGAAAAGCAATTAGACTTATGAAACAAGCAGAAAAATTTAAAAGACCTGTCATAACTTTTGTAGACACACCTGGAGCATTTCCTGGAGTTGAAGCAGAACAGCGTGGTCAACATCAGCTTATTTCAGATTCATTAATTACAATGGCGGGACTAAAGGTTCCTACAATTGCTTTTATAATTGGCGAAGGTGGATCAGGTGGAGCATTGGCTCTTGCACTTGCGAATAAAGTTTACATGGCAAGTGGTGCAGTTTATTCCATTCTTTCTCCTGAAGGATTTGCCACAATTTTATACAAAGATGTAAATAAAAAGTATGATGCAGCTGAGCTTATGAGACTTACTGCAGATAATCTCTATGAAGATGGAATAATAGATGGAATTGTAAAAGAAAATGACAACAAAATTGACCTTAGCGATTTAAAGAGAATTATTTTTGAATCACTTGATGAATATAGAATTTATTCGCCAACAAAGATTATAAGTGACAGGTATAAAAGGTTTAGAAGGATTGGTGTTTAATGGGTTTAAAATTTATAGAATCAAAAAATTTAGACTTAGAAATTAAAAGAGATAATCTTTATTTCGAAGAAAGACTGGACACCAGTTCAGATTGGATAGAGAAAAGAACAGGAATTAAGACGAGATTTTTCACAGAACTTGACACTGAAGAAATGACAAAAAAACTTGTGAAAAATTTTAAAAGTGATATAGAAAATTTAGATTTAATAATCTGTGCAAGCTTTTCAACTAAGAGAAGAATGCCATCACTTTCATCAATTGCAAGAGAAACAATTGGTGCAAATGAAAATGTACTGTGCCTTGACATAAATCTTGCCTGTGCTGGATTTTCTGCGGCGCTAATTTTGGCAGAGAAATATCTAGAAAAGGGAAGAAAGGCACTTATATTTGCATGCGAAAAAATTTCAGATTACATGGACTTTTCTGACCGATCAACTGCAATTTTATTTGGAGATGGAGCAGCGGGAGTCATAGTTGAGAAAAATGAAAAATTATTTATTTCTGATACTAAATCATTAAATCACGAAAATACATTAAATCTCTACGAAGGTGAGACTATAACTATGGAAGGCAAAAAAGTATACCGCTTTGCAGTAGAAGAAGTCCCAAAATCCCTAAAAAAACTCATGTGCGAAAGTGATTTAAAACCAGATGAAATAGATAAAATAATTCTTCATCAGGCAAATTATAGAATTATAAATTCAGTACTTAAAAACTTAGAAATTGATGAAGATAAAAGCTTTTCAAATTTAGATGTATATGGAAATACATCGGCTGCAACTATACCAATAGTTATTGCAGAAAATTTCGAGAAGATTAAAGATGGAGAAATACTTTTAATGTCAGGATTTGGCGCAGGCCTTTCTGTTGTAAGTATTTTAATGGAGTGTTGAGATGAATTTAGAAAAATTATTAGGAATAAAATATCCCATAATTCAGGGCGGAATGGCTCATATTGCAACAAGTGAACTTGCAGCTGCAGTAAGTGAAGCTGGTGGACTTGGAGTAATTGGATCAGGCGGCATGAGTGCTGAAGATTTAAGAGATAACATAAGGGACTTAAGAGCAAAAACCAAAAAACCTTTTGCAGTAAATCTAATGATGTTAAGACCAGACACTGATGATTTAGTAAAAGTAATTTTAGAAGAAGATGTAAAAATTCTAACTATTGGTGCTGGAAGCTACGGAAAGTATGCTGATATTTTTAAGGAAAAGGAAATAAAAGTAATCCCAGTTATAGCATCGCCAGTGCAAATAAAAAGATACGAAGATTACAATCCAACAGCATATATTGCTGAAGGAATGGAAGCAGGTGGTCATATTGGACAAATGACTACAATAACTCTTATCCCTGAAGCTGTTAATGCAACTGATAGACCAATAATTGCAGCAGGAGGAATTGCAT
Organism: Peptoniphilus ovalis; assembly: GCF_018919265.1. Taxonomy (GTDB): domain Bacteria; phylum Bacillota; class Clostridia; order Tissierellales; family Peptoniphilaceae; genus Peptoniphilus_A; species Peptoniphilus_A ovalis. Next base: position 486,684 of record NZ_JAHLQO010000001.1, read on the forward strand.
CAGGTAGAGAAATCTTTGCAGCAGAAATTTTAGGTGCAAGTGGAGTGCAAATTGGAACAGGATTTTTATTTACAGAGGAATGCCCAGCTCATGAAAATTATAAAAATATCCTTTTAAAATCAACTTCATCAAAGGTAACAGTTATTGGAAATAATAATGTGCCAATGAGACTTCTTAAAAATAAAATGACAAGAGATTATAAAAATCTTGAAAAATCAAATTCCTTAGAAGAATTAGAATATTTTACAATAGGAAGACTTCGTAAAGCTGTAAAAGAAGGCGATGTAGTTGAAGGCTCTGTAATGACAGGACTTGACGTGGGAAGATTTAATGAAATTGTGCCAGTAAAAGAATTTATCGAAAGAATCTTTAGGGAATACGATGAGGTTAAAAATGGCTATAAAAATCAGGGATAAATCTATAGACATCCCCATAATTCAAGGTGCCATGGCAATAGGGATTTCCAATGGAAACCTTGCAGGTGCAGTTGCAAATAGAGGCGGCATAGGAACTCTTACTATGGTTAACCCAGGATACAATGAAGAAGATTTTTACAAAAATTTTATCGAGGCAAATAAGAGGGCCTTTACAAAAGAAGTAAAAATTGCAAGAGAAAAATCTCACGGCAATGGTCTAATTCTTACGAATTTAATGAATGTAGTTGAACACAAGGAAGAATACTTAGAATTTTTAGACACTCAAGACATTGACGGAGTCATAATGGGAGCAGGACTTCCACTTGACCTTCCAAAATATATTTCAGAAGATAAATTAATTGCTCCAATTGTTTCATCGAAAAGAGCCCTTAGGCTAATTATGAAAAAATGGCAAGCTTATAAAAGAAAGCCCGATCTTATAGTTTTCGAAGGACCTGAAGCTGGAGGCCATCTTGGATTTAAAGTTGAGGAGCTTGATATGGATATATTCGCAGAACTTCGTGAGATTTTAGATTTTGCAAAAGATATCCCAGTATTTATCGGCGGAGGTTTTGGAACTCCCGAAAAAATAAAAAAGGCCCTAGAGCATGGAGCAACTGGAGTTCAAATTGGAACTGGATTTTTATTTACAGAAGAATCAGGACTTGAAAGGAATGCAAAGATTGAGTTTTTAAAAAATAAAGACAAGTATGAAAACACAATTTTAAAAAGTCCCGTTGGACTTCCAGCAAGAGGATTATTAAATAATTTTGTCAAGAAGGCAAGAGAAGTTAATATTCCTCCAAAGAGATGTATGGCTTGCATTAAGACATGTAAAAGACGTGATACAAATTATTGCATTAACGAAGCTCTAATTAATGCAGTTAGGGGAAATATTGAGGAAGGACTTTTCTTTTCAGGAACTGATATAAAAAATATTGATGAATTAAGAACTGTTGATGAATACATTGATTATTTAAGGAGTGCTTATGAGTAAAGTAGCTGTAATTTTTGGAGGACAAGGATCCCAATACGAAAATTTGGGAAAAGTTTTTATTGAAAAAAATGTTGCACCAGAAATTTATGGAGAAATCAAAGAATATGAAGAAATAATAAAAAATGGAAGTTTTGAAGAAATTTCCATGACTAAAAATCTTCAGCCAATAATGCTTGCTTATCAGCTTGCGTCATTAAAAATTGTAAGAGAAAAGCTTGATATAGATGCAACTTGTGGCTTAAGTCTTGGAGAATACGCATCACTTGTAGCAGCTAATGTAATTTCAGCAGAAGATGCACTAAAACTTATTAAAATTCGCGGCAAATTAATGCAGGAATGCGGAGAAAAAATCAATTCAAAAATGCTTGCCATTTTGAACAAAAACGAAGATGAAGTCAAAGAAATTATAAAAAATTCAGAAATTTCTAATATCTTTATCTCCAATATAAATTCGCCAAAACAAATCCTTATTGCAGGAGAAGAAAAAGATATTGACGCATTTAAAGTTTATGCTAAAGAAAATAAAATCAGAAATATCGAGATGAAAGTATCAGGTGCATTTCACACAAAATACATGGGTGAAGCTGCAATAGAATACAAAAATTATCTTGAAGAGATAAGTTTCAGTGAGCCTAAAATAGATTATTATCTAAACTTAACTGGAAAAAAATATAGCGGCGAAGATTTAAAATTAGTATTATCGAAGCATATTGAAAATCCCGTTAGGCTTTATGATTGTCTTGAAAACATAGTAAATTCAGGAGTGAACAAAATTATAGAAATTGGACCAAGTGATGTGCTTTCAAAAATTATTGCCAAGAATTTTAAAAATATAGAAATTATTTCTCTTAAAAATGAAGAAGAAGTAATAGAATTTGGAGAAAATTATGGAAAATAAAAACTACGCTTTTATTAGTGGTGCAAGTGGAGGGATTGGCGTCTTTATAGCAGAAGAGTTGAAAAAAGACTACAATTTAATTCTTCACACTAGAAGCAAAAAAGATGTACTTGAAAAATTAAAAGATGAATATAAAGATATTGATGTGAAAATAGTAGAAGGCGATTTGTCAAAATTTGAAGACTGCCAAAAAATCTTTGATGAAGTAAAAGATTTAGATGTAGAAGTTCTTGTAAACAATGCTGGAATAACAAAGGATAATTTAATTTTTAGAATGACTGATGAAGATTTTACAAAAGTTATAGAAACAAATTTAAATTCTGCATTTTATCTTTCAAAACTTTTTGCAAGACCAATGATGAAAAAAAGAAAGGGAAAAATTATAAATATCTCTTCAATAGTTGGCATTAAAGGAAATCCAGGCCAGGCAAATTATGCAGCATCAAAGGCGGGACTTATTGCTCTAACAAAGACTATGGCAAAAGAACTTGGCGGCAAAAATGTATTAGTTAATGCAGTTGCACCAGGTTTTATTGAGACAAAGATGACAGAAGAATTATCAGATAGTGTGAAAGAAGAAATGCTAAAAGGTATTCCGCTTAAAAGATATGGAAGTCCAGTTGAAGTTGCAAAGGTCATAAGATTTTTAGCAAGTGATGATGCAAGTTATATTAATGGTCAAGTGATTTCTGTAGATGGAGGTTTAAATACATGAGAGTAGTAGTTACAGGAGTAGGTTTTATAACTCCCATTGGAGAAACTAAAGAAGAATTAATAAATTCTATGAAAAATAAAAAATGTGGGATTAAAGAAATCACTCATTATGATATAATAAACCGTGAGGTTAAACTAGCTGGCGAGTTAGAAAATTATGATGCCAGCAAATATTTCAATCGAAAAGAAATTAATAGATTAGATAAGGTGAACCAATACAGCTTAATAGCAGCAAGAAAAGCAAGTGTAGATGCAGGACTAGATGGATTGGATTACGACAAAAGACGCACAGCAGTCTACATAACTTCTGGAATTGGAGGACTAGAAAGTATCGAGGTTGACCACACTAGAGGGCAAAAAAGAGGATTCGATAAACTTAGCCCATACTTTATCACAAAGGCAATTATTAACTCAGTAGCTGCCAATGTGGCAATTGAATTAGGAGCAAAGGGAGCATGTCTATCTCACGTAACTGCATGTGCTTCGGCTACTAATGCAATTGGAGAAGCTTATAGGGCAATTAAGGACGGATACCAAGACATAATATATTGTGGGGGAAGTGAAGCTTCAATAACTGAGCTTGGTGTAGGAGGATTTACATCAATGAAGGCACTTTCTACATCAACAGATATTAATAGAGCATCCATTCCCTTTGACAAAGACAGAGACGGATTTGTCATGGGAGAAGGAGCTGGAGTAATAGTTCTTGAATCACTTGAAAGTGCAGAAAAAAGAGGCGCAAAAATCTTAGCAGAAATAACTGGCTATGGGGTTAATTGTGATGCATATCACATAACATCTCCAAGTCCATCAGCTGAGATGGCAACTCTTGCAATAGAAGATGCACTAAAAGATGCTAAGCTAAGTCCAGAAGAAATAGATTATATAAATGCTCATGGAACATCTACAAATCTTAACGACAAATACGAGACTATTGCCATTAAAAAAGTTTTTGGCGATAGAGATGTCCTCGTATCATCATCTAAATCGCAAATTGGACATTTATTAGGTGCGTCAGGAGCAGTTGAGTGCATTATGACTATACTTGCAATGAACAATGGATTTTTACCACCTCTAATTAATTACAAAAATAGAGATCCTGAATGTGATCTAAACTTTGTAACAGACACAGAAGAAAGAAAGATAAATTATTTCTTAAAGAATTCACTGGGATTTGGTGGACACAATGCCAGTCTAGTTTTTAGGAGTTTTTAATATGGAACTTACTTTTGATGAAATAAAAGAAATATTGCCTCATAAATATCCATTTATAATGGTTGATAGAATAATAGAATTACAAAAAGATAAATATGCAGTGGGAATAAAATGCGTCTCTAATGGGGATTTTTATTTTCAAGGTCATTTCCCTCAGAAGGCTCTAATGCCAGGAGTACTACAAATAGAGACAGTAGCACAAGTAGGAGCAACTTGTCTATTGTTAGAAAATAGGGATAAAATTGCAGTGCTTGCAGGAGTTAAAAGGGCGAGATTTTATAAAGAAGTTAGCCCAGGAGATGTCTTAAAAGTAAAATGTGAGATGATTAAAACAGTTAAAAATCTTGGATTCGCCGAAGGAATCATTACTCGTAAAAATTCTGATGGCGAAGATGAAAGGGTTATGACTTGTGAGATTTCCTTTGCATTAGCTTAGGAGGATAATATGTTAGATGAGAGATTCAACGAAGTTTATGATAAATTTAAGTTGAATTTATACAAAAATATGTTTGCTAACCTACAAGACAGAGAAGCTACATTAACAGCGACTGAAACATTTACAATAGAAGTTATTCACTGTCTGAATAGACCTAAAGTAAGTGAGGTTACAGAATTCTTGGAAATTTCTCATCCAAATATAGCTTATAAAATTTCACAACTTGTGAAAAAAGGCTATTTAAGAAAAGTTCAGTCACAAGAAGATAGAAGAGAATTTTATCTAGAATGTACTGATAAGTTCTACAAATATAATGACATGAAGACAGCCTATGTACACACAGTTTTAGAAAGATTAAAAGATAGAGTAGATAAATCAGAAATAGAAGTTTTAGAAAAAGTTCTGGGAATAATGAGCGATGAGCTCATGCCTGAGGTTACAGACTTTATAAAAAATAAAATAGAAGATGAAGAAAAATAATTAGCAAGATCCATTTGGATTTTGCTTTTTTATTTAATTTTTAGAAAAATACCAATTTTTTATATTTTAATGTTATCATATTAAAAAGTGGGTGGAATAAGATGATTTTAAATTTCTTTCACGGATTCGCAATGTCTATTGCAGACTCTGTGCCTGGAGTAAGTGGCGGAACTATTGCCTTTATTCTGGGGTTTTATGACAAATTCATAGATGCACTTCATTATTTTTTTGAAAAGGGAAGTGGAAGGAGAAGAAGAGCCTTTAAATATCTAGCAAACCTTGGAGTAGGTTGGGGATTTGGATTACTTCTCAGCATATTTTTTCTTTCAAACTTATTTCAAGAGAAGATTTTCTTGATGTCGTCAATATTTTTAGGACTGACACTAGCTTCAATTCCCTTTGTAATAAAAGATGAATTAGAAATAATTAGAGAAAACAAAAAAGATTTCTATTACATATTAATTGGAATCTTTGTAGTAATAATGCTAGTGTTATTTCGTGAAAATAAACTAATAAGAGACTTTGACTTAAATAATCCAAATATTTGGGAGCTAATTTATTTATTTTTCTCAGGAGCAGTGGCAATATCTGCAATGGTGCTTCCGGGAATATCAGGCTCATCAGTACTTTTAATAGCAGGAGTTTATATACCAGTAGTAGAAGCATTAGGAGAGATAATAAGATTTAACTTTGACAAAATATTTTCCATAATGATTTTGGCACTTGGAGTAATATTTGGGATATTTATTTCAATTAATATGATAAGAGATAAAATGAGACATCACAGATCAAAGATGCTTTATCTAATAATTGGAATGATAATAGGGTCTTTATATGCAATAATAATGGGTCCAACGACTTTAAACTCATTTACAGAGCCACTTAATATGAGTAACTTTAGCTTTGTGGGATTTTTAGGTGGTATAGTGATACTTTTTGGACTTGAGATAATTAAGAATTTTACTATGAAAAGGAAGGGATGAGTTTTAAATTCTCATCTCTTTTCTTTTGTTCTAAAGTTTTGATTTTCAACGAGGGCTGTCCCTTGTAATTTAAAATTAAAAGTTATAAATGAACAAAGCTAACAAAAATCAATTGTAAAAATTTAGAAAGGGGCTGTCCTCTTTTAGGATATAGAGAAAGGCAATCAAAAAAGCTCGAGACTAGTCCTTAACCTGTAAAGCTTTAGCGTTAAAAAGAAATTTAAGAGATAAAATTAAAAAACTTAATAATAGAAGTGAGACTTTTCCATTTAAAAACTGAGAGGAAGTCCTCATTTTTTCCAGATGCAGACAGCCCTCGCTGTGCCGTTGGTTCTTCATCGCCTCTAATTTCGCTACGCTCATTAATTAGGCGTGAAGAATGCAAATTAAAATTTGCCAACATTTCCGACTCGCTCTAAAATGCTCCTTATTCAGTCGCATTTTATTCGCTCCCTGGATAAGGTTTTTCATCAATTCAAGCACCTTTCAGTCGCTTTCATTGTGAAAACCGCTCATCTCGTGTCTTCGACACTCGTCTCACTACCATTAAAGGGCAGCCTGCTGCACTGTTTACAACTGGGATTGCCCTAGTCGATTTTTTGCCTACATTCTGAAAATCTGGTTATTTATTTGCAAACTTTGTTAATATTGATATACTTCAAGAAGTAGTGGCGTTTTTATTAGTTTTATTTTGAATTTAGCGTTAGCAATTGTGCCTAATAAGCAAAAATTCAGTCCTTGCGTAAAAAATTTTCAAATTGTTTGAACGAGCGAAGCGAGTGAGTTTTGAAAATTTAGCAAGGGCTTAATTTTTGGACAACCAGCGCGTCAAGGTGTTTTGGGGTGGCTTGGAGGGGCAAAGGACGCTCGCAACGTCCTAATGCCCCTCCAAATTAAAATAAAATCTTAATTTTAGAATAAGAATTAAATAGTTATATAAAAATAAAATTTTAAAATTTCAATTAAAAAAAGTGAGAGTTAAAAAACCCTCACTTTCTCCTACAAATTATTTGTATTAAATGTATCCCAACCAGATAAATCTCCAGCTTCATAACCCTTTTTAAACCATCGAGTTCTTTGCTCACTTGACCCATGTGTAAAGGATTCTGGTCTTACATATCCTTGAGATTTCTTTTGTATCGTGTCATCTCCAATAGACCAAGCTGTTGATATCGCCTCTTCCATATCTCCAGGTTCAAGATATCCCTTGTCAGCTTGATATCTTGCGACTACTCCTGCCAAGTAGTCCGCTTGAAGCTCAAGTCTAACTGTAAGAGCATTTCTTTCTTCTTCAGACATCTTTTGCATCAGTTCTTGATATTGTCCCATGATTCCAGTTAAATTTTGCACATGATGACCAACTTCGTGACTTATAACATAAGACAAGATAAAATCGCCTTCCTTTGCACCAAAGTCATTGATCAAACTGTCGTAGAAGGAAAGATCCATGTAAATGGACTCATCTCTTGAGCAATAAAAAGGTCCCATTCCTGATTGAGCAGTTCCACAACCACTTTGCACAACATCTTTAAAAATATTTAGCTTTGGCTCTCTATACTTAATATCATGAGTTTTCAAAATTTCTGTCCAAGCATCTTCTGTATCAGCAAGGACAACTGCAGAATAATCGTAGAGTTCCTGCTCTTTTTCAGTTAAATTATATTCCTGAGTAGTTGGAGTTTGTCTACTTCCACTTCCAAGACCTGATAAAATTGCTCGAGATGGGCTTCCTGTAAGTAAAAATACAATAAGAGCAACAATTAATCCGCCGCCACCAAGAGCAAGGCCTCCACCACGACCTCTACCACTATTTCCAATATTAGAACTTTGTCTTCTACCTCTCCATTTCATATCAGTACCTCCATTTACCTATTTTTACCCAAAAAAGAAATTGTTAAATATTGTTTAAGAAATTTCTATTTATTATAATGATATTGGTGAAGTAATGAAAAAATTATTTATCATAAGTTCAAAATCAGGAAAAAGCGACTACAAAATAGCTTACGAAAAACTTTTGAAAAATTTTAGTACAGATGAAATAAAAATATCAAAAAATAAAGACGATGTTAAAAAATTTGCAAGACAGTACAGGGACAAAGTCGATGTAATAATAATTCTTGGAGTAGATGGAGCACTTTCTGAATCGGCTGGAGAACTTGCAGGAAGTAAAACTGCTCTTTCGCTAATTCCAATGGGTACTGCCAATGACTTTTCTAAGAATTTTGATTATACTGATTTTGATATAGAAAATTTTAAAATAGAAAAAATTAAAAAGATTGACCTCATGAAAATAAATGACGAAATTTCAATAAATATAGCAAGCCTAGGCTTTGACACAAATGTCCTAGTCTATGCTTATGACTACATGAAGAGAAAAAATGCAGGGGCAAATCTATCTTATATATACGGAGTTTTTAAGAGCATAGTAAATCTAGAAAACACAAAGCTCAATATAATTGCAAAGACAGAAGATGGAGAGATTAATATAGAAGGAGATTATTTAATCTCAGCACTTTGCAACGGCTCATACTATGGAAATGGATTTAATCCTTCGCCAAATGGAAAAATTGACGATGGAATTTTAAATTTAATTCTTGGCGAAAAGATGAGTCTTATTAAACTTGCAACATTAATAATGGCATATAAAAAGGGAAAGCACCTTGGACGAAAGGGAATAAGAGAAATAAAGACCACTAGCGGCATTATAAAATCAGACAGAGAATTTCTATATAATATTGATGGCGAGATAAGAAAAGCTAGTGAAATAAAGTACGAAGTATTAAAGGGTGCGCTTAACTGGGCATACTTAAAAGGAGAATAAAATGAAAGTAGCAGTATTTGCTGGAACAGAAGTAGATACAAAAATGGGAAGAGACTTACTCTTGGAAAATAATATAGAGTCAATAATGTATCCAATATCAAAAAATCCAAAGGAGCAATCAAAACTACAATACTATTCAGTAGAAGAACTCACAAAAATAGTAGAAGAAAAAATAGAAGAGTCCAAAACATTGGGTGCTGAAAAAGTATTTATCTACTGCAATTCACTTTCAGGATCTGTGGATTTAGAATATTTAAGAGAAAAAACAAAGATGGAAATAATAACTCCAATTGATGTGTACAAAAATCTCAATAAAAAATATAAAAATGTAGCAATACTAGCAGCAAATTCAAAATCAGCTCACGAAATAGATAAAATAATCTGTAAAGAAGAATTTAGAAATACAATAACAATGGGAAATCTAGGAATAGTAGAAGAAATTGAAAAGAAAATAAGTCCTGAAGAGATTGTGAATAAACTTGCACTAGGTAAGCTTTTTTATTATTTTAATGAAATTCAAGAAAATAAATTAGACTTAATAATTCTAGGCTGTACACATTTTCCATATATAAAAGAAGAACTTGAAAAACTTACACATATAGAAATTTTGGATCCAGCAGATGAAATGATAGAGATGTTAATGATATAATTAGTAGATATATTTGAAATGGGATTATTGGTGAAAAATAGTGGACAAAATCAAATAGAAGATAAATACTGGGGACTGTCCCATTCTATAGTCAAATTATCAATTAAATCCTAGAAAAATATAATAATTGTAAATTTTGTTATTTTATAAAAACAAAAGAGCTTAGATTTTTGTAAATCAAGCTCTTTTTTTGCATTTTCATCCACAAAAGTGGATAAATTCATGAAATTGTGGATAAAATTGTATATTTTTTGTAAAATATCAATAAAAAATGTGAAAACTATGCGAAAACCTGTGCATAATTTTATTTTTTTTAAAATGTTGATGAAATGTTGACTGTTTTTTGAAATAAATGTTTATTATTCTGTGGATAATGTGTATAACTTTGGGGATAAAGTGTATATCACATTTGGGCTTGTGGAATATTTTGTTTAAAACTTTTTAACTTTCTTCTAATTCCATCCAATTTTCGTAAAGCTCTTCCAAAGTGTTTGCAAGGGTTTCACGGGATTTTGATAATTCATTTGCCAGCTCGTAATCTTCATAAGTGTTGTTATCTGCAAGTTTTTCATCAATTGTGGATAACTCTTCTTCTAATTTTTCTATTTCTTTTTCGATTGCTTCTCTTTCTTTGCGAAGTTTTTTATTTTTTTCTCTTTCTTCTCTGTCTTCTTTCTTTTTCTTGGCAATTTCAGTCTTTGATACATACTCATCATCAAAGTCTTCAGTCACAGTTGTCTTTTCAACATAGTAATCGTAATCGCCCAAGAAGACATTTATTCCAGTGCTTGTCATTTCAAAGATTTTATTTGAAGTCTTGTTTAAGAAATATCTGTCGTGAGATATTGAAAGCACAGTGCCGTCGTATTTATCCAGAGCATCTTCAAGTATTTCTTTAGAGTCAATATCCAAATGGTTTGTAGGCTCGTCAAGTACTAGGAAATTTGCACCCTTTAACATTATTTTAAGAAGTGAAAGTCTTCCTCTCTCTCCGCCAGAAAGTTCAGAGATGCTTTTAAATATATCATCTCCAACGAATAAAAACTCTGCCAAATATTTACGAATGTCAAAATGTTCAAGCTTTGGAAATTCATCCCATATCTCATCCATTACTGTGTTTTCTAAATTTAAATTGTCCATCTCTTGGTAAAAGTATGCGATATCCACATTGGATCCAATTATTACTTCTCCAGTGTCTGGTTGAAGTCCGCCTTCAATTATTTTAAATAGAGTTGATTTGCCAACTCCATTAGGACCAATTAGTCCAATTTTATCTCCCTTATAGACTTCAGCATTTAGATTTTCAAAAACCAAATGATCGCCAAAGGATTTGGAAAGATTTTCGATTCTAAGTACGTCTTTACCTGAAACTTTATTAGTACTAAATCTAAGATTGGTCTTTTTATTGTCCTTTGGCATTTCGATTTTTTGCATTCTGTCTAGCATTTTCTTTCTGCTCTTGCCCTGTTTAATAAATCTGTCGCGACCAAGGTTTAAATATCTCTTAATTATTTCTTCTTGTCTTTTAATTTCCTTTTGTTGATCTTCGTATTGTCTTTTTAAAACTTCGAAATCTTTTTTACGCTGCTTGATATAATTGTCGTAATTTCCGTTGTAGGTTTTTGTCAAGCCATTTTCAAGTAAGACAATTTTTCCTACTATATTATTGAGAAAATATCTGTCGTGACTTATTAATATCACAGCTTTGTTTATTTCTTTTAAATATTTTTCAAGCCATGAGATTGCTCCAATGTCTAAGTGGTTTGTGGGCTCGTCAAGTAGCAAGATGTCTGCCTCTTCAAGTAGAAGCATTGCAAGTGCTACACGAGATTTTTGTCCACCTGAAAGGGTAGAGATTTCTTTTTCAAAGTCATCTTCACTAAAGCCAAGTCCAATTAATGTACCGCGAATTTTTGAATGATAAGAATATCCATCTCTTTCGTGAAACTCATCTTGTAGTTTTTGATATTTATTTAATTCTTCTTCCAAGTTTGAAGGATTTTCTGCAATAATTTCTTCTTGAGCTCTGAGTCTTTTCTCAAGTTCAATTAAATCTCTAAATATGTAGAGACAATTTTCATAAATATTTCCATTAACATTTAAATTTAGTTGTTGTTCGAGATAACCTATTTTTAAATCTTTCTTTCTGAAGATTTCGCCATGGTCATAGGAAATATTTTCTGTGATTATATTAAAAAGAGTGGACTTACCACTTCCGTTAACTCCAATAAGGCCAATTTTATCCCTTTCTTCAACTATTAAACTTGCTGATTTAATAGTTTCTTCATCAATATATGATTTTTTTATATCTGTTAAACTAAGTATTGGCATAATGACCTCCCACACTATTTTAACAAATCTTTACAACCTTTGAAAGCTTTGGAAAAATGGCAGCCATATGGTAAAGAGCATAACAATATTTAACAACAACTAAAGTAATCGAAAGTTGAATATGAAAAATAGAATTCAACGCTAATTTATTGTAGTTAAAAAAGTATAAAATAAAAAAATCTTTAAAGTAAGTAATAATCTAAAATAATTAACAAAAACTAAATAAAAATATTTAAGTGTTGATTTATCGCGATCAAAATCAAATACAAAACAAAATAGATATAGAATGTAATAATAATCAAGAAATTAGTAGAGAATATAATAACTTATTGAATAGTTAATCTATAAAATTAGACTACTAACTTTATTAGGAGGAACATTTTGAAGAAAAATAAGAAAAATGAGGTCAGAATTAGAAAAACGTTGACGCTATCTTTAGCGGCAACGATGATAGCTGCACCTATAGTTGGTGCTGCAACACCAGTTTTTGCTGCAAATAACACACCTTACGCAGTAATATCTGATCAAAGTTTAGAATTAGGTAAGGAATTGGTAAGTAATGCAGTAGCAGCTGCACAATATCCAAAAAATCTAGTGAGTGAAAACAACTGGGACAAGGATGAGATGTCAGAAGATGATGTTAACTATTGGGGAATCAGTCAAGCTAATCCAAAGCAAAAGCTTGTTAGAGTAACTACATCTGATCCTATTGAAATTGTAGATTTCACATATGAAGGTACATTTGTTGACGAAGAGGGCAGAACAAATTTAAGATTATCTTATATGGAAAAATCTTCAGCAGTTTCTGCTGTTTGGAAGCAAGCTCTATTTAGATTTGACGATGACTTATATAATGCTATTGACTGGGAAAAGTCAAAAGGAATTACTGAAAAAGGAGTAGAGTATAAATTTACAACAGCACCTGGAAAGAACGAGAAATTGTTATCTGTTGCTAAAATGATTGCAGAAAGGACGCAAAATAAGAATAATTTACCAATAAACCTTGTTTTAAAAGATGGAGTAAATTTAAATAACCTTGGCAAAAAGAATTATTTAATTCAAATGAGACTGGTTGATGCAAAGAATCAAAGAATTTATGCTTTTGCTCCAGGTAAATCAGCTCTTGACTATTCAACTTATACAAGAACAACATCGGTTTCGTTAGAAGATAAGATTGATACTCTATTTAAAAAAGGACCTATGCAAAAAACAGGTGATTATCTTGCTGTACAACGATCATTCCTTTCTGAGTTTATAGCAAATCCTGACGGATATGCAGATTCTTCAAATCTTGGTCTTGTAAGAACTCAGTATCAAGGAGAGAGAGGAACAGCACCAGGTAACACTACAGATGGCAAACCAACTGGTTTTGCTCAAGTATTTGACGCAAGGTTTGTAGAATATTTCAAAGAAGATCCTCAAGGTAACATTGCTTATACAAACTTATTAAAGTCTGATAGAACAGAATATGATAAACAAGTTAGAGTTCCTATAAAAAAGGAAAATATTAATTATTCAGAAGATAGAAAACTTGCATATATAGTAATTGGAGAATCTAACTTTACTAAAGAGGGTGTAAGCGTAGTATCTGTTGATAAGATGAATAGAAAAATCAGTTTAGATGGTTTTTACTTTACAGCTATCGACTATGTAGTAGATAAGGAAAAATTCCAAGAAACTTTCCAAACAACAGGCACTACAAAAGTTAACTTCTCTATAATGACTGGATGGATAGAAACAAATCCAAAAGGTTGGACAATTTTTGAAAAAGACTATGATGATGATTATGTTTCTTATGCAGGGGAATCATACATTGTTGATACAACACAACAACCTGAAAGCAATCAAATTATTATCCAAGTAGGTAATCCAGAAGAAGCCCTTCTTAGACGTTTCCAAGGATACTATGCAGGATACAAAGGTTCCGATAATGGATTTGAAAAAATTAAACAACTAGCTGATGGTGTATTTGAATTTAGTCTACGTGAAGGAGCTAAGATTTCTAATGGTGAAAAATTAAGAATTTATATACCAGATTCTGGAAATCATGAAGGTCCAGTAAACTTTATGGAAATGAAAAATGGCTCTAAATTAAATGAAGGGGCTGCGACATTAAAGCTTGAAAAAGATAGAAATATTAATATGCACCTTTATAAGAAAGGAAATAAAGGAAGCTTCAAACTTAAATATACTCTTGCTGATGGAACTGAATCAGAACTAGATTTTACGCCAAAAGCACTTTGGAATTATAATGACAAAGATAAAGTTCTAACAGGGGTTCCAAATAAATCTATTACATCTACTGGTGGTAACTTTTGGATTAATACAAAAAAATTAAAACCAGGAAGTGATATTATCGTTGAAGCTTATGATGAAAATGGTGTAAAACAAGAAAATTTAACTTCATCATTTAAGTATAAATCACTTAACAAGCTTGATGAAAAATATACTAGAATGGCATGGGTAGACCATACAGAAGATTTATCTCAAATTGGTATTGAAAAATCAACTTATGTGCCTTACCAAGAAATTTATACTAATGATTATGCCGATGGATATGATGATTGGTATAAAGATTCAAGAGTTGAAACTGATGCAACTAAATTTATGACAAAAACATCACACATCCTTGGTTTTGCAAAATATGAAGGTGCAAAAGTAAGAATGCGTTATATCAATCCAGAAAATATAACTTATGTTGGAAAAGCAGACTCTGAAAGTAATGAGTACGATAATAATGGTGATATAAAAGGTAAAGATGTAACAAAAGTTGTAAATGTTAAAGGAACAGATCATGATGCATATCTATACGATCTAGACTTAACGCAAATAAGTGAATTCAAAGATAGTACACCGGCAGGTGCTGGACTAGAACTTAAAAAAGATATGAAGCTTATCTTTAATTCTTCAAATGGTTCAGCATTACCATCAGACTGGATTGAATCAAGAGTAAAGACAAGAGTATTATTTGATTCGACAGATGGATCTTTTGCAGATACAAAGACAAAAGCAATTAAAGTTGTACCAGATAATGAAAAATTCTTTGAAGAAGATGGTTATGTAGCCAACGGATTTGAAGGAGCAGGAGCAAATACTGCAACAGGAGATAAATTCCCAGAAGCACCAAAAGCAGATGACAAAACATTCCTAGGTTGGGCAACAGAAGCTGGAAAGACTAAATTAGGTAAAACTGTTGTCAAAGCAGCTGATTATGAAGCACTTACAGAAGCAGAAAAATTCACAGCTACAACTCAAGTTCCAACACACCAAGTAGTATATGCTATATGGTCAGAAGAAAAACTTATCACTTTTGATGCAAATGGCGGAGCATTTGATGATGGAAGCAAGACAAAAACTGATGATGTTACTGACGGAGTAACTGCACCAACAGATCCAACATTAGAAGGAAAAGAGTTTAAAGGTTGGGCAAGTACACCAGATGCAACTGAAGCAGAAGACGGAATACTTGAAAATGTAACAGATGCAAAAACTGTATATGCTGTATGGGGAGAACCTACACAACAAGCCACACAAGCACCAACAGTAACTGAACCAAAAGCAGGAGACAAAACAATAAAAGGAACTGCTCCAGCAGGATCAGATGTAACAGTAACCCTACCAGATGGAACAGAGTTAACAACAAAAGCAGATGGAGAAGGAAACTGGAGTGTAGATGTCCCAGCAGACAAAGAATTAACAGAAGGTGCAGAAGTAAAAGCAAAAGCTCAAGAAGATGGAAAGAAAGCATCAGACGAAGCAAAAGCAACAGTAGCAAAAGCAGACGAAACAACACAAGCACCAACAGTAG
>NZ_JAHLQO010000002.1 GCF_018919265.1 Peptoniphilus ovalis
CTGGAGTGTAGATGTCCCAGCAGACAAAGAATTAACAGAAGGTGCAGAAGTAAAAGCAAAAGCTCAAGAAGATGGAAAGAAAGCATCAGACGAAGCAAAAGCAACAGTAGCAAAAGCAGAAGGAAAGACTTATAAAACAAAATGGGTTCAAATAACTCAAGATGGAAGAACAATTCAATTAAAAGAAGAAGATGGTAATAAACCAGACAATGATGGAGTTTCTGATATTCCGGGATATGAATTTGTTAGAACGGATACAGTTGAAGTTGATAACACTGTAACTATTACTAATATTTATAAACTCCAAATGGCTTCAAAATCTACAGGACTAGATGGGACTTTATTACTAAGAGTCGCATTAGGATATGATAAAGAAAATCCTGCAACAGAAGATGGATACACATTCTTATTTGATGAATCATCATCAACTCCAGAGGAAGTTGAAGGAAAGCAAGCATATATTATAAATAGAATCTATGCTAAAAATCCTGAAGTCGTAGAAGTTGCAGATCCTAATAACTTAACTGAAACTGAACAAAAAGCAGTTAAAGATGCAGTTAAAAAAGCAAATAAAGATCTTAATGATAATCAAGTGGCAGTAAGTGACAAGGGTATTGTTACTATCATAAGAGGTGATAAATCTGCAACATTAGACTCTAGCCTAACGATAAAAGCAAAAGAAGACACAACAGCACCAGCTGCTCCTAAAGTAGTTGCTAATGATGATGGAACCGTAACAATAACTCCACCAACTGATGAAGATACTGAAATTTTAATGATAACTTATACAGATTCAAAAGGCGTAGAAGGAACAGTTGCTGCAACTAAAGGCGAAAATGGAGAATGGACACTACCAGAAGGTTCAGAATTAACAATAAATCCACAAACAGGCGTAGTAACAATTCCAGCTGGCATTGCAAAACCAGAAACTGAAGTAAAATCTACTGCTCAAGATAAAGCTGGTAATGCTTCAGAAGAAGCAAAGGCAATAGTAGCAACAGCTGATAAAAAAGTTAAAAAACCAGAGATCAAAGATGTTTATACTGATTCAATAGATGTTGAAGGTATAGGAGAACCTGGTGCTACAGTAATTGTTAAATTTCCAAGTGGAAGACAGGCAAGAACTGGTACAGACCAAAATGGTAAGTGGAGAGCAAGTTTACCAGATGGTGAAGTATTAGAAGAAGGCGCTATAATAATAGTTGTAGCTGAAAAAGCTGGAAAAGAAACTTCTGAGCAAGCTAGTACAACAGTTAAAGTTAAGCAGACTCAAACAATAGAAGTAAAAGAACCATCAAAAACAGAAGTAAAAGATCCAAGTGCATTAACAGAAGACGAAAAACAAAAAGTAAAAGACGAAGTTAAAAAAGCAAACGAAGATCTAGGCTTAACAGACAATGACATTGAAGTAAAAGATGACGGTTCAGTTGTTGTAACAAAAGATGGAAAAACTGGAAGCTTAACACCAGATAAGACCATTGAAACATCAACAAAACTAGAAGTAAAAGAACCATCAAAAACAGAAGTAAAAGATCCAAGTGCATTAACAGAAGACGAAAAACAAAAAGTAAAAGACGAAGTTAAAAAAGCAAACGAAGATCTAGGCTTAACAGACAATGACATTGAAGTAAAAGATGACGGTTCAGTTGTTGTAACAAAAGATGGAAAGACTGGAGAATTAGCACCAGAAAAGACCGTTGAAACATCAACAAAACTAGAAGTAAAAGAACCATCAAAGACAGAAGTAAAAGATCCAAGTGCATTAACAGAAGACGAAAAACAAAAAGTAAAAGACGAAGTTAAAAAAGCAAACGAAGATCTAGGCTTAACAGACAATGACATTGAAGTAAAAGATGACGGTTCAGTTGCTGTAACAAAAGATGGAAAAACTGGAGAACTAACGCCAGACAAGACAGTTACAGCAAAAGCCTCAGATGGATTAAACAAACCAAGATTAACAGAGGTAGAAAACAAAAATGAATTAACTTCATATGAAAAAGAAAAAGTTAGAGAAGCAGTAAAAGCTTCAAATCCACAATTGACTGAAGATGCTCAAATAATTGTTTATGATAATGGAAGTGTTAGAGTAATTGATGGAAATGATGAATATACTTTAGAACAGTATGAAACAGTATATGAAAAAAGAGAATCCTTTGAAGAAGATCCATTTGCTTATCTAGTAAATAATGATAAAAAATCTGATTGGGCATTTGTAAATGCTGTAGCTAATACTTCTTTAGATAAAAAAGAAGAAGTGGTTGCAAAACCAGTTGAAGAAATTAAAGAACACAAAGCATATATCTTTGGTTACGAAGATGGAACAGTTAAACCAAATAGAAGTGTAACAAGAGCAGAAGCAGCAGCAATGGTTGCAAGATTAATGAATTATGACTTAACTGATAATTCAAAACCAAATTTCAGCGACACAAACAGTTGGTATAACAATGTAATCAATGCAGTGGTAAAAGCAGGAATAATGAAAGGATATGAAGACGGAACGTTCAAACCAGATGCACCAATAACAAGAGCAGAATTTGCACAATTAATAAAGAATATTGACAAAGCAAATAAGGGCGAACCAACATTTACAGATGTAAATAAAAAATATTGGGCATATGAAGCTATAGCTCAAGCATTTGCTAATGGAAGAATATCTGGATATCCAGACAATACTTTCAGACCAGATAAGGCAATAACAAGAGCAGAAGCTGCCAAGATATTGAATTCAATTTTTGATAGAAAAGTTGATGAAGAAGGGATGTCAGTAATTAGAGATAGTATAAAAAAATTCATTGATTTAAATAAAAATCAATGGTATTACAATGACATGATAGAAGCTACTAATTCTCATGATTTTGCAAGAAATGAAAATCAAATTAATGAATCTTGGAAAAATTTAAAATAATTAAATGAACACAAACAAAAAGGAACTCAAATTTTTGAGTTCCTTTTTGTTTGGCTTTAATCTTTGAGTACTAAATGGAGAGGTTCATTTAGTTTATTTTGTAATTAATAAAAAGGTATTATAATATGCAAAATTGTAATTTTAAAATATATTATAAAATCTTAATAAAATTAATTGTCTAACAAATTTAATGAGATTATTTTTGATGAAATAAGATTCTTTAGTTCAGTAAGTTTTGATTCTTTAATATAGTTTGTTTCATGAATTGAAGTCAATATATATTTGAAAAAACTTATGACAGAAGCGTCAGTTGAAACAACGTATTTAAATCTTTTATTATCAAAAGGATCAAGTTTCTTTAAAATAATGCAATTATCAGATAATACAAATGACATAAAATAGTCTAGGTTATAATTAGATATATAATTTGAGTCTATCAAAAAAAATTTTTTATTGTCTAATTCTGAAAGAATTTTATAGACAGAAGTAAGATAATTAATATAGTCTTTTTTATCTAATTGTAAATAATAAGGTCCAATAGAAATTTTATTTTTTTCGATTGATGAAAATAAAGAGATAAGATTTATTATAATCATCGACTGTGTATTTTTAAAGGAATATCCTTGAAGTTTAGTTGTGTTTTTTAGCATATTAAATTGACTAGGTGCTATACTATATTTGTTAAATAAATCTTTTAAATCAGAAGGTTTAATAAAGCATCCATCAATATAAGATGTAAATAAAGTTAAATCTTTATTTAAATTTTTTTCATAATAAAAATTTTCATATGTGAATTTATCATTAGTCTGTAATATTGGATTAGCTAGTTTAAATAGCTTATTATTGCTAATATTTAATTGTTTTAATAGTTCTTGATTCTTTGAGAAAGTTATAAGAACGGGTTTATCATTTATGATTTCATTATATATGATGACAAATTCGTCTTTAACATATAAATAATAACTATATGATTGATTGTCTTTTTTAGTAAAAACATTTATATCATATAGAGAAATATCTCCGAGTATTTTTAGATAATTGAATGAATCGTCAAGTTGGTTATTTTTATGAGTGCAGTTTAATAATATATTTAACTCTATAGGAAATTTAAGTGAAAATAACCAAAGTCCATTCATATGATTGAATATTTTTGCCATGAACTTATGTGGCAATGTTGAATATATAACAAATTTTTTTCTATCTATATTTGAATTAAAGAGAGATAATAAAAAATCTAATATATTTTTTTCACCTATAACGACTAAGTTGTCGCCCTCGTATTTTAAAGGATTGCCATTATCTTTGTGAAACTCCTCAAAATATCTAGAGTTAAGTAAGTTAAAGAGATATTTTTTAAACATAGACATAGTTGAGAAATCTTGTTTAGGTGGTAATAAATCTAATACTAAATTTTTATTCTCTGAGAAAAATAATACTTCAGAAAAAAGCAAAGATAATTCATTATTTATATCTGAAGCTACAGAAATAGATGGAATAGACTTACCATTCATCCACTTGCTTATATATGATTTGTCATAATGTAATAAATCGGCTATATCTTGTAATTTTAAATTGGATATGTCAAATAAATATTTTAATAGTTCTGAGTAATTCAAAGTTAAATCCTTTCATTATATATAAACATAATAACATATTGATAAGATGAATTATATAAAATTAATATTAAATTATAAATTTTTTTAATTATTTATATTATGAATTTCCAATTCGATATAAGTAAGTAAAATACATTGTTATTTAATTTACAATTAATGAAAACATTGATATAATGATATTAATTTGGAGGTGTTACCTTGTCAAAATCATCAGGCAATATTTCCGAAATTGTCATTAGAAGAATGCCAGTTTATTATAGATACTTACAAGAATTAATTGACTCTGGCGTTGAAAGAATTTCTTCAAAAGATTTAAGTGCAATCACTGGTTACAGTGCCTCACAGATAAGACAGGATTTAAATAATTTTGGAGGTTTTGGTCAACAAGGTTATGGTTATAACACTATTGATTTAAAAGACCAAATTGAAAAGATTTTAGGTATAGACAAAAGCTATAATACAATTGTTATTGGAGCAGGTCGTCTAGGACAGGCCATTGCAAGATACAAGGGATTTAGAAATTCTGGTTTCAATGTGATTTCACTTTTTGATATAAAAGACGGTATTGATGACATTAGCGGAATTAAAGTAAGAAAAATGGAAGATTTAGAAAACTATATAGAAGAAGAAAAGGTAGAGGTAGCTATTATAACTGTGCCAAGAGAAGCTTGTGAAGATGTTGCTAAAAGAGCAATTGATGCAGGTGTAAGGGGAATTTGGAATTTTGCACCCTATGATTTAGAAGCTCCTAGTGGCGTAGTAGTTGAAAATATCAGGCTAAATGATTCTCTTCTTACACTTTCTTATTTTATGAAAAACTTGTGACCTATTATTTTATAATAGGTTTTTTAATTGGGGGAATTATGCAGGTTATACACGATAGAGATTATACAAAAATTTTAGGACTAGAGGAGTTTGAACCAAGGGATATTTTCACCTGTGGTCAAGCCTTTAGATGGCATGAGGAAGATGATGGGAGCTTTACTTTCATAACTCATGGCAGAGTTTCAAATGCAAAGAAAATCAATAGAGATATAATTCTTACTGGTGTAAATGAAAAGGATTTTAATGAAATTTTTTATGATTATTTTGATTTAAAAAGAGATTATAAAAAAGTCATCGAAGACCTTTCTATTGATGAAAATATGAAAAATGCAACTGAATATGGAAAGGGAATAAGAATACTTAATCAAGAACCCTTTGAAACTATAATCTCCTTTATAATTTCAGCAAATAATCAAATTCCAAGAATTAAAAATGCAATAGAAATTATCTCGAAAATGTATGGAGATAAAATAGGTGAAGATGAAAATAGAGAATATTTTTCCTTTCCAAGTGCAGAAAGACTTTCAGAAGCAAAACCTGAAGATTTACGAGAATTTGCAAGAGTAGGCTTTAGAGACAAGAGAATTGTTGAAACATCACAGCTTATAAATTCAGGAGAGATTTCTATTGGCAGAATTAAAGAAATGGAGCTTGAAGATGCTAGAAATGAACTCCAAAAACTTCCAGGCGTTGGTCCAAAGGTGGCTGACTGTATACTTTTATTTGCCTTTGATAGAAAAGAATCTTTCCCAGTTGATGTTTGGATAAAAAGAGTTATGGAAGAATTATATCTAAAAGAAGTGACACCAAAGAGCAAAATCGCAGCAAGAGGTAGAGATGTTTTTGGCAAAAATGCAGGCTTTGCAAATCAGTATTTATTTTATTATGGAAGAGAAAATAAACTTGGAAAGTAGGTAATTATGTTAGGTGTAATAATAAATGCAGTTACTGTATTTGTTTTAGGGCTTTTAGGGTCACTACTTGGTAACAGATTTCCAGAAAATATTCAAAAATCAATAATGAAATTTTTGCCGCTATGTGTGCTAGTGATTGGGATGAGTTCTGCATTAAAGGGAGACACAATAATAGTAATTATCTCTGTTGTGCTTGGAGTTATAATTGGAGAATTATTTAAATTAGACGAAAAATTAAACACTTTTGCAGATTTCTTACAGCGAAAATTTGTAAAGGGAGAAGAATCTAATTTTAGCGAAGGATTTATTAACGGATCTTTATTATTTTGCGTGGGTTCCATGGGAATACTTGGTTGTATCGATGCAGGAGTAAGTGGAGATTATGACCTATTATTTGCAAAGGCGACAATCGATGGACTTTCAGCATTTTTCCTTGCAACTACAATGGGATTTGGAATGGCATTTTCTGGAATTTCACTTTTAATTTATCAAGGAGCAGTAGTTTTAATTGCAGGATTCTTAGCACCGATTTTATCGCCTGATGTAATAGCAAATATTTCAGGAACTGGTGGAATTACAATAATTGCAATTTGTCTTTCAATGTTAAATTTAGTGGACTACAAGCTTGCAAATGCAATCCCGTCAATTTTAATACCTATAATTTATGGATTTATACTTAAACTATTCTAGGAGGAAATATGTTTAAAATTAAAAATTTTATCGACAATGACGATATAGATGTAATTGAAGAAAAGGGACCTTTTAAGGTTATAGAATACAAAAGAGACCTTTCAGTTAGTCCAGACACAGCTATGAAATCATATTTTGCACAAGAAATGAATGTGAGAAAAAAGCAACTTGTTTCTGATATAAATATTTCAAACATTGTACTTCAAAAAGGATCAATGCAGTGGTGCGTGGGAGATGTTTCTGCAAACACTGGCGTAAAAGGTGTTGGAGATTTCTTTGGAAAAGCTATAAAAGGATCAGTTACTGGAGAATCTGCAGTAAAACCAGTTTATGCTGGAACTGGACTAGTAATATCAGAGCCAACTTACAGACATTTAATAATATTTAACACAGAAGAATTTAATGGAGAAGTAGTCTTAGATGATGGACTATTTTTAGCTTGTGAAGAAAAATTAAAGAACTCTGTTGTCATGAGAAGCAATGTATCTTCAGCACTTGCAGGTGGAGAAGGATTATTTAACATGACAATATCAGGCAATGGATATTTCGTAATAGAATCTAGAACTCCAAGAGTTGAGCTTATTGAAATAGAACTTGAAAATGACGAGATTAAAATAGATGGCAACCTTGCAATAGCTTGGTCAAAGTCTCTTGACTTTACAGTAAAAAGATCGGGAAAGTCATTAATAGGATCAGCAGCAAGTGGCGAAGGACTTGTAAACTCATATAGCGGAACTGGGAAGATAATAATTTCCCCAGTGGAGAAAAGTTTTGCTGATTTAGATATAGAAGAATAAAGGGGAGCTACGGCTCCTTTTTATTTTGCAAAATTCTTTAATAATTATATAAAATCTCTTGAAAAAATTTTAAATATGAGTTAATATATAAGTGTTAGCAGAAGAATTAAGTGAGTGCTAATTTAGAAATTGGAGGTTACTTAAATGAAACTTAGACCATTAGATGACAAAATAGTTATCAAAAAAATAGAAAAAGAAGAAACAACAGCATCAGGAATCGTTCTTCCATCATCAGCAAAGGAAGAATCTAACATAGCTGAAGTTATTGCTACAGGAAATAAACTAGATACAGATGAAGATATGAAGGGCCTTGTAAAAGTAGGCGACAAAGTTGTATTTTCTAAATATGCTGGTTCTGATATTGAACTTGACAAAGAAAAATACACAATTATTAAGTTCCAAGACATCTTGGCAGTAATTGAATAAGAAATCGAGGAGGAATAAGATGGCTAAAGAAATTAAATTTTCAGAAGATGCTAGAAAAGGACTCATTAAAGGAATTAATAAACTTGCAGATACAGTTAAGGTTACACTTGGACCAAAGGGAAGAAATGTAATTTTAGACAAAGAATTTGGCACACCTCTTATCACTAATGACGGTGTTACAATTGCAAGAGAAATTGAATGTGAAGATAAATTTGAAAACATGGGAGCTCAACTTTTAAAAGAAGTTGCTACTAAGACTAATGATGTTGCAGGAGATGGTACTACAACAGCTACACTTCTTGCACAAGCAATTATTAGAGAAGGTATGAGAAACTTAGCAGCAGGAGCAAACCCAATGGTTATCCAAAAGGGTATTCAAAAAGCAGTTGATAAAGCAGTTGAAGAAGTTAAGAATTTCTCTAAAGAAGTTTCTTCAAAAGAATCAATTGAACAAGTTGCATCTATTTCTGCAGCTAATGAACAAGTTGGTAAGCTTATTTCAGAAGCTATGGAAAAAGTTGGAAACGATGGAGTTATCACTGTTGAAGAATCTAAGTCAATGGGAACAAGCCTTGATGTAGTTGAAGGTATGCAATTTGACAGAGGATATTTATCTCCTTACATGGTTACAGATTCCGACAAAATGGTTGCTGAACTTGAAGATCCATATATCTTAATTACAGACAAGAAGATTTCAAATATTCAAGAAATCCTTCCACTACTTGAACAAGTTTTACAATCTTCAAAACCACTTCTAATTATTGCAGAAGACATTGAAGGAGAAGCACTTGCAACACTTGTAGTTAACTCATTAAGAGGAACTCTTAACGTTGTAGGAGTTAAGGCTCCAGGATATGGCGACAGAAGAAAAGAAATGCTTCAAGATATTGCAATTTTAACTGGTGGACAAGTTATCTCAACTGATCTTGGACAAGACTTAAAAGAAGCAACTATTGAAATGCTTGGATCTGCTTCAAAGGTTAGAGTAGAAAAAGAACTTACTGTAATAGTAAATGGAGCAGGTGAAAAATCTGAACTTGACAACAGAATTAACCACATCAAAAACCAAATTGAAGAAAGTGATTCTGAATTTGATAAAGAAAAATTACAAGAAAGACTTGCAAAACTTTCTGGTGGAGTTGCAGTAATTCAAGTAGGTGCAGCTACAGAAGTAGAACTAAAAGAAAGAAAACTTCGTATAGAAGATGCACTTGCAGCAACTAGAGCAGCAGTTGAAGAAGGAATTGTACCAGGAGGCGGAACAGTTCTTATTGACTCAATTGATGCAGTAGCTAAAGTTGTAGATGAACTTGAAGGCGACGAAAAAACTGGTGCAAATATTATCTTAAAGGCATTAGAAGAACCGCTAAAACAAATCGCAGAAAATGCTGGACTTGAAGGATCAATCATAGTTGAAAATGTTAAATCTAAGGAAAAAGGAATTGGATTTGACGCAGCAAAAGCTGAATACAAAGACATGATTGAAGCAGGAATTGTTGACCCAACTAAGGTAACAAGATCAGCACTTCAAAACGCAGCATCAGTAGCGGCTATGATTCTTACAACAGAAGCAGCAGTTGCAAACATAAAAGAAGAAACACCACAACCAGCAATGAATCCAGGCATGGGAATGATGTAATGATAGAAAAAGTCGTGGCTAGCCGCGACTTTTTTGGTTTTTACAGTAAAGGCGACTGAAAGGAGCCTGAACTGATGAAAAATCTTATGCAGGTACTGAAGGAAATTCGACCGAGTAGGAAGCATTTCCGAAGGAGTCGCGAATGATAGAAAAATTGAGAACAGTTCGAAAGAGCTGTTCTTTTTTTATGGAGTTTATGGAGTTTGTGGGGAGTTTGGGACTGCCTCAGAGGGCTGTCCCTTGTTGTCGATAAAAAAACATTAGAATAAAAATGAATTGATAAAAAAGAAACAAGAAGATAAAAAAAGGGGCTGTCCTCGCTTAGTGAAACAGCATCAAAAGAAAAAGAGAGCTGGAGGGCTGTCCCTTGTTGTCGATAAAAAAACATTAGAATAAAATTGAATTGATAAAAAAGAAACAAAAAGATAAAAAAGGGGGCTGTCCTCGCTTAGTGAAACATAATGTGTAGTAAACCCCAAAAAACAATGAAAAATAGAAAGATTGAATTGTATTGGGACTGCTGCGTGCCCTGTGGGTATTTCTAAATTTGAGGACAGCCCCTTTTATTTGAAAAAGATTTAGCTTATATGTATTTAACTAGAGCTAAAGATATAAAATTAAATGCAAGGGACAGCCCTCTTTTTTGTGCACCTCACTAAGATAAGATTACATAGAGAAGAGGACAGCCTCTTTTTTAAAAAATAATTCATTTTTTATCGATAAAATTTTAATTATAAACATTTAATTTGACAACGAGGGACAGCCCTCTTATTTTGAAAGAAAAGGACAGCCCCTTTTATTTGAAAAAGATTTGGCTTATATATATTTAACTAAAGCTAAAGATATAAAATTAAATGCAAGGGACAGCCCTCTTTTTTGTGCACCTCACTAAGATAAGATTACATTGAGAAGAGGACAGCCCCTTTTAAGAAATAATTCATTTTTGATTGATAAAATTTTAAACTATAAACATTTAATTTGACAACAAGGGACGGTCATCTTACTTGGGTACACCTCAAACATCACTTCCAAACTAAATTGTTTAAAAATCCTCAATAAGAGTAAAAATAAATAAAAGGGGGATTTTAATGATTAAAGCAATAAAAGCATTTTCGGATAATTATATTTGGGCAATTGAAATAGATAACAAATACATCATAGTGGATCCAGGTGAGGCAAATCCTGTCATTAATTTCGTTGGAGATGGAGAAATTGAAGCAATTTTAATCACTCACATGCACAACGATCACATAGGTGGTGTAGCTGAACTTAAAGAAAAGTATTCTCCAAAAGTTTATGGTCCAATAGAGACAAGTGATTTAAATGATGTTGATGTTAAAGATGGCGATGAATTTGAAGTTCTGGGAAAAGTTTTTAGTGTAATTCTTACAAATGGTCACACAAAAGAGCATGTATCCTATGTAATGGATGAAAATCTATTCTGCGGAGATTCATTATTCTTAGCAGGGTGCGGCAGAGTTTTCACAAGGGATTACAAAGCATCATTTGACGGACTTCAAAGACTCAAAGAACTACCTGATAATACAAAGGTTTATGCTGCACATGAATATTCCCTTTCAAATCTTGAGTTTGCAAAGACAGTAATTGATAACGAAGACCTAAACAAAGAATATGAAAGAGTGAAAAAATTAAGAGAAGAGGATAAAATCACGCTTCCTTCAACAATGGGTCTTGAAAAGAAAATCAATCCATTTTTACTTGCAGATTGTGTTGAAGAGTTTAAAAATTTTAGAGATAAAAAAGATAATGCATAAGAAAAAGTGTTGGTACTGAGCCAACACTTTTTTTAATCTTATTTTTATTTTTCAACAGAGGCTTTGTAATTTTCTTCTATTGATTCATCTATTAATTTTGTAAATTCTTCTTCTGATTGATCTACATTAAGTCCTTCTGTCAATGCTCTTGAATAAGATGCAATTACGTCTTCGTTTTTTCTAAGCTTTTCATTTGCTTCTTCACGAGAATATCCACCAGAAAGTGCAACAACTCTAATTGTTTGAGGGTAGTTTAATAAATCGTGATATAGATTTTCTTTTTCTGGAAGTGTAAGCTTAAACATTACATAATTTTCTTTATCAAGTTTTTCAAGTCCTTCTATTAAATATTTTTTAAGAACTTCTTCAATTTCTGCCTTATCTTCTGCATGAATATCAACTTCAGGTTCGATTATTGGAACGAATCCTGCATTTGAAATTTTCACTGCGTATTCAAATTGTTGGTCAACAACTTTTTTTATTGATTCTTCATTTAATTCTTTAATTACTGAACGCATCTTTGTTCCAAAGATATTTCTTTCTTTTGCATTTTCAAGAAGTGAATCAATTTCTTTAAAAGGTTTCATTAATTGAACTCCGTCTTTAAGTTCAGCTAATCCTTCATCGATTTTAAGAATTGGAACTATTCCTTTTTCTTCCCAAAGATAATCTGCTGTGTATTTGTCCCCCACTTTTGAATTCATAGTGACTTTAAATAAAATTGCAGCTAGGATTCTATCTGATGTGAAAGCAGAATTTGTGATAATTCTCTTTCTCATTTCATGCACTAAATTAAACATTTCTTCTTCGTTTGAATAAGCATCTTCTTTAATTCCGTAGTTTAAAAGTGCCTTAGGAGTTGATCCACCTGATTGGTCAAGTGCTGCTATAAAGCCCTTGCCATTTTTCATTCTCTCTAATTGTTCTCTATTCATTTAATACCTCCAAAACTCTAGACTTTCATTTCATTCTAATTATATAATAGTTATCTAAAGATGACAAATAAGAAAGAGAGTGTTTTATGAATTATTACGCAGTTAGAGTTGGAAGAAATCCAGGCATTTACAAAACTTGGGACGAATGTAAAAGAGAAGTCACAGGATTTAAAGGTGCAAGTTACAAAAAATTTAGTAATTTAAAAGACGCAGAAAATTTTATAAATAATGAGGAAAAAGAAAAAAGAGAAAAAGCAAATGAAAACGAACTCATAGTTTATGTTGACGGTTCTTATAGAAATTCTGATAAAAGTCACTCTTATGGGGTATACATGTATAATGGATTAGAAGAGTATTCTTTCTCTAAGAGATTTTTCAAAAATTCTGAAATGAGAAATGTTTCTGGAGAAATTAAAGGTGCCATGAAGGCAATGGATTATGCAAGGGAAATTAAAAAGGACAAAATTTATCTGCACTATGATTATGAAGGCATAAGATCTTGGGCTTTGGGCTATTGGAAAGCCAATAAAGAAGGCACAAAGGAATATAAAAAGTTCTACGATGAGGTTAAAAAGACTCTTGAAGTTGAATTTATAAAAGTAGCAGCTCACAGTGGAGTTAAATACAATGAACTT
This sequence comes from Peptoniphilus ovalis, assembly GCF_018919265.1. Classification (GTDB taxonomy): domain Bacteria; phylum Bacillota; class Clostridia; order Tissierellales; family Peptoniphilaceae; genus Peptoniphilus_A; species Peptoniphilus_A ovalis. The sequence continues at coordinate 13,158 of NZ_JAHLQO010000002.1, forward strand.
GTTGACAAACTTGCGAAGGAGGCAAAATGAGAAAGTCTTGGGATGAATATTTTATGGAGATAACTGGAATGGTTGCAACTCGCTCTACTTGTGATAGGGCTTTTGTTGGATGTGTTTTAGTTAACAAGGACAATAGAATAGTTTCTACTGGATACAATGGTTCTGTCTCTGGCAATCCACACTGTTCAGAGGTGGGTCACACTATGCGTGATGGACACTGCATTGCCACAATTCACGCAGAGATGAATGCTCTTTTATATTGTGCAAAGGAAGGAATTTCTGTTAAAGGTGCAAAGGCCTATGTAACTCATTTTCCTTGCTTAAATTGCACAAAAGCACTTATACAAGCAGGTATCTCTGAGATTTTTTATAGAGAAGCCTACAGAGTCGACGATTATGCTCTTGAGCTAATCGAAAAAAATAATATAATTCTACGACAAATTAAGGAGGAACAAAAATGAAAGGATTTATTAAAGACTTTAAAGATTTTATTGCAAGAGGAAATGTACTTGACATGGCAGTCGGTGTTATTATAGGGGCTGCTTTTGGAAAGATAGTATCAAGTTTAGTTGACAATATATTAACTCCATTGCTAGGAATTTTAATTGGAGGAGTTAATTTTGAAGATTTATCAATTGTTGTTGGAACTGCAGAAGTTAAATATGGTGCATTTATTCAATCAGTATTTGACTTTTTAATTATCGCATTTGTAATTTTTACTATCATTAGACAAATCTCAAATGTTACAGCCAGATTTAAAAAACAAGAAGAAGTATCAGCACCTAAAGAAAAGGAATGCCCTTTCTGTAAATCAACTATTGCAATAAATGCAACAAGATGTCCTCATTGTACATCTGAATTAGAAAGCAAAACTATATGAAGTATGCACTAGTCCTTGAAGGGGGAGGCGCAAAGGGAGCCTATCAAATTGGTGCATATTTTGCACTTGAAGAAATGGGTTTTGAATTTTCAAAAATTGTTGGCACAAGTATTGGAGCCTTCAATGGAGCTATGATTTGTCAGGGAGATGCTTATGAATGTTATAATGCATGGAAAAATCTAAATCTTGAAGATTTTAAAAATGAATTAGATAATGTCAGTGAAAATGACGATTTATTTTCCAGACTTAAGGCAAAACTTCAAAAGCACGATATAAAAATTCCTGAGCTTACAATTTCGCCTGATCCACTTTATCGATTAGTTGATAGATTTATAGACGAAGACAAAATTAGAAATTCGCCCATAGATTTTGGAATATGCACAATAAATATTTCTGATTTTAAAGTTGAGAGGTTGTTTAAAGATGACATTGAAGAGGGACTTCTAAAAGATTATATAATTGCAACTTGTTATCTGCCATTTTTCAAACTAAAAAGACTCCACGGCAAATACTTTTTAGATGGTGGGTTTGCATCTCCCATGCCAATGGAGATGATTGAAGAAGGAACTGAAATAATCTTAATTAGACTTAGCAATGTACCACTTGCTGATACATCTCGTGCTAAATATGTAATCGAGCCTAGAAAAAGTCTTGGAAGAACTATGGACTTTGACAAAGAAAAGGCAGATGAGCTAATTAAGTTAGGATATTTTGATGCAATTAAATCTGTAAAAGGTCTTGCAGGAGATGAATACTATATAAAAAGAGTTGATGAAGAAGAAAGTATAGAGTATTTAATCGACATTTTGCAAGCTGAAGCAGAAAATTCAGAAATACCTTTTATTAGAAATATATTTGAAAAGATAATTCCTAAGTTAGCCGAAGAATTTGAACTGCCACTTGATTTTAAATATGACGAAATATTATACAAAGTCCTTGAGAGAAATGCAAAGAAGAAAAATATAGATAGATTTAAAGTTTATACTGTAGAAGAACTTACAAAGGAGGTATTAAGTGAATTTTAGTCCAGCAAAAATTAAGAAAAAACTGCAAAATCACAAACCATCTCCAATAGATGTAAAAAATAGTTTCTCTGTTTTAATTCCACTAATAGAAATAGATGGAGAACTTCACTTAGTTTATGAAAAAAGAGCAATGACTTTGAGAAATCAACCGGGAGAAATTTCTTTTCCAGGTGGCAAAATCGAAAAGGGAGAAACTCCTGAAGAAGCTGCAGTAAGGGAAACTTGCGAAGAACTTTTAATTAAGAAAAAAGACATTGAAGTTTATTCAGAGGGAGATTTTTTAGTAAATCCCTATGCTTCAATAATTTATTCTTTTGTTGGACTTATCACTGAAGAGTTTGATAAAATTAAACCTTCAGAAGATGAAGTTGAAAGAATTTTCACAGTTCCGCTAAAATTTTTACTTGAACATGAGCCAGAAGCTTATGAAATTAAACTAAGTGTCGATAGAAATAATAATTTTCCTTACCACAAGATACCCAATGGTGTGAATTATAAATTCAAAAGAGGTAAGGAAAATGTGCTATTCTACGAATATGATGACGAAATAATTTGGGGTTTTACAGCAAAAATGACTAATAAGTTTATAGAAAGCTTAAAATCCAAGTAAATTGTAATATTATTGTAATATTTAATCACAAAGCCCTAGTTTTCAACGCTGGGGCTTATTCTTTTACACTTTAGTCTGTTTCAAAATCTGAAGTTTTTCGAAAATTTAATTACAAACAATGGCTATTTCAAGCCTTTTTTAAAATTTAAGTAAAGAAAAATTGACAAATTATATATTTTTTAATATACTCTTTAAAGATTGAAATAAGTTACAAAAAAGTAACAATATTTACAACTTTGTAACAAATGGAGGTTATATTTTTGAAAAATATTAATTTTAGAAGTGCAAAATCGCTATTAATTTTATTAGCCTTAGCAGCACTACTTACAATGGGTTTTAGAACAACAATGGGTAAGGACATAAAATTAAATATAAATGGCGAGGTAAAAACAGTATTCACATATGAAGCAACTGTTGGAGATTTTCTTGAAAAAGAAAATATAGTAGTAAAGAATAAAGATGTTGTAACACCATCAGTTGATGAAGAACTTACAAATGATATGGAAATATTAGTTACTTCACCAAAATCATATCATGTAAAAGATGGAAATAGAACAATAATTGCTGAAGTTAACGGATACACTGTTTCTGATGTATTAGAAAACTTAGGAATTAAACTAAATAAACTTGACAGAATTTCAACTAATCTTGATGAAGTTGCAGTTGAAGGAATGGAAATTAAAATTGATAGAGTAGTAGAAGAAAATATTACAAACAATATTGAAATTCCTTTCGAAACTGAAAAACGTGATAATGCAGATATGTTAAAAGGTGAAACAAAAGTTATCACTAAGGGAGAAGTTGGAACAAAAGTTGAAGATGTTAAGAATACTTATGTAAATGGCGTTTTAGAATCAACTGAAATCCTAAAAAGCGAAATCACAAAAGCTCCTGTTAAAGAAGTTTTAGAAGTTGGAACTAAAGAAGCACCACAAGCTCCAAATGGAAAATCTGCAAAAAGAGTAATTGTAATGCAAGCAACAGCTTATGACCCAACTGCTGGTTCAAAGACAGCTATGGGAACAAGAGCAAGAGTTGGAGCAGTGGCAGTTGACCCAAGAGTTATACCACTTGGATCAAAATTATACATTGAATCAATGGACGGGTTCCCAACATATGGATATGCAACAGCAGAAGATACTGGTGGAGCAATTAAGGGAAATAGAATAGATTTATTCTACAATACAAATGCACAAGCTAGAAAATTCGGAAGAAGAAATGTAAAAGTTTATGTGCTAGATTAATAATTAAGCTTGGAGAAATCCAAGCTTTTTTTATTGAGAAGAAGAGGGCTGCCCTTTAGGGCTGTCCTCGTAAATGAAAAAGCATGAAAAGAAACACAAAATAATGTACATGTAGTAAAGGATTGTATTCAAATCTCCTCAAAACTTTATCATCCCAATAATTCATCACATAAAACTGTTAAAATAATTCCAAAAATCGTTGGAATTCTAAGATTAAAGAAAAAGCAAGAAATTCTAAGAAATATATAAATTAATTTACAAATTGTATTTAATTGTCAATATCTATAGACTTAAACCTCTTTTAGATTTATAATGTAAATGTTATCAAAGCAATAATTAAATATTACGAGAGGAGACAATTATGCAAGATTCACAAAAGAAAATAAAATGGTACTCACTGAGTTTCATGGCATTTTCTACTTTATGGGGATTTGGAAATGTTGTAAATGGATTTGTATTCTTTAACGGAATCCAAGTAATATTTTCATGGATCCTAATGTTCGCACTTTATTTTATCCCAAACGCTCTTATGGTAGGAGAGCTTGGTTCTGCCTTCAAAAACGAAGGTGGAGGAGTTACATCATGGATTAGAGCAACTTCAAGCGACAAGTTGGCATACTATGCAGGCTGGACTTATTGGGCATGCCATATCACATATATTGCATCTAAGGGTTCAGGAGGACTTAAAGCACTTAGCTGGATGTTTTTCCAAAACGCAGAAGTTTATGACTCACTTCCATCACTATATGTTCAACTTGCAACACTTGCAGTATTCTTAATATTCTGCTGGGTAGCAAGTAGAGGAATTAATCCACTAAAGAACTTGGCAACAATTGCAGGTTCAAGTATGTTTGTCATGGGTATTCTTTACACAATACTTATGTTTGCAGCACCAGCAATTAATCCAAATGGTGGATACTTATCACTTGATTGGTCACTAGATAATATAATACCAACATTTGATTTAAAATACTTCACAAGTTTATCAATCCTTGTATTTGCAGTAGGTGGTATTGAAAAGATGAGTCCATATGTAAACCACATGGAAGGAGATTCCTCAAAAGAATTCCCTAAGGCAATGATATTTGCAGCTGTAATGGTAGTTATTTCAGCAATTTTTGGAACAATTGCAATGGGAATGATGTTTGACCCAGCTATTATAAATTCTGACCCTGCAACATTTGACTCATATGCAGCAAATGGATCATACTGGGCATTCCAAAAATTAGGTGAATACTATGGAGTAGGTAATATTATCCTTATTATTTATGCTTTATGTAATGTAATAGGACAATTCTCTACACTTGTAGTAAGTATTGACGCACCTCTTAGAATGCTTCTTGATGATGACAGAACAAATAAATACATTCCAAGAAAACTTCTAAAGAAAAATAAATATGGTGCATATATTAATGGTATTAAGTTAATAGTTGTATTAGCAGGTTCTATTATTCTTGCACAAATACTTGTACCAGGAGCTGCAACAGTTCTAAGACAACTTACAAAACTTAACTCAATTACAATGCCACTTCGTTATCTATGGGTATTCTTAGCTTATATATTCCTTAGAAAACAACAAGATAAATTCCACAGAGAATTCTTCTTTACTAAAAATCAAGGGATTGCGCTATTCTTTGGATTCTGGTGTTTCTTTGTAACAGCAGCATGTTGTGCACTTGGTATGATTTCAGATGACCCAGTTCAAATGGCATTAAACATTGTAACACCATTTGTATTATTTGCACTTGGAATTATTCTTCCAATGATTAGAAAGAGAGAAGACGAAAAGCTAGGAGTAAAATAACTTGATTATACCTTAGGAGGTCATATGAATTATTTAGAATGCTCAAAAGAATTAATTGAATATATAAGAAAAAGTGCCAGCATGTTTCACACAATTGACACTATTAAATCTTATTTAAATGAAGAAAACTTTACAGAGCTAAAAGAAGGCGAAGCTTGGAAATTAGAAAAGGGAAAGAATTATTACACAACTAGAAATGATTCAAGTATAATTGCTTTTAAAATTGGAGAAGAATTATCAGATTATCACTTCCAATTAATAGCATCCCATTCTGATTCACCAACTTATAAAGTAAAATCTATTCCAGAACTTGAAGGACCTGGCGAATATTTAAGAATAAATGTTGAAGGCTATGGTGGAATGATTGACTCAACTTGGCTTGACAAACCACTTACACTTGCAGGAAGAGTATTAGTTGAAGAAAATGGAGAAGTTAATTCAAAACTTCTTTACATTGACAAAGATATACTTCTTATTCCAAATGTGCCTATTCACATGAATAGAGAAGTTAACGATGGCTATAAATTTAATAGACAAGTTGATTTAATACCACTATTTTCAGCAGGTGAACTTAAAAAAGGCGACTACGACAAGATGATAGCTGAATATCTTGGAGTAAATGTAAATCAAATAATTGCAAAAGACTTATTCCTTGTAAATAGACAAGAGGGAAAAATTTGGGGATATAAAGATGAATTTGTATCAACACCAAAACTTGATGACCTTGAATGTTCATTCACATCACTTAAAGCCTTCATAGCTGGAGAAAATCCTAAAGCAGTAAATGTTTACGCTTGTTTTGACAACGAAGAAGTTGGATCAAACACAAAACAAGGCGCAATGAGTACACTTTTATATGACACATTAACTAGAATAAATGCATCACTTGGATACACTGACGAAGATTATCACATGGCAGTTGCAAAATCATTCTTAGTAAGTGCAGACAATGCTCATGCAGTTCATCCAAACCACAAGGAAAAATCAGATGAAGAAAACAGAACATTTATGAATAAGGGAATAGTAATCAAAGAAGCTGCAAATCAAAAATACACATCAGATGCATTTTCTCAAGCAGTATTTAAAAAGATTTGTAGCTTAGCAGAAGTTCCAGTTCAACACTTTGCAAATAGAAGTGATATGCAAGGAGGATCCACTCTTGGAAACCTTTCTAATACACAAGTATCACTTCACGCAGTAGATATTGGACTTCCACAAATTGCAATGCACTCAAGCTACGAAACAGCTGGAGTTGTAGATGTAGAGTATATGATTAGAGCTCTTACAAAATATTATAATTCAAATATAAAAATTGACGGAGCTTCAAAATTTTCAATTGAATAATAATTTTAATTAGGCTGTGCTTTTGCATGGCCTTTTTTTAATTTAGAAAAAAATTTGACTTATTATAATATTTTTTCACAAAAAATACAATAATATATTTTAGAATAATAAATCATTTAAATTTTAAGTAGGGAAAATATGAAATTTATAAATAAGATAATCAAATATGTAAAGCCAGTTTTTACAATAGGCGTAGTAATTTTAATAATTTTTGAGTTTTCAAAACTCAAGAAAGAAATTTCTGTAGAAGAGATTTCAAAATTGTTTTATGATTTAGGACCAATTAATATTATTTTGCTTCTAGTTATGGGGTTTATAGCATTTAGTCCAATGCTAAATTATGATTTTTCGCTTAACAAACATTGGAATATGAATAGAAGAAAATTAGATATTGCTAAGAAAAGTATTATCATTAATTCATTTAACAACTTAATAGGCTTTGGCGGAATTATAAATATTGGACTTAGAATGAAATATTTTGGAGAAGATAAAGAAGCAAAATCACTTCTTAAATTTTTAATAAAGTCATTTTTATTTAATTTCACTGGAATTTCAGTATTGTCTCTTATTTCAACAATTTATTTAATAGTTTCAAAAAGTGAAATACTAATAAATTACAAACTTATATTAATAGGTGGAATTTTATATTATCCAATAACTTTATTATTTTTGTTGTTAAAAAATGAGAAACTACCAATATCAAAAGATTACGCAATAAGAATTTCCATAACATCATTTTTTGAATGGGGATTGGCTGGACTATTCTTTGCAAGCATTGGATATATATTGGGAATAAAATTGAAATTAATGACAATTGTTTCAGTTTTTATAATTGCAAATATATTTGGAGTCTTGTCCTTTATACCAGGTGGTATTGGCTCAATGGATTTAGTGGCCATCACATGCTTTGCATCACTTGGACTTGACAAGGACTTAGTAGTAACTTGGGTTTTAATTTATCGTATTTTTTATTATATAATACCATTTATTCTAGGGCTTACTCTTTTTGTAAGAGATATAGGATCAGTATTTGATGAGAAAAAAGACAAGATTCCCTCGAGAATTATAAAATCATTAACTCATGATACTTTGTCCATTATGCTGTATATACTGGGAATATTTTTGATTGTATCTGTTGTTGCACCAGAAGAACTTTCTAGAATTTCATGGCTTAAAGATTTTAGCCCAGCTAGTGCAAATCTTATTTATCAATTTCCAAGTTTGATTTTAGGATATGGATTTATATTGCTTGGAAGAGCAAATAAAGAAAGGGTAAAAAGAGCAACAAAGATAACACTAATTTATTTAATCATCACACTTTTATATTTTTTGTTACAAAACTTTGGAATTATAGAAGTATTTTATCTCATAATATGCATGATACTTACATTTATTACTCGAAAAGTTCCTTATAGAGAGCAGCTTGTCTATTCAATGGAAGACATAACTATAGATGGAATAATTTATCTAATAGTTTCAACATTGACAGTAATACTTGTGACATTTAATTATTCAATTATTATGGAGAATGAATCAGATTTCATTATAATTCCCTTTGAAAAAAACTTCATTCCAATAGGAATTGGACTTTTAATAATTTTTGGAATAAATTTTGTACTTTTAAATTATTTAAAGGGAGAAAAAAAGAAATTAGGAGAATCACTAGACCGTGAAAAAGTTCTTAAAATTATAAGAGAAAATGACGGAACTTCTGATATAGGACTTGCCTTAGTAGGAGATAAGGAAATATATTACTATTGTGAAGAGGGAATTGAAAAAGCTGCCATTTCAATATCCACAATTAAAGACAGAATAATAGTAATGGGCGATGCTTATGGAGATAGTGATTATTTTGCTAAACTAATGGAAAGCTTTATAAGAGAAGCTGATATATATGGTTACAGTCCAATCTTTTATGAAATAGAAGAATCACAGACAATAAAACTTCACGATTATGGATTTAGCTTTATAAAGTTTGGCGAAAAAGCATCTATTGACTTAGAAGAATTTAACTTAGAGGGAAGCAAACACAAAACTCACAGAAATATAATGTCTAGATTTAAAAAAGAAAATATAGAATTTGAAATATTAAATCCACCTTATAATGAAAAATTTTTAAAAGAATTAAAGGATATTTCAGATTCATGGCTAGATGGCAGAAGAGAAAAGGGATTTTCACTTGGATTTTTTAGCGAAGAATATATAAAAAATTCAAAGATAGCAGTAGTTAAAAAAGAAGGAGAGATAGTCGCCTTTGCAAATATAATGCCCAATGCAGAAAAAACTTGGTCTAGCATTGATTTAATGAGATTTCACAGAGTAAAAGCTCCTAAAAGTGTAATGGAATTTTTATTCTTAAATCTATTTTTAATCGAAAAAGAATCAGGCAGAAAAAAATTTGGATTGGGAATGGCTCCCCTTGCCAATGTCGGAATAAGTTCAAATAGTTTCACAGAAGAAAAACTTGCCTATTTAGTTTATAAATTTGGATTTAAATTCTATTCCTTTGAAGGACTTCGTGCATATAAAGAAAAATTTTCACCAATATGGACACCAGTATATTTAAGCTACTCCAGAAAAACTTGGCTTTTATATAATGTTATAACAGTATTTTTTGTAGATATATTAGCGGTGAAAAAAGTAAAAAATGTTGATTGATATATTTGATTGCAGGTAGTTAAGTCTACCTGTTTTTTATTACGAATGAGTTATTAATAGAAGAAGTAAATTTAACGATTGATTTATTTAATCTTTACAACTAATTTACATAAAATAGTTATTAAATAAATATTTCCTCTATATATTAGTACATAATAATATAGTAGGAGGAAAAAATGAAAAATAATTTTAAACAAAGATTGTTGTCAATGCTACTTGCTTTAGTTATGATTTTCTAAATAATTCCTGCAGGAATTTTTGCAAAAAGTAATGTAGTAGTTCAGTGGAATTTTAATCCACAAGAGTCAACTGGAAAAATTTCCGATGGATCTTTAAAAATTAAAGATGCAAGTGGAAATGGAAATGACCTTGAAATGCAAACTTACACAGATGGTCATTTAACTGATGATAAAAGTGCACAAAATTGGGAAGACTATCTAAAGTTTTCCAATGAGTCAGTTAGTGGAAATGGTTCAATTGAATTTGCTGGAATTGCGAAAGATAAGGGGGCAGACTTTGTAACAGTTAAGGATGCACCTATTAATTCAGAAACTTTCTCAGAAGGATATACAATTGAAATCTTATATTATCTTCCAAAAGATTGGACTAATAATGATAAGTGGATGGGAATCCTAGCAAGACAAGTTGCAGATACAGCAAATGTAAAAACAATGGATGAACCAGAACTTGGATCAACATCTGTTGCAGTATCTAATTGTAAAGAAATTCAATATCTTACTGTTAACGAAAATGATAGTCATGAGATGACTTCTTCAGTATGGTCAGTTGCAATGGATAAAGGTGGACAATGGTATCACATTGCTATTACTTGTGATGACAAGGGAAATATCAATTCTTTTCTAAATGGAGCTGAATCTTTTAGAAACTTTAATTCATCTGATGATGGAGCAATGAAGGGAATGTTCGCAGACCCAGAAGACGGAAGATTTAGAGTTGGATCTTCTTGGTGGAAAGAGGGAAGTCAAACACTTGATAAATTCTTAAATGGTAATATCGAAACTATTAGAATATCTAGAGGTGAATTAGATAAAAGTGATTGGTTAATTCCAAATCCAGAATCACTTGCAGGAGATTTTGGAACTAATGAAGAATTTCATTTAGAAAATATTAATAATTATAACTTTGTATTTATTCCAGATACACAAAATACAATTAAATTTAAACCAGATGTAATGGATACAGCTATTAATGGTTTAATTAATGATGCACAAAAGGGAAATATAAAAGCAGTATCTCACTTAGGAGATGTTGTTGAAAACTACGACTCAAAAGAACAATTTGAAAACTCAAAAAACACGTTCTATAAGCTTGCTGATTCAAATTTCCAAGCTCTAATGATTCCAGGTAATCATGATTATGCACCAGAACCTGGATTTGGATATAATAATATAGAATTCTATTCTAACCCAAATAATAAACCCATAGATTTATATTATAAAGATTATTATGGAGCAGGTTCAGAATTTTTAAAGAAGACACCATATACTACTGCTGATTCACCTTCAGGTAGATCATCATACATGAAAGTTAGAGCAGGTTCATATGAATATCTAATGATTGGTCTTTCCTGGTATGACCTTGGACGTGACATGGAATGGTTTGAAAATGTATTAAAAGAAAATCCTGAAAACCCAACAATAATTGTAGCTCACAATATAGTTGACTGTTCAGATACTGAGCCTTCATCAGTAGAATTGTCAGGAGTTGGTGAATATATTTGGCCAGTAATTAAGAAATACGATCAAGTATTTATGACAGTTTCAGGTCACTACCATGGAGCTGGAAACAAGGTTTATACAAATGATAATGGAAATCCAGTAATTACAATTCTTGCTGATTACCAATTCTCTTACAATGGTGGTAATGGATTCTTTAAGTATGCAGAATTTGATGAAAGTCAAAATAAAATATTCTTAAAAACTTATTCGCCATACTCTGCAAGTTTACCAATGAATGAAAAAACATTCTTTGATGTAAACTATATGAAAGGCGAAGGAAATGATGACATTCTAGATTTAAACTTCAATGAAAGATTTGATTTTGCAAAGAAGTATCAACCAATTGCAAAGATTGAAGATATAGCTAAACCTATTGTGGTTGACGAACCTTCTAAACCTGTTGTTGATGAAAATTGGGATGATTATTTAGTAAATAATGATAATGATGTAAAAACTTATCCAGTATTTGTTTCAACTGATAGAACCTCTATTCCTAAGACTGAAAATGTAGTAACTGAAAACAAGACAGAAGAAAAAGTTGATTCCACAAAAGATTATGCAAATCATTGGGCAGAAGAATATATCCAAAAAGTTCTTGATAAAAATCTTATGGATTTACAAGATGGTAAATTTAATCCAAATAAACAATCTACAAGGATTGAACTTGTAAAAGCTTTAGCTAGAATTCAAGGGGTTAATCCTAAAGATTATAATGAAAAAATATTTGAAGATGTAGAAGCTGGAACAGAAGATGGTGGATATATTGCATGGGCAAATAAAAATAAATTTATTTTTGGATACGAAGATGGAGAATTCAAAAAAGATAGAGAAATTACAAGAGAAGAAGTTGCAGCTATTTTAAATAGATATGTTGAAAATCTTAATGTTGACAGAAAAGAATTCAAAGACATAGAATTTAAAGATGCAGATGAAATATCAGATTGGGCTAAAGATGAAGTTAAAAAAGCTGTAAATAGAGGACTATTCGAAGGTAGAGATGATGGAACTTTTGATGGAAAAGCTAATATAACAAGAGCAGAAATTGCAAAAATTGTTGTAAATTTACTTTCATAAAAATTTTAAAAGGTGCTGCAAGTCAGCATCTTTTTTACATATTAGTGGTGAAAAAAGTAAAAAATATTGATTGATATATTTGATTTAAAAGAATGAAGGCTGTCCTTTAATGGTAGCGAATAAAATGCGACTGAATAAGGAGCATTTTAGAGCGAGTCGGAAATGTTAGCAAATTTTAATTTACATTCTTAGCTCAAATTAACGATCGTAGCGAAATTAGAGGCGATGAAGAACCTAACGAACAGCGAGGGCTGTCTGGTTATTTAAGAAAAGGGGACTGTCCCTGTCAGGTTTACTAAGGGACCGTCCCCTTTCCTTTGATGTGAACCCCAAAATCCGGACACGGAATAAGAGGTTCAAATGAAAAAATACAGCTATGAATTAAAACTAAAAATAGTAAAAGAAAAAGAAGAAGGATATGGAGACAGATACCTTGCAAAAAAATATAAAGTAAGTAGAACATCAGTAAAAGCATGGTACAATCAATACAGATATCTAGGAGAAGAAGTATTAAAAGAATATAAAGAAAACCCGACATATACAGAAGAATTTAAACACTATGTGCTTAAATATAGACAAGAAAACAACCTATCATATATACAAACAGCACAAATATTTAAAATAAAACACACATCAACAATAAGGAAATGGCAAGACAAAATCAATAGACTAGGATATACTGGATTAAACGAAACAATAACAGAAGAAAAAAATCCAGGAGAAGAAATAATGTCTAAAAAGAAAAACAAACTAACACAAGAAGAAATAGAAAAACTAAAAGAAGAACTTGAATACCTAAGAGCGGAGAATCTATATCTAAAAAAGTTAAAAGCCTTAATTCAGGGAAAAAACCAAAAAACAGAGAAAAAACAATAATAATAGAAGAATTAAGGCAAGAAAACAAAGACATAAAATTAAAAATTTGGCTAACAGTAGCAAAAATAGGAAAAAGTAGCTATTACGAATGGAAAAAAAAACTAGAAAACCCAGATAAAAAAGAAAAAGAAGCAACAGAAAAAATAGCAAAAATAGTAGAAGAATCCAAAGGAAGATACGGATACAGAAGAGTAACACTAATACTAAAAAAAGAAGGACACCCAATGAATCATAAAAAAGTGTTACGAATAATGAGAGAAAACAACCTGTTATGCACAAAATTCCACAAGAAAAATAGAAAATACTCATCATACAGAGGAACAGTAGGAAAAATAGCAGAAAATGAATTAAAAAGACAATTCAAAGTAGAAAAACCAAACCAAGTATACGTAAGTGATGTAACAGAATTCAAAGTAAAAGGAGAAGAAAAAAAGTATATCTATCACCAATAATGGATCTATACAACAGAGAAATAATATCCTATAGCATAAGCACATCACCAACAGTAGAATTTACAAACCAATCATTAATAGAAGCAATAAAAAAACTACCAAAAGAATACAACCTCATGATACACACAGACCAAGGATTCCACTATCAGCACAAAACATGGAGAAAATTACTAGAAGAAAATAACATAAAACAAAGCATGTCAAGAAAAGTAAACTGCTTAGACAACTCCCCAATGGAGAACTTCTTTGGAATACTAAAACAGGAAATGTATTACGGAGAAGAATTTGAAACAGTAGAAGAACTAAAAGAAGCAATAGAAGAATACATCAAATGGTATAATGAAAAGAGAATAAAAGAAAACGTAGGAGGATTATCCCCAGTAGAATACAGAGAAAAGCAAAGCTTGGCAAAATAAAAGAAAATTTGCCTTTAAAACAATAAAAAATTATGAAAATTCCAGTCAAGAGTAAAGGCTTCGCCCACGTCTATGAGACGTGCTCTTGACAGAAATTTACAAATTTTTTAAAAATCAAGTAGGCAAATTTAGATGGTTTATATATAAGAAAAAAGTCCGTGTTTTTGGGTGCACCTCACCTTTGTTGCTGCTTCTTTTCATGCTTTTTCATTTGCGAGGACAGCCCTAAAGGGCAGCCCTCTTTATCTTTTCTACATATTAGTGGTGAAAAAAGTAAAAAATATTGATTGATATATTTGATTTGAAAGCAGGTAGTTAAGTCTACCTGATTTTTATTGCGAATTAGTTATTAAGAGATTTTGTCACCATATAAAATATTTTAAAACCTTGAAATTTCGAAATTTAATTCAAATTTAAAATTTTTTATGCTATAATATTTTTAAATATTATTTGGAGGATTGTGTTGGAAATTTGTACTTGCATAATTAATTTTGAACTTTTAAATACTCATTCAAAAAAATTTAACGCAATATTTCTAACTAATTTTATATGATTTTAATAAACCCGGCGACGGGTTTTTTTGATTTAATCTAAATTTTAATCTATTTGCAAAGAGGGTCTGATAAAAAAATGTGTGGAGTTATTGGTATTCACTCACAAAGTGATGTTAGTAAAAAATTATTTTATGGTTTAAATTCCCTGCAACACAGGGGACAAGAAGCAAGCGGTATTTGTGTATATGATGGCGAGAGCATGGTTTTGGAAAAAGGCATGGGACTTGTCTATGATAATTTTGATGATGAAAGTTTTTTAAAGCTTTCTGGTAATATTGGAATTGGTCATGTGCGTTATGCTACTGCAGGTGGTTCTCATGAATATAATTCTCAACCACTTTTAGCTTTTTCTAAAAACAAGGAATTTGCACTTGCTCATAATGGTAATCTTGTCAATCATAAATCAATTAGAAAAGAACTTGAAGAGGAAGGTATGCTTTTTCAAACTTCTATTGATACTGAAGTCATCCTTTCACTTGTTGCTAAATTTTATGAGGGAGATATTATTGAAGCTGTCAAAAAAACTATGGCTAGAATTAAGGGAGCTTACAGCGTTGTAATGCTTTTTGAAGATAAACTTGTTGCCTTTAGAGATCCCAATGGATTTAGACCTCTTTTGATTGGAGAGTCTCAAAAGGGCGAAGTTATTATTGCTTCTGAAAATGCTCCACTTGAAATTATCGGCACTGATAAAATAAGAGATGTAAAGCCTTCTGAAATTATTTTAGTTGATGAAAATGGAATTCACTCTGATTTTTACGAAAAAGACAATAGGGAACACTGTATCTTCGAATATGTTTATTTTGCAAGAACTGATGCAACTCTTGATGGCGTAAACTCCTACAACTTCAGAAGAAGATGCGGAGAAATTTTATCTAAGGAAGCACCAGTTGAAGCAGACCTAGTAATTGCAGTTCCAGACTCAGGAACTCCAGGTGCTATGGGTTATGCACAAGAGTCAGGTATTCCCTTTGCAGAAGGTCTTGTTAAAAATAGATACATGGGCAGAACTTTTATAAAGCCTACACCTGAAGAAAGAGAACTTTCAGTTAAGTTAAAGCTAAATCCTCTTGAAACTGTTTTAAAAGATAAGAGAATTGTAGTTGTTGATGACTCAATTGTTAGAGGAACTACTTCTAAAAACTTAATTATGAGAATGAAAAAGGCTGGAGCAAAGGAAGTTCACATGAGAATTGTATCTCCACCAGTTAAATATCCTTGTTTTTATGGTATAGATACACCAAGTAGAAAAAATTTAATTGCGGCAAATTATTCTGTTGAAGAAATTAGAGAAAAAATCGGAGCTGATTCTCTAGCGTTTATATCTATGGATGGAATGTTAGGTGCAACTGGTCTTAAAGAAGATGTATTTTGCAAATCCTGCTTTAATGGAAATTATGCAGTTGAGCCAAAGGAGTTGATTGTATGAAAAATGATGTAAAAAGAATTTATGTATGCAAGAAAGATGAATTTGACTACAAATCAAAAAATTTAGTAAAGGAAATTAAAAACTCACTGGGAATTGATGTAAAGTCTTTAAAATCTTACAGAAGATATGATGTTGAAATTTCTGATGAAACTTTAGACAAGACACTTTACACTGTATTTGCAGAAGCACCAGTGGATGAAGTTTATTATAAGGATGCAAAAAAACTTGAAGAAAGTTTTACAAATCCAATAGGGATTGCTTATCTTCCTGGACAATTTGACAACAGAGAAGAGTCTTTAATTCAAACAATTGCACTATTTTCTAAGGAAAATATTAGAGCAAAGGTAATTGAAGTTTACGACATAGCTGGTGTAAATGAAGAAGAGCTTCAAAAGATAAAGGACTTTTTAATCAATCCTGTGGATTCAACTGAAGTTGATGTTTACAAAGAAGTAAATCTTAAAAATAATTCTGAGAAAAACTTAGAAAACATAGTTTATGATGGATTTAACGATTTAGATGAAGAAGGACTTAATAAATTCGTAGACGACAAAAATCTTGCTATGAGTGCAGCTGATTTAAAAGTGCTACAAGATTATTTTAAGACTGAAAATAGAGACCCTAATGAAACAGAAGTTGCAATTATTGACACTTATTGGTCAGATCACTGTAGACACACTACTTTTAACACAGAACTTAAAATAGACTTTGATGTGGTAACTGAACTTGATAGGGAAATTAAAAAGACTTTTGATGAATACTTAAAGATGAGAGAAGACCTTGGCATCCAAAAGCCAATTACACTGATGAGCCTTGGCACAATTCTTGCAAAGGAACTTAGAAAAAATGGAAAGCTTGATGACCTAGAAGTTTCTTCTGAAATCAATGCTTGCTCTGTTAAAATCAAGGCTAGAATTGAAGTAGATGGCAAGGAAGAGTTAAGAGATTATCTTTTAATGTTTAAAAACGAAACACATAATCACCCAACAGAAATCGAACCAGTTGGGGGAGCAAGCACTTGCCTTGGCGGAGCAATTAGAGATCCACTTTCAGGAAGAAGCTATGTCTATCAAGCAATGAGGGTTACTGGAGCAGCAGATCCATTTACTCCAATTTCTGAAACACTTGAAGGTAAGCTTCCTCAAAAGAAAATAACAACAGAAGCAGCACTTGGCTACGCATCTTATGGAAATCAAATTGGACTTGCAACTGGACTTGTAGATGAACTTTATCACCCAGGATATGTTGCAAAGAGAATGGAAACTGGAGCAGTAATTGCTGCAGCACCTGCTGAAAATGTAAAAAGACTTGATCCACAAGCTGGAGATGTTGTAATCTTACTTGGTGGAAAGACTGGCCGTGACGGAATCGGTGGAGCAACTGGTTCATCAAAATCCCACACAGTTGAATCAATTGAGACAGAATCAGCACAAGTTCAAAAGGGTAACGCACCTGAAGAGAGAAAAATTCAAAGACTTTTCAGAAAGGGCGAAGCTGCAAAATTAATTAAAAAATGTAATGACTTTGGAGCAGGCGGAGTTTCAGTTGCCATTGGAGAGCTTGCTGATTCCATAGAAATTCAACTAGACAAAGTTCCTCTAAAATATCAAGGACTTAAACCTAGAGAAATTGCAATCTCTGAATCACAAGAGAGAATGGCAGTTGTAGTTGCTTCAGATGATGCAGAAAAATTTATCTCACTTGCAGATGAAGAAAACTTAGAAGCTACAATAGTTGCAAAAGTTACAGATGACAATAGAATGAAGATGTTCTATGAAGACAAGCTAATCGTCGACATGAGCTATGACTTTATAAATGAAACTGGTGCAGATAGAGTTGAAGAAGTAGAAGTTGTATCAGAAGATGTGGCAAAATTCTTAACAAATGAAGACAAAGAAGTTCAAAACTTAGATAAGTATTTGAAAAATCTAAATATCACATCTAAGAAAAATATGATTGAACTTTTTGACTCAACTGTTGGAGCATCAACTGTACTATCTCCACTTGGTGGAAAGAAACAAAACACACCAGCTCAGGTTATGGCTGCATTGATTCCTACACTTGAAGGAGATGCAAAGACAGCATCAGTTATGAGTTATGGATTCAATCCGCATTTATCAGAACAGTCACAATACCTTGGTGGATATTATGCAGTTATTGAATCAATTGCAAAACTAATTTCAGCAGGAGCATCAGTAGATGGTATTAGACTTTCATTCCAAGAATATTACGAAAAAATGGACAATAAAAAGTCTTGGTCAAAGCCACTTAAATCACTTCTTGGAGCACTTAGAGCATCAAGATTTTTCGATGCACCACCTATTGGCGGCAAGGACTCAATGAGTGGAAGCTTTGAAGATATTAATGTGCCACCAACATTAATCTCCTTTGCAGTAAAAACAGCTGATGTAGAAGACATCATAAGCCCTGAATTTAAAGCTAAGGGCAAAATTGGTTTAGTACTTGCAAAAAGAGACGAAATTGGGACACTTGACTTAGAAGATTTAAAAGAAAAATTTGAAAAAATTAATGAAGATATAAAAGCTAAAAATATAATTTCAGCAGCTGCCATTACTCACAAGGGAACACTTCCTCAGATTTATGAAATGGCAATAGATAACACAGGATTTGAAGTAAATCTTAAAGACCTGTATTCACCACTTTACGGTAGCTTTATCGTGGAATATCTTGAAGACAGAGATTATATCGAAGAAGTTGGAAAGTTTGTAGAAGATAAGATGATTGTAAATGGCGAAGAAATTGATGAAAATCTAGCTCGCAATGCCTATCTAAAAACTTTAGATGAAATCTTTAAATACACAGACTCAACAAAACTTGAAAAATTCCAACAAAAATCTGTGGAAAATAGAATTAGAAAATCTAAAGCACCAGTTGATGAAGTAAAAGTTATCGTGCCAGCATTCCCAGGAACAAACTCAGAATGGGATACAGCAAAGGCCTTTGAAGATGCTGGAGCAAAAGCTGAAATAGTTGTATTTAAAAACAGAAATGAAGAAGAAGTAGAAAAATCACTTGAAGAACTTGCAGAAAAAATTGCAAATGCACAAATACTTGCAATCCCTGGGGGATTCTCACTTGGAGATGAACCAGATGGATCAGGTAAATTTATAGCAAATGTAATTCGCTCAGAAAAAGTAAAAGCAGCAATCGAAAAACTTCTTGATGAAAATGACGGACTTATCCTTGGAATTTGTAACGGATTCCAAGCCTTAATAAAGACTGGACTTTTGCCATATGGTAAAGTTGGAGACTTAAAAGAAGAAGACCCAACACTTACATTTAACACTTGCAACAGACATATCTCAAGACTTGTAGATACAAAAGTTGTATCAAACAATTCACCATGGCTTGTAAATTTAGAAGTTGGAAAAACATACAAAGTTCCAATCTCACATGGAGAAGGAAGACTTGTAGCAAGCGATGAAATGATAGAAGAACTTTTAGACAATGAGCAAGTAGCAATTTGTTATGAAAATGCACCAAATGGATCAAGACTTAATGTAGAAGCATTGGTGTCAAGAGATGGAAAAATCCTTGGAAAGATGGGTCACTCAGAAAGAGTAGGCGAAAATCTATATAAAAATATTGACGGCGTAGAAATGCAAGACATATTTAAGGCTGGCGTTGAATACTTTAAAAAATAAAATATAATGAATATCAGAAAATGAATTTTTCAGGCTGCCCTTTAGGGCGGTCTTTTTTAATTAAGAGGGCTGTCCCTCGGTGTCTATGAGAAATATTATGAGAAGAAGAAAATATGTAAAAATTATAACTAATAATTTTAGAGGGGCTGTCCTCGTTAAAACAGACAAGTTGTATTTAAAAAGACCAAAAGGGCTGCCTTTTAATGGTAGCAAATTTTAATTTGCATTCTTCACGCCGATTAATAAGCGTAGCGAAATTAGAGGCGATGAAGAACCAACGGCACAGCGAGGGCTGTCTTTTCTAGTAGCAATTAAAAAACTTAAAAATTGTATTTATATTGTCTAATTTGAGAGGACTTTCAATTTTTTAAAACATAGGGACAGTCCCAAAGCAAAGTAAACTACAAATTTAATAAATTATTTTCTTATAGATATTATATTTTAATATTACTCTGGGACAGTCCCAAAATTAAAAAATCTTTCATTAAAATAAAAGACATAGGGACTGTCCCTGAAAGGTTTACAAGGGGACTGTCCCTATTTATAGCAATGTAGCTATCCTTCTCACTAAAAGAATAAATTATAATAATTAAAATGAGCAGAAAAACCTGCTCATTTTTTAATTGTGGAAAAACCCTAATCATAAGGATATAATTAAATTGAGGTGAGATATGAAAAAAATTTTATACATATTTTTAATTGTAATTTTGGCAGCGGGCCTTTTTGTAGCATATAAATTTGGTTTTAATTTTAACCAAAACAAATTAGAGGCCAGGACATACGAAGAAATAAAGCAATCAGCAGAGGAAAATTTAGAAAATCTTAGCATCGAGGACTTGTACTTATTGGCAAATAGAGAAGATGACGAAAAATATTATACTGCTCTATACAACGCTTATAAAAAAGAAAATCCAGACATAGCACTTCAGTATTTGTATAACGAATTTGTCGTAAAAAATAATAGAAAAATTTATCCACTTTTGAAAGAAGAAGCAAAATCTGATGTTACTTTTACAGCGACTGAAACTGGATATAAGGGAGTGACAGAGAATTTTTCTAATAATTACCAAGAAATGATGGATGACTTAGATGGTACTTTTAGAAACTTCGGTTTTCTTTTTGTTCCAAAATTTTATGATTCTAAAAGTAATGACGAGTTTGTATATTATTTCCTAGGAAAATATTATGAGAACGATATTCCGCCGGGTTTTAATTTAACCCCCACATCAGAGTGGCCAATTATTTATGGAAGATACATTGACAAAGAAAGTAGCACAAGTTTAGATAATAATACTGAAGGTTATTTAGAAGGAGAGGATAAGATTTATTTTAAAAACATAGAGGGAAAAACTATAGTAGCTTTTTCGGTAAATGACTATTATTATCCTCTACCTTATGAAGATTATGCACCAGTCGTTACTCAGCAATATTTTTATAAAGATTATTTATTAGAGGTAACATTAGCAGCTGAAGATACTTCAAATCCAAAGTATAAAAATATGGGAATTGGAACTATTGATTTAAGCAAATCAAAAGGGTATATGGCTTTTACTAAGGATGGCAATGAAATAACACAAGAAGAATTTGAAAAAAATGTTGTACCTATTGATAAATTAGTAAACTTATCGACGAAAGAAAGTAATTCATGGATTAAATTAAATACCTATGGCGGAAAACAAATAATGCGACATGGACTCAACTTATCTGAGCTAAATAAGATTCACAATATGGTTTTATATGGATACAATATTTCTCTAGACAAAGAAGTTGATTTACCATATTTGAAGCCATATCTAAAACATATTTGCACAAATGCTTATACTGGACTATTAAAAAATTATGCATCTGTTGATGAAAATTCGCCTGAGGAAAGATTTGTAGCTTATATTTCTGATTTAGACAAAGATGGTTATCCTGAAATAATTATGAATTATAAATACTATTTATATTCAAGGAATATAAGAGAAAATCACTGTAAGGTAATTTCTTATAATCCCGAAAAGAAAATGACATATTGTTTAGGAGACTTTATATATTTAGATGGTGAAGATGGTGGAGTAGAATTTCTATCTGGTGGTAATTATGAAAAAGATGGGAAAAATTATTTAGCATTATTTCAAAGTATGGGTGGAGCCACAACATCTCATAGTTTAATTTCATTATATGAAAAAAATGGAGATAAATTGGATTTTGTCGACTCTACATTAAAAGTTATAGAATATGATTCAGGTGAGAATATTTTCTATCCTTCAAAATTTGAAGAGATAAGTAGATTTGATGATGAACAAACTTTTGATGAAGAGAGCGGTGTATATATGGGCTCTGTAATTCCAAAAGAAAATTCAAAAGAAAAATACGAATCTTATTTTAATGATATATTTACAGAAGATTCGAGAAAAAACTTAGATATTGGACTAGGTTTCCCTGAAGATTTAGTTAATTATAAAAAAGGACTTAAAGCACAACCTTTAAATGACCCTGAAGAAATAAAGAATATTCTTCTTGCCAACAAAATGCTAGAAGTTCCAAAGTACAAGCGTGTAGTTATTGGAGATAAATTCTATCCATATTCTTCTCTTTTAAAAGAAGAAGGCGCTGAATATATAGATATCAATGTCTTAAAGGATTTAAATAATTTTAATATTGATGAAGATAAGATAATTAAAAAAAATGAAAATAAATTTGTTTCCTTAGAAGATTTGCGAGCAATGAATTTAATTCAAGGTGAAGATGATGATTATATTATTTTAAGTAAATAGTTAAAGACTGCCATTGTGCAGTCTTTTTTTGTACAAGTCCCTAGGTCTTAAGGGAGAGTCCCAAAAATCGTGAAGATTTCGAGGGCTGTCCCTCGCTGTCTATGAGAAAATATTATTAGAAGAAGAAAATATGTAAAAATTATAACTAATAATTAGAGAGGGGCTGTCCTCGTTAAAACAGACAAGTTGTCTTGAAAAAGACTAAAAGAGCTGCCTTTATGGCTGTTCTTTCTAGTAGCAATTAAGAAACTTAAAAATTGTATTTATATTGTCTAATTTGAGAGGACTTTCAAATTTTTCTAAGGCATAGGGACAGTCCTAAAGCAAATGAAACTAGAAATTTAATAAATTATTTTCTTATAGTTACTATATTTTAACATTGCTCTGGGACAGTCCCAAAATTAGGAAATCCTTCATTAAAATAAAAGGCGTGGGGACTGTCCCTGAAAGATTTACAAGGGGACTGTCCCCAAAATCAAAAAAATCTCATCAAGGGTTGTCCTCGTTAAAAACAGACAGTTGTCTTTAAAAAACCAAAAGGGCTGCCTTTTAATGGTAGCAAATTTTAATTTGCATTCTTCACGCCGATTAATGAGCGTAGCGAAATTAGAAGCGATGAAGAACCAACGGCACAGCGAGGGCTGTTCTTTCTAGTAGCAATTAAAAAACTTAAATATTGTAGTAAGCCACAAAGCACAGCCTATTTAATAAAGTAAAATAAAGACCACAAAAACCTAAAAACTTTTAAACGCATGTAACATAACTTCTTTATTGGGGTATAATAATATATATTAGAGAATAAGGGAGGAATTATATGTTATTACAAGAAGTATTCGATGAAATTGACAAGAGAAAAGATGAAATGGTAAAGCATCGCCGTCACATTCACGAAAATGCAGAGCTTTCATTTGAAGAAGAAGAAACTGCAAAATACATCGCGGACTACTACAAAGACAAAGATGTAGAAGTGACAACTAACATGGGCGGCAATGGACTAAGAGTTGTAATTGACACAGGTAAACCAGGAAAGACTATTGCTCTACGTGCAGACTTCGACGCACTTCCTATTAAAGAAGAAACAGGCCTACCCTTTGCGTCTAAAAATGATGGAGTAATGCACGCTTGTGGACATGACGCACACACTGCATACTTAATGCTATTAGCAGATGTACTTAACAACAATAAAGATAAACTAAAAGGTAAAATCGTAATTATTCACCAACACGCAGAAGAAACACCTCCAGGAGGAGCAAAGGCAATGATCGAAGAAGGAGTTCTTGATGGAGTGGACAATGTATTTGGTATTCATGTCATGAGCAGCATGCCAAGTGGTACAGTACAATATCACAAGGGCAATACTCAAACAGGAAGATCAAAATTCGCTATAAAATTTCAAGGAACTGGTGGACACGGATCAATGCCTCACCTATCAAATGACTCAATAGTAGCTGCATCTCACTTCGTAACAGCAGTTCAAACAGTAGTATCTCGTAGACTTTCACCATTTGAAAATGGAGTTGTAACAATAGGATCCTTTGAAGGTGCAGGATCATTTAACATAATCAAAGACTCTGTCACAGTTGTGGGAGATGTCCGTGCAATGGCAGATGAAACAAAAGAAAAAATCGGAAAAGAAATAAAAAGAATCGCAAATGGAATTGGCGAAACTTTCGGCATGGAAGTAGAAATTGACTACACTAGCGACTACCCAGTGCTATATAATGACCCAGAAATGACACAACTTGTAATAGATGCAATAACAGAAGCAAAAATTCCAGAAGTTACAGAAATTTCAGACTGCGGTCCACAACCACCATCAGAAGATTTCGCATATTATGCAAAAGAAAGACCATCTTGCTTCTACTATGTTGGAGCACATTCTGACAAAGCACCATACCCTCATCATCACCCAAAATTTGATATCAATGAAGATGCAATGATAGTTTGTGCAAAATCAATGGCAGCAGTAGCTATAAAATATTTAGGAGAAGAATAACTTTAAGGGGAAACCTATGAGTTCAATCTTTAATGATTTATATCAAGTTATAAAAGATACAGAAGGATATAGCGAAAAAATACTTTTAACCATTGGAGTAATAATTCTTGCAGTATTGCTGTATCAAATAATCTTAAAAATAACAAAAGAACTATTCACAAAGGCAAAGCATCGCGTGAGGGCGAAAGCTGCCACTTTGTGGATATTTTTTATTGTATCAGTAGCGGCAATTTTATACATTTGGTTTAATGCAATGGAAGGTTTCCTAATTGGTATAATAATATTTTCAGCACTTGTCATCTTCTCAATGCGAGACCTTGCAATAAATTTTGCTGGATATATTTATCTAAAAATTAGAAAGCCATTTAAAATAGGTGACTCAGTAGAAATAGCAGGACATCTTGGAGACATATCTCACATAGAAATATTTGAATTTAGCATGCGCAAAGTTGGAGGATGGCTACGAAGCAAGCAATATACTGGCGTCAATATTCACTTTCCCAACAAAATGATATTTAACAATGCCTTTAAAAACTACACAGAAGACTATCCCTATGTGTGGTTTGATATTGCATTTGTCTTTGACCTCACATCAAATATAGAAAAAGTCGAGGAGTTAATGTATGAGATTGGCGAAAGCCAACTAAAAAAAGTAATAAAAAGAGATCAAGAAGATGAAAAGATGAGAAAATATCTCGATAGACTTTCAAATGACATGGAGCTTACTGGAGCAAAAATTTTCTCAACAGTCACATCAAATTATAAACTTGAAGGACTTGAAGTCGCGTTAAAAGTATTTTGTAAGTTGCAAGAAAAATCAAAAGTTACAACAGAAATCGAAAGAGAAATCATAAAAATGGTAAATGCAAATGACGATGTAAAATTTGCAAGATACCCGGTGGATCTTTTACAAAGATAAAAGTTTCAAACTTTATGTGAAATATTTGTAAAACTGTATTTTTTGCTGTTTTTTTGGAGTACTATTTGATATAATGATAACTCTAAAATGGGGTTTTTATAATAAACTATACAAGATTAATAGAATTTATAAAAGTAAATTTATTGAAAAAATAATTCATAAAATAATGAATATTAAATAATTTTTATTTAGAAGGAGATTTTAGAATGGATAATTTGAAAAAAGTTGTAGATGACAAGAAATTAAAATCTGCAACTAGGGTACCAAAGTATGGAATGAGGAAACTTTCCGTAGGCCTTGTTTCATGTACTCTTGGATTTATTACATTTGCAGCTCCAAATGTAGTAAGTGCACATGTAAATGAGTCAGCTGCAATAGTTGAAAATCACGAAGGCGGTGCGCCAAGTGATGGAGCGGTGGAAAGAGCAGTAAGTGGAACGGATAATGATAAAAATAAAGTTGAAGCAACAACTGCTGATGCTGTAAATACTTCTGGAGCATCAGAAAGTCTATTAAATGAGCCTATTTCAGCGGAAAAAGCAGCAGAAAAGCCTGTAGAACCAGAAGAGCCAGTTGAAACTGAAAAACCAGTTCAACCAGTTGACCCAGCTGAAGCTGTAGAAGAAAAATCTACTGATAAGGAAAAGGCTCCAGAAGGCGCAGCAGGAGCAGCTCTTGAACTAAGCGCTGAAGAGACACCTCAGCCATTAGGAGCTACTGCTGAGGACACTGAAACTCCTGCAACTACAGCAGGAACAACTGGAGAAACATCTGATGAAAATAAAACATCTAAAGAATATAAGCAATCTGATATTGTAAAAGATGAAAAAGTAATTACTGAGGGCAAAGGCTATAGGCAAAGTGAGATAGCTGGTCAAGGTAATAAGATTAAGGTTATTAACGAGGATCTTGGCAATGAAAAAGAAGGTGTACGTGTAGAAGTTCAGAATCCTTCTCCAACATCTCCTGATAAAAAATCTTTTGGTGTCGAGGTAAACATTGACAAGAAAAAAGCTGACAGGACTTATAATGGTTTCTTAATTACTGATTCCGCAAGAGGACCAAGTGTTGAAAGTGAAGGGGGATTTCTAGACCCTGGCCAAACACTCCCTACAAATACTGAGGATACTGTAACCTATAAGCCTGACTCAACAGGTGGTGAAATATATGCAGGAAGACAAACAAAGTTTGATTATATATCTAATGAAAAGGATAGAAAACATTTAGCTAATAAGGATACTGGAAAAACTACCCTAGCTTGGCAAGGGAAATACACTGATCCAAATCCAAATAAGAAGATGTTTGATGGAAGTAACTTTGAAGTCTCTGTAGGTGTCAACCCTTACCCAAACGAAAACAAAGATTTAAGTCTTATTGGAATTGGTGGGACTACTACAATAAATAAAGTCCCTGTTAAAAATCAATACATTGTATCTGATGCTAATATAACAAACGCAGGGGATGAAGATTACACTCGTTTAGTAGGAGAAGTTTACCATCCAGATGAAGACATACTAGTAAATGGAGCTCAGGCTTTAATTGTAAATGCTACTAATATTGAAGAACTTAAAAATGCTACAGGTAATAACAATCTATCTGTAGGTCAAATAGTATTTAAAATGCCTAAAGGTGCCCTTCAAGGTGATGATTCTATCTTCAATGATGATAAATTTAAGGGAGTACAAAATCTTAGAGCAAAATTCTTTGCAAGACCAAGAACAAAAGAAGAATTTCAAAAAGCTGCTTTAACCGAAGATTATAACGATGTATTTGCTTATGAATCTACAGGTGCAGGTACTAAGGTTATAAACCACAACGGAACTGAAGTTACAATCGACAAGCAAGGTATAGATCGTTACGACCACTACAACCTAATCGGTGAAATGACTATCAACCTTGATGACACTAAGAATTATGATCAAACCTTTAACAGAATCCAAAGCAAAGACGATACTGCCTATTCAAACACTGTAACACCAGGCGGATCTATTAATCTTAAGATAAATTCACCATCAGGAAAAGAAGGCGATCCTTCTAAGTCTTACGAGGATATGAAGAACGCTAAGGCTAATGGACTAGCAGATGGTAAGATTCTTGAAGAATTTAAAAAACAGGCAGAGGCCAAAGGTTGGAAGGTAGAAACAAAAAAAGACAACCCATCAGAGTTTACAGTAACAGCTCCAGCTGATGCTAGACCTGGGGACACTATGTATCTACCAATTGAGTATAAGTATACAAATGGTTCTAAGGACTACCATTCTTTTTACTTTGTAGTCAAAGAAACAAACAACGTTAAACCAGAATACCACGCAGAAGTTGGCTTCCAAGGTGATACCCTTACAAATACACCAGAAGTAGAACTAAGCGACAAAGCTGACATCAACAATCCAGAATCATACGAACTTGTACCTGGAACTTATACTGACGACAAGGGTAATGTATGGAAAGATGTTACTATTGATAAAGATACTGGTGTAGTAACAGCAAAAGTACCAGATGGTGAAGGTGTTAAGATAATTGGTGGAGAGAATGTCTTTATACCAGTAAAAGTTAACTACACAGACAAGCTAACTGGCGAAGCTAAGACAGAAATTGTTAAAGCACAATTTATAGCAAGACCTAAATATAAAGCAACTGTAAAAGATGAAGATATAAAAGATATACCATTCGCTTCAAAAGAAGAATTTGATGAAACAATTCCTCTTGGAGAAATAAGAGTAATCAATCCAGGTAAGGCTGGTAAGGAAAAGACAGTCTTTGAACAAGATGTTGTAAATGGCAAAAAAGGACTTATCGACCCAGAAACAGGTAAATTCACAGAAGGCGAAAACCTATTTAGAAAAGTTACAACAACTATCGAAGAAAAAGAAGATAGACTTGTAAAAGTTGGTGTAAAACCAGCAGAAAAAACTATTACAATACCTCACACAACAGAATATGTGGTAGACCCTACGCTCAAACCAGGTGAAGAAGTCTATGAAGAGGGTTGGGATGGAGAAATCACTGTTAAGACTACAAGAAATCCAGATACTGGTGAAATTACCATCACAAAAGAAGAAACCCTTGCTATGCAACCAATGAAGATAAGAGTTGGAGCTTATGAACATAAAAATGACATTCCATTTGATACTACTGTTATAACTGATGATAACTTGCCAGCAGGTACAAAAGAAGAAACTGGTGGTGTAGTTGGAAAGACAGAAACAAAAGTAACTCCAGCTAAGATTGCCGATATGGATGACATGATGAACACAATCGGCGAAGACAACTTCTTAAAACATGATAAAGAACACCAAGTAATGAACCTACCAAACTACGAAGCAATCGCTAATTACATGGTAGAAAAAGGCTATTGGGATGCTGATAAGGTTACAAAAACTACAGATGAGTATGGCAATGTAACTGCAGCATCATATAATGGAGAAAGTTTTGAAGACCTTCTAAACTTTGACTCTAAGAACAGACCGCAAGGTAAAGCTTTGGTTAAAGGTAAAGTAGAAACAAAAACAATTACTGAAAAACAAGATAAGGTAATCAAAGTTGGCACAAAGACAGAAGGAACTGTAGTAGATACAGATGAAATACCATTCAAAGTCAAAGTTGAAAAAGACCCATCACTTAAGAAAGGTGAATGGAAATACAAGAAGGATGAAAACGGCGAAGACCTATCTGGTAAGGTTGGTACAAACAAGAAAACTTGGACAATTGTAAACTCTAAGGTAGTTGGAGAACCAAAGGTTGAAGAAACTAAGCCAGTAGATGCAGTTATCCTAGTTGGTGAAGAAGACTTCACAGGTACAGTAACCCACGATGTTACAGAAGAACTACCATTTACTGTAAAAGTTGTTGAAGACCCTACAATGGATAAGGGAACTCACAAGGTAGAGCAAGAAGGTCAAAAAGGCTCTAAGACAACAACCTACACTCAAAATATCAAAAATGGTGCTGCTGATGGTGAGATGACAAGTGCTGTTGATGAAACTAAGACAGTTCAACCAATTGAGCACATCATTAAGGTTGGTACAAAACCATTAAAGGGCGAAAGTACAGTAACAACTACAAACAAAAAACCATTTGATGTAGAAATCAAGTATGACAATACAAAACCAATAGGATTTGTAGAAGAAACTGGCGGAACACCAGGAGAAGAATCAACTACAACAAAGGTAACAAGCGAAGACGGAAAAGTTACTTCTGGCGATTCAACTACAACTGAAACAACTGCTCCAGTTAAGAAGGTCATTACTGTAGGTACAAAGAACTACACAGGTAAATTCGAATATGAACATGAAAATGTAGATCCATTTGAAACAACAATAGAATTCGACAACACAATGAAAGCTGGCGAATCTAAGGTTACTACTCAAGGTGTAAATGGAAAATCTACAACAAAGGTTACTCAAGAATTTGAAAATGGTACACTAAAAGACAAAAATGTTGAAACAACAGAAACTGTCAAGAAAGTAAACCAAGTAATCAAAGTAGGCACAATGACTGAAGGCACTCATAGCCATACAGAAGAATTACCATTCGAATATACTGTAGAATACGATCCGAAAATTGAAGCTGGTAAGTATAAAATTGTAAGACCTGGTTCAAAGGGATCAAGAACTACGGAATGGACAATTAAGAATTCTGAAGTTGTAGGAGAACCAAAAATAACTGCTGAAACACCTGCTACAAATGCAGTTATTAAAGTAGGGAATAAAGATTTTGTTGGAAAGATTGAACACACTGAAAAAATTCAGACTCCATTTGAAACTGAATATATTTATGATAAAAATCTTGATGCTGGAGAAACTATAGTAGTAAGTGAAGGTACACCAGGTTCTAAAAATATCACTTATACTCATGACA
Source organism: Peptoniphilus ovalis (assembly GCF_018919265.1). Classification (GTDB taxonomy): domain Bacteria; phylum Bacillota; class Clostridia; order Tissierellales; family Peptoniphilaceae; genus Peptoniphilus_A; species Peptoniphilus_A ovalis. Next base: position 43,459 of record NZ_JAHLQO010000002.1, read on the forward strand.
TTAAAAATGGTGCTCAAGATGGAGAAACTAAAAAGACTGAATCAATTGTAGTAGAAGCTAAAAATAGAGTTGTAAAAATCGGAATTAAGCCAGTTACAAAAACAATTGAAATTCCTCATGACACAGAGTATGAATTAGATCAAAACCTAGAATTTGGAAAAACAGAAACTGTCACTGAAGGTAAAGTTGGCAGTAAGATTATTACAACTAAGTTCAACAAAGAAACAGGAAAGATTGAAGTCTCTGAAGAAGATGTTGCCCCTACTAACAAGAAAGTTAAGATAGGTGCTAAGACTGATGGTAAGGTAACTGTTACTGATGAGATAATGTATGAAACAGAGATCATATATGATGACACTATGGCAGCTGGAGAAGAAAAGGTAGATCAAGAGGGCGAAAAGGGATCAAAAACGACAACTATAACTATCAAAAATTCAAAAGAAGAAGATAGAAAAGTTGAAGTTAAAGAAGCTAAGAAGAGAATCGTAAGAGTCGGTACTCTATGTAAAGTTCCTGAAAATCCTAATAAACCAGTTGAACCTGGCAAGGAAGATCCAGTTAATCCAGGAGGAAATACTCCAAGTAATCCTGAAAAACCTAATCCAGGAGAAAATGATCCAACAAAGCCAGTTGATCCTGTTAATCCAAGCAATCCAACAGAACCAAGTAATTCAACAGAACCAGTTAGTCCAACACCTGATAAGCCAGTTACACCTACACCAAGCACACCAATTGTGCCAGGAGAAACTCCAAATAATCCAGTAGAGACATCATCTACTCCAGGGGAAACTCCAAGCACACCTGCTGAGACTCCATCTACTCCAGCAGAAACTCCAAGTGCTGAGGAAAGTGTTGAGGAAAAAACTGAAGAAACTGTAGAAAACATTGAAAAAGTTGAAGAAGCTAACAAGGACAATGAACTTGACAGTGCAATTAGGTCAAAGGGCAGAGAAACTGACAGTGCGAGAAACAAAAAGTCAAAATCTATAACTGATAATCCAAAGACTTATGATGCAGGCGTTGCAGGATATGCAGGTTTAGGTGGATTTGCATCTGCACTACTTGCTGCTTTTGAAATGAAGAGAAGAAAGAAAAATAAATAATCAAAGATAATTAATCTATGATTAGAATTTTGGGACTATTCTAGGGGATAGTCCCTTTACATATTGATGTGTTGATTTTGTGTGATTGGGAATTATAATGTTTTCTAATATGGAATGTTTAGGGGAGCTTGCTGCTTGCCTTGTAGGGCTGTCCTTGCAAATGACAAAGTATCAAAAGAAGCAGAAAACCCTAAGAGTAGATTGCTGAGTTTTTAAGAAATAGGAACAGTTTCAAGGAATAGGAAGAGGGACAGTCCCAAGTTATATGAAGATTTCAATTAAAAACATTAAAACTTCTAGTGTGTTTATTTTATTATTAACTTCTGTGACAGTCCCAAAAATTGGAAGCAGTCTCAAGGAATAGGAAGAGGGACAGTCCCAATTTATATAAAGATTTCAATGAAAAACATTAAAACTTCTAGTGTGTTTATTTTATTATCAACTTCAGGGACAGTCCCCAAGCCTTCGAAGGAGTTCCAAAATAAAAATAGCCCAAAGGAGGGTAAATGAAAAATAAAATTATTATAGCAGTAGAGATTTGCCTTGTTCTAATTATTGCCTTTTCAGGTTTTAAAATTTATTCCTACCACAAGGACAATAAAGAATTTCAGGCAACTCATGCTGAGCTAAAAGAGAATTTAAACAGTTTAGATACAAGTGAAGTTAAAATTGAAGACAATAGTGCAAATAAGAAATTAATTGCATTAAATAAGGAATACAATGACATAATCGGATGGATTAAAATCGACGGAACTGATATTGATTTTCCTATTGTGCAAGCTAAGGACAATGATTTTTACCTCGACCATAATTACAAGGGCGAGTATCATCCCTTTGGAGAGGTATTTATGGATGCGAGAAATTCTTATGATTTTTCTGATCAAAACACGATTTTATATGGTCACAATGTGAGAAGTGGTCATATTTTTCACGATTTAGAAAAATTTAAGGAGCAAAGTTTTAGAGATAATTATCCTGATATTGTTCTTGAAACTTTAGATGGCAAGAAAATTTATGAAATTGTGGCGGTTTATCCTGCAAATGTAAATGATGATTACAGAAATCCAAATTATGATAGTGAAGAATGGCAAGTGTTTAGAAAATTTGTAGAGGAAAGAAATTTATTAAATAATAAACTACCTGAAGAGAATGAAAAAATTCTAACTCTTTCAACATGTTCTGATGATAAGGACAGACTTGCAATACATGCGAAATTAGTTAATTGAATAAAATTTTTAGAAACTCTCTAGGGAACTGGAGAGTTTTTTTATTTTCATGTAAAGGGGCTGTCCTTTGCAATTAATTTTAAAGTTATTGGTTATAATATCTTGTGAGAATGAAATGTTGATTGAGTAAAAAGGGCTGTCCCTTACGTCTGGTATTCCCAAGTTTTTGTAAACTTTTCAATCTACATAAAAGAGGACAGCCCCTTCATAACTTTTTACATCTTGAATTAAATTAATTTTATTTCCAAGGAACTTTTTGTTTCTTATATAGAAGGGACAGCCCACAATCATAAAATTAGGGCAGAATTGCAATTCACGCAATATTAAAATAGCTCTCTGGAAAAAGCAGGAGAGTTTTTTTCATGTAAAGGAGCTGTCCTTTGCAATTAATTTTAAAGTTATTGGTTATGATATCTTGTGAGAATGAAATGTTGATTGAGTAAAAAGGGCTGTCCCTTACGTCTGGTATTCCCAAGTTTTTGCAAACTCTTCAATCTACATAAAAGAGGACAGCCCCTTTATAACTTTTTACATCTTGAATTAAATTAATTTTATTTCTAAGGGACCTTTTGTTTCTTACATAGAAGGGACAGCCCTCAATCATAAAATTAGGGCAGAATTGCAATTCACGCAATATTAAAATAGCTCTCTGGCAAAAGTTGGAGAGTTTTTTTCATGTAAAGGGGCTGTCCTTTGCAATTAATGTTAAAGTTTATTCGTTATAATATCTTGTGAGAATGAAATGTTGATTGAGTAAAAAGGGCTGTCCCTTACATCTGGTATTCCAAGTTTTGCAAACTTTTCAATCTACATAAAAGAGGACAGTCCCTTTATAACTTTTATATTCAAAATTATGCAGATATACTTCAAGAAATCAGAATAGGGACAGTCCCAAAAATTAAGGACAGTTTCAAATTATGCAGACAGCCCTAAAGGGCAGCCTGCTGAGTTTTAAGAAATAAAAACAGTCTCTGAAAATTAGGGGCAGCCTGCTGAGTTTTAATCCAATACAGTTTCAAACATTCATTTTTTCAATACTCTATTTTATTTGTTATAATATAATTAGTTTTAGTTGAATGTTTATTAAAAGGAGTACACATGTTAAATTTATTTGCTGATGAAATTATTATAAATGCAATTAAGGAAGATATTACAAATGCAGATTTATCCACTGAATCAATTTATATAGACGATAGAGATGCAGAGGTAGAACTTATTGCAAAAGAGGATGGAATTATTGCAGGTCTTGATGTTTATAAGAGAGTTTTTGAAATTATTGCTGATTCATACAAATCTCATGTAACTTTTCAAGAATTTGCAAAAGATGGAGATGAAGTAAAAAACAAAGATGTCCTAATGAAAATTAAATCCACTGTCAAAGTTTTGCTTTCTTCTGAACGTGTGGCACTAAATCTTTTGCAAAGAATGTCTGGCGTTGCAACTTATGCAAATAAATTAGTTAAAGCTCTTGATGATGAAAATATCAAAATCGTAGACACTAGAAAGACTACTCCAGGTCTTAGAATTTTAGAAAAGTACGCAGTTAGAGTTGGCGGTGCAAATAACCACAGATACAATCTTTCTGATTGCATCATGCTTAAAGACAATCACGTTGCGGCAAGTGGCGGTGTCAAAGAAGCTATCGAAAGGGCGAGAGCTTATGCTCCTTTTACTGTTAAAATTGAAGTTGAAACTGAAAATTTAGAAATGGTCAGAGCTGCTGTGGAAGCTGGTGCTGATATTATTATGCTTGATAATATGGATATCGAGATGACAAAAGAAGCCATTGAAATAATCGATGGCAGAGCGACAATTGAAGCCAGTGGAAATATAACTCTTGAAAATATTAAAAGATATAGAGATATAGCTGTCGATGTGATTTCTTCAGGTGCAATCACTCACTCTGCAGGCATCTTAGATCTTTCAATGAAAAATCTTAAAATAAATTAATAAGTTTAGGTAATATAATTTTTACAAATATATTACCTAATTTTTATTTATAGGGAGCATTTATAAAGTAAAATATATATTATGAAAAAAGTTTTTAAAATTTTAGGAATCATATTTTTTGTATTTTTAATCTTAGCAATCATAATCACTACATACATAACAGGAAAATCTGTATTTGACTTTGCTAAAAAAGATACAGTGGGGGTATAAAGGATTGTAGGAGATTTTCAGAAAAAAATAGATTAGTTGGTGAGAAATGACAATAGGATATGCTTGTCTAACAGTTGGGGTTTTAAGTGTTAAGTTTAAAACTTGCAGAAAAGACAATGTTACAGATGAAAAATTAATAGAGTTAATAGATTATAATTTAGCATCCCTTGAAAATATGTTGGATTATAATATTAAAAATAACATAAAACTTATGAGAATATCTTCAGACATTATACCTTTTGGATCCCATGAGGTAAATAAAATTAAGTGGTGGGAAATTTTTAGCGACAAGATTTTTGAAATTGGAGAGTTGGCAAAGAATAATGGAATTAGACTTTCAATGCACCCTGGTCAATACACTGTGATTAATTCTCCTAGAGAAGATGTTGTTGAGAGAGCTTTTAAAGATTTGGAGTATCATAATAGGTTTTTAGATGCGTTAAATTTAGATTCTACCAATAAAATAATTTTACACATTGGTGGGGCTTATGGCGACAAGATTAAGTCGATTGATAGATTCTGTGAGAATTATCAAAAACTTGATGATGGAATAAAAGATAGGCTTGTAATAGAAAATGATGACAAGATTTATAATATTTCTGAAGTTTTAGAAATTGGGAATAGACTTAACATTCCCGTTGTTTATGACAATCTTCACAATGCAGTAAACCCCTATGATGACAAATCTGATGGTTATTATGTAAGAGAAGCTAATAAAACTTGGGGTAAAAAAGATGGTGTGCAAAAGGTGCACTATTCTCAGCAAGATAGGGATAAAAAATCTGGCTCACACTCTAGTACAATTGATTTAAGGGAATTTCATGATTATTACAAAGAAGTCTCTGGAGATAAAATCGACATTATGCTTGAAGTTAAGGATAAAAATTTATCTGCAGTTAAATGCAATAATTTGGTCGGTAGCAAAAAGATTAAAAAACTTGAAGATGAATGGGCGAAATATAAGTACTTGGTTCTTGAACATTCGCCTAAGATTTATAATGATATAAGAAATTTGTTAAAAGATAAAAGTTACTATCCGGTGATTGAATTTTATGATTTAATTGATGAAGCTTTAAAGATTAAGCTAAGTGCAGGTCATATAGTAAACGCAGCTGAACACATCTGGGGATATTTTAAAGACGGTGAAGATGAGAAGTCTAGACTTAAATACAAAAGAGAGCTGAAGAAAGTTTCCGAAGGTAAGTCTTCTAATAAATTAAAGAGAATGCTGTTTGAACTTTCTATTATATACAATAATAAGTATCTGCTGGAAAGCTTGTATTTTAAGGATATTATTTAAATTATTAAAATTATCTATGATATAATAAATATTATCTAAAGCTAAGGAGGAAATATGAAAAAAATATGTAGAGTGCTTGCTCTTGTGCTAGTTTTTGCTGGAGTTTTTCAAGTGATGCCAGTTAGTGCAAATGCAAATGTATCAAAAGATGAGAAGATAAACACTTTAAAAGAGAGAGGAATTGTAAAGGGATATCCAGATGGAAGTCTTGGACTTGATAAAAACATCAAGCGTTCAGAAATTGCCTCACTTCTTGTGAATTTAAGTGGAAATGCTGAAATGGCAAAGACTGCTGGAAGTGATGTGTTTAGCGATGTTAAAAAAACTCACTGGGCATATGGAGTAATTGATGTGGCTTCAAAGCTAGAAAACCAAAAGGGCAATAAGCTTATCAACGGTTATCCAGATGGAACATTTAAACCAGACAATGAAATTACAAATGCTGAAATTATTAAGATTTTAGTTTCTTTAAAGAAAACTGATTTAACTGAAAAAGATATTGCAGATGCAATTTGGCCAAACTCTTGGGTTTTATGGGGATCTGATGCAAATATCATCGGCAAGAGTGCTGGAGTTACAAACTTAAATGTGCGTGATGCTGCAAAGCGTGGAGATGTTTTTGCAATGATTTACAACACAATTTATGATGAAAATAAAAATCCAATAACTAATCAATTTAAGTTGGGTGGAAATGCAGTTGTAAACAGCGTGAATACAAGTGCTCAAAATAAAAGTGTTACAAATGAAGTAAAGAAGGAAGATGGAAAGCTGGACTTAGCAAGCGAAGTTAATGGATTTAACGATGGGAGCAAATTCAATCACTCTGCTTTTGAAAATAAATTTATTGAACTTGTAAATGCAGACAGAGCGAAGCTTGGACTTCATGCAGTTAAGCTTGGTGGAGACCTTGAAAGAGGAACACTTCAAAGATCTAAGGAGCTTGCAGAAAATGGAAATATCAGAGTAAATGGAAAGAGCCATGTGAGACTTGATGGTTCATCTTTTGATACTGTACTAGATTATTTACAACCAAGAATAGAATACACAGCAAAGGGCGAAAATCTTTTGTCAATTCCTGAAAATGTGTATGCAAATGCTTCAAGAGATAATTTAAATATTGCTAAGTCTCCTGGAAAATTAGCAGAAGAATGTTATCAAATCTGGTGGAATTCTCCAAATCACAGAGACAATATGATGAATAAGGATTTTGATTATATTTCAGTGAAGATTCAAACAGCTTTAAAGGATGGAGACCCTAAGGGACTTTATACAGTTGCAACTACACTTTTTAGAAGTGAGTATGATGGGAATTCTAATACAAGCAATGGAAATGTAAGTCTATTTGAATAATTTTAATGAGGTGGATGGATTTTTCTATCCACTTTTTTATTATTCTTATGAGGACAGCCCCTTTTAATATTATTAAGTTTCTTTTTAAAAAATTTAATTATCCCATTTTTTCTATTTATAGATTACAAGGGACAGCCCTCGAAGCTTCATTAGTGGGGACTGCTGCGTGCCTTTGGGTATCCCTGATCGAGTTAGCAAAGGGACCGTCCCCATTTTTGGGAAAGAAAGAATAATAAAGAGGGCAAAAATAACTAAGCAAGAGGGCTGCCTTTTAATGGTAGCGAGATGAGTGTCGAAGACACGAGATGAGCGGTTTTCACAATGAAAGCGACTGAAAGGAGCTTGAGTTGATGAAAAACCTTATCCAGGGAGCGAATAAAATGCGACTGGATAAGGAGCATTTTAGAGCGAGTCGGAAATGGTAGCAAATTTTAATTTGCATTCTTAACGCCGATTAATGAGCGTATCAAAATTAGAGGCGATGAAAAACCAACGGCACAGCGAGGACTGTCCGCAAAATTTTTTAAAATCACTCATCTATCTTATTTTCCAAAGCTTCAATAATCTCTCTATAAATATCACGTCTCAACTTATCAGAATCTTCTCTAATAATTTTAAAATTATTTTTCTCTTCACTATTCCAAAAATCTCTTGCTTCAATCCAAGCTGCATTATCTTCACTGAGAAAAACTTTTTTAAACTCCGCATCTATTTCAAGGGTGTCTTTATCTAAACTTTCCCTATACTCACTTGGTGATCTGCCAAAACTTTCCTTAAAAGCTTTGTTAAATGCTCTCACATTTGCAAATCCATGCTCTAAGGCGATGTCAGTAATTTTCTTCTCGCTTTGTTTTAAATCTTTTGTCGCCATGGAAAGTCTCTTTCTCAAGAGATATTCTGTAAATGTAACCCCCACAGACTCGCTAAATATTTCTGATGTATAATTTGGATGATATCCCGCAAGTTTTGCCAAGTCATTTAAATTAATTTTCTTTTTATAATTTTTATCCAAATAATCGATAAGCTTTCTAATATTTTCATCTTTGTTGTTAGAATTTTTATCTTCAATTAACACTTCTGTTAATTCTGCAAAATTTTCAATGGATTCAAATAAAATTTTCTCTGTGGCTTGATTTCTCTTTAATACATTTGCTAGATTTTCGCAAGAAAAGGAATCAACAATATCTGCAAAACTTTTTTTAATTGTTTTTGCAGCTTTGCTATTTCTTGAAAATTCATCTGTAGCCATATTCCATCGATATTTGTCCCTATTTTCATAGTATAAATCTAAAATTTTTGGATTGAAATGAAGTACTAGGGCAATTGTTCCCTTTTCTTTGGAAAGTGTAGCATGACCAGAGTTGGAATCTATAAAGCAAATATCTCCTTTTGATAATCTATAAACTTTGCCATCATAGCAAGCTTCGAGCTTACCAGAAAGAACTACAAGACATTCCACATCATCGTGCCAATTGTAATTAAATGCACCAACGTAATAGGCGTAACATTCAATTTTATATTTTTTATTTGTATCCCCTACTAAATAATAGGAATAATTTAACTCTCTCATAATATACCTCATGCTTATTTTATCATAAATAAACAAAATTTATTTGTTTTAGTGGAAGAGGACAGCCCCTTTTAAAATATTTAAATTTAATTTTAATAAATTTATAAAAAGATTAATTCTTCTCATTAACGACAAGGGACAGCCCTCAAGAAGATTCAATCTTCTGCTTAATTAAAAAATTCAACAATTATATTTTTCCTAATCTGAATTTCTTACCATGTTAATTTTTCAGATTTTATTTTTATTAAATTTCAAATAAAATAATCAGAAAATCTCAATGCAATCGCCTTATTCCAATAAATCCTATTTGTAAAATCTTCAGATTTATTCCCGTGAATTCTAAATTATTTTGTCGTCTCATCAAATTAAATTTACTTTCACAGACTAAAATCTCCTTAAAATTTGAGTAGTTTATATTTTTCTATTCCCATATAATTACATCAATACATAAAAAGAGGGGATGAATTTATGAGTACAACTACAATTACAATTGGATTTTTATTATTTGCAGTGATAATGTTTGCATTAGAGAAAATTCCACTATGGGTTACTGCAATGATAGTGGCAGTAGGACTTGCCGTTACAGGTGTTCTTGATCCTAAAGATGCCTTTGCAGGTTTTACAGATACAAATGTATTATTATTTATAGCAATGTTTATAATTGGAGCTGCATTTTTTGAAACTGGAATGGCACAAAAGGTTGGGGGACTAGTTACAAAATTTGCAAAGACAGAAAGACAACTAATCGCAGCAGTTATGATTATAACTGGACTAATGTCAGGCATTTTATCTAACACTGGTACTGCGGCAGTTTTAATTCCAGTTCTTATTGGGATTTCACAATCAACGGGAATTAATCGTTCAAAGATTTTACTTCCACTAGTTTTTGCAGCAGCAATGGGTGGAAATTTAAGTTTAATCGGTGCTCCGGGCAATATGATTGCTCAATCGGCACTTGAAGGAATTAATATGGAGTTCGGATTTTTTGAATATGCAAAGGTAGGTATGCCTGTTCTAATTGTGGGAATTATATTCTTTATTACAGTTGGATACAAACTTCTTCCAGAGCACGATAACAGTTCCTCTGAAGATTCAATTTATTCAGAAGAAAAATCTTACGAAGATGTACCTGAATGGAAGCAATGGGCATCTCTTATAGTTTTAATTCTTACAGTTCTTGCAATGGTATTTGAAAAGCAAATTGGTATCAAACTTTTCGTATCAGCATGGATTGGAGCACTTGCTCTTGTAGTTTTAAAAGTTATATCAAGTGCAGATGCTATTAAATCAATTGACATGAACACAATACTACTTTTTGTAGGTTCTCTTGCTCTTGCAAATGCACTACAAGAAACTGGAACTGGTGAATTAATTGCCAATGCAATTGTTTCAAGACTTGGTGAAAATCCATCACCGACTGCACTTCTTATAATTATCTTTATAATTTGTGCAACACTTACAAACTTTATGTCAAATACAGCGACAACAGCTCTCATGGTTCCGATTTCGCTTTCAATTTCACAGGCAATTGGAGCAGATCCTAGAGCAGTTTTAATGGCAACAGTTATAGCAGGTTCAATGGCTTATGCAACGCCTATTGGAATGCCTGCAAACACAATGGTTTATAACATTGGAGGATATAAGTTTAATGATTATGTAAAGGCTGGACTTCCACTTATAATTATATGTGGAGCAGTTGCATTAATTTTACTTCCAATCTTGTTCCCATTTTTCCCAAATTAAGATTTTATTATTAATGTTAGGAGTTAGATATGAATAAAGAAATGTTACAAGAAAAATTAGTAGAAAACATGGCGGCCTTTGTTGGACTTGTGAGCATGAAACTTCCAAAAGATGTTGAAGACAAATTACATGAACTTTCTGAAAAGGAAACAAGCCCACTTGCAAAGACAATCTACGAAACAATGAAGAAAAATCAAGACCTTGCATGGGAAATGAAAAGACCTAGCTGTCAAGACACAGGAGTGCTACAATTCTTCTGTGAAGTTGGAGAAAACTTCCCACTTAGAGCAAATCTTGAAGAACTTCTAAAAGAAGCAACTTATAAAGCGACAATGGAAACTCCACTTAGACACAATAGTGTAGAGACTTTCCAAGAATACAACACAGGCAAAAATGTTGGTAACGGAACACCTACTGTCTTTGTTAAGATGGTTCCTGATTCAAACAAAGCTAAGATTTACACTTACATGGCAGGTGGTGGATGTTCACTTCCAGGAGCAGGTGTAACTCTAATGCCGGGCGAAGGATACGAAGCAGTTGTGAAATTTATCCTAGACAGAATGACTTCCTATGGACTTAATGCATGTCCGCCACTTCTTGTGGGAGTTGGAATAGGAACTTCTATTGAAACAGCAGCAATGAATTCAAAACTTGCTCTTATGAGAGAAGTTGGATCACATAATGAAGACGAAAGAGCAAGAGACTTAGAAGAAAGACTTGCAGAAGGAATTAATAAAATTGGAATTGGACCACAAGGTTTTGGAGGAGAAAATTCAGTAATGGGAGTTAATATAGTAAACACTGCAAGACACCCAAGCGTTCTTTCTGTTGCTCTAAATGTTGGATGCTGGTCACATAGAAGAGGACTTATTGAATTAGATGAAGAAATGAATTACAAAATATTAAGTCATGAGGGGATAGAATTATGAGTAAAAAAGTTTTAACTACACCAATCTCTGCAGATGATATAAAAGATTTAAAAGTTGGAGATATAATTTATTTAACTGGAAGAATGGTAACTTGTCGTGATGTTGCTCATAGAAGAGTAATTGAAGAAGGGCTTGAACTTCCAGTAGATGTAAAAGACAAAGCAATTCTACACGCTGGACCAATTATTCAAGAAACTGAAGATGGATATGAAATGGTATCTGTTGGACCAACTACTTCAATGAGAATGGAAAAATTCGAAGAAGAATTTATCAAAGAAACTGGAGTAAGGGTGATTATTGGAAAAGGTGGAATGGGCGAAGGCACAGCAAGAGGCTGTAGAGACAACAAGGCAATTCATGTTGTAATCCCTGCAGGTAATGCAGTTTGGGCAGCAACTAGAGTTAAGAAAATTGTAGACGCTCAGTGGAAAGACCTTGGAATGCCTGAGACACTTTGGGTTTGCGATGTAGAAGAATTTGGACCACTTATTGTATCAATTGATAGCGAAGGAAATAATATTTTTGAGATTAATAAAGTTGAGTACAATAAGAGAAAAGATAAAGTATACGAAGACATTATTGAAAATGTTCATTATATAAAATAGCAAAATAGTTAGCATAATATAGAAGGTGGAGATTGTCTTAGGATGATCTCTACTTTTTTTATTTGCCGCTGGAGGGCTGCCCTTTAATGGTAGCGAATAAAATGCGACTGGATAAGGAGCATTTTAAAGCGAGTCGGAAATGGTAGCAAATTTTAATTTACATTCTTTACGCCGATTAATGAGCGTAGCGAAATTAGAGGCAATGAAGAACCAACGGCACAGCGATGGGTGTAAATAAGGAAAAGGGCTGTCCCTTGCCTTCATTTTGAAGTTTTTTCTTAATTATAAATAAATAAGCGAGAAATTTTTTCAATAAAAAGGGGCTGTCCTTTGCTTTTAATGGGCTTGGGATACTCCACAGTGCATGCAGCAGTACCAATATGTTGAGTTATTAATTAAAAAAACATTTTAGAGATAAAAATATTTAATAATAATCACACACTATTTTCACAAGGTACCATTAATTTTACTCACACATCAAAATATTATATAATTTAATTATTCTAAAAAGAAGGTATATTATGAATAAGTTTAAAAAAATTTTATTAGTTCTCACTTTAGTATTTGTTGTAGTTGCGGGATACTTTCTAAAAAATTATGGGCCAAATTTTGGAATTTATATATTCCCTCCTTCAGTAGAAGAATATGTAAATAAAGCTCTAAGAAATATGGACAATGGAATAAATGCAAATACAGAAGAATGGAAAAAAGAAAGGCAGAGAGTTTTAGAAAAGTCCAAGGAATTTAAAAAATTAAAAGATTCTCACGACACTTTAGAAGAAGCCATTAAAGTTGCAGGTGGCAAACACTCTTTTATTATAAGACCAGTGGTGGCAAATAAAAGTGCAAAAAATATAAAGTACCCACTTACACAAATGCTAGAAGAAGAAATACTTTACATTAAACTTCCGCCAATAATGCTTGGAACTGGAGAAGAAAATCAAAAGTATGTAAATACTGTGGCAAGTGAAATTGACAAGGAAAATTACAAGGGCATTGTCGTCGATTTAAGACATAACACTGGTGGAGATATGTATCCAATGATTGCATCTATTGCTTCTCTTTTACCTGATAGAACAATTTTAGAATTTAAAAATTCTGTGGGTCAAAAAACTCCAATTAAAATTAAAGAGGGTCAATTTAAATATTTAAGTGTTTCTGATAAAAAAATTAACAATGTTCCAGTTGCAGTTTTAATTGATAAAATGACTGGAAGCTCAGGAGAGATAACTGCACTTGCTCTTAAAAATATTGAGGGAGTTAAATTTTTTGGAGAGGATTCTGCAGGTTACACTTCAGTTAATTCCACTTTTAATCTATACGATAATTTGATGTTATTTCTTACAACAGCAAGCATAGTTGACAATAATGGAAAAGAATATTTAAATGAGAAAATAAAGCCAGATGTTTATACAAATAATGCTATAAGAGAAGCTTACTACTGGTTGAAGTAAATTTTAGGAACGGTTTGTTAAAAGACCGTTCTTTTTTATTGTTATAAAAAATTTGGATTCACATCAAAAGACTATCTCCTTACTAAAAAATAAAACTTATAAAAGCAAATGAGAATCATTGACATTTAACAAAAATAAGAATATAATTCACAAAGTAAATGGAAATCATTAGCATTATTATTTAAAATTTTGGAGGTATTATGAAAAGAAGATTTTTATTAATTTTAATGTTTTTATCTATATTTTTGACAGCATGTTCAAGTGATTCTGCTCAAAAAAAAGAAGATACTAGTTCAAATAAAAAAGTCGTCTATGCAACTTTCTTCCCAGTTTATGATTTGTCAAAGAGAATTATAGGCGACAAGATGGAAATTAAAACAATAATTAAAGGTAATCAAGAGCCACATGATTTTGAACTTCAAACTCAAGATATGGTGAATATTTCTAAGGCGGATTTAATTATCTACAATGGTGCAAATATGGAAAGTTTTATTCCAAGTTTAATGGACACAGTTAAAGATGATTCTAAATTCTTAGATTTATCTTCTAATTTAAGTCTACTTGCAAAAAGAGATGAACTTTCTAAGGACGATGTTAGAGTTAATCCTCATACTTGGCTTAGCATAAAAAATGCAATTGTTGAATTAAATGAAATCTACGAAAAAGTTTCGGAAATAGATCCCGAAAACAAAGATTATTACAAAGAAAACTTGGGCAAGTCTGTAAAAGAATTTGAGGCTTTAGATAATAAATTTCAAGAGGAACTTTTAAAAGTTAAAAGTGATGAAAAATACTTTGTAGTTTCACATGCTGCTTTTAATTATCTTGCAAAAGATTATGGCTTAAAACAAGTTGCTGTTACAGGAATTTCTCCTGAGGAAGAGCCATCTGCTAAGCAATTAAAAGAAATTGCAGACTTTGTTGAAAAACACAATATTAGCACAATATTTTTTGAAGGAAAGGCAACACCAAAAGTTGCAGAAACACTTGCAAAGACAACTAATACAAAGACTGACACAATTTATACTATGGAAAGTCTTACTGACGAAGAAGCAGAAATGGGTTATCTAAAATTAATGGAATTAAATTTAGAAGCTTTGGTGAAATCTTTTAATGAATAATATTCTTGAAATAAAAAATCTAAACTTTGCCTACGAAGATAAAAATATTTTAATAGATATTAATCTTGAAGTTTCAAAAGGAAGCTTTACTGCTCTTATTGGAAAAAATGGTGCAGGAAAATCAACTCTCTTAAATTTAATACTCGGTAATTTAAAAAATTTTTCTGGTGAAATTATTTTATTTGGCGATGATATAAATAAAAATAATCATCATGCAGATATTGCGTATATTTCACAAAATAAAAGTCAAGGGTATAAAAATTTTCCAACATCTGTAGAAGAGAGTCTGAGAATTCACCTCTCTTTTTTAAAGAAAAAAGATTCTGTAACGAAATATCTTGAAATGGTTGGACTGTTGGAACATAAAAATAAAGCGCTGAGTGAATTATCTGGTGGACAACTTCAGAGATTATCTCTTGCTCTTGCGCTTATAAAAGATGCGAGACTGATACTTTTAGATGAGCCGACAGCAAGTATAGATGATGAGTTTGCAAAAGAATTTTTTAATCTTCTTAAAAGTTTTTCTAAAAATGAAAAGACAATTTTACTGGTCAGTCATGATTTATCAAAGGTTAGAGATTTTGCAGACAAGACTTATGAGATTAAAAATGGAACTCTAAATCTTTTTAGGCAAGGAGAGAATAGAGATGCTTGAAATATTTAAATACGATTTTATGCAAAGGGCATTTATTGTTGGAACGCTTCTTGCAATTATCTTGCCGGCAATAGGAATGACAATTTTATTAAAAAGACTTTCAATGATGGGAGATAGTTTATCTCACGCATCACTTGCTGGAGTGTCCATAGGATTATTTTTAGGGATAAATCCACTGATAGGTTCTGTAATAATTTGCATAGTGGCTGGATTATTTGTGGAATTTATAAGAAATAAACTAAAATCCTATCAAGAAATATCAACTTTAGTTATACTTTCGGCATCTGTTGGTGTTGCTGGAATTTTCTCAAGCCTATCTGGTAGTTCTACAAATATAACCACCTTTTTATTTGGCTCAATTGTAACAATAAGCGATGCAGAATTTTATACAGTTATTTTAATTTCTGCAATAGTCTTAATAACTTATGGACTAATTTATGAAAAATTATATCTAAGTGTGTTTGACAGAGAAGCGGCAAGTTTAATGGGAATTAACACAGCAATTTTAGATTTTGTTTTCACAATACTTAGTGCCATTGCCATTTCCATTGCCGCAAAGACTATTGGGTCGTTAATTGTTTCTTCTCTTCTCGTTATACCAGTAATAACGGCGATGAGTTTTACAAAGACATATAAATCAACTTTAATTGCTTCTGTAATTATGTGCATATTATTTGTATATATAGGTCTTTTTGTTTCATATAGCTTTAATTTACGACCAGGCTCAGTAATAGTTTTAATAGCAGTAGCAAGTTTGATAATTTCTTTAATATTTAAAAAATAGTGGAGGAAAAATGAATAATAAATTAATGAAAAATTATAAAATTTTAGCGACAAGCACAGTTTTAATGCTTAGTTTAAGTTTAGCTGCTTGTTCAAATAATAAAAATAGTGTTGAAAACTCCCCTTTAGCCAGCACTATGCAAAATAAATATATAGAAGATGATACAACTGAAGTTTTGCTTGATGATAATGATATAAATACAGATGATATAGTAAAAGTTGTGCCACATGGTGACCACTTCCACGTATTTACAAAAGATGGCAAAGAACACATCACATATTCTGATCCTAGAAATTCATCAGGCGAGATGGAAATGGTAAGTGTTGTTGGAGTAGATGATTTAAAAAACAAAGATGTAGTAGAAATTAAAAAACATGGAGATCACTATCATGTATACACAGCAGATGGCAGTGAATTTCTAACTTATGAAAATCCTGCAAATGCCTTTCCAAATATAAAAATTGGAGCATACACAGGACATCACGGACAAAAAACTAATTCAAAGGTTAAAAGCTCATTAAAGGGATTTCTGGGCAAAAAAGTCTATGCAAATTCCAAGGAAGATAGCAAAGATGAAGTTGTAAAAATCTTAAAACATGGAGACCATTATCATGTATATACTGCTTCAGGAGAAGAATTCATAACTTATGAAGACCCAAGCTCAATGTATCCAAATATAAAAATTGGAAAGTACAATGGAAGTCATGCTCCTTTAAATAAAGTTGCAAAAACTAATTCTGTAAAGAAAACAAAAATAAATCCTCAAAATAAAGAAAATGGTGGCATAGAATTTATATCAGCAGTAGGTGCTAGCGATTTAAAAAATCTTGATGTTGTAAAAATTTTAAAACACGAAGATCATTACCACGTATATACAAGAGATGGACGTGAATTTATAACTTATGAAAATCCATCTTCTGAATTTCCTAATATACAAATTGGTACTTATGTGGGAAGTCATGGAAATAAAAATTCAAATAATATTGGAATGAATATGAACAATAATTTGATTCCAAATAATTTTAATAACCTAAACAATAAATTAAACAATAACCTTAGCAATAATTTTAACCAAAATAATAATTTTAAAAATCAAACAAATAATCCTAATGAAGTTGTGAAAATTTTAAAGCATGGTGACCATTACCATGTATATACTGCATCAGGACAAGAATTTATAACATACACTGATCCAAGTTCCATGTATCCTAATGCACAAGTTGGAATCTATCAAGGAAGTCATGGACCACTCAATGGAAAAACAAATAATAACTTTAATAATAAACCTAATAATAATTGGAATAATTTGAGTGGCAATAATAATATTTGGGATAATCCGAATCAAATTACACCAAATTTACCAAATTTTCCTAATAATAATTCTAATCCTTTTCTTATAAGAACAATTGGAGCAAATGAATTAATTAGTCTTAATATAATGAGAATAAAAAAACATGGCGACCATTATCATGTATATGATGATAACAACAGAGAATATATAACTTATTTAAGTCTCGGAGAAGTTGGAACAAGCTTTAGAGGAGTAATTATTGAAGAGTATGTAGGAAGTCATGGAAATCAAAAACCAAACAAACAAGAAGATTCAAAATGGCCTAAGGGAGTTACAAGAATAGTTGACCATGGAGATCATTGGCATCTATATATTGGAAATAAAGAAATTGGAGTTGTAAGAGAAAATCCAAAAAATATTTATCCGAATGCAGAATATATAGTAGAAAAGGGTGAAGACCATTCTGATATAAATGTAGGGGATAAAGAAGTTTCTGAAGTTGCAAATGTAAGTCCGAGACTTGTAAAAAGTGTAGTACCTTATTTAGATAAAAATTTAAAAAATATGACTAATTTCGGAGCTTTAAATACAGATTTGCCAGTTTATGGTTCAGAAAATGAAACTAATAATATATTCTATTGGCTTCATGGAAATCACTATCATGCAATAAGTGTAAGACAAATAATACAAAATCAAAGGGCAGGAGTTTATGGAGATAATTCCGCAGAAGATGTAGTAGCTACACTTAAATACAGAATAGAAAATAACTTAGCGGATTTAGATAACAAACCAAAAACTGATAAAGAACAAGATGCAGAAGAATTAGAAATGAATAGGAAAAAAGAATTTACAAATGAAGTAATAAAATTCTTGAAAAATCATTACAAAGGTGCTAATGTAGAAAACGGCGGATTTGTAGGATATATAACTGTGACTAAAAATGGAGAAACATTAGATTTTAATATAGCAAGTTTTGAGAAACGAGCTGGTCTAATAGTTTATAAATTAGGCGAACTTCCAAAATTTATCGAAAGAGAAGTGCCAAAGAAAAATGAAGAAGATAAAAAAGAATCTTTAGAAGAAAATAATAAAGTTGAAGATAATTCTTTAAAAAGTGAAAATTCAAACACAACAGAATTTAGCAAATAAGAATAATATTGGTTTATAAATTATAACGGGGCAGTTTTTAAACTGCTCTTTTATATTGGAAAATTTTTAGAATAAAAAACAACCTTCTGTAAGATAGAAGGTTGTTTCTAATTAATTATTAGTGATTATTAGCGTGAGCTAAATTATAAGCAGTGCATATTAAATTTAAATTCTTAAATAACAAATACCAAGAAACAATAAATCCTAATCCACAAATCCAGGATCCAAGCAAGAACCAAAGTAAAAATGTTCCACCATTGTCTTGAATATTTCTTCCATATCTAGGACCATTTGATGCCATTCTATTCATTATATTGTATTCCCAGAACAAACAATATAATCCACAAGTTATTATTCCAAGGCCTAAAAATTTTAAAAGTCCTCCAGTTTGTTCTCCATCGCCTGCACATGCAATATTTACTGACTGAGCTGCTTTATATATAAAATAGTAGTGGTAAAGATTACAAGTTACAATGCTGAGTATTATATACATTAGATATGACCAATCGTCTTTTATATAACCTCTAAAAGGTGCTGGTTCAAGATTTCTATATCCGTAATATCCATAATTAGGATTGTAATTATTTTGATGATTATAATCTCCGTGACCTGAATATTTTGGATCGTACTTGTCTGTGTTTTCTGTAAAGGCACTTCTTTCAAAGTTTCTAGTTTCCTTTTTAATTGAAGATACTAAGTAATCAAGTGACTGACTTAATTCTCTTTTTAAAAATTCTGAATTTGAAAGGTTGTCAAAGTATCCCATTGGATAAATTCTCGCTCCATTGGAATTTCCCATAAAATAAATAATTGCAGTAATTATTAATCCTAAAACTGGTATAAACATATCGGCTGATTTTACAAAGTAACCAAAGGAGATTCTTGAAAATATTGCTGATAAAATGCTTACAATAAATAATAATATTGTTGAAATTATCATAGCATTCATAAGCTCTTTGTTGTGGCCTTTGTTCCAATTTCTAAAGATTGAGAACAATGTAAAAATCATAAGAAGCATTACAACTACTCTTGCAGCTATAAAAGGTAGGGCAAGGATTGCCATCATTGAATAGAATAAACGCATTATATTGCACCTCCTATTATCCATAAAAAGCTACTAATAAAAACCAGTGCTGTTCTAATTGTAAGTAGTCCCATAAGCACCATGCCCACAACTGCAACTATGTTTACTGCACTTAAGCTTTGGGAATTAGAATTATATTCGTAATTTTTATTTTCACGATTGGACTCATAAAAATATTCTTCTTTTGAATCTTTTATAGGTTCTTCAAAAGATTTGTCATGGGAGTAGTTTTTTTCTTTTGGAGTTTCTTCTTCAATGTTTTCAAAATGATTTTCTTCAATAATCTCTTCGTGAAGTTCTAGTTTTGGAAATTCTTCTGTCTTTTCTTCAGTTTTAATTATTTCAGACTCTTTTTTAATTTCGTAAGTTTCTGAAATTTTCTGAGCTTCTGGAATTTCTATAGCTTCTTCATGATCTAGATCTTCTAAAATTTTTGATGGAGTTATTTCTTCTTCCTTAGTTTCAGTTATTGGATCTGAAATTATTTCCTTTTCAGCAACTTTTGAAGTTTTATCTACAGTGAAATGCTCATTTGAAGATTTTCTCACGGGTACAGGAGCACCGCATTGGTCGCAGAATTTCATATTTTCATTTAATTTATTTCCGCACTTAATACAAAACATATTCCACCTCTTTCTAATTAATTAATTTTGTAATAATTTTATAAAATATAGAATCTTTTGGTCTAAAAACGACAATTTCATTTGGAGTGAACATTCTGTAAATGTAAACCACAAAAAACAATATAATAAATATGTAAAAAACTATTTTAGTAAATTTTTTTGGAAGTTTATTTTGAAATACATATCCAATTAAAACAATTAAGGGAATAATAAAAAGTGGATGGTAGTAAAATGCAGTTTTAAAATCTAGTTTTAATAAATAAATCCACGCCCTTGTCATTCCACAACCTGGACAAGAGATACCAGTTAATGCCTTAATTGGGCAGGTGTATCCAAGTAGGTGTAGCGTGCCGTAGAAGAACACAACTGCAAGTATAAAAATTATAAAATCCTTAGTTTTTCTCTTCATTTCAACTTCCTCAACTTTATAATTTTATTATATCGAATTAATGGCTTAAAATCTATAATGTTTTAGATTATTGCAGGTCTTGGTTGATAGGATAAATAATTTAATAAAAAGGGCTGTGCCTTGATTTTATTTTGAAGTTTTATATAAATGCAAATTAGTAAAAGAGAAATGTATTTGTGAAGAAGGTGCTGTCCTTTGCCTTTATACTATAATTATGGGAACATCGCCCGAAAAGATAAATATAAAAAACTAATCCTCACTCTTTTTCATTCTGCCAATTAAAATATCTATAACAAGAGAATAAAATGCCCATATTGTTCCTCTAATTCCAACAGAAAATTTTCCTTCTACTGTTGGTGAAAAAAGTTCTAAAAAGCAAACCACTGTCATAATATTTGTCATCATATCTGCCCAATTTAGATAAAACTTTATGTTAAACCAATCTGAATCTATGTCGTTAAAGTTTACAAGTTGCCTTATTAATATAAATGCAAGAATAGTTGGCAAAATATAAAATGCTATAACTTGAATTAAATCTACTACATTCATATCTTGGCTGATATTTATAAATGGTTTTGCAAGAAACATGAAAAATTGCGTGAGTATTGCAAAGAAAAGTGATGTTAAAAGAGGCGAGAGATAATTTTCTCCGTGACGATGGGAAGCCCTCTTGTATGAAAAGTAAACTGTCATTGCAAGTGTCAGTGCAAAAAATCCAAGTGAGAAATGAATTAGTGCGTAATTATATTTTGGAAAGTATCCAAAGTGTATAAGTGTTAAAAATCCGGAAAATAATATTGAAATAATTATTATTAATTTCCAAATAAAAGAGTGATGTGTTTTCAAATTGTGCTCCTTAAATTTAATAATTATAATTATACATTATTTGGCAAAAACTATTATATACAAAGTATATAGGGAGTTTAAAAGTCTTATAAAATTGATTTTATTGCATGTTTCAGTTATAATTATTTTAATTATTAAGTTAGATACATATTTGCCACTTATAGATTGACAAATAAAATAAACCAAATCTTTGGTGCTTTTTTTATGGAGGTTTTAGGAAGAATGAGTAAAAAATTTTATATTACGACACCAATTTATTATCCAAGTGATAATTTGCATATAGGCCATACTTATTGTACTGTTGCAGTAGACGCTGTTAAGAGATTTAAAAAGATGCAAGGTTATGATGTTTTCATGACTACTGGTACTGATGAGCATGGTCAAAAAATTGAAGAAAAAGCTAAAGAAATGGGCATGGAGCCAAAGGAATATGTGGACGGAATTGTTGAAAACATTAAAAAACTTTGGAAGATGTTAGATATTGACTACGATTATTTCATTCGTTCCACTGACAAGGATCACGAAAAGAATGTTCAAAATATTTTCCAAAAACTTTACGACAAGGGAGATATTTACAAAGACGAGTATGAAGGTTATTACTGTACTCCTTGTGAATCTTTTTGGACTGAATCTCAACTGGGTGAAGGCCACACTTGTCCAGACTGTGGAAGACCTACAGAACTAACTCATGAAGAATCATATTTCTTTAGACTTTCAAAATACAAAGACAAACTTCTTAAATTATACGAAGATCATCCTGAATTTATAGAGCCAGCTTTTAGAAAAAATGAAATGGTTAAAAACTTCTTTGAAGGTGAAGAAGGTCTTGAAGATTTATCTGTTTCACGTTCAAGTTTTGACTGGGGAGTTAAAGTTCCATTTGATGAAAAGCATGTTGTATATGTATGGATTGATGCTCTTTCTTGTTATTTAACTGCAATTGGTTTTGGAAAGGATGAAAAACAGTTCAATGATTTTTGGCCAGCAAATGTTCACTTCGTTGGAAAGGAAATTATAAGATTTCACGTAATTATTTGGCCAGCAATTTTAATGGCACTTGACCTACCGCTTCCAGAAAAAGTTTTTGGACATGGTTGGATTTTATTTGACAACGACAAGATGAGTAAATCCAAGGGCAATGTAATTTACCCTGAACCAATAATCAAATTATATGGAATTGACGCTTTAAAATACTTCCTACTTCGCGAATTTTCTTTTGGATCTGATGGTTCATTTAATATTGAAAAGTTTATGCAAAGATTAAATTCAGACCTTGCAAATGACCTAGGTAATCTTCTTTCAAGAACAGTTTCAATGATTTCTAAATACAATGATGGAGTTATTGAAGACAAAAATGTATGCGAAGACTTTGACGAAGATTTAAAAGATATTTCGGTTTCAGTGATTGACGAAGTTGAAAAGGCAATG
Source organism: Peptoniphilus ovalis (assembly GCF_018919265.1). GTDB lineage: Bacteria > Bacillota > Clostridia > Tissierellales > Peptoniphilaceae > Peptoniphilus_A > Peptoniphilus_A ovalis. The sequence goes on from NZ_JAHLQO010000002.1 coordinate 66,289, forward strand.
GAACACTATCAATTTTCCAATGCTCTTGAAGCTATTTGGAAATTAATTAGAAGATCTAATAAATATGTAGATGAATCTGAGCCATGGGTACTTGCTAAGGACGATGACAAAAAAGATAGACTTAACACTGTTCTATACAATTTAGCTGAATCTCTAAGAATTGTTTCTGTTTTAATCTATCCATTTATCAAGGAAACTTCACTAAAGCTTAGAGAACAACTTGGTTTAAGTGGAGAAATAAATTGGGAAGATGCCAGAACTTTTGGACTAATAGAAGATGGCACAAAGGTTAAAAAAGGCGAAGTTATTTTCCCAAGACTTGACATTGAAAAAGAAATTGAAAGATTTAACGAAGAAAATGAAGCTCTCCTTAAATCTAGACTTGGAAATAAAGAAGAAAAAGACGATTTAAAAGAAGAAATTACAATTGATGATTTTGAAAAACTTGATATAAGAGTTGCAGAAGTCCTAGATGTAGATAATCATCCAAAGGCTGACAAATTATTCATCTTAAAAATAAAAGTTGGAGATATAGAAAGACAAATTGTTTCTGGAATCAAGGATTACTACTCAAAAGAAGATTTAGTTGGCAAAAAAGTTCTAGTTCTTATGAATTTAAAACCAATTAAACTTAGAGGAGTTGAGTCAAATGGAATGATTCTTGCAGCTTCTGATGATGAAGGAAAACTGACTATTACATCAACTCTTGAAGATATTAAGTCAGGTTCAAAAATTAGCTAGGAGGAAACATGATAGATTCTCATACTCATCTTGATGATGAGGCTTTTGAAGAAGATAGAGAAGAAATTATAAAGAGTTTAAAGGACAATGGAATTGAGCTTGTGATAAACAACTCATCAGACAAGGAGTCCATAGAAAACTCTGTAAAACTTGCGAATAAATACGACAATATATATGCGGCTATTGGAATTCATCCCCATGATGCCAAGACATATAATGAAGAAATTGAAAATAGAATTATTGAACTTTCAAAAAACGAGAAAGTAGTTGCCATTGGAGAAATTGGACTAGATTATTACTACGACAATTCTCCAAGAGATGTGCAAAGAGAAGTTTTTAAAAGACAAATTGAACTTGCTGCAAAACTTAAGAAGAACATTGTAATTCACTCAAGAGATGCAGCAGGAGAAACTTTTGAAATTTTAAAAGAAGCACATGAAAAATATGACTTCACAGCACTTATTCACTGTTTTTCGCAATCAGTTGAAATGATGAAGGAATATATAAAAATGGGTGACTACATTGCACTTGGTGGAGCTGTAACTTTTAAAAATGCAAAGACTCCTAAGGAAGTTGCAAAGGAAGTAGATTTAAATCATCTACTTCTAGAAACTGACTGCCCTTATATGACTCCAGTTCCTAATCGTGGCAAGAGAAATGAACCTAAATATGTAAGTCTTGTTTGCAATTATATTGCAGAGCTTCGCGGCATGGAAAGTGCTGAGCTTGAAAGAGTTACTTCAGAAAACACTAAGAGGTTTTTTGGAATATGAAGCCTGTCATTGAGGAAATAATTGTAGCTGAAGGTAGAGATGATGAAATTGCTATAAAAGCTGCTGTTGATGCAGAAGTTATTACAACTCATGGATTCGGATTTGGGAAGAAATTCTTAAAAAATCTTAAAGAGCTTGAAAAGAGAAAGGGCATAATTATTTTTACAGATTCAGACTACATGGGATCGCAAATTAGAAAGAGAATTGCAGAAGAGTTTCCCAATGCAAAACACGCCTATCTATCTCAAGCAGTTTCTACAAAAAAAGGAGATATAGGCGTTGAAAATGCAAGCCCTGAAGAGATACTAAAAGCTTTGAAAGCAGCTAGGGCAAAGACTACTACAAAATCAGAAGAGTTTAGCATGAAGGATTTAATTGAAAATAATTTAATTAATTCTGATGAAGCAAGTGCTAGACGAGAAATTTTAAACGAAATTTTAAAAATTGGCCATGGAAATGGCAAGAAAACTTTAAATAAGTTAAACTCCTTTGGCATAACTAGAGATGAGTTTGAAGAGGCGATGAAGGTGGTGAACTCTCATAGATAGATTATATAAACCAAGTAAATTATCTGAAATACTTTCTAAATACGGATTTAGATTTACAAAATCACTGGGACAAAACTTTTTAATAGATGGAAATGTAGTTAGGAAAATTGCAGATGCTGCAGAAATTACTGAAGATGACAATGTTCTAGAAATTGGACCAGGTGTTGGAACTTTAACTGAAGAGCTTGCTCTTCGCGCGAAGAAAGTTTTAGCAGTAGAAATCGACGAAAAGCTTAAGGAACTTCACAAAGAAACTTTAGATATTGAAAATGTAAAGGTAATTTATGGAGACTTTCTAAAAATAGATTTGGATAAAGTTTTGGAAGAGGAATTTAATGGTGAGAGTTTTAAAGTAGTTGCAAATCTTCCATACTACATCACAACTCCAATAATTGAAAAGCTAGTAGTTTCTGATATAAACTTGATTTCAATTACAGTTATGGTGCAAAAGGAAGTTGCAAAAAGACTTTCGGCTGAGCCTGGTAACAAGGATTACGGCTCACTATCTGTATTTATAAATTACTATACAGATTGCAAGTATAAGTTCCAAGTGCCTCAAACTGTTTTTATGCCAAGACCTAATGTAGACTCTGCAGTTGTAACTTTAAAAATGCTTGAAAGAGAGAAGTTTGATACAGAATTTTTATTTAAAGTTGTCAGAGCTTCCTTTACTACAAGAAGAAAGACAATTTTAAATTCATTATCTAATTCTAAATTGAATTACTCAAAGGAAGATATTAGAAGAGCTCTAGAGCTTAGCAATATTTCTCCAACTAGAAGAGCAGAATCTTTAAAATTAGAAGAATTTATGGTTTTAAGCATAAATTTTAAATCTGTGGGGTAAAATATGGAAAACAAATATATAGATAAAATCAGTGAAGAAGTTGTCGATGAAATCAAATCATTTAAAGAAAAGGAAGATTTAATAAACTTCTTGTCACAGATATTTAAAGCAATGTCTGATCCCACAAGGATTAAAATAATTTATGCGCTAATGAAGGGGCCACTTTGTGTTTCAGATATTTCTCTTTTACTTGATATGAGTCAGTCATCTATATCTCATCAGCTTTCACTTTTAAAAAATCAAAATCTTATAAAGGTAAAGAGGTTGGGAAGAAGAGCTTATTATTCTTTAGATGATGAGCATGTTGTTTCTCTATTTAAATATGGACTTGAACATGCTAAGCATAAAATTTGAGAATATCTTGATATTTCTATATAAATAAGAGTATAATGTAATTAGTATTAGGAGGGATATAATGAGTAAAGTAACAGTTTATACAAGTAATACTTGTCCTTATTGCACAATGGCAAAGGACTACCTAAAAGAAAGAGAAGTAGAATTCGACGAAAAAAATGTTCAAACTGACAAAGAAGCTAGAAACGAACTTATGGCAATGGGCTATACAGGAGTACCAGTAATAGTTGTTGGTGACGAACAAATCGTTGGTTTTGATAAAAATAGACTAGATGAATTATTAAAGTAAAAGTTAAAAAATAGGTGCCTTGGGCATCTATTTTTATTTTGGAGTGAAGATGAATTTAATATCAGTAAGCTTATTGGGAGCAGGTCTTGCAATGGATGCCTTTGCAGCAGCAATCTGTAAAGGACTTTCTATTGGAAAATCCTTTTTTAAAAGAGCGGTAATTGTAGCTCTATTTTTTGGTATATTTCAGGGGATGATGCCTTTCTTTGGATACACTCTTGGGTCAATTTTCACAGAAAAGCTTCAACAGATTGATCACTGGATTGCCTTTATTCTTCTTGGAATAATTGGTATAAATATGATAAGAGAATCAAGAGATAAGACTTGTGAGATAGAAGATGAATTTGATTTTAAAAATCTTTTGATGCTTTCTATTGCAACATCAATCGATGCACTTGCAGTTGGAGTATCTTTCGCATTTTTAAAAATCGAAATACTAACTTCAATATTAATTATAGGAGTTACAACTTTCGTGGTATCTTTTGCAGGGGTTTATATAGGGAAGTTTTTTGGAATAGCGTTAAAAGATAAAGCTCAGTTGGCAGGTGGTATTGTACTAATATTTTTGGGAACAAAAATTTTAGTGGAACATCTTGGATTAATTGGGTGAAATAAAAAATAAATAAATTTTAAAAAAGTCCTTTATGTAAAATGTTAGTAAATCGATTTTCATTTAGTCAAAAAATTAAATGAAAATTTAAATTTTTTACTTCAATTTTTAAAATAAAAGGACTTTTTTTAACAAATGTAATCAAGAAGTTTATTTTTTATATTTTTAGTCAAAACACATTTTGCAGTAAAACCATTGCCTTTCTTTTAGCTTCTTTTTAATGTATAATTATTACGAAAGGCTTAGATAAATTCACGTACATAGTAAGATATTCGTTGATTTAAATCACGGTCTTTGTTATAATATTTTTAAAAGTTGGAAAGGATTCCATAATGTGAAACTACAATGGGAGGTGTTTTAATGTTAGGTAATGTTGAACTTACAATAGGAGAAGCGTTGGGAGTTTCTCTTACAGGAGTCACAGTTGTATTCTTAGCGCTTATAGCTCTATTGATTGCAATCATTATTATCTCAAAAATTGTTGGAGGAATTGAAGGTAATGTAACTAGCGGAAAGTCTGAACAAAAGCCAGCACAAAGTGCACCAGCACCAAGAAAGGCAGCAGATAATTCCATGGATCCTGCGCTACTTGCAGCAATCGTAGGTGCAATTAGCATGGAAGAAAGATCAAGAATCGAAAGTTTTAGAATTGTTTCTATAACTGAAAAAAAGTAAGCTAAAATCAAAATTTTAAAATTATTCTATTATTATTTAAGAAAAGGAGAAACAGATGAAATATCAAGTAAAAGTAGATGGAAAAGTTTTCGAGGTTGAGGTTGAAAAAGTAGGCGGAGGATATCAATCACTTACTCCAGGTGGATTAACAAGTGCACCTGCACCAGCAGCAGCACCAGCTCCAGCTCCACAAGCGGCAGCACCTGCACCAGCACCAGCGCCAGCAGCTCCAGCAGCACCTGCAGCAGCAACAGGCGGAGCAGGAGAAGTTACTGCACCAATGCCTGGTACAGTTCTTAGAGTTAACGTAAATGATGGAGATACTGTAGCAGCAGGAGATGTTATTCTTATCCTTGAAGCTATGAAGATGGAAAACGAAATCGTTGCACCAGCAGGTGGTACAGTTTCACTTAAGGTTAAAGCTGGAGAAACAGTAGATACTGACGCGTTATTAGCAACTGTTAATTAATTAGGGGGTATAGACTTATGTTATTAGAAACATTACAGGGAATCCTGGGCGAATCAGGATTTGCAGCCTTACAGTGGCAAAATGTGGTAATGTTTATTGTATCCTTTATTCTTATTTATCTAGCGATTAAAAAAGAGTATGAGCCACTTCTACTTCTTCCAATAGCATTTGGTATGCTTTTAAGAAACCTACCACTTGCAGGACTTATGGATGTTGCTGATCCTTGGCAAAATTCAGGTGTTCTAGCAATTATGTATAATGGTGTAAAGTCTAATCTATTCCCTTGTTTAATTTTCATGGGAGTTGGTACAATGACAGACTTTGGACCACTTATTGCTAATCCTATTTCACTTGTATTAGGATCTGCTGCACAAATGGGTATTTACTTTGCTTTTGTAGCTGCAGTGGCACTAGGATTTACAGGACCAGAAGCAGCATCAATTGGAATCATTGGTGGAGCAGATGGACCTACAGCAATATTTACAACATCACAACTTGCACCACATTTACTAGCACCTATCGCAGTAGCAGCTTATTCATATATGGCACTAATTCCAATGATTCAACCGCCAATTATGAAAGCACTTACTACTGAAAAAGAAAGAACTACAGCAATGAGTTCATTAAGAAAAGTATCTAAACTTGAAAAAGTTATTTTCCCAGTTGTAGTAGTACTTTTCACATCACTACTTCTTCCAGATGTAGCACCACTTCTTGGTATGCTAATGCTTGGAAACCTATTTAAGGAATCAGGAGTAGTTAATAGATTATCAGACACTGCACAAAATGCACTTATGAACATCGTAACAATTATGCTTGGAACTACAGTTGGAGCGACAGCTGATGGATCAACTTTCCTTCAACCAGCAACTCTTAAGATAATTGCATTAGGACTTATGGCATTTTGTTTTGCAACTGCAGCAGGAGTTGTATTTGGTAAAATACTTTATCTTGTAACAGGTGGCAAGATTAACCCACTTATTGGTTCAGCTGGTGTATCAGCAGTTCCAATGGCAGCTCGTGTAGCTCAAGTTGAAGGTAGAAAATATAATCCTACAAACTTCCTACTAATGCACGCAATGGGACCTAATGTTGCCGGAGTTATTGGCTCTGCAGTAGCAGCAGGTGTATTCTTAATATTATTTTCTCACTAATGTTCAGCTCTTCGGAGCTGAATATTTAAAAATATTTACAAAATTTAAGCTATTTCAAGTTATATAAAATAAAGGAGGTATTAACTTGAGTAAAGTAATGAAACTAAAAGACGCCATAGCAAAATACGTTGAAGATGGCGATGTAATTTCACTAGGTGGATTTACAACTAACAGAAAACCTTACGCAGCAGTTAACGAAATTCTACGTCAAGGACAAAAAGACTTTATCGTAGAAGCAGGACCAGCTGGAGGGGATTGGGATACATTAATTGGAGCAGGAAGAGTTAAAGCATATATTAACTGTTACACTGCAAACTCAGGATACACAAATGTATCTAGAAGATTTAGAAAGGCTGTTGAAAGAGGAGAGCTTCTAATGGAAGACTACTCACAAGATGTTGAAATGCAAAGAATTCACGCAGCAGCACTTGGACTTCCTTACTTACCAGTTAGATTAATGATGGGATCTGACTTAGTTGATAAATGGGGAATCTCTAAAGAAGAAAGACAAAAAATTGATAAACTTCCAGATGAAAAATTCATTTATGTAGAAAACCCATTTAAAAAAGGTGAAAAAGTAGTTGCAGCACCAGTACCAGACATTGATACTGCAATTATTCACGTACAAATGGCTTCTCCAGACGGAACTACTAGAATTTTAGGAAACACTTTCCATGATGTTGATATTGCAATTGCAGCAAGAAAAGTTATCGTAACTTGTGAAGAACTTGTTAGTGATGAATATATCAAAAACTTCGACGCAAAAGACAACAAAATCCCTGGATTCTGTATTGATGCAGTAGTTCACGCACCATACGGAGCACACCCTTCTCAATGCTACGATTACTACGATTACGATGCAGATTTCTACAAAATGTACAATGTAGTATCTAAAGAAGACGAAGACTTTAACGGATTCTTAGACGAATGGGTATACGGAGTAGAAGATCACGAAGCTTACCTAAATAAATTAGGTGCAACTAGACTTATTGGACTTAAAAATGTTCCAGGACTTGGCTATGCTTCAGACGCTCTTAAGAAGGGAGAAGAAAAATAATGGCAAGATATGATAATTATACAAATCAAGAAATGCAAGCTGTAACAATTGCTAGACAAATTAAAGATGGTCAAATCGCAATTGTTGGTACAGGACTTCCACTAATTGGTGCTTCACTTGCAAAGGCAGTATTTGCACCTAACTGTTATCTAATTGTGGAATCAGGACTTATGGATTGTGATCCAATTGAAGTTCCTAGATCTGTAGGAGACAATAGATTTATGGCTCACTGTGCTGTTCACTGGACAAATGCAACTTATGTTGGATTCCAAGCTAACGAATGGAAACACGACAAAAAGAGAATGATCGCATTTATCGGTGGAGCTCAAATTGACCCTTACGGAAATGTAAACTCAACTGTAATTGGTGACTACAACAACCCAACTACAAGATTTACAGGTTCAGGTGGAGCTAATGGTATTGCAACTTATGTAAACACAATTATCATGATGCAACACCAAAAGAGAAGATTTATTGATCAAGTTGACTATGTAACTTCACCAGGTTGGATAGACGGTCCTGGCGGAAGAACAAGAGTTGGTATTCCTGAAAATGTTGGTCCTCAAATGGTTGTAACTGACAAGGGAGTTTTAAAATTCGACGAAGATACTAAGAGAATGTATCTTGCTGGATACTATCCATCTTCTTCCATTGAAGATATTATTGAAAACACTGGTTTTGAAATCGATACTTCACGTGCAGTTGAACTTGAAGCTCCTGATGAAAATGTTATTAAACTTATCAGAGAAGAAATCGACCCAGGCGAAGCATTTATTAAAAAACCTAAAGAAGATTAATATAAGGAGGATATATGGCTCAGTATTCAATGCCTTCATATTTCCAAAATATGAAGCAAATTGGTAGCCCATTAAAGGCTGTCGATGAAGAAAATTTTAAAGCATTAAGAGAAATTGAAGAGGACATAAGAGAAAGAGTTGAGAAAGCTCTTGCAGCTGGTAAACCAGATGATAAGGTTAATGAACGTGGAGAAATGACTGCACTTCAAAGAATTGCAGAACTTATCGACGAAGGAACTTGGTGTCCCTTAAATACTCTTTACAACCCTGGCGAAAATGACCACGGTACTACTGGTATTGTTAAAGGTCTAGCTAAGGTTGATGATAGATGGGTTTACATCGTAGCAAGTGATAACAAAAAACTTGCTGGAGCATGGATTGCTGGACAAGCAGATGACCTTTTAAGAGCATCTGATACAGCAGAAAGACTTAGAATACCTCTAGTTTATATCCTTAACTGTTCTGGTGTAAAACTTGATGAACAAGAAAAAGTTTATCCAAATAGACGTGGCGGTGGTACTCCATTCTATAGAAACGCAAGACTTAACCAAACTGGAGTTCCAGTAATTGTTGGTATTTACGGAACTAACCCAGCTGGTGGTGGATATCACTCTATTTCTCCTACACTAATTGTTGCTCATAAAGATGCAAATATGGCTGTAGGTGGAGCTGGAATCCTTGGAGGTATGAATCCAAAGGGATATATAGATGAAGAATCTGCTAACCAAATTGCTGATTCTACAGCTAATGCTAAGAAAACAACTCCTCCAGGATCAGTTGGAGTTCACTTTGCTCAAACTGGATTTATGAGAGAAGTTTATGTTGAAGAAGAGGGCGTACTTGATGGAATTAGAAAATATCTAAACATGCTTCCAAAATATGATAGAGAATTCTTCAGAGTAGATGATCCTAAAATGCCTGCATATGATGCAAATGATATGTATTCAATTATTCCACAAAATCCTAAGAAAGTTTACGACATCTATGATGTTATTTCTAGACTATTTGACGGTTCTGAATTTATGGAATATAAAAAAGGATACGGACGTGAAATGGTAACAGGACTTGCTAAAGTTAACGGACTTCTAGTAGGAGTTGTTGCTAACGTTCAAGGTCTATTAATGGGATATCCTGAATATTATAATGATCCAAAACATATCTCAATTGGTGGTAAATTATATAGACAAGGTCTTATCAAGATGAACGAGTTTGTTACTCTTTGTGCAAGAGACAGACTTCCTATCGTATGGCTACAAGATACTACAGGTATCGATGTAGGTGATGATGCTGAAAGAGCAGAACTACTAGGACTAGGTCAATCACTAATATACTCTATTCAAAATTCTGATCTTCCACAATTGGAAATCACAATGAGAAAGGGTACTGCTGCAGCTCACTATGTACTAGGTGGACCACAAGGAAATGATACAAATGCCTTCTCACTTGGAACTGCTGCAACTGAAATCAATGTAATGAACGGAGAAACTGCATCTGTTGCAATGTACTCTAGAAGACTTGCAAAAGACAAGAAGGCTGGAAAAGATCTTCAACCTACAATTGATAAGATGAATGCTCTTATCGAAGACTATAATGAAAAATCTAAACCATTCTCTTGTGCTAAATATGGATTTGTTGATGAAATTATTAACATGAACCTATGGAGAAATTACATCATCGCTTTCACTGAAAGTTGCTACCAAAATCCAGAAACAATTTGTCCAGTTCATCAAATGATTACTCCAAGAGTAATTAGAGATTACGACAACCTAAACAACATTAAATAATATATAATTTAATAAAGAAAATATTGGATAATCGACATTTGATTATCCAATATTTTTGTATTAAGTATTTTAATTACTTTAAGTAAATTATATACATAAAATGACAAAAATAGTAAAGCATAAATCTTGCTAAAGCCTTGAAAACAGTACATTCTCGCTTCTTAAATTTTTGACAAAGATAAACATATATAGTAGAATAGAGTCAGTAAGTTTATTTAATGTTTATATTAAAGAGGGGATTTTATGGCAGAAGCTGTTTATACAATGGGCGTTGATATTGGATCAACTGCTTCAAAAAGTATTATTTTAAAAGATGGCAAAGAAATTATCTCAACTTCTGTTATTGATGTTGGTGCTGGAACAAGCGGACCCGCAAGAACAATTAAGAAAACTCTTGAGGAATCAGGCCTTAAAAGAGAAGATATATCTTATATAATGGCTACAGGATATGGAAGAAACTCATTAGAAGAGGCAGATTTTCAAATGTCTGAACTTTCATGTCACGCTAAGGGAGCTTATTTCTTATTTCCAAATGTTCGCACAATCATTGATATTGGTGGACAAGATGCAAAAGCATTGAAAATTGGAGACAATGGTATGCTTGAAAACTTCGTAATGAATGACAAGTGTGCTGCCGGTACAGGAAGATTTCTTGATGTTATTGCAAAAGTTTTAGAAGTAGATATTTCAGAACTTGAAGAATTAGATAAAAAATCAACTAAAGATGTAACTATTTCTTCTACTTGTACAGTATTTGCTGAATCAGAAGTTATTTCACAACTTGCAAGTGGAACACAAATTCAAGATATAGTAAAGGGTATTCACGACTCTATTGCATCGAGAGTAGGATCTCTTGCAAAAAGAGTAGGACTTAATGATGATGTAGTATTTACTGGTGGAGTTGCACTAAATAAAGGGATGGTTAGGGCTCTTGAAGAAAATACTGGACATAAAATCAATACATCACCACTATGTCAATTAAATGGAGCACTTGGTGCTGCATTATTCGGATATCAAAAAGTTAAAATGCAAAAGCTTAAAGAAGATAGAGCAAAAGCTTAAGAGATACTTAGGAGGTAAAGTATGGCTATACAAAAAATACCAGGAAAGAAACCAAGACCAGTTGAAGGAAATATCCCAGCTGCACAAGCACTTAGAAATGTAGTAGACAGAGTTTACGGTGCTGCATGGGATGCAAAAAAAAGAGGGGAACTTGTAGGATGGTCTTCATCTAAATTCCCAATTGAGCTTGCAAAAGCTTTCGGACTACACGCTGTTTATCCAGAAAACCACGCAGCTACAACAGCAGCTAAAAAAGATGGATTAAGACTTTGTCAAGCAGCTGAAGACATGGGATATGACAATGATATTTGTGGATATGCTAGAATTTCTCTTGCATATGCAGCTGGAGAACCAACTGACTCAAGAAAGATGCCACAACCAGACTTCGTACTATGCTGTAACAACATCTGTAACATGATGACTAAATGGTACGAAAACATTGCAAGAATGCACGACATTCCAATGATTATGGTTGATATTCCTTTCCAAAACACAGTTGAAGTTCCTGAAGAAAAAGTTGATTACCTAATGGGACAATTTGAATACGCTATTCACCAATTAGAAAAACTAACTGGAAAGAAATTTGACGAGTCTAAATTCGAAGAAGCTTGTAAAATCGCTAATAGAACAGCTGCTGCATGGCTTAAAGCTTGTTCTTACATGGCTTATGAACCATCTCCACTTTCTGGATTTGACCTATTCAACCACATGGCAGACATTGTTGCTGCAAGATGTGAAATTGATGCAGCTGAAGGATTTGAACTTCTAGCAGCTGAATATGAACAATCTGTAAGAGAAGGTACATCTACTTGGGAATACCCAGAAGAACACAGAATTCTATTTGAGGGAATTCCATGCTGGCCAGGATTAAGACAACTTTTCGAACCACTAAAACAAAACGGAGTAAACGTAACTGCAGTAGTATATGCGCCTGCATTTGGATTCCAATATACAACAGTTAGAGAAATGGCTGCTGCATACTGTAAAGCACCTTGTTCAGTATGTATCGAAGATGGTGTTGAATGGAGAGAAACAATGGCTAAAGAAAACGGAGTTTCTGGAGCACTTGTTAACTACAACAGATCATGTAAACCATGGTCAGGAGCAATGCCTGAAATCGAAAGAAGATGGAGAGAAGACTTAGATATTCCAGTTGTTCACTTTGATGGTGACCAAGCTGACGAAAGAAACTTCTCTGAAGAACAATACAAGACAAGAGTTCAAGGTCTAGTAGAAATTATGAATGAAAGAAAAGCTGACAGAATCGCTAAGGGCGAAGAAGTCTACACTAATTTCGAAAACACTAAAGAAACTGACTGGTCTAAAACAACAATTTAATAGAGGTGCCAAATGACTGATATTCAAAATTTACTAAAAGAATTTAAAAATATAGCAGATAATCAAAGAGGACAAATTGACAAATATTTAGCTGAAGGAAAAAAACTTGCTGGTGTATATCCATATTATGCACCACAAGAAATTATCCACGCAGCTGGAATGATTCCAATTGAAATTTGGGGCGGTCAAGGTCCAATTGACAAGGCTAAAGAATACTTCCCAACTTTCTATTATTCACTAGCACTTAGATGTTTAGAAATGGGACTTGATGGATCACTTGATGGACTTAGTGCATGTATGCTAACAACTCTTGATGATACATTAAGACCACTTTCTCAAAACTATAAAGTTTCTGTAGGAAGAGAAATTCCAATGGTATTCTTAAACCACGCACAACATAGAAAAGAAGACTTTGGTAAAACTTATAATGCTAAGATTTTCAAACAAGCAGCTGAAAGATTAGAAGAAGTTTGTGATGTTAAAATCACTGACGAAGCACTAAAAGAAGCTATAGAAGTTTACAATGAAAATAGAGCACTTAAGAGAGAATTCATCAAAATGGTTGGAGACTATTCAAAGACTATTAAGGCATCAGATAGATCTAATGTATTAAAAGCTTCTTGGAATATGCCAAAAGATGAACACTCAAAAATGCTTAAAGAACTTATTGAAGCATTAAAGGCTATGCCAAAAGAAGAATGTGATGGACCAAGAGTAGTAACTTCTGGTGTAATCACTGATAACCCAGCACTTCTTGAAGTACTTGATAACTTCAACATTTGTGTAGTAGCAGATGACGTTGCAGCTGAATCTAGAGGACTTAAAGTTGACGTAGATACATCAATCGAAGATCCATACCTAGCACTTGCTGATCAATTTGCAAGAATGGACGAAGATCCACTACTTTATGATCCAGAAATCTGGAAGAGACCTCAATATGTAGTTGACCTTGCAGTTGATAATGACGCTGATGGATGTCTATTATTCATGATGACATTTAACGATACAGAAGAAATGGAATATCCATCATTAAAACAAGCATATGAAAAAGCTGGAATCCCACTAATTAAAATGGGATATGATCAACAAATGACTGACTTTGGTCAAGCTAAAACACAACTTGAAACATTTGCTGAAATGGTTCAACTTAATAGAATGTAATAAAATTATTTAGCAGAGGAGATTTTCTTCTCTGCTTTTTTTGTGAAATTTTTTGCTCTATTTAAAATTTTTATAGAGGCTCGATAAATTCGAGTCTCTTATTTGCTGTAAAAATCAATAATTACACAAATATAAGTCTGTGCATTTAATAAAAAAAATAATAAAATAAAATTCTTTATATTTTAAAAATCAATAAAGTTGATATAATTTATTTATTATATTAGTGGAGAAAAATATTAAACTCAACAAAATTAGAAGAAGATGCAAATTTATATTTAATAAAATAAATTACACTTATTTTTTAGGGAATGAAAATATAAAATAGCATTGTTGGAATTATTGGAAGTATTTACAATCTCGCTTATTATAGCAATAATTTTCAAATCTATAATTTGGACTTTCAAAAGATTATTTAAGTTTGCATAATTTAGGAAATTTAATCTCTTTATGATAGAATTATTAATATATCTAAGGAATTAGAAAGGAGTATTATGGAAATTTTAGTTTTAAAAGATAAAGATTTAAGAGAGGCTGTAACTATTAAAGATGTTATAGAAGCAGATAAAGAAGCTTTAAAGGAATACAGTGCAGGCAACTCTGACATTCCTCTTCGTACTGTTATTGATGTTGATAAAGAAAATTCAAGCACAGCAATTTTTATGCCGGGATACATTAAAGATAAAAATGCACTTGGTCTTAAAATTATTGACATCTATCCACAAAATATTGAGAAAGGCCTTCCATCTTCTCCATCTACAATGATTTTAATTGATGATGAAAATGGATTTGTTAAGGCAATTTTAGATGGAACAATGCTTACAAGACTTAGAACTGGAGCTGTGGCAGGAGCTGCTACTGAAGTTTTATCTAATGAAGACGCAGATAAGTTTTTATTAATTGGAACAGGTGGGCAAGCTCAAACACAACTTGAGGCAGTCCTTGCTGTTAGAGATATTAAAAAAGCTTATGTGTATGATATGAATTTTGAAAGAGCAAAGGAATTTGCGAAAAAGATGAATGAAGAATTATCTGAGTACGATTCTGAAATCATTGCAGTAGAAGATACAAATGAAGTTATAGAAGAAGTTGACATCATTACAACAGTTACAACTTCTAAAAATCCAGTATTTGATGGAACTCGTGTTAAAAAAGGAGTTCATGTAAATGGAGTGGGATCTTATACGCCTGATATGCAAGAAACTCCAAGTGAATTTATAGAAAGAGCGGATAAGATTTTTACAGATACAAAGGAAGGAGTGCTTGAAGAATCAGGGGACGTATTAATTCCTATTGAAGCTAAAAAATTATCAGAAGATAAAGTCTCTCACGAACTTGGCAATCTACTTCTTGGAAAAGAAACTGGAAGAGTTAGCAAAGATGAAATAACTTGGTTTAAGACAGTGGGATTTGCCGGTCTTGATATAATAGTTGCAGAAAAAATTTATCGCCTTGCAAAAGAAAAGGGAATAGGACAGATTATAAATATGTAAATAAAAATTATTGACTATAAAAGCTTTTGGAGAAATCTGAAAGCTTTTTATATTTTAATAACAGGTTTCTAGTCTTGACATTAATATAATAAAGGGATAATCTAATAGTAGGTTTTAGGACAACTAAATATGAAGGAGGTATCCATGAATAACAAAAAAATAGTTGGCATTGCAGCTTTGTTATTGTTACAAGGTGTTTATGCTACAAGTCCAAAGATTTGGATGAATGGAAAGATTATTGAATCAGATGTTGTTCCAGTTATTGAAGACAATAGGACTCTTGTTCCTATTAGGGTTATTTCAGAAAATTTAGGATTAAAGGTTCAATGGAATGGGGAAGAAAAAACTGTGAATATTCAGGATGATGATAAATCTATTCTTTTGAGAATTGGAGACAAGAAAGTTAAAAAATTAAATGATGACAAGGAAATTGATATTGACGTTGCTCCTAAAATTATAAACAACAGAACTTACGTACCTATTAGATTTGTTGGAGAAGCTTTTGACATGAAGGTGGATTGGGATGATAAGGACAAAACAGTTATAATAGGCGAAGGATATAATAAAGAAAATAAAAACGAAAAAGATGTAATTGCAGCTAGTATTGTAGAAGTATTAGAAAAAGACGGAGTTAAATTTTACGACAAAAAAGTTGAGGAATATAAACATCCAGATGGTGTTATAGTTATAAGACTCTATACTTTAAAGGATGATAAATCTAATAATGAAACAATTGGAATCTATGAATTTAAAAATGAAGACGCTGCAAAAAAACTATATGATTCATTAATAGAAAAATATACAAAAACTAATTCAAAAGAGTTTGCAGAAAGTCTTTATAAATTAAAAGGCAAAAATGTTGTTGCATTAACTATAAATGACATGGCAAAAGTCAATGATAAAGTTGCTGAAATAATAAAAAATATGTAAAAATAAACCCTCGAGTTTAACTCGGGGGTTTTGTAATTTAAAATTAGCCTTGTTTAACTACAGTGTTTTCTTCGAAAGCTCTGTGGTCTAGTTTGTCACATCCAGCTGGTACTTCTACTTCTAGAATATTATTCTTTCTAAATGCGTACATATCAATTTCTTTAATATTTGCTGGAAGTTTAACTTCTTGTAAATGGTTTTTGTAGAATGCACTTACGCCGATAAATTCAACTGTATCTGGAATATGAATTTCTCCAATTTCGTTAAGTGAGAAAGCATTGTCTCCAATAAATTCAAGATTTGCTGGTAACTTAACATCAGCTAGTTTATTTCTATAAAATCCGTAAGCGTCAATTTTTTTAACTGAATCTGGAATTTCAACTTCTGTTAAGTTGTTTACTCCAAATGCATTGTATCCAATTTCTTCAACAGTTTCTGGAATTACAACAGAGTTAAGTTTTCTTCTGTAGAAACATTGTTCTCCAATAACTCTAATCTTTGTTCCATCTGGTCCTTCAGTAGGAACCACCATGTCGAATAATCCCTCATTCTTAATTTTGTCCTTGCCTTTTCTTGTCATTCCCTTTAATACATCGCCATCAAATATAAAATCGTCAAACTCAAAAGGTTTTTCCATATGTATTGTCCTCCCTCTACATAAAAAATTTTCTCTTATATGTATTATAACACAATGGATAAAAATATTAAAGGAAGCTTTAAAAATAGCGATAGCTGAACGATTTATTTATAAAAAGTAAATAGATTTTACGATTAGTTTTTTAAAATAAAATTAATTTACTAAAGACAAATTGAAAAGGATTCTAAATGATTAAAATATTATTTAAAGAAATTGAAATGCTTAATTTATTATATTTAAATAGAGTAAAATATTAGTAAAAACTTAGAATTATTGCATTAATCTTTTGACACTTGATTAGTTTCGTAATATAATCAACTAAAGCGTAAATATTTTAAATTTTGTAGGAGGAAGTGAAGTATGGATAATAGAAACTTTTTTGATGAAATGATGAAAATGCAAAAAAATATCTTTAAAAATCAATACGAAGATTATAAAAAATTCATGGATAATTTTAAGGTAGGAAATTTCAACTCTTTCACACCTAATATGTTTATGGGTAACTTCCACAATCCTATGGATATTTTTAAAAATTATAATACTACTTCAAAGAAGTTTGAAGATATGTTTAAAGAATTTTTTCAAAATGTCCCTGGATATGAAGAAACTAAAAACATGTATGGCAAAAATGTTGAATTGTTAAATAAGTTATATCTAGCTTATGCACATCTATTCAACGATTTAGATATTGTAAATTCTCAAAATAAACTATTAGATGTTTTTGAAATTTACAGTGATGAGCTTTATAATTCATCTAAGAAATACTTCAACAAATATGTTCCAGACAGATTCTATCAGATTATAGAAAACTTTGATCTAGGAAAATTTATAAAGCCAATGATAGAAAATTCAAAGAGATCTCTACACTTCTATGAAGAAGCTTTAGAAAATAGACCAGAAATATTAATAAATGATGTTAGAAACTTCTATGAAAATGTACTAGATAAAATGTATGAAATACCAAGCATTGGTATCTCTGAAGATGAAAAGAGAAAGAATAAGCTTGAACTTAAGAAATATTTAGAGCTTGAATTAAAACTAATGGAATTTGCTATTTTCTTAGAAAAGAAAAATAATGAAACTGCATTAACAGCTCAAAAGAATTATCTAGAAGGCCTTGAATCTGAATCAGGAATTGAAGACTTCTCTGATTTCTACAGATTCTACATTAAGAATTTTGAAAAAGCATACAAAGATTTAATTAATTCAAGTGAATACAAGAACAAAGCTGATGAAATTATTAAGCTAGTAAATGAAAACAACGAAATTTACAAAAATCGAATTGAAGAAAGACTTAGCGATCTTCCAATTCTTACTACTAGAGATGAGGAAGGATTAAAACTAGATTTTGAAAAAGCTAGAAAAGCAAGTGAAAAATCTACAAGAGATGTAGAAGCAATTAAAAAAGAAAATGCAAAACTTGCAAAAGAAGTAGAAGCTTTAAAAGCTGATAAAGAAAATCTAGCAAAAGAAATAGAAACAATTAAGGCTGAACTCGAAAATGAGTCACTTTCAAAAGAGATCGAAGCTATTAAAAAAGAATTAGAAAACTTAAAAAAAGCTAAATAAGAACTAAGCAGGAAGCCCAAGGCAACCTGCTTTTTTTATACAAATTTATAAATATTAAGAAAACTATTTTTAATAAAATTTTTTAAATTTATACCCTTTAAAATTAATAGTTAAACATAGAAGATACAAAAATATTGTAAACGTATTTCTTGTATGATAAAATTAAATTAACAATAAAAATAGGAGGTATTACATATGAAATTTGAAATGATTGAAAACGTATTTACAATTAATTTAAATCCTGTATTTACATTAGCACTTTCAGCAATTTTATTATTACTTGGATTTTGGATTAAGGATAAGATTAAAATAATCGATAAATATTGTATACCAGCTCCAGTAGTTGGTGGATTTTTATTTATGTTTATCACTTTCATAGGACACCAAACAGGATCTTTTGAGTTCCAATTTGAAAACATATTTCAAAGTGTATTTATGTTAGCATTTTTCACAACAGTAGGACTGGGAGCAAGTTTTAAACTACTTAAAACTGGGGGAAAACTATTATTGGTTTACTGGATTGTATGTGGTGTAATATCAATATTCCAAAATACAATTGGTATAACTCTATCAAAACTACTATCAATTCCAGCACCATACGCATTATTATCTTCATCTATATCAATGATTGGAGGACACGGTGCGGCTCTATCTTATGGTGGAACTTTCGCTGAAATGGGATATGAACAAGGACCACTTGTTGGAGCGGCAGCAGCCACATTTGGATTAATCTCAGCAGTATTAATAGGTGGACCACTAGGTAGAAGATTAATTGTAAAAAATAATCTGAAACCAGATAATAGTGAAGACTTTGATACTTCAGTAGAAAATATCAATGTGGCTGGAGAAAAACTTAATAGTTTAGATATTATTAAAAACATTGTTGTAGTTATAGTTTGCATGGCGGTAGGTATGCAAATAGCTACATTTATTTCAGGAATTATTAATTTAAGCTTCCCAGACTATGTAGGAGCAATGTTTACAGCAGTTGTAGTTCGTAACTTGAATGAAAAGTTTCATTTTTACAAATTTGACTTTACATTAGTTGATGAATTTGGAAATGTAATGCTTAATCTTTACTTATCACTTGCTATGATGACATTAAAATTATGGGAGCTTACAGGACTTCTAGGTGGAATAGCAGTTGTAGTATTTGCACAAGCTGTGTTTATGATACTTGCAGCATATTTTGTTGTATTCAGAATACTTGGATCAAATTATGATGCGGCAGTAATGTGTGCAGGTCTATGTGGTCATGGACTTGGTGCTACACCATCAGCAATAGTAAATATGACAGCGATTAATGAAAAATATGGAATGTCTAGAAAAGCCATGATGATTGTTCCGATTGTAGGAGCTTTTTTAGTAGACATAGTTTATCAACCACAAACAATACTTTTTATAAAGACATTTGTAAAAGCAATAAATTAAAAAATTAAGCAGGAAGCCCAAGGCAACCTGCTTTTTTCTTACTTAAATATATCTAATTTTTCAATTCTGTCAAATGCTTCGTTAATCATATCTTCATTAACAGTAACTGCAATTCTTATACAGTCTTCTCCACCTTTTCCAAAAACTTCACCACTTATTAAATTAACATGAGCCTTTTCTAAGATTTCTTTTATAACTTCTTTTGAAGTCATTCCAGGGACATTAATTTTAGGGAAGAGATAGAAAGTTCCCTTTGGTCTCATTACTTCTACATATTTTAATTTTTTAAGTCTTTCATATGCAAGATACATTCTATTTTTGTATTCTTCTGCAAGTGGTGGGCAAATTTCTTTTCTGTTTTCAATTGCTGCAATACCTGCGTATTGGCAAATTGTTGGCACTGCATAAACTGTTATTTCATGAACTTGTGTCATAGCCTTTATTAAATCAGCATCTGCTACAATTGAGCCAAGTCTCCAACCTGTCATTACGTAATCTTTAGAAAAAGATGCAATTGAAATTACATTTTTAAATTCCTTGTCAAATTTAATCATTGGCTCGAATTTAGATTCGTAAGAATAAATTGTGTAGATATCATCACAAATTACTACGACATCGTGTTTTTTTGCAATTTCATAAATTTCTTTTAAAGTTTCTGTTGAGTAAACTGCTCCAGTTGGATTGTTTGGAGTGTTTACGATAATTGCTTTAGTTTTATCTGTGATTAACTTTTCAAGCTCTGATGGAATTATATTAAAATCATTTTCAAATTTTGTTTCGTATATTACAGGCACACCATGGGGCATTTCAACTTGTTCAGTATAAATACTAAAGTATGGTGAAGGAATTATAACTTCATCTCCTTCTTCTATAATTGTTCTTAGCACTAGATACATTGCCTCTGTACCAGACATTGTAACCATTACATTTGAAGGGTCAGCTTCCACTTCAAAGTCTTCCTTATAGTAATCACAAATTGCCTGTCTTAAAGCAAGAACTCCTTGTGGATCTGCGTAGTGCGTGTGACCATTTAGTTGTGACTGATTTGCTGCTTCTATTATGATTTCATGTGTGTTAATGTCAGGATCACCTACACCAAAGTTGATGAAGTCGTCGTATATATTTGAGTAGTCTACTGAATAAACTGATTCTTTTACTTCGCTATATTCTTTTGCAATAAATTTTTTCATAATTCCTCCTTGTCCAGTTTATAACTTTTTATATTGTAACATAAAAATCGGAAACTTTTAAATATTGGATTCGGGCATTTTTATTACTTTAATAAATCTTTGCATATATGATATAATTATAGTATTAAATATTAAGGGGGAAAACTCTTTGGAAAAGATATTTGTTAAACCAAATGGTCCACTAAAGGGAAGTGTCAGAATATCAGGTGCAAAAAATGCAGCTCTTCCAATTATTGCTGCATCAATACTTGGCACAGAAGAAATAGTACTAGAAGATATTCCTGAGCTTAAAGATGTAGAGGTCATTACCGAAGTTCTAAGAAGACTTGGCTTAAAAATAGAAAAAAATAAAAATACTTTAAAAATAGATCCTAGAGGTCTTAATACTGCAAAGACAGATTACGAACTCATTAGCAAGATGCGAGCATCTTTCCTAGTTATGGGACCACTTCTTGCAAAGATGAAGGAAGCATATAATTCTCTACCAGGGGGATGCAATATTGGTTCAAGACCAATTGATTTACATTTAAAGGGATTTAAGGCTCTCGGTGCAGAGATTGAAATGACTCACGGAGAAATTAGAGCAACTTGCGAAAAGCTTGTTGGAGCTAAAATTTATCTAGATTTCCCATCAGTTGGAGCAACTGAAAATATTATGACTGCAGCTGTACTTGCTGAGGGCGAAACTATTATAGAAAACTGTGCAATGGAACCTGAAATTGTAGACCTTGCAAACTTCTTAAATAAAATGGGAGCAAGAGTTACAGGAGCTGGTACTTCAACTATTAGAATCAAGGGAGTTGAAAAATTAACAGGATGCACCCACCAAATTATTCCAGATAGAATCGAAGCTGGTACATTTATGGTTGCTGCAGCTATTACTGGTGGAGATATTTTAATTGAAAATATTATCACATCTCACTTAAAACCTGTAATTGCAAAGCTTGAAGAATCTGGAGCTCAGATAATTGAAGAGGGAGACAATGTAAGGGTTATAGGAAGTGAAACTATTAAGCCACTTGAAATAAAAACTCTACCACATCCAGGTTTTCCAACAGACTTACAAGCTCAATTTATGGCACTTTTAACTCAAGCAGATGGTCAATCATCTATTATTGAAACAGTATTTGAAAATAGATTTATGCACGCTGACGAACTTAAAAAAATGGGTGCAAAAATAAAAGTAATAGATAGAGAAGCCGTGCTTTTGGGTAAAAATAAATTATACGGATCCAAGGTTTCTGCTACAGACCTTAGAGCAGGGGCTGCTTTAATACTTGCAGCACTAGTATCGGAAGGCGAGACAGAAATTTCTGAAATTTATCATATTGATAGAGGATATGAAAATATCGAAGAGAAATTTAGAAATCTTGGGGCGAATATTACGAGAATTGATGTTTAATACATCTAGAAAGGGAGATGCAAATGAAAAAGAAAACTATGCTAATACTGTCATTAGTTTTAGCACTAATGCTAGTAGGCTGTTCAGGTGGAGGAGAAAAATCTGCTGAAGCAGGCGGCGTATTAAAAGTCGCTATTTCAGAAGATGCCACTACACTTGATACTGCGCAGATTAATGATGATTATGCTGAAAATATTTTAATTCAAGTATATGATACTTTAGTTAAGAGAAATGCAAATGGGGAACTTGTGAATTCACTAGCTGAATCTATTGAAAACCCAGACCCACAAACTTTTAATATAAAGTTAAGAGAAGGAGTTAAATTCTCAAATGGAGCTCCACTTACAGCTGATGATGTAATATTTACACTTCAAAGAGCTGCTGAATCTGAAAAATTTAAGTCTTTCTATGGAAAAATTGATCCAAATTCTTATAATAAGACTGACAATTTAACTTTTTCCTTTAAATTAACTGAACCTGATGCAGCATTTTTAAATTCACTTTCACATCCAGCTGTTTCAATTTTATCTAAAGCTTATGTGGAAGGTGGAGCAGATATTGCTACAAAACCAATGGGTACTGGTCCATTTGTACTTGATGAATGGGTACAAAATGATCACACAACTTTCTCTGTAAATGAAAATTATTGGGGAGAAGCTCCAAAGATTTCTGGAATTGAAATGAGAGTTATTCCAGAAGCTTCTCAAAGAATTATAGAACTTGAAAGTGGTGGAGTTGATTTAGCTTATAAAATCGATCCAGCTGAAATTGAAAATATTGAAGGAAATAAAGACCTACAATTATTTAGAAAACTTGACAACTCAGTTCACTTTATAGGATTTAATGTAAACAAGGCACCTTTTGACAAGGTTGAAGCAAGAGAAGCAATGGTTAATGCCATTGACATGAAGACAATATTTGAAACTGTTTATATGAATTCAGGTAAACTTGCTACAAGTCCAATTAATCCTAACTTTAAGTATTCAATTGCAGATTCTATCGAGCCTAATGCAGTAAATGCTGAAAAGGCAAAAGAACTTTTCGCACAAGCTGGAGTTAAGGATGGAGATAAACTTTCAATTTACACATCAGACAATACTCAAAGAGTAAATGTTGCAACAATGATGCAAGCTCAACTTCAAGAATATGGAATTGGTCTTGATATTGAAAGACTTGAATGGGGAGCATTTATGGATGCTATTAAACGTGGGGAACACAATATGTTCATCATGAGTTGGAACCCATCAATTGTAGATGCACACTATGAAATTTTCCAACCATTCCATTCTTCAAACATTGGACAACCACCTAATGTTACTTTTTATGGAAACCCTGAACTTGATGCCTTAATTCAAGAAGGTATTTCAACAGTTGATGAAAATCAAAGGGCTGACATTTACAAGAGAGCTCAAGAGCTTATCAATAAAGAATATCCATGGTTATACATCTGCTATGGCGAAACACTTGTGGCTGGTAATAAAAATGTAAGTGGTCTAGAGCTACTTCCTAAATATCCACAAGAGCTTAAAGATGTAACATTAAGCGGAAAATAATTTCTAAAAATTCACCAAGGGCTTTCTTTGGTGAATTTTTTATCTAATAATTCCTAATAGAAAGGAAATAACATGGCAAAATATATTATAAAAAGACTATTAATTCTCATACCAACACTTCTAGGCGTGAGTTTTATAGTATTTGCACTGCTTTATATGTCACCAGGTGATGCGGCACTTGCAGTTGCAGGACCTGATGCCACAAAGGAAACAGTTGATGCAATAAGAGAAAATCTAGGACTTAATGATCCTTTTTTAATTCAATATTTAAGATACTTAAAGGGCATTGTTTTTGAATTTGATTTGGGAACATCTTATCAGACAGGTCGATCTGTAACTGATTCCCTTTTAAGAGTGTTTCCAAATACATTAAAACTTGCAGGTGGAGCTCTTATTATTGCAATAGTCTTTGGAATTACCTTTGGAATAATTGCAGCTGTTAAGAAAAATACAATAATTGACTCACTTATCACAGCATTTGGTATGGTGGGACTTGCTATGCCAATATTTTGGTCAGGACTTTTACTAATTATAGTTTTCTCTACAAGATTAAAAGTTCTTCCAGCATCTGGATTTTCATCAATTAGACATATGATAATGCCTTGGTTTGCACTGGGTTTTCAATCATCTGCAGTAATTATGAGAATGACGCGTTCTGCTATGCTTGATGTGCTAGACAAGGACTACATTAGAACTGCAAGGGCAAAAGGCCTTTCAAAAAAGAAAGTAATCTTTGTTCACGCACTTAAAAATGCAATGATTCCAGTTATTACAACTATTGGACTTCAAGCTGGGAGCCTTCTTGGAGGAAGTATTCTAACAGAGACAATTTTTTCAATTCCAGGAATAGGAAGACTCATGGTAGATTCTGTAAAGACTCGTGATTATCCAATGATTCTCGGCGGAATAATGCTTATTGCAGTTGTTTACTGTGTGATTTCAATAATTGTAGATATTCTATATGGATTTATAAATCCTAGAATCAAGACGGCGAAAAGTTAGGTGAATTATGATTAATAGACTAAAAGAATTTTTTAAATACTATAGTAAAAATAAAATTGCAGTTATTGCGCTAGTAATCCTTATAATTATTGTACTTTGTGCAATTTTTGCAGAAGTAATTGCACCTTATGACTACACAGCACAAGTTCCTAGTAATAATTTTCAGTCGCCAAACTCAGAGCATTTAATGGGAACGGATAACTTTGGGCGAGATATATTTTCAAGAGTGCTTCGTGGAGCACAAATTTCACTAAAGATTGGTTTTACTTCAGTAATTATTTCTACAATTATAGGAGTTATAATTGGAGCCTTTGCAGGCTATTATGAAGGAATTTTCGATGCTATTATAATGAGAATAATGGATACAATTCTTTCAATTCCACAACTTGTCCTTGCAATTGCACTTGCTGCTGCATTGGGTGGAGGAATGAGAAATCTTATTCTTGCAGTATCTCTATCATCTATTCCAAATTACGCAAAAATCGTAAGAAGTCAGGTAATGTCTGTTAAAAACTTAGAATACATTGAATCAGCAAGACTTTCTGGAGTTAAAGGACTTAAGCTTATTTTTATGGAAATACTTCCAAACTGTTTTGCACCAATTATAGTTCAGGCAACAATTGGTGTAGGTACTGCAATTTTATCTGCAGCTTCACTTTCCTTTATTGGTATGGGAATTATGCCACCAGAAGCTGAGTGGGGTCAAATGCTATCAGAAGGAAGAGCTTATATTAGAAATTATCCTCACATGACTCTTTTCCCTGGACTTGCAATTGCAATTACAATACTTGTTTTAAATATTGTAGGAGATGCCTTTAGAGACGCCTTTGATCCAAAATACAGGAGGTAAGAATGTTACTAGAAATAAAAAATCTTGAAGTTTTCTTCAAAAGCTCCCAAGGTGTAGTAAAAGCTGTAAATGGAGTAGATATAAATATAAGAGAAGGGGTCACTTCTGCAATTGTAGGAGAAAGTGGTTCTGGTAAATCTGTGACAAGTCTTGCCATTATGGGTCTTTTAGAAGATTCTTCAATTGAAAAAATATCGGGAGAGATAAATTTTGACGGTAAAAATTTATTAGAACTTCCTGAAGAAGAACTTAGAAAAATTAGGGGAAATGAAATTTCAATGATTTTTCAAGAGCCAATGACTTCGCTTAATCCTGCATTAAAAGTAGGATACCAAATGTCTGAAGTTTTTATAGAACATTTTAATATGGATAAAAAAACTGCCAAAGAAAAATCAATTGAGATGATTGAAAAAGTAGAAATTCAAAGAGCAGAAGAAGTTTACAATTCCTATCCTCATGAACTTTCAGGTGGAATGAGGCAGAGAATTATGATTGCAATGGCACTTTCGTCAAATCCAAAGCTTTTAATTGCAGATGAGCCTACAACTGCACTTGATGTTACTATTCAAAAAGAAGTTTTAGAGCTTATGAGAAAGTTAAAAGAGGACTTAAATACTTCTATAATTTTTATAACTCACGACTTGGCAGTTGTATCAGATATTGCAGATTATGTAAATGTATTATACGCAGGAAAAGTTGTAGAAAGAGCAAAGGCAGAAGATATATTTGCAAATCCACTACATCCTTACACAAGAGGACTTTTAAGGGCAATACCAAATGCTCATAAAAAAGTAGATGAGCTATACACAATTAGAGGATCTGTTCCAAATCCAGTAGACTTAAAGAATGAATGTCACTTCTGCGACAGATGTGATGAGGCAATGGATATTTGTAGAACTGCTTTCCCTGAAGAAGTGGACATAGATGGACATAAAGTAAGCTGTTATTTATACAGGTGATTAAATGGATGAAATAATTTTACAAGTAAGAAATTTAAATAAAAGCTTTAAAAAAAGAGGCGAAGAAACCCTTAAAGCAGTCGATAATATTTCCTTTGACTTATACACTTCCCATACTCTTGGAGTAGTTGGAGAATCAGGCTCTGGTAAATCAACTTTAGCAAGATGTGTAATGGGACTATATCCAGATTGCACTGGAGAGATAATCTATAATGGAAAAAATATCTTAGAGCTTAAAGATAGAGAACTAAGAGATTATAGACGAGATGTTCAAATGATTTTCCAAGATCCATATTCTTCACTAAACCCTAGAAAAAAATGTAAGGACCTAATTGCAACGGGAATTAGAAATTTGCTGGGCGAAAGAGATAATAAAAAGATTTATGAAAAAGTTGAGAGAACTATGGAGATTTGTGGACTTTCAAAATATCACATGGATAGATATCCTCATGAGTTTTCGGGAGGACAAAGGCAGAGAATTTCTATAGCAAGAGCTCTTGCAGTTGATCCAAAGATAATTGTGGCAGATGAGCCAACATCAGCTCTTGATGTTTCAATTCAAGCACAAATATTAAATTTATTAGAACATCTTCAAAGAGAACTTGGACTTAGCATGATTTTTATATCCCATGATCTTTCTGCAGTTCGCCATGTAGCAGAAGAAGTTCTAGTAATGTATAAAGGGCAGGCCATGGAGTATGGAGAAGCAGACGAGATTTTTGAAAATCCTAAGGATGAGTATACAAAAAAGCTTTTGTCTTCTCTTCCAGGAGAGAATTTAGCAAAGATTATTTGATTATTTTTGGAAAGAAAATTTATAAGTTTATAATTTTTTAAATTTGCAGACTGTCCTTTAGGACTGTCTGCTTCAATTAGAGGTAGAGCTATGACTGTTTATGCTAGAAAACAATCAGAATCTGATATTTATCATATATATGTTCGAGGGAATAATTTTGAAAATATATTTAAAGACAAAAATGACAAGAATAAATACTTAGATTTTGTAATACAAGTGAAAGAAAAATTTAATTTAGAGATTTATGCTTATGCTATAATGGACAATCATCTACACTTATTAATAAAAGTTGATTATGAAAATTTAAGCAAGTCAATGAAGTACATACAGCAGAGTTATACTTATTATTTTAATAAAAAATATAATAGAAAAGGAAGGATTTTTGAATCTAGATTTCAATCAAAACCTTGTAAAGATGATGTATATCTAACGGAATTAGTAAAATATATACATTTAAACCCTAAAACAGCAGGACTTTCAGAACAATATACATATCAGTTTACTAGTCATAGAGATTATATTAATTTAGATTCATCATTCGTTGATATTAATTTTGTATTAACATTTTTAAGTGAGGATATTTATAAGGCTAGAGAAATACATTTTAATCTACTAGACTTGCCCTATAAATATTCGGGTAAAGATATTTATGAATAAATTACTCGGACAGTCCCGGACAGTCCTAAAGGACAGTCCTAGCTGTGCCGTTTGTTCTTCACCGCCAATAATTTCGTGTTCTTCATTATGGGCGTGAAGATTGCAAATTAAAATTTGCTACTATTAAAGGACAGTCCGAAAGTTAGGAGTTTATATGGATAGTATTAATAAAGATAATATTAAAAACTCAAATGATTTAGACAATAATGAAATAATTATGTCTGAAATCAACAGGATTGATGAGGTTGAAGAAATTCTTGAACAGATTTGCGAAAATATTCCAGAGTATGCTTATGATAATCTAAATGGTGGTATTATTCTATCTGAAGAAACTAAATTTCATGAAGAATCTGTAGGTGATTCTCTTGTAATCCTTGGCGAATACAGAAGAGATATTACAGGAAATATGATAAAAATTTATTACGGATCTTTTATGGAAATGTTTAAGTACTCATCACATGAAGAGCTTTATGAAAGGCTTGAACACACTTTGCTCCATGAATTTACTCATCACTTGGAATTTATGGCAAATGAATATGGTCTTGTAATAGAAGACAAGAAATTTATAGACGAATATAAGAAAAGGTATGATAAATGAATAAAATTATAGGATATTTTTACAGAGGTGTTGGAAAATTTTTCGACATAGCTCTAAGACTTTTAATGGTAATTGTAAATATTTTTGTGGATTTATTTTCTGCAATTAGGAGATTTTTTAGCGTAGTAATCTCAATGAGTGGATGCTTAATAGTATTTTTAATTATTAATCCATTTTATTTATTCGGTGGAAGCAGACTTAGATGGATTTACATTCTTGGACTTCTCGCTTTTATAGTGCCAATTCTTGGTAATATTTCTGAGACTTTTATAAAGTACATACACTATATGGTTACTGAATTTTTCTACGATAGGGCAGATCATTATCTACTTGGAAAAGAATCTCAGTACGAAAACATAGGTGGATACGGAAGAGCCTATTGGGAAAGAGAGGAAAGAGAAAGACTTAGAAGAGAAGAGGAAAAGAGAAAAAGAAGAGAAGAAGAATTTAGAGAACAGTTTAGAAGAAATTTCGGAGGATTTACTTGGACTAGCTTCGACAATTTTGAAGACTTTGATGAATTCTTTAGAAACTCTGAATACGGCGGATACTACCAAAACTCTGGAAGTGGCGGAAATTATAATTCTAGCTCACAGACAACTAGCTATGGATTTAAAGATCAATACGAAAATGCCTGCGACACTTTGGGAGTTAATTATAACGCCGACAAATATGAAATCAAACTTGCTTATAGAAAGATGGCAAAAAAATATCACCCTGATTTAAATAAGGAAGAGGGAGCAAAGGAAAAATTTCAAAAAGTAAATGCTGCCTATGAATTTTTAAATGATTCAAATATTGAAATGTACAAGAGAATGAGTGGAAATAATTAAATTTTACCCTTAAGTTTAATGGACTTAAGGGTTTTTATTTTTAAAATCTAAAAAAAGTCTAATTTTAAATAATTTTGAAAAAAAGTATCAAATGGGTTTTATTTTTTTTAAAAGCTATGTTATACTTTAGATGAAGTAATGATAATCAAATTCAAAAATTATTTCTAATTCTCGCAAATCTCTGTGAGAATATAATTTTATTGGATTTATTTATATTAGAGGTGAAGAAAAATGCTAAGTCTAATCATGGCTCCACTTAACAAAAATTATAAAATCGCAAGAGTAAAGAGCCTAGCAGGTAAGGATATTACTGAATCTCACCTTGCAAATCTAGGTTTTGTAAAGGGAGCAATTATAAGAGTGGTTAACGAAAATGATGGCAATTTAATTGTTTCCATTAAAGATGCTAGAGTTGCCATTGGAAAAGATATTGCGAAAAAAATTTTTGTAGAGGAGATGTAGTATGGATAGCAAGACTTTAAGAGATGCTGAAGTTGGTAAATACTATGTTGTAAAAAAAATAAACGGCCGTGGACCTTTAAAGAGAAGAATCATGGATATGGGTATTACTAAAAATTCAGAAATCTACATAACAAAAGTAGCACCACTTGGTGATCCTGTCCAAATTAATATTAGGAATTATGAGATGAGTATCAGAAGAGAAGATGCGGAATTAATTGAAATTGAGGAAATTAAAAAGGAGGCAAATAAATGAGCATTACAATAGCACTTGCCGGTAATCCTAACAGTGGTAAATCCACATTATTTAATGAACTCACTGGATCTAATCAATATGTTGGAAACTGGCCTGGAGTAACTGTTGAAAAGAAAACAGGTATGTATAAAAAGGACAAAGAAGTACACTTCACTGACCTTCCTGGTATTTATTCACTTTCTCCATACACTTTAGAGGAAGTTGTTTCTAGAGATTATCTTATTAATGAAAAGCCTGATGTAATTATAGATGTAGTTGATGCAACAAATATCGAAAGAAACTTATATCTTACAACTCAGCTATTAGAACTAGGAATTCCAGTAGTTATCGCACTTAACATGATGGATGTTGTTAGAAAAAATAATGATGCCATTGATGTTAAAAAACTTGAAAAAAGTCTGGGATGCAAAGTTGTAGAAATTTCTGCTTTAAGAAATGAAAATATACCTGAACTTATAGAAACTGCAAAAAGTGTCGCTGGAACAGGAGAACCTAAGTATCAAAGATTTTCTCCTGAAATAGAAAGCTATATCAATGAAATTGAAAACTTCAAAGTCATTGAAAATGAAAAAGCAAAGAGATGGCTTGCAGTTAAGATGTTTGAAAATGACGAAAAAGTCTTGAAAGAATTTCCTTTATACGGAAATGAAACAAAAAGACTTAATGAAATAATAGCAAAAGCTGAAGAAGACTTCGACGATGACGGTGAAGGAATTATTACAGACGAAAGATACAATTTTGTATCAGAAGTATCAAAAGAATCTGTTAAAAAAGGCAGAAAGGGAATGACAACTTCTGATAAGATAGACAAAGTTGTAACTAATAGATTTTTAGCAATTCCAATTTTTGCAGGAATTATAACTCTTGTATATATTCTTGCAATTAATATAGTTGGTGGACCAGTTACTGACTGGGTAAATGATGTATTCTTTGGAGAATGGATAGGCGAAGGATTTAGAGGATTCTTGGAAGCACAAGGAGCTTCAGAATTTTTAACATCACTACTTGTTGATGGTATCATCGGCGGTGTTGGTGCAGTTCTTGGATTCTTGCCAGTTATTGCAACATTATTCCTATTTATCTCTATTCTAGAAGATGTAGGATACATGGCTAGAATTGCATTTATCCTCGACAGAGTATTTAGAAAGTTTGGTCTTTCCGGTAAATCATTTATACCAATCTTAATGGGGACTGGTTGTTCAGTACCGGCTATTATGGGTACAAGAACAATTGAATCTGACAACGACAGAAGAATGACTATTATGATGAGTTCATTTATGCCATGTGGTGCAAAACTTGATGTAATTGCAATGTTTGCAGCATTCTTAGGTGGTACTTGGTGGTATGCGCCAATTTGGTACTTCGGTGGAATTATGGCAGTTGTTGTATCAGGTATTATTTTAAAGAAAACTAAAATGTTCTCAGGAGATCCAGCACCATTTGTAATGGAACTTCCAGAATATCATATGCCAAGTGCTAAAAATGTTTTAAAGGCAACTTGGTTTAGATGTAAAGGCTTCATCGTTAAAGCAGGAACAATAATCTTACTTGCAACAGTAGTTATTTGGTTCTTACAAAGTTTATCACTTGATGGAACATTCCTTGATTTTAATGCAGATGCAGAAGATTCTGTACTTGCAGCAATTGGTAGATTTATTGCTCCAATATTTGCGCCACTTGGATTTGGAAACTGGATTGCTTCAGTATCAACAATCCTTGGGCTTGTAGCAAAAGAAGTAGTAGTAGGAACTTACGGAGTTCTTGCAGGTATTGGAGAAGTTGGAGCAGAAGAAAGCCCAATGGTAGCTCTTGTTGCTTCACAATTTACAACAGCTTCAGCCTTTGCCTTTGTATTCTTTAATCAATTTACAATTCCATGCTTTGCAGCAGTGGGAGCAATTAGAGAAGAAATGAATTCAGGTAAATGGTTTGGATTTGCAATAGGATATATTCTTATATTCTCATACACTACAGCCTTTATGATTTATCAATTTGGTAGAGTCCTTCAAGGAGAAAGAGCAAACTTTATGACTGCAATTGCAGGTGTGGTTTTAGCTATTTACTGTTATTTCTTATTTAGAAAAGACAGATCAAAAATAGAGAGAGAAAAATACCTTAAAGATGATAAAGAAAAGGTGATTAATTATGAATCCAATTAATATTTTAATCGTTGCAGTAATTGTCTTAGCAGTTGGAATAGCTTTTAAGGCAGTTAGAAAATCTAAAGGTAGTTGCGGATGTGGCTGCGACTCATGTCACAGCACATGTCATGTAGACACAACTAAAAAATAATTTTAAAGAAATACTCCATTTGGGGTATTTCTTTTTTTGCGTAAAATTCATATTTTAATTGTGTAAAGAGTTAATTAAATATATGAAATAAAACTAATAATTTTTACTTTGTGAAAAAGTATTGTAAAAATATATATTTCAAATGTGAAATTTTTGTGAAATTCCACCTGGTGGTAAATTCCCCTTGAAATCAAAGCTTAAAAGACTATAATGAAAATTACTCGAAGATAAAAAGAAATGTGGTGATTTTTTGAAAGAAAGTATAGATAGTATTTTAACAATAGATAAAAATACTAGAGAAATTGTCGAGAAGACTGAATTAGAAATAGAAAATCTAAAAAAAGGTCTTAGAGAAAAATTAACAGATATGGAAAATGAATCTATCGAAAAATCTAAAATTCTTGGCAAGGAAAAAGAAGATGAAATTGACAAAGTTTTTAAGAAAAAAGCAGAATTAATCAGAGATGAAAATAAAAAGAATCTAGAAAAGATTGAAAAATTCTACAATGACAAAGAAGAGGACCTTGTAAAAGAAGCTTTAGAATTGGTATTAGAAGGAAAACACAATGTTTAGTGGATTAGATGCTTTAAATGCAAAGCTTCAAAAGATGTTTTCTAATTTTTTAGATTTTGAAGATTACAAAGCTTTATCTCAAGAAACTGATTTAAAAGGATGTCTTAGATTTTTAAAAAACAAAAACTTAAAAGAAATTGATTCCTTTTCAGATATATATGAAATCGAAAAGTTTTTAGAAGATTATAGACGAAATGAAATCACAAGGCTTAAGGGATTTTTGCCAATTAAGTACATTGATTTTATGAAAGCTTATCTTTTGAGAATTGACATTGATAAAATTTCAAATATTTTAAGATCTCTTAAGATGAATAGAGATCCTAAGGTTTCTGATTTAATTATTAGAGGGAGAAAGATTAATTTCAAAGATGAGACGATTTCTTCTTTTGTAGATGATCTTAAAGGCACAAAATATTTTGAATACCTTAAAAATTATAAAGATTCAGATGCAGAAGATATTTTATTTTCTATGGAGATGAATCTAGATAAGTTTTATTATCTCAACTTAGTTGAAGCCACAAAATCTTTTTCAAATAAAGATAGGGAAGAATTTAGAGAAATATTTGGGGTTAATATTGATCTTTTAAATATTATTTGGATATACAGGGCAAAGAGATATTATGATATTTCTCCAGAAGAAATTTTTAATTTCACAATTTTTGGAGGAAATTACACTTCAGAGAAACTTCTTCACTTTTCCTATTTAACTGAAGAGGAATTTGAAGAGGAAATTTTAAAATCAAAATATAAGGTTCTATTTTATAATAGGAAAATAAAATCTGGAAGAACTGCTAAAAGATACTTATATGCCACAGCGAGGGCCAATTTTAGAAGTTCAAAAGGTATTGGAAAGTTTATGAGTTATCTAATTTTACTTGATATAGAGATTTCAAATATTGAGAGAATGCTTGAAGCTGCAAGATTTGGAATTGAACCTAATGAAAAATTAAAATATCTAATTATAGATAGAGAAGGAAGTGAAGAATTTGGCCGTTGAAAAAATGAAGATAGCCAATATAATGGGTAGAATTGAAGATATGGACTCCGTTATATTGGATATACTAAATTCGAAAAGCATGCAATTTATTTCAGCAGAGACAACAATTGAAGACAACAACTTCGTCTTTGATTTAGACAATGATGAAAACCTTGAGAGAAATCTTGAGCTAAATTATGTAATGCCAATTGAAGAAGACACAAGCCGAAAGACTTTTTCAAAAAATGCTGAAGATATTATGAAATTTTTAGATATTAATAATATCGATGAAAAGTATTTTGAAGAAGTAGATATAAATAGAGATGTAGATGCATTTTATAAAAACTTAAATGAAAAAATTGAAAGTTACAATAAATTAAAAGAAAGTCTTCATCTTTTAGAAACTGTTAAGGAAAACTATGAATTATTTAAAAATGTAGATATCGATTTAAAAGATATAGCAGATTTAAAATATTTTAATTCAAAATTTGGTTTTCTTGACAAAGATGCGAGATATAGACTTAAGAAAAATTATGGCAATCTTATAGCCATGATTTATCACACAGGTACTGTAGACGATAGAGAACTATTTCTTGTAATTTATCCTAAGGAAACTGAAAATGACATAGAGAGAATTTTGAGAAGTTTAAACTTTACTGAAGTAAATATATTAGGCGAAGATGTTCATGGTACTGCAGGAAATATCTACAAAAATCTTGAAGAAGATGAAGAAAGATTAAAAAGACAAATTTTCGAAATAGAAGAGTATAAGAAGAATCTTTTAAATGAAAGAGAAGAAGAGTTAAAAAGAACTCTTGCTCACATGCTTTCCTATGAAAAAATAGAAAATGCTAAGAAGTATATGCTTAGATCTAATAAATATTTTTACATCTCAGGATGGGTCGGACTTAGCGATACAGAAAAATTAAAAAATTCACTTTCAAAATATAAAAAAATTGATATTGAATATATTAATTCAGAGGATACAAAAAACAAAGCTCCAACAAAGCTCAAAAACTCAAATTTTTTCAAGCCCTTTGAGCTGCTAATTAATATGTATGGAACTCCAAATTACGGTGAATTTGACCCAACTGTAATTTTTGGAATAACTTATATGATTTTATTTGGAGCAATGTTTGGCGATTTAGGTCAAGGGGCAGTATTTTTAATTGCCGGACTACTTTTGGGAAAGAAGAACAAAGACTTTGGAGGCCTCTTAACAAGAATGGGAGCATCTTCAATGTTCTTTGGACTTATGTATGGATCCGTATTTGGATCTGAAGAACTTATACCAGCCATTTGGTTTAGACCTTTTGAAAATATAAATGGAACTCTTGTCATTGCAATTTTCTTTGGTATATTCTTATTATTTATATCTTATGTAATAGGAATATACAATAGAATAAAAGTAAAAGACTACGAAGAGGCTTTCTTTGGTAAAGAAGGAGTCTTGGGAGTTTTACTGTTTTTTGCAATGATTAATATTGGCCTTTCAGTAATGGGTGCAAAATCTATTATTCCTATGAATCTTGCATTGGGACTTTTAGTTATTTCTCTTGCTCTTATGATTCTAAGAAGACCAATTATGAAGGGAGTATTTAAGAAAAAGAGAAGCGAAAGTGCAAGTGACTATTATATTGAATCATCTTTTGGACTTTTAGAAGCACTTCTTTCAACTATGAGTGGAATTATTTCTTTTATAAGAGTTGGTGCCTTTGCAATTAACCACGTTGGTTTATTTATGGCTTTTAAAACTCTTGGCGAAATGATTGGATCAAGTGGTGGAAATTTAGCAGTATTAATTATAGGTAATATTGTAATTATAGGACTTGAAGGTCTTATTGTATTTATTCAATCACTAAGACTTGAATATTATGAAATGTTTAGTAAGTATTACACAGGCGATGGAGAACTTTTCAAAGCCGACAAAATTTATTGAGGAGAGTAAAGAGATGGAAAAAATTATTATTTTAGCAATTTTAACAGTGTTTTCAATGATAGTAAGTGGAGTTTATTTTATCTATAAGGGAACAGATAAAAATAAAAAAGTAGCAAGAGCATTTATGAAACTAAACCTATTTATATTTGCTCCAGTATTTGTATTTGGACTAGTTACACTTGTTCCACAAATGGCATCTGCAGCAACTGAAGCTACTTCAGGAAATGGACTTGGATTTTTAGCAGCAGGTCTATCAACTGGTCTTGCATCTTTAGGTGCTGGTGTTGCCGTATCTAATGTAGGTTCCGCAGCAATTGGAGCTGTATCTGAAGACCCAAGTATCCTTGGTCGTTCAATGATTTTCTTAGGACTTGCTGAAGGTATTGCAATTTATGGACTTATTATTTCAATTATGATTCTTGGTAGATTATAATGAAATCAATTTTATTATCAGATAGTGATGACATTATAAATGGACTAAGACTTGCAGGAGTGCCTGGAGTTTTATGTACAGATAGAAAGAATTTGCTATCAAATTTTAATAAATATAAAAATGATAAACACATTGGGATAATAATTTTGACCTACTCTTCCTTTGAAATGATTAAAGATGAAGTCATAGAAGTAAAACTAAATCAAAAACTTCCACTTGTTGTCACTATTCCTGAACTTGATGGCAAGATGGAGGATGATTTTATCTTGAAATACATCAAGGAATCAGTAGGCATAAAGGTCGTAGGTGATTAAATGATTTTACTTGAAAATAAAATTGCAATATTTAATAAAATTGTGTTTTTAAAGGAAAAAGAGGAGTGCGAGAAAAAACTTCAAGCTGAAAAGGAAAAGATTGAAAAAATCTTAGCTGATAAGGAAAAATCTTTAAAGAAAGAATCAGAAAATTATGTAAATAGACGTATTGAACTTGCAAATAGACGTGGATACGAATTAGTTGCAAGAGCAAACGAAGAAAAGAGAATCTTAGGACTTCGTGAAGATGAAAAACTTTTAAATCAGTTATTAGAAACACTTTCAAAAAAACTAAAAGAATTTACAGAAACTAAAGAATATATTGAACTTGAAACAAAGTTCTTTGAAGAAATTGTAGATGAAATAGAAGATAAAGAAATTTATCTATATGTTAGAGAAAATGAAAAAAGAGAATTAATAGACAATTTAAAAAGAATTGCCGAAAAAAATAATATAACTCTTCACAGAGGGGAGTTATTTGATTATCATATCGGTGGATTTATTATTTCTGATATGGATAGAAGTTATAATATTGACTTATCTCTAAGAAATAAAGTTGAAGACATGAGATATAAAATTGGTTCAATGTTACATGAAAAATTAAAGGAAACAGGTGATATCATTGCAAACAGCTAAAATTAAATCAGTAGATGGACCTGTTGTCGTTGGCAGAAATATGTCTGATTATAAAATCAGAGAAATGGTCTTAGTAGGTGAACAAAAACTTATTGGCGAAGTAATTTCCATTGAAGGAGATTTAGGTACTATTCAAGTTTATGAAGAAACTGAAGGACTAAAAAGAGAAGAAGATATAATATCAACTGGAGCACCACTTTCAGTAAAGCTAGGTCCAGGAATGATTACAAATATTTTTGACGGAATACAAAGACCACTTGAAACTATAAAAGCTCGACATGGATCATTTATGCCTGAAGGCATTGGACTTATCTCACTTGACGAAGAAAAATTATGGGATGTTAAAATTTCTGTACATGTTGGAGATTATCTAAAACAGGGAGAAATCTTTGCAACAGTTCCAGAAACAGATATCATAACTCATAAAATTATGGTGCCACCAGGAGTAAGTGGCGAAGTTGTAGAAGTAGCAGAAGATGGCAAATACAATATAGAAAAAGTTCTTTTAAAAATAAAAGATGAAATTGGAAATATCCACGAAGTTAAAATGTATCAAAACTGGCCAGTAAGAATTCCAAGACCAGTATCAGAAAGACTTCCAATAGAAAAACTTCTTGTGACAGGTCAAAGGGTTTTCGATGTATTTTTCCCAATTGCAAAGGGTGGAACAACAGCAATACCAGGAGGATTTGGTACTGGAAAGACAATGACTCAACACCAAATTGCTAAATACTGCGATGCTGACATTATTATCTACATTGGCTGTGGCGAACGTGGAAACGAAATGACTGAAGTACTAGAAGACTTTCCAAAACTAATTGACCCTAACACAGGAAGAGCATTAATGGATAGAACAATTCTTATTGCAAATACATCTAATATGCCAGTAGCTGCCCGTGAAGCTTCAATTTATACTGGAGTTACAATGGCAGAATACTTTAGAGACATGGGATATCACGTAGCACTTATGGGAGATTCAACATCTCGTTGGGCAGAAGCACTTCGTGAAATTTCTGGACGTCTTGAAGAAATGCCAGCTGAAGAAGGATATCCTGCTTATCTTCCTTCAAGAATCGCGGGATTTTATGAAAGGGCAGGTTATGTAAAGACACTAGGCGGAGATGAAGGTTCTGTTACACTTATTGGAGCAGTATCTCCAGCAGGTGGAGACTTCTCAGAACCAGTTACAGAAAATACTAAGAGATTTGTCAATGTATTTTTGGCACTTGATAAGGAACTAGCTTATTCAAGACACTATCCAGCTATAAATTGGCTAAATTCATATTCAGGATATATTCCACTTCTTAAAAATTATTACGACAATAGACTTGATGGCGACCTTCCAGATTTGAGAATTAAATATTTGGATTTACTTCATAAAGAATCAAAGCTTAACGAAATTGTAATGCTTGTTGGTGAAGATGTATTGCCTGATGATGAAAGATTAGTTCTAGAAATTTGTAGAGTAATTAAGGTAGGATTTTTACAACAAAATGCCTTTAACGAAATAGATACTTTCGTGCCACTAGAAAAGCAATTTGAAATGCTTAAAACAATAGACAATCTTTATGAAAAGGGAAAAGAAGCAATAAAGCTTAAGGTTCCAATTTCAATAATTAGAAATTCTGAACTCTATGGCAAAGTAATCAATATGAAATACGATATTGAAAACGACAATTTAAAGGAATTTGTAAGCTTAAATAACGAAATCAACGATTTTTATGATGAGCTAATTTCAAAGTATGGTGATGTAGAATGAAAAAAGAATATTTAACACTGGATAAAATCGAAGGATCACTAATAGAACTTTCCAATCTTCACAGAATTTCCTATGGAGAAGTTGTAAAAATAAAATCAAAAGACGGAAAGAGAAATGAAATAGGTCAAGTCATAAAAGTCGATGATGACAAGGCAGTTGTTCAAGTTTTTGGCAACAACTTGGGAGTTTCTACAAAAAATACAAAAGTAGAATTCTCTGCACATCCTTTTGAAATTCCTCTATCAAAAGAAATTTTGGGTAGGGTATTTAATGGAGTTGCTCAGCCTATAGACAAAGGTGGAGCAATTTACTCAAACAAAGTTTACAACATCAACGGTAGACCAATTAACCCATCAGCAAGAGAATATCCAAGAAACTTTATACAAACTGGTATCTCATCAATAGATGGACTTATGACACTTATTAGAGGACAGAAACTTCCAATCTTCTCTGGCTCAGGTCTTCCTCACAACGAAGTAGCTGCACAAATTGTGCGTCAAGCAAAAATTGCAGATGAAGATGGTAAAGACAACTTTGCAATAGTATTTGCAGCTATTGGTGTAAAACACGATGAAGCAGATTTCTTTAGAGAAAGCTTTAAAAACTCTGGAGTAATCGACAAAGTTTCAATGTATATCAATTATGCAGATGACCCAATTATGGAAAGATTAATTGCACCAAAATGTGCACTTACTGCGGCAGAATATTTAGCATATGAAGAGCACAAGGAAGTACTTGTAATAATGACAGATATCACATCTTATGCAGAAGCACTAAGAGAAGTTTCTTCATCAAGAGAAGAAGTGCCATCAAGAAAAGGCTACCCAGGGCACTTGTATTCAGACCTTGCAGCCTTATACGAAAGAGCTGGAATGATAAAAGACACAAAAGGATCAGTTACACTTATCCCAATTTTAACAATGCCTAATGATGATATCACACACCCAATCCCAGACCTTACAGGTTATATCACAGAAGGACAAATAGTAATAAGTAGAGATTTGTTTTCAAAGGGAGTTTATCCACCAATAAATGTACTTCCTTCGCTTTCAAGACTTATGAAGGACGGAATTGGTGAAGGATTCACTAGAGAAGATCACCCGGATTTATCTTCACAACTTTTTGCATCTTATTCAAAGGTACAAGAAACAAGAGCTTTGGCACAAATAA
The DNA here is from genome assembly GCF_018919265.1 of Peptoniphilus ovalis. Taxonomy (GTDB): domain Bacteria; phylum Bacillota; class Clostridia; order Tissierellales; family Peptoniphilaceae; genus Peptoniphilus_A; species Peptoniphilus_A ovalis. Next base: position 106,650 of record NZ_JAHLQO010000002.1, read on the forward strand.
TTGGCGAAGATGATATATCTGATGATGAAAAGCAAGTTTTAAAATTTGGAGACGAATTTGAAAAAAGATTCTTAACACAAGGTCAAAATGAAAATAGAAATATAGAAGAAACACTAGACCTTGGATGGGAACTTTTAAAATTACTTCCTGCTAGTATGATTGACAGAATAGATCCAAAACTAAAAGAAAAATATCTAGGTGAAAATAATGGCAACTAAAGTTACGCCAACAAAAGCCAATCTAATCGCTGCAAAAAATGCACTTGAACTTGCAGAAAAGGGATATGACCTACTAGACAAGAAGAGAACAGTCCTTATAAAAGAAATGATGGATCTAAATAAAAATGCAGGCAAGCTCCAAAAAGAAATCGAAGAAAGGTTCTCTGAATCTTACGGAGAACTTGTGGATGCTACAATTTCAATGGGTTCAATGTCATTAAAAGAAATGGGAGAATCAGTGGAGCTTGAAGAAGATTATGACATAATCTCTCGTTCTGTAATGGGGCTTGAACTTCCAAAAATAAAATACAAAAAGAAAAAAGTAGAAGCGGACTATTCACTACACAAATCCAACGCAGCCTTTGATAGAGCAAAAATAAATATAGCAGAAATACTTCCATATATTTATGAACTTGCAGAAATAGAAACATCTGTGTTTCGACTAGCAAAGGAAATAAAAAAAACAGCCAAAAGAGCAAACGCACTTGATAAAATACAAATACCAAGACAAAAAACAATTATAAGAGAAATAGACGACATCTTGGCAGAAAAAGAAAGAGAAGATTTCTTTAGACTTAAAAAAGTAAAGAACAAGAAAAACAGGAGCAGAGATTAAACTCTGCTTCTTTTTTTATATGGGGACTGCTGAGGAAAGAGGGCTGTCCTAGCAAGTGAAAAGAAAACAAGAGAAAAGAGACAGTCCCAAAAATCACAAAACAAGCAAAAAATTAAGTAAGAGGGCTGTCCCTTGTTGTCAATGAAAAAACAATAGAGTCAAAAAAAACTAATAAAATAGAAACAAGAAGAGAAAAAAAGGGGCTGTCCTAGCAACAGAAAGAGCATGTGAAGGTGAGGTGCACCCAAAAACACGGACTTTTTTCTTATATAAAAAAACAGCTAAATTTGCCTACTTGATTTTTAAAAAATTTGTAAATTTCTGTCAAGAGCACGTCTCATAGACGTGAGGCTTAAAAAAGTAAAGAATAAGAAAAATAGGAGCAGGGAATAATCTGCTCCATTTTATAACTTAGATACTCTTTTTTCAGCTTCTTTATAGACTTATGAATCATCTCCCGCACCAATTATTATCACGACAACTTCATTTTCAAATTTCTCTAACTTATACACTATTCTTAATCCAGAACTTCTTAATTTAATTTTTAGCAGTCTAGCTAATTTTGAACTTGACAAATTACTTAGAGGCTTCCCATAGCCTCCCTCAGTTGAAGGAAGAGGGTTTACCAGAACTCTTTTTAATGCTTTATTCACAATTATTTTTTGAGACCATCTAAGGATTTATAATCGTCAATGGCTTCTTCAATAAATTGCAATTTAAATTTCATTCGAATTCGTCCTCGTCCAATGGAGTCATTTCATCAAAATTAATTAAGTTTTTTCAAAATCTTCTTGTGAAATTAATTTGTCTTTATAGTTATTTGACAATCTCTCATTAGCAAGAAGTAAATCTCTAGCATCTTCAGCATCTTCTATTAACTTAGAATACTCTTCAGGAGAAAGTAATACACATTCAGGAGTATTATTTTTTAAAACTATTTTATTTAATGTCATCAAATATGCGTTCCGCTAATCCACAATTAAAATCTGAAATTGAAATAGTTTTGTTTGAAATTTCTCTAACTAAATTCATAATTATCACCTACTTAAAACATAACATAAGCTGATAATTATATCGATAAATTAATAGATGAAAATATTTACAATAAAATCAAAATTTAAAAGATCATTGAAAATTAGTTTCAACTATGCTATATTTAATTCGTAAAACTTAATAAAAATCGAACACCGTGATCTAGTCAAAGGTCCAAGCTGAGATTTTTATATTTTAATCAGTCTTAAAGTATTTAAATTAAAGGAGGACAAATGAAGACGAGATCATTTTTTATTGCTCTAATTCTTGGTGCTATATGGTTTTTTATAAATCCACTGAAACTTAATTTAGAGCAGCAGATAATTTTATCAACAACTATAACATGCGTATGCCTTTGGGCAAATGGTGGGCTTAACAAAAATTATGTGAGCATAATTTTAATATTAGTATACTCATTAGTTGGAAAGACTAAACCCCTTGATATAATTAGCTTTGTCTATTCAAACACAGCTCTTTTAATTATGTCTACTTCAGTCTTATGTATTGGTCTTACTAAATCAGGTCTAGTTGATAAATTTATTGACGAGATAATGAAAAGAACTGGCACAAGCCTCAACACACTTTTAATTCTTCCATACATTCTTGGAATTATTTTGGTATTTTTAATACCTCAAGCTTTCGCAAGAAGCGTAATACTTGCAGGAGTTTTTTCTACAATAATATCAAGTGATGAGAAGTATAAGAAATTAAAAGAAGTAATGCTTTTTAATGTATTTCTCTCAATTTCAATAACTTATATGTTTTTCTCAACAGGAGATATCGTGCTAAATGGATCGGCAATGGCCTTTGCAGAAAATGTATCGGGAAATTCAATTTCATTTTTTGCATGGATAAAAGCAATGTCTGTACCTACAATTGTCACATCTATAATAACTTTTTTACTTACAAAATTTATATTTAAAGAAGAATTAAAAGGGTTTAGTTTAGACGCCATCGAGAATAAAAAGTCCATAAGAGTTGATGGAAAGATGAAGGCATCGGCATTAATAATTGCTATAATTATTATTACCTGGATGACTAAATCAATTCACGGAATAAATGAATGGATACCAGCAGTCATTGGAGTAATACTAATGCTTGCAATTAAAATAATAAAAATAGAAGATTTAAAATCAATAAACCCAAGCTTTATATTATTTTTAACAGCAGCCTTTTCAATTGGAAAAGTAATGGGAGCAAATGGAATTTCCGATGTAATATTTGAGAATTTAAAGTCAATTATTCCACAAGGAGATTCAAATTTATTCTTAATAGCCTTAGCAGTAGTAATAATGATACTTCACATGATAATAGGATCAAGTGTTGCAAGTCTTTCAGTGGCACTCCCACTTTTTATACCACTTGCACAAAGCAGAGGCTACTCATCAAACTTAATCATGTTGATGTCCTATATAATGGTAAATATTCACTTCTTATTGCCTCATCAACATGCAAATATGATGGTGGGAATAGGACAAAAATTTTATAACGACAAGATGATGCTAAAATTTGGAATATATATGACACCAATTACACTTTTGCTTATTGCACTTGTGTATATACCTTGGTGGAAAGTTGTGGGATTATAATATTTATATTCTAAAAATGAATTGAGAAGATCACTTATTTTAAATTAAGAGTTTGTAATTTTGTATATAATTAGCAAAAAAATTGGTTATGCGTTAAAAATTTTCAACTTGTTTGAACGAGCGAAGCGAGTGAGTTTTGAAAATTTAGTATGATCAATTTTTTTGGGCTTTCAGCGCGTTTGGGTGTTAAGGGTTGGCTTGGAGGGGAAAAGGACGAGCCGATATTTGTAACCAAATCATAGATTTGGACAAATAGTGGCATGAGACCTGCATCAAAATCAAAGATTTTGGCTAGGTCTTCATCGCAACGTGCTAATTCCCCTCCAAAATATTTATAATATTTTATCTACTTCATCATAACCATCATTGAATTTAGTCCGTAATTTTCCTTATCTCTTCTTGCAGAGTGAAGAAAATCTGAATTATAAGTAGAAATTTCTGAGACTTCAATATTTTCTCTAGGAATATTATTTTCAAGTAAGATTTGTAAATTTGCCTTAATCATATTTAAATGAAATTTTTCGCCCTTTTTGTAAAATAATTCATCTCGATTTTTAAAATTTTTAAAAGCATCATACACATCACGACCTACTTCGTAATTATCTTGGTCAATAGAAGGTCCAATATAAGCATAAATATCCTTAGGATTTGAAGAAAAATCATTAATCATTTTATTAATTGCAACTTCTGAAATTCGTCCATAAGTTCCTCGCCATCCAGAGTGAACAGCAGCCAAAACTTTTTTGTTTTCGTCATATAGGATAACGGGAGTGCAATCTGCAAACTTTACGACTAATGCAATTTTTTTCTTATCTGTAATTAAACCATCAGATTTATCAAAAATCTTACCGTAGATAAAATCTTCGCCATTTTTACCGTCGCAATACTGGACATTAACGGTATGTTCCTGTCTTGCTGTGTAAATAATATCAGGTTTATCTTCAAATTTATTAGAAATCTCATCTATATATTCTCTTACTTTATCTCCTTCTTTTTTGAATGAAAGAGAAAATTCTTTGCCGCTTATAAAATTTAAAATGCCCTTACTTGTTAAAAGTTTTGACTCCATATTAGCTCCTTTAATTCTATTGTCTCGATTATATGAGAGAAAGAATAAATTTGCAAATATTATTTATTCAAATTTTCCTTTAGGAATGCCTGCTTCTTTTGATGCTTTTTTGTTTGTGAGGACAGCCCTGGCTGTGCATAAGGTTCTTCATCGCCTCTAATTTCGCTACGCTCATCAATCGGCGTGAAGAATGCAAATTAAAATTTGCTACCATTAAAGGGCAGCCCTCTTGGGACTGTTCTGAGAGAAAGAATAAATTTGCAAATATTATTTATACAGATTGTATTTTAGGGATATCTGCTTCTTTTGATGTTTTTTTGTTTACGAGGACAGCCCCCTTTTTTTATCTTCTTGTTTCTTTTTTATTATTTTATTTTTATTCTAATGTTTTTTCATTGACACCAAAGGGACAGCCCTCATGCTTTTTTGATGCTTTTTTGTTTGTGAGGAAGCCCTCTTCCCAATATAGAAAGGATTAAATATAGATACAAAAAAGACCTGCCAAATGACAGGTCTAAAAATCTAAATTATTCTGTTGCAAAGTTATCGAAATAACCTTGTATTAATACCACTGGTGTTCCCTTATCGCCAGATCCACTTGTTAAGTCGCAAAGACTTCCAAGTAAGTCTGTGATTCTTCTAGGTGTTGTTCCAAGTGTTTCGTCTGTTCCCACAAGATTTGCATTTTTGTGTGAAATTTTTTCTTTCATTGCAGCTGTTGCATGTTCTGTATCCATATCTTTTAGGTCAGTGTCTGCAATGTATTTTATTTTAAGTTCATTTGGAGTTCCGGCAAGTCCTTTAGTATGTGCAGGGGATACTACTGGGTCAGCAAGTTCCCAAATTTTTCCTATTGGGTCTTTAAATGCTCCGTCTCCATAAATCATTACTTCAATTTCTTTGTTATATTTTTCGATTAATTTCTTTTGTACTTCGTTTACAAAAGTCTCTCCATCTCTTGGGAAAAGTTTTAATCTTGTTTCTGATGCAAAGTTTGAGCCTAATAGTCCAAATTCTTCGTTGTATCCACTTCCATCAATTGAATGATTAAGTATATCGTCAAGTCCTAGTACAACTTTTCCGCCAGAATCTTTTAACATTCTCTTTAGGTTAAATCTTGTGTGAGTTGAGCCTATTAAAATTTCATCTGTGTAGTTTAAAATTGTCTTAGGATCATTTGAGAAGTGTATTTCACAGTTGTCATTTAGTATTTCTCTATAAAGTCTTACATAATCAATTCCTGTGAATTCGTGTTTTACTTCTTCTCCGAATATTTCTCTGTATTCCTTTTCTTCAAGGACATCTGTATATGGATTAATCTTTGTTTCATATAATAGATTTGGATCCATTAATGAGTTACCAACTTCATCTGATGGATAAGAGAATAAAATATGAACTTTCTTTCCAGATTTTGCAATACCTCTAAGTATTGTTGAAAATCTGTTACGGCTAAGAATTGGAAATACAATTCCGATTTCTGTGCTGAATTTATCATTAATATCCTTTGCGATATCATCAGTGCTGCAATAATTATTTTGAGCTCTTGCTACTAGAGATTCTGTTATTGCAACAACGTCTTTGTCACGCATCTTAATATTTTCTGATTCTAAGGCTTTTTCAAGGGAATCAACAACAATATCAACTAAATTGTCTCCACTTTTTACAATCGGTGTACGAATTCCACGTACTACTGTTCCAATGTATCTTTGCATAATTCCTCCTATATTTTATATAAATTACTTTTTTACTAAAAAATTATACACGAAGAAGTGAGATTTGTAAAATAAATTTTAAAATTTATCAAAAAAATTTATAATTTAAGGTAAAAAACCAAAATCTTTGAGATATTTATGTGAAAAATCTTAAAATTGCTGTACATTTGTAACCACTTTGTAATATAATCTATAAGGATGAAAGAAAGGTAAGATTATGATTAAATTTGAAAATGTTTATAAGGAATATAATAATGGCGTAATGGCCCTTTCAAATATTAATATTGAGATACCTAGAGGGGACTTTGTCTTCCTTGTGGGTCAATCAGGTGCAGGTAAATCTACAATGATTAAGCTCCTCATTAGAGAAGAGCAGGTTAATCGTGGAAAGATTTATGTACATGATACTGATATTACAAAGTTATCTAAATATATGATACCCAAACTTAGAAGAAATATTTCAGTAGTCTTTCAAGATTATAGACTTCTTGAGAAAAAGACTGTTTTTGAAAATATTTCCTTTGCACTAGAAATTCTAGGTGCTTCTAAGTCACAAATTAATAAAGATGTTGATTATGCTCTTGATCTTGTAAATTTATCTGATAAGAAAAAGTGCTACCCTTCTGAGTTATCAGGTGGGGAATCTCAAAGGGTTTCTATTGCAAGGGCAATTGTAAACAATGCACCTTACTTAGTTTGCGATGAGCCTACAGGAAACTTAGATGAGAACACTGCATGGGATATAATGAATGCTCTAAAAAATATTAACGACGATGGTAAAACTGTCATTATGGCAACCCATGCTGTAAATATTGTAAATAAATTTAAAAAGAGAGTAATTTCCCTTGAAAATGGACAAGTGGTAAGTGATATTAGAGAGGGAGGCTACTATGAAAATAATAAGACAGTTCTTTAATATCATAGGTGAATCTCTTGCAGGAATATGGAGAAACAAGACTATGGCTTTTACTTCTTCAGTTTCAATTGCGGCAATGCTCACTCTATTTGGGGTGGTAATGCTAATGGTACTTAACCTAAATGGAATTGTTCATCAAACAGGCGAAAAGCTAGACAAGGTTGTGTTTTTCTTAAAGGATGATGCACCTGCTGCTGATGTTAATGCGTTTATTGATGAACTTTCACAAAATGACAAGGTAAAAAGCGTATCCTATGTTTCAAGAGATGAAGCTCTTGAAGAATTTAAAAAAGGTCTTGGAGAAAACTCTTCAATTTTTGAAAATCTTCCTGGTGGAAATCCTCTACCAGCTTCACTAACTGTTGAAATGAAGGAATTATCATATGGCAAAGAAATTGAAGAAAATTACAAGGACCTTCCAATTGTTGAAGACCATAATTATTATTATGATTTTGTAACTCAAATGATGAAGGTGCAAAATGGTGTCAAATATGTTGGAGCGGCGATTGTCTTGATTTTAGTGCTTGTTTCTGTTTTAATAATACACAACACTATAAAAATTGCTGTATCAAATAGAAGAAAAGAAATTAATATCATGAAATATGTTGGAGCCACAAATGCTTATATCAGAGGACCATTTTTAATTGATGGTGTAATCTTTGGAATTGTTGGTTCAGTATTTGCAGGATTTTTAACTTTAAAATTATATGAATATTTATTTGAAAGATTAAACCCACAACTTTACGATATTACAGGAGTTGATTTAATATCTAAAGCTGCAATAACAAATGATTTATTCATCGTATTTATTGCAATAGGTGTGGGAATAGGATTTTTTGGAAGTTTATTTTCAACTAAGAGATTTTTAGATGTATAGGTGGTTTAATGTATAGTAAGAAAAAGATTCTCACAATTTGCTTGGCAGCTTTAATGGCAATGCCAACGGGAGCTGTAGCAAAGAGTTCTCAAAGTCTTACAAATGAGAAAAATCAAAAAGTTAACGAACAAAAACAAATTAATAAAAAGATAAATGAGCAAAAGGGAAATATTTCACAAACTGAAGGAGAGAGAGATTCAGTTTCTGCTGAAATCTCAGCTCTTGATGGCAAAATATCTGAAGCTTCATCAAAAATCGAAAATTTAAAAGTAGAAATTGATAAGCTAAATAAAGATATTGAAGAAAATCAAAAAAAGCTTGAAGAAGCTAAGAAAAACCTTGCAGATAACACTGACCTTTTTAGAAAAAGAGTCAGAGAAATGTATAAGAGGGGAAATGTAAATTACTTAGAGGTAATTTTAAATTCTAAGGACATTGAAGAATTACTTAGAAACAACGAAATTATTTCATCAATTGCAGAAGCTGATAGAGAGTTAATTGAATTTATCAAAGAACAAATTGACACTATCGAAAAAACTGAAGAAAGACTTAAAATCGACAGAGTCAAGGTTGAGGCAAGTAAGCAAGAAATTGAAGCTGAAAGAGAAAGTTATAAATCTGCAGTAGATTCTAAAAATGAATATATGAAGCTACTTGAACAAAACCTTGATTTATATAAACAAGAATTTGAAAAGGCTCAATCAGATTGGGCAAGTCTTGATGCAGAAATAGTTAGACTTCAAACTGAGATTAAAGCTCAAAAGAAAAAGGAAGAAGAAGCTGCTAAAAGACGTGCTGAACAAAGAAAGGCGTCAAGAGTAAATTCAGATATTAAAGTTTCATCTGCTCCAAGAGCGGGAGGATCATATAACTGGCCAGTCTCAGGATATTATAGAATATCTTCACCTTTTGGATACAGAACCCATCCGATTTTAGGATATTCTAAATTCCACTCAGGCATCGACATTCCAGCTCCAACAGGAACTCCAGTAGTTGCTGCAAAATCAGGGACTGTAATAATGTCTAAGTTTATGAATGGATATGGAAATGTTGTAATGATTGACCATGGCGACACAGTTACAGTTTATGCTCACAACTCAGCGCTTAATGTATCAGTTGGACAATCTGTAAACAAGGGAGATGTAGTAAGCTTTGTTGGATCAACTGGACTTTCAACAGGTTCACACCTTCATTTTGAAGTGAGAGTAAATGGTAAACCTGTAAATCCATTAGGATATGTATAATGAATAAAAATAAATTTTTAAAGTTTCTTGGAATATTTGCTGTTGTTATTGTAACTGCCATGGCTACAAGAATATTTACATTGACACAGGTATTCGGATCTGATAAAGACTTTAGCAAGTTCTTAGTTATAGAACAGTATCTAAAGGAAAATTATCTATATTCAAAGGATATTAAGGATGAAGATTTAGAGACGGGGCAACTTAAAGGTTTAGTTGCAGGTCTTAGAGATCCCTATTCACAATATCTCACAAAAGATGAAATGAATAAACTTTCAGAGCAAACTACTGGAAAGTTCCAAGGAATTGGAGTTATAATTTCTCCACATGAAGATGGAACAGTGACAGTAGTATCTCCAATCAAAGGTTCGCCTGCAGAAAAGGCTGGCATTGAATCAGGAGATAAAATCCTTAAAATAAACGGAGAAGATTTTACTGCGGACAAAATTGATGAAGCTTCTAAAGCTATTAGAGGAGAAGCTGGATCAGAAGTTGAACTTTTAATTTTAAAAAATGATTCCAAGACCACTAAGGAATTGAAAGTTAAAAGACAAGAAATAAAAATGGACTCAATTATTAAGGGAAAAATCGGAGACGTTGGCTACATTGGAATTATAATGTTTGACACAGACACTGGGGCTGATTTTAAAAAGGCTTTAAATGAGCTGACAAAAGAAGGAGTAAAATCTCTAGTATTAGATTTACGAGGAAACCCTGGTGGAGTTGTTGATGCGGCAGTTGAAATTGGAGATGCAATTCTTCCAAAATCAAATTTTTGTACTTTGAAAAATAACAAAGATGAAGTTGTTGAAAGTTATAAAACCGATGAGAAATACAATAATATAAAAATGGCTGTCCTTGTTAACGAAGGATCAGCATCAGCTTCAGAAATCTTAGCAGGAGCGATTAAAGACTTAAATCGTGCAAAGATTATAGGTCAAAAAACCTATGGCAAGGGAGTAGTTCAAAATGTTGTGAAATTTCCTAAGGGAGATGGCTTAAAGCTAACAACATCAGAATACTTTACGCCAAGTGGAGATTCAATTAACAAAGTTGGAATTGAACCTGACGTAAAAGTTGAATTAAATAAAGATGCCAAGGGAATTGGAATTGAACATCAAGCTGAAGACAATCAACTTCAAAAAGCATTAGAAATATTAAAAAATTAGAGACCAAAGATGTCTCTATTTTTTTGCATTAAAAAGTCCGTGTTTTTGGGTGCACCTCAAAACCTAGAGGGCTGTCCCTTGTTGTCAATAAAATAAATTTATAATGAAAATGAAATGATGAAATAGAAACATGAAGAGAAAAGAAGTGGCTGTCCTCGCAAAGTAAACATCTTCAAAAGAAGCAACAAAGAATAGGGACAGTCCCAATATCCATAAAACTAATTCTTTTACATATTATTCTCATCCAAATAGATTTTTATTTATCAAGACTGAGTTGAAGAAAAACCAAGGGCAGCGAGAGTCGCGAATGGTAGAGGATCATCAAACGGGCTGCCCTTCAGGGCTGTCCGTACAAGAGAAAAAGATTGGAAAAGAAGCAAGAAAAGAAGTAGACATCCCTAGCTGTGCCGTTGGTCTTTCATTGCCTCTAATTTTGCTACGCTAATTAATCAGCGTGAAGAATGCTGAAATAACAAAGAATGGTGACAGTCCCATGCTCCATAAACCTAATTCCTTTACAAATTATTCTCATCCAAATAGATTTTTATTTATCAGTTCTGGGATACCCACAGGACACGCAGCAGTCCCAGAATATGAAAAACCTAGAGGGCTGTCCCTTGTTGTCAATAAAATAAATTTATAATGAAAATGAAATGATGAAATAGAAACATGAAGAGAAAAGAAAGGGGCTGTCCTCGCAAAGGAAACATCATCAAAAGAAGCAACAAAGAATAGGGACAGTCCCAATATTCATAAAACTAATTCTTTTACATATTATTCTCATACTAATAGATTTTTATTTATCAGTTCTGGGATACCCACAGGGCACGCAGCAGTCCCCAAATCCAACAAAAGAAGCCTGCTAAGGTAGAGTAAGAAAAGAAGCATCAAAAGAAGCAGACAGCCCTAAAGGGCAGCCTGCTAAGGTGTAGCAAGAAAAGAAACAACAAATGAAAAAGGAGACAGTCACCAAATCCACGTGAAAAAAGTCCCCAAAGAGGGGACTAAAAATTAAAATTTGTTTTCAAAGTGATATCTAAAGTTGCCAGTGGAAATTATATCAGTAATTTCGCAAATAGCAATATTATTTTTATCGACTTTTATTTTTGATGTTATTTTTGAAACCTCATCTGAATTTAAATCTAAGCCATATCTGTTTAATATATTCTCAATATCTTTTGCATCTGATGAAGTAAATTCATAGGATTCTGTATCTTTTTTCTTTAACACAGCTGGATTTTCACTTGTATTATTTAAAAATTCAGAAAGGCTAGAATTATTTAGGTTTTCTTTGATTTTATTTATTGAGAAGTTTAAACTATCTTCTTCATTTTTTGGATAAAGTTCTTTCCATTTTTTATCCTTTGTGTTTTCTGATTTAATTACAATTTTTTCAAGTGAAAGCTCTTGTCTTTCCATTGCTTCAAAGATAATTGGATATTTGCCAGATGATTTAAAGTCTTTAGAAACTTTTTCCTCTGAAGTTTCAATTTCTCGAGATTTTTCTTCTTTAGGAAGAACGTCAGCTTCAGAAAGTTCGTCAGAAGATTTAGTTTTATTATCTCTAGAAGTTTCTAAATTAGATTTTTGTAAATCAGTAGGCTCGATGTTTTCAGATTTTTGGGTTTCAACAGGATCTTCGTGAAGATCATCTCTATCGATATCAAGTTTAACGTCTTCGATATTTTCTGTTTTTACCTCTTCTACTTTATCTTCAGACATAGATTTTCTTTTAGACTTAGTTTCTTTTTTAGGTTTTGCATTTGCACCTTCAAGAGCGCCAGCTGAAGTCAATAGATTAGATTTTTGTAAATCAGTAGGTTCGATGTCTTCAGACTTTTGAATTTCAACAGGATCTTCGTGAAGGTCGCTTCTATCGATGTCAAGGTCCACATCTTCGATATTATTTTCAACTTTATCCTTAGACTTAACTTCTTCTTTTTCTTCTTTAGTATTAGTAGAAGTTTTTAAATTAGATTTTTGTAAATTAGTAGGTTCGATGTCTTCAGACTTTTGAATTTCAACAGGATCTTCGTGAAGGTCATCTCTATCAATATCAAGCTCAACATCTTCGATATTATCTTCAACTTTATCCTTAGATTTAACTTCTTCTTTTTCTTCTTTAGTATCAGCAGAAGTTTTTAAATTAGATTTTTGTAAATCAGTAGGCTCAATATCTTCAGACTTTTCGATTTCAACTGGATCCTCATGAAGATTTTCTTTATCAATGTCTAAATCAACATTGTCGAGTTTTCTTTCTCTTCTCTTTTTGCCGCGATTTTTTTTACGAGAATTATTGTATTCTTTTTTCTTTTCTTCTTTAACATCAGATTTATCTTCTGTAGTTACTGAATTAATATCTTTATGTAAATTCATAACTACAGGATCATCTTTACTTTTGTTTACAATATTTTCCTCGGGTTTATTTTTTAAAGTTTTAGATCTTGCCATTATCGCTACAACTACAACAATACAAATAATTAACCATAAAATTTGCATATCACACCTCCATATAGCTATATTATACCCTATTGATAGAAAATAAATACTTTAATTTGGTAATTTATTGAAAATATTGCAAAAAAAATCACCTTCATGAGGTGATTAATTTTTTAGCTTTCTTTTTTCTATTTTTGTTTTTAAAATTCCAACGACATCTTTAACTTCTCGAACTCCAAGGTAGTATAAAAATATTACATATACAACTCCAGCCACTGCCACTATAAACATTAGCATTATTAGTTTAAGCACTGTTAGCAGAACTCCACCTGGTACAAAAGTCATAATTAAACTTTCGTATGGGAAGTAACATAGTGCCACAATTCCCATAAAAATAGAGGCAATTAATGTTTTTATTAAAGCTCTAATATATGATTTAGTTCCAAGATTTCCAATTTTTCTTCTCAAAAGCACAAAGGAAATTAAAACTGCAATTGTAGTTGCAATAGAAACTGATGCGGCAAGTCCATTTGTTCCAAAATGTCTTGCAACTAATAGGTTTAGTCCAACATTTATTGCCACATTCACCACTCCAACGTAAAATGGAGTCTTTGTATCTTCAATTGAATAGTAAATTCTATTTAGCACATTTGTTAGAGAAATTGAAATTAAAGATAGTGAGTAACATCTAAGCGTTGATGTTGCTGCCATACCATCTGCCATTGTAAAGGATCCTCTTACAAAGGCAATTTCTATAATTGGTCTTGCCAAAATAATAAGTCCAATTGTCGCTGGCACAGTTATAAATAAAACAGTCTTAACAGATGCGTTCATAACTTTCTTGCCAATTTTCATATCTCCAGAGCCCAAAGTTCTTGTTAGAATTGGAAAAACTGTAGCAGTTATTGCTGTAATAAATATTCCAATAATCATTGTGTTCATTTTATTGGAGTAATATAAAATTGAAGCTGCACCTTTGCCCATTCCTGAGGCAAGGTTTCTATTTACAATTGTATTTATATCATTTACAGATACAGAGACAAAAACTGGAAGTGCAAGCACGAGGGCTTCACGCACATATTTATCTTTAAAATCCAATATAAATTTTGGTCTGTATCCAATTTTAATTGCACTTGGAAGTAGAAAAATAAATTGTGCAAGTATTCCTAAAACTGATGCTATTGTAAGTCCTATAATTCCAACATGATGAGAAAATGCAATTAAATAAACTATATAAGTTAAGTTAAGTGGAATTGCAATTGCTCCAGTTACTGCAAATTTTCCACCATGATGAAGATAGCCTTCCATTACTCCAACCCATGCAGAAAATATGACAACGGGCATTCCAACTTTTATAAGTTCTACTACTATTTTATAAGTTTCAGGAGATGCCTGTGAGGCTGATAAAAATGCAATTTGTTTTGGAAATATTATACCTAAAACAATTAGCACTAAGGAAACTAATGAAGCTATTAGCAAAAGATTATTGGTAAAATAATTCTTTCTATCATGGCCTAGTTCTGTAGTTGCCTTTTGAACTGAAGGTATATAAGTAGTTGCTATTGCTTGAGTTACAAAACCTGCAATCATTGCTGTTGCTGATTGTGCAAGTGAAAAGGCATCCATTTCAACTCCTGCACCAAATACATATGCTGTCAAGGATTCTCTAAAGAATCCAAAAATCTTTCCTATTAATAAAAATATAATTATGCCCAGTGTTGACTTTGCAACTTTAGAGCCTTGATTATTTTCCAAATTTAATCCCTCGCTTTATTCTTCATAAATTATAATTTGTTTAAAAATTTATGTCAAGGAGAGGGAAGATTTCAAAATTCACAAGTCCTTAACTGTAAACAAATTTTGATATATGTTAATATATTCTATTGGGAGGGAAATATGAATAGTTTTAACTTGATAAAAAGAGTAATGCCTTACTTTTACAAATACAGATTTACACTTTTTCTAGATTTATTTTGTGCGGCTCTTACAACTGCAAGCGAGATGATTTTGCCACTGCTATTAAGAGCACTTACAAATGCAGGTCTTAAAGGTGTGGCAAATCTCACTTTTGATTTTGTGGGTAAGCTTGCGTTAATTTATATTGTGATTAAAATAATTGAAGTTATTGCACAGTATTTTATGACAAGTATTGGCCACATAATGGGAGCAAAAATAGAAACTGATATGAGACGTGATTTATATGCACATCTTCAAACTCTTTCTGATACTTTTTACAACGAAACTAAAGTGGGAGTTATAATGTCAAGAATCACAAATGATTTATTTGACATAACAGAATTTGCACATCACTGTCCAGAAGAATACTTTATAGGATTTATTAAAATAATAGTTTCACTTGTGATACTACTTGCAATCAATGTGAAGATGACTCTTCTCATTTATATAATGATTCCGCTAATGATTTTTTCATCAGGATATTTTAGAAACAGAATGAGAAAGGCACAAAAGGATCAAAGAGTTCACATTGGAGATTTAAATTCATCAATTGAAGATTCACTTCTTGGAATAAAAGTTGTGAAGAGTTTTGCAAATGAAGATGTGGAAAGTGAAAAGTTTAATCACGAAAATAATAAATTCCTTGGAATTAAAAAAGTTTATTATAAGTCAATGGCTGGATTTAACACTGTTACAAGAATTTTTGACGGACTAATGTATTTAATTCTCATCTTAAGTGGTGGATACTTTATGATGAAAGGAGAAATTGGTCCAGAAGATTTAATAGTCTATGTGATGTATGTGCAATCACTTCTTGCAACGGTTAGAAGAATTATTGAATTTACCGAGCAGTTTCAAAAGGGAATGACAGGAATTGAAAGATTTTCTGAAATTATGTCAATTAAGTCTGACATTGTAGATAGAGATAATGCAAAAGAAGTAGATAACTTTATTGGAAATATAGAATTTGACAATGTTGACTTTTCTTATGGCAAAGGCGAGGACAAGGTCCTAGATGATTTTAACGTAAATATTAGAGCAGGAGAAAAACTTGCAATTGTTGGACCAAGTGGTGCAGGAAAGACTACAATATGTAATTTAATTCCTAGATTTTACGATGTAGATGATGGTGCTGTTAAAATAGATGGTATTGATGTGCGAGATATAAAACTTAAATCTCTTCGTGAAAATATTGGAATTGTGCAGCAAGATGTATATTTATTTTCAGGAACTGTAAGAGATAATATTGGATATGGCAAAAGTGATGCAACTGATAGAGAAATCATAGAAGCTGCAAAACTTGCAGGTGCCTATGAATTTATTAAAAATCTTCCTGAAGGGTTTGACACTTATGTTGGTGAGAGAGGAGTTAAACTTTCAGGTGGACAAAAACAGAGAATTTCTATTGCCAGAGTATTCCTTAAAAATCCTCCAATATTAATTTTAGATGAGGCAACATCAGCACTTGATAACAAGAGCGAAGTTATAGTTCAAGACTCAATAGAAAAACTTTCAAAGGGAAGAACTACAATTACAATTGCTCATAGACTTACAACAGTTCAGAATGCAGATTTAATTCTCGTGATGACAAAAGACGGAATAATTGAACGAGGCAAGCACGAAGAATTAATGGAAGCTAAGGGATATTATTACAATCTTTACACAAAGGGTGGTAGATTAGAATAATTTTAAAATTCTTGGGTAGATTAATAATACGAGTGAATTTATTTATTTAACGAGGTGAAATATGCAAGATTATATAGAAATTATTAAGAAGAGAAGATCATATTACAATTTATCAGAAGATGTGAAACTTTCTAATGAAGAAATTAAATATCTATTTGAAGACATTATGAATGTGACTCCATCTGCAATGAATGCAGAATCAACAAGAGTTGTGTTATTATTCGATGATAAATCAAAAGATTTTTGGAATAGAGTTAACGAAACCTTTGACAATAAAATCAATGAAGAAAAATTCCATGGATTTTACCATGCAAAGGGAACAGCATTAATATTTATAGACAATGAAATAGTAGAAAATCAAGAAAAGGAAATGCCAACATATGCTGAAAACTTCAGACCATGGGCTCATCATGGAGCTGCTATGATGCAACTTAATATTTGGCAAGGACTTCGCGACGAAGAAATAGGTGCAAGCAATCAACATTACAATCCAGTAATCGATAAGTGGGTTAAAAAACTTTATGAACTTCCAGATTCTTGGGAGTTAATAGCACAAATGCCTTTTGGAAAGATTGAAGAAGAACCAGCACCTAAAGAAAAGAAACCAATTGAAGAAAAATTAAAAGTAATTGAATAAAGTTAGAAAAGATGAGTTTGTCGCTCATCTTTTTATATGTCTTAAAAAATAAAATTATTTACTAAATTTTTACAATACTTGTAATAAGTAAGCATAAGACCTATAATTAAATGTATCAGGGGAGCCGCATGCTGAGATTAGGATATTCCTTAAACCCTTTGAACCGGGACAGGTAATGCTGTCTAGGGAACGCGATGCCTCTATTTGTAGAGGCTTTTTTTATTTTATTTTTTATTAGGAGGTTATATGAAAATATCAGTAGCTATACAAATTTTACCTACTACAAAAGAAGCGACTTCAGAATCAATTGTTGCAGTAGTAGATAAAGTTATAGAATATATACAAAGTGAAAATGTAAATTATATTGTCTCACCCTTTGAGACAGTGATTGAATTAGATGATTTTAACAAAGCATTTGAAATTTTACAAAACTGTGTGAAATTAGCTGGAGAAAACTCTGAGCAAGTAGTATGCTATTCAAAGATTTTTTATTCTGAAAGAGGAATCTTAACAATTGAAGAAAAAACAAGCAAGTATCAAGGATAATATCTCAGCAGCTTCTCTGATAATTGTAATTTTGTTAATATGGCATTTTTTAACGACAACAGGAATTGTAGGGCCATTTTTACTACCAAAACCGCTTGATGTGGTGAAGGCTTTTATAGAAGATTTTCCCACAATTGCATCACATACGGGAATAACACTACTTGAAGCTTTTTTAGGCCTTTTTGCAGGTGTTACACTGGGATTTATTGCCGCACTTTTAATGGATTTTTCAGAAACTTTATATCATGCACTTTATCCAATTTTAGTGCTTACACAAACAGTTCCAACTGTTGCAATAGCTCCTCTTCTTGTTTTGTGGATGGGATATGGTATTCTTCCCAAAATTGTTTTAATAGTTATAGTTACATTTTTTCCTGTAGCTATAAGTTTACTTGAAGGCTTTAAGTCAGTTGATGCCGACAAGGTTAAACTTTTAAGGGCTATGGGGGCAGATAGATATAAAATCTATAAGTATATTAAAATTCCTGAAAGTATGGGAAATTTTTTCTCTGCATTTAAGATTGCAGTTTCTTATTCTGTTGTTGGTGCAGTAATTGCCGAATGGCTTGGAGGATTTAAAGGACTTGGTGTTTATATGATTAGAGTCCAAAAAAATTACTCCTTTGACAAAATGTTTGCAGTTATATTTTTAATTTCCGGCATTTCTCTTATTCTCATGAGGTTAGTAAACTTCGTACAAAAAAAGACAATGCCATGGATAGAGGAGGACAAATGAAAAGACTAAAAAAAGTATTATTTTTACTACTAATGATTAGCTTACTTACAGCTTGTGGAAATAATAAAAAAGAAGACACTAAAGAAGAAAGCAACAATAAGGGATTAGAAAAAGTAAGTTTCTTACTTGATTGGACACCTAATATTAATCATTCAGGGCTTTATGTAGCTATGGACAAGGGATACTTTGCAGATGAAGGAATTGAAGTTGAAGTAAATCAACCACCTGCAAATGGAGCGGAAGCACTTATAAGTTCAGGTAAAGCTGATTTTGGAATTTCTTTTCAAGACACAATAGCGCCAGCTTTTGCAAAGGATGAGCCACTTCCAGTTACAGCAGTTGCAGCAATTATAAACCACAATACTTCAGGAATTATTTCTGTAAAAGATAGAAATATCAAATCTCCTAAGGACATGGAAGGACATAATCATTCAACTTGGGGACTTCCAATTGAACAAGCAATTTTAAAACAAGTTGTAGAAGATGATGGTGGAGACTTTTCTAAAGTTAACTTAGTGCCTGGAGATGTTACAAATACTATCGCAGCAATTCAAGGTAAAGACATTGATACTGTATGGATTTTCTACCCAGTAGATGGAATTGCAGCAGAAATGGCAAATGTCCCAATTAATTATTTTGCTTTTAAAGACATTAACGAAACATTTGACTATTACACTCCAATTTTAATTGCAAATAACGACTTCTTAAAGAATAGGGAAGATGTTGCAAAAAGATTTATGAGAGCTTTTATAAAGGGATATGAAGATGCAATTAAAAACCCTGATGAAGCAGCAGAAATATTAGTTAAGGCAAATCCAGAACTTGATTTAGATTTTGTTAAAAAAGGAATGGAATATATTGCTGATAAGTATCAAGCTGAATCAGATTATTTTGGACAAATTGATGCAAATAGATGGAATAATTTCTATGCATGGTTATGGGATAATAATTTAATTGACAAAGAGATTCCTAAGGATTTTGGATTTACTAATGATTTTTGTGATCCTGCAAAATTAAAATGATAGAAATACTAAGAACAGAAAATATTAACAAATCCTTTGATGGAAGGAAAGTCTTAAAGGATATAAATATAAAACTTAATAAGGGAGAATTAATTTCTTTAATCGGTGTATCTGGAAGCGGAAAGACTACTCTATTTAATATAATAGCAGGTCTTTTAAAGCCTGATAGTGGAGATGTTTTTCTAAAGGGAGAAAAAATTACTGGCGAGGTAGGTCGTGTTTCCTATATGCTTCAGAAAAATCTTTTGCTTCACTATATGACTGTTATCGATAATGTAGCACTTCCCTTAGTATTGAGGGGAGAAAATAAAAAAGAAGCAAGAGAAAAAGTTAAAGGACTTTTTAAGGAATTTGGTCTTGAAGGTACCGAAAATAAATTTCCACATGAATTATCAGGTGGAATGGCTCAAAGAGTGGCACTTTTAAGAACCTATGTATTTTCTAATGAAGTGGCATTATTAGACGAACCTTTTTCCGCACTTGATGCTATAACAAAATCTCAAATTCACAAATGGTATAAGAAAATAATACATGAAATGGAAATTTCTACCATTTTTATAACCCATGACATTGAAGAGGCAATTAAACTATCTGACAGAATTTATGTTTTAGGAAAAGACCCTGGAATGATTATTGATGAAATTGAAATTGATGAAGGTTTTGGAGAAGATTATTTCGAAAATGACAAGTTTATTAAGTATAAAAGATATATAATTGAGAAATTAAATTCTATTGAAGAAAATTTAAAAATATAGGATAAAAAAGGTGGGTTTTGCCCATCTTTTTTTATGTTTAAATGCATTAATAAAGAAAGTATAAAAATGTTTTCATATATTCGATTATTTGATTGTGAGAAACAATCCGAGTAAGTGTTTGAAATTTCAATACTTTAATGAGAATATTTTTAAGCTTTCCAATAGTAAACATAAAGTTTGAAAATAATTGCATAATCACAACTATTTTATTATAATATAATTACATTTAATACAGTAAAGTATAAATAAAAAATGTAAATAGGAGGTTATTATGAATTATTTTGTTGACTTAAACAGTGACATAGGAGAATCTTTTGGCGCATATAAAATGGGTATGGATTCAGAAATAATTAAATATGTAACAAGTATTAACTGTGCATGTGGTTACCACGCAGGCGACCCACTAATCATGGATGAAACAGCAAGAATGGCAGCTGAAAATGGTGTTGAGATTGGGGCTCACCCAGGTTATCCAGATTTAATGGGATTTGGTAGAAGAAAAATGGATGTTAAACCTGAAGAAGCTAGAGCTTATATGCTTTATCAAGTTGGAGCACTTGCAGCTTTTGCTAAAGCTCATGGCAAGAAATTACAACACATGAAACTTCACGGAGCTTTTTATAATACTGCTTGTAATGATGAAAAGCTTGCAAATGCAGTACTAGATGCAGTTGAAGAATATGATAAAGATTTAATCTTAATGGTTCTTAGTGGATCATATATTGCAAAAGAAGCAAAAAGAAGAGGGCTAAGAGTTGCGCAAGAAGTTTTCGCAGATAGAGGATATAACGAAGATGGAACTTTAGTTAATCGTTCACTTCCAGGAGCTTTTGTAAAAGATCCTAAAGAAGCAATTCCTAGAGTTGTTAAGATGATTAAAGAAAATAAAGTAACTACTGCTGATGGTAAAGAAATTGATATAGTTGCAGATTCTATATGTGTTCATGGTGACAATCCTGAAGCTCTTGAATTTGTTAAAAATATTAGAGAAGGCTTAAAAGCGGAAGGAATTGAAATTAAACCGCTAATTGAATTTCTATAATAAGGAGTAAGGTATGGAAAATAATAAAAAAAATAATCTGTCAGTACTTATTGGTGCTGCATTTTTGATGGCAACTTCTGCCATTGGTCCGGGATTTATGACGCAAACTGCAAAGTTTACAACAGATATAGGTGCAGACTTCGCAGCGGTTATATTAATATCTATAATCTTTTCTTACATAGCACAACTTAATGTTTGGAGAGTAATAGCGGTTTCAAAGATGAGAGGTCAAGACATTGCTAACAATGTATTACCAGGTCTTGGATATTTTATCGCTTTTTTAGTTGCAATAGGAGGACTTGCATTTAATATTGGTAATGTCGGCGGAGCTGGCGTTGGTTTAAATGTAATTTTCGGAATCGACGTAAAAATTGGTGCAGCTATTGGTGGAGTTATAGGAATTATTCTTTTTTCATCTAAATCCGCAAGTTCTGCAATGGATAGAGTGACTCAAGTACTAGGTGCATCTATGATAGTATTAATTGCATTTGTTGCAATAAAAACTCAACCTCCAGTAGGAGAAGCACTTAAGTCATCAGTAGCGCCAGCAGGAGGATTTATGAATCTTGTACAACCAACTTTAACATTAATAGGTGGAACTGTTGGTGGATACATCATATTCTCAGGTGGACACAGACTTATAGATGCAGGAATTGTTGGTAAAGAAGCACTTCCAGATGTAACTAGATCAGCTTCTCTTGGTGTTGGAGTAGCTTTTATAGTTAGAGTTCTTTTATTCTTAGCAATTCTTGGTGTTACTAAAATGACTAATGCAAATATAGATCCAGAAAATATTGCAGCTTCATCTTTCTTAGCAGCTTCTGGAGTAATAGGATATAAGATTTTTGGTTTTGTATTCGCAGCAGCAGCTTTCACATCAGTAGTAGGTGCAGCTTATACTTCAGTTTCTTTTTTAAGAACATTATTTAAACCAATTGATGATAATGCAAATATTGTAACTATAGCATTTATAGTTCTTTCTACAATTTGCTTTATCTTTATAGGACAACCACAAACTCTTCTTGTAGTTGTTGGTACATTAAATGGATTAATTCTTCCTATAACTCTTGCAGTGATTTTACTAGCATCTAAAAATAGAAAGATTGTTGGAGATTACAATCACCCAACAGCACTTTTAGTTCTTGGATGGATAGTTGTTGCAATCACAGCTTTCATGAGTGTTCAAACAGTAATAGCAAATATGGGAAAACTATTTGGATAAGTTAGGAGTATAAAATGTATAATAAGGTAAAATTTCTAAACGCTGGAGATTCTGCACTTGTTATGGAATTTGGAAATGAAATTGCAAAGGACATAAATGCAAAAATCGCCACTGTTGTAGAAAATTTAAAAAAGAAAAAAGTAGATGGAATATTAGATATTCTACCAACTTATAGATCTATTTTGATAAACTATAACCCAATGAAGATAAGTCATTCTGAAATTGTTGACATTTTAACTGAACTTTCAAAATTAAATTCATCTAATCAATCAGATGATGTTAGATTAATTGAAATTCCGACAATTTATGGTGGCGAGTATGGACTAGATATTAAAAATGTAGCTGAACATGCGGGAATGAGCGAAAAAGAAGTTGTAAAGATTCATACAGGCACAGATTATCTAGTTTATATGATGGGCTTTATGCCAGGATTTACTTATCTTGGTGGATTAGATGAAAGAATTGCAACTCCAAGACTAAAAAGTCCAAGACTTAAAATTGAAGCTGGTTCTGTTGGAATTGCTGCAAATCAAACAGGAATGTATCCATTAGAATCGCCTGGCGGATGGCAATTAATTGGAAGAACGCCACTTAAACTTTATGATGATACTAAAGAGCCACCTGTATTTATTCAAGCAGGAGACTACATCAGATATGTCTCAATAGATCAAAAACAATACGACAAGATTAAAAATGAAGTAGAAAATGGAACTTACAAAGTTTCAATTAAGAAAGTAAAGAGGGGTGATCTTCATGAGTAGTATTTCAGTTATAAATCCAGGAATTTTAACAACTATTCAAGACAGTGGAAGATATGGATACCAAGAACTTGGAATACCTGTATCAGGTGTCATGGATGATTACAACTACAGACTTGCAAATATATTAGTAGGAAATGATTTAGATGAGGCTGTTTTTGAAACGACTTACTTCGGTCCAATGATTAAATTTAACGAAGATTTAATTATAGCAATAACAGGAGCAGACATGAGTGCTAAAATTGATGGCGTTGATGCTCCAATGTTTGAAACTATAAAAGTTAAAGCTGGACAAACACTTCAATTTGGAAAATTAAAAGAAGGGATAAGAGGATATATTGCTTTTGGTGGAAAAATTGATGTTCCAGTTGTAAATGGATCTAAATCAACTCATATAAAGACTAAAATGGGTGGAATAGATGGAAGAGCTTTAAAGGCAAAGGACGAAATTAAAATCATTAAAAATAAAAACAAGACTATGAGAAGAATACCTGAAAAATATATTCCTCATATTTCTAGATTTAATATTTTAAGAGTTGTACTTGGACCTCAAGATGATTATTTCACTGAAAAGGGAATTAACGACTTATTCCGTTCAGGTGGATACCAAGTTACAAAAGACTTCGACAGAATGGGAATTAGATTAAAAGGAACAGCAATTGAACGTAAAGAAACAGCAGATATAATATCTGATGGAACAAACTTTGGCTCAATTCAAGTGCCTGCAAATGGACAACCGATTATTCTTGTAGCTGACAGACAAACAACTGGTGGATACACAAAAATTGGAACAGTTATAACACCAGATTTACCAAAGCTTGCTCAAATGTCTTTCTTAGATAAAGTTTTATTTGATGAAGTTAGCATTGAAGAAGCAGAACAAGCTACGAGAGAATATAAAACTAATTTTGAAAAAATAAAAGAGGAGTCTATTATATGAATTTAAACGAACTTGCAAAAATGCATCCAAAAGATGTTAGAGAATTAATAAGAAAGGGAAAAGTTGATGCTCCTACATCAGGAATGAGTGAAGGTTATCTTCAGGCAAATCTTGCAATACTTCCAAAAAAATATGCGTATGACTTTTTATTATTTGCCCAAAGAAATCCAAAGCCATGTCCAATACTTGAAGTTTTAGATGAAGGTTCTCCACTTACTAAAATTATGGCCGATGGAGCAGACATTAGGACTGATGTTCCAAGATATAGAGTATATAAAAATGGAGAATATGTAGAAGAAGTCAAAGACCTTAAAGATATATGGCAAGATGATTTCGTGACATTTGTAATAG
This sequence comes from Peptoniphilus ovalis, assembly GCF_018919265.1. GTDB lineage: Bacteria > Bacillota > Clostridia > Tissierellales > Peptoniphilaceae > Peptoniphilus_A > Peptoniphilus_A ovalis. The sequence continues at coordinate 131,179 of NZ_JAHLQO010000002.1, forward strand.
GATGCTCTTTTTCCTTTGAAAAGGCGATGCTAGAAGCAGATGTGCCAGTAAGACATATTGAAGACAAACATAATGTGCCAATGTATATTACAAATATAGAAACAGAACCTGCAGGAATGTTTCATGGAAAAACTGTTGTCTCAATGAGACCAATTCCTTATAAAGATGTAGTCAAAGCAACAACAGTAACAGCAAGATTTCCTGACACTCACGGAGCACCTATTCACATTGGAGATCCATCAATTATAGGAATTAAAAATGTAGATGAGCCAGACTTTGGAGAAAGAAGTGAAATAAGAGAAGGCGAAGTACCAGTATTTTGGGCTTGTGGAGTAACACCTCAAGCTGTAGCCATGGCATCAAAACCTGAAATAATGATAACTCATGCACCAGGGCACATGCTTATATTAGATAAGAAAGACGCCTATGTTTCAGTATTTTAGATAATAAACTTTAATCCTAGTAAGTTTTCTTGCTAGGATTTTTTATTCGTCTTTATAATCTTTAAAATATTTTTCTCTTGAAAGATTAAATTCTTTTCTCATTTTTAGAGGTGTTATTCCCTTTATATTTTTAAACTTACTTATAAAATAACTTTGTGAATTAAATCCAACGCTAAATGCAATATCTGTAATAGACTTATTAGAGTTTAATATTAGATCAACACTTTTATTTATTCTATAATTCAGAAGATAATCAAATAAATTCTCCTGAAAATATTTTTTAAAAAATCTTGAACATTCACTTTTGCTTAAATTCACATATTCGGCTATGTCATCAAGGCTTATATTTTCATCATAATTAATTGATATAAAGTTTAAGATTGACCTAAGTCTTGAATTAATCAAAGGATCTAATATTAAAAAACCGGAATTTATGTTTTTTAAAATTTTAAAGTGAGATTTCCATATCTTAAAAAGATTAGAAACCAAATCTAATTCAAAGTACTCATTATTACTTTTGCTAATTTCATAAGTTTCTCTTATTAAGTCTATCAATCCAAAATCATTTGATTTATCCACCTTATATGATCCTATTTTATTGTCTCTAACAAGTGGCTCTACATAATTTTTATAAATATATGAATCTTTGTCAGAGGATAAAATATCGGGGTTAAAATAAATAAAGATATAGCTAGAATTTTCTTCAAGAGCAATAGTTTTATGTATTTGATTCGTATTTATAAATATTAAATCGTCTTTAAAAAGTTCATATTTTATATTTCCAACCTTATAAATAAAACTTCCCCTTGTAATTAGTGCAAATTGAAATTCTTTATGCCAATGATAATCAACCATATTATATTTTTCTTTGCAAAATCTAGAGTGATAAATTCCTATGGGAAATGACTTTTTTAATTGAATAGGAAGCTCCATATTATTTTCATCAACTAAAATATGTTTTTCTTTCAATTCTTATCACCACAATATATTTATATTTTTATTATAAATTAATTATATTATTAATTCTCTAAATTTGATAGAGTCTACTTAAGTAAAAATTATAAATTTTAAAAGGAGAAAAAATGGAAAAATTTAATCTTACGAAAATAAATAAACATTATGAGAATGCAGATATTTCAGATTTAGGTCTTGATACTGCAGAAATTGCAAGAAAATTTCACCAGTCCTTTGACATGTATGAAGTAACACCTCTTGTTGATTTAAAAAATCTTTCCAAAGAAATTGGTCTCAAAGGATTTTTTGTAAAAGACGAGTCTTACAGATTTGGTCTCAATGCTTTTAAGGTTTTAGGTGCAAGCTATGCAATTGCAAATTATATAGCAGATAAACTTGGCATGGATGTGAAAAATCTTTCTTATGAAAAAATAAAATCGCCAGAAATAAAAGAAAAGTTAGGAGATATAACTTTTACAACTGCAACTGATGGAAATCACGGAAGGGCAGTTGCATGGACTGCCAATAAACTCAACCAAAAGTCTAAAGTTTTTATGCCAAAGGGATCTTCAATTGAAAGGCTAGAAAACATTAGAAAAGAAAATTCTGATGCAAATATTATGCAAGGAAATTACGATGACTGTGTAAGACTTGCTGCAAAATATGCAGAAGAACATGGAGGAGCTCTAATTCAAGATACTTCTTGGAAAGGTTATGAAAAAACTCCAAGAGATATTTTAAAGGGCTACATGACAATGGCGCTTGAAGCTCATGAAGCTTTGAAAGAAAAAGAAATGATTCCAACTCATATTTTTATTCAAGCTGGAGTTGGATCATTGGCATCAGGCATAACTGCATTTTTTAGAAATGTTTTAAAAGAAAATCAACCGAAAATTATTGTAGTTGAGCCTAATAAAGCAAACTGTCTTTACAGAACTGCAAAGGCTAATGATGGAAAGCTTCATGTAGTCAAAGGCCATTTAGACTCAATTATGGCAGGGCTTAACTGCGGAGAGCCAGTGACTATTGGTTGGCCAATTTTAGAAAATAATGTAGATTATTTTATCTCTGTTGATGATATTTATACAGCTGCTGGAATGAGAATCCTTGGAAATCCATTGGGAGGCGATAGGAAAGTTATTTCTGGTGAATCAGGTGCTGTTACAAGTGGAGTTGTTTATAAACTCATGACTGATAAAAATCTAGAAGATTATAAGAATATTTTAGAGCTTGATGAAAATTCTGTAGTTCTTTGTTTTTCGACAGAGGGAGATACTGATAAAAGAGGTTATAGAGATATAGTTTGGGACGGAGATTATCCAAGTAAAGATTTAGAGGTGGAAAATGATTAATATTAATGAAGAAAGACTTATAAATAGAATAAAAACTCTTGGAGACACTGGTCGTGATGCTGAAAATAGAGTTATGAGAGTTGCAGCAACTGATGAAGATAAATTGGGACGCGATTTAGTTAAATCATGGATGCAAGAAGCAGGACTTAGAATAGAAATTGACAGAATTGGAAATGTATTTGGAATTTGGGAAACTGAAGAAAATAAAAATGAAGAACCTGTTTTTATTGGTTCTCATATTGATTCTGTAATTAATGCAGGGATTTATGACGGCTGCTATGGAATTTTGTCAGGACTTGAAGTTGTGGAAACTTTAAAAGAAAATAATGTCGAGACAAAAAGACCCATTGTCGCAAGTTTTTACACAAATGAAGAAGGTGTTAGATATCAACCGGATATGATGGGATCTCTAGTCTATGCTGGTGGAATGGATGTAGATGAAGTTTTAAAAACTGTAGGAACTGATGGAACAATTCTTGGAGAAGAGCTCGAAAGAATTGGATATGCTGGAAATAAAGAGCCAGGATTTTTGAAACCACATTCTTATGTTGAGCTTCACGTTGAGCAAGGTTCAATACTACACAAGGAAGGTATTCCTGTGGGAGCAGTTGAAAACTTACAAGGAATATCTTGGCAAAAAATTACAATTAAAGGAGTGGCAAATCACGCAGGAACAACTCCAATGTATTTAAGACATGATGCAGGATATGTAGCTTCAGAAATAATAAAATTTGTACACGATATGTGTGAAAAAATACCAAATTCTGTTGGAACAATAGGAATGATAAAATTTCTTCCAAATGCAATAAATGTAATACCAAGTCTTTGTGAATTTACAGTAGATTTGAGAAATCCTGACAATGACAAACTAATTGAACTCGAAGAAAAGTTTGATGCGTTTTTAAAAGAAATCTGCGAGAGAGAAGAAGTTGAGTTTGAAAAAGAAAGACTTGTTCGCTTTGACCCAGTTAAATTTGATGAGCATATAGTTAAGCTTATAGAAGATGAGGCAAAAAGTAGAAATATAAAGATCAAGAGAATGACTTCAGGAGCAGGTCACGACGCACAAATGATGGCAAGAATCTGTGATGTGGCGATGATTTTTGTGCCATCAATTGATGGAATAAGCCACAATCCAAAAGAGTTAACAGAGGATAAAGACCTAGTGCAAGGTGCAAATATTCTTCTTGGAGTAATAGAAAAATTAGCAAATGAATAAATTAAAAATAAACATATATTAGAATCCCTTTAGAAAAATCTAGAGGGATTATTTTACTTAAAGAAGCTATTAATTTTGCTATAATGAAAGAGAATGTATAAAATCGTTTTCATAAAGAGAGTAGTAATTTTTCACTAAAATTAAAATGCAATAAATAAACTATTTTTAGGAAATTTTTATTGAAAACATATTATTTGAGTTAATTAGGAGGTACATTTTGAGAAAAAGATTTACTGCCTTTGGCTTGGCATTTATAACGCTGTCGCAAGTTTTTGTTCCAACAACAGCTATTGCAAATAATAATGAACTTGAGAAAGGTTTAAATCACAACGATTTAAGAGAATATGAATCAAATTATATTGATAAAACTGAAGGAAATTTATATTCTGGAGGAATAAATTATAACAAATCTAAAAATTTACTGAACAATTTAGATATAGACAATATAGTTGAAAATGAGGTTATAAATGATAACAATATTTTAAATATTTATTTTGATGCTAATGGAGGTTATTTTAGTTCTTTAAATAAAAAAGACAAACAAATTCTTACGAAGCAAATAAAATCTGGGGATAGTTTAACTGAATTAGTGGAAGAACCAATAAATGAAAACAAAACTTTTATAGGATGGGGAATTAAAGGTGAAGCCTACAACAATTTAGTTCCTATAAATCATAATCATCTGAATAATGTTACTGATTCAAATACTTTTTATGCTATATGGATAGATGATGTTATTCAACAAAATGGTATTGAAAAACCAACTCATGTTCCAAAGAATTATGTAAAAGTATATTTTGATATGACTGACAAAGTACTTGGTAAAAGAGAAGAAAAGAATAAAACTTTTTGGGTAAATCCTGAGAAAGAGGTTTCTTTTGAAGTTAGACAACCATCTGGTAAAGGTATAAAGGTAAAAGGTCAGCAGCTTGAATGGAGATTTATAGAATGGATTAATCATAATTCTGTGGAAGATTTTAAAATAAAATATGGAATTTATAATAAAAATTTAGACGGACAAATTGGTACTATATCTGGCAAATTTACTAAAGATACTATTTTTGAAGCTAAATATAGTATTATTAGTGAGCAAATACTTATTCCTATTATTTTAAAACAACCTTATGTTGTACCAGTTGGAACTCAATTATATGTACATAATATGGTAAAAAATAAGTATGGAAGTAATGGATATGATTATATATTTCCAAAAGAAACAGAATTTTATGGATTTGAAAATGAATATGAGGCCAGACCATTCATCATATCGAATGAACCAAAAACAATAAATATGAAAGTTTCTGCTCAGTATAAAACTATTTATAATAGACCACATAAAATACAGTCTATTAATGCTCAACTCATTTATGTAGATCATGTTGTTCCTCAAACTGATAGTAATAAACCCTTAGTTCCTGATAATTATGTACAGGTAACTTTTGAACCGACTGAAAAGGGTACATTAGATGCCAATAGAATTTATTGGGTAAATCCTAAAGAAAAAGTTAATATTACAATACCGAATCCAAGAGCTAATGAAAATTATAAATTTATCGGTTGGAATATAAATAATGCAGAAGAAACTTTCGATACTAGTAAACCTTATAAATTTGAGAATAATACAACTATCATTGCTTCTTATGAATTAACTAAAAATATAATTAGTTTTGATCCTAAAGAACAAATAAAAACACCTGAAGGCTATGTTAAAATTTTATTTGAAGCTGAAAAAGGATTGAAATTACTTGAAAATAAAGCCTACTTTGTGATGAAAAATAATGGTATTAAACTTGATAATGCAGATATTGTTAAGCCAAGGGTAGATGCAGAAACGGGATATAAATTTATCTCTTGGGATAAAGATGATGACTTTGAAATTAAAAATGTCGATGTTATTGTTAAGGCTAAATCTGAAGAATTAAAAGATTTAATTCCAAAGTCCGATGGAGTAAAAAAGCCTGAAGGATATGTTAGCGTTAGGTTTGAAGTAGAAGGTGATGGAGGAAAGATAAATGAGGGAGAAGTAGTTGAATATTATGTAAATCCAAATAAATCAGTAGCTATTAAACAACCAAATACTTCAAATGAGATTGGATATAAACCTGTTAATTGGAGCAGAGATACAAGCCAAGCAACAAATTATACCGATGAAGAAACAATAATTAAAGGAACTTTTGAAAAGTTAGAAGACATTATTCCTTTAAAAGATTCAAATGGAAAAATGAACATAAAGCCTAATGGATATATAACTGTAACTTTTAGTGCAGTAGATCATGGGACATTAGAAGGAGACAAAGTTTTTTACATCAATCCTAAAAATGAAATTATTCTAAAAGATTATGCACCACAATTAAGTCCTAACACTGGATATGAGTTTATAGGTTGGGACAGAGAAATCAGTAAGCCGATAAAATTTAATGACGGAGATGTAATAAGTGCCAAATATAATGAGTTAGCAGATATTTTAACAGAAGCAAAACCAGGATATGTTAAAGTAGAATTTATTTCAGATGGAAATGGAAGTTTTGAAGGTGGGCATAAAGTTTACTTTGTAAACTCAACAAAAGAAGTAGATTTATCAAAATTTGCTAATGAAATTGTTAAGAAAGCAAATATCGGATATGAAGTTAGAGATTGGGATAAAGAAATAACTAAAAAGAAATACAAAGAGAACACAGTTTACACATACAAATTCAGTCCACTTGCAGATGTACTAACAGAAGCAAAACCAGGATATGTCAAAGTAGAATTTATTTCAGATGAAAATGGAAGTTTTGAAGGAGGAAATAAAGTTTATTTTGTAAACCCAACAAAAGAAGTAGATTTAGCAAAACTTGCTAATGAAATTGTTAAGAAACCAAATATCGGATATGAAGGCGGAAATTGGGATAAAGAAATAACTAAAAAGAAATATAAAGAGGATACAGTTTATACATACAAATTCACTCCACTTGCAGATATTTTAACAGAAGCAAAACCAGGATATGTCAAAGTAGAATTTATTTCAGATGAAAATGGAAGTTTTGAAGGTGGAAATAAAGTTTACTTTGTAAATCCTAACAAAAAGATAAAAGCAAATTCTGGTGAATTTAAAATTCCAAGGCCAATTGCAAATAAAAATTATGAATTTGACAGATGGTCTGAAGAGCTTAGCGAAGAAATAAAAAGTGATAAAATTTTCAAAGCTATTTTTAAGCCTATTAAAGTTTCTATGACTTATGAAGCAAATGATAAAACTTCAGGCGTTGTTCCTGAAGCTAATTTCTACAATATCGGAACTAAGGTAAAAATTTCTGAAATAAATAATCTTTCAAGAGAAAATCATGCCTTCAAAGCTTGGCAAATTGATGGAAAAGAATATGCTCCAGGTGAAGAGTTTGAAATTACAAAAGATACAATAGCCAAAGCTATTTGGAAAGTAAATTCTTACAAAGTTATTTTTGAAACTCAAGGTGGCGAAAAAATCCACCCAATTGTTGTAAATCATGATGAAAAAATTGGAGAAATTAAGATTCCAAATAGAGAAGGATTTAAGTTTACAGGCTGGGTATTAGATGGAAAAAATTTTGATACAAATAAAGATAAAGTGACAAAAAATATAACTCTTGTTGCTCAATATATTCCAATTAAAAAAGAAGAAACTAAAGAAAATAATAAATTTATTGAAGAAAAAGAAACAATAAATAAAATTCAAAATAATTGGGATGATTATTTAGTAAATAACTCAAACAGTTCTGAAAAAATTACAAAAGTCTACACGAACAATGAGGTCAAAGTAAGTACAGAAATAAACCAAAAATCATCAAAGCCAACTTACAAAATAGAAAAGAATTTTATGCAAGGTTATAGTGATGAGTTCAGACCTAAGGATAGGCTAACGAGGGCAGAAGCTGCACAAATTCTTGCAAATGTATTGATTAACGACGGATTTAAACTAAAAGAAGATTTTAAAATTTCTTATAGTGATGTAGGAGATGAATGGTACACAGAAGCTATAAAAATAGTGACAGAGGCAAAAATTTTCAATGGCTATGAGGACGGAAGCTTTAAACCACAAAATAAAATCACAAGAGCTGAATGGATAGTAACTTTAAAAAGATTTAAAAATATCTCGGACAAAGTTGGGAATGAAATGAAATTAAAAGAAGGTCACTGGGCGACAAAAGATATTGAAGCTGCATCAAATTCTGGATGGTTAAATATTTATAAAGAAGGAAAAGTAAAATTTAATCCAGATGAATTTATAACAAGAGAAGAAGTTGCAGCAGTGAGCAATAGAGCTTTCGATAGAGTTGTGGATAAAAAATATATTAGAGAAAATGTAAAAAATCTAATTTCATACAAAGATATTGATGATAATATGTGGTCTTATTATGACATAATTTGTGCAAGTAATACTTTTACAGTTAGTGAAGATTCATATATTTCAAAATAAAATTAGGGGAGATTCAAAGTCTTCCCTTTTTAAATGCAAATAAAATGAATTTATAATATGTTATAATTATAAAAGGTGATAAAATGCTTTTAGATATTGTTAAAAAAAGAAGAAGTATACGAAGATTTACTGATGAAAAAGTTTCAGATGATGATATAAAGAAAATTTTAGAGATTACCCTACACGCACCTACGGCAAAAAATAGAAATGCAGTTAGGTATATTGTTGTTAAAGATAAAAATAGGCTAGAAGAACTTTCTAATTACAAAGTTCGCAACGCAAATTTTATAAAAGATGCTGGAGCTGCAATTGCAGTGGTAAGCGACAAGAATATTGCACCAAATACTTATTATCAAGATGCATGCATTGCAGCGACTTTTTTAATGCTTGCAGTTACTGATATTGGTCTTGGAAGCACTTGGGTAAATGTAGTGGATGCAGTTCATGAAAGCGGAAAGAGCGCCAAGGATTTTCTCAGAGAATTTTTCGATTTAGATGAAAATTATGATGTTGAGTGCATAATCGCAATTGGTCACATTGGTGAGGAGAAATCTCAGAGAAAGCCCTTTGATTATAAAGAGGTTGTCTACGAGGATAAATATGATAAGACTAAATAATTTAGAAGAGACAAAAAAATTTGGAAGACTTTTGGGAGAAAATCTAAACCCAGGAGATGTACTATGCCTCAACGGAGATTTAGGTGCAGGCAAGACTACTTTAACTAAAAGCATTGCTGAGGGACTTGGAATCAATGATTATGTTACAAGTCCAACTTTTACAATTGTTAACGAATATTATGGCAAGATTAATCTTTATCACATAGACACATATAGGCTTGATGATGAGCTTGACGTAGATTATCTAGGATTTGATGAATATTTTTATTCTGATGGAGTAACTGTAGTTGAGTGGGCAGAAAAAATTAGAGAAGCTCTGCCAGAGGAGTATATGGAGATAAATATTAAGTCATGCGAAGGTTTTAGAAAACTAGAAATAATTTATATTGGAGATAGATTTAATAACTTGAAGGAGAAAATAGATGAAAGTTTTGGGAATTGACACATCTACAAAGACAACAGCAATAGGACTTATAGAAGATGGAAATGTCCTTGCAGAATATAATTTAACTGGACTTATTTCTCATTCAGAATCAGTGACAGAAATGATAGAAGAAATTTTTTCTAAATTTAATTTTAATTTAGAAGATATTGATTTAATTGCAGTTGGAATTGGACCTGGATCTTTTACAGGACTTAGAATTGGCATTACAATTGCAAAGGTAATGGCTTTTTCACTTGAGAAAAAAGTAATTGGTGTGTCTTCACTTGTTGCAAATGCAATGAAAGACTGGGGAATTGTTGCGACAATTGTAGATGCAAGACGTGGAAATGTCTATGCTTCTATTGTTGATAATCGTGATGAAATAAAAGTTTTATTTGAGGATAAAATGATGGCATTTGAGGATTTAAAAGAAGAGCTAAAGAAATACGACAATGTAATAATTTCAGGAATTGATGGAGAAAAGTTCATCTCGGAAATTGAAGGTGCAAGACTTTCTCTAAATCCAAATATGTCGGGAGCAAATATTGCAAAATTAGGTTTAATGGAATTTCAAAAAAGAGGCGAAGATGATGCCTTTAATTTAGTTCCAAATTATCTCAAATTATCTCAAGCAGAAAAAGAACATGAAAAAGACAATTAGATTAGCAGAAGAAAAAGATGCCTTTGGCATTCATGAAATTGAAGTGGACACTTTTGATACACCTTGGTCAGTAGAAACTATAAGACTTCAAATTGTGGAAGACGAATTATCTGATGTATATGTAATTGAAATAGATGGAGAGCTTGCAGCATATATTGGATATATGAAGATATTTGACGAGATTCATATTGCAAATGTTGCTGTGAAAAAGAAATTTAGAGGCAAATCTTTCGGCAATGATTTAATAAAAGAAGTTACAAAGATTGCTGACAGAGAAAATTTCAAAATCACCTTAGAAGTTGACAAGAAAAATGAAATTGCAATTAATTTATATAGAAAATATGGATTTAAAATTTTAGGCGAGCGAAAAAATTATTACGGAATAGATAAAGACGCCTATATTATGTGGAGGGAGTGAGAAGATGAAAGTTTTAGCTATAGAATCATCCTGCGATGAAACTTCTGTGGCAGTTGTTGAAGATGGAAGAATTGTGCATTCAAATGTAATTGCATCACAAATTGACACTCATAAAAAATATGGAGGAGTTGTGCCAGAAATTGCTTCAAGACAGCATGTGGAAGCAATAAACACAGTTCTTAAAGAAGGACTTGATGAGGCAGGAGTTAGCCTTGATGATATAGATGTAGTTTCTGCAACTAAGGGGCCGGGACTTATAGGAGCCTTACTTGTGGGGCTTTCTGCCGGAAAGACAATTGCTCTTTCAAAGGACAAACCCTTTGTTGGTGTAAATCACATCATAGGTCATGTTTGTGCAAATTATATTTCCTTTAAAGATTTAGAGCCGCCATTTATTGGACTAATTATTTCAGGAGGTCATACTTATTTAATCGAAGTAAATGATTATGTTGACTTTACTCTTCACGGAAGAACAGTTGATGATGCAGTTGGAGAAGCTTTTGACAAAGTTGCAAGATCTCTAGGACTTGGTTATCCAGGTGGACCAATTATTGATAAGCTTGCAAGAGAAGGTAAGGAAACAATTGAATTTCCAAGAGTTATGATAAAAGAAGATAATTATAATTTTTCATTTAGTGGACTTAAAACTGCTGTTTTAAACTATTTAAATTCAACAAAACTTCGTGGAGATGAAATAGTTGTAGAAGATGTGTGCAAATCTTTCCAAGAAGCAGTGGTTGATGTGCTTATCGAAAAAACATTTAGACTTGCAAAGGAAAAGAAACTAGATAAAATCGTACTATGCGGTGGAGTTTCTGCAAACTCTAGAATTCGAGAAGCCTTTGAAAATAAGGGCGAAGATGAAAATATAAAAATTTATTATCCAGAATTAAAACTTTGCACAGATAATGCAGCTATGATTGCATCTGCTGCATATTATTTATATAAATCTGGAAATGTAGATGAGAAAAACTTTGCAAATCCTAATTTAGGATTATAAAATTTAATATTAAATTTAAGGGTAATTATATAGTGTAGATTTTTATAAGGAGGAATTATGTTATATCCAAAACAAAGTAAAAGTAGAACACTAATAGATTTATCTGGAATATGGTCTTTTCAAATTGAAAATGGAAATGAAAAAATAAATCCAGGGAAAGAATTACCTGACAAAATGCAAATAGCAGTGCCAGCATCATTTAACGATCAATTATTATCAAGTGATATAAGAAATTTTGCTGGCTATTTTTATTATCAAAGAAAATTTACAATACCCAAGGCATTAGAGAATGAGAGAATATTTTTATATTTTGGATCAGCAACTCATGAAGCTTGGGTTTATTTAAATGGAAAGGAAATTTGTCATCACAAGGGCGGATTTACTCCTTTTCAAGTTGAATTAGAAAATTTTAAAGACGAAAACTTACTTACTGTCAAGATGAATAATATATTAGATTATTCCACACTACCTGTGGGCAACTATTCAAAATATGAAGATGAAGAAGGAAATGTAGTTCACAAAGTTGATGAAAATTTTGACTTTTTTAATTATGCAGGATTAAACCGTCCCGTTAAAATTTATACATGTCCAAAATCCTTTATCGAAGATATTGTAATTGTTCCAGAAATAGATTTTGAAAAAACCACTGCAAAAATAAATTGCAAAGTAGAAATAAATGGGGATTATGATTTTATTGAATTTACTTTAATTGATGAAGATGGAAATGAAATTTTAAAATCAAAGGAAAATAACTTAGAAATAAATAATCCAAAACTTTGGTGGCCTCTTAATGCATACTTGTACAAATTAAAAGTTGATTTATACAAAGATAAAGAGATTATCGATACTTATACTGAAGAATTTGGAATAAGAAAAGTTGAAGTAAGAGATGGAAAGTTTTTAATTAATAATGAGCCATTTTACTTTAAGGGATTTGGAAAACACGAAGATAGCTATATAAATGGCAGAGGTATTAACGAGGCAATAAATGTTTTAGATATAAATTTAATTAAAGACATGGGAGCAAATTCAATAAGGACTTCTCACTATCCATATTCTGAAGAAATGATGAGACTTTGTGACAGAGAGGGAATTGTTGTAATTGATGAAGTGCCAGCAGTTGGACTTTTAGCTGGATTTGATTTTAATCCACAAAATTTGGAAAACTTTAGTGAAAACAAAACTTGGGAAAAATTAAATACCATGGAAAATCACAAAAATGTCATAAGAGAATTAATAGAAAGAGATAAAAATCATGCCTGCGTAGTGATGTGGTCCTTAGCCAATGAAGCTGCAAACTTTTCTAAAGGAGCAAAAGAATATTTTTCTGAAATATTTAAATTTGCAAAAAGTTTAGATTTACAACAAAGACCTTGCACTTATATAAATATAATGATGAGTCTGCCTGAAACTGATTTAACAACTGATTTAACAGATGTGATTTGCTTAAATAGATATTATGGTTGGTATGTAGATACTGGAAATCTAGAGAAAGCAGCAAAAGATGTCTACGAAGAACTAATAAAGTGGCAAGAAAAATATCCAGACAAGCCAATAATGTACACTGAATATGGAGCAGATACTGTTGCTGGTTTTCATTCATTATTTGGTGAACCATTCTCCGAAGAATTCCAAGAAGATTATTACAAAGTATATAGTAATGAATTTGATAAAGTTGAAAACTTTATTGGAGAGCAAGTTTGGAACTTTGCAGATTTTCAAACTAAATTTGGGACTGCGAGAGTTCAGGGAAATAAAAAGGGAATTTTTACAAGAAGTAGAGAGCCAAAGAAGGCAGCAGCATTTTTAAAAAATAGATGGAGAAATATTCCAGATTTTAATTATAAAAAATAAAACTCAACCCTTGTGTTTGATAAAGAATGTTTGCAAATTAAAAACCCACTATAAAAGTTCCTTGACCTTTATAGTGGGTTTATTTACAACCTCAACTCAGCCTATGCTGAGTTTTTTTATTATTCTTCTATTAATTTTCCAGCAAGTGGACCAGATGACATTGTGTAGTATTTTTCAATATTGATTATTACACAAGCCTTTTTAGGTTTTACTCCAACAACTTCGTTTGCGAGATTCATGTGCTCGTCGTCAGTATATGAAGTTGCCTTTCCTTCAAACCTAAAGCCTAAATTATCATCTCTTTTAATAAAGCAAACTGAAATATTTCCGTTTTCTTGAATATTTTTATAGTGACGGCCACCTGTATTTTCGCAATAAATTAATCTATTGTCATCTAAAACTCTCATTGTTCTCTTAGGACCAACATTTGGAAGCCCATCATTACCAGCAGTTGCTATGTATGCTAATTCTTCTTCAACAAATTTTTTCATTTCATCTGTTAGTTTCATAATATCATCCTTTCATAACTAATAATTAAATTATAATACAGATGATAACTAATATCAATACAAAAAAATAAACAGTGTTTCCACTGTTTATAAAGTATTTAAATATTTTAGAATCTCAAGCTTTGACAGATCTTTTTCATACACTTCTATGTGATCTATTCCCATAAAGGAGTGTGCATTATTAATTCCCTGAGTTATTAATTTTTCAACTGAATACAAATCTTCTTTTTCATTATTTTTAGATGATATAAAAGATAAATTTTCTAAATTATATAAATTAGTCTTATAATTTTCTCCATCTCGATTTAAATAATTTTCAAGAATTGTAATACCAACAGTCTTTAGTGAGAATCTCAAATCTCCATAATCATTTTCAAGATTAAATAGTTTTATAAGTTCAAAGAAGAAATCTTCTCCATTTAATGCTCTAAAACTATCTCCAACGAAGATTGAATTCTTATCTGGATTTACAACTTTTAAAATCACATTGTTTTTTATAAATTTTACAGAAACTCCGGATTTAATTTTAAATACGAAAAAGTCTCTGTCTTCATATTTTTCACGAACTTTTTCTACGAAACTATCGTCTTTAAAGTCAAAGTATGCATATAAAACTGATCTATCTAAATTTTCTGATTCAATTTTTTTGTATAAATCTTCTAAAACATCTTTCTTCTTATTGTAAAAATCTTCTGCATTTAAAATATTTGTAGAGATTTCAGTTAGTGTTCCAAGAGATAATTTATCCATAAAGCTAGGAGATTCAATGGATATTATGTCTTTAGAATTTACTAGAACTTCTTCAATTTGCTCACCCTTTTCAAATACTAATTTGTCAATATAATTTTCATTTTTTGAAAAATCTATAAATTCATAGCCGTCTTTAAAATTAACTCCACTTCTTGTTAAGTAATTTTTAAGTTTAAGATGAAGTCTATCTGCATCAAGTGTAAAGTAATTTTTAGAACCAATGTAGTTAATTAAAGCTTCACGAAGTAGCTTGACAGGACTCTGTGGTTTAAGTGAATAAATAGATGAAAGATAAAAGAAGAGATTTGAATCTAAAAAGTCAGTAAATAAGAAATACTTTTCAATTGTCTTTCCATTTATGTCCATAGGAGAAAGAAGAAGTTTGTACAAAGTTTTCTTAGTTGATTCATCTACGCTATCACGGTCATAGGAAGTGTATCCCATAATATCAAGAATTAGAGGATTTTCCTTTGTATCCATCATTTTAATAATTCCCTCAAGCTCTTCGTGATTAAAGATATTTTCTAAAATCTCAAGAGTGTTTTTAAAATTAAATTTTGAAAATCTATTTTCAAAGTTAGCATAAATTACATCAGACTTCTCATCTTTTATATTTAAAAATTCATTCATTTCTTTTGTATAAATTATTATATTTTCTGGATTTAAATTTGCGTGATTAATTAAAGAATATGCAAGGGCTAAATTTCCAAAGCCATCTCCCAATAAATAAGCTTTTGTGTTTTCATCTCTATTTACGCTAAGCTTTTTTATTTCGTTATCTTCACCAAATTTTGTTAGAGCAAAAATGGCAGTAGAAATAGTGGCAGCAGCTATTGCCATTTTTTGCAAGTCTTTTCGATTTGCCATACTCTCACCTCACTTTAAATTTACCCCTAAATTCAATTAATAAGCATTTGGTTAAATAAATTTATGTAACAAAAATAATATATAAAACATAAATTTGTTATGATTTCTCAATATGGGTATAATATAAACATAAAAGAATTATTAGATTATTCTGGTAAAAAAACTAAGGCCAATGCGCCTTATTTTAATTTTAAAATATTTAATTTATATACAGGAGGTTTATTTGAAAAATTATAAACTTATTGAGACAAAATATATTGACGAAGTAACTTCTAATGTTTCAGTTTATGAACATATCAATACTGGAGCAAAAGTTTTAACTTTAGAAAATCATGACAACAATAAAGCCTTTGGAATTGGATTTAGAACTCCGCCTGAAAAGGGTAACGGAGTTTGTCACATAGTTGAACACTGCGTGCTTTCTGGTTCTAAAAAATATAGAACTAAAGAGCCTTTTATGGATTTAATAAAGTCATCACTTCAAACATTTTTAAATGCAATGACTTTCCCAGACAAGACAATATATCCAGTTTCAAGTAGGAATAAAAAAGATTTCTACAACTTAATGGATGTTTATTTAGATGCAGTTTTTTATCCAATGATTCACGAAGAGGAAAAAATCTTTCTTCAAGAAGGTTGGCACTATGAACTTGAAAATAAAGATGATGAGTTAAAGTACAATGGAGTTGTATATAACGAAATGAAGGGAGTTTACTCATCTTCAGAAAATATTGTAGCTGATGGAATAACTTTTGCACTTCATGAAAACTCTAGTTACGGCGTAGATTCTGGTGGAGATCCAAAATTAATCCCAAGTTTAAGTTATGAGGAATTTAAAAATTATCATAAGAAATACTACCACCCTTCTAATTCATATATTTATCTTTACGGAGATTTAAATATGGAAGAGGCTCTTGATTACATTCACGAAAATTACTTAAAAGATTTTGAAAGACAAGAAATTGACTCAAAAGTTATTTTAAATGATGAATTAAAAGAAACTAAAGATGTAGAAATCACATTTTCCGCTTCAAAAGAAGAGATGAAGGGAAATGTAGATTATCTAGCACAGGGCTGGACAATAGGCTATCAAGACAATAAGATGGACGTCTTTATGAGGGATTTCTTATCAGAACTTTTAATAGATGCACAGGCTGCACCTCTTAAAAAGAAAATTTTTGAACTTGGGCTTGCAGAAGATGTCTACGCAGAGACATCATCATCACTTCCACTTGATTTATCCATTGTTCTTAAAAATACTGATGCAGATAAAAAGGATGAATTTGTAAAAGTTTTAAGAGAAACTTTAGAAGACCTTGTAAAAAATGGAATTGACAGAGATTTCTTGCAAGCAACTTTAAATAAATTTGAATTTATATTTAGAGAAGGTGGCGGAACTCAAAAAGCTATTATCTACTATATCAGAGCTTTAAATTCTTGGCTATATGACAGTTCTCCGCTAGATTCATTATTTTACAACGATGTAATTGAAGAAATTAAATCAAAAATCGATGACGGATTTGTTGAAAAATATATTGAAGAAAAAATCTTAAACAACAATTACAGTGTAGTTTTATCTGCAAGACCTGAGCTTGACAAAAATGAAAAACAAGATGAAGAGTTAAGAGTTGAACTTCAAAACAAAAAAGAAAATATGACTGATGAAGAAATTGAAGAGATAATAAGAAAAACTAAGGAGCTTGATGAATACCAAAGTAATGAGGATTCAGATGAAGCTAAAGCAACAATTCCTTCACTTGAAATAGAAGATATCGATGAAAAAGTAACTCACTACGATATGGAAGAAGATGAAATTGAGGGAATTAAGCTTATAAAAACTCCACGAGACACAAATGGAATAGTTTATACAACTATTTCTACTGAAATTTCTCATGTTGAAAAATCTGATTTAGAAAAAGTACAAACTCTTGTGGCACTCCTTGGATTAATTGACACAGAAAATTATTCCTACGAAGAATTAAATAATGAAATCTATAAGGCAACTGGTGGAATTGGATTCTATCCTACAATATATGTAGATTCTAATGACAACGACAAGTTTTCTATAAGGCTTAACATTAAGATGAAGTCAACTTCAGACAATGTAGCAAGAGGTCTTGAAATAATTAGAGAAATTACAGAAAATTCTAAATTTGATTCTAAAAAGAGAATTTCTGAATTATTATTTATCTTAAAATCAAGATATGAATCTACAATTTTACAGAGCGGTCATCAAGTAATTGCTTCAATTGTAAAGTCTTACTACAGTAAAACTTCTGATTTACAATCACATTTAGGCGGAATAGATTATTATAATTTCTTAAAAGAGTTAACAGAAGATTTTGAAAATAAATTTGATGGAATAAAATCTGAAATGGAAAAAATTTACCATGAATTATTCCACAGAGATGATTTAATAATTTCTCTAACAGGAGATATTGATGAAATTAATAATCTAAAACCTGAATATGAGAAATATATAAATTCACTAAAATCAGAAAAATATGAAAGAGTAAATTATGATTTCAAGCCAAATAATAAAAATGAAGGAATTTATACAACTTCAAATGTAGTATATGTTTCCAAGGGTTATGATTTAAGTAAGCTAGGTCTTGATTACAAGGGAGATATTGTAGTTTTACAAAATATCTTAAATTCATCCTATCTACACAACGAAATCAGAGCCAAAGGTGGAGCATATGGCGCTGGAGTTTCTGTTGGAAGAAATCTTGAAATGGCGACATATTCTTACAGAGATCCAAACCTTACAAATACTTTAAAAGTTTATGATGAAATTGGTGAATATATTAGAAATCTAAAAATCTCTGATGAAGAGCTTAAAAACTTTATAATAGGTTCACTTAATGCCTTTGATCCACTTCTTTCACCTGCACAAGTTGGAGATATAAATCTTTCAAGATATATCACTGGACTTAAAGAAGAAGATTTAGAAAAATCAAAGAAAGAGGCTCTTGCTACAAGTATTGACGGATTAAAGTCCTATGCAGATATTTTTGATAAGGCAATGAATGAAAATTATTTTGCAGCTCTAGGTAGTGAAAAAATTATTAAAGATTCACAAAAAATATTTAAAGAAGTTAAAAGTTTAAAATAAAAAGGAAATATATGGTTTAGAAATAGACCATATATTTTTTTATATTATTTGTAAAGAAAATATTACAAATACTAAAAATAAAATTTACAAGAAATTTACAAAAGTCAGTTAGAATTTTATGTAAGGAGCGCTATATGAGACATGCAATAGTAGATATCGGTTCAAATACTATAAGACTTATAGTTTTTGATGTGGAAAATAATGATATTAAAAATTCAAAAAAAGTATTGAACAAAAAATACACAGCAGGACTAATAACTTATGTACATGATGGAGAATTGTCTGGAAAAGGTATTAAAAAATTAAAGAAAACTCTTCAAAGTATTAAAAATATTGTTGATGAGCTAAAATGCGACACTTTTTCACCCTTTGCGACTGCATCACTTAGAAATTTAGACAACACTGAAGAAGTTGTAGAAGAAATTCATAATGAGCTTGATATTGACATTGATGTTTTAGAACAAGTTGATGAAGCTTACATGGGTAATATTGGTATAAGACAAGAAATCTGTGCCGAAGAGGGAATAACTATAGACATTGGTGGTGCCAGTACAGAAATTGTTTTGTTTGATGAAGATGGACCTCAAGAATTTGTAAATTTAGAGACAGGTTCACTTCTTCTATTTAGAGAGAATGTAAGCTTTGTAACTCCAAAGAAAAAAGAAATTAGAATGATAAAAAAATCAGTTTACAGAGAACTTAAGGGTAATAGCTTTTCCAAAAAGTTTGGCCAAATCATTGGAATTGGTGGAACTATAAGAACTACTGGACAAGTTATTTCTGACTTATGGAATACTGATTCAAAGCACTTTACATTAGAACACATTGATAGATTATTGGAATTAATTAAGGATAAAGACACTGAAGCTATTAGGACAATAATTAGAGCAAATCCTGCAAGAATACACACAATTATACCTGGAATGATAATTCTAAGAAATGTTATGAAATATTTTGATATTGACGAGATTAGAGTATCTAATAAGGGCCTTAGAGAGGGTTATTTAATTTATAGAGTATTGGAAGGGAAATAAATGACAAAGGAATATTTTCAAAATAGGGAAATTTCATGGCTAAAATTTAATGAGAGAGTTTTAGTTGAGGCAATGGAGGAGCATGTCCCTCCTCTTGAAAGATTAAAATTTGTAAGTATATTTGTTTCAAATTTAGATGAGTTTTTTATGGTCAGAGTTGGATCGCTTCACGATTTATCTCAGCTTAAAAAAGAAGTAGTTGATAATAAGACTGGAATGACTGCAAGTGAGCAAATTGATGCAATTCTTGCTGAGCTTCCTGCAATGTATAGAAAAAAAGATGCTATCTATAAAGATGTAATGGATCATCTTAATGAATACAGCATTAGATGTCTTTCTTATGAAGAGCTAGACAATGAGCAAAAGAAATTTGTTGAAGACTTTTATATGAAGAGCATTGATCAATTAGTTTCGCCACAAATCGTGGATTTAAATCATCCTTTTCCTTTTTTAGAAAATAATAAATTATATGCCTTTGTAGAACTTGAAAAGGATAAAGAAAAAGTATTTGGGATAGTTCCTGTTAGAAATACTTATCCTGATTATATAATGCTTCCTGGCGAGAATATTGAATTTATATTGATGGAAGAGATAATTTTAAATCAAATCAATCAAATCTTTAAAGAGTATAAAGTTGTCTCAAAAAACATAATTAAAATCACGAGAAATACTGATTTTGTCGATGATAGAGATACATGGGAAGAATTCGACGATTATCAAGCATATATGAAGACTATCCTCAAGAAGAGAAAGAGACTTAATGTAGTAAGACTTGAATCTCAAGATAAACTTTCCAAGCAATCACTTAAATTTTTACTTAATAAACTAGAGCTTGATGAAAAGGCCTACTTTGAAATTAATTCGCCACTTAATATGAAGTATGTATTTAGTTTAATTGGAGATATGCCAAATGCAACTAAGAGTATTTTACTTCACGACGAATTAATTCAATACGACCCAGAAAAATATTCAAAGAGCGTTATCGAAGACATAAGAAGAAAAGACAGACTCCTTTCATACCCATATGAAAGTATGGAAACTTTTATCTCTCTATTAAGAGAAGCAGCAAATGACCCAGAATGTAAGTCAATTAAAATAACAATTTATAGACTTGCAAAAGATTCAAAAGTTGTAAGATATTTACAAGAAGCTGCACAAAATGGTAAGGAAGTAACTGTATTTGTTGAGCTAAAAGCAAGATTTGATGAAGAGTCAAATATCCACTACGCAAACCTACTTTATGAAGAAGGTTGCAATATTATTTATGGATTTAATAAATACAAGACTCACTCAAAAATTTGTCTTATAACATTTAGAAACCCAAAGACAGGACATTTAAACTACATCACACAAATTGGAACAGGCAACTACAATGAGTCAACTGCAAAACAATACACTGATTTTTCACTTATGACTGCAGATGATCAAATAGGTCTTGATGCTACAGACTTTTTTAAGAATATGTCACTTGGAAATCTCGATGGAAAATACATGCACCTACTCCAATCTCCAACTTCACTTAAAACTGGTTTAATGCACCATGTGGAAAATGAAATAAAAAAAGGAGAAGATGGATATATTCTATGTAAATTTAATTCGCTAACTGACAAGGACTTTATAGATAAATTTGTTGAAGCTTCTCAAAAGGGAGTTAAAATTGATTTAATAATTAGAGGAATTTCCTGTTTAATTCCTGGAATTGAAGGATACAGCGACAATATTAGAATAATTTCTATAGTAGGAAGATTTTTAGAGCATCCAAGAGTTTATGTATTTGGAAAAGATGCTCACACAATGTATATTTCTTCAGCTGATTTAATGACTAGAAACACTGAAAAAAGAGTTGAGATTGCAACTCCAATTCTAGACAAAGATATTAAAGATAGATTATTAAAATATTTAGAAATCCAACTTAAAGATAATGTTGGCGCCAGGGTTATGAATAACAATGGCGAGTACGAAAAAATTGATACACAAGATAGTGTTGGAAGACTTTCATCACAGGAATATTTCACAGAAGAAGCTGAGAAAAAAGCAAGAGAAATGGAAGAGAAAAAAGATAACAAAGCTGAAGAAAGAGAAGAAGGTTTCTTCCAAAAACTTCTCAGTATTTTCAAAAAATAAATAATAAGATGTATGAATACCTTTTTTACTGAATAGCTCAGTAAGGAGGGTATTTTTAGATTCTAATAAACATTTAATAATCACAATAGAATACTAAAAAAATTATACAAAAAATTATTGAAAAATTTACAATTCATTTACATACTCTTTATTCGCAATATACATCAATATAGGATACTTTGGGAGTAAAACAACATTATCCTAGGAGGAATATTATGAATTTAAAAAAGATGTTTAAGGTAGGACTTTGCTCACTATCTTTACTAAGTCTTGTAGCTTGTGGTGGCGGAGGAAATAAAGACGCCGGAGAAGTTACAACAAATGCTGATGGACAAGAAGTTGTTAAACTAGAAGAACTTTCAGTTCAATTTGTTCCATCTCGTGAACCAGATGCAATTATAACTATTACTGAACCACTTAAAGATATGCTAACTCAAGAATTAGCTAAAGAAGGTTATGAAGTTGAAAATGTAGACATCACTGTTGGAACTAATTATGAAGCAACAGGTGAAGCACTTTCAGCAGGAACTGTAGACATTGGATTTATTCCAGGTGGAACTTATGTAACTTATGACGATGGAGTAGAAGCAATTCTTACTGCAACTCGTGATGGACTTTCAGTTGAATCAGATGATCCAAAAGTTTGGAACGAAGGAAGCCCAATTCAAAAAGTTGACGAACAAGTTACTTTCTACAGAGGACTAATCTTATCAGGTCCATCTGAAAAAGGTAAAGAGCTTGCTGCAAAAGTAAATGCAGGCGAAAAACTTACTTGGGAAGATTTAGATTCAGCTAACTGGGCTGTAATGGGACCTACTTCACCAGCTGGATATCTTTATCCATCACTTTGGATGAACGAAAACTATGACAAATCAATTTCTGATTTATCAAATGCAGTGCAATCAGATTCATATCCATCATCTTTTGCTCGTCTAGCTACTGGACAAATCGATGTACTTGTAACTTATGCTGATGCAAGAATTGACTACGAAGATCAATGGCAATCAGAATTTGGTGGAAAAAATTCAATATGGGATGACGTTGAAGTTATTGGTGTAACTGACCCAATGATGAACGATACAATCTCTGTATCTGAATCATCTCCAAAGATGACACCAGAATTAATAGCTGCTCTTCAAAATGCCTTTATAAACATTGGAAATACTCCAGAAGGTAAAGAAGTAATCGCTGTTTACACTCACAATGGTTATGAAAAAGCAAACCCTACAGATTATGATTCTGAGCGTAAAGTTCAAGAGATGGTAAAAAAAGGAAATTAAAGTTATAAGGGAGCTTAAAAGCTCCCTTTACTTAATTATTTTTGAAAGGATTAGAAATGATTGAATTTATTAATGTAGATAAAGAATATGAAAATGGATTTAAAGCCCTGAAGAATGTCAATCTAACTATTGAAGATGGAGAGTTTGTAGCAATAATTGGTGGTTCAGGAGCTGGTAAGTCAACTCTTATTAGAACTATAAATAAAATGCACGACATAACAAGTGGAAAGCTTACTGTAAATGGCAAAGATGTTTCATCACTTAAAGGTCAAGAACTAAGAGATTTTCGTAGAGATATTGGAATGGTCTTTCAAGGATTTAACCTTGTAGAGAGAACTACTGTCCAAAAGAATGTTTTATCAGCATTTATACCAGAATTATCGGGATTTAAAAAAGTTTTTGGACTTTACAGTGACGATATGAAGAAAAAAGCTCTTGAAGCATTAGACAGTGTTGACATCTTAGACAAAGCTTATCAAAGAACTGACGCATTATCAGGTGGACAAAAACAACGTGTGGCACTCGCAAGAACTATTGTACAAAAGCCTACAATTATCCTTGCTGATGAGCCTATTGCATCTCTTGACCCAGTAACAAGTAGACAAGTTATGAATTACTTCACAAATCTTAACCAAAAATACAATATTACAATTCTTATTAATATCCACGATGTTGACATGGCTTTAAAATATGCCACTAGAGTTCTTGGAGTGAGAAAGGGAGAAATTGTATTTTCAGGTCATCCATCTGAAGTAAATGATGAGGTAATAACAAATATTTACGGGCAAGACCCAAAGAGTATTGTAGTAGAATAGGAGTTTGTTATGAATTTCTATGATAAAATTTTTAAACCAAAAAGAATTGTACTTTCAAATGGAAAGGAAGTACTTGAGAAAAAATCCAGAGTTCCTGCAATTTGTCTTATTTTATTAATTGCACTTGTAGTTGCTCTTTCTGTGACAGAATTTTCTGTTGCAATGCTTTTTAGAAATATGCATCAACTTTGGAAAATTGTTGGAGAACTTTTAAAACCAAATTGGGAATACCTTCCAAGTGTAATTGGACCTTTAATTGATACAATTAAGATGTCTCTATTTGGATCATTCTTAGGGGCATTTGTTGCACTTCCAATTTCATTTTTGGCAGCGCAAAATATGATTCACAACAACATTATTAACTGGATTGTGAAATTATTATTTACAATTGTTAGAACACTTCCTACACTTGTATCAGCACTTATCGCAACTTATATCTTTGGTCTAGGAACACTTGCAGGTACTTTTGCTATATTTCTATTTTCCTTCTCCTATGTTGGAAAGATTATGTATGAAGAAATTGAAACAGTGGAGATGGGAGCTTATGAAGCTATGATTTCTATGGGTTACACTAAGCAAATGGCATTTATCAAAGGTGTTATGCCAGAAATTTTAGCAACTTATATATCTACTTCTCTATTTAACTTTGAAGGAAATGTAAGATATGCATCAATTCTTGGTTATGTAGGAGCAGGTGGACTGGGACTTATTATTAATGAAAACATTGGATGGAGAGATTATAATAAAGTAGGTACAATCCTTTTTGCTTTAATTATCACTGTTATGATTATAGAAGTAACTTCTAGAACCATCCGTAAGAAATTAAGTTAGGAGATAATATGGAAAAGGTAAAAAGAATT
This sequence comes from Peptoniphilus ovalis, assembly GCF_018919265.1. Lineage (GTDB taxonomy): Bacteria > Bacillota > Clostridia > Tissierellales > Peptoniphilaceae > Peptoniphilus_A > Peptoniphilus_A ovalis. The sequence goes on from NZ_JAHLQO010000002.1 coordinate 155,910, forward strand.
GATGAAGTCTTTGAAAATGAGCCCAACTTTAGGCTTATTCAGACATTAATTACAATAATTGTTATAGGATCTTTAGTATGGTCTTCTAGTGTTATAGATTTTTCAAATTATACTGGAAATGGTGGAGAAGTTGTCTATTCAATAATTAAAGGAATTTTGACACCTGATACAAATCTACTTTTTGATTTTTCACGTGGAGGACTTTGGTATTTAATTTTTGAGACAATTTGTATCGCATTTATTGGTACACTTATTGGAGCAATAGTTTCACTGCCACTTGCATTTTTATCATCTGATAATATTGTTCCAAGGCCAGTTGCTATTTTGTTTCAATTTTTAATTTTAGTAATTCGTACAGTTCCAGCAATTGTATATGGTCTTATGTTTATTCGTGTAACAGGTCCTGGACCTTTTGCAGGGGTTATGACTATGACCTTTACATCTGTTGGTATGATGACAAAGTTATTCCAAGAAACAATTTCAAATATTGATACAAATATATTAGAAGCCTTTGAATCATTGGGAATCGAAACTTTCGGAAAAATTAGATATGGAATTATACCACAGCTTTCTGCAAGTTTTATTTCCACAATAATTTATCGTTTTGATATGAATATGCGTGATGCTACAACTCTTGGTTTAGTAGGAGCAGGTGGTGTAGGTGCACCTCTTATGATGGCAATTAATGCATATCGTTGGAATGAAGTTGGGGCAATTTTAATATCACTAATGGTAGTTGTATTAATAGTTGAATATTTATCTACAAAACTTCGTAAAAAATTAGCATACGGGAATTGATTATGAAATTTATTATTTTACACACATCTGATGTCCATGGATATTTCACATCTAAATCTTTTGTAGAAAAGGACGTAATGGAAAGTCATGGACTATCTAGGGCAAAAACATATATAGAAAAAATAAGAAGAGAAAATTCAAATGTAATTTATGTTGATACAGGTGATCTCATTCAAGGCTCACCTTTATCAAGTTTTTACAAGGAAGAAAATCGAGCAAGTGGGAATATAAATGCTATAAATTTATTAAAACCAGATGCACTTGTCCTCGGCAATCACGATTTTAATTATGGACTTTCATATTTAGAAAGTGCAAAAAATTCTTCAGATGCACCAATACTTTGTGCAAATGTTGAAAATAATTCTGATAAAGAAATTTTTGATTCACCTTATAAAATTATTGAGATTGAAGATGTGAGAATTGGAATTCTTGGACTTGTAACTCAATATATCCCTCATTGGGAAGGCGAAGAAAATATTGCAGGTCTAAAATTTAATAGTGCACTGGAATCTGCAAAAAAATTCGTGCCTATTCTAAGAAATGAAGAAAACTGTGATATTGTCATAGTCGCATATCACGGCGGATTTGAAAAAGATTTAGAAACTGGAGAAGAACTTGAAAAGCAAACTGGAGAAAATGAAGGATATGCACTTTTAAACAGTGGACTTGATTTTGATGTGCTGCTAACTGGTCATCAGCACTTGATGACGTCAGGAGTGATTGATGAAAAAGCCTATGCTCAGCCGGGATTTGCCGCTTCAAATATCAGTGAAATTTCTTTTGATTTTGAAAAGGGAGAAGTTAAAAACTTAGAAGCAAAACTAGTGGACTTAAAAGATTATTCTCCTAATGAAGAAATGGAAGAATTTCTTAAAAATGATATGATTTCTGTTAATGAAATGCTCGATAAAAAAGCAGGAACAATTGAGCCTTCTGCAAGAATTGAAGATATTATGGACGCCCAAATTAATGGCCATACATTTATAGATTTAATAAATCAAATTCAAATGGAAGCTTTGGGAGCAGATATCGCAGCAACTTCTATATTTAACGAAAATATTAGAGGACTTGATAGAAATGTAACTATGAGAGAAATTATGGCGAGCTATCCCTTTAATAATACTCTTATGAAGGTTGAAATCACTGGCAAGGAATTAAAAGAAATTTTAGAATTCAATTCACTTTATTTTGTATTAGATGGCGAAAGTCTTATTGTAAATCCAAAATATAAATTTCCTAAAAATTTAATTTTTAATTACGATATCTACTCAGGGATTTCTTACACATATGATTACAAAAATGAACCAGGCAATAGAATTGTATCCTTAATTTATAAAGGAAAAGAAGTTGAAGATACAGACATCCTTCAAATTGCACTTAACTCTTATAGAGCAGGTGGAGGAGGAGATTTTCCGGTGCTTGATTCAAGCCAAGTAATTTCAGAGACAAATAAAGAAATGCCTGAAATAATTTTTGATTATATTAAAGAAAAGGAAGATGTAAAAATAAAAGATATGCCAAGCATAAAAATAATTGGATACAAAGATTATAAATAGAAATGTCGCTATTGCGGCATTTTTTTGTGCTAAACTTTTCATTATAGTTATTTTCAAAATTATATATTATTATAATTAAAATAGAAAAGGTGATGAGATGAAAAAAATTTTAAATGATTTTAAATTTTTAAATGATGAAATAATAAAAAATAGAAGAACAATTCACGAATTTGCAGAGCTTGGATTTGAACTTGATAAAACTAAAGCTTTTGTAAAAGAAAGATTAGTTTCTTATGGAATTAAACCAAATGATTGCGGCAAAGCTGGAATTACTTTCACTTTAGGAAATCCTGGAGGAAAGACTATTTTATTAAGAGCAGACATGGATGCACTTCCAATGGAAGAAGAATCTGATTTGGATTTTGCTGCGAGAAATGGAAATTGCCATGCATGTGGTCACGATATTCACACATCAATGCTTCTTGCAACGGCTAAGTACTTAAAGGAACACGAAGAAGAATTAAAAGGTTATGTAAAATTTATGTTCCAACCCGCAGAAGAAATTATGGCAGGAGCAGAGGATATGATTGAAAATGGAATTTTAGAAAATCCAAAAGTAGATGCTGCTTTTGCAATTCACGTTATGAGTGGAAGAGATGATACGAAGTCCGGAACTGTTCAATATAAATCAGGACCTCTTATGCTTTCAGGAGATGCAATAAAAGTAAAGGTCTTTGGAAAGCCAGCACATGGCTCAACTCCATATCTTGGAGTAGATGCAATACAAGTTGCTTCAAGAATCGCAATTGATATTAATTCAATGGTCAGCACAAATTTTTTTGCAAAAGAAGAAAATATAGCACTTGTTGGAAAAATTTCAGGAGGTACTGCTGTTAATACTGTTGCGGATTATTGCGAGATGGAAGTTTCTTTGAGAAGCGAAAGCCACGAGTCTCGAAAAAGACTTTTTGAAAGAGTAGAAGAAATTTCACTTCATAATGCAAATTTATTTGGAGCAAAGGCAGTAGTTGAACATGTCTATGGGATGCCACCTCTTATAAATGAAAAAGAACTTTCAATGAAATTTACAAAATATGTGAAGGAAATTCTTGGAGATGAAAATGCAATAGAGTCCAAAGGTTTCACTGGATCAGAAGATTTCTCATCACTGGCATTAAAAGTTCCATCAGTTTTATTTACACTTGGAGTAGGAAGTATTGATGAAGGAGTAGAAAATTATTTGCATCATCCAAATGTGCAGTTTAAAGAAGACCATTTTTATGTTGGAGCGGCAGTGCACGCATACATTGCAAAAAGATTTTTAGAAGAAAATAATTGATAATTTTTATTAAAAATGTTTAATTTAAAATTCCTAGGGTATCTTATTAATAGTTATTAATGATAACAAATATTATTAAAATTAAAAAGAAATCAAATAAAAAATACTATAGGAGGTTATTAATTATGAGTAAAAAAGTTGATGTATATGTAGCAGATTTATTAGTTGGTAATGTAAAATTACACAATCTTCATTGGAATGTAGTTGGATTTACTTTTAAAGCTGTTCATGAATATTTAGAAGGATTATATGATTCTTTCTTTGAAAAGTATGATGAAGTTGCTGAATATCAAAAGCAAATTGGAGAATTTCCAGTTGCAAATGTTAAAGAATATTTAGAACTTACTGAAGTAAAAGAACTTGGAAAAGAAGAAATTGGACCAAAAAAAGCTATTGAAGAAGCACTTGCTTTAATAAAACACATGAAGGATTCAGCTCTTGCAATTCGTGAAGAAGCAGGAGAAGATTTCTTACTTTCTAATTTAATGGAAGATCATGTTACTGAATATCAAAAACAAATTTGGTTCATGGAATCAATGTTAAAAGATATAAAATAATCTTTTAAAAGAAAGCCCTCTTTACTGGAATACCAGTAAAGAGGGTTTTTAATTTACGGAAAATTTACATTTAATAGATACTTTATATACTTCTTTCTAATAAGATAGGAGCAAATGGAGGAGTGTAAATGAAAAAGAATTTAGTAAAAGTAGGATTATTTTCCGTAATGCTTTCATCTTTAGTTATGCCAGCCTTTGCAGCAGAAACTTATCAAGTAAACAATAGTCACACTGGACTTGTTAGAGAATTATCTACATATTTTGTTGGAGAAGCTCATGAAGATGGTGGAGTTGCTGAAATTGTAACTTATAATAAAAAAGACGGAAGATTTTATGTAGTAAGTGGAAAAACTCAAAGCATTGATATTGTTGAAATAAAATCAAATGGTGAAACTGAAAAAATAAAAACAGTTGAGATTGGAAAAGTTTTAGAAGGAACAGGTATTAATGCAGGGGATATGACGTCAGTATCTTATAATGATGAAAAAGAACTTCTAGCAGTTGCTGTTCAACATGCAGATTATGATAAAAATGGTGCTATTGTAATTTTAGATAAAGATGGAAATTTTGTAAAATCCTTTGAATGTGGAGTCCAACCAGATATGGTAACTTTCACAAACAATGGCAAATATATTTTATCAGCCAATGAAGGTGAACCAAGAAATGGTTATGGAAAAGGTGCAGTTGACCCTAAGGGAACTGTGACAATTGTAGATGTTGAAAAAGAAACTACAAAAGAAGTTGAATTTAAAATTGATAGAGAACAAGCCATTAAAGATGGAGTTCTTCTTAAAAAAGGAGCAAATCCAGAAGAAGATTTAGAACCAGAATATATTACAATTTCAGATGATGATAAAACTGCTTTTGTATCACTTCAAGAAAATAATGCAATTGCTTCAATTGATATTGAAAGTGGAAAAATAAATTATGTAAGAGGCCTTGGATTTATTGACCATAGCCTTCCAGGAAATGAAATTGATGCAGTAAGAGATAAAAATAAAGAGATAAAAATTGTAAATGAAAATTTTCTTGGAACACCTATGCCAGATGGAATTGCATATCTTAGGACAATTCATGGAGAATTCATACTAACTGCCAATGAAGGCGATGCAAGAGAATGGGGCTATAAAGATTTAGGTCAAGAAGAATATGAAAATGTAGATTCCAAGAAATTTGATGATACAGCTGATAAAAAGACAGAATTTTTATTGAATAGTGAAACTGACGGACTTGCAGATGGAAAAATTTATCTACTTGGCGGAAGATCCTTCTCAATATACAATGCAAATACTTTAGAAAAAGTTTATAATTCAGGCTCAGATTTCGAAAAAATAACAGCTGAACTTTTCCCAGATTTCTTTAACACAGATAATGATGACAATAAGGGAAAAGAAGATGTGAAAGATAAGAGATCAAATAAAAAGGGACCTGAACCAGAAAATGTTGAGACAATAAGAGTGGGAGACAAAATCTACGCAATAATTGGTCTTGAAAGAATTTCAGGAATTATGATATATGATGTAACTAACCCGACAAGTCCTAAATATGCAGATTATTTTAACAATAGAATTTTTGTAAAATCTGTTGATAAGGAAGAAAAAGTTGGACTTGATAAGAGAGGAAATATTGGGCCAGAAGGACTTTATGCAATTGAAGCAAAAGATTCTCCAACTGGAAAACCACTAGTTCTTGTAGCTAATGAAATTTCAGGAACTGTACAAGTGATTGAATTTAATTACGAAGAAAAAACTCCAGAAGTTATAAAGCCAGTTACACCTGTTAAACCAGATATCGACTCTAATTGGGATGATTATCTAGTAAATAATGATACAAAAGCTAAGACTTATCCAGTTTATGCAGAAGCAAACTTCTCGAAATCTTCAAAAAATGAAGATGCTAAAGTTGAAAGAAAAGAAGACAAGAAAGAAAATAAAAAAATTTATAAATTTTACATTGGTAAAGACAGCTATGAAATAATAAATGGAGAAGAAAAAAATTCACAAAAAATTGATGTAGCTCCAATTATCGAAAATGACAGAACACTTCTTCCAATGAGAGTTATTGCAGAAGTTTTAGGAATTGAAGTTGAATACGACGAAGAAACAAGAACTGCAATATTTAAACAAGATGATAAAATTATAAAAATTCAAATAGACTCAGATGAAATGGATGTAAATGGAGAAAAGGTAAAACTTTACTCCAAAGTAAAAATTGTAAATGATAGAATTCTTCTTCCACTTACAAATATTTCCAAGGCTTTTGACCTAACTAATGGAGATATAAATGATGGAGAAAAACAAAATATCGAATGGAATGGAGAAGAAAGAACAGTTACAATTACTAAATTCTAGTACAAGTTTTTAATAAATAAATCTCCTATTCTCGTAAGAGAAGCGCAGGAAAACCTGCGTTACATAATTCAAATATTTTATTGACAATTAAAGACTCTATTGTTATTATATTTGTGTAAGAGCTCATTTTGAGCGAAAGTATGCCTAGGGATCCAGGCATAGCCAAGGACCAAGCGGCATGGGTACTTTTTATTATAAAAAGTATTACACCTAAGGGAGAAAAGCCCAGAGGGGTAGGTTTTGCGAAATCTGCCTCTCTGGGCTTTATTTGTTGTCTAAAATTTAGGAGGAAAAATGAATACAATTTACAGTGGTAAAACAAAAAATGTTTTAGAAGAAAATGGAAAATGTTTCTTAGAGTTCAAGGACAGTATGACAGGAACTGACGGTGTTTTTGATACTGGTGGAAACGAAGTTGCAGGAAGCATCGACGGCGCTGGAAAAGAATGTCTAAAAGTTACAAAATTTTTCTTTGAAAAAATTAACGAAGCTGGAATCAACACTCACTATATTTCTGCTGATGTTGATAATAATTTAATGGAAGTTAAAAGAGCTAAAACTTTTGGAAAGGGCCTTGAAGTTATCACAAGATTTAAAGCTGTTGGATCATTCTACAGAAGATATGGTCTTTATGTAGAAGAAGGACAAGATTTAAACGACTACACTGAAATAACACTAAAAGACGACAAAAGAGAAGATCCACTAATCACAAAAGAAGGATTAGTTGAACTTAATTTATTAACAGCAGAAGAATACGATGAAATTGTAAAATTAAATGCTAAAATTGCAAATATTGTTAAAGATATTCTTAAAGAACATGGACTAGATTTATACGATATTAAATTTGAATTTGGTAAATTAGAAGGTTCTGATGAAATCGTACTAATTGATGAAGTTAGTGGTGGAAACATGAGAGCTTACAAAGATGGAGAATATGTAGAACCTCTTAATGTTTCTAAATATTTAGGAATTTAAGGAGATAAAATGAGAGTTTCAATTATAATGGGTTCAATTTCTGATAGAGAAATTGCAGATGCTATAGTAAAACAATTAAAAGAATTTGGAATTGATTATGATGCTAAAGTTATTTCAGCTCACAGAGCACACGCTCACCTCGAAGAATATGTAAAAGAAGCTGAAAAAGATACTGCAGTATTTATTTCAATTGCAGGAAAGGCTGCTCATTTAGGTGGAGTTATTGCAGCTTTAACTACAAGACCTGTAATTGGAGTTCCTTGCAAGAGCTCAACACTTGGTGGACTTGAAGCACTTCTTTCTACGGTTGAGATGCCAAGTGGTGTGCCAGTTGCAACTGTTGCAATTAATGGTGGCAAAAACGCTGCAATTCTTGCTTGCGAAATTATGGCAATTTCAGATGAGAATTTAAGCAAAAAGCTAAAAGATTTTAGAGCGAAAATGGAAGAAGAGATTAAAAATACTGAATATATCTATGAAGGTTAAGGAGTAGAAATGTCGATTAATTATAAAGATGCAGGCGTAGATACAGATGCCGGGCAAAGAGAAGTAGAACTTATAAAATCTGTAGTAGAAAAAACTCATTCTAAAGATGTGCTATCATCACTAGGTGGATTTTCTGGTTTATTTAATTTAGATTTATCTGAAATTAAAAACCCAGTACTTGTTAGTGGAACTGATGGTGTAGGCACTAAGGTAATACTTGCTCATATGCTTGATAAGCACGATACTATTGGTATTGACTGCGTAGCAATGTGTGCAAATGATATATTATGTCAAGGAGCCAAGCCTCTATTTTTCCTTGACTATATAGCAACTGGTAAACTTGTTCCAGAAAAAATGGAAAAGATTGTATCAGGCGTTGCTGAAGGTTGTATTCAGTCAGGAGCTTCACTTATTGGCGGAGAAACTGCTGAAATGCCTGGAGTTTATGAAGAAGACTCCTATGACCTTGCAGGATTCTGTGTCGGCGTAGTGGATAAAGAAAAGATAATTGATGGATCTAAAGTTAAAGAAGGAGATGTAATCTTTGGGCTTTCCTCTAATGGAATTCATTCTAATGGTTATTCTCTTGTTAGAAAAATCGTATTTGACCATGCAAAACTAGACTTAAATGAAAAATACGATGGACTTGACACTACTCTTGGCGAAGAACTTCTAAAGCCAACTAAAATTTATGTAAAAGAAATTTTAGAACTTTTAAAACAAGTTGATATTAAGGCGATGAGCCACATCACTGGTGGTGGTTTTAACGAAAACATTCCAAGAATGATACCTGATGGACTTTGTGCAGAAATTGACACTAAGGTAATTGAAACACCTGCCATTTTTAAACTATTAAAAGAATGGGCAGACTTAAATATAGAAGATATGTATAGGACTTTTAATATGGGAGTTGGATTTGTATTTGCAGTAGCAGAAGAAGACTCAGAAAAAGTCAAAGATTTCTTCAAAGATAGCGATTTAAAAATATATGAGCTTGGAAAAGTAAAATCTGGAGAAGATAAAATTGAAATCAAATTCTAAAAATATTGCAGTTTTAATTTCTGGCGGAGGAACTAATCTTCAAGCTTTAATTGACAACACTAGAAATAACTATATCAATGGAGAGATTAAAATAGTTATTTCTAACAATAAAGATGCATATGGACTTGAAAGAGCCAAAAATGCAGAAATAGAGGGAGCTTTCATTAGAGATAATGATAAGCTCTTATCTCTACTTATGGAAAAAGATATTGATTTAATAGTATTAGCGGGATATTTAAAAATCCTTCCAGAAGAAATTATTAGGAAATTCGAAAATAAAATTATTAATATTCATCCATCACTTATACCTTCATTTTGTGGCAAGGGATTTTATGGCTTAAAAGTTCACGAAGCCGTTATTGAAAAGGGCGTTAAATACACTGGAGCCACAACTCATTTTGTTAATGAAAATGCAGATGAAGGTCCTATTATTATGCAAAAATGTATTGAAGTTAAAACTGAAGATGCAGAAGAACTGCAACAAGAGGTTTTAAAATTTGAGCACGAAATATTAGTGGAATCTGTAAAATATTTTTGCGAAGATAAATTAAAAGTGATAGATGGCAAGGTTAAGATTGGAGAATGATATGAGAGCATTAATTTCAGTTTATGACAAAAGTGGCATTGTAGAATTTGCAAAGGAACTAGACAAGAGAGGTTGCGAGATAATATCAACTGGAGGAACTTTTAAAATTCTTAAAGAGGCAGGAATAAATGTAATTTCTGTTGAAGATGTGACAGAATTTCCTGAGATTTTAGATGGAAGAGTTAAGACTTTAAATCCAAAAATTCACGGTGGGATTTTAGCAAGAAGAGATGATGAAAAACACATGAAGACTCTTGAAGAAGAAAAAATCACACCAATAGACATAGTTGTCAACAATCTCTATCCTTTTGAAGAAAAATTACTAGAAGACAATGATCACGAAACAATGATTGAAAATATAGATATTGGTGGTCCTTCTATGATTAGAGCCGCTGCGAAAAATTACAGAGACGTATATATCGTAACTGATCCAAGCGATTACGAAAAAGTTCTAAAAAATTTAGAAAGTGGAGATGAAAATTTTAAAGAATACTTGGCAAAGAAGGCATTTAGCTATACTGCTCATTACGACAGCTTAATTGCCAACTATTTCTTAGAAAGAGAGCCAGAAGATTTTCCAAGATATTTAAATAAATCTTATACTTTAAGTGAAGAACTTAGATATGGAGAAAATCCTCATCAAAAAGCAGCTTTCTATGAAGATTCATATTCTAAAAATCATGTGAAATACAATGTGCTTCACGGAAAGCAAATTTCTTATAACAATTTAAACGATATGTTTGGAGCAATAAACGCAGTGATTAACTTCGAAAAGCCAGCAGCAGTTGCAGTTAAACACACTAATCCTTGCGGTATCGGAACAGGCGAAAGCATATCAGTTGCTTTTCAAAAGGCATATGAATGTGATGACGAGTCAATTTTTGGCGGAATAATTGCTCTTAATAGAGAGGTGGACATAGAAACTGCAGAAAAACTTTCAAAGATTTTCTTAGAAATAGTTATTGCACCAAGTTTTTCTAAAGAAGCTTATGATTTACTTGCACAAAAGAAAAACATTAGACTTGTAGAAATTCCTGAATTTGAAAAATTAAATCACAGAGGCAAGAGATTTAAACAAGTTTTAAATGGAATTATAATTCAAGAAGATGACAATACAATTTGGAACGATGATGAACTAGAATTTGTATCAAAAAGAAAACCAACTGATGAAGAACTTGAAGAATTAAAATTTGCCTTTGCTTGCGTAAAGACATCTGCATCTAATTCTGTGGTAATTGCAAAAGATGGCGGCACTCTTGCCATAGGTCAAGGCGAAACAAAAAGATCTTGGGCAGTTGAAGAAGCAATTGAAAGAGCAGGAGAAAAAGCAAAGGGAGCTGTGCTTGCATCTGATGGATTTTTCTTTAAAGATACAATTGAACTACTAGACAAGGCTGGCATAGATGTAATGGTTGAGCCAGGTGGATCTGTTAAAGACCCTGAAGTTATAGAATATGCAAATGAAAATAATATTTGCCTTGTATTTACTCACATGAGACATTTTAGACACTAGGAGGACATATGAAAGTACTAATTATTGGAAATGGTGGAAGAGAACATGCCCTTGCGTGGAAAATTAGTGAAAGTGAACAAGTAAGTAAAATTTATATGGCTAGGGGAAATGGTGGAACTGAAAGTTTTGCAGAAAATTTAGACATCGACCCTACAAATATAGATGAACTTTTAAAATTTGCAAAAGAAAATAAAATCGACTTGACAGTTGTAGGTCCTGAAGATCCGCTTTGCGATGGAATAGTTGATGCATTTAGAGATAATGGACTTAAAATATTTGGACCAAATAAAGAATGTGCGAGATTTGAAAAATCAAAAGAATTCACAAAAAAGTTCTCGGAAAAATATAATATTAGAACTGCAAAATACAAGAGCTTTACAAATTATGACGATGCACTTAGTGGTTTAAAAGAATATGACTATCCATTTGTAATAAAAGCTGACGGACTATGCCTTGGAAAGGGCGTAAGTATTTGCGAAAATAAAGAAGAAGCTGTTGATGCACTTTCAAAAATCTTCAAAGACAGAATTTTTGGAGATGAAGGAGACACCGTAGTGATAGAAGAATTTTTAACAGGAGAAGAAGCTTCAGTACTATGTCTTGTGTCAAACAATAAATTATTCCCACTTGAAAGAGCAAAAGATCACAAGCAAATTTTCGATGGAGACAAGGGGCCAAACACTGGCGGAGTTGGAACATATTCACCAGTTGCTGCAAGTGAGAAACTAGAAGAAAATCTAAATAAAATTTACAGACAAATTGAAGATGGACTTGATGCTGAAAACTTAAAATATTCTGGAATATTATTTATTGGATTTATGATAGAAAAAGACGTGCCAAAAGTATTAGAATTTAACGTGCGATTTGGAGATCCTGAGACAGAAGTATTAATGCCAAGACTTGACTGTGATTTATTTGAAATATTAAATAAGACAATTGATGGCACTCTAAAAGAAGAAGATATTAAGTGGAAGGATGAGGCATGTCTTACTGTAATTATGTGCTCAGGCGGATATCCAGATTCTTATGAAAAGGGCAAAGTCATTACAGGTCTTGAAGATGTAGATAGCGACATAATAGTTTTTCACAACGGTACAAAAAAAGAAGAAAAGCTTTTAACAAATGGAGGAAGAGTTCTTTCAGTAACTTCCCTTGCATCAACACTAAAAGAAGCAAGAGAGAAAGCTTACAAAAACGTGGAAAAAATAAAATTTGATAAGGCGTATTATAGAAAAGATATTGGAACGAAATAAAATTGGCAGGGAAACCTGCCTTTTTACATATATTTTACAATTATAATTTATAATTAAAATAGGATGTGATAAAATAAATAAATTCCAAATAATAATCTTGCTAAAAAATATAATTTATATTATATTTTTCTTAATTTACTCATATAAACTTAAAAATGCAGAACTAAAAAATAAAAAGTATTATTACATATTCTCTTTATTTTTTATTCTAATTCAACTGATTTTAATTTTAGCAGAACGAGCAGAACCAATAAATATTGTCTCAATAGTTTTTCTAATAATTGTAAATATTTTTGATATAATTTCTAAAAAATAGAGCAGGTGAGAGCCTGCTTTTTCTTGTAAAAATATAAATTTGTATTAAACTATAAATTGGTGATTGAGTTGAAAATAAAAACCTATGAAAATCTACACGAAACTTTTTTAGTAGTATTTTTTATGACTCTAGCTGGTGGATTTCAAGATGCCTACTCCTACATATTAAGAGGAGGAGTATTTGCAAATGCACAAACTGGAAACATAGTGCTTCTATTTAAAAATATAATTGATTTAAATTTATCTGGTATAATATCATACATAGTGCCGATTTTTTCTTTTATACTTGGAATTTACGTTGCAGTAATTTTTGAACACAAATTTAAAGACAAAAATCTTCATTGGAGACAATTTATAATTATGTTTGAAATAATTATTATGATAATTGTCGCGATAATACCACAAAGTCACAACAATATTGCAAATGCACTGCTTTCTTTTTCTTGTGCTATGCAAGTAAATGCCTTTAAGAAAATTTATGGCCTAAACTTTGCAAGTACAATGTGCATAGGAAATTTAAGAAGTGCAACAGAAAATTTATGCAATTATCATATAACAGGTAAAAGAGAAAATTTAGAAAATGCAAAAAAATATTATGCAGTCATATTAATATTTGGACTTGGAGCAGGACTTGGATATATAATGTCAAGTTTTATGGGACTTAAAGCAATTGTTGTAACAGCAGTATTATTATTAATTGCATTTATAATATTATTTTTTGAAAAATGGGAGTGAAAAGATTGTTAGAAGTTAAAAGCTACAAAGAAGCAGCTTATGAAGAAATAAAAGATAAAATAATTAATGGAGAGTATGAACCGGGAAGATCTTTAAATGAAAGAACATTATCAGAAGAATTTGGGATAAGTCGAACCCCAGTTAGAGAAGCATTAATGCAACTTTCATACGAGGGTTGGATAATTAATGAGCCTTATAAACCAAATGTAGTTAGAAATTTTGATTTAGAAACTATTATTCAAGCTCAAAGAGTGAGAGCATCTTTAGAATTATTAGCTATAGATGAGTCTTTTAATAAATTTACAGATAAAGATATTAAAAGTCTTGAAGAAATTGTTGAAGAGACAGGAACATCTAAAACACATAACGAGTTTATTTTTTCTGATAGAAAATTTCATGAGTATTTTTATAATAAAAGCGAAAATAAATTTTTACAATCAACTATGAGAAATTTAAATGATATTATTAGATTTTTTGGTTTGGTTGCTATTGACAATCCAGGTAGAACAAGGGAGACAATAGAAGAACATAATTCAATAATCGAAAATATTAAGAATAGAAATAAAAATAAGGCATTAGATGCAATGAGATTTCATATGGATCAAACTCAAAAATCGATATGCAAAAGATATAAGAGAAAAAAATAAACTGCTTTGTTCAAGCAAAGCAGTTTATTTTATTTTATTTTATCAAATTGTTAAATAACGTTATTACAGCGAAAATTGATGTAATAATAGTAACTATAATTCCTAGTATAGTTAATATTTTAGAATGAACATAATCACCAACAATTTCAGGTTTTTTTGCTGCTATAAACATTAAGATTAATCCGAACGGTAGGATAAATGCATTAACAGTTCCTACAAGTACTAGTAACAATGCAGGTTGCCCCACTAATATACAAGCAATAGTTGAAATTAGAATGTAACCAACTATAAATTTATTTTCATTTTCATTAATTACTTTGAAGTTTTTAATGAAAGAAATAGATGTAAAAGAGTTACCTATTACAGATGTTAATGAAGCGCATGCGAACACTATCCCAAATATTAATAATCCAGTATTTCCAAAAACTATCTCAAATGGACTTGCAGCTGGATTTTTTGGATCAAGTGAGAAACCTTCATTAATAACAGCAAGAGTAGCAATAAACATTAAAACTCTTACACAACCTGAAGCTATCATTCCTAAGTTAACAGATTTATTTATTTCAGGAAGATTTTCTTTACCAGTTACATTAGCATCTATAAGTCTATGTGCACCTGAAAAAGGAATGAATCCTCCTACTGTACCCCCTATTAAAGTAAGTATAGCAAAAACAGGTACGCTCTTAGGAGCTATAGTTCCTTTAAAAGCTAGAGCAAATGGAGGATTTGCTTTAACGGTAATAGCTACTAAAAGGATTATTATAATAGATCCCATTATTGTAGCAGACATATCCATAACTTTGCCGATATGTTTTGAAGAAAATATTATAACTCCGATTATCCCGGCTATAGCTGCAGTGATTCTAATATCAAGACCTGTAATAGCTGTAAGGCCAAGAGAAACCCCTGCAATATTTCCAATATTAAAGAATAAACCACCACTAGCTATGACTATACCCAATACTGTTCCTAAACCTGGTTTTATAATATTTGCAATTTCTTGTCCTCTTAAGTTAGAAACACCAATTATTCTAGAAAAATTTAATTGAGCAATCCAAGAAAAAACTATGGCTATTAATATAGCAAATCCGAAACTTTCTCTGTATTGTCCTGTAAATTGAGCTGTTTGTGTCAGAAAAGCTGGCCCAACTGATGAAGTTGCTAGAATGAATGCGGATCCTATAAGGACTGAGAGGTTATTAGATTTCTTTTCGCTCATATTATCTTTCCTCTTCTGGAATTACATTCACATCATAGTCAAGTTTAATAGTATTTCCTAATTCTTCATCCACCATTTGAGACATAAATTTACTTCCATATTCAAATCCACCTAAAAGAGGAACTGTACCTGAATAAATCACGGAGTTATTTATATCTCCAACTCTTTCTTTAAGTTCTGATAGTATTTTTTCTACAGGCAAAATTGAAGCAAGAGTGTCATTTTGATATTCTATTTCTTTCCCCTTAACAATTTGTGATGATTTTAATTTAATAGAATCCCAATGGTCTTTAATATCTTCGTAATCCCAGATAGTTTTAGCAATAGGCTTTAAACAAACTTGTTTAGATTTAAATATACTAACACTCTCAAGTCCTCTATCCGTATGATCAGATCCTAAAGTAATGTAGATTTTATCATCTTTAAGTAAGATAATATACTCAACTTCTCCAGATGATTGATCGCCAACGAATTTTAAGTCTGAGTCTTGAGTTACTATTTCTTTAGCAACCTCGAAAATTGTAGGAATTTTTTTAGGAGGAGCTACGCCAAGTTCTCTCTCAAGTTCATCAATATGTTCTTGAGTTTTAGCCATATCTCTTCCTGCATATCCGATTACATATACTTTATCGAAACTAAAGTCAATTTCTTTACCTTTTAAATTAAATTTTAATGTTTTCATTATAAATCACCTCTATTAATATAATTCTGGACGTCTATCTCTAAATACATTTATACTTTCTCTAATATCTTTTATAACTGAAAAATCTAAATCGGCTGTTTTTGTCTCATCTTCTTCGTAAGGGTCAACTAAATATTCTCCCCAAGGATCAATAATTGCACTGTGACCGCCAAAATCTCCTGTACTATTAACACAAACTACAAACATTTGATTTTCTATTGCCCTTGCTCTGTTTAAAGTATCCCAGTGAGTAGCTCTTTTAGCTGGCCACGCTGCAGGGTTGAATAAAACTTGAATATCTTCTAAAGCATATTTTCTAACCCACTCAAGGAATCTTACATCGTAACAAATTATTATGCCACATTTAATTCCATCTAATTCAAAAGTTACTAATCTGTCACCTTTTTCAAAGACTTCACCTTCACCAGAAGGAGAAAACAAGTGAACTTTATCATAATTAGCAATTTCAGAACCTTTTCTATCAAATATATAACAAGTATTATATAGTTTTTTATCTCTTAAATTAGCTACAGAACCACCTACAATATTTACATTTAATTCTTTAGCTATTTCAGAAAGAAATTTTCTTGATCTTTCGGCATTTTCATCTGCTAAGACTTGGGTGTTTTCAGGGAAAAAAGATGTATTCCACATTTCTGGTAAAACTATAACATCTGGATTTTGATCTATTGAGTTTTTAATTGCTCTTTCGATAGTTTCAAAATTTTTATCTACATTTCCCATTTCTAATTTACATTGAACAACACTAACTTTCATTTTATCCTCCTTTGTATTCGGTATACCATATACAAATAATAACAGTGTTATTTATCTTTGTCAATAGAAAACGTTATTTTTATAAATTTTTTATATTTACGAAATATATGATAAAATATTATTTTGTTGTATACTATTAAATACATATTTACACAAATAAAAGGAGAGATTATTTTGAAGCCTATTATTGGAATTACATCAAATTACAAGGCTGATGAAAAAGATTTAACTATAAAAGAAAATGAAAATAGAAGAAAAATTTATAATTTTGTAACAAGAGATTATGCAAATGCTATTAACAGAAGTGGTGGAATTGCTGTTATTCTTCCAACGCCTGATTCAAAGCAAAATACTTTTGATGTCATGGATAGACTAGATGGAGTTATCTTATCAGGTGGAAATGATATCAATCCTGTCATATGCAAACAATGTGTTGATGAATACACAGGTCTTTTAACTTGTAGACGTGATGATCAAGAGCTTGATATATTAGATTATATTTTCCAAAAGAGAAGCATACCTCTACTTGGAATTTGCAGAGGAATGCAAATTTTAAATGCTTATCTTGGTGGAAGTTTGATTATGAATATAGACAAAGATTTTTCTCATCAACAAAGTCAAAATAAAATTCCAAGATATAAAGCTGTTCACAGTGTGGATATTGAAAAGGATTCAAAACTTAGAAATATTTTAAATAGCGATAAAGTTTTTGTAAATTCAATTCACCATCAAGCAATTGATAGAATTGGAAAGGGGCTCAAAATTGCCGCAAAATCTTCGAAAGATAAAATTGTCGAAGCTGTGGAGATGATTGATGATAAAAATCATATTATCGGCGTTCAGTGGCACCCTGAGATAATGTATGGGTTTGACGAGTCTTTTAAAAACCTCTTTGTAGATTTTGTAAAGACTTGCAAAAGCAATAATTAATTAAATTTTCTTGAATTTTAATTTAATTTAATTTTGTGCTTAAAGCTAGTAAATTATTTAACTAACTTTAGTTTAAATTAATATGAAAAAATTGGTTTAGTTTTTATTTAATATTTATTTAATTGATAAACATTCACACATTGGGCTGCTAAATATTTGTCTTAATAAAATCCTTGACCTTAGCTCTTTGATGTGGTAAAATCCTAATAATTTATAAACCAATATTATATAAATTAGAAGAGGTGTTATTATGAATTTTAAATTCAAAAGGTTTATGAGCATCATGATGCTTTTAATGGCAGTTATGGCTTTTACAGCTTGTCAAAAAGTAGATAATGGTGCAAAGACAGAAGAAGGGCAAGAGGCAGGTGCTGCTTCTACAGCTCAATTTGAAACTCTAAAAGACGGCGAAGATTTCCATATTGGAATTATCACTGGTACAGTTTCACAAGGTGAAGATGAGTTCCGTGCTGCTGAAAAGGCAATCGAACTTTATGGGGCTGCTGATGAAGGCGGAATCATTAAGCACGATACTTATCCAGACAGATTTGAAGCTGAACAAGAAACTACAATTTCTAAGATTGTAGCCATGGCTGATGATCCATTAATGAAGGCAGTTATTGTTAATCAATCTGTTCCAGGAACTTCAGCTGCATTTAAACAAATCAGAGAAAAAAGACCTGACATCATCTTAGTTAACTTAGTTGCTCAAGAAGATACAGTAATGGTTGAAAATGCTTCTGACTTAGTTATTGATGCTGATAATATTTCTAGAGGATACAGAATAATCAAAGCTGCTCAAGAAATGGGAGCTACTAAATTTGCTCACATTACTTTCCCAAGACATATGTCTATCGAGCTTTTAGCTTTAAGACGTGCTATTATGGAAGAAGCTTGTAAGGACTTAGGCCTTGAATTTATTTCACTAAACGCACCAGACCCAACAACTGATATTGGTGTTCCTGGAGCTCAACAATATGTTGCAGAAAACATCCAACCTTGGATTGACAAATACGGTAAAGATACTGCATTTTTCTGTACAAACGATGCACACACTGAGCCACTTCTAAGAGGAGTTGCAGCAGGTGGAGCAATCTTCGTAGAACAAGACCTTCCATCTCCTATCATGGGATATCCTAAGGCTTTCTCAGTAGATATCAAAGACATGGCTGGAGACTGGCAAGCAATCAACTCTGCAGTTGAAAAAGCAGTTATCGAAAAAGGTGGAGACAAGAGAATGGGTACTTGGGCATACTCTTTAGGATACTCAGTAACTCTTGGTGCTCTTGACCACGTAATGGAAGTTCTTAAAGGAAACAACGACCTTCTTAACAAAGATCAAATTATTTCATCTATCGAAAATTATACTGAAGGTGCAAAATGGATGGCTGAAAATTATATAGACAGAGCTTCTGGAGAAACTAAAGAAAACCACTTACTAGTATCTCAAGACACATATGTATATGGTAGAGGATACCTAGGAATGGATAAAGTAGAAGTTCCTGAAAAATATCTAAATCTAAATGTAGACTTAGATGCAATCAAGGCTTCACAAGAATCTGCTGAAGGAAAAGCAGAATAATTATAAAAATTAATTAAGATCAACGGTATTTTTCCGTTGATTTTAATTTTATCATGGAGGGATTTTTTTGACAGAACTACTCGAAGTCAAAAATGTCAGCAAAAGCTTTGGCGAAAACTCTGTATTAAAAGATGTTAACTTTTCTCTCAATAAGGGAGAAATTTTAGGACTTGTCGGCGAAAATGGTGCTGGCAAGTCAACACTTATGAATATAATCTTCGGAATGGAAGTTATAGCAAATACAGGTGGATACAATGGCGAAATTTATTTTGACGGCAAATTAATTGACTTTAAAAATCCAATAGATGCTTTAAATGCTGGTATAGGAATGGTTCACCAGGAATTTAGTTTGATTCCAGGTTTTACCGTTGCCGAAAATATTACACTTGATATGGAAAAAACTAAATCATCTGTAGTATCTAAGGTTTTTGGAAAGAAACTTGAAAGTATTGATTCTAAAGAAAATATTAGAATCGCTGGAGATTCTCTAGACACTTTAGAAGTATCCATTGATCCAAATGGACTTGTTTCTGAAATGCCCGTAGGTCACAAGCAATTTATTGAAATAGCAAGAGAAATTACAAGAGATGATGTAAAACTTATTATAATGGACGAGCCAACTGCAGTTCTTACTGAAACTGAGGCTAACAGTTTAATGTCTGCACTTCAAAAATTATCTAGTATTGGTATCTCAATTATTTTTATATCTCATAGACTTCGTGAAATCACATCTATATGCGATCAAGTTGTTGTTCTAAGAGATGGAGAAATCATTGAAGATAGAAGAAATGAAAATCTTTCAATTGAAGATATTGCTAGATGGATGGTTGGAAGAGCTGATAGTTCAAGTAAAACTAGGGAAGATATTGCTAAGAAAGAGCTAGACCAAAATGATACTATCATGGATATTGAGCATTTATGGGTTGATATGCCGGGTGAAGCGATTTATGATGTCAATCTTTCTATAATTAGAGGAGAAATCCTAGGAATTGCTGGACTTGCTGGTCAAGGTAAACTTGGTATACCTAATGGAATACTAGGCACTTATCCAGTTGGTGGTAGAATTATTTTTAATGGTGAAGAATTACAACTTGGTAATACATTAGAAATTCTAAAGAAGAAAATTGCATTTGTATCTGAAGACAGAAGAGGCGTTGGACTGCTACTTGAAGAGCCAATTTTCTGGAACATTTCCTTTAATGCAATGCAAGTTCAAGAAAAATTCATTAAAAATATTTTAGGATTTAAATTTAGAGATGAAGCACAAATGAGAAAAGTTTCTGATGATTATGTAAAGTCTCTTGCAATAAAAACAACAAGTTCAGACCAAAAGGCTGGACAATTATCAGGTGGTAATCAGCAAAAGGTTTGTCTTGCAAAGGCCTTTGCAATGGATCCTGATTTATTATTTGTATCAGAACCTACAAGAGGTATTGATATAGGAGCAAAAGAACTTGTTCTTGAAGCTTTAAAGAAATCAAATAGAGAAGATAACACAACAGTAGTTATGGTTTCTTCAGAGCTTGAGGAACTTAGAAGTATATGTGATAGAATTGCTGTTATTTGTGAAGGAAGAATTGCTGGAATACTTCCTCCAGATGCAAGTGCAGAAAAATTTGGACTTCTAATGAGTGGTGAAAAGGAGGTATCTAATGTCTAAAAATAAAAGCATAATTGATAAAATTGGGGTACCTCGTCTTATAATTGGACTATTCTTATTGGCACTATTTATTGCCGCTCCAATTGCAGGAGTTTCACTTAAAGACTCTGTAGAAAATGTGTTGGCAAGATTTGGGATGTTCTCAATACTTGTTTTATCACTTGTTCCAATGGTTCAATCAGGATGTGGACTTAACTTTGGTATTCCAATTGGTGTAGTAGCCGGAATCCTTGGCGGAGTTACTTCTATTGAATTTGGATTTAAAGGATACATGGGTATTCTTGTAGCAATTTTATTTGCAATTGTAATCGCAACAGTTTTCGGAGCTTTATATGGATTTTTATTAAATAGAATTAAGGGCGATGAAATGCTTATCTCAACTTATGTTGGTTATTCATTTACAGCATTTATGTGTATTATGTATTTAGTGCTTCCTTATAAGAATCCAGTTTCAGTTTTAAGTTATAGTGGTAGAGGACTTTCTCAACAAGTTCCTGTTGCTGACTATTGGATGCAGTCAAAGGTATTAGAAGATGGAACTAGAGTGACAGCTGGTATTCTAGATAATTTATTTAGTTTTAAAATAGCTGGTGTTAGTATTCCAGTGGGAATGTATTTAATATTTGCAATTATTGCACTATTAGTTTGGGCATTCTTTAAAACAAAAACAGGTACAGCTATGACGGCAGTAGGTTCTAATGATAACTACGCAAGAGCAGCTGGTATTCACATCAATAAGGTTAGACTTGTTTCTGTAATTTTATCTACTATTATCGCAGCTATTGGTATTATCATTTATCAACAATCATATGGATTTATTCAACTATACCAAGCTCCACTATCTTTTACATTCCAAACAGTTGCAGCACTTTTAATTGGTGGTGCAAGTATTAATAAGGCATCAATACCTAATGTAATAATAGGTACATTTTTATTCCAAGGCGTAATCACACTTACTCCTACTGTAATCAATGGTGCATTAAATATTGATATTTCTGAAATCTTAAGAATGATAATAACTAACGGAATGATTATTTACGCACTAACAAGGAGGAGCAAAGATGAATAATAAATTTAACGCAAAAGAATTTTTATACAGATTTATGGTTCCTATACTATTTATTATGATAGTTGTTGCAGGTATTGCAATTGCAAAACCACCACTATCATTTATTACTAATGAGCTTTCAAAGAGAATGATAAGAAATACATTCCTTGTGCTTTCTCTAATCATTCCAATTATTGCAGGAATGGGAATTAACTTCGGTATTCCTCTTGGTGCAATGGCTGGACAAATAGGAATTATATTTGCTCAAGACTGGGGATTTAGTGGTGCAACTGGACTTATTATTGCAGCACTTATAGGAACTCCAATTGCAGTATTACTTGGACAATTTTCAGGAAGAGTTTTAAATAGAGCAAGAGGTAGAGAAATGATTACATCAATGATGCTTGCATTCTTTATCCTTGGATGGTATATGCTTTTCCTATTGTATTTCTGTGGAACATTAATTCCAATGAGAACTAAATCCATGGTACTTTCACAAGGTTATGGTATTAAAAACTCCATTACACTTGCGAGTGCACAAGGATTTGACAATATTTTAAAATTTAGAATTAACATTCCAATAACAGCTAAGCATCAAATACTTTTTGACATACCAGTTGTTACAATATTAATAATTGCAGCACTTTGTGTATTTATAGTATGGTTTAGAAATACAAAACTTGGACACGATATGAAAGCAGTTGGTCAAGATCAATTCGTAGCATCAAATGCTGGTATGAATTCTGACAAAATTAGAATTGCATCAATTGTAATGTCAACAGTTCTAGCATGTTATGGTCAAATTATCTATCTACAAAATATTGGAACACTTGCAACTTATGCAGGTCAAGACCAAGCAGCACTTTATGCAGCGGCTTCAATCCTTGTAGGGGGAGCCAGTGTATCTAAGGCATCAATTCCTAACGTAATACTTGGAACAGCACTTTTCCACTTAATGTTTATTATTCTTCCGCAAGCGGGAAGAGTACTAACAGGAGATGCAATGATGGGAGAATATTTCAGAACATTTATCTCCTACGGAGTTGTAACTCTTGCACTTATCCTTCATGCTTTTGAAAGAAAGAGAGAGCTTGAAGCAAATAGACTTAAGATGAGAGAAGAAAAAATGACAGAAAAATAATTTTTTAGACCCTGACCATTAGGTTAGGGTCTTTTTAATGGTAGCAAAAATCGTGATAAGTCACGATTTTTGTGGTCTTCACAATGAAAGCGACCAAAGGGAAGCTTGATTTGATGAAGAACCTTGAAGTAGAGGGACAGTCCCAATTCAGATAAAATTATTAATAAAAGCAATATAAAAAATAAATAATTTATCTATATAAAGAAATACGGGATACCCACAGGGCACGCAGCAGTCCCAAATTTTAAAGGAGTCGGAAACGCCATGGAAAACTTTTTAGGTATTTTTTCAAGTAGAAAATATAAAAACTTATATAAAAATTAAAAATTCATCAAAATAATTTAAAAATAATTTTTATAGCTATTTTCTTAACAGAATCTTTATACCTAATCTGATATAATTTCATTCGAGGTGAGATGATGAAAAATATTATTGAAAGAAAAATGAGCTATATTGCTCTTGTACTATCAATTGTATTTATTCTTTTCGGAGCGTATAGATCAGAAGTGGATACAGTTCTAGGAAAAGCAGTTAAAATTTGTTTGGAGTGCATAGGAATTGGATAAAATTTTTAGTTTTTTAAGAAGCAAGAGAAATTTTGTACAGGGAATTTTTGCTCTTATAACAAATGGAAAGCTAGATAATTTTTTAAAGGGAAATATTTACACTGGAAAATTAAAATCAGTTTGCGTGCCAGGACTTAATTGCTATTCATGTCCAGGCGCACTTGGGTCATGTCCAATAGGAAGCTTTCAAGCAGTTGTAGGTTCAAGTAAATACAATTTTTCATATTATATTACAGGACTACTTCTCTTTTTTGGAACAATATTTGGCAGACTAATCTGTGGATTTCTATGTCCCTTTGGATTTTTTCAAGATTTAGTTCATAAAATTCCTTCAAAAAAATTCAGCACAAAGAGATTTAAGTTATTAAAATACCTTAAATATATAATATTGGTTTTAGTTGTGTGGATTTTTGGAATGATTTTTACAGACAATCTTAAAATTGCATCTCCATATTTTTGCAAATATATATGTCCTCAAGGAATACTTGAAGGAGCAATACCTCTTTCAATTGCAAATAGTGGAATAAGAGCAATCCTTGGAAAATTATTTACCTTTAAATTTACAATTCTTTTAATAATTACAATTTCATCAATATTTATCTACAGACCATTTTGTAAATTTCTTTGCCCACTGGGAGCATTTTACGCGCTGACAAATAAATTCTCCTTCTATCAATACTATGTGTCAGAAAATAAATGCATATCCTGTGGAAAGTGTAAGAGAACTTGCAAAATGGATGTGGATATCACAAAATGTCAAAAAGATTTAGAATGCATAAGATGTGGAGAATGTATAAAAGCATGCCCAACAAATGCAATTTCAACTTCTTTTAAAAATAATGCGGAGGATGTAAATGAAGAATATGTTTAAGAAATTAAGTATTTTAATGGCTATATGTTTTTTAGCAATGAGTTTTGCAGCTTGCTCAAAGGAAAAGTCAGAAGATACTGCAAGTACAGACAATAAATTCCCAAGCTTTACTGGAGTTGACATGAATGGTAACAAAGTTAATGAAGAAATATTTAAAGACCATGCTGTTACAGTTGTCAATATGTGGTTTACAGGTTGTAAGGCTTGTATTATGGAAATGCCAGATTTAGAAAAGAAAAGTAAAGAATGGAAAGAAAAAGACGTAAATCTTTTAGGGATTTGTGCAGACATTCAAGATAATGAAGAAATTAGAAATGAAGCTAAAAAAATTCTAGCATCAAAGGGAGTTACTTATACAAATATTTCTCTTGACAATGGAGAAGAAATAGATAAGTTTATGACAGGTATTACAACTTTTCCATCTACTTTTCTAGTTGATAGAAATGGTAATATAATTGGAGATCCAATTCTTGGAACTATTAATGGAGAAAAAGCTTCAAAAGAAATTGAAAAAAGAATAGATGAAATAATTGCAAATGACAAGAAATAAATCTATATAATACAAAATTTATTTCTAAATAATTTCATCAAAAATTTACCACTCTAAAATCCATAGAGTGGTTTTTATTTATTAGTTAGCATGCTTATAGGGCATGTTTTTTATTTGTCATAAATAATTTTTCTTGAAATAACTAAAAATACACTAAATATGTATATTTTAATCAATGAAAAAACTTTGACCCAAGGAAATAGTTTTTGTTGATACTACGATAAAGTAAAAGTATTTATAAAATACAAAATATCAAAAGAATGGCATAATTTAGCTTATATTAAAAAATAAAAAATTTTTATAAAATTACATATTGACTTTGACATTGGGTCAAATAATAGAATACACATAAAGAAAATGTTTGCAACTTTGCAGATTTAGGAGGTAGTTATGGAGAAGGTTGTAAATCAAGATTACGTAACCCAGGCTGATATTGCCAAAAAAGAATTAGATAGTACATATTTTAAAAAGGGCATAAGCATAGGTATTCAATCAGGAGTAACTTATGGTTTATATACTGCTTTTGTTACAACTGCAACGGCTTATGGAGTGTGGGCTGGATGGTATGGAGAAAATTCTCCACTTTCAGCAATGGCTATAGCATTTATTCTTGGAACTCTTGCCACAGGAATAAATGATTTAATTTCAGCTTTTTGGGCTTTAGGAAATGCTCTTATTAAAGGAAAGTTTGAAGATTTCATTAAGACTTTAAAAACAAAGCCAGGTTTAATAATGGTATTTGCGGCTATTATAGGAGCACCTATAGCAGGGGTTGCTTATGTAATTGCAGTAGTTGCTGGTGGTCCAGTGGTTATTCCTATAGCAGGACTTAATGTATCAATTGGAGCAATTTTAGGAAGAATAATTTTTAAACAAAAGCTTGAACCAAGAACTATACTAGGCATTGTTATTTGTTTTATAGCGAGTGCAATTATAGGCATCTCTGGTTTATCTGGAGAAATAAAACCAAGTATGGTACTTGGAATGATTATGGCATTTATTGCAGCTTTTGGGTGGGGTTTAGAAGGAACTATCGCAGGTTTTGGAACTGCAATGATAGATTCAGAGATTGGTATAGCAATTCGTCAAACAACTAGTACAGTATTTAACTTCTTAATAGTTTTACCAATTCTTGGAATCATTGAAGGAAGTGGAATTTCACTTATAGCTAATCTTTCAATCTCAGCACTTACAGACAAGACAATTTTAATATTTGTAATTAGTGGATTATTTACATTTTTAACATTTAACACTTGGTATAAGGGTAATTCAATGTGTGGAACAGCACTAGGAATGGCACTTAATGGAACATATGCATTCTTTGGACCTTTCTTTTGTTGGATTATTCTAGGAGTTATATTAAAAAATCCTGGATATGAATTAGCACCTACTACATGGCTTGCATCATTACTTATGGCATTTGGTATTTTTATAATGAGTGTTAATCCTCTAGATTATATTAAAAAGGGGGACAAATAATGAGAAGACCATTAAATTATGAAATATTAAAATATTTCACAACTCATGACAAAGTTTCACCAAAAGAAATTTACAATTCTATTTATGATGAGTTTAAAGATCACAAAGCTTTTAAACTTAGTATCATCACAGAATCTCTAATGACAGCTAAGGAAAATGGATTAATAAATGAAGACGGTTATGATTTAGTAAATGATGAATTAGTTGTGTATTATAGCGCGACTGAAGAACAAAAAGAAACCATTAATTCATATATAAAATAGGAGGTCTTATGAGATATTTAGGAAATGAAGCGGCAGGCTTAGTAGAAACACTAGGAATGCTTCCTGCAATAGAAGCAGCAGATAAAATGTTAAAAGCTGCAGATGTAGAACTTGTATCCTATGAAAATGTTGGATCCACTCTTGTTACAGTAATGGTAAAAGGAGATATTGCAGCAGTTGAGGCAGCAGTAGCCTCTGGAGCAGAATCAGCAAAAAAAATTGGAAAAGTTACAGCAAAAAATGTAATGAAAAGACCAGTAAAAGCAGTAGCAGATGTATTATCAGTTCACGGCATTGAAGAAGTAGATGAAAATTACAAAATAAGTGCTATAGGTGGTATAGAAACTTTTGGACTTGTATTTGTATTAGAAGCTGTTGATGCGATGATTAAAGCTGCAGATGTAGAATTTATTGGTTATGAAAATGTGGCAAGTGGATATATATCAATGCTTGTAAAGGGCGATGTAGCTGCAGTTCAGTCAGCAGTAGAAGCTGGAGAGAAAGCTGTAAAGAATATGGGAGCAGAAATTTATTCTAAACTTGTTATACCAAGTCCTCATAGAGATTTATATAGCATTACAAACAGATACAGCATAGATAATTTACTTCCATAAAGGGGGGAATTATGAAAATAATTGATTATGATCTTTTGTCTCTCCAAGAAGCGAGAATTTTGATAGAAGATGCAGTCATAGCTAGAGATAGTTTAAAAGAATTTAAAGATGAACAAATAGAATCTTTAAAGGAAACTATAAAGGCTTATATGAAGGCAAATCTAAAAAATTTAACTCACTTAGCATATGAAGAGAGTTGTTATGGAAATGAAAATGACGAGTATTTAATTACAGATTTTTATATTGAAAATATAGATAATGAGTTGACGAATTTTCCAAGGGTATTTGATGTTATAAATTCTGAAAACACAAATGAAGTATTTGTAGCACTTCCTAAGGGAATAACACTTTCCTATATAGCTCCGTCTTTAAGTGTACTTACAACATTTCAAATAATATACTTAGCTCTTCATACAAGAAATCCAGTAATATTTGTAGCAAATAAAAAAGTTAAAAATACAATAATTAAAATGGTAGAAGACATAGCAGAAATTTGCTATGAAAACTTATATATAAGAAATGTAGTTTCAATCCTAAAAATTAATTCAGAGCTTTCAAACGAGACTCTTGTAGAAAGCGAAGAAATCTCTCTAATAATTGAAAATATATTAAGTGATGAAAAGTTAAAAATTAATAACAAAAATGCAGATCATTTTCTAGCAGAAATGGGAAATAATATAGTTTTCATTGATAAAAGTGCAGACTTAAAGAAAGTTTCTAATGAAATAATTAGAAGTAAAAGCTTTAATAATGGCTTACTACCAGGAGTTGAACAAGCAATTGTAGTAGACAGTGAAGTTTATGATGAGGCGAAAAATTATTTTATAAATAATGGAGCTTATTTTTTAACAAAAGATGAACATATAAAGCTTCAAAAAATAATTTATGATGAGAATTTAAAAATCAGGAGAGAATTAATTGGTAGAAGTGCTAAGGAACTTCTAGATATGGCAAAGATAAAAACCAATGAAGATATAAAAGTTCTAGTGGTGACTAAGCCATATGTATCAATAAACTCACCATATTCTAAAGAAAAATATCATCCGATATTATCTATGTATATTGAAGATGATTGGTTAAATGCTTGTGAAAAATGTGTTGAGCTTATTCTAAATGATGAAAAGGGACAAAGTCTATCAATATATTCAAATGATAGTTATGTAATTGAACAATTTATAGAAAAAAAACCTGTTGCAAGAGTTTTAGTTAACACGTCTACAGGATTTGGAACAGTTGGACTAACTTCCAACTTACCACTTAGTTTTATAGTGACTAGTAGACAGATAACTGGTCAGAAATCAACAAGTTTAAATCCAAATCATTTCATTAGATATAAGCAAATTGCAATGGAAAATGGCAATAGATCAAATAATTTTGATGATTTTATAAAAAAATTAGACAAAGAAAGTAGTTTATTTAAACAAGTTATTAAAAATATAAAAGATAGTTAGGAGAAATTATGGACTTAAAAGAATTTTCAAAAAAACTAGCTAAAGCTACTGAACATATGACAGAAGAAGAAAGAAGAAATCTTCGAAATATGTTTGAAAAAGTAACAAATAGCTTATCAGAAGAAAAAGTTTCATCAATATGTCATGATGAATCTTGTGGAACAGAAATACCAGACGGACCAACACAAAGACATGTGGCACTAAAAGAAAATTTCTTAAAGCAAGTTCCTGCCATTACTCTACATAGAGCAAAAATTGTAACAGAACTTGCAAAAGAAAATCCAGGTATGCCAAAGATTGTTTTAAGAGCAAAATCATTTAAGAAATGTTGTGAAACAGCACCACTTGTAATTCAAGACAATGAACTTATTGTCGGAGCACCTTGTGGAGCACCAAGAAGTGGAGCATTCTCACCAGATATTTCTTGGAGATGGTTAAGAGATGAACTTGACACAATAGCTACAAGACCACAAGATCCATTCTACATCTCAGAAGAAGACAAAAGATATTGTAGAGAAGTTTTATTCCCATATTGGGAAGGAAGATCATTAGACGAAACTTGTGAAGCAAAGTATAGAGATGCAGGAGTTTGGGAATTATCAGGTGAATCATTTGTATCAGATTGTTCATATCACCAAGTAAATGGTGGTGGAGATTCAAATCCTGGATACGATGTAATTTTAATGAAAAAAGGAATGCTTGATATTCAAAATGAAGCAAAAGAACATTTAGAAAAACTTGATTATTCAAATCCAGAAGATATCGACAAAATCTATTTCTATAAATCAGTAGTAGACACAACTGAAGGGGTTATGATTTATGCGAGAAGAATGAGTGAATATGCTAGAGAACTTGCAGCTAAAGAATCTAATCCAAAAAGAAAAAGAGAACTTGAAAAAATTGCTGAAGTTAACGCATATGTACCAGCACATAAACCAAGAACTTTCTGGGAAGCAATTCAATCAGTATTCACAATTGAATCCCTTTTAGTTGTTGAAGAAAATCAAACTGGTATGTCAATTGGTAGAGTTGACCAATATATGTATCCATTCTACAAGGCTGATATTGAGTCTGGAAGAATGAATGATTATGAAGCATTTGATCTTGCAGGATGTATGCTTATTAAGATGAGTGAAATGATGTGGATAACAAGTGAAGGTTCTTCAAAATTCTTCGCAGGATACCAACCATTTGTAAATATGACAATTGGCGGTGTTACAAGAGAAGGAAAAGATGCTACAAATGACTTAACTTATCTATTAATGGATGCAGTAAGACATGTAAAAATTTATCAACCATCACTTGCAACAAGAATTCACAACAAATCACCAGAAAAATATTTAAGAAAAATAGTAGATGTTGTAAGAAGTGGAATGGGATTCCCTGCATGTCACTTTGACGATACTCACATTAAGATGATGCTTGCTAAGGGTGTAAGTGTAGAAGATGCAAGAGACTACTGTATGATGGGTTGCGTTGAACCACAAAAATCAGGAAGACTTTATCAATGGACTTCAACATCTTATACTCAATGGCCAATAGCAATTGAACTTGTATTAAATCACGGTGTTCCACTATGGTATGGAAAACAAGTTACACCAGATTTAGGAGATTTATCTCAATACAAAACATATGAAGAATTTGAAAAAGCAGTTAAAGAACAAATCTCATATATTACAAAACTTACAGCAGCTGCAACTACTATTTCTCAAATTTGTCACAGAGATATGGCACCAAAGCCATTAATGTCAATTATGTATGAAGGATGTATGGAATCAGGAAAAGATGTATCAGCAGGTGGAGCAATGTATAACTTCGGACCAGGAGTTGTATGGTCAGGACTTGCAACATATGCAGATTCAATGGCAGCCATCAAAAAACTTGTATTTGATGATAAAAAATATACACTTGATGAACTTAACACAGCACTTAAAGCAGAATTTAAGGGATATGAACAAATTAAAAGAGATTGTCTAGATGCTCCAAAATATGGTAATGATGATGACTACGCAGATGATATTTGTAATGATGTAATTACTTTTACTGAAAGAGAACACGCTAAGTATAAAACACTTTACTCAAGACTTTGCCACGGAACTCTTTCTATTTCAAATAATACTCCATTCGGTCAAATGACAGGTGCATCTGCAAATGGACGTGATGCATGGACTCCACTTTCTGATGGTATTTCACCAACTCAAGGTGCAGATTACAAGGGACCTACTGCTATTATTAAATCAGTATCAAAAATGGCAAATGATTCAATGAACATGGGTATGGTTCACAACTTTAAGATTCAAAAAGGAATACTTGATTCTAAAGAAGGAGAAAACGCACTTATCACACTTCTTCGTACAGCTTGTATGTATGGAAATGGAGAAATGCAATTTAACTATCTAGACAATGAAACAATGTTAGATGCTCAAAAACATCCAGACAAACATAGAGATTTAGTAGTTCGTGTAGCTGGTTATTCTGCATTCTTCGTAGAATTATGTAAAGATGTTCAAGACGAAATCATAAGTCGTACAATGCTAGAACATTTCTAAAATCAGAAAGGATTATAAATGGACAGAGGATTAAAAGAGGCTCAACTTGAGAGAAGTGCTAGGATATTTAATGTCCAAAAGTACAATGTTCATGATGGTCCTGGAGTTAGAACATTAATATTTTTTAAAGGATGTCCTTTAAGATGTAAATGGTGTTCAAACCCAGAAGGACTTAGATATGATCATCAAGTTATGCTAAAGAGAAATGCATGTATAAATTGTGGAGCATGTGTGCCCGTATGTCCTAAAAATATTCACTATATGGATAATGGTGAACATAAAGTCCGTAGAGATATAAAATGTATAAATTGTAAAAAATGTGAAAAAGCATGTCTTCAAAATGCAATAGAAATAGTAGGGGAAGATAAAAAAATAAATGAACTTGTGGATATTGTAAATGAAGACAAAGATTTTTACAGAATGAGTGGAGGTGGACTTACTGTTGGAGGAGGCGAATGCACGAATCAAGCAGAAAGTCTAATATCTCTACTAGAAAGTGCTCATATTGAAGGAGTAAATACTGCAATAGAAACTTGCGGTTATACAGATATAGAAAAACTTAAAAAAATCAGAGAACATGTTGATTTATTTCTATTCGATATAAAGCAAATGGATCCAGTAAAACATAAGGAACTTACAGGAGTAAATAATGAAGTTATTCTAAATAATTTGAAATATTTACTAGAAAATGGATCAAAAGTCAGAGTTAGAATGCCTATATTAAAGGGAGTTAATGACAGCCACGAAGAAATAAAAGCTGTTTCAGATTTTCTTGAACCCTATAGATTTTTTAAAAACTTTGATGGAATAGACATTCTTCCTTATCACAGATATGGAGTGGGAAAATACGATCAACTTGACATGGTTTATCCAATGGAAGGAGATTTTTCTCTATCAGAAGAAGATCTAGACAATATAGAAAGTTGGATAAAAGAAGAAGGTATAAATGTAAATCTTGTTAGACACTAGGAGTATATTATGGAAAATTTACAAAGAATAATACAAGAAACTGTTCCTGGCAAGCAAATAACATTACTTCATTTAATATCTTCGCCAGATCCAAATGTAAATGACAGAATTGGTGTAGACAAGGGATCTCTTGGAATTTTGACTCTAACTCCTACAGAAAGTTCAATTATAGCAGCAGACATAGCTGCAAAGGCTGCAAGTATTGATATAGCCTTTGTAGATAGATTTAATGGTGCTGTTTTAATAAATGGAGATGTAGAAGGAGTCTTTACAGCACTTTTAGAAGTACAGAGATATTTCAAGGAAATTTTAGGATTTAATGTTTGTGAAGTAACGAAATCATGAAAAGAAAATGGGTAATTGTTGGAAAGAAAAATTCAGGAAAAACTACTGTAGCAGATTTTATAGAGGGAAAAAAAGATAAAAAATCTTCTTCATTAGATTTATACTACAGAGAAAATACTATTGAAGTTCCAAGTGAATACTTAGAGGTAAATTACTTAAATAATATAATCATCATGATTTCACAAAATCATGCAATTGGAACATTATTTATATTATCTGCAGAGGATGATGTAGTTTATCCTCCGAATTTTGGAAAGTCTTTTACTAGACCAACTGCAACAATAATTACAAAAATAGATTTAGTAAATAAAGATAAATTAGAAAAAATATATAAAAAAGCTTTAGAAATTGGAGCAAATAATATTTTTCTGATATCAAATAAGACAAGAAAAGGTCTTGTAGAACTTAATAATTTTATAAAGGATGTGAGTTTAAGTGAAGTTCATTACTGAAAATGATTTAAGAAATATTTATTTTGAAAATCCTTTTACATTCTATGAAATTAAAGAAAATACTCGCTTAACTCCTGGTGCAAGACAATTTTTAATCGATTTTAAAATTGAATTTGATAAAAATAAAAAAGTTGACAATAAAACTAATAAAAAGATCAACGAATGTTTTGAAAATAAATCATGTAAAGATATAAACTTTGCAATTAATCTCAAAGAATTTGCATATAGTATAAAAAAATTAGATGAAAATTTCGCAGAAAAATTAAATGATTATTCAAATAGATTTTATAAAAATGAAAAGATAAAATGCGAAATAAGATTTAGAGAAATTGATTTAAAAAAAATATTTTTAGAAATGAATCTAGATGATAAAAATTTAGAATTAGTTTTAAAAGTTATCAAATTTCAAGAGTTAATAAAAGATAAATACACTCGAGATAATGAAGAAATCAAATTAATATTAAATATGATAAATCTTTGGGCAATAAGGAAAATAGAGGATGGTGATAAAAATTAATTTCAAAAAAACAAATGAACTTATAGAAAAATTTGAAAAGTCAATTAAAAATCCTCAAATTGATAAGTCTAAAAAGTTATATACAGGAATTGATTTAGGAACAGCCTTTATAGTACTTGCAGTCATAGACGAAGATAAAAATCCTGTTTGTGGAGCATATGAATTTGCAAATGTAATCAAAGACGGAATGGTTGTAGATTATATTGGAGCATGTGACATAGTAAAAAAACTAAAAAAAGAAATTGAAGATAAAATTGGAGTAGAACTTTTTGATGCTGGAGTTGCAATACCTCCTAACACAGAAAGTATAGATGGTGGAGTTGTTAAAAACGTAGCTGAAGCAGCAGGTTTTAATGTTTGTGAAGTCTTTGATGAACCAACAGCAGCTAATAAGATTCTTAATTTACAAGATGGAGCTGTAGTTGATATTGGAGGTGGCACAACGGGAATCTCGATTTTAAAAAATGGAAAAGTTATAAAAGTTGTCGATGAAGCAACTGGAGGAACACATTTCTCATTAGTATTATCTGGATCAAATAAAATATCTTTTGAAGATGCTGAGCTTTTAAAGAGAGATTTCAAAAGGCATAAGGAAATTTTTCCAATATTAAAGCCAGTTATAGACAAGATAATTTCAATAATAAATAGAGCCATTGATGGCACAGATGTTAATGAAATAATTCTTGTCGGTGGATCAGCACTTCTAGAAAATATAGAAAGCTATATTGAAGAAAATATTAAAATAAAAACTCTAAAACCTAAAAATCCAATGTTTGTAATTCCTCTTGGAATTGCTATAGGAATTGCAAAGAAGGGTGAATAATGGATATTAAACTTATAAAAGCACCTGGAGAAAACACGCTAAGAATTATTAGCGAAAGAAGCAGGTATAAAATTGAAGAAAACCCAGGAGCAATAGGACTTGTACAAGGAAAGCTCATAGAAATGATTGGAGCTTGTGATATTGCTGAAAAATCCGTAGGCGTTGAAGTTTTTGATGTGAGAGGATCATGTCCGCAAAACTTTGTACTACTTGCTATAGTAGGCGATATGGAAGAAGTCAAAGTTGCTTTAGAAAATATAAAAGCTGGTGGTGATGTTAAAAAATGGTAATTGCTAAACTTGTTGGAAAAATTTGGTCAACAAGAAAATATGATTCGCTAAATGGTTTGAAATTCATGTTAGTTGAACTTACTGAGGGAATCGATAAGGGCAAGAGAATTGTAGCTGTTGATACAATTGGCGCAGGAGATGGAGAGACAGTACTAATCACTCAAGGGTCATCTGCAAGACTTGCACTAGAAGAATTTAACTCGCCACTTCCAATAGATGCTGTAATCATTGGAATAGTTGATGAAGATTGTAAATGGTAGGGAGGTATAAAAGTATGAGACTTATTACAGCAGAAGAAATCTACCGTGCAAAGGAAGAGAATAAATCTATTTATATAGATAAAGACACAATCATTACTCCTCTTGCAAGAGATATAGCAAGAGAAAACAATGTTTCCTTTGAAGAGTGTAGTAGCTGTAAAGAAGAAAAGCACAAGGAAAAAGTAGACATATGTGAAACAAAAAACTGTGCTTTATCTGAAGATGAAATTTACAATATCTTAAAAATAGGAATTGAAAACAAATTTTTGACAGAAAAAGATTTAGAAAAGCTTATTAACAAAGAGGCTGAAAAAAAACATCACTTAACATAATTCCAGTTGGAATAAGTGGTAGACATTTACATTTGACTAAGGAACATTTAGAAATACTTTTTGGAAAAGATTATGAATTAACTCCAATTAAAAACCTAACTCAACCAGGTCAATTTGCAGCTAAAGAAACAGTTACACTAGCAGGACCTAAATCAGTTATTGAAAATGTGAGAATTATAGGTCCAGTAAGAAAAGAAACTCAAGTTGAAATTCTTACATCTGACGCATTTAAGCTGGGAGTAAAGCCAGTTGTTAGACTAAGTGGAGATTTAAAAGATACACCAGGAATTACAATTATAGGAAAAAATGGAACTGTAGTTTTAAAAGAAGGTGTTATAGTTGCTCAAAGACATATTCATTTAAATGAAGAACAAGGTCGTGAGAGAAATTTAAAAAACGGAGATGTAGTAAATCTTAAAACTACAGGTATTAGATCAGCAATCCTTGAAAATGTAAGTGTAAGAGTTGGAAACAACGGTTACTTAGATTGTCACATAGACCAAGAAGAAGCAAATGCTCTAGGACTTAATTCAAAGAGCTATGTTGAAATTGTGAGGTAAATAGATGGCAGAAGAAAAAAACACTAACATTAATAAAGAAGAAGCTTCAGCAAAACCAGAACAAAAAGAAACTATAAAATCTGCAAAATCTGAAGTAAAAGAAGTAAAAGTAGAAGAAAAAACACAAAGAAGAAATACAAATAAAAAAGAAAATAAAAAGGAGATTAGAAAAATGGCACAATTAGACGCACTAGGAATGGTAGAAACAAAAGGTTTAGTAGGAAGTATTGAAGCGGCAGATGCAATGGTAAAAGCAGCAAATGTAACTTTAATCGGTAAAGAACATGTAGGTGGAGGAATTGTAACTGTAATGGTTAGAGGAGATGTAGGAGCAGTTAAAGCAGCTACAGATGCAGGTGCAGCAGCAGCACAAAGAGTTGGAGAACTTCTATCAGTTCACGTAATTCCAAGACCACATACAGAAGTAGAAAGCATTTTACCTCAAGTAAAATAATTAGACATATTTAGGGACAAGAAAGAAGGTTTATATGGCAGAATTTGATTTTGACCTTTCTTCGATTCAAGGTGCAAGAGACTTAGCTAGAAAAGGACTTGTAGCTGAAGAGAAATTAAAAAATTATACATTTGAACAAATTGACAAAATCATAAAGGCTATTGCAGAAGCTGGAGAATCACACGCAAGAGAACTTGCTGAACTTGCAGTTGAAGAAACAGGATTTGGTAAAGTTAAGGATAAAATTTATAAAAACCACATGGCTAGTGGACTTTTATATGAGCAAATAAAAAACGAACAAACTATTGGAATTATAGAAGCAGATGAAAAGACACAAACTTTAACAGTTGCAGATCCAGTGGGACTTGTAATGGGAATTGTACCATCAACTAACCCAACATCAACAGTTCTATATAATGCAATGATTGCAATTAAAGCTCGTAATCCTATAATATTCAGTCCGCATCCAAAAGCTGCAAAATGTACACTTAGAGCAATTGAAATAGTAAATGAAGCTGCTGTAAGAGCAGGAGCTCCAGAAAATATAGTTCAAGGACTTTCAAAATTATCAATGGAAGCTACAAATGAACTAATGCATTCAAAAGAAGTAAAACTTATTATTGCAACAGGTGGACCAGGAATGGTTAAAGCTGCATATAGTGCAGGTAAGCCAGCAATAGGAGTTGGAGCAGGAAATTCTCCAGCATATATAGAAAGAAGTGCAGATGTTAAAAAAGCTATTAGAAATATAATGGCATCAAAAACTTTTGATAATGGAACAATTTGTGCATCTGAACAAAGTATTATCGTTGAAAGATGCAATAGAGATGAAGTTATCAGAGAACTTAAGGCACAAGGCGCTTACTTCATGAACAAAGAAGAAACTGATAAGGTATGTAAACTTCTGTTTAAAAACGGAACTTCAATGAACGCGAACTTTGTAGGAAGATCTGCAAAAGTAATAGCAGATGCAGCTCATATAAATGTGAGTGAAAACACAAGAGTTCTAGTTGGAGAACAATATGGAGTTGGACCTGAATTCCCACTATCTTATGAAAAATTAACATCTGTATTAGGATTTTATACAGTAGAAGATTGGGAAGAAGCATGCGACCTTTCATTTAAACTTTTACAAAATGGAATAGGTCACACTATGAGTCTTCACACAGAAGATAAAGAAATTGCAAGAAAATTCTCAGTAAAACCTGCAAGTAGAATACTTATAAACACTGGTGGAACAATGGGTGGAACAGGACTTACAACTGGACTTCCAATCGCACTTACACTAGGTTGTGGAACAATGGGTGGATCAAGCGTATCTGAAAATGTTGGTCCAAAACATTTAATAAATTTAAAGAAATTAGTATATGGAATGATAGATGCAGATAAATTAGTTGAAACTGACGAATTATTTAGAAGATATCATCCAGAAGAGTTTGAAAACAATAGAACTACTAGTTTAACATTTGATAATCTTAAAGATTTTAAAGAAGATAAATTACCAGAATATAGTAATTCAAAAAATTATTTTGAATATGGCACAGGTTGTAATGTATGTAAAGACAATGAAGACGATAAAAGACCAAGTGTTACAGAAGAAGGCTTAGATTTAGAAGCATTACAAAACATGCTAGATGAGTTAGTACACGCTTTTAAGGGCGAATAATATAAATATAAAATAAAGGAGAATAAAAATGAACGAAGCATTAGGAATGGTAGAAACAAAAGGTTTAGTAGGAAGTATTGAAGCAGCAGATGCAATGGTAAAAGCAGCAAATGTAACTTTAATCGGTAAAGAACATGTAGGTGGCGGACTTGTTACTGTACTTGTAAGAGGAGATGTAGGAGCAGTTAAAGCAGCTACAGATGCAGGTGCAGCAGCAGCTCAAAGAGTTGGAGAACTTCTATCAGTTCACGTAATTCCAAGACCACATGCAGAAGTAGAAAATATTCTACCAAATGCAAAATAAGATTAAATTATGAAATATGATTTAGTAAACTTTTATGAAAATCTAAAAATAAAGTTTAGTAAATCTAGTGCTAATGAAATATTTTTATATATGATATATGAGCTTAAAGAAGCTTTAAAATTAAAAGACATTGACTCTATAATATTTATAGCAAATGAACTTGCAAGTTTTTTAAGAGTAAAGGCTGATACTAAAAACGCTTATAAAATATATAAAATCATTAAAAACTTAACAGTTAGAAAGTATGGTTGCAATTCTTCTGAATATGCAACTATACTTCTTAATCTAGCTGATGTTGATATAGTTGATAAAAACTACAATGAAGCAATTAAGAGATTAAATGAATCAGAGTCAATTTTACAAAATATAGACGATAATTATCTTTACGCAACTATGTTAAATAACAGAAGTTCTGCTTATAGAGGGATAAAAGAATATAAAAAAGCAAGAGAAGACATAGAAAAAGCTATTAAACTAGTAAATAGTAAAAGTAAAATAGCAATATCTATGATTAATTTATGTGAAGTAATGTTATTCGAAGGTAATTTTGAAGAAGCTCTTAGTGAAATAAAAAAAGTGATAAATTACTATAAATATGAAAATCCAACAGATATTCATTATGCAAATGCACTTTCAACAGCAGCAAATATTTATTTTAAATTAAAAGATTTTGATAAAAGTATAGAAAATTACAGTTTGGCTTATGATAAATTCTACGCTAAATTTGGAGAGTGTGAAATCACAAAATTATTAAAAAGAAATATACAAAATGTACATAAAGAAAGGGAAATGAGTCTATGAAGGGAATAGAAATATCTAAGAATTTCTTCAACGAATATTGTCTTCCAAAACTTAATGAAAAAGCACCACATTTATTGAATAAGATAAATGTAGGACTTGTTGGAGAAGGTTCTGAATGTTTCTTTCTTGATGATGAGATATCTAAAGATCATGACTTTGACAAGGGCTTTTCTATATTCATTGAAGAAAAATATTACAAAAAATATAGAGATGAATTAGAGGAAATTTATAAAAGTTTTTTTGATGGAAATTATGTACAAAATAGTAGAAAGGGTGTTATTTGTACTGAAGATTTCTATCAAAAATATACAAATAAAAGATATGCACCAATTTCAAATGTAGATTTCTTAAATATAAGAGAATCCTATCTTTCAGTAGCTACAAATGGAGAAATTTTCTATGGAAGAAATAATTTATTTATGAATATGAGAAAGTACTATCAGAAATTTTATCCAAAAGATGTGGTTTACAAAAAATTAGCAGCATACTTATTTCAAATGGCACAATCTGGACAATATAATTTATTTAGATCTTTAAAAAGAAAAGATGATATGGCAGTATTTTTCTCAAAAAATGAATTTATAAATGCAACATTTGGAGCACTATATTTGTTAAGCAAAAATTATATGCCATATTATAAACTTAGAAAAAGATATTTAGAGTCAAAAAATTATTATCCGACGGAATTGTTTATTGATTTAGAAAGCATTATTTATGAAAGTGATGAAGAAAAACTATATTACTTAGTAGAAAAAGTTTGTGCTTATATTTTAAATATTTTAAAAATAAGAGAAATTGTATCTACAAAAGACAGTTTTTTAGTAGCTGCAGCAGAAGATGTAACAAAAAATATAAAAGATCCAATTATTTTAAGGCTTCCAATTATGAAGGGAAATTTTAATGTATAATGTATTTGAATATATAGATGAAAATAATTTAAATAAAATATATTACAAATTTAAATTGAAAGAAAATCAATTTGAAATAATAAAAGATATTATAAATATGGAGTGGAATTTTTTTGATAAAGTGAAAGGATTACATGGAAGGGCTATATGCCAAGACAGCCCTGTAAACTTTATAATAAATAGAATGGCTCAATATTTAACATATGATGACGATATTTGTCTATGTATTCAAAGAGATTATAAAAAACATATGAGCAATGATTTTAATCCTGTATTTGGAAAATATGCAAAGATGATGCAGTTTACAGATTTAAAAAAGTATGAAGAAGTTAAAGATATACTTCCCAAAACATCTCCTGTAAAGCAATATGCACTAAAAGAAGTAAGTGAATTATTTAGTATTGGACTAGAAGATGTAGAAAGAAAATTCCCAAAAACTTCACAAAAAGCTAGACCAAGAGAATCAGTAAACAAAAGAATTTCGTCAATTGCTTATTTTATTTCTGAAATTTCCTTTTTTAATCTAAAGACAATTTGGCTTATAAAAGACTTATTAATAAGAATAAAAGCGGAAAATTTCGTAGAAAATATTTATAAAAATACATTGGAGTTAAATGATATATTGTCTTAGAAGGAGAGTATATTATGACAGCAGGAAGACTTTATTCAATAGGAGAAATTGCAGAAAAAACTGGAGTTACAACTAGAACATTAAGATATTATGAAAAGCTAGAATTAATTAAACCAGATTTAATTAAGGAAAATGGATATAGATTTTATTCAGAAAAAACAGCATCTATTATACCAGTTATAAAATATCTTCAGTTTATAGACTTTAATCTTAAAGAAATCAAAGATTTTTTACAAAATGATGACTACTATAGCAAATTAAGAAGCTTTAAAAATGCAATTATTAGAACTAAAAAGCAAATTGAAGAGCTTCAGTACAGAGTAATGGTAATTGAAGATTGGCATAAACTAATAGATGAAGGTGTATTTATAAATCTTTTAAAATGTGAAATTCCAATTACAGTAAAATATCACGAAAAACTACCTGTTATAAAATATCCAATGGAATTTGACTTTGATTACAAGAACTTAATCTTAAATGTAGATTTTGCAAACTATGTAAAACAAAATTATACAACTATTACAGATTCAGTTATGGTATTTTTCCCATCTACTGAAAAAAGACTTGAAGATGAAGAAAACAACAGAAATACTCCAATAGTTAGTATTCAAAAAACAGTAAAAAAAATAGAAGAAAAAGAAAATTCTTCGAATATAGAAGAAGGATATTATTTATCTACATATCATTTGGGACCTCATAAAACAATAAAAGAGTCATATAAACGAGCATTTGATTATGCAAAAGAAAAAGGATATGAGCTATTTCCAGGTTCCATTGAAAGATTTGTATTAGATTATTGGACAACTACTAATGAAAAAGAATTTGTAACTGAAATTCTAATACTTATCACAAATTACAATAATTAGAAAGGGACTAAATTAATGACATTTTCAGTAAAAACTAAAATCTATAACACAGATGATAGTTTAGATATATTCGAAAAACTTGATTACAAAAAGGTATTTTTTATTACAGACCCCTTTGTAGTAGAAAGTAGAATGATTGAAAAAATCACGCAAAGGCTAAAAAAAGAAAGCACATATAAAATATTTGATGAAATAAAACCAGATCCAACTATAGAACTTGTTAATTCAGGAATAGAAAAACTTTTACAAGAAGATTGTGACTTAGTAGTTGCAGTAGGAGGCGGGTCTGCAATAGACGCATCAAAAGCCATAGTATATAAAGCATATGAAAAAACTGGTGATAAAAAAACTTTTATAGCAATACCTACAACAGCTGGAACAGGATCAGAAGTTACGAATTTTTCAATAGTTACTATTGGAGAAAAGAAAGAAGTACTAATAGATGATTTACTTTTACCTGATATAGCAGTACTTGTACCAAGTTTTACAAAATCAGTTCCTAACTTTATAACAGCAGATACAGGTATGGATGTTCTTACACATGCAATAGAAAGCTTAGTATCAAAAAATGCAGATAGATTTTCTAAAATACTTTCAAAAGAAGCGATAAAACTTGTATTTGAAAATCTACCTATAGTATATGAAGACGGATTAAGAATGAAATCTAGAAAAAACATGATAGAAGCTTCAACAATTGCAGGAATAGCCTTTACAAATGCAGGACTAGGCATAAACCACTCAGTTGCACATATATTAGGTGGAGTATTTCACATATCACACGGAAGATTAAATGCAATATTGCTTCCATACATTATGAAATACAATATAGAAAAAAGTGAAAGTGCAAGATATGAACTAAGAAATATAGCAACTGAACTTGGATTACACGACGAATATGATTTTATTAAGAAAATTGAAGAATTAAATAGGAAATTCAATATACCAAAAAATCTTAGAGGACTTAATAAAATTGATGAAAGAGAATATTTCGAAAAAATTGACTACATGGCAGAAGTAGCCTATAACGATAGATGTACAGCAACAAATCCAGGACTTGTTACGATAATTAATTTAAAAAATATATTTAGAGATATTTTTTAAAATTTATTAAAAAAAATTTAAAAATTTATATTGACAATAAAAATTATAGACATTATAATATTATTTAAATTTGAAAAACAATTTGAAAAACTTTTTGAGAAGAAGAGTACCTTTAAATTATGAGCAAAGAGAGCTTCGTTTTGGTGAAAGAAGTGGATTGGTTTATTGGGAACATGGCCTTTTCTAGGATGTGTCGATATTAGATGCATACGGGACTTCCCGTTACAGAAGTAGAGTATGATAGTACTTGATGAGGTTGCTTTTCGCGAGGGAGCAATAAACAAAGGTGGTAACACGAGCTTTCGTCCTTTATATGGATGGAAGCTCTTTTTTTATTTAGTGGGGAGATAAATTATTGATTGAAGTAAAGAATTTAGTTAAAGAATTTAAAACTGATGAGGGAACTTTTAGAGCTATTAATGATGTTTCTTTTGAAGTTAACAGAGGCGAAATCTTCGGAGTCATCGGCCTTTCTGGTGCAGGTAAATCTACACTGGTAAGGTGCATAAATAGACTTGAAGAGCCAACAAGTGGAGATATTTTAATAGATGGCAAATCGATTATTGATCTTAATGAAAAAGATTTAAGACTTGCCAGAAAAGATATAGGAATGATTTTTCAATCTTTTAATCTTTTTATGCAAAAGACTGTTGAAGAAAATATAGCTTATCCTTTAATTATCTCAGGTGTTTCAAAATCTGAAACTGATAAGAGAG
This sequence comes from Peptoniphilus ovalis, assembly GCF_018919265.1. Classification (GTDB taxonomy): domain Bacteria; phylum Bacillota; class Clostridia; order Tissierellales; family Peptoniphilaceae; genus Peptoniphilus_A; species Peptoniphilus_A ovalis. Next base: position 199,379 of record NZ_JAHLQO010000002.1, read on the forward strand.
TTGATGAGCTACTTTCTTTTATAGATTTAAAAGAAAAGAAAAAATCCTATCCTTCTGAATTATCAGGTGGACAAAAACAAAGAGTTGCAATAGCAAGGGCGATTGCTACAAATCCTTCTATTTTATTATCAGACGAAGGAACTTCAGCTCTTGACCCAGCAAATACTGAGTCAGTTCTAAAGCTTCTTAAAAAGATTGTAGAGGAATACAACACTACAATTATTATGATTACGCATCAAATGGAAGTAGCAAAGGATATCTGTGATAGAATTGCTGTTATGCAAAGTGGAAATATAATAGAAGAAAATACAACAACTGAACTATTTAAAAACCCTAAAACTCATGTGACAAGATCTTTTATTAAGAATCTTCAAGATGAAGTTGATGAAGGTTATGTTAACGCAAGTGATTACAAGGGAGATGTGCTAAGACTTTCTTATGCAGATGACAATTACGACGAGCCAATCCTTTCTCAATGCGTAAAGAAATTTAATGTTGATTTTTCTATTCTTTCTGGAAATATCAATAGACTTAATGTAAAAAATGTAGGTTATTTAACTGTTCAAATATTGGGAGATGAGTCTGAAAGATTAAAGGCCATCCAATATTTGAAAGATAATAATGTAAATGTGGAGGTGCTATAATGGATAGAATTATTGATATTGTACTACCTGCAATACCTCAAACGCTTATTATGGTATTTGCATCAACAGTTATAGCACTTTTAATTGGAATTCCTTTGGGAATTATTTTAACAACGACAAGGCCAGGGGGACTTACAGAATCAGCTAAATTTTATTCTGTCTTAGATGGAATTATAAATATTCTAAGGTCATTTCCCTTTGTAATATTAATGATTGTAGTTTTTCCACTATCTAGACTTATAGTTGGAAAATCCTATGGTACAGCGGCAATGATTATTCCGCTTTCTGTATCTGCAGCACCTTTTGTTGCAAGATTAATGGAAGGATATTTTATTCAAGTTGACAGCGGAATTATTGAAGCTGCAAAATCTATGGGATCTACAAAGAGAGAGATTATATTTAAGGTGCTTATCCCTGAAGCGATGCCAATGATTATAACTGGTATTACTATGACTATTATAAATGTAATAGGTTATTCAGCAATGGCTGGTGTAATGGGAGGCGGAGGCCTTGGAGATGTAGCTAACAGATATGGCTATCAAAGAAATGAACCACTTATATTGTGGTCAGCAGTAGTAGTAATTATAATTTTAGTGCAAATCGTGCAGTTTGTAGGAAATGCGCTGGCAAAGAAAATTGACAAAAGAAGATAATCTGTAAGGGAAGACTGATTATCAAAAGAAAAAGGAGAAAAAAGATGAAGAAGACAAAAATTTTAGTGACATTAATTGCAGTTGTAGCATTTCTAACTGCTTGCGGAAACAAAAATACAGCTGATAGTGCAAAAGCAGCTGAATCAACAGAACTTACAAAGGTGACAATTGGAGCATCAGAAACTCCACATGGAGAACTAATTAAAGCACTTATTCCTCAGTTTAAAGAAAAAGGAATTGATTTAGAAGTTGTAACTTTCTCTGATTATATTCAACCAAATTTACAACTTGACTCTGGAGACCTTGATGTAAACTTTTATCAACATCAACCTTATCTAGATAACTTTAATAAAGATAGAAACACAAATATTGTTTCAATTGAAAACTCAAAAATATTTATTACTCCACTTTTAGGATTCTCAACAAAGATTAAAGATATTTCAGAACTTAAAGATGGAGCAGAAATAATTATTCCTAATGATCCAACAAATGGAGCAAGAGCACTTTTAATTCTAGATGATAAGGGTTTAATTAAACTAAAAGACAAAAACAATCTAAATTCAACAGAAGTTGATATTGCAGAAAACCCTAAGAATTTAAAATTCAATGCAGTTGATGCTCAAAACATACCAAGAGTTTATCAAGATGCAGACCTTGCATTTATAAATCCTAACTTTGCAATCTCTAATGGACTTGATCCAAAGGATGCAATAATCACAGAAGCTAAAGATTCACCATATGCAAATGTAGTTGCAGTGAGAAAAGGTGATGAAAATGAAGAAAAATATAAGAAAATCGTAGAAGTATTACAATCTGAAGAAAGTAGAAAATATATAGAAGATACTTTCAAAGGTGCGGTACTACCAGCATTCTAAATTTTAATTAGGTAATAATTTTTTTAAGGAGGATATATATGAAAAATTTTAAAAAATTATTTTTACTAGGATCTCTTGTCCTATCACTTACACTAACAGCTTGTGGCGGTGCAAAACAAGAAACTAAGGAAGCTAATGCAAAAGAAGAACCAGCACAAGCTACTGAAAAGCTTGATGACAACAAAATCGTAATCGGTGTATCACCTACACCTCACGGTGAAATTGTAGAAGGTTTAAAACCAGAATTTGAAAAAGCTGGTCTTGATGTAGAAGTAGTAAACTTTGACGACTATGTACAACCAAATCTTCAACTTGAAGCTGGTGACTTAGATGCTAACTATTTCCAACACAAACCATACCTAGATAGTTTCACTGAAGAAAGAAATATTACTAATCTTGATGTTCTAGGATTTGTTCACATTGAACCAATGGCTCTTTATTCTGACAAATACAAATCAGTAGATGAAATTGAAGATGGAGCAGAAATTATTATGCCTAATGACCCAAGTAATGGAGCAAGAGCTCTTATTTTACTTGAAGATGCAGGTTTAATTAAACTTAAAGATAAGACAAATCTTAACTCAACTGAAAAAGATATAGCAGAAAATCCTAAGAATTTAAAATTTACAGCAATGGATGCACCATCAATTGCTCAAGTTTATAAAGATTCTGGAGCAGCTGTAATCAATTCAAACTTTGCAATTGGACAAGGACTTGACCCAGTTAATGATTCAATCTTCTTAGAATCAAAAGATTCACCATATGCAAACTTAGTTGCAGTAAGAAAAGATGAAAAAGATTCTCCTAAGTTTAAAAAACTAATCGAAGTATTAAACTCTGATGCAGCTAAAAAACTTATTGAAGAAAAATTCAAAGGAGCTGTAATCCCAGCATTTGGAAAATAATTAAATATTATTATTAAAGAGGCTTAACTTTTAGTTAAGTCTTTTTATTTTTATTATAAATAATAGTCTAAATGATAAATTAAAAAGCAGTATTTTTTGTTACATCTTAAATTATAGATAAACCCACTATAAAGCTAAATATGGCTTGCTTTTATAGTGGGTTTTTATTTTTTCAAAAGTATAAGCTGTAACTTTTGACACATCTTTTTTATTTATTTATGCTCGCACATTATTTCTTTTGGAATATTATGTGCTTTTTTCTTTCTAGTTTCTTTATCGATAACTACATAAGTAATTTTTCCCATGCAATATGGATCAGAATTGTCCTTATCAGCAAAAGAACATGCTTTAACTGATACTGTAAGAGAAGTTGTTCCCACATTAATAATTTTACCAGTAAATCTTAAGATTTCTCCCTTATCAGCTGGCTTTAGGAACTTAAAGTCATCCATACCTCTATATACTAATTCATTTGGATCTTCGTAAGCGTGACATGCTGTGATAAATCCTGTTTCTGAAAGCCATTCAAGAGCCTTTGCTACAAAAAGTGTACCGTGGTGATTTAAATCTCCCATTTTAATAAGTTGAAAAGTGCTAACTTCTACCATTTTATTGTCCTCCAATTTTTAAAACTTTAAAATATTTTTTTCTAATTGAATTATAACAAATGGAATTAATTATTTCAATATAAGGAATCTATTCCGAATTATGGAATAAAATGAATTAAAAACTACTTTTTGAATAAAAATTTTCACAAAAGTTTTAAAAAGAAAATTTAAATTGTAATATTGGAATATAAAGTATAAAAAAAAGCCGGAGATTTAACCCCAGCTTTTAGAAAATTTTCTTAATATAAATTTTTGTTGCCAGCTATAAATTATTTTGTTAGATTAAACAATCATAGCTCCATCGACTCTTAGGATTTCTCCAGTTATAAAACTTGCATTGTCACTAGCTAAGAAAGCAACTGCCTTTGCAATATCTTCAGCTTCTCCAATTCTTCTCATTGGAATCATATTGATAAGAGGTTTAATTTGTTCATCTGGAAGATTTTTAACCATATCTGTATTAGTAATTCCAGGAGCAACTGCATTTACACGAATATTGTCTGGGCCAAGTTCTCTAGCAAGAGAAATAGTAAGACCATTTACTGCAAATTTACTTGTAGGGTATGCAACTCCAAGAGTTTGACCAAATTTAGTAACCATAGAAGATGTGTTAATAATTGAGCCTCCGCCTTGTTTTTTCATTGTAGGAAGTGTTGCAAGAGTTGTGTTAAATACTCCATTTACATTGAGTTCCATAACATCTGCAAATTTTTCTGCAGTGTATTCATATACTGATACATTATCACTAACACCAGCATTATTTACAAGAATGTCAATTCTTCCATATTTTTCTACGATTTTATTTATTTCATCTTGAATAGAATTGAAGTCAGATAAGTCTGGCCAAGCTCCTTCAACTTTTGCATCAGGATTTTCTTTTTTAATTTTATCTACTGCTTTTGTAGCTGACTCTTCACGTGATCCAAATAGTACAACCCTTGCATTTTCTTTTAAAAATTCTTCAACTATGGCAAATCCAATTCCTCTTGTTCCACCAGTAACAACTGCAATTTTATCTTTTAACATTTTATCCTCCTAAATTATATTATTTGATTATAATTATACATTACTTGTAAATTAAACTCTATATATTAATATAAGTTTGCAATAAAAAATCGGCGTATCTCTATGCCGAAAATTTTTATTAAAATGTAACAAGTCCCATTGCAACTTCAACTCCAAGAGCTACTACTATTACAAGTAGGGAGATAAAGAATCCGTGAATCATTGGTGCAGGGCCTGCTTTTTTCATAGCTTTAAAGCTTGTGTTAAGTCCAATTGCTGCAAGTGATGCAACCATTAAAAACCTAGAAATTGATTTTAAAGTATGAGAAAGTTCTGGAGAAATAAATCCTAAACTATTTATAGCAACAAGTGCTAAGAATCCAAAGATAAACCATGGAACAATCTTTACAATATTAAGTTCTGCGCCGCCATTTGCCTTATGTTGCTTTGCTTGAAGTCTTGCATGAATAATAGCAAATATAATTACTGTTGGAATTATAGATAGAGTTCTCGTAAGCTTAACCATTGTTGCAAAGTCCCCGGCTGCTTCTGAGAAAGCATAACCTGCAGCAACAACACTTGATGTATCATTTACAGCAGTTCCAGCCCAAAGTCCATATGCCATGTCAGTAAGTCCCAGTGCTCTTCCCATGATAGGGAAAAGAATAATCATAAACATATCAAAAATAAATGTAGCACTCATTCCAAAGGCAATATCTGTATCATCGGCATCAATTACTGGAGCAATAGCTGCAATGGCAGATCCACCACAAATTCCCGTACCTGCCGAAATTAAGTTACTCATCTTCCAATTAAGGCCTAGGGCTTTTCCTGAAAAATATCCTACGCCGAAGCAAGTAAATAAAGTAAACACCATTACATATAATGATAATTTACCAACTTGAAGCACCATATTGATATTTAGAGATGCTCCAAGAAGTATAATTGCAAATTTTAAAATCTTTTTTGAAGTAAATCCAATACCAACTTCTAATTTAGAGCTTGGCGTATAAAAATGATTAATTAAAATCCCTAAAAACAGTGCAATTACTGATGCACCAATCATCCCTGAAGGAACTACTCCTTCGATTAATCTAGCAACGATAGCAATTACAAAACTAAGAGCTATACCTGGCAGATAATCTAATACACTTTTCTCTGTCATTTTATCCTCCTAAATTTTTTTGAGACTAGATTATAATAAAAACTTTTTAAAAATTCCCAAATACTCATCAATGAAAATTGAATTCTTGTTGCAAATAAATGAAAAATCGTGAGAAACTTTAAAATCTTCCAACTCAACTTTTATAATTGTCCCATCTTCTAATAAATCCTTAACAGCTGATTCAAATAAAAAGCTGATGCCTGAATTTGATTTTAAAAGTTCTACAATTGCATGCATGTTGTTGACTTGAATAATATTTTTAAAATCATTTACAGATAAATTTTGCATATTTAAAAGATTTTGTAAAAAGGCAAGAGTACCTGATCCTTCCTCTCGTACTATAATCCTCTCGTCGAGTAAATCTTTTAATCTGTGAATTTTATTTTTAAAATCATGTTTTTTATTGGCAACGCAAATATAATCTTCATTTTTAAATTTTTCAACATAATAATTTTGACCTCTTAAAAATCCTTCCACAAAGGCAAAATCTATATTTCCATTGTCTAAATCTTCAAGGATATCAGTTGTGTTTTTATAGTAAATATAAAAATCTCTTTCTTTTTCCTTTGCTATAAAATCAATTAAGCGATTAAAAATCGTAAACTCTCCAATGGTTCTAGTAAGACCAAGAGAAATTGATTTTTTGTTTTTATTACTATTTCCAATTAGATTTTTAATTTTAGTTTCGTCATTTGACATGGATTTTAAATATAAGTATAAAATATTTCCCTCTTCTGTAAGGGCGAGATGTTTTTTATCTCTTTTAAATAAGTCAGTGCCATAATATTCTTCTAAATGTTTAATATGACCTGAGACTGCAGGCTGCGTCAAACTAAGTTCTTCAGCCGCTCTTGTAAAATTCATGTAATGACAAACTGTCAAAAAAGTTTTAATTCTAAAATCTAGCATCTCATCACCTCATCAATCATAACAAATATTTATGATAAAGTAAAGATTTATAATTATACTTTATGAGATAAAAGGTTTATAATTTAAAAATGTTGTGAAAATTTACATAAAATAATAAGGGAGATAGAGAAATGAGTTTTTTAAGAAAAAATGGCAGTGGTATTTTGCTGTGCTTTATAATTGCATTAATTTGTAATTTTTTGGGAAAGAAATTTCCTGTAATAGGTGGAGCAGTAATTGCAATCTTAGCAGGAATGGTAATTGGAACTTTTATGAAGGACAAGGGGAAATTTAGTGCTGGAATAAAATTTACATCAAAAAAAGTTTTACAATATGCAGTTGTGCTTTTAGGGTTTGGAATGAATTTGGGAGTTGTAATACATACTGGCGAGGAGTCGCTTCCTATAATTCTTTGCACAATTACAACTTCACTTGTAATTGCATTTTTATGGTATAAATTTGGTCACTTAGACAAAGATATAGCAACATTAATTGGAGTTGGGTCATCAATTTGTGGTGGATCAGCAATAGCTGCAACTGCTCCTGTAATTGATGCAAATGAAGAAGAAGTTGCACAGGCTATTTCTGTAATATTTTTCTTCAATGTACTAGCTGCATTACTCTTTCCAACATTTGGTCATTTAATAGGCTTTTCCACAACAAGCGGTCACGCTTTTGGTGTATTTGCAGGAACCGCAGTTAATGACACATCAAGTGTAACAGCAGCTGCATCAACTTGGGACAATTTATACAAACTTGGAACTCAAACTTTAGATGAAGCTGTTACAGTTAAACTGACAAGAACTCTTGCAATAATTCCAATAACACTTTCAATTGCAATTTATAGAGTAAAGCATGATCATATAGATGAACAAGGAAGAGTTTCAATCAAGCAAGTTTTTCCGTTTTTTATAATTTATTTTGTAATTGCAAGTTTAATTACAACAATTGCAGTAAATATGGGCGTAGATATAGAAGTATTTCATCCATTTAAAGAACTTTCAAAGTTTTTTATAGTAATGGCGATGGCTGCAATTGGACTTAACACAGATATAGTAAAACTTGTAAAAAGTGGAGGCAAGCCAATACTTCTTGGATTTTCATGCTTTATAGGAATTACAATAGTTAGCTTGGCACTTCAACATATATTGCATATTTGGTAAATAAAAAAGATACTGTTTTTTCAGTATCTTATTTTTTATTTATAAACTTTGCATTTTTAATTGGCAATATTCTTACGATAGGTTTCGACCTCACACTTGAATTTTTTATTGGCCCAAAATTTCTCGAGTCAAAAGATCCATCTCTATTATCGCCCATTACAAAAAGTTCATCTTCGCCAACTTCAAATTTTTCAATTTCTGATGGTGTATAAGGGTCTTCTAAATAATTTTCTTCTAATAAATCTCCATTGATAAGAACATCTCCATCTAATATTTCAACAGTTTCACCTGGAAGGCCAATAATTCTTTTAATGAGAAGTTTATTATCTTCACTTGATTTAAAAACTATTATATCTCCACGATTGTGATTTTTAGAAAATCTATAAAAAGAATTTGAAATCAAAACATCTTTAGGTTTCAAAGTGGGATACATCGAGGTTTGATTTACTATAGAGATATTAAAAACAAAGTTTCGAACTATTAAAGCAATGGCAAATGCAATTAAAATATATTTTATGTAAGAAATTAAACTTTTCATTGTTCACCTCGCATTAATTATAGCATTTTTAGAATTATTAAACAGTAAAATATAATTAATGATATAATATTTTTGGTGAAATAAATGATAATTTTAAGAAATATTAAGATTCCTTATGACCAAGATGAATCTATCTTAAGAAGAAAAATTATAGATATGATTAACAAGAGGGAATTTAATTATAAAATTTATAAAAAATCAATTGATGCGAGAAAGGACATTAATTTTGTTTATCAAGTTCTAGTTGATTTAGATATTAATGATATAGATAAAAAAATTATAAAAAAATTAAAAAATAATATTGCTGAATTTACTGAAGATAAATTAGAAGTAGAAAATAAAAATAACATCGAGACAGCAGTAATCGTAGGCACAGGACCTGCTGGACTTTTTGCAGCTTATCTTCTTTCTAAGAAAGGTGTAAAAGTTACTTTAATCGAAAGAGGAAAACCAGTTGACGAGAGAATCAAAGACATCGACAGACTTCATGATGAGAGTATTCTCGATGAAGAGAGCAATGTCCAATTTGGAGAGGGCGGAGCTGGAACTTTCTCCGATGGCAAACTTACATCACGCTCTAAGGACAAAAGAGTGAGTCATGTCTTTGACATCTTTGTTGAAAATGGAGCACCTGAAGATATTTTATATGAAGCAAAACCTCACATAGGTACAGACATTTTACGAGAAGTTATAAAAAATATGAGAGAAGAAATAAAATCCATGGGATCAATTTATAAATTTAGTGAAAAGTTTATAGATTTTGAAATGGATAATAAAGATATTGCATCTATAATTACAGACAAAGATAAATATTCTGCTGACGTATATATTTTGGCAATTGGAAATTCTGCAAGGGATACTTTTGAACTTCTTGATAAATACGATTTAATCGAGAGCAAAAACTTTGCTGTGGGTTTTAGAATTGAACACTTGCGTGAAGAAATTGAAAAGTCGCAATATGGATTTTGCAGCGAAAAACTTCCAGCAGCTACTTATCAGCTAAATTATACGGATAAAGAGAAATCTCATTCAGTATATACTTTCTGCATGTGCCCAGGTGGCTATGTTGTAAATTCCTCTTCTAAGAAGAATGAACTTTGCGTTAATGGGATGAGCTATCATGCAAGAGATGGAGTTAATTCAAATTCAGCAGTTGTTGCAAGTGTAGATGAAAATACTTACGGAAGTGGAAACTTAGATGGGATGAAATTTCAAGATGAAATTGAAAGACGAGCATACGAATTAGGAGATGGACTTGCTCCAGTTCAAAAAGTTAGAGATTATCTTGACAATAAGACAACAAAAGAAATTGGAAGAGTAATTCCAACAATAAGACCAGGTTATAAGTTAGTAAATTTAAATGAAATTTACCCAGATTCAATTAATGATGCAATTAAATCTGCATTTTTATATATGGACAAGAGAGTGGAAGGATTTGCAAATAGCGATGCAATATTAACGGGAGTTGAAACTAGAACTTCATCTCCAATTAGAATCCTTAGAAAAGATTATAAAACGCCAAAGTTCTCAAACTTATATCCTATTGGAGAAGGTGCAGGATATTCAGGTGGAATTGTTTCATCAGCACTTGATGGAATTAAATGTGCCATAGAAATTTTAGAAGGAGAAAGAAATGCTTAATATAGTTTTTTACGAACCAGAAATTCCCTTTAACACAGGGGCAATTGCAAGAACTTGTGGACTTACACATACTAGACTTCACTTAATAAAACCACTTGGTTTTTCTGTTGATGACAAACATTTAAAAAGAGCGGGACTTGATTATTGGCATTTAGTTGACATAAATTATTATGATTCTTATGATGAGCTTCTAGAAAAATATCCAGATTCAAATTTTTATCTAGCAACTACAAAAGCAGAAAAGAAATACACAGATGTGGAATATAAAGATGAAGATTTTATAGTTTTTGGACCTGAGACAAGAGGACTTCCAGAGGATTTAATACATGCAAATATGGATTATGCAATAAAAATTCCAATGCTAAAGGATTATCACAGAAGTTTAAATTTATCAAATTCTGCAAATATAATTTTATTTGAAGCTTTGAGGCAACTTGATTTTTTTGATTTAGAATAGGTGTTAATTTGAAAGAAATAAAGATATCAGTCAGAAATTTAATAGAATTTATTAAGAGAAGTGGCGATATCGACAGAAGATTCTTCTCAAATAAAAGAGCAGTTGAAGGAATAAGAGCTCATCAAAAGGTTCAGAGTTTGTATTCAGAAAATTATAAATCAGAAGTATTTTTAAGAACTTCTGAGGAAATTGAAGACATAACTTTTGTCGTTGAAGGAAGAGCAGATGGCATTGAGGTAGCTGATGTTGTGACAATTGATGAGATTAAATCCACTACAAGAGATTTGAAAGAGCTTGAAAAAGAAGAAAATCTAATGCACTGGGCACAGGCAAAATGCTACGGATACATCTATGCGAAAAATGAGGAGCTAGATTCTCTAGATGTAATGCTTACTTATTATCAGCTTGAATCAGAAGAAATTTTAAAAATCAGAAAGTCCTTTACCTTTGGAGAACTTCGCGACTTCTTTATGGGGACACTTTTTGAATATTTAGAATTTTCTAGAAGAATTGTTGAGTGGCGAGAAATTAGGACAGAATCAATTAAGAAGATGAAATTTCCCTTTAAAAATTTTAGAAAGGGTCAAAGAGAACTTGCAGTTTCTGTTTACAATACAATTTCTGATGGAAATAAATTATTTGTAGAAGCTCCAACGGGAATTGGAAAGTCAATGTCTACGATTTTTCCAACTATTAAGGCAATTGGAGAAGATAAGCTAGATAAGTCATTCTATCTCGTAGCTCGTTCCACTGGAAAGGAAGCTGCAAAAAATGCCTTGGAGAAACTTCTCAATAAAAATTTAAAATTAAAAATCACAGTTGTTACAGCAAAGGATAAAATTTGCATAAATGATGAAGTAAAATGCAATCCCAAAGATTGTCCCTATGCGAGAGGACATTTTGACAGAGTCAACGATGCGATAATTGATATTTTTGACAATGTAGATAATTTTAGCAGAAAGAATATTGAAAAATTTGCAAAACTTCACATGGTTTGTCCCTTTGAGTATCAGCTTGATTTATTAGACTTTTCAGATTTTATAGTTTGCGATTACAATTATATCTTTGATCCATCAGTCTATCTTAAGAGATTTTTTGAAAATTCAATGCTTAGATTTTCTCTTTTAATAGATGAGGCACATAACCTCGTTGATAGAGGAAGAGACATGTATTCGGCTTCTTTAACTCTTGATGACTTGGTGCTTTTATCAGAAATAGTTCCAAAAAATAGAAAATCTGCGACAAAGCACATTAATCTTGCAATAGAGGAATACAAAAATCTAGGCAATGGAATTTTTTATTCCTATGAAGAATTTTATAAACTAAATGCAGAAATTGAAAAGACAGTTTTTTCAATGAATGATTTTTTAATTAAAGATAAAGAAATTGAACACTATGACGAAGCTCTTGATATTTATTTTAAACTTTATAAATATATAAAGATTTTGGAGTACTACAATAGGGATTTTGTCTCAATAAAATTAGAAGATGAAGTAAAGATAATTTCCCTTGATATATCTGAAATATTTAGAGAAATTTTAAAAACTCCGGTGGCGTCAGTATTCTTCTCTGCAACTCTAACTCCAATTAAGTACTACGGAAAGTTACTTGGGGCAGGTGAAAGGACAAATTATTATAAAATTGATTCTCCCTTTGATTCTGAAAATTTATTAGTGCTCAGGAATACAAAAATCTCAACGGTATATAGAGATAGAAGAGATTCAATTTATGAAATTGTTAAAAACCTGGAGATATTTTCAAAAGAAGAAGGAAATTATTTATTTTTCTTTCCATCATATAGTTTTATGGAAGAAGTTTATGAGATGTATTCCAAAATTGATAATGCAATAATTCAAAAAAGAGATATGAATGAAATTGAAAGGGAAGAATTTTTAGAAAACTTTACATTTTCAAGCAACACAACAGCCTTTGCAGTAATGGGCGGGGTTTTCTCTGAAGGAATAGATTTAATAGGAGATAGACTTAATGGAGCTGCTATAATAACTGTGGGAATACCAGGGATTTCCTATGAGAGAAATATTTTAAAAAGTCATTTTGATAAAAAATACAGAAGAGGTTATGAATACTCGTATATTTATCCTGGCATGATTAAGGCAGTGCAATCTGCAGGGCGTGTAATTAGAACAGAAGAAGATAGAGGAAGAGTTTTATTAATCGATCTTAGATTTTCAATGGAGCCATATAAATCTCTCATGCCTAAAGCTTGGAATATAGAAGATTTTAAAGAAATAAATGAGATGGAAGAAATAATTTTAAATTTCACAAAAAAATCCCTATAAAATGTCTAAATTTCTTTACAAATTAAGATTTTTGTGATAGTATATTCGAGTAAATTAGAAGGGCCACAGGCGGCTCTTTTTTTTAGCACTAGGAGGTGTTTTTATGGCAGATAGAGTAGTTCTTGAGTGCACACAATGTAAAAACAGAAATTATGTGACTTATAAAAACAAGAAAAATACTACTGAAAGATTGGAACTAAAGAAATATTGTAAATTCTGCAAAGATCATACAGCTCATAAAGAGACTAAATAAGGAGGATTTATGGCTACTAAAAGTACAAACAAGACTGAAGAAACTAAAGGCGGTCTAGGAAGATACTTTAGAGGAGTGAAATCTGAATTCAAAAAAGTTGTATGGCCATCAAAAGAAACTGTAATCAAATATTCTACAATAGTAATCGTTGCAGTAATCCTATCATCACTACTACTTTTAGCATATGATAGAATTGTAATGTTTATCTTTGGATTTATTTATTGATTGGAGTGTTATCATTGGATGGACAAGAATTAAATAACAATGAAGTTTCAAAATGGTATGTAATTCACACTTATTCAGGTTATGAAAAAAAGGTAAAGGACAATATGGAAGCCATGGTTGCAAACAGAGGCATGGAAGACTTAATCCTTGACATTAAAATTCCTATGGAAGAATATGTTGAAACAAAGGATGGAGTTAACAAAGCAAAGGAAAGAAAAATGTTTCCTTCTTATGTGCTTGTAAACATGATAATGAATGACGAAACTTGGTATCTAGTTAGAAATACTAGAGGAGTTACAGGTTTTGTTGGGCCAGCATCTAAGCCAGTACCTTTAACTGATGAAGAAGTGTTGATGCTAGGCGTTACAGATAATGAAGAATTATTTGGAGCTTATGAAGTTGGAGAAACTGTAAAAGTTATCAATGGACCATTCAAGGATATGGTTGGCAAAATTGAAAGCTTAAATACAGATAAGGCAAAAGTTAAAGTTAGTATTACCATATTTGGAAGAGATACACTTGTTGAATTAGATTTCAATCAGATTATTAAAGAGTAAGAAAAGTGTGGGAGGGTAAACCCGCATATACCACAAGGAGGAAATAAAATGGCAAAAAAAGTCATCGCATTAGTAAAATTACAAATTCCTGCAGGAAAAGCGACTCCAGCACCACCAGTTGGTACTGCGCTAGGACCTCACGGTGTAAACATTATGCAGTTTACAAAGGAATTTAACGCAAAGACACAAGACCAAGCAGGTATGATTATCCCTGTTGTTCTAACAGTTTATCAAGATCGTTCTTTCACTTTTATCACTAAGACTCCACCAGCTGCAGTTTTAATTAAGAAAGCTCTTAACTTAAATACAGCAAGTGGTGAGCCTAACAAGAAAAAAGTTGGAAAACTTACAAAAGCTCAAGTAGAAGAAATAGCTAAGACTAAGCTTCCTGACTTAAACGCAGCAAGTATTGAAGCTGCTATGGAAATGATAGCTGGAACAGCTAGAAGTATGGGTATAGAAGTAGAAAGATAAGTGGGAGGGAATTCCCGGTAGTACCACAAGGAGGTAAATATGCCAAAAAGAGGAAAAAAATATAACGAGAGTGCAAAACTCATCGATAGAACTAATCTTTACGATGTAAACGAAGCTCTAGATTTAGTAACAAAGACAGCTAAAGCTAATTTTGACGAAACAGTTGAACTTGCAGTTAGACTTGGTGTTGACCCAAGACATGCTGACCAACAAGTTAGAGGTACAGTAGTACTTCCAAACGGAACAGGAAAAGAAGTTAGAGTTCTTGTTCTTGCAAAAGGTGAAAAAATTAAAGAAGCAGAAGCTGCTGGAGCAGACTACGCAGGCGGAGAAGAATTAGTAGATAAAATTCAACAAGAAAACTGGTTTGAATTTGACGTAATTATTGCAACACCAGACATGATGGGTGTTGTAGGTAAGATTGGTAGAGTACTTGGACCTAAGGGACTTATGCCAAACCCTAAATCAGGAACAGTTACATTTGATGTAGCTCAAGCTGTAGAAGAAACTAAAGCTGGTAAAGTTGAATATAGAGTTGACAAAGCTGCTATAATCAATGTACCAATTGGTAAAGTATCTTTCGGAGTTGAAAAACTTCAAGAAAACTTTAAAGCAATTGCTGAAGCTATTATTAAAGCTAAACCAGCATCTGCAAAGGGACGTTATTTAAGATCAGTTACAGTGTCTTCAACAATGGGACCTGGAATTAAAATAAATGGCCAAAAATTAATGGAAAAATAAAAACACCTGAAACACAAAGAGTTGTCACAGAATAGATTCTATTCTGTGACAACTCTTTTTTTAATGGTAGAAAATCGAATGGCAAGCCATGAGATTTTCGGTCTTCACGATGAATATGAGCGAAGCGAAATATGAATCGATGAAGAACCTTACACATGCGACTGAGAAAGGAGCATTTTCAAAGGAGTCGTGATTAGCTATAGAGAGAAATAAAAGTAAACACGAAGAGAACGGTCTTCACGATGAATAAATTTAGTACTGTCCCTTACGTATAATTAATAAAAATAATAAAGAAAAAGGAAAGATAATAAAAATAAAGTCCTAAGCAAAATATATAACTAATCACTCTACTCTTAGTAGGTAGAATAATTTATATAACAATATATAATGGAAAAAAGAGGTGTTAAAAATGAATCAATACGTTACAGGACTTATGATAAAAGAACTTAGAGAAAAAAATAAGATGACGCAAAAAGAATTAGCAGAAAAACTAAGTGTAAGCGATAAGACAATTTCTAAATGGGAAAGAGGTAATGGGTATCCCGACATTACATTGCTAGAACCAATAGCAGATGCTTTTTCAGTTTCCGTTTCTGAACTTATTTCAGGAGTGGTAGTTAATAATAGCAATAGAGCAGCAAACATTATGAAATCAAAATTTTATATTTGTCCAGTTTGTGGAAATATTATACATTCTGTTGGAAATACTGTTGTTCATTGTCATGGTATAAAACTTGAACCAGAAATAGCAGAAGAAACAGATGAGATGCATAAGATTTTTATTGAAAAAATAGAAAATGAATACTACGTAAGAATTGAACACGAAATGACAAAGAAACATTATATATCATTTATAGCGGCGATATCGAGTGGGAAAATTGAAATGGAAAAATTATATCCACAAGGAGACGCTTATGCAAGATTTAAAATGGATGGAGTAAAAAGAATAATCTTTTATTGTAATCGAGATGGGCTTTTCTTTATAGATGTAGTAAAAGGTATAGATGACAAAGAAGGATTATATGCTGATTCAAAAGAAAGAAAAGAATTAGAACTAGCTGCAAAAAAGCTATTTGGATAAAATAAAAAAAACATTTGACAAATATATATCCTATCTGTATAATAATTATGTTAATAGCCGCAGACAGTAGGAGGCAATGCCTTAATATCCTACCGAGGTTGAGAATTCGGAATTTTTATTATGAATTTTTTAATCTCACGGCGGCGTGAGATTTTTTTATTTGGGGGTGACAAATTGAAAGAGGAAAAATTACAATCAAAACAAGCCCTTGTTGACGAAATTAAAGAAAAGATTCAGGGAGCACAATCAATAGTTTTAGTAAACTATAGAGGACTTAGCGTAGAAGAAGTTACTGAACTTAGAAGTAAATACAGAGAAGCTAATGTAGATTACAAAGTTTATAAGAACACAATGATGAGACGTGCATTCCAAGATCTAGGAATTGATGGACTTGATGAAATTTTAAAGGGACCAAGCGCCATTGCCTTTGGTATGGAAGACCCTGCAAGTGCAGCAAAAATTTCAGCTGAATTCGCTGAAGATCACGAAGCACTTGAAGTAAAGGCTGGATTTGTAGATGGAAAAGTTTTATCAGTAGAAGAAGTAGATGCACTTGCTAAATTACCATCTAAGGAAGTTCTTATTGCACAAGTACTTGGTGGCTTAAACGCTCCAATCCAAGGACTAGCAAATGTAATGAATGGTACACTATCTGGATTTGCAAGAGTTCTTGCTCAAATCGCAGAAAAGAAAGAAAACGAAGCAGCATAATTTATGCTTAAATTAAAAAATTATTAAAATTAACGGAGGAATAAAAATGTCAGAAAAAGTACAAAATCTTATTGAAGAAATTAAAGGTCTTACAGTATTAGAATTATCAGAAGTAGTTAAAGCTCTAGAAGAAGAATTCGGAGTATCAGCAGCAGCACCAGCAGCAGTTGCAGCAGCACCAGCAGCAGGTGGAGCAGCACCAGCAGCAGCTGCAGAAGAAAAAACTGAATTCGATGTAGTTCTTGCAGAAGCAGGACAAGAAAAAGTTAAAGTTATCAAAGTTGTTAAAGACTTAACTGGACTTGGACTTAAAGATGCAAAAGCTCTTGTAGACGGAGCTCCTAAAGCAGTTAAAGAAGGCGTAAACAAAGAAGAAGCTGACGAAATCAAAGCTAAACTTGAAGAAGTTGGAGCTACTGTAGAAGTAAAATAATTTAATTTATTTTAGATTATAATAAAACCCCTAAGGAGTAATTCTTGGGGGTTTCTTTTTATGGGAGTAGCTTATAAATTTATTTTATAATATAATTTATGTAAGTACATACAGATGGTCGCCCAATAATAATATTGGGAAGAGCAACTTATGAGCGATTATGAATTGTTATCAGTTTTGGTAAAAATTATAATGCTTATTGCCATACTAGTGTTTTTTAAGAAGAATTAGGAAATAAAAATACCACCTCTATCGCTTTGGTGGTATTTAAAAAAATCATAATCCGGGCGACCGTCTTAAACGCCGTCCTCTTTTAAATATATTTTAGTATAAGAAATAACTATTTTCAACAAACTAATATTTATACAAAATGGCAATGAACTTGCCTATTTTTTATGCTTATATTCAATTTTCGAATTCCATATTATTACACTTTTAAATTGATTGATATTATTTTATTTAATATAATTAAGTTTGATATAATTTTATGTAAATTTATTAAATATAAGGGGAGAAAAAATGAATTATTTAAAGGAATTTGTTATACTATGCACTTGCTTGTTTTTAGGAATAATAACAAAACAATTTATTAATTTTCCAATTCCTGAAGCTGTCTATGGAATGGTATATCTTTTCATAGCTTTTGCATTAAAAATTATTGAGCCAGATGATGTAAAAAAGACTTCAAATGGAATTTTGCACAACTTAGCAATACTTTTTGTGCCGGCAGGTGTTGGAATAATGAATAGTTATAATGAAATTAGAGGAAAGACTTTAGTACTTGTAATTATAGTAATAGTAGGAACTGCAATTACTATGGCAATAACTGGAAAAGTCGTTGAATTACTGCAAAGGAGAAGCGATGTTTGACAATAAGTATTTTGGAATTATTTTGACCTTTGCAACTTATGAGATAGGTAAGTTTATTAATAGCAAACTTAAAACACCTCTTGCAAACCCTCTTTTAATATCAATTGCTCTTTGTATAGCATTTTTAAAAGTTACGGGAATTTCATACGAAGATTATAAAATTGGTGGGGACTTTATAATGTTTTTTATAGCACCTGCCACAGTTGCCATGGTTGTAGATTTGTTTGAAAATTTTGGCGAGCTTAAGAAAAATTTAGTGCCAGTATTAATGGGAACAATTTTAGGTTCTGTTATTTCTATTTTATTCGCAATTATTGCATCGAAAATTACTGGGCTCAATGAAAATCTTGTAGTTTCATCAATACCTCAAACAATTACAACAGCTATAGCCATGCCTCTTACAGAAGAATACGGAGGAAACTCTTCAATAACTGCAGTACTTGTAGTATTAAGGGGAGTATCAGGAGCGGTTATGGCATCAATAATTATGAAAGTCTTTAAAATTAATGATCCAACTGCAGCTGGAGTTGCAATAGGAACATCTTCTCATGCCGTTGGGACTTCAGAAGCAAGAAAGCTTGGAGAGATTGAAGGTGCAATGAGTGGACTATCAATAGCAATGGCAGGACTTGTCACAGTGCTTTTAATGCCTTTTGCCATGGAATTAGTAAATCTATTTTTTTAATCTATTTAATATAAATTAAAATAGCGACTTATTTAAGCCGCTATTTTTTTACTTATTTTTATCTGAAATTCTCTGAAATATTTTAGAATATTTTTGAAAGAAACTTTCTAATTCATCTGCACTGTATTTTATACTAAAGGAGCTATTCATAATTTTGTGAAGTGTTTCATAAATATTATTGTGAATGTTTACATCTTCTACTATTGATGTAGGAGATGAGCTATTGTGATTAGTCTTTTTAAAATACATATTGTTTTCGTTTACAAAAAAATTAAATTTATCCAGTCCATTTGATTTTAAAAATCTATCGTCGTTTATTATATAAAAGTTAATATTTTCATTATTTCTCATAGCTTTTATTATGTTTTGAAGATGCTCCTCTATATTTTCTGGAGTTAGTGTCGTGTTTATAGAACAGTAAAGTATATTTCCTGATTCTAAATAATTTAGAAGACTAGTTCTTGTAGTTAAGAAATTAATACTTGAATCTACAAATAATTCTTTCCATAGAAGTTTAATATCCAAGATTTCTGATTTGTTTTTTTCATATTTTATTTCATCTGTTTTAAGAACTTTATCAAGTATATTATTTGGAATTAAAAACTCAAATCCATAATTTGAGAGAAATAAAAATTCATTGTCTGAATAAAAGTATTTTCTGTAATTTTTTTCGGCAATCTCATCTTGAGAACTAAGACTGATTATTTTTTTTGATCCTTCAAATAAATTATTAATATATGAACTAAATTCAAACAATGTTTCAATTTCATTTCCATAATTCATAGAATAATATTCATTTATTCTTTCGTTGAACATAAAATAAATTTTATCTTTAATCAAAATGAAATTTGTATTCAAATCATCTTTTGATTCAAACAACTCTATATTAACCGACGGATTTTCAGTGATTATTTTTAAAAATTCATTCTTATCTAAATTTTCCAAATTACAAAATATATGAAGATTAATTTTAGAATCTGTTTTTGCATGATTTTTTAGTGATTGTAATAAAATTTTCCCATATTGACTATTTATGTCAAATGTTACCCAAATGTCCAAGTCTTTATCTTCAATTATTATCTTTTTTAAAACTTCTTTAAATTCATTGTATAAGTTGTTATTTTTAAAAATGAAATTATTAGAAGAATGATTTCTGAAAGTATTATTAGTATTCACAGGGTTATAAGAATCATTTAGTAGTTTGAAAATTATAGCCTTTAATGCTTCTTCTGTATTTTCTTTTAGCATTTCTAAGTTTTTTATCTGAAAAATTGTAATAAAGTCATTTACTTTTTCGTTTTCTAATAGGGCAGTAGTAAAGATAAAAGAAAGTTTTCTATTTATATCATATATATTTTTATAAGAAGGAAGTTTTTTACCACTGTTCCACTTACTGATATAAGAAATATCATAACCTAATTTATATGCGATTGTTGAAAGTTTTGTGTTTGATAAGTCGATTAAAGCTTTAAAAACCTGATTGTATGTAAGCATGTTTTCCTCCAATATTATAATTATATTTATAACTTGACTAAAAGTCAATAAATGTAATTAAAATTCAAATTTTGTCAAGGGTGAAAACGTTAAAAAGGACTTTTCAAGTTATATAATTAATACACTTATAAAAATTCTTAGGAGGTATTATGGCTAACTATAATTCTGTTACAGAAAAAGTAATTGAAGAAATTAAAGCATCTGTAAGTGGTAGAGTTTTTGTTGGTGAAGAAATTAATATTGATTTCTTTCACGATGAAATGCCTATTTATGGCGAAGGGCAACCAGAGGTGCTTGTTGATGCAACAAATGCAGAAGAAGTTGCAAAAATTGTAAAAATTTGTAATGAAAATCTTATTCCTGTAATCCCAAGAGGAGCAGGTACTGGTCTTACTGGAGCTGGTGTTGCAAGACACGGCGGCGTAATGATTAATATGCAGTCAATGAATAAGATTTTAGAATACGATGAAGAAAATATGGTAGTTAAAGTTGAACCAGGGGTTTTACTTAATGATTTAGCTGAAGACTGCCTATCTAAAGGATATATGTATCCACCAGATCCAGGTGAAAAGTTTGCTACATTAGGAGGAAATGTTGCAACTAATGCTGGTGGTATGAGAGCTGTTAAATACGGCACAACTAGAAACTATGTACGTTCTATGGAAGTAGTTCTTCCTACAGGAGAAATTACAACATTTGGTGCAACAGTTTCTAAAACATCTACAGGATATTCATTAAAAGACTTAATGATTGGTTCTGAAGGTACTCTTGGAATCATCACAGAACTAACTTTAAAGATTATTCCAGCACCAAAGGAAACTATATCTTTAATCGTTCCTTATGAAGATCTTGATAGCTGTATTTCTACAGTTCCTGAATTATTTAAACACAATTTAAATCCACAAGCTATTGAGTTTATGGAAAAAGAAATTGTAAATCTTTCTGAAATCTATATTGGAAAGTCAACATTCCCAAGAGAATTAGAAGGAATCGAAATTGGAGCATATTTATTAATCACTTTTGATGGTGAAGATGAAGATCAATTAAATGATATTATTGAACAAGCAGCTGAAGTTTTATTAGAGGCAGGAGCAATTGATGTACTTGTTGCAGATACTCCTAATAAAATCAAAGAAGCTTGGGCAGCTAGATCATCATTCTTAGAAGCAATTGAATCTCAAACTAAACTTCTTGATGAATGTGATGTTGTAGTTCCAATTAATAAAATTGCTAAATATGTAAATTATGTTAACGAAAAAGCGAAAGGCTATGATTTTGAAGTTAAATCTTTTGGTCACGCAGGTGATGGTAATTTACACATCTACACTTGTTCAAATGAAATGGACAGAGAAGAATTCGTTAAGCAAGTTGATGAATTTATGCATGACATTTATGGAAAAGCTTATGAATTTGGCGGACAAATTTCAGGAGAACATGGCATTGGATTTGGAAAGAAAGTATTCTTAAATAAATTTGAAGGAGATGTAAATACTGAATTAATGAGAGGAATTAAGAAGGTATTCGATCCTAACAATATTTTAAATCCAAACAAGGTAATTTAATTAATTAGAAAAGGGGATTAATATGGCTTATTTAATATCAGAAGAAGCAAAGGATTTATTGCTTGATGTAAAGAATTTTTGCGAAAAAGAAGTAGTAGAAGTATGTAAAGAAGCTGACAGAACTGGAGAATGGCCAGAAGAATTATATGAAAAAGCAAAGGAACAAGGATACTTTGCTCTTGAAGTACCAGAAGAATTAGGCGGACCAGGTCTTTCTAGAGTTGATATTGCAGCTTTATTCGAAGAAATGGCAAAGGCTGATGCAGGATTTGCAACAACAATTTCAGCATCAGGTCTTGGAATGAAACCAGTTCTTATTGCAGGCACAGAAGAACAAAAACAATATATCGCTGATATAACTATGGAAGGTGGACTAGGAGCATTTTGTCTAACTGAACCAGGAGCTGGTTCTGATGCAAGTGCTGGAACAACTACAGCTGTAAAAGATGGAGACGAATACGTACTTAATGGTAGAAAATGTTTTATCACTAATGGGGCTGTTGCTTCTTACTATTGTATTACTGCTTCAACTGATAAATCTAAGGGAGTTAAAGGTCTTTCTATGTTTTTAGTACCAGCTGGAACTAAGGGATTGAGCGCTGGTAAGGAAGAAGACAAAATGGGGATTAGAACTTCAAATACTACAGATGTTGTTCTTGAAGATTGTAGAATTCCTGCTAAGTACCTTATCGGTAAAGAAGGCGAAGGTTTCAAAATTGCAATGAAAACTCTTGACCAAGCGAGAACTTGGATGGGATGTATTGCAGTTGGTATTGCTCAAAGAGGAATCGATGAAGCAAAGAAATATGGTAGCGAAAGAATTCAATTTGGAGCACCAGTTCTTAAAAATCAAGCTTTACAATTCAAATTAGCTGATATGGATATTCAAACTGAAGTTGCAAGACAAATGGTAGCTCATTCTCTTACTAGAATGGATGAAGGACTATCATACAATAGAGAATCAGCAATAGCTAAATGCTATGCATCAGATATAGCAATGAGAGTAGCTGAAGAAGCTATCCAAATCTTCGGTGGATATGGTTATTCAAGAGAATATCCAGTTGAAAAACTTTTAAGAGATGCTAAGATTTTCCAAATCTTCGAAGGCACTAATGAAATTTTAAGAATTGTAGTAGCAAATAATTTATTGAGAGGTTAATAATGAATATATTAGTTTGTATAAAAGAAGTACCTGATGATTCAGTTGCAGTTACTGTTGTTGACAATAAGGCAGCTACTGCTGATATTACTCCAGTTGTAAATGCATTTGATACTTATTCGCTTGAAATGGCTGTAAGACTTAAAGAAGAAGTTGAAGGACAAGTAGTTGTTGTCTCTATTGGAGATGAAGAAGTTAAAAATTCTCTAAAAAATTGTCTTGCAGTTGGAGCTGATAGTGCTTACTTAATAAAATGCGATGACTATAAAAATCTTGACACTAAAGTTATTACAGACATTTTATTAAATGCAAAAGAACAACTTGAAGATAAGCTTGGAGCTTTTGATTTAGTATGTTTTGGTAAAGAAACCACTGACAAGGAAGCTTCACAAGTTGGAGTATATTTTGCTAATAAAGCTAATTTAGGCGTAGTTACATCTGTAATTGAAATGAAACTTGAAAAAGATAATTTAATTACTAAACAGGAAATTGATGGTGGATACAGAGAAGTTGAAACTAAAACTCCAAGTGTAGTTACAATTGCTAAACCAAACTACGAACCAAGATATCCTACTATAAAAAGTAAAATGGCAGCAAGAAGACAAAAAATTGAAGACATAGAAGTTTCTGATGTTAACTTTGATTTAATTCTTGAAGAAATTAAAGATTTTGAACCAGAAAAAAGACAAGCTGGTGTTAAAATTCAAGAAGAAGATGCTGAGACTACAGTTCAAAAAGCCATTGAATTAATGGTAGAACAAAAAGTTTTATAGGAGGAATCATGAATAATATATTAACTTATGTAGAGCTTAAAGATTCAGCGCCTGTTAAACTTAGCTTAGAAACTTTATCCAAAGCTTCTGAAATTGCTAAAGAAAATTCTAAAGAATCAATAGCCTTATTATTAGAAAAAATTTCAGATGATGAAATAAAAAATCTACAAAATGCAGGTGCAGACAAAATCGTAATAGTAGAAAGAGAAAGCTACAATATGGAAGAATATTCAAATGTAATTTTTGAAATTTCTAAAAAATACGAAATTGAAGATGTATTTATTCCGGGAACACTTGATGGAAAAGACATTGCAGCAAATGTAGCAGCCAAATTTGACACTGTATCTGTTACAAATGTAATGGATATTGAAGTTGAAAATGATGGAATAAAATACACTACACCAGCTTATGGTGCAACAGTTTTAAATATTTCTACTATTAAAAAAGCACCTAGAATTATAACAACTAGATCAGGAGCATTTAATAAGAGAGAAGACCTTAATGGAAAAGGTGAAGTGGTAGAAGAAAATATAGAAAAACTAGCTGATTTAAAAGCGATTATTAGAGATATTGTAACTTCTAATGAAGCTGAAATTAATTTAGAAGATGCACCAATAATTATTGCTTGTGGTAGAGGGGCATCATCTGATGAAATCTTCCCACTTGTAAAAGAATTAGCTGATGCCTTTGATGCACCAATATCAGGAACAAGACCTGTAATCGATGATGGCGTACTTCCTAAGAACTCACAAATAGGACAATCAGGAAAGATTGTCTCACCTAAACTTTACATCGGTTGTGGAGTAAGTGGAGCTGTTCAACATGTTTCTGGTATTGAAAATTCAGACTTTATTATAGCAATCAATAAGGATGAAGATGCACCTATTTTTAATATCGCAGATATTGGGATAGTAGGTGACTGTGCGAAAATTTTACCATTATTTATTGAAGAAGTTAAAAAAATAAGAAACAACTAAATAGATAGGAGGTAGTTATGAATTATTTAAAAGAATTTGTTATCCTATGTACTTGCTTATTTTTAGGAATTATAACAAAACACTTTATTAGCTTTCCAATTCCTGAAGCTGTATATGGGATGATTTATCTTTTCATAGCTTTCACCTTGAAGATTATAAAACCAGATGATGTAAAGAAAACTTCAAATGGAATACTTCATAACTTAGCAATTCTTTTTGTGCCAGCAGGAGTAGGTATTATTAATAGCTACGATGAAATAAAAGGCAAGACTTTAGTGCTTGTTCTTGTAGTTGTAGCAGGTACTGCAATCACTATGGGTCTAACAGGAAAGATAATAGAATTATTGCAAAGGAGGAACAATGTTAGATAATAAATATTTTGGTATAATTTTAACATTTGCAACTTATGAGATAGGTAAATTTATTAATAATAAGTTAAAAACTCCTATTGCAAATCCCCTTCTTATATCTATAGCTTTGTGTATTTTATTCTTAAAGGTTACGGGTATACCTTACGAAACATATAAGCAAGGCGGAGACTTTATAGTATTTTTTATAGCGCCTGCTACAGTTGCCATGGTAGTTGATTTATTTGAAAACTTCGGTGAACTCAAAAAAAATTTAGTACCTATCTTTACTGGCACTATATTAGGTTCAATTATTTCACTTTTATTTGCAATAGTTGTATCTAAGTTTGTGGGATTAGATGAAAATTTAGTTGTTTCATCTACACCACAATCTATAACTACGGCCATTGCCATATCTTTATCGGAAGAATATGGTGGAAATTCTGCAATCACTGCAGTGCTTGTAGTTTTAAGAGGAGTTACAGGAGCAGTAATAGCTCCAATAATAATGAAAATCTTCAGAATTAAAGATCCAACAGCTCAAGGGGTAGCAATTGGCACTTCATCCCACGCTGTAGGGACATCTGAAGCTAGAAAACTTGGAGAAATCCAAGGAGCAATGAGTGGACTTTCTATTGCAGTGGCAGGACTTGTAACAGTTATACTTATGCCAGTTGCAATAAAGTTTATAGAAATCTTATTCTAGAATACTCTAAATAATCAAAATCAAATAATAACATATAAACAAAATATAAATAATCGTACTTCCAGAACCTATTTCATAGTGAGATAGGTTCTTTTATTGCAAAAAAATAAACCCTGGCATTGCCAAGGTCTATATGAATTATTTTCTATTATTAATTTCTTCAATAAGTTTAGGAACTACATTAAATAAATCATCAACGATTCCATAATGAGCAGTTTTAAAAATTTGAGCATCTGGATCGTTATTTATTGCAATAATTGTTGCTGAATCTTCCATTCCCTTAGTATGTTGAATTGCACCTGAGATACCAAGAGCAATGTAAAGGTCTGGTTTTACATTAGCGCCAGTTACTCCTACTTGAAGTGATTTTTCGCACCAACCTAAATCGGTAACAGCTTTTGTTGCACCTACTGATCCGCCAAGTGCTTCTGCTAACTCTTCTACTAAGTGCCAGTTTTCTGGGCCACCAAGTCCTCTGCCGCCAGCTACTACTACTTTTGAATTTAATAATTTGTCTAGTGCTGGATCTATGTCAGATTCTTCATAATCTACGAATTCAGTTTTTATATCTTCTGCAGTAAGTCCAGATTCTTCTTTTATTACTTCTGCAACTTTATTTTCGTTGTAATCTGCTTTTACAAAAGCGCCTCTGCCTATTGTAGCCATCATTGTTTCTGAAAGTATTCTAACATCACAGAATAATTTTCCGTCGAAAGATGGTCTAACCCATTTGATGTCTTCCTTGTCTTCAGTAAGTTCTACTGATGAGCAGTCTGCTACAAGTCCAATATGTCTTTTTGCAGAGATTCTACCAGCTAGGTCACGTCCATTGTGACTTGCAGGAAGCATAATTATTGCAGGATCGTATTTATCTATTAATTTATCTAGAACTTTTGCAAATCCTAAAGTATTGTAGTGTTTTAGATTTTCATCATCTACTTGTATTACTTTGTCTGCGCCGTAGCGAGCTAATTCTTTTACTATTTCGTCGTTTTCATAACCAAGTTCTACTCCGACAAATTCCTTATCTAATGTTTTTGAAAGTTCTTTCGCCTTAGACATTATTTCTTGAGATATAAGTGAAAGTGAATTGCCAGAATTTTCGTTTATTACCCAAATATTTCCTTTTTTCATTTTATCACCTACACTAATAATTTTTTACCAACAAGGATATCTATCATTTTATTTACATTTTCTTCAGCTGAACCTTCATCTATTATAATTCCAGTTTCTGATTTTTCTGGAGCACTTAAATCTTTAACTATTGTAAGTGATCCCTTTTGACCAATTTTATCAAGGTCTAGTCCAACTGATTCTGCTGTTAAATCGTGAATTTCTTTTTCTTTTGCGATTTTACTTCTTTTTAAAGCGAATTTAGATGGTTTATTTACAGAGCCTTTAAGAGCTGTTGCCACAAATGGTGCTTTAATTTTTACAGTTTCTACGCCTTCTCCAATATTTCTTTTTACTTCGTATTCCCCATCTACATAATTTATATCAGTTATATAAGTGACTTGATTCATGCCAAGATTTTCAGCAACTTGAGATCCAACTTGTCCTGTGTCTCCATCCATTGTTTGGTCACCAGCAAAGATTATATCAAAATCTCCTATGCTCTTTGCTGCTTCTGAAAGTGCATAGGAAGTTGCAATTGTATCAGAGCCTTTAAACTCTAACCCCTCAAGCAAGTATGCCTCTTCAGCACCCATTTGTATACATTCACGCAAGAATTTTTCAGCACTTGGTGGTCCCATTGTCAAAACTGAAATTTCAACATCTTCGTCAACTTGTTCCTTGACATTTAATGCAAATTTCAATCCACATAAATCTGATGGATTTATAATTGTTTTAACTCCATCCCTAATTAAATTATTAGTTTCAGGATCTATCTTTGCATTTGTCGTATCAGGAACAGTTTTCATTAATAATAATATTTTCATAGTTCCTCCTTTATTTCCCATATATTATTAGTATACCCCCTAATAATTGAAAATACAAAGGATATATAAATTTCTAATTGCAAATATTGAAAAACATTATCGATAAACAACTTTTGATTTATTATATTATGGTTTATAATGGAAATAACTGTTTAATTAAATTTAAATGGCAAATTTATTCAATACAAGAAAGGGATGTAAGATGAATAAGAAATTATTAAGTTTACTATTAGTTCTTGCTCTTAGTTTTGGACTTTTAACAGGTTGTCAAAACAAAAATGAAGTTGCAAAAACTGATAATAATACTAAAGTAGAAACAACTACAGAAGAGTCCACAGGAACTCATAAAGTAGTAGACCATGCAGGTCACGAAGTTGAGCTTCCGAATAATATTGAGAGAATAGTAATTGATCAAGTGCCTATTATGTCTACTTATATGGCATATCATAAGGGAGAGGCTCCTCACATAGTCGGATATGCAGGCTCACTTAAAGCAGCTGTTTCAAAATCAATTTTAAAAGACATTGCACCTGAACTTTTAGATGCAGAAACTACTGTGGAAGGTCAATCTGATTTAAATGTTGAAGAAATTATAAAATTAAAACCAGATGTAATCTTCTACAATGCAAAAAATGCTGATAGATATGAAGCACTTTCAAAGACAGGTATTCCACTCATTGGTTTTGCAACTGTAGGTGGAGAAACTCCAGCTGACCCAATTAATAGAAACAATGAATGGCTTAGACTATTAGAAGATGTCTTTAATGAAAAGGGCAAGATGGATGACTATGTAAAGGCTGGCGAAGAAATTGTGTCTGAAGTTGAAGAAAGAATTGCAAAAGTTCCTGAAGATAAAAGACCTACTTCTATGATTTTATGGAAATACAATCAAGGAGTGCCTATTGTTGCAGGTACTGGATCTTTTGGAGGATTTTGGCAACAAAGAATTGGTACAAAAAATGTAGCCGCTGAAGAAAAGGGATACCCACAAGTAAATGCTGAACAAATTTACAGCTGGAATCCAGAAGTACTTTTCTTAGATGGGCCAGGACTTCTAGATATCACAACAGATGATGTTTACAATAATTCTGTTGAAGGAATTGATTTTTCTAATTTAGATGCAGTTAAGAATAAGAGAGTTTTTAACACAAGACTTGGAATGTGGAACTGGTTTACACCAAATCCAGATGCACCACTTGTATATGCATGGATGGCAAAATCAACTTATCCTGAAGAATTTAAAGAATATGATTTAAATGCAAAAATCAAAGAATATTATTCTAAATGGTATAATTATGATTTATCAGAAGATGAATTAAAGGAAATGTTTAATATATGATAAAAAATTATTGCGTAAAAAATGGAAAAATCCATTTTTATGTCTATATAATTTTAATCATTCTACCTATATTAGCTGCACTTGCTGCAGTTAATATGGGCAGAATGGAAATTAATTTCAAAGATACAATTGAATTCTTTTCTAATTTGATAAGAAATAGAGAAATTGATCCAATTATGGAGTCTGTAATTTTAAAACTTAGACTTCCGAGAATTATAACTGCAATTATTGTGGGAAGTGGTCTTACAGTTGCTGGAATAACTTTTCAATCCCTATTTTCAAATCCACTTGCAACACCAGATGTACTTGGAGTGTCTAGTGCGTCAAGTCTTGGTGCAATTATTGCAATACTTTTAAATTTAAACTCCTTTGGCATACAATTAATAGCACTTATTACAGGACTTTTGTCAATTTTTATAACTATAAGAATTATAAAAAGAGAAGAGTCTTCTATTATAATGCTTGTTTTGGTGGGGATTATAATTTCATCACTGTCTAATGCCTTCTCATCACTTCTTAAGTATATGGCTGATCCCATGGATAAGCTTCCGCAAATTACATATTGGTTGATGGGCTCCTTTGGCAGAGCTTCATATAAAAATCTTCTATTGGCTGGTCCTATTATTTTAATTTCTTCAATTTTAATTTACAAAATGAGATGGAGACTAAATATTTTATCTTTATCGGAAGATGAAATTAAATCATTGGGAATAGATATAAGAAAGACTAGATTTACCTTTATCTTACTTTCGACCATTATAACTGCAAGCGCCGTCTCAATCTGTGGTCAAATTGGTTGGATTGGTTTGATTATTCCCCATCTTGCGAGGATGTTTGTAGGTGCCAATAATGTTTACACTCTTCCCTTTGGTTTAAGTCTAGGGGCATCATTTATGGTTTTAATTGAAGCTCTTTCAAGAACAGTTTCTGTAATCGAGCTTCCAATATCAATACTTACTGCAATTATAGGAGCTCCAATATTTATACTATTATTAAGAAGGACTGGAGGTAGTTTTCATTGAGATTAGAAGTTGAAAAGGGATTTTTCAAATTTAATAAAGATGATTTTATTTTAAAAGACATAAACTTTTCTCTTGAAGAGTCAAATATACTTTCGGTTTTGGGGCCTAATGGAGCGGGAAAAACAACACTTATTAAATGCATAACTGGACTATTAAAATGGAACAGCGGAAAAACTTTAATTAATAACGAAGACATAAAGAATATTAATACGAAAAAACTTTGGTCAGAAATTTCATATATTCCTCAAAAGAGAAATTTTGTATTTGCATACACTGGACTTGAAATGGTAATTTTAGGAAAGTCTTCAAAGTTAAATGCTTTCGAAACTCCAAGTAAAAAAGATAGAGATGACGCTCTAGAAATAATGAAGAGAATTGGAATAGAAAAGTTATCTTTTAAGAGTTGCAATGAAATGAGCGGTGGAGAACTTCAAATGGTTTTAATTGCAAGAGCACTAGTAAATAATCCAAAGATTATAATACTCGATGAGCCAGAAAGCGGACTTGACTTTAAAAATCAGATTATAATTTTAGATTTAATAGAAAAACTTGCAGGAGAAGGGACAATTGTAATAATAAATACTCATTACCCAGAGCACGCTCTTAAGATTTCAGATAAATGTCTTTTGCTTAAATATGGTGGAGATTATAAATTTGGGGATACAAGAGAAATATTAAATAAAGAAAATATTAAATCAGCTTTTGATGTAAATGTAGAGATAAAAAATATAAATATAAATGGAAAAAATTATGAAAGCATTATAACGACAGGATTAGCAGAGATGTAAAAGTCTCTGCTATTTATTTTTATGAATAAATATCAAAAAGGTGTTTATTAAAAAAATATATAGGGTATAATAGATATGATAATTTTTATCAAAAAAAATAGTAAATAAAGAAATTTTTAAAAAACAAATTTAAAGAAGGAGGACAATATGTCACAAGTAGGAAAAAGAATACCAGAGTTTAAGACAAATGGATATAATCCAAAAAAAGAAGAGTTTGTTGAAGTTTCAAACAAGGATTTTGAAGGTAAATGGACAGTATTAATGTTCTACCCTGCAGATTTTACTTTTGTATGTCCAACTGAATTAGAAGATATGCAAGAACAATATGCTAAATTACAAGAGCTAGGTGCTGAAGTTTACTCAATGTCAACTGACTCACATTTCGTTCACAAGGGATGGCATGATCACTCAGAAGCTATTTCTAAACTAGAATTTACAATGCTTGCTGATCCACATAAATCAATTACAAGAGATTTTGATGTTCTTGACGAAGAAGGCGGAGTAGCTCAAAGAGCAACATTTGTTATTGACCCAGATGGAGTTATCCAAACTGTAGAAATCAATGCTGATGGAATCGGAAGAGATGCAAGCCAAGTTTACGATAAGATTCGTGCAGCTCAATTCGTAAGAGAAAATCCTGGCGAAGTTTGTCCAGCTAAATGGAAGGAATCAGGAGAAACTCTAACTCCAGGACTAGACCTAGTTGGTAAGATCTAATGCTAGATAATAATCTAAAAGAACAGGTAAAACAATATTTACAACTTCTCGAAAGGGAAGTTGTAATTTCTATTAGTTTAGATGATTCTGAAAATTCAAAGAAAGTTAAGGAATTTATAGATGAGTTAATTCCGCTATCTGACAAACTAAAGTTAGAAGAAAAAGAATTAAAATACACTCCTAGCTTTTCGCTTTCATCAGAAGATATAGAAGGAATTACATTTGCAGGTATTCCTCTAGGTCATGAATTTGAATCTTTTATCTTGGCACTTCTTCAAGTTGGAGGGAGAGCTCCAAAGATTGAAGAAGCTCAAATTAAAAGAATCAAGGCAATTGATGAAGAACTTAATTTTCAGACAATAGTATCTTTAAGTTGCCACAACTGTCCAGAAGTTGTTCAATCTTTAAATATTATGTCTGTTTTAAACCCTAAAATCACTCACACAATGATTGATGGATCAATGTTTGAAGATTATGTTGAAGAACTTGGAATATTAGCAGTTCCAACTTCATATTTAAATGGAGAACTTTTCTACAATGGAAAAATCTCAATCAATGAAATCTTAAACAAAGTTACAGATGAAAAAGAAGATTTAAAACTTGAAGAAAAACCAGTGTATGATATGTTAATAATTGGTGGTGGACCAGCTGGTGCAACTGCGGCAATCTATGCAGCTAGAAAGGGTATTACAACTGGATTAGTAGCTAGTGAGTTTGGCGGACAAGTTAAAGAAACTCTTTCAATAGAAAATATTACAGGTATTCCTTACACTGAAGGTCCTAAATTTATGGAGGAAGTAAGAGAGCATGTAATAAAATACAATGTTGATATTATTGATGGAGTGACTGTAGAAGATGTAGTAGAAGGAAGTCCATTGACAATCAAAACTGATAATGGAGATCTTAAGGCAAAGACAATTGTAATTGCAACAGGCGCTAAGTGGAGATTAATTGGAGTTCCAGGAGAAATTGAATTTAGAAATAAAGGTGTGGCTTATTGTACGCACTGCGATGGCCCACTATTTAGAGATAAAAAAGTCACTGTAATAGGTGGAGGAAATTCAGGAATTGAAGCTGCAATTGATTTAGCAGGAATTGCAAAAGAAATTTTAGTTCTTGAATTCTTACCAGAGCTTAAGGCTGATTCAGTTCTTCAAGATAAGTTAAAGGAACTTAAAAATGTAAGAGTTGTCACAAGTGCAGCTACACAAAGCCTAGAGGGCGAAAAAGTTCTTGAAAAAATAACTTATCAAGATAGAAATACTGGAGAAGTCATTACAGAAGATACTGCAGGATGCTTTATCCAAGTTGGACTTTTTCCAATTACAGAATGGATAGATATAGTAGAAAAGAATTCCCGTGGAGAAATCATAGTAGACAAATTTGGCAAGACAAATGTTGAAGGAATCTTCGCAGCAGGAGATTGTACTGATTCTGCATTTAATCAAATAGTCATTGCACAAGGAAGCGGTGCTACTGCAGCTCTAGGTGCTTATAATTATTTAATGACAAAATAATTTTATTTGTCCCAGTTAATAAATAAATATATATTATATATAATAGAAGAAATATGGCGGAGAATTTTCTTTGCCATATTTTTTTTACTTTAAATGTATTTTTATATTGAAATTATTAAAACTTTAATATATAATGCTTGCTTGTAAGTTTTAGGGAAAAATTACAAAAAATATTGAAAAATGCGTAAATTTTCCTTTACAAATACTTATATTTAAAGTATAATATTTAAGCGTTTAGAAAAAGAAGTTGCGATGAAGTCATAAGTTGCTTGAATTTTTGCGGAAAAAAGGAGATTCAAGGTAATTATGACGGAGAAGTCTAGGCTTGACCTGGGCGTGGGTTATTTTTTCAAACGTGTCCTATTAACACACGAGGATGCGTGTATCAATAACCCCCTTCGCAAAAGACATAGCGAATGGAGGTATATTATGTCAAACAAAGGCAAACAAAAAATTAGAATTAAGCTTAAGGCTTACGATCACGAATTACTTGATACTTCAGCAGTGAGAATTGTTGATGCAGCTAAGAAGAGTGGAGCAGATGTATCTGGACCAATTCCTCTTCCAACAGAAAAAGAAATTATTACTATTTTAAGAGCTGTACACAAGTACAAGGATTCTAGAGAGCAATTTGAGCAAAGAACTCATAAGCGTCTAATTGATATTTTAAATCCTACACAAAAGACTGTAGATTCACTAATGAAACTTAATCTACCAGCTGGTGTAGACATAGAAATTAAACTTTAAAACTTTGCTTTATAAGACTTTTTTAAGAAAAGTCCGCTGTAATTATTAGGAGGTGCAACGTGAAATATTTAGTAGGTAAGAAAATTGGCATGACTCAAATCTTCGACGAAGAGGGTACTGTCACTCCTGTCTCAGTTATTGAAGTAGAACCAAACGTTGTTGTACAAAAGAAAACAATTGAAACTGATGGATACAATGCTATCCAAGTTGCAACAGGTGAGGTTAAAGAAAAGAAATTAAACAAACCTGAGAAAGGTCATTTTGATAAAGCTGGAGTAGGTTATAGAAGACATCTTTCAGAATTTAGAACAGATGATGTTGAAAACTATAATCTAGGAGACGAAATAAAAGTAGATATCTTTGAAGTAGCAGAACATGTAGATGTTGTGGGAAAATCAAAAGGTAAAGGTACTGCTGGTGTAATCAAACGTCATAACTTCGGACGTGGTAGAGAAACTCACGGTTCTAAACTACACAGAACTGCCGGTGGTATGGGAGCAGCATCATATCCAGGTAAGGTATTTAAAAACCACAGAATGTCTGGAAAGATGGGTAACGAAAGAGTTACTGTTCAAAATTTAGAAATTGTAAGAATAGATACAGATAAAAATTTAATTTTAGTTAAGGGTGCTATTCCAGGACCTAAGAAGGGAACTGTAAGAATTAAAAGCACTGTTAAAGTGACTAAATAAGATAGGGAGGTAAAGAAATGCCTAAGATTCAAATGATTGACATTAAGGGAAATCCTGTTGAAGAAGTCGAACTAAGTGAAGGGCTATTTGATGCTCCTGTAAGCACACATGCTGTTTATTTAGTTGTTAAAAACATTTTAGCTAATAAAAGACAAGGAACTCACTCTGCAAAAACTCGTTCAGAAGTTCGTGGAGGAGGAAGAAAACCTTGGAGACAAAAGGGAACTGGTCGTGCTAGACAAGGATCTATAAGATCACCTCAATGGACAGGTGGTGGAGTTGTTTTTGCTAAGAAACCTAGAGATTACTCCTACACTACTCCTAAGAAAGTAAGAAGACTTGCACTTAGATCAGTATTAACAAGTAAATTACAAGATGGTGAATTAATCATCGTTGATAAATTTGAAATGGAAGAGCCAAAGACTAAAATCTTTGCTAACATCTTAAAAGATATTAAATCAGCTAGGAAAGCTCTAGTAGTTGTTGATGACAATGAAAAAGATGTAGCAAGAGCTGCAAGAAATATTGAAGGTGTTAAAACTTCAAGAGCAACTGATATTAATGTATATGATTTATTAAAGTATGACAGTCTAATAATCAGTAAAGAAGCACTTGGAACTATTGAGGAGGTGTTTAACTGATGAATAAATTTGATATCATTAAAAGACCTGTAGTAACTGAACAATCAATGGACATGATGGAAGAAAACAAATATACTTTCGAAGTTGATAAAAATGCTACTAAACCAGAAATTAGATCAGCAATTGAAGAAATTTTTGGAGTTAAGGTTGAAAAAGTTCACACAATGAATGTTCGTGGAAAACTTAAAAGACAAGGAGTTCATCAAGGAAGACGTCCTTCATGGAAAAAGGCTATAATAAAACTTACTGATGACTCAGAACCGATAGAATTTTTTGATTCTATCTAATAGTAGGAGGTTATAGAAAATGGCAATTAGAGGATTTAAACCTACAACTCCTGCCCGTAGAAAGATGACTGTTGCTACTTTTGATGAAATCACAAAGACAACACCTGAAAAGTCTCTTTTAACTACTATTAAGAAAACTGCCGGAAGAAACTCATACGGTAGAATTACTAGTAGACACAGAGGCGGCGGAGTAAAAAGAAAATATAGAATTATAGATTTTAAGAGAAATAAAGACAATATCCCAGCAAAAGTTCAAGCTATCGAATACGATCCATACAGAACTTCATATATCGCTTTACTTTCTTATGCAGATGGTGAAAAGAGATATATCATTCAACCTAATGGATTAAAAGTTGGAGATGTAGTTGAATCAGGAACAGATGCAGATATCAAAATTGGTAACGCACTAATCCTTGCTGATATTCCTGTTGGTACAACAGTTCATAATATTGAACTTACACCAGGAAAGGGTGGACAACTTGCAAGATCTGCAGGATCATCTGCTCAACTAATGGCTAAAGAAGGAAAATATGCTCAACTTAGACTTCCATCTGGAGAATTCAGACTAGTAAGTCAAAGATGTAAGGCAACTGTTGGACAAGTTGGAAATATTTCCCACGAACTTATCACTTTAGGTAAGGCTGGTAAGAGTAGATATCTTGGAAAGAGACCTCACGTTAGAGGATCTGCGATGAACCCAGTAGATCACCCTCATGGTGGTGGGGAAGGTAGAACTCCAATTGGTAGACCTTCACCAATGACTCCTTGGGGCAAGAAAGCTCTAGGACTTAAAACTAGAAAGAAAAACAAGAAATCTGACAAATATATAGTTAGAAGAAGAACTAAGTAATCGGAGGGTATAATGAGTAGATCAATTAAAAAAGGACCATTTGCTGATGAACACCTTCTAAAGAAGGTTGACGAACTAAATGAAAAGAACGAAAAGAAAGTTATAAAAACTTGGTCTCGTCGCTCAACTATTTTCCCTGAATTTGTTTCACATACTATAGCTGTTCACGATGGCAGAAAACACGTGCCAGTATATATTACAGAAGATATGGTAGGACATAAATTAGGCGAATTTGTTCCAACAAGAACTTATAGAGGCCACGGTGGCAAGAGCGAAAAGAGTACTACAGTAAGATAAGGAGGGTATTAATGGAAACACAAGCAATAGCAAAATATGTAAGAATTTCACCTCTAAAGGTGAATTACATCTGCGCAGAAATTCGTGGAAAAAGTGTTGATGAAGCCCTTTCTATTTTAAAGTTTACTAATAAGAGAGGAGCTCATGAGCTCTATAAGGTACTTCACTCAGCAGTAGCAAATGCTGAAAACAACCTTAATTTAGATAGAGACGATCTTTATGTGAAAAAGGCATACGCTAATGACGGACCTACAATGAAGAGATTCCGTCCTAAGGCTAAAGGAATGGCTTATCCAATTCTAAAAAGATCAAGTCACATTGGCGTTGTCGTAGCAGAAAGAGAGTAAGGAGGTAGAGTATGGGTCAAAAAGTAAACCCACATGGACTTCGTGTTGGTGTAATCAAAGATTGGGATTCAAAATGGTATGCGGACAAAAAGAATTTTGCCGATTTATTAGTTGAAGATAACAATATTAGAAAATATATTAAGAAAAAACTTTATGCTGCAGGAATTGCAAAAATCGAAATCGAAAGAGCAGCAAATAGAGTTAAAGTTTCAGTTCACACTGCAAAACCTGGTATGGTAATTGGCCGTGGCGGAGTTGGAGTTGAAGAACTTAGAACAGAAATCGAAAAATTAACAGGAAAATCTGTTGTAATAAATGTTGAAGAAATCAAAAATCAAGATTTAAATTCACAACTTGTTGCTGAAAGCATTGCAGAAGCACTTGAAAGAAGAGTTTCTTTTAGACGTGCTATGAAACAAGCTATTCAAAGAACAATGCGTCAAGGAGCACTTGGTATTAAGACTTCAGTTTCAGGACGTCTTGGCGGAGCTGATATGGCTAGAACTGAAGGATATTCTGAAGGTACTATTCCTCTACAAACACTAAGAGCTGACATTGATTATGGATTTGCTGAAGCAGATACAACTTATGGAAAACTTGGTGTTAAAGTTTGGCTATACAAAGGTGAAGTTCTTCCAGAATTAGAAGAAACTAATAAAAAGCCAAGAGATAACAGAAATCGCAAGAGACGCGATAATAACAGAAACAATAATTTCAATAGAAATAATAGAAGAGATAATAGAAACAAAGAGTCTTAAGAAGGGAGGAATATAGTCATGTTGATGCCTAAAAGAGTAAAATATCGTAGAGTCCACAGAGGCAGAATGAAGGGTAAAGCCCTACGTGGAAATGAGCTTGCATATGGCGAATACGGAATTAAAGCTCTAGAACCTTGTTGGATTACTTCAAATCAAATAGAAGCGGCACGTCGTGCTATGACAAGATATATTCGTAGAGGTGGAAATATCTGGATTAAGATTTTCCCAGACAAACCTGTTACTGAAAAACCTGCAGAAACTCGTATGGGTTCTGGTAAGGGTGCTCCTGAGTACTGGGTAGCAGTTGTTAAGCCAGGTAGAATTTTATTTGAAATGGGTGGAGTTTCAGAAGAAGTTGCAAGAGAAGCTATGAGACTAGCAGCTATGAAGCTACCTATCAAAACAAAATTCGTTATGAAAGATAAGGATGGTGACTCAAATGAAGGCTAAAGAAATTCGTAATTTATCAAGCGAAGAATTAAATAACAAAGTTAATGAGCTTAAAAATGAACTTTTTAATTTGAGATTTAGATTGGCAACAGGCCAACTTGACAATCCATCAAGCATTAAAACTGTTAAAAGAGATATAGCAAGAGTAAAAACGATCATTAGAGAACGTGAACTTGAAGTTGGAAAGGAGGCTTAATCTCATGGAAAGAAATTCAAGAAAAACTATAACTGGCGTTGTAGTAAGTGATAAAATGGATAAAACTATTGTAGTAGCAATTGAGACTTTTAAAACTCATCCTATTTACAAGAAGAGATTTAAGAAGACTACTAAATTCAAGGCTCATGATGAAAATAACGAATGTGGTATTGGTGATAAGGTAAAACTAATGGAAACTAGACCACTAAGCAGAGATAAAAGATGGAGACTTGTAGAAATTATTGAAAAAGCTCAATAATTTTAGACTGAAAGGAGAAAAACATGATTCAACAAGAAACAAGATTACGTGTTGCTGACAATTCAGGTGCAAGAGAACTATCTGTTGTTAAAGTCCTTGGTGGAACTAATAGAAGAACAGCTAATATTGGTGATATTGTAGTTTGCTCTGTTAAACATGCAACACCAGGCGGCGTTGTTAAGAAAGGTTCTGTTGTAAGAGCTGTAATTGTTAGAACAAGCAAAGGTATAAGAAGAAAAGATGGATCTTATATTAGTTTTGACGACAATGCTGCAGTTGTTATTAAAGAAGATAGAAGTCCAGTAGGAACTCGTATATTTGGACCTGTAACTAGAGAACTAAGAGCTGGAAACTTTATGAAAATTATTTCTCTAGCTCCGGAAGTACTATAATTTGGAGGTGTAGTAATGAAAATTTTAAAAGATGACATCGTAAAAGTTATAGCCGGAAAAGATAAAGGCAAGACTGGAAAAGTTTTAAGAACAATCCCAAAGGAAGACAAAGTTGTGGTTGAAAAGGTAAATGTTGTTACAAAACACATAAAACCTAGAGGACCTCAAGCTCCAGGTGGAATTGAAAAAATGGAAGCACCAATTCATGTTTCTAATGTAATGTTTGTTGACAAAGCATCTGGAAAGACAACAAGAATTGGATATAGAATAGAAGACGGAAAAAAAGTTAGATATGCAAAATCTAGCGGAAATACAATTAAGTAGGGGGTAAAATAATGACTTCAAGATTACAAGAAAAATATAAAAAAGAAGTTGTGGGCCACCTAATGGAACGTTTCAATTATAGAAATGTTATGGAAGTACCGAGACTTGAAAAAATTACTATAAACATTGGTATTGGCGAAGCTAAAGACAATCCTAAAGCACTTGAAGCTGCAGTAAATGAACTTACAACTATCGCTGGTCAAAAGGCACTTGTAACTCATGCTAGAAAGTCAATTGCAAACTTTAAACTTCGTGAAGGTCAAAGCGTTGGTGTAAAAGTTACTCTTAGAGGAGAAAGAATGTATGATTTTCTTGACAAACTTATGAATGTAGCTTTACCAAGAGTAAGAGACTTCAGAGGAGTTAAGCCAACTGCATTTGATGGTAGAGGAAATTATGCATTAGGACTTAAAGAGCAATTAATCTTCCCTGAAATTGAGTACGATAAAATCGATCAAATCAGAGGAATGGATATAAATATTGTTACTACTGCAAATACTGATGAAGAAGCTAAAGTATTCCTAGAACAAATGGGAATGCCTTTCGCGAGAGCTTAGGAGGTACGAAGTGGCTAAAAAATCAATGATTGCAAAACAAAAGAGAAAGCAAAAATACTCTTCTCGTGAATATACTAGATGTACAATTTGTGGAAGACCACACTCTGTATTAAAGAAATACGGAATATGTAGAATATGTTTTAGAGAACTAGCTTATAAGGGACAAATTCCTGGCGTAAGAAAAGCTAGTTGGTAAGACCTTAGATGAAAGGAGGCAAACTGATATGATGACAGACCCAATTGCAGATATGCTATCAAGAATTAGAAATGCTAATAGTGCAAGACATACATCTGTTGATATTCCTTGTTCAAATATTAAAAAAGAAATCGCAAAGATTCTTCTTGAAGAAGGATACATCAAGGGTTATGATGTTCTTGAAGATGACAAGCAAGGTATGATTAAAGTTGATTTAAAATATGCTGAATCTGGTGAAAGAGTTATTTCTGGATTAAAGAGAATTTCTAAACCGGGACTTAGAGTTTATGTTAAGTGCGAAGATGTTCCAAAGGTACTTGGAGGCCTTGGAATAGCTATTATTTCAACATCTAAGGGAATCATTACAGATAAACAAGCTAGAAATGAAGGAGTAGGCGGAGAAGTAATCTGCTACGTTTGGTAATTTGGAGGTGAAACATGTCAAGAATTGGCAAAAAACCTATTGAAATCCCAAATGGCGTTGATGTAAAAATTGACGGCCAAAACGTTACTGTTAAGGGACCAAAGGGTGAATTAACACAATCTTTCGATAAAGATTTAAAAATAGAATTAAATGACGGAGTTCTCACTGTAGAAAGACCAAATGAAACAAAGAGAATCAAAGCACTTCATGGTCTAACAAGAACTCTAATTGAAAACATGATTATTGGAGTTACTGAAGGTTATAGTAAACAACTAGAAATCATCGGTACTGGATATAGAGCAGCTAAAAAAGGTAAGACACTTTCTTTAAACTTAGGATTTTCACATCCACTTGATTTAGAAGATCCTGAAGGAATTGAAGTTGAAGTTCCTGCACCTAACTCAATAATTATTAGAGGTATAGATAAACAACAAGTTGGAGCTTATGCTGCTTACATTAGAAGATTTAGAGAACCTGAACCATATAAAGGAAAGGGTATCAAATATATTGACGAATATGTAAGACGTAAAGTAGGAAAAACTGGTAAATAAGAAAGGAGAATTTAAGTGTTAAAAAGAATTAATAGAAACGAAAACAGACAAAAAAGACACAAAAGACTTAGAAATCATATCTCCGGCACTTCACAAAGACCTAGACTTTCAATCTACAGATCTGCGTCACATATTTATGCTCAAATTATAAATGACGAAGTAGGACATACAATTTGTAGTGCTTCTACTCTTGATAAGTCACTTAATTTAGAACAAACTGGTAATATTGATGCGGCTAAAGCTGTAGGTACTTCTATTGCTAATAAAGCAAAAGAAGCTGGGGTAGACGAAGTTGTATTTGACAGAGGTGGCTATG
The DNA here is from genome assembly GCF_018919265.1 of Peptoniphilus ovalis. Taxonomy (GTDB): domain Bacteria; phylum Bacillota; class Clostridia; order Tissierellales; family Peptoniphilaceae; genus Peptoniphilus_A; species Peptoniphilus_A ovalis. The sequence goes on from NZ_JAHLQO010000002.1 coordinate 240,897, forward strand.
TATACCACGGAAAAGTCAAAGCACTTGCAGAAGCAGCTAGAGAAGCTGGTCTAAAATTCTAAGAAGGAGGAAGTAATGGAGCGTTCATTAATAAATGCGGCAGAACTTGATCTTGAAGAAAGAGTTGTATCAATCAACAGAGTTGCCAAAACAGTTAAGGGTGGTAGAAACATGAGATTCTCTGCACTTGTAGTTGTTGGTGATAGAAACGGACACGTTGGTGTTGGTACAGGTAAAGCTCTTGAAGTTCCTGAAGCAATAAGAAAAGCAACACAAGATGCTAGAAAACACATTATAGAAGTTAATCTACTAAATACTTCAATTCCTCATCAAGTAACTGGAATTTATGGAGCTGGTAGAGTATTCTTAAAACCAGCAAGAGAAGGTACAGGAGTTATCGCCGGTGGAGCTGTGCGTGCTGTATGTGAACTTGCAGGTATCTCTGATATTCGTACAAAGAATATTGGAACTAATAATCCAAGAAATACAGTTAATGCAACTATCGAAGGTTTAAAACAACTTAAAACTGCAGAATCAGTTGCTAAACTTAGAAATAAATCTGTTGAAGAAATTTTAGGATAGGGGGATAAAATATGAGCACTATTAAAATTAAACTTGTAAAAAGCCCTATCGGCAAAATACCTAAACACAAAAGAACAATAAAAGCTCTTGGCCTTAGAAAAATTGGTCAAGTAGTTGAAAAAAATGACACTCCTCAAATTAGAGGTATGTTAAAAGAAGTTAACTTCATGGTTGAAGTACAAGAATAAGGAGGTGTACCTAATGAAATTACATGACTTAAGACCAAATGAGGGTGGCGGAGTTAAAGCCAGAAAAAGAGTAGGTCGTGGAATAGGTTCCGGTACTGGTAAAACTTCTGGTAAAGGTCATAAGGGCCAAAACGCTAGAAGCGGTGGAGGAGTTAGACCAGGATTTGAAGGTGGTCAAATGCCACTATTTAGACGTCTTCCTAAGAGAGGATTTACTAATATCTTTAAGAAGGAATATGCAGTTATTAACGTTTCTGACTTAAATGTATTTGAAAAAGGAACTGAAATCACTCCTGAATTCTTAGTTGAAAACAAATTCATCAAAGCATCTAAAGCAAAAGACGGCGTTAGAATTTTGGGAGAAGGGGAACTTAATGTTGCACTAACTGTTAAAGCTTCGCATTTCTCAAAATCAGCTAAAGAAAAAATTGAGGCATGCGGAGGAAAGGCCGAGGTGATCTAATGCTATCCACATTTAGAAATGCGTGGAAGATAGATAGCCTTCGTAACAAAATGCTTTTCACACTTTTCATGCTTTTAATATATAGAATTGGATCTCATATTGCTGTTCCTTTTATGAACTCACAAGTTATTTCACAACTTATGAGTGGAGCGAATGGATCAATATTTTCCTTCCTTGACTTAATGGCAGGAGGAAACTTTAGAAGATTTACAATTTTTGCTGCTAACATTTATCCATATGTTACAGCTTCTATCATTCTTCAGCTTTTAACAATAGCTATTCCTTCCTTGGAATCTCTTGCAAAAGAAGGAGAAACTGGTAGAAAGGCAATTGCAAAATACACTAGATATTTAGCAATTGTTATTGCACTTATCCAAGCAATTGGATACACTTTTGGACTATTTAAAGATGCTGTTAATGCAACTAGTCCAATTGAATATGTTACTATTATCCTTTCAATTGTAGCAGGTACTGCAATTTTGATTTGGATAGGAGAGCAAATTACAGAACATGGAATTGGAAATGGTATTTCAATATTAATTTTTGCAGGTATTGTGGCAAGATTTCCACTTGACATCGCTCAATCAGTGGCACTTGTACGTGCTGGAAAATCAAGCCCAATATTCTTAGTACTTTTCTTAGTTGTTGCAATTGCAATTGTTGTTTTTGTAGTAACATTAACAGAAGGTGAAAGAAGAATACCTGTACAATATGCAAAAAGAGTAGTAGGTAGAAAAATGTATGGTGGACAATCCACTCATATTCCAATCAAAGTTTTAATGACTGGTGTAATGCCTATTATCTTTGCAAACTCACTAATGGCTATTCCAGCAACTATTGGAATGTTCACTAGTGAATCTACAAGAAATTGGATTGAAAAATGGTTTACTCCAGCTGGAGGACCAGGAGTTGTGCTTTATGTAGTTTTAACTGTAATTTTAATTATATTCTTCACATTCTTCTACACTACAATTCAATTTAATACAGTAGAATATTCAAAGAATTTACAAGCTAACGGCGGATTTATCGCTGGTATCAGAGCAGGTAAGCCAACAAGTGATTATTTATCAAGAACTTTAAATAGATTAGTTCTACCGGGAGCAATTGCACTATCAATACTTGCAGTTCTTCCAACAATTTTAACAAAGATTTCAGGACTTCAATTTAACTATGGTGGTACATCAATTATCATCGTTGTAGGTGTTGTACTTGAAATCCACAGAGTGTTAGAACAACAACTTATTATGAGAAATTATCGCGGTTTCTTAAAGAACAAATAGGAGGCATTATATGAAGTTAGTTATATTGGGACCTCCAGGTGCTGGAAAAGGCACACAAGCTGAATCAATTGTAAAAAAATACAATGTTCCACATATTTCAACTGGAGATATCTTTAGAGAAAATATAAAGAATGATACAGAACTTGGAAAAAAAGCAAAATCTTATATGGACAAGGGTCTATTAGTTCCAGACGAACTTGTTATTGAACTTGTTGAAGATAGACTTAACAAAGACGATGCAAAAGACGGATTTTTATTAGATGGCTTCCCAAGAACTGTTGCTCAAGGAGTTAGCTTAGATTCTATATTAGATAAAAATAATGAAAAGCTGACAAAAGTAATTAATATTAATGTAGATCCAGAGATATTAATTGAAAGAGCAGTAGGTAGAAGAATATGTAAGTCTTGTGGTGCAACTTATCACGTAGCGTTTAATCCTCCTAAAGAAGAGGGTATATGTGATAAAGACGGCACAAAGTTAATCCAAAGAGATGACGATGTTGAAGAAACTGTAAGAACTAGAATTTCTGTATACTTTGATCAAACTGCACCATTAATTGATTATTACAAAGCGCAAGGTCTTTTAATGGACATTGATGGTTCACAAAATATTGATAAGGTATTTGAAGATATAGTAAGCGGTCTCGAATAATAATGGATAATACATTAGGTCTTTTGAAAGGACAGATTGTAAGATCCAAAAAAGGCAGAGATGAGGGCAAGGTTTTTGTCATTTCAGAAGTTATTGACAAAGACTACCTCTTTCTAGTAGATGGAAAACTTAGAAAGCTAGATCGACCAAAAAAGAAGAAGGTAAAGCATCTTTATATCTACAATAGCTTCATTGATCTTGATGTTAAGGATTTAAATGACAGTTATATTAGAAAGAAACTTTTACCTTATAGCTAAAGGAGGATCCTTAAAAATATGGCTAAAGAAGATGTAATTGAAGTTGAGGGCGTTGTTGTAGACGCACTGCCAAATACACATTTCAAGGTTGAACTTGAAAATGGACATATCATACTTGCTCATATTTCGGGTAAATTGAGAATGAATTATATTAGAATTCTTCCTGGTGATAAGGTGACAGTTGAGCTTTCACCTTATGATCTTACAAGAGGAAGAATAACTTGGAGAAAGAAATAATATCCTAGATTAGGAGGCATTATAAATGAAAGTAAGACCATCTGTAAAGAAGATGTGCGAAAAGTGCAAAATCATTAAGAGAAACGGAAGAGTAATGGTAATTTGCGAAAATCCAAAGCATAAACAAAGACAGGGATAAGGGAGGTAATTATGGCTAGAATTTCTGGTGTAGACTTACCTAGAGAAAAGAGAGTTGAAATTGGACTAACTTATATCTATGGTATTGGAAAACCTAGATCTCAAGAAATTTTAACTAATGCTGGTGTTGATTTTGACACTAGAGTTAAAGATTTAACTGAAGCGGAACTTGCAGCTATAAGAGAACAAATAGATAAATACCACGTTGAAGGGGATTTACGTCGTGATGTTGCTATGAACATTAAAAGACTAAGAGAAATCAACTGCTACCGTGGAAGAAGACATAGAGCTGGTCTTCCTGTAAGGGGACAAAAGACTAAGACTAATGCAAGGACTAGAAAAGGTCCTAAAAAACTTGTTACTAAGAAGAAGTAAGGGGGGACTTAAATGGCTAAAAAACAAAGAGCTACTCGTGTAAAAAGACGTGTGCGTAAAAACATTGAAAAAGGTGAAGCTCATATAGCTTCAACATTTAACAATACTATGGTTACTCTTACTGATATCAACGGTAATGTAATATCCTGGGCAAGTGCAGGACAACTTGGTTTTAGAGGATCAAGAAAGTCAACTCCTTTTGCAGCTCAAGAAGCAGCACAAGAAGCTGCTGAAAAAGCAAAAGAACATGGACTAAAAAGTGTTGATGTATACGTTAAGGGTCCAGGTTCTGGAAGAGAAGCTGCGATTAGATCTCTTCAAGCCTCAGGTCTTGAAGTAACTATGATTAAAGACGTTACTCCAATTCCTCACAATGGATGTAGACCACCAAAACGTAGAAGAGTGTAAACTATTTAATCGAGAAGGAGGGTACCCATGATTGAAATTGAAAAACCTAGAATTAGTATTGAAGAATTAGATGAATCAGGTATATATGGTAAGTTTGTAGTTGAACCATTAGAAGCTGGCTTTGGTATCACTATTGGAAATTCCTTAAGAAGAGTGCTACTTTCCTCTCTACCAGGTGCAGCTGTATCATTTATCAATATACGTGGTGTAGAACATGAATTTGATACTATTCCAGGAGTATTGGAAGATGTACCTGAAATAGTTTTAAATATTAAATCTATAGTTTTAAAGATGACTGAAGATGAGCCTGTAAAACTAATTATTGAAAAATCTGGAAAGGGTGAAATTAAAGCTTCTGATATTGAGCTTGAACCTCATGTAGAAATTATTAACCCTGACCAACACATTGCAACTTTAAATGAAGATGCTGATGTGTATATTGAAATGATGGTTGAAAAGGGAAGAGGATACGAACCTTCAGAACTTAAAAAGGATGAAATATCTGAAATTGGAGTTATTCCAATGGATTCTAACTACACTCCTGTTGAAAAAGTAAACTGGAAAGTTGAAAACACAAGAGTTGGTCAAAGAACAGATTATGATAGACTAATCCTTGAAGTTACTACTAATGGTTCTATGAAAGCTGATGAAGCTACATCTCTTGCGGCAAAAATCCTCACAGAGCATCTTGAACTCTTCATTGGACTCAAAGAACATGTTGGCGAAATCAATTTGATGGTTGAAAAAGAAGAGGATCAAAAAGAAAAAGTTCTTGAAATGACAGTTGAAGAATTAGATCTTTCTGTAAGATCATTTAACTGCTTAAAGAGAGCTGGAATAAATAGCGTTGAGGAACTAACTAATAAAACAGAAAGCGAAATGATGAAGGTTAGAAATCTTGGAAAGAAATCTCTACAAGAAGTAACTGAAAAGCTTGATGAATTAGGACTTAGCCTCAAAGCTGAAGAAGAATAAGAGGAGGGCATTATGGCAAAAAATAGAAAACTTGGCCGTAATTCAAGTCATAGACGTGCAATGCTTAGAAACCTTGTGACTGACCTTTTAGACAATGGTAGAATTAAAACTACTCACACTAGAGCAAAGGAAATTCAAAAGATTGCAGATCGTATGATTACACTTGGTAAAAGAGGCGATCTTCACGCAAGAAGACAAGCATTATCATATTTATACTCTGAAGATGTTGTAACTAAATTATTCTCAGAACTTTCTGAAAAGTATGCTGATAGAAATGGTGGTTACACTAGAGTATTAAAAGTAGGTCCAAGACGTGGAGACGGTGCTGAAGTATCAATTATAGAATTAGTATAAGGAAATCCAATGGGGTTTCCTTTTTTTATACCCATTGATATAATAATTTTGGTGATAATATGATAAATGTAGTTGGGCTTGGATCAACTGATTATAAAGATCTTACAATAGAAGCATTAAATATTTTAAAAAATGGAAAGGAAAACTTTTTAAGAACAGATAGACATGAATCTGTTAAATATATAAAAGAAAATAAGATTGAGTACAAATCTTTTGATTACTTATACGATGAGCTGGAAAGCTTCGATGAAGTTTATAATAAAATTGTTGAAATTTTAATAGATGAGTCAAAATATAAAGATATAAATTATTTTGTACCAGGTCATCCTCTTGTTGCAGAAAAGACTGTAAAGCTACTGATAGAAAAAAATGTTCATATTAATCTTGTAAATGGAATTTCTTTTATAGAGCCAGTTCTTGCAGCAGTAGGTCGTGATGCAGTGGATGGATTATTGTTTTTAGATTCAGATGCAAAGAGATTTGATTTTGACACAAGTAAAGACATTTTAATAACTCAAGTTTATAATAATAGAATCGCATCGGATTTATCTTTAAATCTTCAAGAAACTTATGATGAAATGCATAAGGCTTTTATAATTACTGATGCAGGTTTAAAGTCACAAGAAGTTGTAGAGACTGAGATTTATAAACTTCCAAGATTTGATATGTACAACCATCAATCATGTGTCTATGTGCCAAGATCAGATGACATTGATTTCAACAAGATTTTAAGAAAACTAAATATAGAAACAGAAAATGAAAATCTAGATGAAGAAAGTTTTGAAAAGTTAAAAGATAAGATTATAAATCTTTCGAAAAATATAAATTTTGACAGCGAAGATGAGATTAACGATATAATAGTTAATTGTTTAATTATACTTTTATTAAAAGACAATGAAGGTTATATAAATTTTAGAGAAAATCTTAAAGAAATTAATAAAAATTGGATAAAATAGAGCTTTTTTTAAAATTTATGTAGAAAATAATAAGAAGTTGAGTTATAATTGTAACAGTATTAGTTAAGGTCCTTTGGGCAACCAAAGGCATTTCTAATAAATACATTAGAAAAAATTCTTCAAGGAGGATATAATATGAACAAATCAGAATTAGTAGCAAGTATTGCAGAAAAATCAGGTCTTACTAAAAAAGACGCTGAAATGGCTCTTAACGGATTCTTATCTTCAGTTCAAGAAGCTCTTGCAGATGGTGAAAAAGTACAATTAGTTGGCTTTGGAACTTTTGAAGTTAGACAAAGAAAAGCAAGAGAAGGAAGAAACCCAAGAAATCCAGAAGAAGTTATTAAAATTCCTGCATCTAAAGCACCAGTATTCAGATCAGGTAAAGCTCTTAAAGAAGCTGTAAACAAATAAGAAAAGAGGAAGGCAAGAGCCTTCTTTTTTTATACACAAATTGCCTTTAGTATTGAATTTTTCGCCTATTAATGATATATTCTTAGTGGAGTGAATTATGAGATTAGACAAATATTTAAAAAACTCAAGGCTTATAAAAAGACGTACAGTTGCAAAAGAAGCTTGCGAAAAGGGACTTGTTAAATTAAATGACAAAGTCGCAAAGCCAGCTGACGAAGTTAATATAGACGATATAATATCTTTAAAACTTGGAGAAAGAGAAATAAATGTAAAGGTCACTGATGTTTCCGATGTCAATAGCAAAAAGGATGCAGCGACTTTATATGAAAGAATGTAAGTTAGATAGAGGAGATTTTATGAATACTAGGAGAAGAAAATTTCCAATAGCCCTAGCAATTATAATTTTAATTACAGTAATATATGGTTCAGTTGTAATTGGAAATCAAATTTCAATTAGAAATCAAAAATTAGAAATTATTTCAAAAAATAAGGAGACTATTTCAAATTTAAAAGTTGATATAGATAATTTAAACGAAGAAATTGAAAATTCATCTTCTTCTGATTTTGTTGAAAAGGTTGCAAGGGAAGAACTTGGCATGGTTAAACCTAGAGAGATTGTCTATGTTGATAAGAGCATGCAGTCAAATAATAATAATAATAATAATAAAAATGAAAATGATTTAAATAACTAGGAGGAATTAAAATTATGGATTTATCGCCAGGCGATATTTTAGATGGCGTAGTTACTAAGGTAGCTAAGTTTGGTGCTTTCGTTGATTTAGGAGAAGGCAAAAGTGGTTTAGTACATATTTCTGAAATTGCTGATACTTTTGTAAAAAATATTGAAAGTCATGTGGCAGTAGGTGATGAAGTTAAAGTCAAGGTTTTAAGCATTGACGAAAAGGGAAAAATCGCTCTTTCTATGAAAGATGCAATGCCTAAGAGAGAAGAACCAAAAAAAGAAGAAACTGTTGATTCTAAATTTGAGGATCTTTTAAGCAAATTTATGAAAGAAAGCAATACTAAACTCGACGAAGCTAGAGCTAGATACAATACAAAGACAGGAAAGAGAAATTCTAGATGATAATAAGTGGTTGACTATCTAAGATAGTTTTCCACTATTTTTTTATTAATTTTATTATGGATAAATTATTTATTGAAAATTTAAAAAAATTAAATATAGTTAAAGAAAATGACAAAATTACATTGGCAGTATCTGGTGGTGCTGATTCAATGTATCTTTTTTATAATTTTATGGATTTAAAAGAAGTTTTAGACCTTGATATTATAGTATGTCATTTAAATCATGGTATTCGTGAAACTGCAAAAAGAGACGAAAACTTTGTTAAAGAGGTTTGCGACACTCACCAGGTCGAATTCATCGTAAAACACGCAAATATGAATGATTTTGCAAAGGAAAACTCATTATCTTCTGAAGAAGCAGGTAGAATTTTAAGATATTCTTTCTTTAGAGAAAATTCAAAAGATAGAAAAATTATGACTGCTCACAATGCAAATGACAATGCTGAGACTATTTTGTATAACATAATTAGAGGATCAGGTTTAAATGGGCTTGTTGGAATTCCAGTTGAAAACAATGGAGTTTATAGACCTATCTTAAATATAAAAAGAGAAGACATTGAAAAATATCTTCACGAAAATAATTTAAAATATTATGATGATGAAACAAACTTTGAAAAAATATATACGCGAAATAAAATTAGACTTGATCTTATTCCAAATCTTAAAAATTATAATGAAAATATAGTTGAATCTCTTTTAAGACTTTCTGAAAATGCAAATGAAGCATCTCATTATATTAACAATGAAGCAGATAAAAATTATAATGAAGCTATTGTTGATGGAAATTTATCTGTAAAATATTTAAAGAGAACAGATAAATTTATTGCAAAAGAAATTATTAAAAGATTTATAAAAGAAAATTTAAAAGATAGCGAAATTATCAATAGAAACAATCTAAATCAAATATATGATTTAATCTTTAAAAAGTCAGGAACTTCAATTGATTTAGGCGAAAATATAATTTCAAGAAAGTCCTACGATAAAATTATAATAGAAAAGATAAGAGAAGAAGAAAAAAAATCAAAAGAACTAAAACTTGGAAATAATATAACTGATTTTGGTATCATAAATTTATCAAGAGAAAAATTAAATGAAAATTCTACTAGCTTTATAAAAACACTAGATTATGATAAAATTAAAGGTGCGATTTATGTGAGAAAAAGGCAAAATGGAGATAGATTTAAACCTCTTGGCATGACTCACAACAAAAAACTTAAAGATTATTTTATCGACAGAAAAATTGATAGAATAAGACGAGATGAAATTGGAATTATTTGCGATGATGAAAAGATAATTTACATCTGTGGCATGGATATTTCAGAAGATGTAAAAGTTGATAAAAATACAAAGAATATCATCAATTTGGAGGTTATTAATGGCTGAAATTAAAAGAGTTTTGTTTTCAGAAGAAGAGATTCAAAAAAAGGTTAATGAACTAGGCGAAGAAATTACTAAAGACTATAAGGGTAAAAAAGTATTCTTATTGGGTATATTAAAAGGAGCAGTTCCTTTTATGGCAGATCTTATGCGTAAAATCGATTTAGATCTTGAATATGACTTTATGGACGTTTCAAGCTATGAAGGAACAGCATCTCGTGGAGAAGTTAGAATCCTTAAGGATATTTCAACTTCAATTGATGGCAAAAATATTTTAATCGTTGAAGATATTATTGATACAGGAGTTACATTATCTTACTTATCCAAAATTTTATCATCAAGAGGAGCAGCTTCAATAGAAATAGTAACTTTACTTTCAAAGCCAGAAAGAAGAAAAGTTGACCTTCCAGTTAAATACAATGGATTTGTAATTGAAGATGAATTTGTAATTGGTTATGGAATGGATTTTAATGAAAAATACAGAGGACTTCCTTATATAGGAATTCTTGATGAATCTCAATATAAATAAGATGAGGAGTGATATTATTGAATAAAAAAATTGGAGGAGCTGGTTTTTATATTGTCCTAATTATAATTTTAATTGCGACAATAAGATTTTTCAGCCCACCTGTAAACACAGTTGAAGAAAAGACCTTTACACAATTTGTACAGGAATTAGATAGCGGAAATATAGTTTCAGTTAAGCTTCAAAATGGAGTTGACTCAATAGCCGATGTCAAGTTAAAAGATGGTAAGACTTTTAGAACTGTAATTCCACAAGAAGCTGCAGATACTTTCTATAATGATTACTTAAAGGCAAAAAATGATGCCGGAAGTATTAATGTAGTTTCTACACCAACTAAGCAAACTTCAATGTTCTTAGAATGGATACCAACTTTTTTAATGCTTGGATTTTTAGTATTCTTCTGGTATAGAATTATGCAACAATCTGGTGGCGGCTCTAAGATGAATAGTTTTGGAAAGAGCAAGGCCAAGTTAATTAACAAGGAAGAAGCAAAAAATCTTGTTAAATTTAAAGATGTTGCGGGACTTGAAGAAGAAAAAGAAGAGCTTTCAGAAATTGTAGATTTCTTAAAAAATCCTAAGAAATTTATAAATATGGGAGCAAGAATCCCTAAGGGAGTTTTACTTGTAGGTCCGCCAGGAACTGGTAAGACTTATCTATCAAAAGCAGTTGCAGGAGAGGCAGGAGTGCCATTCTTTATAATGAGTGGATCTGACTTTGTAGAAATGTTTGTCGGTGTTGGTGCTTCAAGAGTTAGAGACCTTTTTGACACAGCTAAGAAAAATGCACCTTGTATAATTTTCATTGACGAAATTGATGCAGTTGGTAGAAAAAGAGGTACTGGACTTGGCGGAGGTCACGACGAGAGAGAACAAACTCTCAACCAACTTCTTGTTGAAATGGATGGCTTCGGAACAAACGAAGGTGTAATAGTAATGGCTGCAACAAATAGGGCAGACATACTTGACCCAGCTATCTTAAGACCTGGAAGATTTGACAGAACAGTTTATGTTGGAAAGCCTGATGTCAGAGCAAGAAAGGCAATCCTTGAAATACATGCAAGGGGCAAAAAACTTGCCGATGATGTTGATTTAGAAATTATAGCAAAGAGAACTCCAGGGTTTACACCAGCTGATCTTGAAAACTTAATGAATGAATCAGCATTACTTGCAGCTAGAAGAAATGACAATGCAATTTCTATGGAAGATGTAGATGAAGCATCAATCAAGGTTCAAGCAGGACCTGCTAAAAAATCTCGTGTTGTTTCAGAAAAAGAGAGAAAACTTACTGCAGTTCACGAATCAGGCCATGCAATTGTATCTAGACTTCTTCCTGAAGAAGATCCTGTGCATATAATTACAATAATTCCAAGGGGAATGGCAGGAGGATTTACAGCATATCTTCCAGAAGAAGACATATCTTTTATGACTAAGGGAAAAATGGAAGCTTCTATAATTTCTCTACTTGGAGGAAGGGTTGCAGAATCCCTTGTACTTGATGATATCTCCACAGGAGCATCAAATGATATAGACAGAGCTACAAAAATTGCAAGGGCAATGGTAACTCACTACGGAATGAGCGAAAAGCTTGGACCTATTAACTATGACTCTTCAGAAAATGAAGTTTTCATAGGTAGAGACCTAGGTAGAACTCAAGATTATTCAGAAAAAACAGCAGCAGAGATTGATGCAGAAGTTGCAAAAATAATAAATGAAGCTTATGCAGAATGTAAAAGACTTCTAAGTGAAAACCTAGACAAGTTAATTGCACTTTCAGATGCACTTCTTGAAAAGGAAACAATTTATTCACAAGATTTTGAAAAGATATTTAATGGCGAAAAGCTTGACCAAGATTCACTTGATAAAGACGAGTCTATTACTATTAAAGATTTATCAGATGAAGCAAAAGACATTATGCGAAGAGATAAAGATGAAGATTGATGAAAGCCTCTTATAAAAGAGGCTTTTTTTAAAGGAGGATAAATGGAGACGATTGTTCTTTTTAAGAACTTAGTTATATTTCTAATAATTATATTAATTGCCTACATTGTGAGAAGGACTGACAATGTTTCACATAATTTGCAAAAGGACCTTTCATATTTATTAACAGATGTTACAACTCCATGTCTTGTAATAACATCAATGGCAGTTGAATTTACAGATGAAAAAATAATTCAAGCAAGAGATGCCTTTATAGTTTCAAATTTAATATTTATAATTTCCTTTGCGGCGATTTTTATTTTCTTGAAGTTCTATAAAATCAAAGAGCCTAATAGGTCACAGATGATGGTTGGAGGAATACTTACTAATTTAGGATTTTTAGGATTTCCGCTGATTCAAGCAATGTTTGGAGCAGATGGACTTTATGTAGCATCAATTGTAAATATGGTGAGCAATTATTTCACTTATACATTGGGTCTTGCACTTATAAAGAGAAATTCAGAAAAACAAGGAAAGTTAAAGGCAAGGGACTTTTTAAACAACACTAATATTGCAACCATTGTTGGACTTATAATATTATTTACAGGATTTAAAATTCCTGAAATTCCATACAAAGTCCTTGTAAATGTGGGAGATATAACTGGAATACTTTCAATGATTATAATTGGATTAATGCTTGGAGAAATTAAAGTTAGAGATATCTTTAAAGAAAAGCATGCTTATGTAATGAGTATTTACAGATTAATTCTATTCCCATTATTTTTAATACTTCTTGTAAAGTTAAGCCCAATTCAAATAAATATGTTCGTAGAAAAAATTTGTGTAATTTTATTTGCAATGCCTGTTGCAACTATTACTGGAATCTTCTCTACAAGCTATGATGTTGACCCACCTTTTGCAACAAAAATTGTAATGATGTCCACAATGTTTTGTATAATTTCCCTTCCAATTATTCTCTTTGTTTACAACATAATTTAGGTGAAATATGAGATGCTCTTGGGTTAATTTAGAAAATAAAAAATATGTAGATTATCACGATATAGAATGGGCAAGGCCATCTCACAATGACAAGTATCTTTATGAAATGCTCATATTAGAATCCTTTCAAGCAGGACTTTCGTGGGAGATAGTTTTAAATAAGAGAGAAAATTTTAGAGAAGCATTTTCGAATTTTGAAATCGATGAAGTTATTAAATTTGATGAAGATAAAATAGAGGAACTTTTACAAAATCCTGGAATAATAAGGCATAGATTAAAAATAAAATCTGCAATAAATAATTCCAAAATATTTAAGGTAATACAAAGTGAGTTCGGATCATTTTCAAATTACATTTGGAGCTTCACAGATGGAGAGATAATATATGAAAATGACAAAACAACATCACAACTATCGGATAAAATCTCTAAAGACTTAAAGAAAAGAGGAATGAAATTTGTGGGAAGTACAATAATCTATTCATACCTTCAGGCAATAGGAGTAATAAATTCTCATGAAGAAGATTGTTTTCTCTATAATAAATTAGTTAAAAAATAAAACTTTATTTTTAATAGTTTTTATAATAAATTTTAAGTTTGCTATTATATATAATAAGCAAAAAAATTGGTCATGCGTTAAAAATTTTCAACTTGTTTGAGCGAGCGAAGTGAGTGAGTTTTGAAAATTTAGTATGGCCGATTTTTTTGGACTTTCAGCGCGTTTAGGTGTTCAGGGGTGGTTTGGAGGGGAGAAGGACGAGCCGATATTTGTTGCCAAATCATAGATTTGGACAAATAGTGGCATGAGACCTGCTACAAAATCATAGATTTTGTGCTAGGGCTTCATCGCAACGTCCTAACTCCCCTCCAAATGAAATAATTAGCTTTATTATAAATAAAAAAGTGGCGTTTAAGCCACTTTTACATCAATCATTATTATTTGTAACTGTCTTAGAAGACTTTGAACTTGATTTTGAACTAGATGATTTAGATTTTGAAGATTTTGATGATTTTGAAGATTTACTGTTATCATTATTTGAATTCTTATTATTATCATCATTCTTTTTAGTAGTCTTCTTAGTTGTGCTTTCTGAAGATCTTCTCCAACCAAGTTTATTTGTATAATTTGGAGTTGTTCCATCTACAAATAATTCTCGTCTTCCATTTACATATTTTGTATAAATTCCATCAGGTTGCTCAAATTCTTTTCTGTCTAGGTCTTCGTGAATCTCACGCATTATTTGCTTCCACAAATAAGCTGATTGAGTTGAACCAAAGGAAAGTCTTTGATTTTTGTCATTTCCAATCCAAACTGAACAAGTGTAGTAAGGAGTGTATCCAACAAACCAAACGTCTTTCTTGTCATTAGTTGTACCAGTTTTACCTGCCACATCTTGTCCTGAAAAAGCAGCATTTTTACCAGTACCACGTCTTACAACATCTCTTAGCATATCTGTTAATATATACGCATTTTGTTTAGATGTAATTTGCTTTTCAACAGGTTTTGCTTCATAAATTATCTCGCCAGTGTTAGATTCAATTTTTGTTACAACATAAGGATCAGCGTATTTTCCTTCATTAGAAAGTGCTGTAAAAGCTCCAGCCATTTCAAAAGGACTGATACCATAGCTCATTCCTCCAAGAGTTAGTGGAGCATATGCCATGTCGTTGTAAACTGGATTGTCTTCTTTTTCAACAATTGTACTAACGCCAATGGATTTTAGAGTATCAATCATTTTATTAATTGATTCTTCGTCATTATATGATTTTGAATAAGTTGAGTTTCTATTAACTCTTGCATCTTTATCTGCAGATATATCTCTTGCAACTTGGAATGCTCCAACATTTGATGATTGACGAACTAAATTTCTAATAGTTGTCCAACCTTGGTAGTAATTTCCTGCATTTCTAGGTGAGTGTCCAAATAATTTTTCTGGCATCTTAGCATCTAGATAAACATCGCCAGCTGTTGCTCCATTGTTAAAAGCAGTTAGATAAACTGAAATTGGTTTAATGGCAGATCCAGGTTGTCTTGGAACTAGAGCTCTATTTAAAAGCCTTCCACCACTTACATTTCTTCCACCTACAAGTGCCTTAACTTCGTGAGTGTTTTGGTCGATAATGACTGATGCAACTTGAGGTTGGATAATACCGTTTTTGTCTCTAAACACACCGTAATAGTATTTTGGATTTGCAACTACATCTTCCAATGTCTTTTGCATTTTTATATCCATTGGAGTGTATATCTTAAGTCCACCGTTGAATAATTTATTTGATGCTTCTTCTTCAGAATATCCTGAATTTTTCAAAATTTTTAATGTATTTTTTTGAACAACATCAGTATAGAAAGAAGAAATTCCACTTTCCTTTCTTGAACCAATATTTATTTCTATTTCTTCATTAAGTGCTTGTTCATAATCAGCTTCTGTGATTAGATTTTGTTCAAGCATCTTCTTTAGAACCTTTTTTTGTCTTTCTTTAGAAGTTTCATTAAACACAGCCTTCACTGGCATTAATAAATCATTTTTAACTTGAATTAAATCAAAGCTATCGATTTTACCAAGCTCATTTAAGTTTTTTGCAATTTCAATAGTTTTATCAGAATTTGGCTCTGAGTTTTCATTTTTAGGAAGTAGAACTACTTCAATATTACCTAAATCATCGCCCTCTTCAATAAGTTGTGTGTTATAAGGTGTGTACTTTTCTGGCAAATTAGTTACGCCAGCTAGTAAAGCACATTCTGCAAGAGTAAGATCTGAAACATCTTTGCTAAAGAAAGTCTTTGCCGCGGCTTGTACTCCAACAGTTCCCTTAGAAAAACCAGCAGAGTTTAAGTAAGCTTCAAGTATTTGAGGTTTAGTTAAAGTCTCTTCTATTTGATATGCATAGTAGATATCTGTAATTTTTCTAACTACACTCTTAGAAAAAGAAGTGTATAAGTTTTTTGCAAGTTGCATGGTTATAGTAGATGCACCTTGCTCAAAGGAGCGAGTTTTAATGTCGTGAACTAATGCACCTGCTACTCTTTTATAATCAACTCCATTGTGTTCATAGAATCTCTCATCTTCAATAGCTACTATTGCATTGACAAGATTTTCAGGCATTTCCTCTATTGGAACAAATTCACTAAATTGATCAGAAACTAAAGTCTCTATTAAGCTTCCATCACTTGCATAAATTCTAGAAGTTTCAGAAAGTTGAGAACGATACTTAGTAGGATCAATCTCTGGTGCTTTTTTAAAAACTCCAAGTACTACAGAAGTTCCAATAGTTCCCATTATAATAATTGCAGTAAGTACAAGAAGCATTAGAATCTTTATGATACTTGAAAGTTTAATCATTCCTCGAGGTTTATTGTTTTTGGAATCTTTCATTTAATAATAACCTCCCATTAAAAGTATTATAACAGAATTTATTATTTATAACTATAAATATGCATTAAAAAACCCCTCTTGCAAGAAGGGTTTTTTTAAAATTATTCTATTATTTAAGCTCTATCAATTGCTTGTTTAATTTTAGGAGCAATGATTGCAGCTACAACTGCCTTGATTAAATCTGGAATGATAAAAGGAGTCATTCCAAGTGCAAGAACTTTTGACACGCCCATTGGATTTCCAAGTACATTATTTAAAATAACATACATATAAGGAATACCAATAACGTAGAACACAACTTCTGCAATAATAAGTACAATCATAATCTTTTTAAAATCTTTTTCGCCATAGGCAAGTTTAGAAATTAAATATGCGCCAATTATAAAGGCAATTAAAAATCCAAAGGATGGTTTAAAAACTGATTGAAGTCCACCAGTAAAGCCTGCTAAAATTGGAACTCCAATTAGTCCAAGTAGCACATAAATAAAAACAGTAAGTGCTGCAAGTCCAGGAGTTAAAAGTAAACCTGTCATAAATACGAAAAAGTTTTGTAATGTAAAAGGTACTGGCCCAATAGGTATTGATATAAATGCGCCAACGGCAATAAGTGCAACTAAAAGGGCAACCTTTGTCATATCTTTAGTTTTAATTTTCATTTTTGTTACAACCTCCAAAATAATAATACCTAATGTTTACCATAAAGTCAATACAGTTAACCAAATAAATAATTTCCCCACAATTCCCCAAAATTCTTGTAAAATTTAAGTATTAAATATATAATAAATAAAGTTTTAATATAGAGGTGTAAAATGTTATTAGTAATAGATGTAGGGAATACTTCAATAGCTTGGGGAGTTTATAAAGGCGATGAACTTGTAAATGATTTTAGGACTTCAACTGTAAAGACTAGAACTTCAGATGAGTATGGTTTGATTTTTATTAACACACTTACTCATGCAAATATTGATCCTCAAGAAATTGAAGATGTAATTATTTCATCAGTAGTGCCAAACCTAATGCACACTCTTCCATCAATGGTAATTAAATATTTTAACAAGAAGCCAATTGTTGTAAATACAGATTTAAAATTAGGACTTAATATAGAATACGACAATCCAAAGGAAGTAGGGGCAGACAGAATTGTAAATGCAGTGGCTGCAATTGAGCAATATGGAGCCCAATCAATTATAGTTGATATTGGTACTGCAATGACTTTTTGTATAGTTGATAGAGATAAAAATTATCTTGGAGGCCTTATCATGCCTGGAATCGGAATTTCTGCAGAGGCATTATTTATGATGACTTCAAAGCTTCCTAAGATAGAAATTATTGCACCGGAAAAGGTGATTCAAGCTAACACTATTGGTGCAATGCAATCAGGACTATACTACGGATATACTGCAATGATTGATGGAATTATTGAAAGACTTTTAAAAGAACTTGACTGGAAAGAAGAAGAGACTAATATAATTTCTACAGGTGGATTTTCCACTATGCTTACAAGTGATTCTAAATTTGATGTAATAATTAACAGATACTTAACACTTGAAGGCTTGAAATTAATTTATGAAATGAACAAGGAATGAAGCGAGAATAGATGCTTAAAATACTAGCACCCATGGCGGGCTTTACAGATATTGCCTTTAGAGAAATAGCAACGGAAAAGGGAGCAGACTTAACTGTTACAGAAATGGTTTCTGCAATGGCGCTAGTCTATGAAAACAAAAAGACAATTGATCTTTTGCAAATCTCGCCAGAAGAAAAAAAGGTGGCAGTTCAAATTTTTGGAAGTGATCCAAAGATAATGGCTGAAGCTGCAAAAATTTTAAATGACTACGATTTTTCATATATTGATATAAATATGGGTTGCCCTGCTCCTAAAATCGTAAAAAACAATTCAGGATCTTTTCTATTATCTGACCCAACACTTGTTTATGAAATAGTAAAAGCTGTTGTAGATGCATCAGACAAACCTGTGTCTTGTAAAGTTCGCAAGGGAATAAAAAATGTATCTTCAATGAAGGCTATAAAAAATATCGAAAAAGCTGGAGCTTCCTTTGTTACAGTTCACGGAAGAACACGTGAAGAATACTATACAGGTAAGGCGGACTGGGACTTTATAAAAGAAGTAAAAGAAAATGTAAAAATTCCTGTTATAGGCAATGGAGATATAGAAACACCTGAAGATGCAATAAAAAAGATAAAATATTCTGGAGTAGATGGAGTTGCTATTGGAAGAGGCGCTGTTGGAAATCCATATCTATTTAATCAAATTGAAGAACTTTTAGAGACTGGAAAATATAGTGTCCCAAGTAATAGAGAAAAGCTCATGCTTTGTCTTGATGAACTCCAAAGAAAAATAAAATATCGTGGAGAAAAACTTGGCATACTTGAGATGCGAAAGGTATATTCTCATTATTTCAAGGGAATGAGAGATTCCAAAGAGATACGAAATGAATTAAATAGGCTTAAAGACAAAGATAAAATAATAAAGTTAATTGAAGAATATATAGAAGCAAATTAAGAATTGTCACTTGGCAATTCTTTTTTAAATTCTTGTAAATACTGAAATTTCTTGACATTTAAAGCACATTCGATTATAATAGCCTAGATTGAATAGTTTACTAAAAAGGGCGTCAAACGCCTTATTTTTTATATATAAGGGAGAGAGTATTTTGGAAAAAGATATATTTTTTACACCAGAAGGTCTAGAAAAAATTGAAAATGAAATTGAATATTTAAAAACCGTTAGAAGAAAAGAAGTTTCTGAAAGAATTAAAGTAGCTTTAGGCTATGGAGACTTATCAGAAAACTCTGAATATGATGAAGCTAAAAACGAACAAGCTCAAGTTGAAGAAAGAATTGCAAAGCTTGAAATGATGGTTAGAAATGCTAAAATAATAGATGAAAGTGATTTAAACACAGAAGTCGTAAATATTGGTTCAAAAGTTAAAGTTAAAGACATTGAATCAGGAGATGAAGACGAATACACTATCGTTGGTTCAGCTGAGGCAGATCCACTTGAAGGAAAAATATCTAACGAATCACCAGTTGGCTCTAAATTAATTGGAAACCACGTTGGAGATGTAGTTGATGTTGAAGTTCCAGATGGAATTATAAAGTACGAAATTTGTGAAATAACTATTTAGGAGGAATTTTTTTGAAGAATTCAAACGAAGCTAATCTTAATGAAATGCTCTTAATGAGAAGACAAAAGCTTGAAGAATTAAGACAAGAAGGAAAAGACCCTTTCATTCATGAAACTTATGATGTAGACGCATATTCTAAAGACATCAAAGATGAGTTTAACGAAGCAGATGAAAGAGAAGTTTTAATTGCTGGTCGTGTAATGAGCAAAAGACGCCATGGAAAGATTTGTTTTCTTGATGTGAGAGATTCTAAGGGAAATATACAAGTTTTTGCTAGAAAAGATGTCCTAGAAGAAAAATATGAAGATGTTAAAGGATTAGACATTGGTGATATCATTGGCGTTAAGGGAATTGTATTTCAAACTGAAGCTGGAGAAATTACAGTAAGAGCAACAGATTTAGTTCTTCTTTCAAAATCTCTACAAATTCTACCAGAAAAATTCCACGGACTTAAAGATCCAGACTTAAGATACAGACAAAGATATGTTGATTTAATCGTAAATCCTGAAGTCAAAGAAGTATTCTTAAAGAGAACTCAAATCATAAAAAAAATCAGAGAATTTTTAGATGACAGAGGATTCTTAGAAGTTGAAACACCAATCCTTGGCACAGTTGCAGGTGGAGCAAATGCAAGACCTTTCTACACTCACCACAATACTCTTGATATCGATATGCAACTTAGAATTGCCAATGAACTTTTCTTAAAAAGACTAATAGTTGGTGGATTTGACAAAGTTTATGAAATGGGCAAGATGTTTAGAAATGAAGGAATGGATACAAGACACAATCCTGAGTTTACAAATATTGAGCTATACCAAGCATATGCAGATTATCACGAAATGATGAGAATTACTGAACAACTTTTTGAATACGTAGCTACAGAAGTTTTAGGTTCTCCAGAAATCGAATACCAAGGAACAAAGCTTAACTTAAAGGCACCTTGGAAGAGAATCACAATGATTGATGCTGTTAAAGAATATGCAGGCGTTGACTTTAATGAAGTAGATACAGATGAAAAGGCAAGAGAAGTTGCAAAAGAAAAGGGACTTGAAATTGAAGAAAACGCAACTTGGGGCAAGATTCTTTCAGAAATGTTTGAAGAATTTTGTGAAGAACATTTAGTTCAACCAACATTTGTAATTGGACACCCAGTTGAAGTTTCTCCACTTGCAAAGAGAGACCCTAAAGATCCAAGACTTACTCAAAGATTTGAAGCTTTCATCAATAGATGGGAATTTGCAAATGCATTCTCAGAACTTAATGACCCAATTGACCAAAGACAAAGATTTGAAGCACAAGTTGCAGAAAAAGCGGCTGGAGATGATGAAGCTCATCCAATGGATTCAGACTTTATAAATGCACTTGAAGTTGGACTTCCTCCTACAGGTGGACTTGGAATTGGTGTTGACAGAATGATTGTACTTCTAACTGATCAACCAAGTATTAGAGATGTACTACTATTCCCAACAATGAAACCACTAGGAAATGAAGTTGCAGAAATGCAAAAAAATAAATCGCTTGATGATGCAAACTCATCAAATGAAAAGATTGACTTCTCAAAAGTTAAAGTTGAACCACTTTTCAAAGACATGGTAGACTTTGACACATTCTCAAAATCAGACTTTAGAGCAGTTAAGGTTAAAGAATGCGAAGAAGTTCCAAAATCAAATAAACTTTTAAAATTCACATTAGATGATGGAAGTGGAGAAGATAGAGTAATCCTTTCAGGAATCAAAGCTTATTATTCTCCTGAAGAATTAGTTGGAAAAACACTAATTGCAATCACTAACCTTCCACCAAGAAAAATGATGGGAATTGACTCTTGTGGAATGCTTTTATCAGCAGTTCACGAAGAAGAAGGCGAAGAAAAATTAAATCTTCTAATGGTAGCAAATAAAATACCAGCAGGAGCTAAAATATATTAATGAAATTAAGTCGAGGCATTTAAGCCTTGACTTTTTTTATTTCCTAAAAGTGGTATAATCGACATCGGAGACGGTATTATTTTTATAAACCGTACTTAAATATTTATAATTAAATATTTCTCCAAAAATATTTTTAAGGAGAGTAAAATGAAAGTATTAAGAAATGTCGAAGATGCATTGGAATTTACTAATGGAAATTACCAAAAGACTGTGGGCTTAGTTCCAACAATGGGATATCTCCATGCAGGCCACAAATCATTAATCGACGAAGCAAGAAAGAACAATGATATTGTAATCGTGTCAATTTTTGTCAATCCAACTCAATTTGGGCCAAACGAAGACTACGATGCATATCCAAGAGATGAAAAGAGAGATTTTAAACTTTGTGAAGATGCAGGAGTAGATGCAGTATTTACTCCAGATGCAAAAGAGTTTTACAAAAATCACAAAACCTATGTAACTATCGAAGACTTAAAGGACAATTTATGTGGCAAGACTAGACCAATTCACTTTAGAGGAGTCTTAACAGTTCTAACAAAATTATTCCACATATTTAGACCTACAAATGCATACTTTGGAAGAAAAGATGCGCAACAATATTTAATAGTTAAAAAAGCAGTAGAAGATTTAAATTTCGGTATTAACATCATTCCTGTTCCAATTAAAAGAGAAGATGATGGACTTGCAATCTCATCTAGAAATGTATATCTTTCAGATGAAGAGAGAAAGGCTGCTCCAATTTTAAACAAAGCTTTAGAAAAGGGGAAAAGTTCAATTAAAAAAGGAATGAAAGCAGAAGACTTAATCAAAATTATAAAAGATGAAATCGAGACTGAAAAGCTTGCAGACATTGAATATGTTCAAGTAGTTGATACAAAAGAAATAAAAGATGTCGATGTAATTGATAGAGATGTTCTAGTTGCACTTGCTGTTCGATTTGGCAACACTAGACTTATAGATAACTTCTTCTACGAGGTTTAAAATGATTAGAAAAATTTCATCATATATTGAAAAGTACTTAATTTTGATAATTTTACTATTATCAGCATGTGCGTTAAGATTTCCTGACGGTTTTAAATTTATGACAAATTATACTTCTCTATTTTTAGCAGTAGCTATGTTTGGAATGGGAACAAGTATTGAAGTAGTTAATTTTAAAAATTTATTAAAGTCTCCAAAAATAATTTTCTTAGGGGCACTTTGTCAATACACTATTATGCCATTACTTGCTATGGTTTTGTGTTTTGTATTTAAACTACCAAAAGACATAAGTCTAGGTGTAATTCTTGTAGGAGCTTGTCCAGGAGGAACAGCGTCAAATGTACTAAGTCATATAGCTGAAGGAGATGTAGCTTATTCAGTTCTTTTAACTATAGCTTCTACACTTCTTGCACCAGTAGTCACACCTCTACTAGTATATTTAATGGCTGGATCAATAGTTGAAGTTTCATTTTTTGCAATGTTTAAGTCAATTGTAGAAGTAATTGTAATACCAGTTGGACTTGGAATTTTTGTTAATGCAGTTTTAAGAAATAAAATTAAAAAAATAGATTTTATATTCCCATTAATTTCTTCTGCTGCAATTGCATTAATTATTGCTGCAATAGTTGGACTTAATGCAGAAAAAATCATGACATCAGGATTATTAGCCTTTGCAGTTGTAATAATTCACAATTTGTTTGGACTATTAATAGGACTAGGAGTAGGAAAATTATTTAACTTAGATTATAATAAGAAATCAACTTTATCAATAGAAGTTGGCACTCAAAATTCTGGACTTGCAGTGGTTCTTGCAAATACAAATTTTGCACTTAATCCATTAGCTGCACTTCCAGGAGCAATATTTTCAGTGATACAAAATCTTATTGGATCAATATTTGCTCATTTGAGAGCTGACATAAAACATAAAAAATTAGAAAATGTAGAAATAAATATTTAATATAGAAGTGTTGGATTAGTCCAACACTTTTTTATTTAAAATTCTATTGATAATCTTTCTCAAAAGAGTATAATATTTATAAAAATACTAGGAGGAAAAAATGAATAAAAAAAGACACAATTTAAAAACAACATCACTTGGATTAATATCTGCTGCACTAGGAGTTAGTATTGCATTTGGATCACTTCCTATAAATACATATGCAGAGATACAAAATAAGCAAGAAGTAACAGAAGCTAAAGTTGATAAAGATGTTAAATTATCAAGAGAAGATGAAATAAAACAAGCCAAAGAAGAGCTTAAAAAATATCTTGATACTTTTGATGAATCTGTAATTGAAAATACTTCAATTAAATACGAAAATGATTCTGTTAAAGAAGAAATAAAGAAATCTTTAAAAAGAGCTAAGGAATTATTAGAAGAAAAAGATATTGACGATGCAAAACTTGAAGAAATAAAAAAGATTCCTTTCAAGAAAGTTAATGGCAAGAAACAAGGTTTATTTAGAGATTATACACATAAGGCATTAGTAGATTTTGAAGTTGTAGGAGATAGAAATATTGAAAACCCACACAACCACAAGAAATACATTGCATTAAAAGATAATAAATTAAAAATTAAAACAAGCCTTAAGGAATTACCAAAGTCTGGCGAAAATGACAAAGTATTCTTAAAAATAAATTATGTTACAAAAGAAGATTTTGGAAATACTAAATTAGATGCAACAACTACAGCCACACCAAAATATAAAAAACAAGAACTAGATCCTAAAAACTACACAATAAAGCCAGTAGAAGATGGATTTGAAGTAAAGATAGAAAAATTACCAGAAAATACTAAGATAGTTAAACCTATAGTACTATTAAAACTTGCAAATAAAACATATTTTGAAAATGGAGATTTAGTATTTTTAAATAGTAAAGAATCAGCAAAAGAAGAAAAGTCAATTATCACTAAGTTTGTAATTGATAAAGACACATTTACAAAAACAGTAAATGGAAAAGAAGAAACAGTGAAAATGGATGTAGCTCCATTTATTCAAAATGATAGAACTATGTTACCATTAAGATATGTTGCAGAATCATTATGTGCAGAAGTTAAATGGGATAATTCAACTAGAACAGCATCATTTACTAAAGATAATTTAACAGCATCAATTCAAATAGATGGAAATAAAATAAAATTATCAGATGGAAAAGAATTAACAATGGATGCTAAACCAGTTAATAAAAATGACAGAGTTTTTGTTAGTTTAACTAATGTATCAAAAGTTTTTAATTTAACAAATGGAGATACAAAAGACGGAGTAAGTCAAGATATAGAATGGGATAATGATTCTAGATCAGTTACAATAATTAAGAAATAATATAAGCCCCAGATTGTTGGGGCTTTTTCTTATCTCTCGCGAACTCTTTTGACCGAAATATGCTCAATATTTAAACAATAAAACAAAACTCCATTTATACTTCTTTCAATGGCATCTTCAACTTCTTCCATTGATGGATAATATTTTATGGCAAATTCTTTTATCTTTTCCAACAAAAGCTTTCGATCTTCAATTATTTCAATTTTACCAAATACAATAGTTGATGATACATAATGTGACCAACCATCTTCTGAAAGCTCTTTATCTCCAAAGGTTACAAAACAGGCTTTATTATTTTTATTTATACAGTCAACTTTATAACCAACCTTAGCACTGTGAAAATAAATTTTCCCTTCATCTCTATTGTAATGGTAATTCATTGGAATTGAATAGGGATAGTCATCTTCTCCATTAAAAGAAAGTACTCCCCTTGGACTTTTTTCTAATAAATCTTTTGCATCTTCAATTGGCAATTCATTTTAACCTCTTCTAATTTTTCTAAACATATGACACCTCTACCTCTATTATGGCAAAAATTCAAAATAAATAATAGTTCTGATATAATAATTTTATGGAAAAATTATACAATGTATTTAAAAATATAAAATTCTTAGAAGAAAAAGAAATTGAAGAAATAATTTATGAAGATGAAATTTTAAAAATAATTAGGACAGTGTCTCTTAATCAAGTTACAGATTATTACGATCAAGATGAACTCGAGATAGTAATATTATTAAAAGGCGTTGCAGAAATTGAATATGATAGTGGAGATGTCATAGAGCTTAACGAAGGAGATGCCTTAGAAATAAAACCTCATGAAGTCCACAGAGTTAAAAGTCAAGAAAAAGCAGTGTGGCTTTGCATCTTTAGGAGCTGTATAAATTGAAAAGAATTTTAAAAGTATCAGCAGTAGTATTAATCGCATTTTTAGGGGTTTTCCTAGAAGCTAATCCAGAAATTCTATCACAAATTGGACTAGACAGTGTAGTAGAAATATTTCAAGAAAATAAATACGAAACACCAGATTCAAGTTACTATTTTGAAGTAGATAAAAATCCACCACAGTTTACTGAAGAAGATTTAAAAATGCAGGATGACTTTCAAGAGTTTTCACCACTTGATAATTTAAATAGAGTGGGACAGGCCAATGCGTTGATTGGACCAGATTCACTTCCAAAAAAACCTCGTGGAGATATTTCAAAAATCTATCCCACAGGATGGCATCAAAAGATGTACGACTTCGTAGAGGGAAGAGCAATTTACAACAGATGTCATTTAATAGCATATTCATTAACTGGAGAAAATGACAACTGGCTCAACCTAATGACTGGAACAAGATCCTTTAATTCACTTGGCATGGAACCCTTTGAAAGGATCGTTAGGAATTACATATACGATACAGGGAAAAAAGTAAGGTATAGAGTTACGCCGATTTTTTTAGGGGATGAGCTATTAGCTCGAGGAGTAATTATGGAAGCATATAGCATTGAAGATAATGGAAGGTCCATAAAGTTTAGAGTCCTTGTGAAAAATATTGAAAAGGGCGTAGAGATAGATTACAAAACTGGCAGGACAAGGAAGGCAAAATAATTTCAATAAAAAAATGAAAATCAGTTGACTCTCTTTTGCTGTATGTTATAATACTAACGTTTAAAAAGGAGAGAGCATTATGAGACTTAGAAAAAAACATTTTGCAATTCCTGAAATGCACGAAAACCCTTATGTATTCTTTGAAGGACAAAAGTATAAGGGCAAATGGAGAGAAGTATTTGGAAACGATAATCCAATATATCTAGAGATAGGTGCAGGTAAAGGAAAGTTCACAATTGAATCAGCAATGATTAATCAAGATATAAATTATATAATGGTAGATTTTGAAACTAATGCATTAATTTATGGAACAAGACAAATTATTGAGAGAGAACTTACAAATGTAAGAGCTATGCCAATTAATGCAGAACACATTTTAGATTATTTTGAAGAAAATGAAATAGATAGAATTTATATTAACTTTTGTAATCCATGGCCAAAGGTCAGACATCAAAAGAGAAGACTTACTTATCCAAGTCTTTTAGATAAATATAAAATAATATTAAAACCAAATTCACAAATTTATTTTAAGACTGATGATCTTGACTTATTTCAAGATAGCCTTGATTACTTTTCACTTTGCGGATATTCAACACTTATTGCAGACTTTGATATGGAAGAAGATGAATACCCACAAAATATAGTCACAGAATATGAAAGAAAATTCAGAAATCTTGGAGAAAAGATTAAATTTGGAGTATTTGAAGCAAATGTTAACTAATTAACCAACAACATTGACAATGATATTTCTAAAATATATAATAATTCCAGGAGTTGAATTATGGATATTTTAGAATTAAAAAACAAAGTACTAGAAGGTTATAAAATAAATAGAGATGAAGCAATTGAGCTTTACAATAGCGATTACGAAACACTTACAAAATCAGCAGATGAAATTAGAGAACACTTTTGCGGAAACGACTTTGACGTATGTAGCATAATAAATGCGAAGAGTGGAAGATGTTCAGAAAATTGTAAGTTTTGTGCACAGTCAGCTCATTACAATACAAATATAGAAGAATATGGCCTTTTAGAAGAGGAGATAATTGTTGCAGATGCTGTAGATAAATTTAACAGAGGTATTCCTAGATTTTCAATGGTATCAGCAGGCAAGGGTCTAACAGAAGAAGACATAGATAAAGTATGTAGAATAACTAAAAAGATATATGAAAAAGCTCCTGGTATAAAAGTATGCTTATCAGGTGGACTTATATCTGAAGAGGGATTTGAAAAATTAAAAAAAGCAGGCATAAAAAGAGTACATAACAATTTAGAAACATCAAGGAATTACTTCGACAAAGTTTGTACTACACACACTTATGACCAAAAAATAGAAACAATTAAAGCTGCACAAGAAGCAGGAATGGAAATATGTTCTGGTGGACTAATAGGTCTAGGAGAATCTTTTGAAGATAGAATAGACATGGCACTTGAACTAAGAGATTTAAACGTAAAATCAATACCAGTAAACCTATTAAATCCAATTAAGAACACACCTTATGAAAACAATAAAATACTTCCAATGGAAGAAGTAAATAGAACTTGTGCAACATTTAGATTTATAAATCCAGATGCCTCAATAAGATTAGCAGGTGGAAGAGCATTAATGGAAGAATTTGGCGAATCTGCATTTAAAAGTGGAGCCAATGCAACAATATCAGGAGTGCTTTTAACAACACAAGGGGCTAGTATAGAAGAAGACATGGAGAGATTTAAAGAGCTTAATTACAATGTAAAAGCAGTGTAAATAAAAAAATATAAAAAACTACTTGACAATAAAATTAGAATTTAGTAATATATAACAGCTGTCGCAAACAGCTGTTATTTTTTTAAAAATAAAATAAAAAAACAGTTGACAAAAATAAATGCAGATGATAAACTATAATAGTTGTCTCGAAAGACAGCATAACTTCTGTAAAGTCAGTGTAAATACAAAATAAAAATTCTAAAAAATTTGTAAAAAACACTTGACAAAGTAAAATTACGAAGTTATAATAAATAAGCTACTTCGTTGAGGTAGCAAGAAACATGATAATTAAATAGTGTGAAGATATAAAATCGATATAATCGATAACAATCGTGATAAAATCACAAAGCAAACCAG
>NZ_JAHLQO010000003.1 GCF_018919265.1 Peptoniphilus ovalis
ATACCTCTATCTTATTTCTATCATTTAGGGTAAGATGTTTATAACTCATATTAACCTCCGTGTGTGTTTTTGTCGTTATTAACATTTTACACGAAGTTAGTATGAGTTTTTATTTATTTTAGGTGTCGAACTTAATTTTACAACTTATCTTATAAATTAATATTCTATTTTCTCAATTTTCACTTCAATTTATTTTCAAATTGTCTAAATCTTTGGTATAATTTAAATAGTTTAATAAAGGAGAGTTTGTCTTGAATATAAAAAACGATGATTTAGTCGTTCGCATGGTAAATATTACCAAAAAATTTGGGGATTTTACTGCAAACGATATGATAAACCTCGATATTAGAAGAGGTGAAATTCACTCGCTTTTGGGAGAAAATGGAGCTGGTAAGACTACTCTTATGAATATGCTTTACGGTATGTTTTCTCCAACTTCGGGTGAAATTTATATAAATAATAAAAAAGTTGAGTTCAAGGATCCTAACGATGCCATTAAAGAAGGTCTTGGAATGGTCCATCAACATTTTATGCTTATTGAGCCCTTTACAGTTGTTGAAAATATTATTCTTGGAATGGAGCCAATGAATGGCATTAGAGTTGATAAAGATAAGGCTAGAAAGGAAATTGTTGAACTATCTGAAAGATACGGATTTAAAATTGATCCTGATGCTAAGATAGAAGATATTACTGTTGGTACTCAACAAAAAGTCGAAATTTTAAAAGTGCTTTACAGAGGTGCTGATATTTTAATTTTTGACGAGCCTACGGCTGTTCTTACTCCTCAAGAAATTACTGAGTTAATGGAAATTATTAAAAATCTTTCTAATGAGGGAAAGTCTATAATCATTATTACTCACAAGCTTAAAGAGATTAAACAAGTTGCTGACAGATGTACTATTATAAGACGTGGCAAAAAGATTGAAACTGTAAATGTAGCTGATGTTTCTGAATCTGAACTTGCTGATATGATGGTTGGTCGTTCTGTGCATCTTGATGTTAATAAAAGTGATGCTAATCCAGGTGATATCGCATTAGATATTAAAAACTTAACTGTTCTTGATTCTAGAAATGTTAAGAAACTTGACGATTTAAATTTAAATGTACGCTTTGGTGAAATTCACGGAATAGCTGGAGTTGATGGAAATGGTCAGTCTGAATTAATTGAAACCCTTACTGGTCTTAAAAATGCAGAAAGTGGTTCTGTAATTTTTAAAGGAGAAGAAATTTTAAACAAAAGTCCAAGAGATATTATAGAAGCTGGACTTAATTCTATTCCAGAAGACAGACAGATTAGAGGACTTGTATTAGATTTTACTGTTGCTGAAAATTTGATTTTAAAAGATTATTACACAGATAAATATTCTAAAAAAGGAATTTTAGATTTTAATAATATAGATAATCATGCTAAGGATTTAATTGAATCCTATGATATTAGACCAAGAGATATCTATCACAGAGCTGGTGAATTATCTGGTGGTAATCAACAAAAAGTAATTCTTGCAAGAGAAATTTCAAATGACCCTGATTTATTAATTGCTGCTCAACCTACAAGAGGACTTGATGTTGGTGCAATTGAATATATTAGAAACTTCTTAATTGGTCAAAGAGATAGGGGAAAGGCAGTGCTATTAATTTCTTTTGAACTTGATGAAATTCTTGCTCTTTCTGATAAAATCTCGGTTATTTATAATGGAAAGATTTTAAAAACTTTTGATGCAAAAGAAACTAATGAAAGTGAAATTGGACTTTATATGGCGGGAGGTAAAAATGAAGAGAAATAGATTTATATACACACTTCTTGCAATAGTACTTGGTATGCTTATTGGTTCAATTATTTTATTGATAAGCGGTACTAATCCAATTGAAGCCTATAAAGTTATTTTCGTTGGAGCTTTTGGTAAGCCTAAATATATTTCATGGACTATTGTAAAAGCTGTTCCATTAATTTTAACAGGTCTTTCTGTAGCTTTTGCTTTTAATACTGGACTATTTAACATAGGAGCTGAAGGACAATATATTGTTGGTTCAGTTGGAGCTCTTTTAGTAGGTCTTTTAGTTGATTTACCTCCAGTTATTCATGGTATTGTAGCTCTTGCTGCAGGAATGTTTTTTGGATATTTATGGGGAGCATTTGTTGGACTTTTAAAGGCAAAATTTGATGTAAATGAAGTTATTTCTTCAATAATGATGAACTGGATAGGTTTTTACTTTAGTAACTTCTTATTGAGCTTTCCAATTATTAGAAATATTGAATCAGATAACTCTTATCCAATTAAATCCAGTGCAGATATTAGAATTCTTGGACAATGGAAGACAAGTGAAGCTGGAAAAGAATTTTTAATGAACAATAGATTTCTTAGAGATATTTTAAATCCTCCAGTTAACTGGGGTATTATAATTGCAATAATTGCAGCAATCATTATTTGGTATATATTAAAAAAGACAACTCTTGGATACGAACTTAGATCTGTTGGATTTAATCCTAAAGCTGCGGAATACGGCGGAATTAGCATTAATAAATCTATAATGGCATCTATGGGAATTGCGGGTGCTTTATCAGGTCTTGCAGGTGCCATTACTGTACTTGGAGTTTCAGGTAATATTGGTATGATGGCTGCTCAAGAGGGATATGGATTTGACGGAATGGCAGTAGCTCTTATTGCTGGAAACAATCCCATTGGAACTATTCCAGCTGCTATTCTATATGCCGGCTTATCATATGGCGGTGGAAAACTTACTACTATTGGAACTTATTCTGAAGTAGTTGATATAATCGTAGGTATTATGATTTTATTTATAGCAATTCCTAAACTTTTAGACATTATAAGATTCTTTTTTGCTAAATGGTTTAAAAAAGATGAAAAAGATGTAGAAGGAGGTCAATATGAATAATTTAGTCTTAAACATAGCTAGTATTCTTTCTATAACATTTTTATATTCAGCACCTCTTATCTATACAGCACTTGGAGGAGTCGTTTCAGAAAACTCAGGTGTAGTTAATATTGGGCTTGAAGGTATGATGTCAGTGGGAGCTGTAGTAGGTTCAATTGTAGGGTTTTATCTTGGAAATCCGTGGATAGCTTTTATTTGTGGAGGCCTTGGCGGAATGGCAATGGCTCTTCTTCATGCAATAGCAACGATAAACTTTGCTGCTGATCACGTTGTAAGTGGTATCGCAATTAACTTAATTGGACCAGGACTTTCACTTTTTCTTTGTAGACTCTTCTTTGATGGAGCTGCAATGAGTAAATCTATACCATATGAAAGTAAGTTGCCAATTTTATTTCAATCATTTTTTAATAAATTTGAAGGAAATAGTCAAATTATGAAGTTTTTGGATATAGTTTTCTCTCAATATGCATCTGTTTATATTGCATTTATATTAGTTGCCATAGTATATTTTATACTTTATAAAACTAGACTTGGACTTAGAATCAGATCTGTTGGAGAATATCCAAAGGCGGCTGAAACTCTTGGAGTAGATGCTTACAAAATTAAATATATATGTGTTCTTTCAGCAGGATTTTTAGCAGGACTTGGCGGAGCTTCAATGTCACTTGCAGTTGTTTCTAACTTTAGAGAAACACTTATATCAGGTCAAGGATTTATTGCGCTAGCTGCAGTAATCTTTGGTGGATGGAGACCACAAGGAGCAATGCTTGCTTGTCTACTATTTGGTTTTGCACAAGGCTTATCAGTTTTCTTAGGTTCAATAGGAATTGAAATTGATACAAATTTACTTTCTATGATACCTTATGTTATAACTCTTGTAGTTCTAATAGCATTTGTTAAGGGAAGAAAAGCTCCTTCTGCAAATGGTATTCCATATGAAAGAAATAAATAATTTTTTAACTACAGTTTAAGACTGTAGTTTTTTTATTTAACAAAAAATTTCATTGAATAAGAGTTAATACTTTATACTTTTTCATTATTAATTTAATATAAGTTAGATTATTAATATATTTTCGATTTTTTAGTAATGGTATTTTTCTTTACAATTAATGTACTTTAAGTTTAAATAATGTTATAATTATAACAAAAGGTAAATTTAAAGGCTTAATAGCCTAATAAGGGGTGAAGTTTTATGAGTTCAAGAAATCTCACTTTTTCCGTAGGTGGAGTTCATATGGACGAACACAAAACTTTAACAGAAAAGATCGCAATTGAAAGGATGCCAAGTCCTAAGATTTGCTACATACCTATGTCACAACATATTGGTGCACCTTGCTCACCAGTTGTTAAAAAGGGTGATACTGTTAAAGTTGGACAAATTGTGGGGGATTCTAGCGCTTATATTTCAGCTGCAGTACATTCATCTGTTTCTGGCGTAGTTATAGATATTAAAAAGATGTATACAGCTGATGGTAGGTATTGTGATTGCGTTGTAATTGAAAACGATGGCAAAGACGAGTATATTGCTGAAACAACAGATTTTAAAGACTACAAAGATCATCCAATCGATGATTTAATTCCTTTTATTAAAGAAAAGGGAATAGTAGGTATGGGCGGAGCAGGTTTTCCACTTCATGCTAAATTAAAATCTGAAGATCCAGTTTTAGATGAATGCATCATAAATGGTGCTGAATGTGAGCCATTTTTAACTTGCGATCACAGAATTATGTTAGAAAAAACAGAAGAAATTTTAGAGGGTTTAAATATCTTTTCATATTTTTATAATCAGGATTCTTCTTACATGGCAATTGAAGAAAATAAACCTGATGCAATAGCAAAAATGGAAGAGGTTATTAATAATCATCCAAATTGGAACCATCTAAAAGTAGTTGGTTGTCAAACTAAATATCCTCAAGGTGATTCTAAAAGATTGTCTGAGGCTGTAGTTGGCAGAATTGTTCCTCAAAATGGTGTTACAAATGATGTAGGAGTTTTCCTAACTAATGTTGGTACAACTCTTGCTTTTTATGAAGCTGTAATAGAAGGTAAGCCTTCATATGAAAGAGTTATTACAGTAAGTGGTTCTGGAATTAATGAACCTAAAAATATTCTTGTAAAAGTAGGTACTCCTGTAGGAGATATTTTGGATTTTTGTGGTGGTGTAAAAGAAAACTTTGTTGAAATAGTATGCGGTGGACCAATGACTGGTAAATCAGTATTTAGTTTAGATGCACCTATTACTAAAACTACTTCTGGAATACTTGTGTTTACAGAAGAAGAAGTAAAGCCAATTACTGAAACACCTTGCATTAGATGTTCAAGATGTGTAGATCATTGTCCAGCAAATATCAATCCAACAGATATTAACCATGCAATTTTAAAAGGCGATGTAGATTTATGTATAGATCTTCACGCTGACCAATGCATGGAATGTGGTATCTGCTCATTTGTGTGTCCAGCTAAAAGACATCTTAGCGCTTCAGTTAAATTAGCTAAGA
Organism: Peptoniphilus ovalis; assembly: GCF_018919265.1. Taxonomy (GTDB): domain Bacteria; phylum Bacillota; class Clostridia; order Tissierellales; family Peptoniphilaceae; genus Peptoniphilus_A; species Peptoniphilus_A ovalis. The sequence goes on from NZ_JAHLQO010000003.1 coordinate 5,394, forward strand.
GAGAAATTAGAGCTAATGCTAAGAAATAGGAGGGATCAATTTGGAAAATACTAATATAAAAAAAGATCCAGTCACTGCAAATGAAGCAAAATTTGTATCTTTAGCTCCACATATTAGAGCAAATGATACAGTATCAAAAATAATGCTAGATGTAATAATTGCACTAGTACCTGCAATGATTGCAGCAGTTTATTTCTTTGGAATTAGATCTATTGCTCTTATTGCTGTATGTGTTGGTTCATGTGTATTTACAGAACTTATAACACAAAAGGCACTTAAAAAGCCTGTGCAAATTAATGATTTATCTGCAGTTGTAACTGGTATACTTATTGCACTTAATATGCCACAGTCATTTCCACTTTGGATGGCAGCTTTTGGCTCTGTATTTGCAATATTAATTGTTAAAGAATGTTTTGGTGGTATAGGATTTAACTTTATGAATCCAGCACTTGCAGCAAGACTTGTTTTAATGGCTTCTTGGCCTAAAGAAATCACTGATTACATTTCTCCTGAAATGCTAAAATCAGGTATTGATATTACTACTTCTGCAAGTCAAGCAGTTGATGCAATTTCATCGGCTACTCCACTTCAAATTATTGCTACTGGAGATTTTGCTAATCTTCCAGCTTTATCAGATATGTTTATAGGAAATATTGGTGGTGTTATTGGAGAAACTTCAGCAGCAGCACTTTTAATCGGATTTATATATTTAGTTGTAAGAAAAGTTATTTCATGGGAAATTCCAGTAATATATGTAGCAGTAACTGCTATTTCACTTATTATTTTTGGAATACCAGTAAATATAGTTCCATATGAATTATTAGCAGGAGGACTTTTACTTGGTGCTATTTTTATGGCAACTGATTATACAACTAATCCAATAAATAGAAAGGGAAGAATTATTTTTGCCATTGGATGTGGATTTTTAACAGCACTTATAAGAACTAAGGCATCTCTTCCTGAAGGTGTATCATATGCAATTTGTTTAATGAATATTGCTACACCTATTATTGACAAACTTACAATTGGTAGTGCATATGGGGAGGCGAAAAAATGAAAGAACCTATTAAATTCGGACTTATTCTTTTAATTTTCTGTGCTTTTTCCGCTGGACTACTTGCAGCTGTAAATAGCTTTACTGAACCAGTAATTGCTGAAGCTGAATTAAAAAGTACACTTGCTTCTTATGAAGTAATTTTTGGAGAAAAGGCAGATAATTTTGAAGAATACGACAAAGAAAAATTATCAAATATTAAAGAAAAATATCCAAATATAGATAATATATTCGTTGCTAAAAATGGTGACGAAGTTGTAGGTTATGGTATCAATGTTAATTCTAATGGATATGGTGGAGCTATGACTAATGCCATTGGTATTTTATTAGATGGAGATACTATAGCTGGATTTAGAAATATTTCAAATGGAGAAACTAAAGGATTCGGTTCTAGAATAACAGAAGAAGAGTACTTCAATTCTTATAATGGCAAATCTGCAGCTGGTCCACTTGAAATATCAAAAGATCCTCAAGCTGAAAATGAAATTATGTGGTTAACATCAGCTACAATTTCATCAAAGGCTGCTCAAGAAGGATCTAATGAAGCAGTAAAAGTTTATAATGAAGTTTTAAAAAATGAATAAGGGGGAAATTAATGAAATTATCTAAAGTATTTTTAAATGGTGCATTAAAGAACAACCCTGTATTCATGCAACTTATAGGGCTTTGTTCTGTACTTGCTATAACTTCAAGTTTAAGTAGTGCAATTGCTATGGGTATTGCAGTAACATTTGTACTTATAATGAGTAATGGTGTAGTTTCTGCTTTAAGAAATATAATACCAGATAAAATAAGAATTCCTTGTTTTATAGTTGTAATTGCAACTTTCGTAACATTAGTTCAAATGATTCTACAAGCTTATGTTCCTTCAATATATGCAGCACTTGGTATATTCTTACCACTTATAGTAGTAAACTGCTGTATTCTTGGAGAAGCAGAGGGATTTGCTTATAAAAATAAACTAATTCCTTCTATTATTGATGGTCTAGGAACAGGAGTTGGATATACTATGGCAGTATGTGCAATGGGATTTGTTCGTGAATTCTTTGGATATGGTACTCTTTTAGGAGTACAAATTTTACCAGAATCTTATCCTGGAATAGGAATATTTGGAGCGCCAGCAGGAGCTTTTATTCTTCTTGGATTCTTAATTGCAGGATTTAGACTAGTTTTAAATAGGAGGGCAGATTAATGTTAGAAAGTATTTTTATAATCTTAATTTCAACAATACTTGTAAATAACTATATTTTTGCTCAATTCCTTGGTATTTGTCCTTTCCTTGGCGTTTCTTCAAAAACAGAAACAGCAATAGGAATGGGGGTTGCAGTAACCTTTGTAGTAGTCCTTGCGTCTGCAATTACATGGCTAATCCAAACTTTTGTGTTGGATAAATTTGGACTTGGATATTTACAAACTATTGCATTTATTTTAGTAATAGCATCATTAGTACAATTTGTAGAGATGTTTATTAAAAAATCATCTCCTTCACTATATCAAGCAATGGGAGTTTATCTTCCACTTATAACTACTAACTGTGTAGTTCTTGGTGTAACTGTGCTTAATGTTCAAAATGGATATAATTTAATAGAAACAATATTTAGTGGTTTTGGAGCTTCAGTTGGTTTTACACTAGCTCTTGTTCTTATGGCAGCTCTAAGAGAAAAACTACTTCTTGCTGATGTACCTAAGCCACTTCAAGGAGTTCCAATAGCTCTAGTAAGTGCTGGACTTATGGCTATTGCATTCTCAGGTTTCGGCGGATTGGTATAGGAGGTAGTTATGGAAATTAGTACAGTACTTACCCCAATGTTGTTTTTGGGAGTTGCTGGAGCATTCTTTGGAGTTATACTTTCAATTGCATCAAAGGTATTTTACGTTAAGGTAGATCCTAAGGTAGCAGAAATAAGAGATGCTTTACCAGGTGCCAACTGTGGTGCTTGTGGATTCCCAGGCTGTGATGGTCTAGCTGAAGCTATAGCAAATGGTTCTGCACCTACTAATGCTTGTGCAATAGGTGGAGCAGAAGTAGCTGAAGAAGTCAGTGAAATAATGGGAGTCAATGCAGGAAATATAGAAAGAAATGTAGCATGTGTACTTTGTCAAGGTGATTGCGACAAAGCTAAAAATAAATATGATTACAATGATTTAGTTGACTGTAGACTTATTGCAGATTACCAACAAGGTGCTAAAGCTTGTAATTATGGATGCTGTGGCGGAGGAACTTGTGTAAGTGTATGCGAATTTGATGCATTACACATGGTTAATGGAATCGCAGTAGTGGATAAAGAAAAATGCGTTGCTTGTATGAAATGTATTAATATTTGTCCTAAGAAAATCATTAAACTTGTTCCTTATAAATCAAAAACTCAAGTTAAATGTATGTCTCTTGACCTCGGAAAAGTGGTTAGAAATAATTGTAAGACTGGATGTATATCTTGTGGAATTTGTGAAAAGAATTGTCCTAAAGATGCAATCCATGTTGAAAATAATCTTGCTTCAATTGATTACGATAAATGTATAAATTGTGGAATCTGTGTTTCAAAATGTCCTACAGGAGCAATATTCTGTGAATATCCTGAAAGAGTTGAAAAGATGAAGCAAAAGGAAAAAGAAAAGAAAGAAAAAGAAAAACAAAAGAAATTAGAAGAAGCTAGACTTAAAAAAGAACAAGAAAAAGTTAATGCTTAACTTAATTTAAATAATAAAGACTGTATCAATTGCGATACAGTCTTTTTTTATTTATCTTTTATATATACAGTTCTCGAGTTTTCATCCCATCTAACATCTTTCTCAAATATTTCAGAAATATCTCTTATGGGAACCATTGTCCTATCTTTATAAATTATAGGAGGCGTATCTATTTTTATTTCATCATATTCATCTATGCCAACAATATTTTTTCCAATCCAAAGAAAAACTCCTCCACCAGAATTTTGAAATTCAGGTCGAAAGATTGCAATTCTTCTTTCTTCTTCATTCCAGTTAATATTTAGACCTAAATTTTCTGCTATAAATCCAGAACTCTATCATTTCTTATAATTGGAGCTGTATCTGTTTTAATTGCTTTTCCATTTATGTTAATGATTATGTCTCTTTGTGCAAATAAATTTTGTGACAAGCTAAGTAAAAAAATTATAGTTATAAGTAATAATTTTAAATTTCGTTTCATAAAATCACCTCTTGGATTCTATATACTCATTTAATTTTATTTAAAACATAAAAAATAATTGAATATAAAATTATTATTGACAAGAATAATATTATTGAATGATATATAATATCAATTGATATAAAATATCAAAAAATAAATAAGGAGGTTGTAATTTGAAATTATACAAGAAATTATTATCCTATATACCAGAAAGAAAAGTACATGCTATATTGGCTGTAGCTTTTACTGCAATAGGTAATATATTATTATTTTACGCATACTATCTTATATGGACTTTAGTAAGAGATGTATTTATGGGAGAAAGTTTGACTGATTCAAAGAAGACATCAATATTGATTTTATCTCTATTTATTTTGCAAGGAATTATTTATATTTTTGGATTATGGATGAGTCATCTCACAGGATTTAGACTTGAAACTAGACTTCGTGAAAAAGGAATAAAACATTTAATTAATGCATCAAATACTTTTTTTGACACACATGACTCTGGAGAAGTTAGAAAAATAATAGACAATAATGTTGAACAAACTCACATGATTGTCGCTCATTTAATACCTGATCAAACTACAGCAATATTAATACCAATACTTATGCTTTTATTAGTATTTAAATTAAATATTTATCTTGGAATATTTTTCGTTCTTATAATGATTATTTCGCTAATTATAATGAAGGCTATGATGGGCGATGTAAGTTTTATGGGTGAGTACATGAAAAAAGGCGACGAATTAAATGCAGGAGCAGTTGAATATGTACGTGGAATGCCAGTTGTAAAAATATTTAATGCACCACTTATTGGATTTAAAAAGCTTTACGACAATATTATCTCATATAGAGATTTAGTTTATAAATATTCAATGTCATGTAGAATTCCCTATGTTAGTTTTCAATGGATATTAAATATTTTTATAATCATGCCAGTTTTCCTCGCAATATTTATGGTAAGTAGAGGCGAAGATGCTGCACTTTGGTCAGCTAAAATATTATTTTTCACACTTTTTATGGGAATATACTTCTCAAATCTAATGAAGGTTATGTATGTTGGAATGTATACATATCAAGCAAACTCTGCAGTAGATAATCTTGAAAATTTATTTAAAGAAATGAATGAGAAAAAAATTGCATTCGGAAATATTTCTGAGATGAAAAATTCAAATATTGAATTTAAAAATGTTGACTTTTCATATGACGGAGAAAATAAAATAATTAATAATTTATCTTTGAAATTTAATGAAAATAAAGTCTATGCACTTGTTGGTTCATCAGGTTCTGGAAAGTCCACAATAGCAAAACTTATCTCAGGACTTTATCCAGTAGATTCAGGCCAGATTAAAATAGGAGATGTAAATATTTACGATTATGACAAAGAATATTTAATGAAGAATATTGGAATAGTTTTTCAAAATCCTAAATTATTTAAAGATTTATCAATTTTTGAAAATATAAAACTAGCAAACAAAGATGCAAGTGATGAAGAAGTAATAAAATCACTTAAAGTTGCTAGATGTGATGAGTTTATAAATAAATTTAAGAATGGATATAATGCTGTAATAGGAGAAGATGGAATTAATCTTTCAGGTGGGGAAATTCAAAGGATTTCTATTGCAAGAATTTTCTTAAAAAATCCTAAGATTATAATACTTGATGAAGCATCGGCAGCAGCTGACCCAGAAAATGAATATGAACTTCAAATTGCATTTAAAGAATTAATTAAAAATAGAACAGTTATAATGATTGCTCACAGACTTTCTTCAATAAGAGGAGTAGATGAAATACTTGTTGTTGAAAATGGAAAAATCATAGAAAGAGGAAGTCACAATGAACTTATGGACAGAGATTCTAGATATAAAGAATTTGTAAATCTTTATGAGTCAGCAAATGAATGGAGGGTTAAGTGATGAAAGAATATTTAAAAAATAGATTTGCCTTAACTGATAAAGGTGCAAGAGGATTAATTATTGCATCAAAATATTCTACTTTAAAATCTTTGTCTTTTATGCTTCCAATAATGCTTTTAATGTATGTACTTCAAGGACTTTTAGGGCTTGGAAGTTTTGATATAAAAATTGCGATTTTATTATTTATAGTTATTGGATTATTTATGTTTTACATTTTAAATAGAGATTATATGACTACTTACGATGAAACCTATAAGGAATCTGCAAATCTAAGAATTGAAATTTCAAATATTGTAAAAGATTTACCACTTTCATTTTATTCAAGGACAGATTTAACTAATCTTTCTCAAACAATAATGAAAGATGTGGAAACAATTGAGCATGCACTTAGCCATGCACTTCCAGGTTTCTATGGATTTATTATAAGCTTTATTATAATTTCTATTATGCTTTTAATTGGAAATATAAAACTAGGACTTTCAGTTATTATTCCAATTCTTTCATCAATGATTTTAAGTTTTATATCTAAAGACATACAAAGTAAATCTGCAAAAGTTTATTATAAAGAACAGAGAAAATCTTCTAAGATGTTTCAAGAATTAATTGATTTGTCAACTGAGATTAAATCATATAATTTGTCTAATGAAAAGATGGAAGAATCTATAAAATTTGTAAGAAAATTAGAAAAATTTCACATTTCTTCTGAACTTGGACAAGTAATTCCAATTACATTTTCTGGAGTTGTGTCAAATTTATCACTGGGTTTAGTAATGTTTGTAGGCTTAAATGAACTGATTAGGGGAAATATAAATGTATTATATTTTGCAGGTTATTTATTTGCAGCTGCAAGATTAATAGATGGCACAACAGCTTTTAGTGGATACTATGGAGAAATGATGTTTATAGATTCTCCAATAAAAAATATAAACGCTCTTAGAAATGAAGTAGTGGTAAAAGGAAAAGAGGCCAACTTAAAAAACTTTGATATTGTGGGCGAAAATGTTGATTTTTCATATATAGAAGGCAAAAAAGTTGTAGATAATATTTCCTTTGAGTCCTTACAAGGAAGAACCACTGCACTTGTTGGTCCATCAGGTTGTGGAAAGACTACAGTATTAAGAATTGTTTCAAGATTATATGATTATGATGATGGACAGATTTTAATTGACGATAAAGAAATAAATAAAGTAGCAGCTAAAAATTTATTTAAGCATATATCCATGGTTTTCCAAGATGTAATTTTATTTAATGGAAGTGTAATAGATAATATTAGAATTGGAAATATGTATGCAAGTGATGAAGAAGTGCTTCATGCTGCAAAGCTTGCAAATTGCGATGAATTTGTAAATAAACTCCCTAATGGATATGACACAAATATTGGAGAAAATGGTTCAAAATTATCTGGTGGAGAAAGACAAAGAATTTCTATTGCAAGAGCATTCTTAAAAAATGCTGAAATAATATTACTTGATGAAATTGCAGCATCACTTGATGTTGAAAATGAAAAATATATTCAAGAATCCTTAAATAAACTAACAAAAGATAAAACAGTTATGATAATTTCTCATAGAATGAAATCAATTCAAAATGTAGATCAAATTATAGTAATGAATGATGGCAAGATTGAAGACATTGGAACACATGAAGAACTTTTAAATAGAAGTAAAACTTATAAGAAGATGATTGATTCTTCAATAGCATCAGAAGAATTTATATATTGAGGTTTTTTGAATATGAAGGGTCTTAATACTTGGGGATTTAAAGCTTACCCAACAGAAAATAAAAATATAATAGAATACGTAGGAATAGATGCTCCAAAAAACAGAATGAAATCTTACTTAATTTTACCGGGAATTTATGTAATGTTTATAACTTTAGGGCAAAAATATGTAGCTCATGACTCTGATTATAATGGAAGATTTGGTTACAGAATTGCATATTGCTACGAGGGAAATTATTACACTCATATAAATGATACTAAAGTTTTAATAACTAGAGAGATTTTTGTAGGTAAATCCATTCCAAAATCTTTAGAATCTTATTCGACAAATGACAGGACAACTGCCTTTAATATAGTTATTGCACCTAAGGAATTAGATAAGACTTTGGATTATTACAAAATAATTGATAAGTTTATAAAAATATCTCGCAGCATAAAAGATATTGGAATTATATTAAACAACAAAGAATTATTATTTGTTGCAAATCAATTAATAGATAATTTGAAGAAAGAAGATTTGTTTCTAATAACTCTTAAAACATTAGAGTTAATATATATAATAACCAAAGAAAATATAAATGAAATTAGAAAAAAATATTATCAAGAAAATAATACCGAGGACATGATAGAAATAGAAAGATTTATTTCAAATAATTTAGATTTAGATATTAACTTAGATTTAATTTGCAAAAAGTTTAAAATTTCAAAATCTTATTTAAATAATAATTTCATGAGAAAATTTCAGTACACACCGATTAAATATTTAAATAATATAAGAATGATAAAGGCAGAAAATTATCTAATAAATACAAATATGGAAATAACGGATATTGCTGAAAAAATAGGATTTAAAAATCCATCTAATTTTTCAAGATCTTTTAAAAAGTTTACAGGCATAAGCCCAAGTAAATATAGGAAAAATAATAAGGACTAGAATTTACTAGTCCTTTAATTTATAGTGAGATTTCTCCAATATAGTAATGCTTTCCAGCATCTTTTAAATCAATTGTCCATTTCTTTTCTGTGCCAATTGATTTAAGCATTTCTTCGATATAGAAAAGAATAACGCCCATATCTACGAAAGATCTATTGTCATCTTCTGATTTAACCATATAAGCATCAATCTTAGAGCCATTTAATACAAATCTCCAAGGTTGTAAGTTCATATGACTTGGTGCATATCTTGCAGAAGAGAATACATCAAAGATTCCATAGTTTTCTAATGTTTCCATGGAAATTGGATTTCCTAATGTGTCTTGGAACACAATTTCATCAACTGGAAGTCTTGAACTGGAAACTTCAGGATCAAAGAATTTTTTCTTTTGTCCATAACCAAGAGCGATTAAAAAATCAATTCCAACTCCATTTTCACCAAAGATAGATTTTTTAGTATCATGATCAACTTGATCTACAGTTATCCAACAAGTATCTAAATTTAAATCAACAATCTTTGTGTTTAGTTTTTCAAGTAAATATCCACCAGTTAAAATATTTAGTGGAGAATTGTCTTTTATATCAAGGGAAATATAATGTGGAGCTTCAATCATTACGCCAGAGTAACCAGCTTTTCCTTTAAGTCCTTCATACACAATTTTTCCATTTTCATAAAGAGATAAACCTACACCGTCTTCGCTATCTATTTCTTGAATAAGTAATTTTATATTTTCTAAAACATCTCTTGGAACGTTGTCATTTTTGAAATCCCTCACTGATTTTCTCTTTTGTAAGAAATTTGTCATTAACATAATAATACCCCCTAATTTGCTTATAATTAAATTATATCATAATAAGAGATTTAAAAAAATAATTTTGCCAATTGCTATTATGAAATAGTTTTTATAATTTTTTATAAACCTCTTTTGTAAAATCTTCATTAATTAATCCATTTTTAAGATTATATAAGTTTGTAGCATATATTTCTTTATCTAGTATTTTTTTAAAATTTTTATCAGCTTTGTCATAAAATCTTTTAAAAGAATAAATAATATTTTTGTTTTTAGAATTTTTAAGAATCTCCAATCCATTTTCATCGAGACCTAGAACTCTAATATATGGATAGTTAAAAGAATTTAAAATTAAATCCTTTTTAATGTCTAAAAGTATTTGCATACATAATCTTTTAATTCTGGACTTACTATGTCTTTTTGAATGAACTTTCTCAATAAATTGAGAAAAAGTATTTGCATGAAGATTATCTTTCATTCTATTTTCAAGTCCTACTTCGTAATCAAAATAATCTTCATAATTAATATCTCCTGAAATTAATTTATATCTGAAAATATCATAATAATTTTCTAAATTATTTTGAGGTACTAAATCATAATTTGGAATAAATTTAGAAATATCCTCTTCATCAAATGCTTTATTTCTTATAAATGAAGCAGAAGCAATATTATCAATTGAATGTAAATCATTATGATCGACATTTTTTCTTTTTAATGATAGGGGAGTAATAGACGAATTTAAATCTATAAGTGCTTTTATATACTCTATTCCCAAAATATTATTAGGTTTACTTAAAATATATTTTTCTCTCTCACTAAGAAAGTCCATTGATAGTTCTCTTGCTTTTATGTATGAATTCCCAGTATCTAAAAACTTTTTTATTTTATTTTCATCAAGATTACTTTCAATTTTAGAAATAATATTTTCTAACAATTCTGAGTCATCTTCTGCTCCAAAATAAAGCCTGTCAATAACTCCCATGGAATTTAAAATATTAACAGTGCCCTTAGAGAAAATTTCAGCATTTGAAGTTGAATATATAAGAGGATTTTCTATTACAAGGCTTGCTCCATTATCAACAGCAATTTTTGCTCTTTCAAATTTGTTAATAATTGCTGGTTCTCCTCTTTGCACAAAATTTGAAGACATAATTACTACAATATTATCTGTAAAAATTTCTCGAATTTTATTTAATTGATATAAATGCCCATTGTGAAATGGGTTATATTCAGCAATTACTGATGCAATTTTCATTTTTAAAAACTCCAATTATTGACTAAATTTACCATTTGTTATAATATTAATTATAGTTATTATACAACAAAAAATATTTATTTAAAAATTTGAGGAGGAAAATATGAATGTATTAGTAATTAATTGCGGATCATCTTCGTTAAAATATCAATTAATTGATATGAGTAATGAAGAAGTAAAAGCAAAGGGATTAGTAGAGAGAATTGGAATTGAAGGATCTAGAATTAAACACGAAACAATAGGAAAAGAAAAAGAAACTATTGAAACACCAATGAAGGATCACAAAATAGCACTTGAATTAGTTATGGATTCTCTTACAAATGAAGATTATGGTGCTATAAAATCACTTGATGAAATTAGTGCTGTAGGTCACAGAGTAGTTCACGGTGGTGAAGATTTTGCACAATCCGTAATTATTGACGATAAGGTTCTAAAGGCTATTGAAGATAATGTAGAAATAGCTCCTCTTCACAATCCACCAAATATTATGGGAATTAAGGCTTGTCAAAAATTACTTCCAAATGTAAAACAAGTTGCAGTATTTGATACAGCTTTCCATCAAACAATGCCAGCAGAAAGCTACATTTATGCACTTCCATATGAATATTATGAAAAATATAGAATAAGAAGATATGGTTTCCACGGAACAAGCCATAAATATATTACAAATAGAGCAGCAGAAATGCTTGGAAAAGATGTCAATGAAGTTAACTTAATCACTTGCCACCTTGGTAATGGATCAAGTATTTGTGCTGTTGAAAATGGTAAATCAATTGATACTTCAATGGGCTTTACTCCACTTGAAGGACTTGCAATGGGAACTAGATGTGGTGACTTAGACCCAGCAATCTTACCATTCCTAATGGAAAAAGAAAATCTTTCTCCAGATGAAATTAACAATGTTATTAATAAAAAATCAGGAGTTCTTCGCATTTCTGGAGTATCAAGTGATTTTAGAGATATTGAAGCTGCAAGAGATGAAGGAAACGAAAGAGCAGCACTAGCACTTAATATCTTTGAAAAGAGAGTTAGAGGATATATTGGAAACTACTTCACTGAACTTGATCATGTAGATGGAATTGTCTTTACAGCAGGTGTTGGTGAAAACTCAATAGAAATGAGAGAATCTATCTGTGCAGGACTAAAATCACTTGGAATTGAAATTGATAAAGAAAGAAACAATGTTAGAGGAGAAGATAAACTTATCTCTTCAGATAACTCAAAAGTTAAAGTTTTTGTAATTCCTACTAACGAAGAATTAATGATTGCAAGAGACACAAAAGAACTTGTTGAAGCTTAAAAAAATCATTTAAAGTGTTGACATTTGCACATCAAATGGTTATAATGATGTGTATGTAATTTTGAGGTGAGAATATGAAATTAGATTTAAGTAGTTTTTTATCATCAGAAGAACAAAGATTGGATTTTGATGGAAAGTTAAATGAAAATGACACGGATTTAAATCTAGATAATCTAAATCTCATCTATCCCATAGAATATAGCGGGTATGTGCATGATTTAACAGGTGAGTTAGTACTCTCTATAAATATTAGCTACAGCTTTAAAGCACATTGTGATAGATGTACTGCTGAATTCATAAATCATAGAGAAACTAATTACGAGGGATATAACTTTAAAGATCCAAGTTTTTATGATGAAAATTCAATTGATGAATACTTTGATATAAATGATGATTCAATCGATTTATCAAAAATTATTTTGTCACAAGTAATTACATCTATACCTGGGAAAAATTTATGTAGCGATGATTGTAAAGGACTTTGTCCTCATTGTGGCAAGAACCTAAATGAAGGAGCTTGCGACTGCGAAGTTTCAGAAGAAACTGAAGAGGAAAAAGTAGACCCAAGATTCGAAAAATTATTAGATTTATTTAAAGATGAGGAGGTGTGAAAATGGCCGTACCAAAGAGAAAAACTTCAAAACAAAGAAAAAACAAGAGAAGAGCATCTTCTTATAGATTAAATAAAGCAACAGTTGTAGAATGTCCTAACTGCCATGAAATGAAATTACCTCATAGAGTTTGTCCATCATGTGGACACTATGCAGGCAAAGAAGTTTTAGCAGAAGTTGAAGCAGAATAATTAAGTGAGGTTTAGACCTCACTTTTTTTATTAACTTTTAAATTTGTGTAAAATATTTTTATATGATATTATATTAATAATAATTAAGAGGAGGATTTTAAATGAAAAAAAGATTAATATTATTACTAAGCGTACTATTATTAGTGCCAAGTATTGTATTCGCAGCAAAGGATATCGTTATTGAAATCAATGGAAAAGCAATAAAAAGCGAACAACCAGCTATAATTGACAATGGAAGAACTTTAGTACCTATTAGATTTATTTCAAAAGCTTTAAACTACGAAGTAGAATGGGACGATGATGATAGAGAAGTAGAAATCGAAAACGATGATGCAAAAAAAGGTGAAGTAGAAAAAGTTACTTTAAAAATTGGAGAAAAAAGAGCAAAAATTGAAATTGAAGATGGAGAAGATAGATATATCGATCTTGAAGTTGCTCCAGCAATTAGAAACGATAGAACTTATGTACCTTTAAGATTTGTATCAGAAACATTTGGTCATAATGTAGACTGGAATAACGATACAAGAACAGTTATTATTAATACAGTTAAATAATTTAATTAAATTAAGGCTCTTAGTGAGCCTTTTTTAATTGTAAAATATTAAAGATTACAAAATTATTACAAAATTGTAAATTCTTGGACTACATCTATACTTTTTGGTATCATATTTCCTCGAGGTGAATTATGAAAAAAATTGTATTGATGTTAATTTTTGCTATTAGCATTTCTTTTAATGCTTTTGCAAATAGTGAAGTTAGTATCCTTTCAAATATTATTGCATATAAAGATGGTCAAAATTATAACTTTGAAATTAAAAATGCAAAGGGAAGTCAAAAGGTTGAAGTTGAAGTTTCAAGTGATGGTAATAATCAAAAATCTAAGCTTGTAAAAATCGTCGATAATTCAAATGGTAAGAAATTAATTTCAATTAATCAAAATGAATTAGACAAAATTGTAACTCCTTCAAATGGTTATTCTTTTAAACTTGGTTTCTTAGATGATAACAATAATGTAAAAAAATCACAAAATTTACATTTAGGTAAAACAGAAATTTTTAGAAACTACAGTCCTTGGGCATATGGAAATCTTCAAAAGGCTTATGCAAACAAAATGCTTTCAGCTGAAGTTGCATCTAATGTTGGAAAAAATATTACAAGAGAAGAGCTTGCTGAAATTGCAGTTAAAGCTTGTGAAATTAAGTTTAATAAAACTTCACAAGGTTCTGTTAAACATTTCAAAGACACTGATAATAAATATGTAAACATGGCATATGATTTATTTATTATGAGTGGAAATGGAGATGGAACTTTTAATCCAAAGCGAGAAGTCACTAGACAAGATTATGCTGTTGTTATTTCCAATATATTTGATTTAAAAAATAATAAAAGTGTAAAGATTAAAGATTCAAAAGATATTGCTAAATATGCAAAAGATGCAGTTAATTCTGCTGTAAATGGTGGATATCTTTCAATTTATGAAGATGGAACTTTTAAACCTAAAAAAAATATGACTAGGGAAGAAGTTATTTCATCAATTGTAAGGATTTTATAAAACAAATCAAATTATTGTATATTTTATGTAAATTAAAATTTTTTTATGATATAATACTTCCAAGGTGAGGCTATGAAAAAAGTTGTTTTTGACACAAGCCCTCTTGGAAGTTTTCAATTTTCATGTGAGGCTTATAAGATTTATTATAAAGAAAAATTCAATCAAAATATTTTTTTCTACACAAGACATAATGGCAAGTACATAAAAGTAGAAGATAAACTACAACTTAGAGAGTTAAGTAATAGAGTAATTGTTAAAAATGATTTAGGCAATGAGGTTGATGAAATACCTCATAATAAAGACATGAGAGTTGCCCCTTTAACTGAAGAGTTAGAAAGTGATGATACTTTAATAAAAATTGTTGATAGGCTAGGAGATAAGGCAAGCTGGAAACATTCGAAGATTAAAGTTGTTGAATTAGTAGATGAAATATAAAAAAAGAGATTCAATTTGAATCTCTTATTTTTTTGCCTTAACTGGTAGTTCCAGTAAGATTTTTTCTATTCTGTTTTTCTTTGACTTCATAATAGTTATTTTGATTTCATCCACATTTATTATTTCATTAATTTCAGGGAATCTATCAATTCTTTCGATTATAAATCCACCGATAGAGTCAAATTCTTGGCATTCTAAATCTAAATCAAATCTTTGATTGATTTCATCGAGATTTACAGATCCATCGATTAAATACTTTCCTGGAGCAACATTTACTATATCCTCATCATCTTCAGTGTCATACTCATCTGATATCTGTCCGACAATCCTTTCAAAGATATCTTCAAAAGTAATCATGCCTTCGGTTCCGCCGTATTCGTCAGTTACTATTGCAACTGAAAGCTTATTTTGTCTCATTTGACTAAAAAGTGTACCCGTTGGCTTGTACTCAAATGTAAAAAATGGTTTTTTCAAATAAAAGGTGTTTTCTGAAAGTGGCTTGCTATGATCCATATGAAAGATATCTTTTACATTTAATATTCCTATAATGTTGTCAAGATTGTCTTCATATACAGGCATTCTCGAATAAGAATATTTTGAAATCTTATCAATGATTGATTCATAATCTTCATCAATTTCAATTCCAATAATATCTGTTCTTGGAGTCATAATATCTCTTGCGTATATATCTTTGAAGTCAATTACATTTTCAATCATCTTGGATTCGTTTTTATTAATTATTCCTTCTTCAATACTTAAATTCATTGCATCTTTTAAATCTTCTTCAGTAATAATTGGGTCCTCATAATTTTTATCCTTTAAGAAGATTTTAATAATTGTATTTGATAAAAATGTCAAAAGCATTGATAGTGGTCTAATTAAAATAATTGAAAAATTTAAAAATTTCGCAAATTTTGGAACAATTTCCTTATAATTTGATTTACCTAAATTTCTGGGAAGACTTTCTCCAATTAAAATTATTATTATAGTTGAAATTATAATTCCAATAATAACTCCCGTGAAATTCCATTTTTCATAAAAAAACAATGACATAAAAATTATGCTTAGTGCATTTGAAAAGTAATCATATATCAAAGTAGCAGAATATAATTCTTTGCTATTTGAAAGTTTTTTTATTAATCTTATATTAGGTGCACCTTCATCTTCAAGCCTTTCAATTTTATTAGGTCCAAGTGTGAGGTAGGCGTTCTCAATTAGTGTAAATATATAAGATAAATACATTGCAACTAAAGATATGAGAAGATATATATAGTCAATCATTAATTTTGTTCACTCCATTTTTAATATTCTTCTTCTATTATACTAAAGTCATGTAAATAAAAAAAGCTGCCGAAGCAGCTATTCTAAAATTTTTATTCAACTGTTACAGATTTTGCAAGGTTTCTTGGCTTATCAACATCATTTCCAAGAAGTAGGGAAGTGTAATAAGCAATTAATTGCTCAGGTATTACAGCAAGTAGTGGCGTTAATAAATCCATAGTCTCTGGAATTTCTATTATATCTTCAGAAATATCTTTAGAAAATACATTGTTATTTTCGATGATAGAAATAACTTTTGCTCCTCTTGCAGTTAACTCTTGATTGTTAGATAAAGTCTTTTCTAACACATCTTTTTGAGTCGCTACAGATATTACAGGAGTTCCTTCTTCAATCAATGCAATTGAACCATGTTTTAATTCTCCTGAAGGAAAGGCTTCAGTGTGAATATAAGAAATTTCCTTAAGTTTAAGAGCTCCTTCTTTTGCAGTTATATAATCAAGTGATCTACCTGTATAGAAAATTGATTTTGCATCTTTAATTTCATCAGCTATTTCTTTGAAATTTTCTTTATCTTCTAAAATTTCTTCTATTTGAGAAGGAATCTTTTCAAGATTTTCAATTATTTCTTTAACTTCATCTTGAGAAATTTTTTCTGCCTTTAGAGCAATATCCATAGCCATAAAGTATAGTGAAATAACCTGAGTTGTGTATGCCTTAGTAGAAGCAACTGAAATTTCAGGTCCTGCATAACAATAAATTACCTTATCTGCTTCTCTTGCAATAGTTGATCCAACTACATTTGTAATTGCTAATACCTTTGCTCCATGTTTTTTAGCTTCTTTAAGGGCAGCTAATGTATCAGCAGTTTCTCCTGATTGAGAAACTAAAATTACAAGTGATTTATCATCTATGAACATATTCTTGTATCTAAATTCAGATGCAATTTCAGCAACTACTGGAACTTTAACAAGTTTTTCAATTGCAAACTTACCAACTTCTCCAGCGTGAAAAGCAGTACCGCATGCAGTAATAAATATTTTATTAAAGTTTTCAATTTCTTCTTTTGTAAATGCAGCATCTTCTAAGTTTATTTTATAGTCTTTATGCTTAACAGAAATTACATCTCTTAAAACTTTAGGTTGTTCGTGAATTTCCTTAATTAAAAAATGATCATATCCTTCTTTAGAAGCATCTTGTGAAGAATAATCAACTTCAAGAATTTCTCTTTCGATCTTATTGTGATTAGCATCATAAATTGTATAAGAATCTTCTCTAATGTCTACAACATCTCCATCTTCAAGATAAATTATTTTATTAGTATGTTCAATAACAGATGTTATATCACTAGCTATTAAATATCCATCTTTATCTATAGCAAAGATTAAAGGAGAAGAATGTCTAACTGCAATAAGTCTGTCAGGTTCATTTCCGTCAATAATTCCTAAAGCGTATGCTCCTTTAAGAGAATCTATTGATTTAAAAACTGCATCTAAAATATCTCCATTATAATTTTCTGAAATTAGATTAGGAATTACTTCAGTGTCAGTTTGGGATTTAAAGTTATATCCTTTTTCAGTTAATTCATCTCTTAGCTCAACATAATTTTCGATTATTCCATTGTGAACAACGGCAATACTTTCATCATTTGAAACATGAGGATGAGCGTTTATTTTGCTAGGTACTCCATGAGTTGCCCATCTAGTATGACCAATTGCATTATTAGAATTAAGTGAACTAAAATCAAAACTTTCTTCTAGATTTTTAATTCTTCCAACTTCTTTATTAGTTATAAGCTTTCCATCTTTAACAAGTGAAATACCAGCAGAATCATATCCCCTGTATTCCAACTTTTTCAATCCATTAATTACAATTTCTGTAGCATTTTTCTTGCCATTGTAACCAACAATTCCACACATTTCTTTCTACCTCCATTACTAGAGATTCACTTCATTTCCTTTGTTATAAAATTGCTTTTATTTTTTAAGAAATGCTAAGGCTGTGATACCTTTAGAGCATCCGCCGAATTTTCGATAACTCTACTCCTCGTCAGCCAAATAGGCTCAGGCGCTTAATAAATTTTTATCTCAATAGAGATTTTAACATAATAGATATTTAAAGTAAACTTTGTGTTAAAATTAGAGAAGGGAGGAAGTATGAAGTATCAAAAAGAATATATCATTAATAAAGATTTAACTACTTCAGATATAACTAAATATTTTATAAATACGTCCAATGAAGAATCAATTAAGTTAAATTTAGATAACAATAAATTAATTGAACTTGGATACACATGGATGATTTATAAATGGAGAGTTAATATAAATAGGAAACCTATTGTTAATGAAAAAGTCATTGTTAACACATGGGCAAGTGGTTTTAAAAATTTATATGCCTTTAGAGAATTTGAAATGAAATCTAAAGATGAAATAATATCAAAGGCTTCAGTTGTATTTATTTTAATAGATCTTAAAAAGAGAAAACCCATTAAAATTCCAGAAGACATTATGAATTATTACACTTGTGATGAAATGAGAAATTTTGAAAATATTGATAGAATAAATATAAAAGATGATTTTGAAAAGATTAATACCTGTATTTACGAGGTGAAAAAATCTGATATAGATGAGAATAATCATGTAAATAACTCTGTTTATGTAGATATTATGAAAGATTCTCTACCTGATGAATTTAAAAATATGAAAATTAAAAATATAAGCATTCATTATATGAAAGAAATTAAATTAGGTGATACTGTAAATATTGATGTATTTAAAGGAAAAGATAAAATATTTTTTGATTTTAAATCCTATGATACTAGCATTAAACACGCAAGAGCATGGGTTAGTATAAATTAGCCATAAGTTGAAAAATAATATATCAAATGGTAACATAATTTTAGAGAAAGTTAATAATTAATACATATTTAAAACATATGGAGGTTAAAATGGATAGAGAGAAAGTTTTAGCAGTGATAAATGGAAAGGAAGTTACAGGAGAGGATTACAATTTATTTATGGAATCTTTAAATCCTCAACTTAGAGCTTACTTTTCTCAAGATGAAATAAATAAAGAAGTTGTAAATGAATTAGTTTATCAAGGACTTTTATATCAAGAAGCAATTGAAAAGGGAATAGATGAAGATGAAGATTTTCAAAAAGTTCTAAATAAAACTAAAGAAACAATGCTTAAAACTTATGCACTTGGCAAGCTTCTTTCAACTGTTTCTGTTACAGAAGATGAAGTTAAAGAATTTTTTGAAGAACATAAGGAAGAATTAAAACAAGGCGAAAGTGCAAGAGCTTCACATATTCTTGTTGAAGAAGAAGATAAGGCAAAAGAAATTTATGAAAAAATTAAAAATGGTGAAGATTTTGAAGCTTTAGCCAGAGAATTTTCAACTTGTCCTTCAAGTGAAAAGGGTGGAGACCTTGGCACATTTACTAAGGGACAAATGGTCAAAGAATTTGAAGATGCAGTATTTAATAATGAAGAAGGACATATTACAGAACCTGTTAAAACTCAGTTTGGTTATCACATTATAAAAGTTGTTGAAAAAAATGATGCGAAAGATGCAGAATTTGATGAAGTTAAAGATAAATTAGAAGCACAAGTCAGAAGACTTAAAGAACAGGACCTATACAACAATAAAATTAATGAATTAAAAGAAAAATATACAGTAGACATGAAAATCTAGGTGAGAAATGAAACTAGAGCTTTTTAATTATGTTGACGACGTCTTAGCGCTGTACGATTACCACTATATTGAAATAGTTGGAGTCAATAATGAATTAAAAAAATATTTTACAGAAGAATTAATTGATGACGACAGATTAGTAAATATTTCCACTAGATTAAAAACTCAAGAATCTTTAAAGGAAAAGTTAATAAGAAGAAATTTCTACATGAGATTTCCAGATCCAGTAGCCGGTT
The DNA here is from genome assembly GCF_018919265.1 of Peptoniphilus ovalis. Classification (GTDB taxonomy): domain Bacteria; phylum Bacillota; class Clostridia; order Tissierellales; family Peptoniphilaceae; genus Peptoniphilus_A; species Peptoniphilus_A ovalis. The sequence continues at coordinate 25,517 of NZ_JAHLQO010000003.1, forward strand.
TTAAAATGATTCAGGATATTATCGGAGTTAGAATTGAGTGTAGATTCATAAAAGATGAAGAAGACTTATACAAAAAAATAATTGAAGAATTTACAATAAAATGCGAGGATGGATATTACGCATCATCTAAAAATACAAAAATTAGACTTAATTTAGAAGACAATCAACCACAAGAAATGTTAAATGGATTTAAAATGTTTAAACTCGATGGAACATATTTTGATGGTGAAATTCTTTACTGTTTCGAACTTCAAATAAAATCACTTGTTAATGTTTTTTGGGGAGAAATTGACCATAAGCTTCTTTATAAAAATTACAATTACATGATAACTGCAAATTTTTTCAGAGAGATTATGAATTCAATTAGCGACAATCTTACAATGATTGATAAACAACTCATGATTTTATACAATCATGTGAGAAAACAAGATGCATCAGAAACATTAACTGCTGAAATGCAACTTAAAAAACTGCTATCTAAGATACTTCACGATGTCTTTACTAGAAAGATTTTAGATGAACTAGGAATGTTTATAAATCTTAAAACTATAAGCGATGTTGTTGTAGATTTCCTTTTCTTGAAATCTCAAAAGAATAAGGATTTAAGCTATGGTGAAAATTTTATTTCTCTGATAAATAAAATAAATTCAGCATCAGCTAGTGACATGGATTTAGAAGAATATTTAGTTTTTAAGAAAAAACCTAAGTATTATGATTCATTTTCTAAATCAATTACAGATACTCTATACGAAATAATTAATAAAGACTTTGAATGGAATATACTATTTAAAATAATAAGAATAATAACATCTGACGATAATAGACATAATTTTACAGATTTTATAATTTTTATTAGATATGAATATACGATTAGTCTTTATGATTTATTCGAAGAAAAAGATTTCGATGTAGATACTAGAGATTTTTTAGAAAATACATTCTTGTATGAAGTTGCTAATGAATTTAAAGCTAAGCCTACTCTAGATTTTCTTCTCGAAGAATCTCTGGATAAATTTAATAAAGCAATTTTAGAAATGAGAATTAGTAAGAGTACATTAGAAGAAGATATGTTAAAAATATTTAGAGATAATTATTCTTTTTAAGACTGTAAATATTTAAAATACTTATGTATAATATTATTAGGAGGTCTAAATGATAGATAAAAATTCTTTAAAAGAAAATAGAATATTTTATTACTTCGATGAAATAACTAAAATTCCAAGATGTTCTTTTGAAGAAGATAAAATAAGAGAATATCTTGTTAATTTCGGTAAAGAACACAATTTAGAAGTATGTGTTGATAAAATTGGAAATGTAGTGCTTAAAAAAGATGCTACAGAAGGATTTGAAGATTCAGATAGTATTATTCTTCAAGGTCATATGGATATGGTTTGTGAAAAAACTAATGAATGCACTATTGATTTTTCTAAAGACCCCATTAAATATGAAATTGAAGGTGACTTTTTAATTGCTAAGGAGACTACTCTTGGGGCTGATAATGGTATAGCAATTGCAATGATTCTTGCAATACTTGAATCAGAGGAGTACAAGCACCCTAAAATTGAAGCTTTATTTACAGTTAATGAAGAAAGCGGAATGACTGGTGCTGCAAATCTTGATGGCTCAATGCTAGATTCAAAAAGACTTTTAAATCTAGACTCTGAAACTGAAGGTGTAGGTTGTATAAGCTGTGCTGGAGCGGAAAGAGATTTAATTATATTTAAAAAAGATTACAAAGATATTGATAAAGATAGTAATTTCTATGAAATTATAGTTAATGGTTTAAAAGGTGGACATTCAGGTCAAGAAATTCAAGTAGGACTTGGAAATGCAGTTAAAATTTTAGGAAGAAGTCTTCATAATATATTTAAAAATACAAATTCAGATTTAATTGAAATCGAAGGTGGAGCAAAACCAAATGCAATACCTAGATATGCTAGAGCTCTAATAAGAGTAGATGAAGATGAGATTAAAATTCTTCAAGATTTAGTAGTTGAATTAAATTCACAATTTGTAACTGAACTTGGAAAAGTTGATCCCGATGTTAGACTTAATTTTGAAAAGTCTAAAAATACATCAGACAAAGCTTTTACTGATGAATTAAAAGAAAGTATAATTCAAGCTTTAAATTTACTACCTAATGGTGTAATGACTATGTCAAAAAATATTGAAGGATTAGTTGAATCATCTGTCAATGTTGGTGTTATTGAAAACAAAGAAGATACTGTTAATATTATTTCTAATATTAGATCTTCAGTATCATCATTAAAAGAATATATAGGTGAAATAAATAAAATAGCTGCTCAAAAATTTGGAGCAGAAGTTGAAATTTTAACAAAATATCCGGCTTGGGAATATAGCGAAAATTCTGAATTAAGAGATATTGCTAGCAAGTCTTATAAAGAACTTACTGGTAAAGATTTCAAACTAGAAGCTATACATGCAGGACTTGAATGCGGACAATTCGTAGAGGAGCTAGGAAATATTGATATGCTTTCAATAGGACCTAATATGAAGGGAGTTCACGCACCAGGCGAACATCTTTCAATATCATCTACTGAAAGAACATTCGAATTTTTAATTAAAATACTAGAAAATTTAAAATAAACGATTATTTGGAGGAATTATGAATAACGAAGAAAAACATGTTCACGATCACGAGCACTGCGGCTGCGGATGCGACCACGACCACGAAGAAGGCTATCAAACTATAACTCTTACACTTGAAGATGATAGTGAATTAGTTTGTTTAGTACTAGGCATATTTGAATTTGAAGGACAAGAATATATTGCTCTAGTTCCTGAAAATGAAGAAGATGGAGAAGATGTATTTATTTACAAGTACAAAGAAGTTTCTGAAGAAGAAGTTGAACTTGATGTAATTGAATCTGAAGAAGAATTTGAAAAAGTTTCTGAAGCTTTTGAAGAAATTTTCGATGACTATGAGGAAGAAGAATAATTTTCTAAATGTGTTATAGAAAATATTCTGATTTTCTCAAAGAGAAATTTGGAGAAAAGGTATATAAATTACCAATAAAACTTGACCTTACTTGCCCCAATAGAGATGGAACTTGCGGATACGGAGGTTGTATCTTTTGTGGGGAAGAAGGTGGAAGTTTTGAAAATAATTACGGTTCAATTAAAGACCAATTAAATTTTAATAAAGAAATTATTAAAAACAAGTACAAGGCAAATAAATATATTTCTTATTTTCAAAATTTTACCAATACTTATATGGACTTTAATAAATTTAAAGAATCCGTTTTAGAATCTCTAATTGATGATGTAGTAGGTGTAAGTATTTCTACAAGGCCTGATTGTCTTGGAGAAGAGTATTTAGATTTTTTGGAAGAGTTAAATAAAGATTATTTTATAACTGTGGAACTTGGACTTCAAACAGTAAATTATCACACTCTTGATAAAATAAATAGAGGTCATGGTTTGGCAGAGTTTATAGATTCTTGTATTAAACTCAAAAAAAGAAATATCAATATTTGCACTCATATTATTATAGGACTTCCTTGGGATAATGATAGAGATATTGTAGAATGTGCAAGAATTTTAAACGCACTTGGTGTAGATGAAGTCAAAATTCATGCACTTTATATTGTAAGGAATACAGTTCTTGGTAAGATGTATCTTAATAATGAAATTGCTCCAATTTCTTTAAAAGATTACAAGAAAAAAGTTATACTCTTTTTAAGACATCTCAAAGATGATATAATAATTGAAAGATTAATTGGAAGAGCACCTGAAGAAAATTCTCTATTTTGTAACTGGGATACGTCTTGGTGGAAGATTAGAGATGACATAGTTAAAGAAATGAATGATAAAGGCTATTCTCAAGGTGATCTAGTGAAAGGAGAAATACTATGATTAAGTATATTTTAGGAAGCAAAGGTTCTGGAAAAACAAGATGGTTAATCGACAATGCTAATGAAGATTACAAAAAAGGCGACGGAAACATTGCTTTTGTAGAAGTTGATGATGATCATATTTTTAGTCTTGATTACAATGTAAGATTAATCAATGCAACTGACTACAGATTAAATTCAATTGACAGTTTTTACGGATTTATTTGTGGACTTTTAGCAATGGATTATGACTTGCACAAAATCTATATTGACGGAATTTACAAAGTATTGTCATTAAATATTGAAGACTTAGAACATCTTTACAACAAAGTTTCTAAAATTCCTGATGCAGAAAATAAAGAAATTTTCATTAATGTAGATTATTTAAAAGCAGATATGCCTGAAGCATTAAAGGATCATTCAATAGAAGTTACTGAAAACTAAGGTGAAATTGTGGATAGAAAATTAATTGTCAGAATTATTGCAATAGTCTTAGTAATTGCTATGGTTATTCCAGTAGTTCTAAATGTTACTGGTGTTTTGTGAAATTTAATAGACGTAAAGGGCTTTTTGAAGATTTCTTTGAGCATAGATCTTTTCTTATTATGCAATATACTAATGGGGATTTATCTAAAAGAGAATTTTTACAAAAGAATTTTGATTACTTTGCAATGAAAAATGCAAAGCCTTATGTAAAAGTAGACTCCTATGAAAAGGGAATGTATAATTACCAATACTATAATGTAATGGCAAAGTATTACAGGTCTCTTTCTAAAGAAGTGAGAAATACTAAGAAGCACTCTAAATATTATAATTATTATTTAAATTTAACAAATAAATATTATCAGCTTAAAGATAAATCAGTTCTTGCAATTTTAAGATTGCAAGAATTTAGAAATATGAAAGCTTATTTTATAAGGTGTCAATCTAAAGCTCTTAGAAATGAACTTTACGAAATTGTATTAGAAGACAAAAAAGAAGCCATTTTTCATTCAAAGGCTCCTTGGCTTTTAACAATTCTAAAAGATGAAAATATCTTTGACGATAAAATGAAGACGTCAGTAATTGATCATTATATAAACGAAAAATATTATTAGAAAATCCTTCGGTATTAGCCGAGGGATTTTTAATCAAAATTTAATTCATCAGATACGTCATTATCTTGCATAAAATAAACAAGAAGTTCATTTGCATTTTCAAAGTCTTCTTCTTTTACATAAATTCCCTTTTCATAAGTAGAAAATCCAGAAAGCATTCTCATTAAATCATCATCATTTTCCACAAAATAGGGAATAGAGTTATCTTCTAAAAAAGACACAATTTCATCAAAAGTTAGTTTATTTGTAGTAGAAACTAATTTTACATATTCAATATCTTTTGTCATAATATCACCAATTTAATTATACCCTATAATTTAAATTTATATAGATTATTTGAGTTTTAAAATCTCAATGGGTGTATAATTGTTTTATAAATATATATAAGGAGAGAAAAATGTCAAAACAAAATGAAGGATTTTCTTCGATTTTAGGTTTTATAATGGTTGCAATTGGGCTTGCACTAGGTATAGGAACGCTATGGAGATTTCCATATGTGGTAGGAGAAAATGGTGGAGCAATTTTTATTTTCCTTTACATTCTAATTATTTTAATAATTGGAATTCCTCTTATGACCTGTGAAGTTACAATTGGATATAAGACAGGAAATGCTGCCATAGATGCATATAAAAATCTAAAACCAGGAACAAAATGGTACTTAGCAGGATATTTACACACTTTAGCTGCTCTTTTAATTGTTGGATATACTTCAGTTATATATGCTTGGATAATGAAATATATTGCAGGCGCAGTTGCTGGAGATTTTGTGGGACTTACAAGTTCAGGAATACAAACTTATTTTAATGATTTTAATGCAAATAAAAAAATTGTATTTTTATTTTTCCTAATTAATTTCATTTTAAATGACTTAGTAATTATTTTAGGGGTTCAAAAGGGAATAGAAAGAGTATCAAAAATATTAATTCCTATATTATTTGTAATTATGATTATAATAATATTCTTCGCCCTTAGACTTCCTGGAGCCATGGAAGGTTTAGAATTTTTATTCAATCCAGATATTTCTAATTTTTCTATGAATTCAGTTATAACTTGTTTAGGTCAAGCTTTCTTTGCACTTGGGCTTGCTATGTTAGGTTCAATGGTTTTTGGATCATATATTAAAGAAGAAAATGAAAATATCTTTAGACATTCAACTGTGATATGTATAGCTCTTGTAATTGCTGGAATTTTATCAGGACTAATGATACTTCCTATAGTTTTTGCAACTGGACTTGAACCAGGAGAAGGAGTTGCTCTTACATTTCTAACACTTCCACTAGCATTTAATGTAGTTCCTTTTGGAAGAGTTTTATCTGTTCTATTTTATTTTGGATTTTATATTGCTGCCTTCACATCTTCAGTTGGAGTACTTGAAGCAATAGTTGGACAGTTTATGGAAAGATTTAAAATAGGAAGAATTAAAGCACTAATTTATGCATCAATTATTATATTAATTATCGCAGCACTTTCTATATCTAGTGACAGCGTATTTAATTTCTTAGATAATTTTGAAAGTAATTATGTACTTGTATTTGGGTGCCTTGCCATTGCAATATTTTCTGCAAGAGCATGGGGAATGAAAAATGTAATTGAAGGTGCAAATATTAAAAATTCATTTATTAAAACTTGGATGAATATTAGTATAAAATATATTTCTCCAATTGTTATAGTAGTAATATTTTTAAGTCAGTTTATAAAATTTTAAACATAAAAAAAGACCCGCTTGGGTCTTTTTTATTACATATTCTTAGAATAGAATTCAACGATTAATTGATCTTCAATTTCTATTGGAATTTCTTCTCTATCTGGGGAAGAAACTAAAGTAGCTTTGAAGTCTTCATCTTTTGAAATATAAGGATAGTTTACAACAATATTAGTGTTGTAGTTTTCCTTGAATAAATCAACTTTTCTACCTTTTGCAGAAAGAGCGATTACATCAGATGGTTCACATCTGTAAGAAGGAATATTAACTTTCTTTCCATTTACAGTTACATGACCATGACTAACCATTTGTCTAGCTTGTCTAATAGAAGAAGCAAAGCCCATTCTATAGCAAAGATTATCTAGACGTCTTTCTAAGAAATTAATTAGGTTAGGACCAGTTTGTCCTTGAGTTCTTTGAGCTTCCTTGAATAAATTTACGAATTGTTTTTCAAGAACGCCGTAGTAAGCCCTTAATCTTTGTTTTTCTAAAAGTTGTTTACCGTATTCAGTAAGTTTCTTATCGCTTCTTGCAGTACCTCTTGTAGCTCTTTTCATAGCCTTAGGGTGACCACAAACATTAAGTCCAAGTCTTCTTGATTGTTTGAACTTAGGATCCATCATTTTTGCCATATTTTCATCAAACTCCTTATAAATCTTCGCCGCGATAATTTATAAGCCGATAGCATTATACTAAATCTCAATGTTTTTGTAAAGTAAAATAAAAGAATATTTAAAACTTTTACACTCTAACAAAAATATTTTGTTAACACAACTGATTATTCATTAATTAATTATATTATTTTATGTTATACTAAAGATAATATCAAAGACAGAAATGAAATTCAAAATATTATTTTATTAATTATAGGAGGATATATGAAAAAAATAGAATTTGTAGATACAATTCTTAGAGATGCTCATCAATCTTTAATGGCAACGAGAATGACATATAAAGATATGGAACCAGCTCTTGAAAGACTTGATAAAGTTGGTTACAAAGCTATTGAATGTTGGGGTGGAGCTACATTTGATTCTTGTATAAGATTTTTAAATGAAGACCCATGGGAAAGAATTAGAAACATTAAGAGTAAATTTAAAAATACAAAAACTCAAATGCTTTTAAGAGGACAAAATCTTCTAGGATATAAAAACTATCCAGATGATGTAGTTGAAAAATTCGTTGAATTATCTGTTAAAAATGGTGTAGATATTATTAGAATTTTTGACGCATTAAATGATGTTAGAAATATAGAAACTTCTCTTAAAGCTACAAAAAAAGCCGGTGCAGAAGCTCAAGTTGCTATTTGCTATACAACTTCAGATGTTCACACTATTGAATACTTTACTGATCTTGCAGTTAAAGTTCAAGAAATGGGAGCAGATTCAATCGCTATAAAAGATATGGCTGGAATTCTTACTCCATATGTTTCTAGAGATTTAGTAAAATCAATTAAAAAAGTTATCGATATTCCTCTAGAGCTACACACTCACGATACTACTGGATGCTCAAATATGACTTATCTTAAGGGAATAGAAGAGGGAGCTGATATAATTGACACAGCAATTTCTCCATTCTCAGGCGGTACAAGTCAACCTGCAACAGAAACTCTTGCAATTGTTTTAAAAGAAGCAGGATATGATGTTGATTTAGATTTAGATATATTAAATGAGCTTGCTCCTTATTTCCAAGAAGTTAAAAACAAATATTTAAATGATGGAACTATGAGAGTTAAAATGCTTACAGTTGATCCTAAGGGACTTATCTATCAAGTACCAGGTGGAATGCTTTCTAACTTAAGTTCTCAACTTACAGCTGCAAAACAAGATCATTTATTTGACAAAGTTCTTGCTGAAGTTCCTAATGTTAGAAAAGACATGGGATATCCACCACTTGTTACTCCAATGAGTCAAATGGTTGGTACTCAAGCAAGTTTTAACGTAATGACTGGAAAGAGATATAAAATGGTTCCAAATGAAATCAAAGATTATCTAAAGGGACTTTATGGTAAAGCTCCAATTGAAATTGATGAGGACTTTAGAAAATCAATTATTGGAGATGCTGAAGTTATTACTGATAGACCAGCAAACCACTTAGAACCAGCTCTTGATAAATATAAACAAGAAGTTGGAGATTTAGCAAGATGTGAAGAAGATGTTTTAACTTATGCATTATTCCCACAAGTTGCTAAAGAGTTCTTAAAAAATAAATACAACGCTTAATATAAAATACTATCTAGGAAACTAGGTAGTATTTTTGCATTTAATGTGAATTTATTGTATATTTATTTTTAGGAAAGGTGATTAAATGAATTATAAAGATTTTAAAGTTGAGGATTATATAGATTTATATTCAGAACTAATATTAAAAACAGGACTTAGAATTAAAGAAGGCGACAGACTTGTTGTTAGATGTCCAGTTGACGCTAGAGATTTTGCAATTTCAATTACTAAAAAAGCTTATGAACTAGGCGCGATTGAAGTGCAAATGGACTACAGAGATGAAATTTTATCAAGACTTAAATATGAAAATGAATCAGTTGAAGTATTGACAGATATCCCAAAGCATAAAGTTGATAAAGAGAATTACTATATGGAAAAGAAAGCAAAATATCTTTCTGTAACTGGTGCAAATCCTGATGCTTTTAAAGGAGTAGATTCAGAAAAATTATTTAAAGCAAATCTTGCTAGCTCAAAGGCACTTAAAGACTTTAGTGCTAAGATGATGGCAAATTATATATCTTGGATAGTAGTTGGTGCAAGTATTCCATCTTGGGCAACAAAAGTATTTCCTGATTTAGACAAAGAAGAAGCAGTAAGAAAATTATGGTTTGAAATATTTAATTCAGTTAGACTTTTTGAAAATGATCCAGTAAAAGCAACTAATGAACATATTGAAAATTTAAATAGATACAGCAAATTTTTAAATGAAAATAAATTTGAAAAATTAGTATATACATCTAAAAGGGGAACTAATCTTCAAGTAGAGCTACCAAAAGGATATATCTTTGCAGGAGCAACTGATAAAAATAGTGATGGAGAAACATTTATTGCAAATATGCCAAGTGAAGAAGTTTTCTCTGCTCCAAAACTCGATGGTGTAAATGGTATAGTTTATTCAACTCTTCCACTTAATTACAATGGAAATTTAATAAAAGATTTTTATTTGAAATTTGAAAATGGAGAAGTAGTAGACTATGATGCTGAAGAAGGTAAAGAATATTTAAAAAATATTTTAGAAACTGACGAGGGATCAAAAAAACTTGGAGAAGTTGCACTAGTATCATACAACACTCCAATTTCTATGAGAAAAGTTCTATTCTTTAATACTCTTTATGATGAAAATGCTTCATGTCACTTTGCACTTGGTAAATCATATCCAAGCTGTATAGAAAGTGGAGAAAAATTATCTATTGAAGAATTAAAGGAAAGAGGAATGAATGATTCTCTAACTCATGTTGACTTTATGGTTGGCGATGAAACTACAAATATTGTAGGAATCAAAGAAAATAGAGAAGAAGTTCAAATCTTCAAAGACGGAAATTTTGTAATTTAAAAAGGCCCCATGTGGGGCTTTTTTTAATAAGTCGATATATAATCCTTCATTGATTCAAATTTTTTATCTCCAATCCCATCAACATTTTTAATATCTTCAATTGATGAAAATTGAGAATTCAATCTGTAATTTATAATCTTCTCTGCAGTTTTTTCTCCAACTCCTGGAATTTTTTGAAGCTCTGAACTATCAGCTGTATTTATATTAATAAGTGGTCCAGAATTTGAACTAGGAATAGAAGTTAAACTGTTTACCATTGGAGTTTCAACTTCTCCAATTTTAGGAATATAAATCTTTTCTTCATCATTTAATTTTTTAGCAAGATTTATTTTATCTAAATCTGCATCATCAATTGGTCCTCCAGCTTTTTCGAGAGCATCAACAATCCTACTATCACTATTTAATTTCAAAAGTCCAGGATTTTTAACAGCCCCAGAAATATGTACATAAATTTCTCCACTTTTACTCTCATTTTTATTTTCAATTTCAATTTCTTCTTTATTATTTTTAAATTCCTTCGATGTATTTATATCTAAGAGATAATTTTCATTTGATACATTACTTGAAACATAATACTGGTATCCTATTATTATAAGAAGAATAGAAATTATTATGTATGGAAGATTATCTTTTTTGAAAATGTTTTTAAAAAAATTATTATTCATATAAACTCTCTTTTCTTTATTATTTATTTAATACCCTTATTACAAATTCTTATTCAGTTTTCAAATAATAAAAAGTATGTTATAATTTATTTAATAAAACGATTTCAAAAATTTACATATTAGGAGGAAGACTATGAAAGTTTATAAAACAGAACAAGTTAGGAACCTTGCTCTCGTAGGACATTCTGGGTCTGGAAAGACCAACCTTACAGAAGCAATGCTATACCAAAGTGGTGCTACTAAGAAACTTGGAAATGTTTCTAGTAAAAATACTGTATCTGACTTTTCTAAAGAAGAAAAGGAAAGAGGCACATCAATTGGTACAGCAATTATTCCTGTTGAATGGAGAAATTACAAGGTCAATGTTATAGATACACCAGGATTTTTAGACTTTTCAGGCGAAGCTCATGGAGCTTTAAGAGCCAGTGAAGCAGCAATCATGGTAATTGATGCAACTAAGGGAATAGAAGTTGGAACAGAAAGAACTTGGAAATATACAGAAAAAATTGGTCTTCCAAGAATTATTTTTATAAATAAAATTGATGGTGAAAATGTAAACTTTAGAAAATTAATGGAAGAATTAGAAGATGCCTTTGGCAAGAAAGTTATTCCATTTTCAGTTCCAATTGGTGAAGGAGAAAACTTTGTTGGAGTTACTGATGTAATTTTCCAAAAAGGATATAAATATGTTAATTCTGCACCTGAAGAAACAGAACTTAATCACGATCAATTAAAAGCAACCGAAAGAATGTATGAAGAAATTGCAGAAGTTGTTGCAGGATCTGATGAAGTTTTAATGGAAAAATATTTCTCTGGAGAAAAATTTACAAGAGAAGATTTATTAAGAGGAGTTACAACAGCTCTACTAGAAGGTGATGCTGTACCACTTCTTGTAGGCTCTGGTGAAAAAGGAATAGGAATAGATATTCTTCTTAATACTATCGTTAACTACATGCCTGCACCAAATGATCCTCGTGCTCACACTGGATTTAGATTTAAAGAAGGGGAAGAAAGAACAGTAAATCCTAAAGAACCTTTCGCAGCAGTTGTATTTAAAACAATTTCTGACCCATTCTTAGGAAAAATATCAATTTTTAAAGTAATTTCTGGGGTACTAAATAAAGAAACTTCTATTTACAATGTAAATTCTGAAGAAAGTGAAAAACTCGGTGGAATTTATGTAATGAGAGGTAAGGAACAAATAGAAATTGAAGAAATATATGCAGGAGATATTGGAGCAACAACTAAGCTTTCTAATACTGTAACTGGAGACACTTTATGTGACAAAGATCATATAGTTGAATATAAGAAATTAAAATATGCAACACCAGTACTTTATTATGCAATTGAACCAAAAACTAAAGGTGATGAAGAAAAACTTTCTCAATCACTTAAGAAAATTAGAGAAGAAGATCCTACTTTTGTTATAGAAAGAAATCCTGAAACTAAGCAACTTACAATTGGTGGACAAGGTAAAGTTCAACTTGATGTAATTCTTGAAAGATTAAAGAATATGTATGGCGTTGAAGTTGAAATAGTTCCATTTATTATTCCATATAGAGAAACTATTAGAAAGACAGCAAGCGTACAAGGTAAACACAAGAAACAATCTGGTGGTGCCGGACAATATGGAGATGTTTGGATTAGATTTGAACCATCTGATCAAGACTTTGAATTCGATGAAGAAGTTTTTGGTGGAGCAGTTCCAAAGAACTACTTCCCAGCAGTTGAAAAGGGAATTATTGAATCAAAAGAAAAGGGAGTTCTTGCAGGATATCCTGTTACTAATTTCAAAGCTGTTCTATACGATGGATCTTACCATGATGTGGATTCCAATGAAATGAGTTTCAAACTAGCAGCAAACTTGGCATTTAAAAAAGGTATGCAAGAAGCAAGTCCAGTTTTACTTGAACCAATAATGAAAGTTGAAGTAACAATCCCTGAAGCTTATCTTGGAGATGTAATGGGCGATATGAATAAAAGACGTGGAAGAATCTTAGGTATGGATCAACAAAATGATGGTACTCAAGTTCTCATAGCTGAAGCTCCACAAGCTGAGTTATTCACTTATTCTATTGATTTAAGATCACTAACTCAAGGTAGAGGAACTTTCGAAATGGAATTTATAAGATACGAAGAAGTTCCACAAAATATCGCTGAAAAAATAATAGAAGAAAGAAAAGAAAAATAAATTTATTTGGGTCCTTAAGGGGACCCAATTTTTATTTATATAAAACTTTACAAAATACATGAAGTATATTAAAATATAATTAGTAAAAGATAGTCAAATTTATTATTTTTTACGTTAAAAGACAAAGATAGTCAGAAGGAATGATTATATGGCAAAATTATCTAACTCCATAGAAGATTTTTTAAATGAATTAATTTTTGAATCTGGTGGAGCAATAGAAATACAGAGATCTAAAATTTCAGATTATTTTAATTGTGCTCCTTCACAAATAAATTACGTATTGACCACAAGATTTACACCATTTAAAGGGTATTATGTAGAATCAAGACGTGGTGGTGGAGGATACATTAGAATAGTTAAAGTTAAATTTGATGATGACAAAGAGACATTAAATACTTTTATTGATTTTATCGGAGACTCTATTACTAAAGACAAATCCGATGAATTATTAAAAGAACTTTATAGATTAAAAAAAATTACTAAGAGAGAGTCAGAGTTAATTAAGGTATGTTTATCTGATAGGGCTCTTTGCGAAAGCGAAAATAAGAATAATTTAAGAGCAAGTTTATTAAAGAATATGCTCCTAGTTATTTTTAGTTAGGGGGAAGAATATGCTTTGCGACAATTGTAAAGAGAGAGAATCAGTAATCTCATATACTAAAATAAATGACGATAGAGTGGAAGAAGTTCATCTCTGCGAAGTATGTGCTGAAGAAAAATTTAAAAGAGAATTTAAGGGGTATCAAGATATTATTCCTCAAATAGAAAATGCATTAAATAATATTTTTAAATTTACTGCAAATAATTCTAAAGATGAAGAAGATGTAAAATGCGAATTTTGTGGAACAAGTTTTACACAAGTCAAAAATTCAGGAATACTTGGCTGTCCTAAATGTTATGAAACTTTTCAAGCTGATATAAAGAAATATTTAAATGCATTAAATGTTAATTCTAAATACAAAGGAAAAATTCCGAAAGATGCAGATAGTTATATAGTTTACAATAGAAAACTTGAAGATTTAAAATCTAGACTTGATCTTGCTATTAATTTAGAAGAATATGAAAAAGCAGCTGAGATAAGAGATGAAATTAAAAGTTTAAAGGGAGATACAATTGCATAATATTGTTTTAGCAAATACAATGAGATTATATCGGAATGTTGACTCGAAAAACTTTGTAAAAAATATGAATGATGATGAATTGAGAGAAAATCTTGAACAATTAGAAGAAATTGTATTAAATCTAGGATATGAAAAATTAGACATTGATAATTTATCATCACTTAAAAAATTAGAATTAATTGAGAAAGGAAAGCTTGATAAAAAATTTATTGATAGAAAGCATAAAGGTTATTATATTAAAGATAATAAGCCTGATATTTTAATTAATTCTTATAATCATATTGAACTTTCAATTTCAAGTGCAGAGAAATCCTTAGATGAATTATTTAATGAAATTTATGAATTAGAAGAAGAACTTGAAAATCATGTACACTTTGCTTTTGATCCAAATTTTGGATATTTAACTCCTAATGTATTAACTGCTGGGACAGGACTTAGTCCAATGTCTTTAATTTATCTACCAGCACTTAACTACTTTGGAGTAAAAGAAATGGCAAGTGGACTTTCAAGACTTGGTTATACTCTTGGAAGTTTTAGAGATAGATCTGGAAGAGCAATTGGAAGTATTTTTACAATAGGATTTGAATCAACTTTTGGCGAAGAAGAAAAATCTTATATAGAAAAATTAAAGATAATAATAAATGAAATTTCTGATATAGAAATGGAAAATAGAAAAAAACTTTATTTAGATAATATTATTACTCTTGAAGATATGGTAAATAGGTCCTATGGGACTCTTGCCAACGCTAGGGTAATATCAGAAGAAGAGATGATTAATTCAATGAGCAATATTAATTTAGGCGTAGAATTGTCTATCTTAAAACCTAATAGAGATTTTGATTTCTTTAGTGAAGTTCAAAATCTTAGAAATGGTCATTTGCAAATTGATAGAGGCTCAATATTAGACTTAAAATCAAGAGATATTTTAAGAGCTAATAAAACAAGAGCCTTAATGAGGGAGGTTTTTAGATGAGTATGTTTGGTAGATTTAGTGAGAAATCACAAAAAGCCATACTTTTTGCCCAACAAGAAGCAAGAGAACAGAAACATTCATACATTGGATCTGAACATATACTGCTTGGGATAATTAAAGAAGGTACTGATGCCGGTGCTCATGTACTTTCTAAACTTGGAATAGATTATAAGAAAGCTAAAGATGCAACACTTGATATAGTTACTATGGGACAAGGCCCAGTTCTTTCAAGTATTGCTTACACACCTAGAACAAAGAGAATCTTTGAACTTGCTTTTGAAATTTCAAGAGAATTAGGAGAAACTACAGTTTCAACTGAACATCTTCTTTTAGGAATTTTAAGAGAAGGTCAAGGTGTGGCAATTTTAGTCCTAAAAAGATTAGGAATTGACATTATAAATCTAGAAAATGAAATATTAAATAATATAGATGAATATGAAGATGACGACGAAAGTCCTGAAATTTCATCAGAAGCATTAGAAAAATATACAATTAACTTAAATAAAAAAGCTGAAGAAAGAAAAATTGATCCAGTAATTGGAAGAGATAAAGAGATTAAAAGAGTAATACAAGTTCTTTCAAGAAGAACTAAAAATAATCCAGTTCTTATAGGTGAACCTGGTGTTGGTAAAACTGCCATTGCTGAAGGTCTTGCAGCAGAAATTGTAGCAGGAAATGTTCCTGAAGTAATGAAAAATAAAATTATTTTAACTCTGGACGTTTCAGGACTTATTGCAGGGTCTAAATACAGAGGGGACTTTGAAGAAAGACTTAAAAATGTAACTTCTGAAGCTTCAAAGAATAAAAATATTATTCTTTTTATTGATGAAATGCATGTAATTATTGGTGCTGGATCTGCTGAAGGTTCACTTGATGCATCAAATATTCTAAAACCTATGCTTACAAAATCAATTCTTCAGGTAATTGGAGCTACTACAATTAATGAATATAGAAAAAATATTGAAAAAGACAGTGCATTTGAAAGAAGACTTATGCCAATTATGGTTGAAGAACCAAGTGTAGAAGATTCAATTAAGATATTAAATGGATTAAAGAGCATTTATGAAAATCATCATAATGTAATAATTTCTGATGAAACAATTGAAGCTGCAGTCAAATATTCTGATAGATATTTAAATGACAGATTCTTACCAGATAAGGCAATAGACCTGATTGATGAAGCTAGCTCTAAATTAAAAATAGAATCTTATAAAGTCCCAGAATTTGAAGAAGAATATAAAGCTAAGCTAGAAGAAATAGAAGACAAAAAGAATGAAGCCGTTAAAAATCAAGACTATGAATTAGCTGCAAATCTTCGTGATGAACAGAAAAAAGTTGAAGCTGAATACAAGAAAAAGCTTGAAGAATTTAAAGAAAATGAGCAGAAAAAAGAAGTTACTAAAGAATTAGTTGCCGATATAGTTTCTGAATGGTCTAAAGTTCCTGTAAAGGATATGACTGAAGAAGAAAGCGAAAAGTTAAAAGATCTTGATGTAAACTTAAAAGAAGATGTAAAAGGACAAGATAATGCTGTAGAGACTATTTCTAAGGCGATTAAGAGATCTAGGATTGGACTTAAAGATCCAAATAAACCAATTGGATCCTTTATGTTTGTGGGACCAACTGGTGTAGGTAAGACATTTCTTGCAAAAAGTCTAGCTAAAAATCTTTTCGGTAAAGAAGAAAATATGATTAGATTCGATATGTCTGAATATATGGAAAAATTTACCGTATCTAGACTTGTTGGATCACCTCCAGGATATGTAGGTTATGATGAAGGTGGAGAATTAACAGAAGCTGTTAGAACACACCCTTACTCAGTTATTCTTTTAGACGAAATTGAAAAGGCACATCCTGACATATTTAATATTTTACTTCAAATATTAGATGATGGAAGACTTACAGACTCAAAGGGAAGAACTGTAAGTTTCAAAGACACCGTTATAATTATGACTTCTAATGTTGGTGCTAACTTACTTGCTAAAAATTCAGTTTTAGGCTTCTCAACATCCAGCGATGATGCCAAGAAAAATGAATTTGAGCAAATGAAAGATATTATAAATAGTTCACTAAAAGAGAGATTTAGACCAGAGTTTTTAAATAGAATTGATGATGTCGTAATATTTAAAACTCTTGATAAGACAGAAATTAAATCAATTGTTAAGAATATGCTTGAAACTCTTAAAACTAGACTTCTTGACATGGGCATCAGTGCTAAATTTACAAACAAGCTTGTTGATTTTCTTGTTGAAGAAGGTTATGACAAGAAATTTGGAGCAAGGCCACTTTCAAGAACAATTACTAAATTAATTGAAGATAAAATTGCAGACGAATACCTTGAAGGTAATATTAAAGACGGCGACGAAATTAATGTTGATGTTAAGTACAAGAAGATTCAAATTAATAAATCAAAAAGGAAAAAGTCAGTAAAAAATGAAAAAGAAGACAGTGTATCAGTGTAGTGATTGCGGATATATTTCCCATGGTTACTTTGGAAAATGTCCTAATTGCGGAGCATGGAATACTTTAGAAGAAAAAGAAGAGGAAACAGGTAATAAATCTTCTTCTAAGAAAAAATCAAATAAAGATGCCTTAAAATTATCATCTGTAAAAATTTCATCTGATGAGAGAATCAAAACTGATATTGAAGAATTTAATAGAGTTATGGGCGGTGGAATCGTCCGTGACTCTGTTAGTATTTTAACTGCAAAGCCAGGTTCAGGTAAATCAACGCTTTTAATGCAGGTGGCAAATGACCTAGCTAATAAAGGTTTAAAGGTTTTATACGCATCAGGAGAAGAATCAGAAACTCAAATAAAAATGAGAGCCGAGAGAATTCTTGATAAGTTATCTGATAATATTTGGGTTTATTCTACAACTTCACTTAATTCTGTACTAGATCAAGTTGATAAAATTGATCCAAGTTTTATAATCATTGATTCAATTCAAACATTTACATTAGATGAATTTACACAAAGACCAGGTACACCAACGCAGACTATGGAATGTGCTTATAAAATGACTGAAATAGCTAAGGATATTAACAAACCTAGAATGGTTTTTCTAGTTGGTCAAATGACTAAACAAGATGAACTTGCAGGGGTTAGAAGTCTTGAGCATTTAGTGGATACAGTTTTATTAATTGAAGGCGAATCTTCAGAAGATTTAAGGTCTTTAATGGCCACAAAAAATAGATATGGTTCTACTGGTGAGATTGGATTTTTCTCAATGACTGAAAAGGGAATGCTATCAATTGACAATCCTTCAGAATATTTTATGACAAAAAGAGAGGGAAATGCAGAAGTTCCAGGTTCATCTCTATCAGTGATAAGAGAAGGGACAAGACCTATAATACTTGAAACAGAAGCTCTTGCATCTAAAACATTTTTACCTTATCCATCTCGTATTTCTGAATGTCTTCAAAAAGATCAATTAAACACATTGGTCTCAATCCTTGAAGAAAGAGCTGGAATAAAATTCTTGGATAAAAATATAGTTGTAAAGACAACTGGTGGTATAAAATTAAAAGAACAGGCTGCAAACTTATCTGTAATGGTTTCCATAGTTTCTTCAACACTAAATCAATCCGTTGAACAAAATTCAGTTTTTATTGCTGATGTTGGACTTACAGGAGAACTTAAAAATGTTCCAAGTCTAGAGCCTAGACTTAGAGAAGTTGAAAGAATGGGATTTAAAAAGGCCTATGTTTCTAAGTATGCAAATGTCAAAATAGAAAATTATAAAACCTTAGAAATAAGAAAAGTTTCAAATATTTTGGAACTATTAAAAGAAGTTTTTAAATTAAAATAAAGCTGTGGGCAGTCCACAGCTTCTTTTATGCTTTTTTAGTTTTAAATTTAGAAATTACAATTGCTACAAAAAGTCCTATAAGCATGGGAACAATCCAGCCAATTCCATATTGTTGAAGGGGTAAATTATTTAATGTTTCCCCAAAAGATCCAAGAATTTCATATCCATTTAGAACAAATAGAATTCCAAAGAATAATGATACAAATGCAGGAATTTGGAAAATTAAATCATCTTTAATTTTTTTACTGAAAAGTCCGATTAAAATAATTGTCATTGCACATGGATAAAGTGTTTCTAGTATTGGTGCTGAAATCTTTATAATTTCGCTAACACCAAGCATTGATATTAAGCATGAAATAACTGAGCAAATAATTACATTTACTTCATAAGAAACTTTTCCCTTGGAAAGATCATTAAAAAAGTTACCAGCTGAGGAAACAAGACCGATTGCCGTAGTTAAACACGCTAGAGCAGTAATAATTGCAAGAATATAAACTCCAACGCCTCCTAGGATTCTATTTGTAATATCAACTAGAAGTGTAGTATTATTAGTATCTATTCCATAGTTACCAAGTCCTGAAGCTTGAGCTCCAAGATAAGTAAGTCCACCATAAATTGCAGCCAAACAAATAGCAGCTATAATACCTGAAATTATTGTTGCTTCTATTTCAACTTTCTCTGAAGAATAATTTCTTTCTTTTACGGCATTTATGACAACAAGAGAAAACATGCAACCTGCTATTGCATCCATTGTTTGGTAACCATCTTTAATTCCTCTTTCTAAAATATTTGTAATCATTGAATTGTCAGAAATTTCTCCAATAGGAGAAAAAATTCCCTTTGTAATTAAAATTACGATACAAATAATTAAAGCAGGTGTTAAAAATTTTCCTACAATCTCTACAACCTTATTTGGTCTAATAGTTAATAGACATGTAATTACAAAGAAAATTATTGAAAATACATATCTATTTATTGAACTTCCAAATATAGGAGCTATTGCAATTTCAAAAGTTGTAGCTGCTGTTCTAGGAGTGGCTAAAAAAGGTCCTATACATAATATAATTGCAGTTGAAATAATAATAGCAAATACTTTATTAACTCTAGAAGCAAGTAAATTTAAGTTTCCATCGTATTTTGAAAGGGCAATAATTGAAAGAAGTCCAAGACCAGCATCAGCAATACCAAATCCTAAAAATCCAACCCACCATTTAGAACCAGTGATAAGTCCCAAATATGGTGGAAAAATCAAGTTTCCTGCACCAAAAAACATAGCAAAAAGTGCAAAACCAATAATGAAAACATCATTGTATTTAATTTCGCGATTCATAAAAAAACCTCCCACGTATATAAAAATATAATATCACATTTTCTTATGGAATACTTTCCTTTTATTAATTAATAAGGTATTTTTAAAGTAAAATAATTTTACTTTATCTAAAAGTTTGCAAATTATTTAATGACTAAAAATTATGTAAGTGTTAATATATGTTTATACATAACTTAAAGGAGTAAGAAATGAACTATATAGAGTCAGTTAAATGGGTTGAAAATAGAAATATTCCTCTTGGTGAGTTTACAACAGACAATATAAAAAAGCTTTTAGAATTATTTGATAAGCCTCAAGATAAATATAAAGTTATTCACATAACAGGAACTAATGGCAAGGGATCAACTGCAAGCTTTTTAAGTAATGCTTTACTTGCGAATAATTTAAAAGTTGGTAAATTTACATCTCCTTATATTACAAATATAAGAGAACAAGTCCAAATAAATGAAGATTATATTTCTGAAGATGACTTTACAAAAATTGCAAATGAAGTTAGAGAGAAAGTTGAATTCTTAGATAGTAAAGAAATTTATGTAAGTGGATTCGAAATAATTACATCGATAGCATTTATTTATTTTTCAAAAGAAAAGGTTGATTTTGGAGTTATTGAAGTTGGAATGGGAGGAAGAGTTGATTCAACTAATGTAATGGAAAAATCAATTCCAGTTTTCTGCCATATTTCATTAGATCATGTAAATATTTTAGGAAATAATTTACATGAAATTGCAAAAGAAAAAGGTGGAATAATAAAAGAAAAATCAAATGTCTTTAGCTACCCTCAAGAAAAAGAAGCCAGTGATACATTAAAGAAAATATCAAAAGAAAAAAATTCCAATTACAATGAATTTAAAATTGAAGAAGTTAAAATAATTTCATCTAGAGATAATGAAACAGTTTTTAATTTTAGAAAGCATAAAAATCTAAAAATTAATTTAGTTGGAGAGTATCAAGCATATAATGCATCTCTTGCTATAACTATTCTTGATTTTTTAAAAGATGAATTAAATCTAGATGAAGATTTAATAAAAAAAGGACTTGAAAATGCAAAAAATATTGGAAGAATAGAATGTTTATCTAAAAATCCAACAATTCTTGTTGATGGTTCTCACAACTTAGATTCAGTTGAAAGACTTGTTGAAAATATTAAAAAATTTAATTATGATAAATTAATTCTAGGTTTTAGTCTTTTAAAAGACAAGGATCATTCTCATATTTTAAAACTAGTTGAAAATATTGCAGATGAAATAGTCATAACTGAAATAGATAATTATAGAAAAACTGATTTAAAAGACTTAGAAAGGGAATTCAAAGAATTTTCTAATAAAAACATTTATGCAATAAAAGATAGGGAAGAAGCAGTTTCAAAAACCTTTGAACTTGCAAGTGAAAAAGATTTAATACTTTGGTGCGGATCACTTTACTTAATAAAAGATATAAGAAAAATAATATTAGACAAAATAAAAAAAGCAGATTAATTTCTGCTTTTTCTTTATTTTACAAAAATTTTATAATCAGAGTATCCATATTCATCCATTTCTTCATAGGGAATAAATTTTAGAGATGCTCCATTTATGCAATATCTAAGTCCACCTTTATCTCTTGGACCATCTGGAAATACATGACCTAAGTGAGAATCTGAAGAAATTGATCTAACTTCAGTTCTTCTCATTCCATAAGAAGTATCATTAACTTCTTCTAAATCATCTGAGATTATTGGCTTTGAAAATGATGGCCAACCACAACCGGCATCAAATTTATCACTTGACACAAAAAGAGGCTTTTTAGAAAGTTTATCTACATAAATTCCCTTTCTATACTCATCGTTTAGCTCACTTGTAAAAGGTCTTTCAGTTGCTGAATTAACCATAACATCGTAACTTATATCATTTAATATTTCTCTCTTTTTCTCATTTGAATCTATAAATTTTCTATCATCATCTATAAGTGGCTCATCTATTAAATTTAAATTAACATGACAATAGCCATTTGGATTTTTTTCTAAATAATCTTGATGATAATCTTCGGCTTTTATAAAATTCTTTATTTCTGAGATTTCAACTGCAATATTTCCAATTTTTTCTTCTTGATATTCTATAAAGTCTTCAACAATTTCTTTAGACTTCTCATCATTTTTTTCCCAATAGATTCCAGTTCTATATTGTCTTCCTATATCATTTCCTTGTCTATTAACTGAGTGAGGATCTATAATTCTAAAAAAATGGAGTAGAATTTCTGTTAGAGAAATCACAGAAAAATCGTAATAAATTTTAACTGTCTCTGAATGGTCAGTAGAAGCAACAATCTCGTAATTAGTATCTTCAGTCTTTCCATTTGCATATCCTACTATGGTCTTTAAAATTCCTTTAATGTTTTGAAAATAATATTCAGTTCCCCAAAAACATCCTCCAGCAAGATATATAGTTTTTATATTTAAATTGCTATTCATTAACTTCACCTCATCTGATTTATACCCCAATATAGAAGTGTAAAAAATATTAGAAATAATTTCACAAATTATCTTTGATATTATCACAATAAAGTTTTATAATAAAATAAATTATTTTAGTTTTAAAATATTTTTGCATAAGTTAATAAAATATGGTATAGTTAAATATTTTACTTTATAGAATTTTTCTGATATACTATTATGTGGGGAAATAGGAGGTAAAATATGTTTGACATTGGCGATAAAGTTGTATATCCAATGCATGGAGCGGGTACAATAGTATCAATAGAAGAACGTGAAATATTAGGAAATATTCATAAATATTATATTATGAAACTACCTATAAATAAAATGAAGGTAATGATTCCTATAAAAAATGCCGAAGAAGTTGGTTTGCGTAAAATTTCTAATGTTGATGCAATGGACAGTGTACTAGAAGAATTGTCTTCACTTGAAGAAATTGAAGTTCCTAAGAACTGGAACAGAAGATATAGATTTAATCTTGAAAAAATAAAATCTGGAAATCTTATAGAGATTGCAGAAGTTATTAAATGTCTAGAGAATTTAGATCAAAAAAAATCTCTTTCTACAGGTGAAAGAAAAATTTTAAATGAAGCAAGACAAATTATTGTTTCAGAAATGGCATTGGTTTATGACAAAGACGTTGAAGAAATAACTAAATTAATTGACAAAGCAATATTTGGATAAGGAGTGATTATTATTAGCAAGAATAGAAAAATAGTGTCCAGAATATTTAAAGTATTATTTACTTTAATTGGAGCACTTGCTGGTTTATTTCTTGTAAATGTTTTGTCTGAAATCCAATTTGTTAGAACCATAGAAAATAAAAGTATAGTTACTGCAGTTTCTGCTGCAATTGTTATTTTATTCGGACTTATATTTTTTATACTATCTCCAAAGGCTTTAAAAACTTTGGAAGAACTTTTATCTGTATGGGAAAAACAAATTCAAACAAAATCATTAACAGAAATATTATTAGGGGCAGTTGGACTTATAATTGGACTTATAATAGCATTTTTAGTTTCACAACCAATTTATAAAATTCCAATACCTTATGTGGGTTCTGTAATATCCATATTGTTATATGGAATGTTAGGATATTTAGGTTTAAAAATTGGAATGTCAAGTAAGATAACTCTTTCTGATAGAATTAGAGAAATTACTTCATCATCATCTAAGAAAACACCTAAGATTAAGGAGCCTTCAAAAGAATATTCAGGAATCCCTAAAATTTTAGACACTTCAGTTATTATTGATGGAAGAATACTTGACATTGCAAGAAGTGGATTTATAGAAGGACCCTTAATTGTTCCAGTTTTCGTATTAGAGGAGCTTCAACATATTGCAGACTCTTCTGATAATTTAAAGAGAAATAGAGGAAGAAGAGGCCTTGATACAGTTGCTGAAATTCAAGAACTTAATAATATTGAAGTTGTAATTTACAAGGGTATGATTGATGAAATACCTGAAGTTGATTCAAAGCTTCTTAAATTAACACTTGATCTTGGCGGTAAAATTGTAACAAATGACTTTAATTTAAATAAAGTTGCAAGAGTTCAAAACCTCGATGTGCTAAACATTAACGAGCTTGCCAATGCAGTTAAACCTGCTTATCTCCCTGGCGAAGAAATGCACATCCATATTATTAAAGAAGGTAAAGAACAAAATCAAGGTCTTGCATATCTAGACGACGGAACAATGATTGTAGTTGAAAATGGAAAGAATTTAATAGGTAATAGCATTGATGTAGTGGTTACAAGCGCACTTCAAACTTCCGCAGGGAAGATGATATTTGCAAAACCCAAGTCATAAAAAGGCTCTGCATATGCAGAGTTTTTTATTTGACTATATAAAAATTTTGTATTATCATTTTTAAGTAGAAATATAGATGATTTTTATTTTCAAATAAAATTAGGAGGAAAAGATGAAATTATTTTTACCAGGACCTGTTTCTGTTAGAAAAGAAGTATTAGAAAAGTTTTTAGAGCCGGTTATTGGACATAGATCTGCACAAGCTTCTGAAATCCAAAAAACTATTAGCATAAATATACAAAAAATATTAGGCACAGAGCACACTATTATAACTTCTACATCTTCAGGTACAGGACTTATGGAAGGTGCTATTAGATCTTGTACTAAAAAAAGAGCACTAATTTGTAGCTTAGGATCTTTTGGAGAGTTATGGTATAAACTTGGTCTTGAAAATTCCATTGAAACTGATATTTTAAGATCTGTAAGTGGAGAAGCTACTGATATAAATAAATTAAAGGAACTTTTAAATAAAAACGATTTCGATTTTGTTGGAATTACTCACAATGAAACTTCTACAGGTATCAAAAATGATTTAGATGAATTTAAAGATATTATTGCTCAACACAGTGATATTATTTGGGCTCTTGATGCAGTAAGTTCGGCTGGTGGTACTCCAATTAATCAAGATTATTATGGAATAGATATAGTAATCACTTCATCTCAAAAATGTTTAGGCCTCACTCCAGGACTTAGCTTTGCTTCAATCTCAGATAAAGCCTATGAAAAAGCAAAGACCGTTGAAAATAGAGGGCATTATTTTGACTTTGTAAATCTATACGATTTTATTAAAGATCATGACTTCCAATATCCTTCAACTCCTGCAATTTCAAATATGGTTAGCGCAGCTTATCAACTTGACTATATAGTAAATGAAGAGGGAGTAGAAAATAGATATAAAAGACATCTTGAAATGAGCGACTACTTCAAACAATGGGCTAATAAATATTTCCCAGTTTATGGCAATCCTAAATATCAATCTCCTACTATTACTGCTATAAATAACACAAATAATATTGATTTTAATGATTTAAATAATAAATTAATGGAAAGAGATATTATGATTTCCAATGGATATGGAGACTTAATAAATAAAACTTTTAGAGTTGGTCATATGGGAGATTATACAATTGAAGATATGAAATACCTTACAAAAAATATTGAAGAAGTTTTAGGATTATAATCTTTTTAGACTCTAGTTATACTAGGGTCTTTTTAATTAAATTTTTATTACAATTGCATATTTTCTTTGAGTAATTAACGCAATTAATTTATACTCATATTTGAAATGTAGGTGAAATTATGAATAAAAAAATAAAGAAAATAGTATGTGCTTTTTCTCTTGTTTTTCTAATAACTTTAGTTGGAAATGTATTTGCTGAAAATAAGTTGCTTTTCCAAGAAGAAATTGCACCTGGAGTTGTTAGATATAAATACACAGTTGAGAAAAAATCTAAAAATGCACAAGCTAATGTAGTTAAAGTTGATTTAAACAATCCTTATATTAAAATTAATACAGTTGCAGGTGCGGGTACTTACACTAATAAAGCTACAGTCACACAAATGGCAAATAGAACTAATGCAGTAGCACTAGTTAATGGAGATTTCTTTACTATGAATCTTCAAGGTGCACCAATGGGAGCTTCTGTAATTAATGGTGAGATAAAGTCATCTCCAGCTGTGTTGACTGATATTTGGTCTTTTGGAATTGACTCTAATAACAACGCTCATATTGAGATTACAAATTTTGCAGGAAAAGTTACTGCACCTAATGGCAATTCATATCCTATTGATGGACTAAATAAGACATATTATTGGTATCAACCATCAAAAGAATATTCTCACGAATCTAAAATTCAGATGTATGATTCTTTTTGGTCTTCAAAATCCAGAGGAGATAAAACAGCAGGAGAGGTCTTACTCTCTAAAGACAATGTTGTTGAACAAATCCAATTTAGAAAAAATATAGATATGAAAATCCCAGAAGGAAAGAAAGTTCTTCAAGTCAGTGGTGGGTCCGAAAGATTTATCCAACAAAATGTGAAAGTTGGAGACAAGTTAAAAATTGAAACAAATATTAATCCAAACAGAAATTGGAAGATGATGATTGGTGGACACGCTCTTTTAGTGCAAAATGGAGCAGTAAAAAATTATACCAAGGATACTGCATCACTTGGTGGAGTTAGAGCAAGAACTGCTGTTGGAGTAAGTAAAGACAAGCAAACAGTTTTTATAGTTACTACAGAAGGAAGGACAAATAGATCATCAGGTATGAGTTTAAGAGAACTTTCTCAATTTATGCTTGATTTAGGTTGCGATATTGCTCTTAACCTTGATGGTGGTGGCTCAACTGCAATGTCTGTTAGAAATCTTGGAGATATAAATAGAACAAGAGTTACTAATCCTGAAAAAAATGCAGGCGAGAGAAAAGTAGTTAATGGACTTGGAGTTTTTAATACTACTAAAAATACTGGAGTAATTGTAAATGGAAAAGTTGAAGGTAATTTAAATACTATAGTTGGAGAAACTTCAGAATATAAATTAAAGTCCGCATGGGATGAATATTTAAATCCAATTGATATTAAAAATAGAAATTACAGTTTATCTGAAAATTCAAATGGAGCTAATATTTTAAATGGAACTCTTTATACCGCTCTAACTCCTGGTAAATTTAATCTTACAGTAACTACTGATAAGGGAGAAAGTTTTAATAAAGAGATAAATGTAGCTGATGCTTCAGCATATAATAATATTAAAATTACTCCAAGCACACAAATTATTAAAAATGGAAGCAACATTAAATTAAAAGCTATTGGAGAATTCAATGGAAGAAAAATAAATATTTCTCCAAAAATTATAAATATTTCTTTTGAAGATATTAATGCAAATATAAATCCAAGTGATTCTAGTATAAATATTATAAGCTACGGTGAAAATCCAAAGATTATAGCTAAAATTGGAGAAAAAACTTCAACATTAAGATTGTTTGACGAAAATTCTAAATTTATAAAAATGAAAGTCAATGATGTAAATTACAGCATAAATGGAGAAGCAAAAAAAATGGACGCAAAACCATTTATTTCAAACTCTCGTACACTTGTTCCAATTAGATTTATTATTGAAGCTATAGGTGGAGAAGTAAATTGGAACAATGATTCAAGACTTGTGACAATTAATTACAACGGAAATATTATTGAACTTCCAATAGATTCTAAGATTATTAAAATCAATGAAAGTAATCTAGAAATTGATCAAGCATCTATTATAAAAGGCGATAGGACTTATGTGCCTATTAGGTTTGTTGCAGAAAATCTTGGAATGAATGTAAATTATATTGACGAAACTCGCGAAATTGAAATTATTTCAAAAGCAGATAATTCAAGTTCTGAAAAAGATGTAATTGAAGAATCAATAATTGAATATAAAGAACAATCAGAAAGGAATAACAATAAAAATTCTAATAATAATATAAACAATAATAAAAATTCTAAAAATGACAATAATATAAATAGCAATAAGGAGTAATATGGAATTTAAAAACAATTTTTATTTGCCACCAATGGCAAAAGAAAACTCAATCGATGGAATACCAAACCCTTCGTTAATTGATTATTATGAGGAAATGGCAAATAAAGGGTTTGGACTAATAGTTTTAGAGCATGCCTATGTTGATGTAAGGGGAAAAGCAAGTCCAAAACAAATGTCTATTGATGAAAATTATGATGAAAAGACTCTTACTGAAATTAGAAAAGTTATTCAAAAGCATGAAGTTAAGGCAATAATGCAAATTGCCCATGGTGGTAGAAATTCAAAGGGAAGCGAAATTAAGTTTGGAGCTTCAGAAGAAGAAGGAGTATTAGAACTTTCAGTTGAAGATATAAAAGAACTTGAAGAGAAGTTTTTACAATCTGCAATTAGGGTTAAGAATATGGGATATGATGCTGTGGAAATTCACTCTGCTCATGGATATCTTTTAAATCAATTCTTCTCACCAGTTACTAATAAAAGAAATGATGAATACGGCGGAAGTTTAGAAAATAGACTTAGATTTTTAATAGAAATTTTAGAAAAAATAAAAAATGAAATGCCTGATTACCCAGTTTTTGTTAGACTTGGAGCTTGCGATTATGTTGAAGGTGGAAATGTAATTGAAGATGCAGTAAAGGCTTCTAAAATTCTTGAAAAATACATCGACTACATTGACATATCAGGTGGAATAACAGGATTCTTAAAACATTCTGAAAATGAACTTGGTTATTTCACATCTGAAGCTAAAAAAGTTAAAGATGAAACAAATTTAAAAGTTTTAATGGCTGGTGGAATTAAGTCAAGAGAAGAAGCTCAAAAATTACTAGATGAAAAATCATGTGATATGGTTGGAATTGGTAGAGCTGCTTTGAGAAAAGATTTTAAATTATAAAAAAGCGACTTTAATAATTGCATCAGATTATAGAAAACCCACTATAAAGCTTAACGAGTTAGCTTTTATAGTGGGTTTTTACTTTGTCATCAGTCTGAAAGCGGGCTTTAAATAGTCGCTTTTTCTTTTAACAAAATTTCTCCAATTTTATAAACATCGCCTGCACCCATAGTGACAACTATATCATCTTCCTCGATATTATTTTTTATAAAATCTATTATATCATCAAACTCAGCAATATAATAAACATTGTCTCTGTGTTCCGCAATGGCATTTTTTAAAGTTTTTGAATGAATATCACCATAATCTTTTTCTCTAGCTGCATAAATATCAGTAATAATAATTATATCAGACTCATCAAAAGACTTGGAAAATGCATCTAATAAAAGTTTAGTTCTAGTAAATGTATGAGGTTGAAAAACTGTTATTAGTTTTCCTTTACATGAAACCTTCAGAGCATGAATAGATGATTTTATTTCAGTAGGATGATGTGCATAATCATCTACAATTTGAGCACCTTCATATGTTCCTTTATTTTCAAGTCTTCTTTCAACGCCTTTATAATCTTTTAGCCCCTTTATACAATTTTCGATTGAAATTCCATTAACACGAGAAGCTGCAATAGCTGCAAGAGAATTTAATACATTGTGATTACCCATAATTGAAAGACTTACACGATTTATTTTTTCTCCATTAATATACAAATCATAAGATGCAAATCCATTTTCATCGTAATCAATATTTTTTGCCATTACATCAGCTTCATTATTTATACCAAACGTAATAACTTTACAATTTTCGATTGGATAAAGTTTTTCAACATTTTCATCATCGGCATTTAAAATTGCAATGGCTTCACTATCTAAGTTATCTACATATCTTTTAAATGTCTTAATAATGTGATCAATATTGTCAAAATAATCCAAGTGATCTTCATCAATATTTAAAATAATTGCAGTTGTAGGGAAGTATTTTAATATATTTGCCTTGTATTCACAGGCTTCTGTTAAGAATAAATCTTCTCCACCAATTCTAATATTGCCATCAATATCTTTTAGTTGACCTCCAAGCATAATTGTAGGATTAACATCTAAATCTTTAATAATTTCAGCAATCATAGAAGTTGTACTAGTCTTTCCATGAGTTCCAGAAACTGCTATAGAAGAATTAAAGTTTTTCATTACAGCGCCTAGAAAAGTTGCCCTATCTACAATATCAATTTTATCTTTAACGGCTTGCATGTATTCTTCATTGTCAAAACTAATTGCATCTGTAAATACAACAAGATCCATATTTTTTATATGCTCTTTCTTATGTTCATAATAAATTGTTGCGCCGTTTTTTTCTAATTTATCTGTATTAATTGTATGACTTCTGTCACTTCCAAAAACATTATAGCCTCTATCAAGCATTAATTCTGCAAGTGCTGACATACTAATTCCGCCAATACCAATAAAAAATATATTTTTATAATCGCTATTATCTATGTTAATTTCAAACAAAGTTATTTCCTCCAATTCTTTTTAATTATACCACAAATAGTCATGATTTTAATAATATGAGAAATAAAGTAAAAAAATTAAAAACTTTTAACTATTTTGATTAATTAATATATTTAAATATAATTTATTTTATCAAGATTTTATGCTATAATTAATAAAAAGAAGGGGAGTGCACAAAATGAATATAACTGATGTAAGAATTAGAAAAATACCCGCAGACGGAAAATTAAAAGCAATTGTATCTGTAACATTTGACAACGAAATTGCACTTCATGATATAAAAATCATAGAAGGTAATGATTCATTATTTTTAGCAATGCCTAGCAGAAAACTTCCTAACGGTGAATACAGAGATATTGCACATCCAATTAATGCTGAGACTAGAAAAGAATTAGAAGATGTTGTATTTAAGAAATACGAAGAAGTATTAAATGAAATACAATCTGAAGATAGTGAAAATGAAGAAGAATAAATAAAAACTGGTAAGAAGCCTGTGACTTCTCTACCAGTTTTTTTAAATTATATCAATTGTATCTATTAATTTATTGTTTTTAAAATAGTGTTTAGGAAGTCTTCTATTAAAGTGGGTAATAAAAGATGTTTCGCAGTCTCCGCTGAATTTACAAATATCTCTTACTCTTATCTCTTCGTCACCTTGTTTTCCAATTAAAACGCCTTCATCTCCAATTTTAACTTCAACATCTGTCGCATCAACCATCATTTGATCCATACAAATCAATCCAACTTGAGGACATCTAACACCATTTATTAAAACTTCGATCTTACCTGATAAAATTCTGGGAAAAGCATCGGCATAACCAAGTGGAATTGTAACTATTTTAGTGTCTTTATCACAAGTATAATTTCTTTCATATCCTACAGTTTCACCTTTTTTAACTTCTCTTATTGAAGCAATCTGTGCTTTTAATTCAAATATTTCTTTTAAATTATATGAATCTGCCAATTCTTTTGCATCAGTTAGTCCGTATTGAATAATTCCAGGTCTTACCATATTAAAATCATATTCTCTATAAAATAAAATTGAAGCAGAGTTAGCTATGTGTTTGTATTTAAAAATAACTTCTCTTTTTTCAAGTCTTTTTAGAAAATCAGAAAATTTATCAAATTGATTTTTTGTAAAATCATGATCACCTTCGCAAGCTGCAAAATGTGAAAATATTCCTTCTACATTAAGATTAGATAGATTATAAATTTTTTCAACCTCGTCTAAGTGTTCTTCATCTGCTAGAAATCCAATTCTAGACATGCCACTGTCAAAAGCAATATGAACTTTAGTAGTTTTATTTAATTCTTTTGCTTTTTCATTTAGCTTTAAACCATTTTCTAAGCTTGAAAGGGAAAGGATTATATTATTTTCTATTGCTGATTTAAAAAGATAATCGGGAGTATATCCCAAGATTAAAATTTCAACATCTTCAAATTCTTTTCTAAGAGCTAAAGCTTCAGACAATGTTGCAACTCCGTAGTATTTCACTCCAAGTTCTCTTGATTCTCGAACAAAAGGAATTGCACCTAATCTATAACCATCACTTTTTACTATACTCATAATTTGAACATCTTCGCTGATTTTATTTTTAATCTCTTTAATATTATGTATAAAGTTATCGAGATTAATTTCAATCCAAGCAGGTCTTCTTAAAAAATCCATTTTTATACCTTCATTCTTTTGTGTAATATTAATATTATATCACATGAGAATTTTTTGAAAAATAAAAAAGGAGCCTAAGCTCCAAATTTAATATTTTTTGTCTATTAATAAAATATTTAAAAGAACAGCAACTATTGTCCCACCTGAAATGCCAGAAGAAAACAGGGAAGAGATAATAGTTGGAAGTCCTGAAACAATATCTGGTCTAATTGTAATTCCAATCCCAACTCCAATACTAGATGCTATTATCATAATGTTTTTTGTGGTAAATCTCGTTCTACTTAATGATTGAATACCTGCAGCGATAATTGTTCCAAACATAAGTATTCCTGCACCTCCTAAAATTGGTGTGGGCATAATAGAAACTAGCATTGCAAATTTTGGACAAAAACTCATTAGAATTAAAATTGCCGAAGAAAAGAGTGCAACTTTTCTTGATGCACATTTTGTTAAAGGAATTAGTCCAACATTTTGACTAAAACTTTGAGCGGCTCCTGATCCAAAAAGAGGAGAAATCATAGAACCCACAGCATCTGCTCTAACTCCATTTGCAATATCGCTATCGCTAAGTTCAACCTCACAAACTGATCCTAAAGTTTTCATCACTCCGACAGTTTCAATTATTGTCACTAAATAGCCTGCTATAAAAGGCATTAAAAATTTTATATCAAATGTAATACCAAAGGGTAAAATTTGTGGTAGTGCAATCCAAGGTGCTTCTATAATTTTAGAAAAATCTACAAGATTAAGTGGAATGCATATAATATATGCAACAATCATTGCTATAAAAACTGAGGCAGTTGTAATAAATCCTCGTCCGTAATGATTTATAAAAATTATTAAAAGAAAAGTAAAGGTTGCAATGGCAATATAAAGTGGGTCACCAAAATTTTCTGCAGTTGCTCCACCTCCAACCCAATCAAAGGCAACAGGCATCATTGTAATTCCAATTAATGTTATTACAGTTGATGTTACAATGTCTGGGAAAAATTTTAAAAGAGGTTTTATAAAGAAGCTTAAAATAAATTCTAAAAAAGCCCCCATAATTGTCGCACCAAAATACCCTGCAAGTCCTCCGCCCATAGTATTAATCACTGCATTAGCTGGAGGCACAAAACCAAAATCAGTTCCCATAATTGTTGGAAGCCCTATTCCTATTTTATATTTTCCAAAACCAATCCCTTTAGTTTGAATAAATGAACAAATACCTGAAGCAAGTAAAGCTGCTGAAACCATCAGTGCTGTTTCTTCGACATTTGTGCCTGAAATAGCAGCAATGCTTAATGGTACTGCGATAATACCACTAAATGCAGTTAAAATATTTTGAAAACCAAGTAGCGACGATTTTAAAAAATTTGGATTATCATTAATATTATATTCTAATTTAATTCCATTATACTTTTCCACAATAACTCCTTTATAATATAAATAATAAAGTATTTTAACACATATGAAATTTATTAACAATTAAAGGGGGACTTAAATTGTATATATTTGTTGCTTTAGGTGGAGCACTTGGAAGCATTTTGAGATATTTTATTAGTCAAACTATTCAAACTAAAAATAATTTTCCACTTTCAACGCTTTTAATTAATGTAACGGGAGCTTTTATAATCGCATTTATATCATTTTATGCCGAAGAAAAAAATATAAATGAAAAGTTATTAGTATTTTTAAAAGTTGGATTTTGTGGTGGTTTTACTACATTTTCAACATTTACTTTTGAGATATATAATCTGTCAAATGCTGGAGAAAATTTTTATTCTATATTTTATGCAGTTTTAAGTTTATTTCTATCAATAATTGCAATTAATATTGCTAGAATCTTAATTTAATACACACAGACTGTAAATAATAGCAATAATCTATAGTTTGTGTGTAAATTTAAGAATTTCTTAATAATTAAGAAGATTTTTTGTAATTTGTGTTTGTTATTATAAATTCAAGGAGGAAGACATG
Source organism: Peptoniphilus ovalis (assembly GCF_018919265.1). Taxonomy (GTDB): domain Bacteria; phylum Bacillota; class Clostridia; order Tissierellales; family Peptoniphilaceae; genus Peptoniphilus_A; species Peptoniphilus_A ovalis. The sequence goes on from NZ_JAHLQO010000003.1 coordinate 59,641, forward strand.
AGAAATTTTAATATATTAATTGCAGAAGATGACAAGGACATATCTAAATCTATTGGAATTTATTTAAAAAATGAAAATTATAATATTTTTTATGCTTATGATGGACTTGAAGCTTTAGAAATTTTTGAAAAAGAAAAAATTGATTTAATAATTATGGATCTTATGATGCCGAAACTTTCTGGGGAAGAGGCTATTATCAAGTTAAGAGAAATATCTGTAGTACCAATTTTAATTTTATCAGCAAAATCAGAAGACACAGATAAAATTTTTGGACTAAATATTGGCGCCGATGATTATATCCAAAAACCTTTTAATCCTCTTGAACTTATAGCAAGAGTAAAAAGTAATTTAAGAAGATTTTATTCCTATGATTCAAGAAAAGATGATTCTAATTTTATTGAAATTGGCGGAATTAAATTAGATTTAAATCAAAAAATAGTTTTCGTAGATGATAATCCCGTTACATTAACATCAATTGAATTTAAAATTTTAGAACTTCTCATGAATAATCCAAATCGTATTTTCTCTATTGAAGAAATATATGAAAATGTGTGGAATGAGCCCGCCATTGAAGCTAAAACTGTCACAGTTCATATAAGGAGAATTAGAGAAAAAATAGAAGTAAATCCAAAAAAACCAATGTATTTGAAAGTTCAGTGGGGCTTGGGATACAAGTTTGAAGATGGAGGTAGAAAATGAATAAGGATAAATATAAATTAAGTAGCTTTATTATTTTAATTTTAATTATATCTGCTATTTCTCTAGTAATTGGTAATTTATATACGCATGAATTAAATAGAGGAAGAAATTTAAAACAATTTAGCTATGATAAGATTTCAAGTACAGTTAGAAATTCTCTTTATGGAGGAAACTATGACAGTGAATATCACTTCAAATATGCTGTAAAGTCATATAAGTTAAAATATTATTATCCAAATGGAGATGTCGTAGAAGATTCTGAAATTATAAAGAAATTTGAACAAAAGAAAAGTTTGGAGGATAAAGGACTTAATCCAAAAGACTATATGTATGAAGAGGATTTGAACATACCTTATATTAAGGGAGAATTTGGTACATTTTACATTTCTAATGATATTGTTGAACCCGAATTTGAGCCACTTCAATTAGATACTAAAGGAAAAGATTTCTTTATTTCTGGTACATTTGATGGAAAGAAAGTACAATTTGATAAAATAAGTAGAAGTAAAAGATTTGACAACAGTAATTATTCATTTCTAATAGATAAATTTAAAAAAGAAATCTTAGAATATTATAACAATTATCTAATGGACAAAAATATAAAAAATTTAAAATTTGCATATTATGGTAATTTAGATGATCCAGTTTTTAAAAATATTGAAATAGATTCAATGATAGATAATATTTATATCTCAGGAGGAACTTCAGTATTTACTTCACTAGTTTTATCATTTGTAGTAGGTCTTATTCTAAATATTAATAAGATTAAGAATTCTGATAAGCTTAGGGCAATATTTTCTATACCAATAGAAATAGTTGGAATATTATTCTTTATGTTATTTTTCTTAGGTATAGGTACAACTAGTTTATATTTTATATATAATAGTCTAGAAATATATTATCTATTGTTCTTTATAGGTTGTTTCTTAGTTACTTTAACAGGTTTACACTTAACAATTAATTTAAAAAGTGTCTTTAGTAAAAATTCTGGAAATTTATTATTAGAAAATTCAATCATCTGTAGAATTTTTAGAAAAATTATTGGAGAAATGTCCGATTTAAACACTGAGAAATTTAATAACTATAAAATTAAATTCACAATAATTTTCTCTGTTATCATTTTAGTTGTATTATTTTTACTTCTAATTATGCAAACTAATCCTCTTGCTTTGGCGATAATTTTAATCATTGGAGCTTCTTTATACTTCGTTTTAATTTCAAATATAAATGAAGTTGCAAGAATTAACAAAGAATCCAATAAAATTGTTGCTGGAGATTATAAAAACAAAATAGAAAATAATAATGGAATCTACAGCGGAATAATTGAAAACTTTAACAATATAAGTTCTAACTTAGATATAGCAGTTGAAGATGCTCTTAAATCAGAAAGGCTAAAAACAGAACTTATAACTAATGTAAGCCATGATTTAAAAACTCCACTTACATCAATTATTAATTATTCAGATTTATTAAATAAAGAGGGAAATAGCCAAGAAGAAATAAAGGAATATTCTAAAATTATCAATGAAAAGTCTAATAAACTTAAAGTTTTAATCGAAGACTTATTTGAAGTGTCTAAGGCAAGTTCAAATAATATTGAACTACAGAGAGAAAATTTAGATTTTAAATCATTAATTGCTCAATCAATAGGTGAATGGGAAGATAAAATATCTGAAAAGAATATAGAAATAATTTCTAAGCTACCAGAAGAAAAAGTAATCTTAAATATTGATGGGCAAAAAATGTCTAGAGTTTTAGATAATTTATTTTCAAATATATCAAAATATGCTTTAGAAAACTCAAGAGTTTACTTAGAACTTGAAAACAATAATGAAGTTAAACTTACTATAAAAAATATTTCTAAATATCCACTTGATATTACACCAGATGAATTAATAGAAAGATTTACTCGTGGAGAAAAATCTAGAACAACATCAGGATCAGGTCTTGGACTTTCAATTGCATCTTCTTTTGTAAAAGCTCATGGAGCAAGCTTTAATATTGACATTGACGGGGACTTATTTAAAATTACAATTATCTTCTAATGTTTAATATATAATTATTAGGATATATAACTCTACAGGGGTGATATCATGTATTTAGAAGATTATGAAGTTGGAAAAGAATATTTTATAGAGCCTCACGAAGTTAACGAAGAAGAAATGATAAATTTTGCAAAAGTTTATGACAACAGACCATTTCACATCGATGAAGAAGGTGGAAAGGAATCGAGATTTAATAAAATTTTTGCATCAGGTTTTTTCACATTAGTGTTTACGTGGAGCAAGTGGGTAAACACAAAAATTGATAGTGAAGGAGTAATTGCTGGTATTGGTCTTGATAATTTAAGATGGCATAAACCAGTTTTTGCAGGAGATGTTTTAAAATCTAAGGTCAAAATTTTAGAAGTCAGCCCATCTCAAGATAAGCCTGTGGGTTCTGTTAGACTTTACTTTGAAAGTACAAATCAAAATGATGAAAAGGTAATAAGTCTTGAAGCAATTTATCTTGTGAGTAAGAAAATTAAATGAAAGGGTTCGGTTAATTTCTAAACTGAGGTTGTAAACAGTCTGAGTTCGGTTATATGCCGAACTTTTTTTATTTGCTCATTTTTTAACTTGTGATAATATATCTTATAGGATGTGATAATGTGATTTTAAATGATATTCGAAATAAAATGTTAGAAAATAATATAGATTTTTATATAATTCCAACTAATGATCCACATGGTTCAGAATATCTTCCTGATTATTATAAAGAAAGAGAATTTGTAACTGGATTTACAGGTTCACAAGGCACTGCTGTCATAACAAAAGATAAAGCATATCTTTGGACAGATGGAAGATACTTTATTCAAGCTGCAAATCAAATTAAAGACTATGGATTTGAACTTCAAAAGCAAGGCTTATCTGGAGTTTTAAATTATGATGAGTGGATTAAAGAAAATATAAAAGAGAAAATGACAATTGGTCTTAATGCAGAATATTTTTCTCATTCAAATTATTTAAGTCTTAAAAATAAATTGATTCCTAAAAACATAAATATTATTGATATAGACTTAACTTGTGATTTATGGAATAATAGATATCCTCTTCCAAAAGATGATGCCTTTATATTAGATATAAAATATGCTGGGAAAAGTGCTTTAGAAAAAATTGAAGAAGTTAGGAAAGGCTACAAAGAAAAAAATGCAAACATGACTATAATTTCTTCACTTGTTGACAATTCATGGATACTTAATATTAGAGGTAATGACATTGAAAACACACCTGTTGTTATTTCATTTTTAATCATAGAAGATGATAAAGTAATTCTATTTGTAGATAAAGAGAAAGTTTCAAATATTTCTAATGTAATTAATAAAGTAGCAGAAATAAAAGATTACTCTGAATTTTATGATTATTTAAAAAGTTATAAAAATCAAAAAATATATGTAGATGATAAATCAATTAACGAGAGAATTTATCAAAGTATATCTGAAAATAATGAAATTATTTTTGGTAACAATATTTCAGAAGATTTAAAAGCTATCAAAAATGATGTAGAAATAAAAAATCTTGAAGACACATATATAAGAGATGGAGTCGCTTTATTTAAATATATCTACTGGCTTAAAGAAGAAATTAAAAAAGTAGCAATTGGAGAATATGACGCTGCCATGAAACTTGATAGTTTTAGAGCAGAAGATTCACTTTATATATCAAATTCTTTTAATACAATTTCTGCTTATGGTGCTAATGCAGCTATGATGCATTATTCTGCAAGTAAAGATAATCAATCAATGATTAAGCCAAAGGGTTTTTATCTTGTTGATTCTGGTGGACAATATTATTCTGGAACAACAGATATTACAAGAACAATTGCAATGGGAGAATTAACCAAAGAAGAAATTCACGATTACACAATGACTTTAAAATCTCATTTAAACTTAATGGATTGTGTTTTCTTAGAAGGAACTTATGATATAGCTCTAGATGGAATTGCAAGATACTCAATGTGGCAAGATAGACAAGATTATAAATGTGGTACCGGCCATGGAATTGGGTTTGTGCTCTCAGTTCATGAAGGCCCACACAGAATTTCTCCATCAGTTCCTGCAGTTAGAATGAAATTAAATATGATTGTTTCCAATGAACCTGGAGTTTATAAAGAAAATAAACATGGAATTAGGATTGAAAATATATTAAGAGTTGTTCCTGATTGTGAAACTGTAGATTCAGTTTTCAATAAATTTAAAACTATTAGCTTTTGTCCACTTGAACTAAAGGCAATCGATATAAATTTACTTTCAGATAGACAGGTTGAGGTATTAAATACTTATCACAAAGAGGTTTACGAAAAACTTAGTCCTTATCTTGAAGCGGATATTTTAGAATATTTAAAGGAAACAACTAGAAAGGTTGAAAAATAATTGATAGATTTAAGAGAAAGGCTTGATAAACTTCCGGATAAACCGGGAGTTTATATTATGAAAAATGAATTAGATGAAATAATTTATGTTGGCAAAGCCAAATCTCTTAGAAAAAGAGTAAGACAGTATTTTGGTTCTTATGGCAAAAGTTCAAAAAAAGTAGCCAGCATGGTTTCAAAAATTCATGACTTTGAATATATTATAGTTGAAAACGAAGTTGAATCCCTTGTTTTAGAATCAAATTTAATTAAAGATAATCTCCCTAAATATAATATTCTTCTCAGAGACGACAAACAATATCCCTACATCAAAATTACAAATGAAAGATTTCCAAGAGTTATGAAAACTAGAAGAATTTTAAAGGATGGAGCAAAATATTTTGGACCTTATCCAGATGTTTTTGCAGTAAATGATTCTATAGAAACTTTTAATAGACTTTATCCTTTGAGAACTTGTAATTTAAATTTAGAAAAGGTCGAAGAAAAAAATTACAGACCCTGTCTTAACTACCATATTGGAAAATGTATAGGTCCTTGTATTGGAAATGTTGATGAAGAAAAATACAATGAAATGGTTGATGATGTACTTGATTTTCTAAGAAGTTCTAATACAAAACTATTAGATAAATTAGAAAAGAAAATGTATGAATATTCAGAACGACTTGATTTTGAGAATGCAGCAGATTTTCGTGATAGAATTAAAAATCTCGAGTATTTAAAAGAAAGACAACTAATCTCTGATCCTCAAGCACGAGATGATAAAGACATTATTGCACTTGCAAAGGGAATAGATGAAGTTCTTATTCAAATATTTTTCTTTAGAAACGGAAAAATTGTCGGTAGAGAACACTATATGATTAGAGATTATTTTAATGAATCTTATTCAGAAATTTTTGCCTCTTTTATAAAACAATTTTATATTGGTGCAAGCTATATACCTAAAGAAATTATTATAGAAGAGGAACCAGTTGATGTTTCCTTATTAGAAGACTGGTTGAGTTCTAAAAGAGAAGGTAAAGTTACTATTACAACTCCAATAAAGGGTAACAAAAAAGAACTAATCAGGATGGTTAAAAGAAATGCTCTTGATATGATTGAAAAATATGGAGATAAATATAAGAAAAGAGCTGAATCTAATAAAAGGGCACTTGAGGATATTAGAGATTTAATAGGACTTGATGAAACTCCAATTAGAATAGAAGCTTATGATATTTCTAATATTTCTGGAGTAGAGTCAGTTGGGTCAATGGTAGTATTTGAAAATGGAGATTCTAAAAAAAGTGACTACAGAAAATTTAGAATAAAAACCGTTGTGGGCCCTGATGATTATTCAAGTTTAAAAGAAGTTTTAAGGCGTAGATTTAAAAGAGGTGTCGATGAAAAGAAAAAAAGTAAGAAGACATCTTTTTCAAATTTCCCTGATTTAATTATGATGGATGGGGGAAAGGGACAAGTCAATGCTGCAAGAGAAGTTTTAGCCGAATTAAATATTAATATTCCTATAAGTGGACTTGTAAAAGACGATTTTCATACAACTAGAGGAATAATTTATAACAATGAAGAGTTTAATATTGAATTAAATTCAAGAGCTTATAAAATGATTTATAGAATTCAAGAAGAAGCTCATAGATTTGCTATTAATTATCACAGAAGTTTAAGATCTAAAACAATGTTTAAATCTGAATTAGATGATATTAAAGGAATCGGTCCAACAAGAAAAAATAAATTATTAAAACACTTCAAATCAATCGAGAAAATAAAAAATGCATCAGTAGAAGAACTTCTAGAAGTTGATTCCATGGATAAAAGAAGTGCTGAGTCACTATATAATCATTTCAGAGTTAAATCATAAAAGAGGTAGTATATGTCAATAAAATTAAAAGAAATTGTAGAAAAACACGAGCTTGAAATAATTCACAAATCTTCAGATTTCGATGAAATATTGATTTCAAGTTCTGATATTAATAGACCAGGACTCCAATTGTGTGGATATTATTCTAAATTTGTAAATAAAAGAATTCAATTAATTGGCACACAAGAATGGCATTATATAGATTCTCTATATGGAGAAGAAAGATTTCATTCTCTTGAAAAACTCTTCCAATGTGACATTCCCTGCGTTGTTTTTTCAAGATCTAAAGCAATTTTTGATGAAGCAAAAGAATTGGCAATAAAACATGATGTTACAATATTGAGAAGTCATGATACGACATCAAAAATTTCAAGTAAGATTATTTCTACAATAGACGAAGCACTTGCTCCTACTATGAGAATGCATGGTGTACTTTTAGATATTTACGGAGTCGGTGTTTTAATTACAGGCAGAAGTGGAATAGGTAAAAGTGAAACAGCACTTGATTTAATAAGTAATGGAGCAAGACTTGTCTCAGATGATTCAGTTATAATTAAAAATATAGATAAAAAATTAATTGGAAAATCCCCTGAAATCACTAAATATTTTATGGAAATAAGGGGAGTTGGAATAATTGATATTCAAAAGATGTATGGTGTAGCCTTTGTTATGGAGGAAAAATCTATTGAACTTGTTATGAACTTAGAAGACTGGGACGAATCTAAAGAATACGATAGATTAGGTCTTGATTATAATTATGAAAATATTCTTGGGATGGACATTGTAAAATATAATATTCCTGTAAAACCGGGGAGACATACAGCGCTTATTATTGAAGTAGCGACAAAAAATTACAAACAAAAAGAACTGGGTTATAACCCAGCAGTTGAATTAAATGAAAGAATAATTAAATACAGAAAGAGATAATATAAGGGTGATTTTTAATCACTCTTATTTAATTTTAGTAATAATTATTAAAATAATTAATTTACAAACTTTACATTTCACATTGTGAAACATCTTCCAAAGTTAGGTGATTTCAATTCTCACGGGTTCTAAATTTAATAAAATTATTGATATTTTTTATATTAAGTTCTATAATATTCATAGTATGGTTATTTTATATTTATAATATTAATAATTAGGAGGCAAAAATGACAAAAACATTTAAGACAATGGACGGAAATGAAGCTGCAGCTCATGTCGCTTATGCTTTTTCCGACGTTTCTTGTATTTATCCAATAACACCTTCCTCACCAATGGCTGAGCATATTGATGCTTGGGCTTCTCATGGAAGAAAAAATATTTTCGGACAAGAAGTAATGGTTAAGGAATTACAATCTGAAGCAGGTGCTGCAGGAGCAGTTCACGGAGCACTTCAAGCAGGTTCACTTACTTCAACTTATACAGCGTCTCAAGGTCTACTTCTTATGTTACCTAACATGTATAAGATTGCTGGTGAGTTATTACCAGGAGTTTTCCACGTAGCTGCAAGAGCACTTGCATCTCACGCTCTATCAATCTTTGGAGATCACCAAGATGTTATGGCTGCTAGAGCAACTGGATTTGCACTTTTAGCATCAGGATCAGTCCAAGAAGCTATGGACTTAGCTGGTGTTGCACACTTAGCTGCAATTAAAGGAAGAGTTCCTTTCGTTCATTTCTTTGACGGTTTTAGAACATCTCACGAAGTTCAAAAAATCGAAGTACTTAATTATGATGATCTAGCAAAAATGGTAGATAAGGAAGCTTTAAAAGAATTTAGACAAAGAGCTCTAAATCCAAATTCTCCTGAAATTAGAGGTACTGCTCAAAACCCTGACATCTACTTCCAAGGAGTAGAAGCTTCAAATAAATATTACACTAATATTGTTGATGTTACTGAAGATTATATGAACCAAATTTCTGAATTAACAGGAAGAAAATATAGTCTATTTAATTACTACGGTGATGAAAATGCAACTGATATCATCGTTGCAATGGGATCAGTAACTGAAACTATTGAAGAAGTTGTAGATTATTTAAATGATAATGGCGAAAAAGTTGGTTTAATTAAAGTTCACCTATACAGACCTTTTTCAATTAAACACTTAATGGAAGCTGTTCCTGAAACTGTAGAAAGAATTGCTGTTCTTGACAGAACAAAAGAAAAAGGCGCAGTTGGACAACCATTATATCTTGATGTTAGAGATGCTTTCTATGAATCTGATAATAGACCTCTAATCGTTGGTGGTATTTATGGACTTGGTTCTAAAGACACTAACCCAACTGATATTCTTTCAGTATTTGATAACCTTAAAGAAGAAAATCCAAAGAACGACTTTACAATTGGTATTGTAGATGATGTAACTAACAAATCACTTCCAATTAAAAAACATATTACAACTGAACCAGAAGGAACTATTAGATGTAAATTCTGGGGATTCGGATCAGATGGTACTGTTGGTGCTAACAAATCTGCTATCAAAATTATTGGTGATAACACTGATATGTATGCTCAAGGATATTTTGACTATGACTCTAAAAAATCTGGTGGAGTTACTATGTCTCACCTTAGATTTGGACACAATAAAATCACTTCAACTTATCTATTAACTGAAACTGATTTTATTTCATGTTCTAAACAATCTTATGTTTACTCTTATGACCTATTAAGAGGACTTAAGAAAGGTGGAAAATTCTTACTAAATACTACTTGGTCTGAAGAAGAATTAGATACTCATCTACCTGATTATATGAAAAAATATATAGCTGAAAATGAAATTGAATTTTACACAATTAACGCAACTAAAATAGCAGCAGAAGTTGGACTTGGTGGAAGAACAAATATGGTAATGCAAGCTGCATTCTTTAACCTATCTCAAGTTCTTCCTATTGATCAAGCTGTTAAACTTCTAAAAGAAGCTATTGTTAAAGATTACGGCGCTAAGGGTGATGACATAGTTCAAATGAACTACAAAGCTGTTGATCAAGGAATTGGCGCTCTTGTTAAAGTTGAAGTTAAAGATTCTTGGAAAAACTGTAGCGAAGACAAAAACTTCGGTATTGAAGGAGCTCCAGAATTTATTAACAATATTCTAATTCCTGTAAATAGACAAGAAGGTAATGATATTCCTGTATCAACTATTGTTAAGATGAACATGACTGACGGTACATTCCCATCAGGAACAAGCCGTTACGAAAAGAGAGGTATTGCAGTTAATGTGCCTCACTGGAAACACGAAAATTGTATCCAATGTAACCAATGTTCATTAGTTTGTCCTCACGCTGTTATTAGACCTTTCTTACTTGATGAAGAAGAAAAATCAAATGCTCCTGAATCATTTGAAACTATTAAAGCAAGAGGTAAGGGAATCGATAAATACGAATACAGAATGCAAATTTCACCACTAGATTGTACTGGTTGTGGAAACTGTGCTCAAGTTTGTCCAGCAAAGGAAAAAGCTCTTGTAATGACTCCTTACGAAGAAGAACTTGATAAACAAGCTGCAAACTGGGAATATGCTTCTGAATATGTTAAATCTAAAGAAGAAGAAATTGAACCAAATAACTTCAAAAATACTCAATTCCAAACTCCATATCTTGAATTCTCAGGAGCTTGTGCAGGTTGTGGTGAAACTCCATATGTAAAACTTGTTACACAATTATTTGGAGATAGAATGAGTATTGCAAATGCTACTGGATGTACTTCAATTTGGGGAGGATCCGCTCCATCTATGCCATATTGTAAAGATGAATGTGGTAACGGACCATCTTGGGCTAACTCACTATTCGAAGACAATGCTGAATATGGATTCGGTATGGCAATTTCTCAAATTCAATCAAGAGATAGAATTCAAACTCTAATGGAAGAATTCATTGAACTTAATGTTGATGAAGAAGCAAATGCTACTTTCAAAGAGTGGATTGAAGGCAAAGATGATGCTAAAGCATCTAAAAAATCTAGTGCTGCAGTTCTTAAATTATTAGATAAAAAATATAATGATGAAAAAGCTGATGAAATTATAGGCGAACTTCAAGGATTAGAACTCTTCTTAATTAAGAAGAGTCAATGGATTATCGGTGGAGATGGTTGGGCATACGACATTGGATACGGTGGACTTGACCATGTTCTAGCATCTGGTGAAGACATTAACGTTCTTGTACTTGACACAGAAGTTTATTCAAATACTGGTGGACAAGCTTCTAAGGCTACTCCAACTGCTGCAATTGCACAATTTGCTGCATCTGGAAAAGTAACTAAGAAAAAAGACCTTGGTCTAATGGCAACAACTTATGGATATGTATATGTTGCTCAAATCGCTCTTGGAGCTGACAAGAATCAAGCGTACAAAGCAATTAAAGAAGCTGAAGCTTATAATGGACCATCATTAATTATTGCTTACGCACCATGTATCAACCACGGAATCAGAGTAGGTATGGGCTTCTCTATTGAAGAAGAAAAGAAAGCAGTTGAAACTGGTTACTGGCACCTATACAGATTTAACCCTGAACTTGAAGCTGAAGGAAAGAATCCATTCGTACTTGATTCTAAAGAACCAACTAAGCCTTACAGAGAATTCCTTGATGGAGAAGTTAGATATACTTCCCTTAAGAAATTATTCCCTGAAAGAGCTGAAAGATTATACGAAGCAGCAGAAGAAAACGCAAAAGCTAGATATCAAAACTATTTAAATCTTGCTGAATAATTATAAATAAAAGTGTAGGGCATCAGTCCTACACTTTTTTAATACATAAAATATTGATTTTTTTTCTACAATGATATATATTAAAAATACTGTAGGAGGAGCTAATGAAATTAATTTTTGATATAAATGGCGGAGACAACAAATCTGAAATAATTTTTGGAGCTATTGATGCTTCTAAAGAATATAATGTTGAGGTAGTTCTCGTTGGAAGAGAAAACCTTATTAACGAGATACTTAAAGATATTGAATATGATAAAGAAAAAATTTCAATTTTAAACGCTGAAGAAAACATAGAAAATACTGAGGAACCAGCTTTTGCACTTAGAAGGAAAAAGGATTCTTCCATTGTAAAAGGATTAAAGCTTTTAAAAGAAGAAAAGGATGCAGCTTTCATTTCTGCAGGAAGTACTGGAGCATTATTAGCAGGCGGAATTTTTATAGTAGGTAGAATTAAGGGCGTAAAAAGAGCTGTTCTACCAACAGTTATACCTGGACTTCAAACTAGTACGATGATAATTGATTCTGGCGCAAATATGGACACTGACCCTGAACTTCTTAAAGAGTTTGCACTTCTTGGAGAAACATTTTTAAAAGAATATTATAAAATTAAAAACCCAAAAATTGGTCTTTTAAATGTAGGTGTTGAAGAAGGCAAAGGAAATGAGCTTACAAAAAGTACTTATGCACTTTTAAAAGAATCTTTTGAAAATTTTGGTGGTAACATTGAAGCTAGAGATGTAACAAACAATGATTTTGACTTAGTAGTATGTGATGGTTTCGATGGAAACATTCTGCTAAAATCAATTGAAGGTGTAGTTGAATTTATTTCTAAAAAATTATTTGGAACTATTAAAGAATCACCTTTGGATAATGGAACAAAAGAAAATATTTCTAAGTATTTAATGATGAAATTCAAAAATCTAGACTCCACAGAAGTTGGAGGAACTATTTTATTAGGAATAGATGGCAATATTATCAAAGCTCATGGAAATTCAAATAGAAATGCTATAAAAAATGCTGCAAAGTATGCAATAAATATACATGAATCTAAGGTAATTAATAAAATTAAAGAAAATATGGAGGCTTAAGAATGAAAGATAAAATTTTAAATATTATAGCTGAACAATTTAATTTAGATGTTGATGAACTTGATGAAAATATGTCTTTTCAAGATGATTTAAATGCTGACTCAATTGAAATAGTAGAATTAATTATGACTATTGAAGAAGAATTTGATACAGAAGTTCCAGAAGAAGATTTAGAAAAACTTCAAACTATTGGAGACGTTGTCGATTATTTAGAAGAGTTGGAATAATCTCATGGAGATTAATATAAACAGTATTGAAGAAAAATTAGGATATATATTTAAAAATAAAGAAATTTTAATTGAAGCTTTAACTCATAGCTCCTTTGTTAACGAAAATAAAATGAAAGCTTATGAAAGTAATGAAAGACTTGAATTTCTTGGAGATGCTGTTCTAAACCTAGTTATTGGTGAATATTTCTATAAGAAATATCCAAAAGATTTAGAAGGATCTTTAAGTAAGATGAGGGCTGAATCAGTTAACGAAAAAGTTTTATATGTGCTTTCAAAAAAATTAAAGCTTGGAGAATTATTGAGATTTGGTAAAGGTGAGATAAAAAACGGCGGTAGAAATAGGGAATCTACATTAGCAGATGCATTGGAATCTCTAATAGGTGCTATCTATCTTGACTCAAACTTTGATACAATAAAGAATATTATTTTGAAATTATTTGATAAATTTTTAAAAGAAGATAATTTTAAGAGCTTTAACATAGATTTTAAAACCAAATTTCAAGAACAAGCTCAAAAGAAGGGCCTTAAATCAGAATATAAATTAGTAAAAGAGGAAGGACCTGATAACGACAAAGTTTTTTATACAGAATTATTATTAGAAGGCGAAGTTGTGGGTTTTGGAAAAGGTAGAACTAAAAAAAGTTCGCAACAAGATGCTGCGCGAGATGCCTTTTCTCGAAAGGGGAAAGATTTTGGCTAAGAGAAATATTATACCAATTTTTATTCCTCATTATGGATGTCCCAATGATTGTGTCTTTTGCAATCAAAGAAAAATTACAGGTATGTCTACAGATATTTCAGATAGTGATGTGGAAAGAACTATTTTGGAATATCTTTCTTATTTTAAGAGGAAAGATAATATTGAAGTAGCATTTTATGGAGGAAGTTTTACTGCTATTCCATTAAAAGAACAAAAAGAATTCTTAAAGGTCGCTTATAAATTTAAAAAAGATAATAAAATTGATTCAATTAGATTATCAACTAGACCTGATGCCATTGATGATAAAATCCTAACTAATTTAAAAAATTACGAAGTAGATATAATAGAACTTGGTGTTCAAAGCTTGGACGAAGAAGTTTTAAAGTTATCTAATAGAGGTCACAGCGTTAAGTCAGTTTATAAAGCTTCAGAACTAATAAAAGAATATGGATTTAAACTGGGCCTACAGCAAATGATAGGTCTGCCTGGAGATTCTTTAGAAAAATCTAAATTTACTGCTAAAGAATTTGTTAAACTTAACCCCTTTTGTGTTAGAGTTTATCCAACACTAGTTATTGAAGATACAAAATTATATAGTGATTATAAATTTGGAAAATATAAATCTTTAGAGCTAGATAAATCTATAAAATATGTTTCTGATATAATGCATATATATTATCTCAATGATATCAATGTAATAAGAGTGGGACTACAACCAACAGAAAATATAAATTATGACGGAGTAATTGCAGGAGCTTTTCATCCAGCTTATAGACAATTAGTAGAATCTTTCTATATAAAAAATTCTATTTTAAATTATTTTAAAGATTCTAAAAATTTAAGTGAAAGTATTACAATTAAAGCCAGTGGTAAAAATATTTCAAATATTAGTGGACAAAAGTCAATTAATAAGAGAGAGATTTTAAAAACTTTAAATATTAAAAATTTAAATTTAAGGCAAGATAATTTAGATGATTTCCATATTAAAATAGAGTCAAAAACAGATGAAATTATAGACATAAGAAATTATTATAGGTGAGAAATGTTATTAAAGTCAGTTACAATGCAAGGTTTTAAATCCTTTGCCAATAGAACAAAAATTGAATTAGATGAATCTATAACGGCAATAGTTGGGCCAAATGGTAGTGGAAAAAGTAATATTACTGATGCCATTACATGGGTTCTAGGTGAAACTTCCGTCAAAAATCTAAGAGGAAGTAAAATGGAAGATGTAATTTTTTCTGGAACTGATTCAAAAAAACCACTTGGCATGGCTGAGGTTACAATTGTCTTTGATAATAGCGATAAGTCTTTAAATCTCCCATATAATGAAGTTTCTGTAACTCGTAGAATGTATAGATCTCTTGAAAGTGAATTTCTTATTAATAATAAAAAGTGTCGTTTAAAAGATATTAAAGAGCTTTTTATGGATACAGGAATAGGCAAGGATGGATATTCTATAATTGGTCAAGGTAAAATAGAAACCATTTTAAGTTCAAAGCCTGAAGATAGAAGATCAATTTTTGAAGAAGCTGCTGGAATTTCGAAATTTAAATACAAAAAATTAGAATCAAATAACAAGTTATTAAAAACCGAAGAAAATTTAATAAGAATTGAAGATATTTTATCAGAAATTGAAGTTCAAGAAGAAAACTTAAGGGTTCAAGCTGAAAAGGCTGAAAATTACTTAAAAGATTTTGAAATATTAAAGAAATATGACATAAATTATTCATATAAAGATATAAAAAAACAAGAAGAAGAGATAAATGCTCTTAAAGAAAAACTTTCAAATTTAGATACTGATTCAACTAATTTTGAAGAAGAAAGAGATTCATTATTAAACAAGATTAATAATTATCAAGATGAGATTTCTAAATTACAAAAAGAGATAAATAAATCCAAAGAAGATTATGAATTAAATAAATCTAATTATGAGGATTTAAATTTAAGAATTACAATAAATGAAGAAAAAATTAATTCTATTAAAAATGAAATATCTTCAATGAAATACACAAATGAAGAATTAAAATTAGAAATAGAAAAAGACAATGATGAATTATTAAATATAAAATCATCTGCTGAAGATTTAGATGAAAAATCTAAGAAATTTTCTGAGATATTGTATTCTAAAAATAGCGAAATAAATGAATTAGAAAATGAAATAAATTATTTAAGAGAAATTGGAAATACAAGATTTGAAAAATCAAATAGTATTAAAAATGAAATTGAAAATATAAAATTTAAAAATGAAACATTAAAAGATATAATTTCTGATAAAAAAAGTAGAAAGGAAATATTAGAAAAGAATATTGATAATTTTACAAAAAATGAATTAGAATTTTCCGACTTAATCGAAAAAGCAAAATCAAATTTAGAATCTATAAAAAACAATTTAAAATCCTTTGAAGAAGAAATCTCAGAAAAAATTAAAAACATAGAAAATTATAAAGATGAACACGAGAAACTAATTCAAAATAATTCTAAATTAAACCAAGATTTTAGCGAAATTGATTCAAGACTTAAAATCTTAAAAAACATGGAATCAAATTTCGAAGGATATAATAGAACTGTAAAATCCTTTATGAATTTTACTTCAAAAAATAATTATTTCAAAGATTCGCTTTTTGGTCCTGTAGGCGAAAAATTTATAGTAAATAAAAAATATGAAAGAGCAATTTCTGTTGCATTAGGATCAATGTCTCAAAATATTATTGTTTCAACAACTTCAGATACAAAAGAAATGCTTAATCTACTAGAAAATTATAAAATGGGCAGAGCCACCTTTCTTCCAATTGATAGAATCAAGGGAAATAAAGTTAATATTTCTTTTTCTGAAAATGGAATTGTTGGAGTTGCATGCGATTTAATAAAATTTGATAAAATCTTTGAAAATATCTTCCACAATTTATTAGGAAGAGTTTTAATAGTTGATAATTTTAATAATGCTTCAAGAATTTCAAAAAAATACAATCTCAAAGTTGTCACACTTAAGGGGGAAGTTTTTAATCCTTCTGGTGCCATTACTGGAGGAAGTATAAATAATTATAATAGCAGTTTTATTCAAAGGAAAAATGATATTAAATTACTAAATGACAATAAAAAAGAATTAACAATTAAGATTAATAATCTTGAAGCAGAAATTAATTTAATTAATGATAAAATTAACTCATTGAGCGATGAAATTTCAAACATTAATTTAGAAAGAGAAAATTTAAAGGAAAAATATAATAATGTTGAAAGCAATATTTTAAAAAACATTCAAAATCAAGAACTTAATAAGGAATATTTAAACAAATATATTACTGAAAAAGAAGAGCTTGAAAAAAGTATTGGGCTAGATTATGAAAATTACAAAAACAATTTAAAAGTTTTAGATGATAAAAATAATGAACTTGAAGAAATCATTTCTCAATCAGATTCAAGTGAAAAATTAGAAAAAACTTCCAATATTCTTGAAAAGCTAAAATCAGAAAAATTAGATATTCAATTACAAGAAAGAGAAAATAAAGAAAAACAAAATTATTTAAATAGAGAAATTGAAAGATTAGATAGTTCAGTTTTTAATTCAAATCAAAAATTAGAAAATAATTTTAATAATCTAGAATCTTTAGAAAAAAATCTCAAAGAAAAAATTGATTTTAAAGAAAATTCTAAAGACTCTATAAATAGATATAGAGAAAATATGGAAATATTTAAAGTACGAGAAAGTGAGCTCCAAGAAAATTATAATATTTCCAATGAAGATCTAAAAGAATACAATGAAAAATATATAAATTTAAAAGAAAATATACTAATCTCAAATAATGAAAAAGAAAAAATACTTTTAAAAATAGAGATGAAAGAAAATAGTATTTCCAGTTTAAGCGAGAGAATTAAAGAAGATTATAATATAATTAATATTGAAGATTATTTAGATGAAGAATTAGTTGATTTAAAAGAAAGTAGTCTAAAGAAATACAGAAAAATTATAAAAAACTACGGAGAAGTAAATATTTCATCTATTGAAGAACATAAAGTAGTTAGTGAAAGATTAATATTTTATAAAAAGCAAAGAGATGATTTAACAAACTCTAAAGAAGAAATAAAATCAATAATTAACAAGCTAGACACTGAAATGAAAAAAGTATTTAAAGAAGCTATCGAAGAGATTTCTGAAAACTTCGAAGAAATTTTTAAAATACTTTTTAATGGTGGACGAGCTGAAATTTCAATGGATGGAGATATTTTAAGCTCAGGAATTGAAATTAAAGCATCACCTCCAGGTAAGAGGCTTCAATCTCTTTCGCTATTATCAGGTGGAGAAAGATCACTTACTGCTGTAGCTTTATTATTTTCATTTCTAAAATATAGACCAGCTTCATTTTGTATACTAGATGAAATTGATGCTGCACTTGACGATGCAAATATTAAAAGATACGCAGATTATTTATTAACTTTAAATGATATTCAATTTATAATAATAACTCATAGAAAGCTAACTATGGAGATTGCAAAATCAATGTATGGTGTTACAATGGAAGAAAAGGGCGTTAGTAAATTATACTCTGTTAAGTTAGAGGATTAGGAGGAAGTAATGTTTGAATGGCTGAAAAATAAATTTGGAAAAAAAGATGAAGAAGTTAATAAGGAAAATCTTCCTAAAGAAGAGAATAAAGAAATTGAAGAAAATAAAAAAGAAAATATTATAGAAGAAGATTTTGATATTATTCATGATAATGAAATAAAAGAAGATAATATAGAAATTGGAATTCCTTCAGAAGATGATTCTATAATTAAAGAAAATAATAACGACATCAAAATAAATGATGAAATAATAATAAATTCTGAAGATTTAGCTAATGAATCAAAGGTAGAAACTGAAATCATTACTAATAAAGAAATCTTAGAAGATAAAACTTTTCAGGAGCCGGAAATTAAAGAAAAGGAAGAACCTAAAGAAAATGAAAATATTAAAGTAGAAACAAAAGAATTCGCTAAATCTGATGAGAATATTAATAACATAGAAGAAATTCAAGAGGTTCAAGAAACTGAAGAAATTCAAGAAGAAATTCAAGAGGTTCAAGAAACTGAAGAAATTCAAGAAGAAGTTCAAGAAAAGAAAAAACCTTCACTATTCCAAAGACTTAAAGAAGGACTTGATAAAACTAGAAAAGAAGTTGGAATTAAAATCAATACAGTTCTTGGTTCTTATGTAAAAATTGATGACGAGATGCTGGAAGATTTAGAAGACATTTTGATTTCTGCTGATATAGGAATGCAAACAACTATGCAACTTATTGATAATCTTCGTGAAACTATTATTAGAAATAAAATAAATGATCCAAAAGAAGTTAAGCCACTACTTATGGAAGAAGCAAAAAAATTAATGAATCCTGAGTTAAACACTAAGATTAAATCTGAACCACCTACTATTATTTTAGTGGTTGGAGTAAATGGTGTTGGTAAAACTACTACAATTGGAAAATTATCCGCTAGATTTAAAAACGAAAATAAATCAGTTCTTGTTTGTGCCGCTGATACTTTTAGAGCTGCTGCCATTGATCAACTAAAAGAATGGGGTAACAGAGCAAATGTTGATATAATTAGTCACGAAGAAGGATCTGATCCAGCTTCAGTTGTTTTTGATGCGATTGCTGCTGCTAAAGCAAGAAGCACTGATGTTTTAATAGTCGATACTGCCGGAAGACTTCACAATAAAGCTAATTTAATGAAGGAACTTGAAAAAATTAATAAAATAATAGATAAAAATTATCCAGAAGCAAATAGAGAAAATTTATTAGTGCTAGATGCAACTACTGGACAAAATGCTATGAATCAAGCTAAAACATTTAAAGAAGCAACTGACCTTACAGGAATTGCTCTTACTAAACTTGATGGTACAGCAAAGGGAGGAGTTGTTATTGCTCTTCAATCAGAACTTGAAATTCCAATTAAACTCGTTGGAGTAGGCGAAGGAATAAATGACTTACAAGATTTTGATATAGATAACTTTATAGAAGCTATTTTTAATTAATGATTAACTGCTGAAAATTCAGCAGTTTTTTTAATTTTTTTAAAATTTCTGTTGACAATAATGAACTCTTTAGTTAAAATTATATAGGTCAAGTAAAAAGGTTGACCTCGCTAAATTAGTATGGTGATTAAATGAATGAAAAATTTTTTAGAATGAATAGCTTACTAGATTTTTACGGCTCACTCTTGTCTGAGAAACAAAACAAAGCAGCTTACATGTACTATGTATATGACTGCACTATTAATGAAATCTCTGGAGAGTTAAATATTTCAAAACAAGCTGTTTTTGATAATTTGAAAAGAGCAGAAAATAATTTAGAAGATTACGAATCTAAATTGTCTCTTTTAAAAAATACTCAAAAAGATTTGGAGCAGAAAGAAATTAAGAACAAAAACTTGGAAGCTATTTTTAAAAGTATTGATGAGAAATTTCTAGAAGCTGATTTAGCAGAAAAAATAAATGAACTCAAGAAAATACTTTTAGATTAGGAGGTGGATTTTTTGGTATTTGAAAGCTTGTCCGATAAATTACAAAATACCCTTGCAGGTTTGAGAAAAAAAGGAAAACTTACAGAAAAAGATATTGACGGCGCAATGCGTGAAGTAAAACTAGCTTTGCTTGAAGCAGATGTAAACTTTAAAGTAGTAAAAGATTTTGTCAAAAATGTTAAGGAAAGAGCCTTAGGTAAAGAAGTTCTAGATTCACTTACTCCTGGACAACAGGTAATTAAGATTGTAAACGATGAACTTACTAACTTAATGGGAACAAGTGAAGTCAAAATTGATTTTTCTAAAAAACCCACTGTAATAATGATGTGTGGACTTCAAGGTGCTGGTAAAACAACAACATCTGGCAAACTTGCAAATAAGTTTAAAAAAGATGGTAAGAGACCACTTTTAGTAGCCTGTGACATTTACAGACCAGCTGCTATAAAACAACTTCAAGTTGTTGGAGAATCAATTGATACTCCAGTATTTACTATGGGAGATAAAGTTTCTCCGGTAGATATATCTAAAGCAGCATTAGAGCATGCCAAAAAGAATGGTAATGACGTTGTTATAATCGATACCGCTGGTAGACTTCATATTGATGAAAATCTTATGAAGGAACTTCAAGATATTCACGATGAAGTTAATCCTTCAGAAATACTTTTAGTTCTTGATGCAATGACTGGTCAAGATGCTGTAAATGTAGCTGATACTTTTGACGATATGTTAAAACTAACTGGAGTTATTTTAACTAAACT
The DNA here is from genome assembly GCF_018919265.1 of Peptoniphilus ovalis. Taxonomy (GTDB): domain Bacteria; phylum Bacillota; class Clostridia; order Tissierellales; family Peptoniphilaceae; genus Peptoniphilus_A; species Peptoniphilus_A ovalis. The sequence continues at coordinate 80,567 of NZ_JAHLQO010000003.1, forward strand.
CGATGGTGATGCTAGAGGTGGTGCGGCTCTATCTATTAGATCTGTAACAGATGTGCCAATTAAATTTATAGCAAGTGGAGAAAAAATGGATAATATTGAAGTTTTCCATCCAGATAGAATGGCTTCACGTATACTTGGCATGGGAGATGTCCTTTCATTAATTGAAAAGGCACAAAGTGCAGTTGATGAACAAAAAGCAAAGGAATTAGAAGAAAAACTTAGAAAACAAACTTTTACTTTTGAAGATTTCCTTGATCAAATGCAACAAATGAAAAATATGGGACCTCTAGAAGATATCATTGGTATGATACCTGGAGTTAACAGCAAGGCATTAAAGGGAATCAATCTTCCTGAAGATGAATTTAAAAAAGTTGAGGCAATAATACTTTCTATGACTAAAAAAGAAAGGCTAAAGCCTGAATTAATAGATTCATCTAGAAGAAAGAGAATTGCAAAGGGTTCTGGAACTAGTCCAGCAGAAGTCAATAAATTAATTAAACAGTTTAAAGACATGAGAAAAATGATGAAACAATTTGGCAATATGTCAAAGGGAATGGGCAAAAAGAAATTTAAGTTGCCATTCTCATTTTAAGTAGCTTATATATTTTCATATATATAAATTTTTTGTGGAGGTGAATGATTTGGCAGTTAAGATTAGATTAAGAAGAATGGGTGCAAAAAAGAAACCTTTTTATAGAATTGTTGTAGCAGACTCACGTAGCCCTAGAGATGGTAAATTCATCGAAGAAATTGGTTACTACAATCCACTTACAGCTCCTAAAACAGTTGTAGTAGATGCTGAAAAAGCTAATACTTGGATTAAAAATGGTGCAAAACCTACTGATACAGTTGATAGACTTTTTAGAGAAAATTCAGTATATAATGCTGTAGCTAACACTGAAGAAGTTAAGGAATCAGAAACTACTGAATAAGGCATAGTATGTTTGGAGGACCGATATGGTTGAATTAATTGAATATATTGCTAAATCTTTAGTTGATGATCCATCATCAGTTGATGTAACAAGTACTAAAAATAGTGACACTGTTGATATAGTTTTAAAAGTTGCATCTACCGATATGGGAAAAGTAATTGGTAAGCAAGGCAAAATTGCCAAAGCGCTAAGAGCAATTATTAAGGCAATTTCATTAAAAGAAGACTTAAAGGTTAATTTAGAAATTGAAGAAAATAAATAATAACAAAACTTGCATTGGAAAAATTATTAATACACATGGAATTAAGGGCGAACTTAAGATTGATCCTTATACTTTTGATACTAATAGATTCTCTAAACTTGATCGGGTTTATGTTGGGGATGATTTAGAAAAGTTTTATATTAAAAAAGTTCGCACAAATAATTTTGTTTATTTAGTATTTAAGGATAATGAAAATATAAATAATGTAGAACACTTAAAGGGAAGCTTTATTTATATAGACGATGAAGAAAGACTTGAACTTTCTAAAGATCAATACTATGTATCTGATTTAATCGGAAAAGAAGTTTATGATACATCTGATAATTATATTGGAATACTAAAGGATGTCTTAGAATATCCAGCAAATGACATTTTCTTAATTGAAAGTGAAGATAAAGAAATTTATCAAATTCCAGCTGTTAAAGAATTTATAAAATCCGTAGACTCTGTAATTAAAATTAAAATAATTGAAGGAATGATACTTTGAAAATAAGTGTTTTGACTTTATTTCCAGATTTTATAGAAAATATAAAAGATTTTTCCATAGTTGGCAGAGCTATTTCAGAAAATAGACTTGCTCTAGAATGTATTGACATTAGAGATTTTGCTATTAATAAATATCTTCAAGTCGATGATTATCCCTATGGTGGAGGACCTGGAATGTTAATGCAGATTAAACCAATTGTAGAGGCAATTGAATCTGTAAAAACTGAAAATTCAAAAGTCTATTATATGTCACCGCAGGGAAAAGTTCTCAATCAAAAAAAACTTAATGAATTAAAAAATGAAGAACATATTATTCTTCTAAATGGTCATTACGAAGGCATAGACAATAGAGTTATTGAAAATTATGTAGATGAAGAAATTTCAATTGGAGATTATGTGCTCACAGGCGGCGAACTTGCATCGATGGTTATAATTGATGGAGTTTCAAGACTTCTTGATGGAGTTCTTGCAAGTGAAGATTCGTTTACTGATGAATCACATTATAACGGACTCTTGGAGCATCCTCAGTACACTAGACCAAGAGAGTATAGAGGTCTTGCCGTACCAGATATTCTTCTAAGTGGAGACCATGAAAAAATTAGAAAATATAGACTCAAGGAATCTTTAAGAAACACTTTAAATAAAAGACCTGATTTATTAAAAAATAAAAAACTAAATGAAGAAGAAAAAAAGATATTAAAGGATTTACTGGAAGGAGGTAAAGATAATGGATTATATTAGAGCTATTGAAGATGAACAAGTAAACAAAGATCTTCCTAAATTTAATGTTGGGGACTCAGTAAGTGTTCACTATAGAATAATCGAAGGAAACAGACAAAGAGTTCAAGTTTTTGATGGAACTGTAATCAAAATTCAAGGAAAAAGTTCTAGAAAGACTTTCACAGTTAGAAGAATTTCTTACGGAATTGGTGTAGAAAGAACTTTCCCACTTAACTCTCCAAGAATCGCTGATCTTGTTGTTAATAGAAAAGGTAAAGTTAGACGTGCTAAACTTTATTACCTTAGAGATAGACAAGGTAAGGCAGCAAAAGTTAAAGAAAAGATTAATTACTGAGAATGGGACTTTAAGTCCTATTTTTAGTATCTTTTATTTTGAGCAAATAATTATATAAGGGTGTGATATTTTGAAAAAACTTTTTATAGGAATATTTTTGATAATAATTTTAGCAGCTGGAGCCTTTTTATTTGTTGAAAATAGAGGAACTACTAAAATCTCAAAAAAATATGACGGCTTTAGTTTCATTTCCGAAGACAAAGATATAGATAAAAAAGATTTTGATATTATAGACGGTATGATTTACCTTTCGCTTGACTATATTAAAGATAATATTGACGATAGTATTACTTATGATAAATCAACTGAAGAAGTAAAAATTTCAAATAATAACAATACAAAAATCTTAAAATTAAATGAAGATACTGCAAAATTTAACAGCGGTACCATTGATTTAAGAGCTCCTGTAATTGAAAAAGATAAAAAAATAATGCTTCCTATTGAAGCTTTTATCTATGATTATGATGTAAAACTAAGATATAATGCTGACATTCAATTACTTTTATTAGACTATGAAAATAAAGAATATACTCTTTCTAAAACAAAAGATGGAGCGCTTTTAAGAGAGGACAATTCAAAAAATAGTCCTATTATAAAAAAACTTCCGGCTGGCGAAGAAATTTATATTTATGGAGAAAAAGGACCTTTCTACAAAGTAAGAATGGTCAATGGTTATGCTGGCTATATTAATAAAAACGATGTAGAAAATAGTACAGAGACTGTAATATTTGAATCAGCAAAAACTCAAAATCAGAATCCACTAAATATAACTTGGGATTACACTTATGCTGAACATAAACAAGAAAAAATTAATCAAATTAAAAACATTAGTGGCCTAGATATTATAATACCAACTTGGTTTTCTATTAGAAATACTAATGGAGATTTAATCGATAGAGGTAATCAAGATTATATTAAAAGATATAATGATTTGGGAATCCAAGTTTGGGGTTATCTTGATAATTCCTTTGATCCAGATATTACTCATGGAGCACTATCAAACAAGGAAACTCGTACAAAAATAATAGATAAAACTCTAGAGCTTTGTAAAAAATATTCCATGAAGGGATTAAATATTGACTTTGAGCACACAAAAATTGATGATAGAGATTATATTACTGAATTTGTAAAAGAACTTAGAGAAAAATCTCCTAAAGATTTTATTATTTCAATTGATGTAACACCTCAAATATCATCAGATGTTACAAAAGAACCTTATGATAGAAAAGCTCTTGCAGAAATTTGTGATTATGTAGTAGTTATGGCTTACGATCAGCATTGGGGATCATCTGATAAAGCAGGATCTGTTGCACAATACAAATGGGTAGAAGGCAGCATTAACGTTTTATTTAAAAATGTTCCAAATGAAAAAATGATTCTTGGTGTTCCATTATATTCTAGAATTTGGAAAGAAAGTAATGGAAGTGTTTCTTCAAAGACAATTTCAATGAATGAAATAAATAAAATAATTATAGATAAATCTTTAAAACCTGTGTGGGATGAAGAATCAAGCCAAAATTATGTAGAATATACAGAAAATGGTGCAACTTATAAAATTTGGATTGAAGATGCAAGTTCTTTAGAGAAAAAGGTATCTCTTGTTAATAAATATGATTTAGCAGGAGTTGCTTCTTGGAGACTTGGATTTGAGAGTGATGATATTTGGAAAGTAATATCTGATGAGCTTGAAAAAACACAATAAAATTGACAACACTAGTCATTAGGTATAAAATATTAGTGTATTAAAATTTTTATATAGGATGTGTTTATAATTTTACCAGATACACATAAAATCGTAGCTAAAATAGTTCACGATAGAATAAAAGAAAAGTACAATATTAATTTAAATTTAGAAAAAATGCTTTGGGGTTCAATAGCGCCTGATGTATTGCCTTACTATAAATTAAAAAGACATTACTTCGATGAATCTGGAGACTTTATATCTAAAGAAATTGCAAAATTAATCTATTTTTCTAGATACTCATATTCAGAAGGCAATGAAAGTAATTTATTTATAAAGTATATTAGTAAAAAATTAGGAATAATACTTCATTATCTAACTGATTTTGTTTGTTATCCTCATGCTTATAGAATGACTTTTATTGATAATTTAAAAAATCACATTAAATATGAACAAGATTTAGCTGTTTTTGCTAGGGAAAATAAATTTTTAGACAACCAGTACATCGATGTTATAACTGTTAATATGTTTGATGTTTTTCAAGAAATTGATTTAAAACTTGAAAAGAAAGTTAAAAATTATTTAGTCGAAGTTGTTGAGGAATACAAGAACTCAAAGCACAGTTTTGATAATGATTTAAATTTTGCTGTTAATTTATGTACAAATATTTCAATGATGGTTATAGAATCAATTCTTGAATACAATGGAGATTTTGAAATACAATTTATTTAATAGAAATTCTTTCATCTATATGGTGAAAGAATTTTTTAAGTAGGAGGAACAAAGATGAGAAACAACTCTAGTGCTACTAAACTAGATTTAAGAGAAACGCAAATAGCTATAAAATCTGTTAAAGATTATTTCCAAAGAGATTTAGCAAATACTTTAAATTTAGCAAGAGTTTCAGCACCACTTTTTGTAAGACCTGAAACTGGTTTAAACGATAACTTAACTGGAGAAAAAGCAGTTGATTTTAATTTAAGAAAATATGACATTAATGTTGAAATAGTTCAATCTCTTGCAAAATGGAAAAGAAATGCCTTAAAAGAATATAATTTTAATATGTATGAAGGAATTTATGCAGATATGAATGCTATTAGAGCTGAAGAAGTTCTTGACGAAATTCACTCATCTTATGTAGATCAATGGGACTGGGAAAAAATAATAAACAAATCTGATAGAAATGTTAATTATTTATACTTAACTGTAAAAGAAATTTATTCTGTATTCAAGAGAACTGAAGAATATATAAATCAAACTTATCCTTACATTTTAAAGAAGAAATTACCAGATGAAATTTTCTTTATTACTTCTCAAGAATTAGAGGATAAATACCCAGATAAAACTCCTAAAGAAAGAGAAAGATTAATCTGCAAAGAAAAAGGGGCAGTGTTTATTCAAGGAATAGGTGCAAAATTAAAGTCTGGTAAACCTCATGACGATAGAAGTCCTGATTATGATGATTGGGAATTAAATGGAGATATTTTATTCTGGAACGAATTACTTGATGATGCTTTTGAAGTTTCAAGTATGGGAATAAGAGTTGATGAAAATTCTATTATAACTCAATGCGAAGAAGCAAATACTACTGATAGGTTTGAACTACCATATCATCAAGATATTATAAATAAAAGACTTCCATACACTATTGGTGGCGGAATTGGTCAATCAAGAATCTGTATGTTTTTCTTAGAAAAGAAACATATTGGAGAAGTTCAAGTTGGTGTATGGGATGTTAAAAATTTAGATTTTTGCAAAGCGAATAATATAATTTTATTATAGTTTTGTTAAAATTATATTAAATCTTACAAATTAATTACAAATCCTCCTTAAATATAGTATAATAATCTTATACGAATTTTGGAGGATTTTTTTATGGATTTGGCACAAAAAATAAATCAAAAATCAGTTAAAAATGTAGCCTTTAAAGATATAAAAAAATACCTAATTGCCAATTTTTTATACAATGGAGACCTTGATAGCATAAATATTTTACTTAACATATATAATATTTATGAGTCGATTGAAAATATTTATCCTAGATATGTTACGCTTGAAAATTTGCGTAAAGATATAAAAAAAATATATAAACAAAAAGAAGGCATTGAGTTAATTGCAAGATCTTTATCGAACTTAATTCACGATGATGTCAACAGACTTGAGCTTTATTTGTACTTAGAGGGTTATAGATTCGGATTTAATTCAAAGAAGTATGTTAATTTTCTTGAAATAATAACTCTTAAATATTTATCAATTGATGAATTGTATAATCGGAAAAAGTTGTTTCAATATGAATTTAAAAATGAAGAAGTTATTCATTTTAAAAAAATCATTTTTAAAGATATTCGCAGAGATAGGCAAATTAGAGGATTTATAAGAAAAACTATCTTAGATCTTAACGAAAGATTGTTAAAGGAAAAAATCAAAGGCATTAATGAACATTTAGATATGCAACTTGTTTTTAAAACAGATGATGATGATATACAAATAGAAGAAGTGGATTCATATCTAAATGAAAGTGAAATTCAGATTCTTGATAAAAAGATTTTTAAATTCCTTTATATTGATGGATTTAGAATTTTTAGAAATGGTTTTTGGGATGGAATAAACGATAAAGTTTTAAGAAGATATAAATGAGGATAGTTTTTTAACTATCCTTTTTAAAGTGGTGATAAATTGATTATAATGGGAGTAGATCCTGGAATTGCAATAGTTGGATATGGATTTTTAGAATTAATTGGAAATAATTATAAAGTTATTGATTATGGAGAAATTAATACAAAAGCTAAAACTCCTCTTCCAGATAGACTTGATATAATTCACGAGGAAATGACAGAATTAATAAAAAAATACAATCCAGAAGATATTGCTTTTGAAGAATTATTTTTTAACAAAAATGTCAAAACAGCAATAACTGTTGCGCAAGCTCGTGGAGTAGAAGTTTTAAGTGCAAAGAAAAGTGGAGCTGGTTTATATGAATACACACCACTTCAAATAAAACAAGCCTTAGTAGGATATGGAAGAGCTACTAAAAATCAAGTTCAAGAAATGGTAAAAATTATTTTAAATTTAAAAGAAATTCCAAAGCCTGATGATGTAGCTGATGCACTTGCAGTTGCGATAACTCATGGAAGCTCTATTAAATTTAAAGAAAGCTTTAGGATGATATAATGATTGAATTTTTAAGTGGAAAAGTTGTCTCAAATGACAAAGGATATTTGGTTCTAGAAAATAATGGAGTAGGTTATATTATTTATATGATCTCTAGAGAACTTCATTCTTTTTATAAAAATGATGAAGCTTTAATAAATACTAGGTTAATCCTTAGAGAAGATTCTGCAACTTTTTATGGTTTTAAAAGTATTAAAACACGAGATGCTTTTGATTTACTTAATACAGTTACTGGAATTGGTCCAAAACTTGCTATGGGAATTTTAGATGGAGATGAAGTTTCAAATATTCTAAAATATATTTTAATAAAAGATGAAAAGTCTCTCACTAAACTACCTGGAGTTGGGAAAAAAACTGCTCAAAGAATTATAATTGAACTTAAAGATAAGGTTGAAAAACTAGGTATAGAGATTGAACCTGATGAAGAAATTATTCTTTCTAATTATTCAGATGATGATCCAGCTGTTGAGGCATTAATTTCTTTAGGTTATAATGAATTTGATACAAAAAAAGTTTTAGACAAAATTGATAGTAATTTAGACATCTCTGATAGAATCAGAGAAGCTTTGAAATTAATGGGTTGATATAATGGAAAATGAGAGATTAGTTGAACCACAACTTACAGAAGAAGACTATAAAGAAGTTTCTTTAAGGCCTAAATGGCTTGAAGAATATATAGGACAAGATAAAGTTGTAAATAAACTAAAAATTTTTATAGAAGCAGCAAAAAATAGATCTGAACCACTTGACCACACTCTTTTGAGTGGACCACCAGGGCTTGGTAAGACAACTCTTGCTGGTATTATTGCTAATGAAATGGGCGTTAATTTAAAAGTTACATCTGGCCCCGCAATAGAAAAACAAGGTGATTTAGCAAGTATTTTAACTAATTTAAGTGCTGATGATGTTCTTTTTATTGATGAAATTCATAGAATTAATAAGTCTGTAGAAGAAATATTATATCCAGCAATGGAAGATCATGCCTTAGATATCATTATAGGTAAGGGACCTTCTGCTAGATCAATAAGACTTGACCTTGCACCTTTTACCTTGATAGGTGCAACTACAAGAGCTGGAATGCTTACTTCTCCACTTAGAGATAGATTTGGAGTTTTACTTAATTTAGAACTCTACGATGTTAAATCTCTAGTGGAAATAATTATTCGTTCAGCTAGAATTTTAGATATTCCAATTGATAAAGAGGGCGCATTAGAAATTGCAAAAAGATCTAGAGGTACTCCGCGAATAGCTAATAGACTTCTTAAAAGAGTCAGAGACTATGCTGAAGTTAAAGAAGAAGGCGTAATTACTACTAAAGTTGCAATAAAGGGCTTAAATATGCTTGAAATAGATAAATATGGCTTGGATAATATAGATAGAAAAATTATCCTAACTATGATTGAAAAATTTTCAGGAAGGCCTGTTGGAATTGATGCTATATCTGCTTCAATAGGAGAAGATAGAGGGACAGTAGAAGATGTATACGAACCTTATTTGATGCAAATAGGTTTTATTTTAAGAACACCACGAGGAAGAGTTGCTACAAAAATGGCTTATGACCATTTTGGAATTGAGTATAAGGAGAATTAACATGAAAAAGCTTTTTATAATGGCGATATTTATAACATTTTTATTGCCTTCTTTTGTATTTGCTAAAGAAGATTACAGTAGAATTGATATTAAAGTGGGACCATCTATTAAATCTAAAGAAGAATTAATTTTAAAATCAGACAATGAATTTGAAATTATTACTGCTGATGGTAGTTTAAATTCTAAAACTAAATCTAAAGAATTAAAGGTTATATTTAATGGAGATAAAATTAATTTACAATCTGATAAGTTTACTCTCAATAATTTCCCAGATAATGGTTTATTATTAATAAATTCTAATTCTCCAATTAATATTAGTAAAACTAAAAGAAATTATAAGGGCTCAATAAGTTTTAGAATTAACGATAAAAAATTAGATGTTATAAATAATATTGATATGGAAAATTATCTTAAGGGAGTTCTTCCTAAAGAAATGAGTCCAAGTTTTCCATTAGAAGCATTAAAAGCACAAGCTCTTTGCTCAAGATCTTTCGCAATTAATAATTATAACAAATATATTAAAAAAGGCTACAATCTAGATGATACAACTAATTCACAAGTTTATTATGGCTCTGATGTAGAAAAAGAATCAACTAATAAAGCCGTTGAATTAACAAAGGAAGAAATAGTAAATTATAATGGTAAAGTAGCTTCTACAATATTTGGAGCTTCTTCTGGAGGTTTTATAGCCTCAGCAAATGAAGTTTGGGGTGGTAATAATCATCCATATCTTATTTCTAAAGAAGATCCATATTCAACTTATACATGGGAATATGAATTAAAAGATTCTGATTTAAATAAATTAAATATAAAAAATGCCTATGACTGTAAAATTGAATGTTCAAACGATTCTAAAAGGACTTCAAACATTACATTCTCAACTCCTAAAGGAGAGGTCGCTTTTAGGGGAAATGAGTTTAGATCTAAGTTAGGTAACACGAAGGTTAAATCTACGCTATTTGAAGTAGATTTAAATAATGGAAAAATAAACATTAAAGGAAAGGGCTATGGACACGGCGTAGGAATGAGCCAATATGGAGCTGTAGAAATGGCTAAAAAAGGTTTTAATTATAAGGAAATAATTGAATTCTACTTCCCAGGAACAGAAATTGGAAAATTAAGTTAAAATAGAAAGGTAAAAATGAAGACAAGTGACTTTTATTATGATCTTCCTAAGGAATTAATTGCACAACATCCCGTTAAGGAGAGAGATCATTCAAGACTAATGATATTAAACAAAAAAACTGGAGAAATTGAGCATAAACATTTTTACGATGTAATAGAGTATTTAAATCCAGGAGATGTTTTAGTACTAAATGATACTAAGGTAATGCCAGCTAGAATTTATGGTCATCGTAAAGATAAAGAAGAAAAAATTGAATTTTTACTTTTAAATAGAAAAAATGACATTTGGGAATGTCTTTCAAAACCAGGTAAAAAAGCAAAAATTGGAACTGAAATTATTTTTAGTGACAAACTTTGTGCTGAAGTTATAGATATTTCTGAAGATGGATCTAGATTTTTAAAATTTAAATATGATGGAATTTTTGAAGAAATTTTAGACGAATTAGGCGAGATGCCACTTCCTCCATATATTACAGAAAAGTTAGCAGATAAAAATAGATACCAAACTGTTTATGCTAAGGAAGAAGGTTCTGCTGCAGCTCCAACTGCCGGACTTCATTTTACTAAAGATTTATTAGCTAAACTTGAAGAGAAAGGAATTATTATTTGTTACATTACTCTTCATGTTGGTCTAGGTACTTTTCGACCAGTTAAAGCTGATAATATTGAAGAACATGAGATGCATTCTGAATATTTTATTATGCATAAAGATGTTGCTGATAAGATAAATTATGCTAAAGAGCATGGTAATAAAGTGGTAGCAGTAGGAACAACAAGTGTTAGAACTATTGAGTCCATAGCTGATGAAAATGGAAGGGTTAATGAAAAAAGTGGATTTACAAAAATATTTATTTATCCACCTTATAAGTTTAAATGTGTTGATTCACTTATAACTAATTTTCATCTTCCTGAATCCACACTTCTTATGTTAGTATCTTCACTTTCTTCCAGGGAAATTATTTTAAACGCATATAAAGAAGCTGTTAAAGAAAAATACAGATTTTTTAGTTTTGGCGATGCAATGTTTATTAAGTAGGTGTTTATGTTTAAATTTGAATTATTAAAAACAGCAAAAGATTCTAAGGCAAGACTTGGAAAAATTACTACAAATCACGGAGAAATTGAAACTCCAATTTTTATGCCTGTTGGAACTCGTGCAACAGTAAAGACTATGACACCAGATGAACTCAAAAAAATCGGTGCTCAAATAATTTTATCAAATACTTATCATTTATTCTTAAGACCTGGAACTGAAATAATTGAAAATGCCGGCGGTCTTCATAAATTTATGAATTGGGATAAACCAATTTTAACGGATTCAGGAGGATTTCAAGTATTTTCTCTATCTGATAATAGAAAAATAACTGAAGAAGGTGTGGAATTTAGAAGCCATATTGATGGAAGTAAAAAGTTTATATCTCCTGAGATTTCTATTGATATTCAAAATGTTTTAGGATCAGATATAATTATGGCATTTGATGAATGTGCACCTTATCCTTCAACTTATGAATACATTGACAATTCTATGCGAAGAACGCTTAGATGGGCTAAGAGATGTAAAGAACACCATAAAAATATTGAAAATCAGACTTTATTTGGAATTATTCAAGGTGGAATGTATAAAGATTTAAGAGAAATATCCGCTAAAGAAATGGTTAATATGGATTTTAAAGGTTATTCAATTGGAGGCTTATCAGTAGGAGAGCCCCTTGATTTAATGAATGAAATTCTAGATCATACGACAGATTTTATGCCTGAAAATAAACCAAGATACTTAATGGGTGTTGGAACTCCGGATTATTTATTTGAAGCAGTAGAGCGTGGAGTAGACATGGCAGATTGTGTACTTCCTACAAGAATTGCAAGAAATGGCACGGTTCTTACTCATAATGGAAGAATGGCAATTAAAAATGCAAAATATAAAAATGATTTTACTCCTCTTGATGAAGAATGTGATTGTTACACATGCAAGAATTACTCTAAGGCATATATCAGACATTTATTCAATGTTGATGAAATCTTAGGCATGAGACTTGCTACAATACACAATTTATATTTCTTAATTCAAATGATGGAAAAAATTAGAGAGTCAATTCGCGGAGATTATTTCTTAGAATATAAAAATGATTTTTATAAAAAATACGGATATAAATAATATTGTTGTTAACTTTTGAATTAACCTGTATAATATTATATTAAGAAGAAAGGAGTTATTAATGAATCAAAATGTATTATTTAACTTTATTCCTTTAATTTTAATGTTTGTAATTTTTTACTTTTTTCTTATTAAACCACAAAAGAAAAAAGCTAATGAAATTAACGAAATGCGTGAAAATCTTAAAGTTGGAGATAAAGTAATTACAATAGGTGGAATTATTGGTAAAATTATCCTTGTAAAGGAAGATTATTTAGTTCTTGAAACTTCATCTGACAATACTAAAATTGAAATTATGAAGTGGGGAATTAATGGTACTTATAACAAAAATACTGATTTAAGAGACACTGAAGAAGAATAGGAGAAAAATATGAAACATATCAAAACTTTAACTACTAAAAACTTAAAGAAAACTTATGAAAAAGGCGGATGTGGAGAATGTCAAACATCTTGTCAATCAGCTTGTAAAACTAGCTGTACAGTTGGAAATCAAAAGTGTGAAAATACTGAAAACTAAGGCAAGGGAAACCTTGCTTTTATTTTTGTAAAACACAAGAAAAAGAGGTATTATGGGAAGAATTCATAAATTTTATCTAAATAATAAATATATTGTTTTGGATATTGCAAGTGGATCAGTTCATGTTGTTGAAAAAATTGTATATGACATGATTGATGACTACTTAGATATGTCTAAAGAAGAAATTATTAATAAATATTCTAAAGAATACAAGGAAAAAGATGTAATAGAAGCATATGAAGAAATTCATTATTTGACTAATGAAGAACTTTTATTTAGTGAAGATGAGCATTTCAAATTGCCAAGATTTAATCCGCAAAATATTGTAAAGGCATTATGTCTTCATGTTGCACACGACTGTAACTTAAGATGTAAATACTGTTTTGCTTCACAAGGCGACTTTAAAGGCGATAGAAGTCTAATGACTTTTGACGTAGGAAAAAAAGCTTTAGATTTTTTACTCCAAAATTCTGGAAACAGAAGAAATCTAGAAGTTGATTTCTTTGGTGGAGAGCCATTAATGAATTTTGATTTAGTAAAAAAGCTTGTTGCTTATGGGAGGGAAGAAGAAAAAAAATACAATAAACATTTTAGATTCACAATAACTACTAATGGAATGCTTCTAAACAAAGAAATAGAAGACTTTATAAATGAAAATATGGACAATGTTGTTCTATCAATTGATGGTCGTAGAGAAATCAATGATGAAATGAGACCTACTATAAATGGCAAAGGATCTTATGATGTAATAGTCCCTAAATTTAAAGAACTTATTGATAAAAGAGGAGATAAAGATTATTTTATTAGAGGTACTTTTACTAATGAAAATCTTGACTTCTCAGAAGATTTAAAAGATTTTTATTCTCATGGCTTTAAAAAAACTTCAATAGAACCCGTTGTAACTGACGAAAGAGAAAGCTATGCAATAAGGGAAGAACATCTTGATAAAATTTTAAAAGAATATGAAAAGATGAGTAAAGATTATATTGAAATTAGAAAAAAAGACAAAGATTTTTCTTTTTTCCATTTTATAATCGATCTATCACAAGGACCATGTATCGTTAAAAGAACTGTAGGTTGTGGAGCAGGTTCTGAATATATCGCTGTAACTCCTCAAGGAGAAATATATCCATGCCATCAATTTGTAGGTGAAGAAGATTTTAAACTTGGAGATGTATTTAACGGAATAGAGAATACAGATTTAAGAGACAAGTTTAAAAATTCAAATGTTTACACTAATGAAGATTGTCCAGAGTGTTGGGCAAGATATTATTGTTCAGGTGGCTGTCATGCAAATGCATATTATGCAAATAATGATTTAAATAAACCTTATAAAGTTGGTTGCGAGATGGAAAGAAAAAGAATTGAATGTGCCATTTCAGTTCTAGCAAATGAAGAATAATTTTTAAAAGCAAGCTTTTATAGTTTGCTTTTTTTGTTCGTAAAATATATATTCTTTTGATATAATTAAAGGCTAATGTTAAAAGTTTTACCAATTGTATAATTTTTGATATAATTTAAAGTACATTATTATTTAAAATATATAAAAGTAGGTGAGTTTATGGAAAAATGGTTTATAAAAAATTCAAATGATCCAGGAATTGATTATAAAAAACTTGGAATAAATAATGTCGTTTATAAAATTTTAATAAATAGAAATATTGATACAGAAGAAAAAATTAAGAGTTTTTTAGAGCCTGATTTATCAAATTTAAATTCTCCCATACTTTTAAAAGACATGGTAAAAGCTTCAAATTATATTTTAAATTGCATTAGCAAAGAGAAAAAAATTCGAATAATCGGAGATTACGACGTAGATGGAGTAACATCTACTTACATTTTATATAAGGGACTTAAGAGAATTAACGGTCATGTAAGTTATGATATTCCCCACAGAGTTCAAGATGGATATGGCATAAATAATCACTTAATAGATAAAGCAGCCGCAGATGATATTGATCTTATAATTACATGTGACAATGGAATAGCTGCAAGAGATGCTATTGAGTATGCTAATTCTCTAAATATTGATGTAATAGTTACTGATCATCACGAAGTTCCAAAAATTGAAAATTCTGGAGTCGTAGAAGATTTAATTCCTAATGCAAAAGCTGTTATTGATCCTAAGCAAAAGGAATGCAACTATCCATTTCAAGAAATTTGCGGAGCAGTTGTTGCACTTAAACTTATTGAATATTTATATTTAATAAGGGGAGTTGAAAAAGATGAATTCTATGAAACTTTTCTTCCATATGCTGCAATTGCAACAATATGCGATGTAATGCCTATAATTGATGAAAATAGAATCATTGTCTCTGCGGGGATTGAATACCTTAAAAAGTCAAAAGATGTTGGTTTAATTGCTCTTTTTGAAGCCTGTGATATAAATCCGGATAAATTAGATGTGTATCATTTAGGATTTATAATTGGTCCAACAATAAACTCAAGTGGAAGACTTGAATCCGCAAAAAAAGCTATTGCTCTATTATTGGAAGAAGACTATTCAGAAGCTATTAAAATGGCAAAAGAATTAAGGACTTTAAACTCTGAAAGACAGAATTTAACAAATGAAGCTTTTGAACAAATCGACGAAAAAATTATAGATGAAGATATTTTAAATAAACACAATGTTTTAGTTTTATATAAAGAAGGATTAAATGAATCAATACTAGGAATTGTCGCTGGAAAAATAAAGGAAAAATATTATAGACCAGTAGCTGTTCTAAGTGATTCTAATGGAATTTTAAAAGGATCTGGAAGAAGTATTGAAGAATATGATATGTTTATTGAGTTTTCTAAATCAAAGCATCTTTTAAAAAGTTTTGGCGGTCATAAAATGGCTTGTGGACTTTCTTTAGAAAGAGAAAATTTAGAAAAATTCATTGAAGATATCGACTCTAAAGAAAATCTTACAAAGGAAGATTTAATTAAGAAAATATATATTGATGGGCAATTATCCTTAAAATATATTAGTATGCAATTAGCAAAAAATATAGAAAGTTTAGCTCCCTTTGGAAATGGAAATTCTGCTCCGAAATTTGGTGCTAAAAATTTAAATATAATATCCCTTAAAGTCTTGGGGAAAAATAAAAATTTTATAAAAATGACTTTACAAGAAAATAATGTGAATTTTACTGCAACTTTATTTGAAGATGGAAATTCTTTCTTAAATAAATTGGCTAAATATTATGGAAAAAATGCTGTATTAGAACTTTTAAATGGAAGACCTTCAAATATTTTAATTGATATAGTTTTTAATTTGGAAATAAATGAGTATTTAGGAAATTCAAGTATACAGCTAAAAATTAAGAACTATAGAATTACGGGTGAGAAATATGCTAGATAAACTTATAGATAAAATAAAAACTTATAATGAAAATGCTGATTTTGACCTTATTAGAAAAGCCTATGACCTGGCAAAAGAAAAACACGCTGGTCAAAAGAGAAGGTCTGGAGAAGATTATATTATTCATCCACTAAATGTAAGCTTAATACTTGCTGATATGAATATGGATACAGCTACAATTATCGCTGGACTACTTCATGATGTAGTGGAAGATACTGATGTTACACTAGATGAAATTAAAGAAGAATTTGGTGAAGAGATAGCTGATTTAGTTGATGGAGTTACAAAACTTAAGAAATTAAATTATAAAAATAAAGAAGAAAAACAAGCTGAAAATATTAGAAAAATGGTTTTAGCAATGGCTAAAGACATTAGAGTTATCATTGTTAAACTTGCTGATAGACTTCACAATATGAGAACTCTTGAGTACATGACTGATGAAAAGAAAAAGGAAAAGGCAACAGAAACTGTTGAAATTTATGCTCCTCTTGCTGATAGACTTGGTATGAGTAGAATTAAATGGGAACTCGAAGACTTATCCTTAAGATATCTTGATGAAGAAGGCTATTATAAACTTGTTGAAATGGTTAACAAAAGAAGAAATGAAAGAGAAAGCCTTATTAATCATATTATTGAAGTTCTTTATGAAAGTCTAAATAAAGTGGGAATTGAATGCGAAATTAAAGGAAGACCTAAAAACTTCTATTCAATTTATAAAAAGATGAAATTAAAGGGTAAAGTCTTTGATGAAATCTACGATTTATCTGCAGTAAGAATCTTAACTCATTCAGTCAATGATTGTTATGGTGCACTTGGAGTAGTTCATACTCTTTTTAAACCAATTCCTGGTAGATTTAAAGATTATATTGCAATGCCAAAACCAAATAAATATCAATCACTTCACACAACAGTAATTGATAATAATGGTGAAACCTTTGAAGTTCAAATTAGAACTTATGAAATGCATCAAACTGCTGAATATGGTATTGCTGCACACTGGAAATACAAGGCTGGAGTTACTAAAACAACTTCTTTTGATGAAAATTTAACATGGCTTCGTCAATTATTAGAATGGCAAAAAGACTTAGCTGATCCAACTGATTTTATGGACACTCTAAAAATAGATTTCTTTGCCGATGAAGTTTTTGTTTTCTCTCCTAAAGGAGATGTAATAAATCTACCTGAAGGATCTACGCCAATTGACTTTGCTTATAGAATTCACTCACAAGTAGGTAATACTTGTGTTGGGGCAAAAGTTAACGGAAGAATTGTACCACTTAACTACAAACTTCAAAGTGGTAATATAGTTGATATTATTACAAATCCTAACACTAGTCCATCTCTTGATTGGTTAAAAATTGTAAAAAGTCCTCAAGCCCGAAAGAAAATTTCACAATATTTTAAAGTTAAAGATAAAGAAAAAAATATTGAAAGAGGTAGAGATGCTCTTGAACGTGAAGTTAAAAAGCAAGGTTATCAAACTCATTTGATATTAAAAGATGAATGGCTTGAAGAAGTCAAAGAAAAATTAAATATGCTAACTCTTGATGATATGTATGCAGCAATTGGATTTGGAACTATTACTATAAATCAAGTTTTGGCTAAACTAGTTGATATTTATAATAAGCACAATAAAAAAGAAATTACTTCCCCTGAGGAAGTTACTCCTACAAAGAGAAAATACAATACTAATGGTATTGAAGTTAAAGGTGTAGATGGAGTAAATGTAAGAATTGCTAAATGTTGTACTCCAGTACCTGGAGATGATATTGTCGGTTATATTACCATAGGAAGAGGAATTTCAGTACACAGAAAAGACTGTACAAATATGGGCAATAATGTTGACCCTTCTCGACTTGTTGAAGTTAAGTGGCAAAATAATGAGCTTGCAAGTTACAATGCATCTATTGAAATAAGAGCTTTTGATAAACCAAATGTAATTGGAGATATTGCTACTAGAGTCAATGACCAAAAATTAAATATAACTTATTTAAATGCAAAGACTACAAAAAATGGCGATGCAGTAATTGATATTACAGTTGATATCTCAGACTCTGAAGAGTTAAATAAATTGATGGAAAAACTAAAAAGAATTAATAATGTGCTTGAAGTTTATAGAATAAAGGCGTGATTAAATGAGAGCAGTTGTTCAAAGAGTAAAAGAATCCAATGTTTCAGTTGATGGTGAAATCATCTCTAAAATTAACAAGGGTTTAATGGTTTTACTTGGAATAGAAAATGATGATACAGAAGAGGATTTAGATTATATTCTAAAAAAAGTCACAAAACTAAGAGTTTTTGATGATGAAGATGGTGTGATGAATAAATCACTAATTGATTGCGATTTAGAATTATTAGTTGTTAGCCAGTTTACACTTTACGGAGATGTAAGAAAAGGCAATAGACCAAGCTATGTAAGATCTGCAAAATTTGATGAAGGCATAGTTTTATATGAGAAGTTTTTAGAAAAACTTAAAGAATTAAATATTAAATTTGGTCATGGTAAGTATGGCGCTGATATGGATGTATATTTGATAAATGATGGCCCTGTAACAATATTATTAGATTCAAATAAGGAATTTTAGGTGAGTTATGGAATACAAAATTTTAAAATTAGTAGTAGGAGCTTTGCAAGAAAATTGCTTTATAGTTTTTGATGAAAATAAAGAAGCTTTTGTAGTAGACCCTGGCGGTTCTACTGAAGAAATTATAAAGGCAATTGATGAAAATAAATTTAATATTAATTTTATACTTTTAACACATGGGCATGCTGACCATGTGGGAGCTGTAGCTGAATTAAAAGAAAAATACAATGCCCCAGTTTATCTTTCAGAAGAAGATAAAGATTTCTTAGAAAATCCTGAAAATATGAGATCTTCTTCTTTTGGACTAAAAGTTGAAAAGACTAAAGTAGATAATATTGTAAAAGATGGAGATCGTATTAAATTTTCTGATGATGAAATCAAAGTTATTGCAACACCAGGACATACTTTAGGCTCAGTTTGTTATCTATTTAAAAATTTCTTATTTGCTGGGGATACTTTATTTGCTGGATCTATTGGAAGAACTGATTTTCCTGAATCAGATCATAGCTTAATGGTAGAGTCTCTTAAAATTTTAAAAAATCTTGATAATGAAATTTATGTATTATCAGGGCATGGTCCAGAATCTCAAATGGGTTATGAGAAAGATTCCAATCCTTTCTTGAGACAAGTATGATAAAAATAGAATGTGATAAAGAATCTTTAAAAAAGTCAGTCTTTGAATTTTATAGAATGAAATTTAAAGAAAAATATAAAAATTTAGACGATGAGATATATATTGATATAAATAAAAAATATCTATTTTTAAAAATTTTAGATAGAGAAAAAATCATTGAGAAAACTTTTGAAATCAATGAAAATAGTAAATTTCATTTTATAATTAATAAATTTTTATTTGATTTATATAAAGATAGAGATGATTTTGATAAAAGTTACGGAATTCTTACTGGTGTTAGGCCTTTAAAACTTGTTTCAAAAGTTTTTAAAGATAATAATATAGAAGATTCAATAAATATTTTATATGAAAATTATAGAATAGATGAATTTGATTCTAGATTTTTATACAAGATATATTTAAACCAAATAAATATAAGAATGGAAAGTGAACATGATAATTATAATGTCTATGTTCACATTCCTTTTTGTCCGAGTAGATGTTTTTATTGTTCCTTTGATACAACTATAAAAAACAAAATTAAAATGGACAAATATACAGAAAATATTTGTAAAGATATTAACAATTATGAATTAAAGTTTAACAAAAATCCTCATTCAATTTATATTGGTGGCGGAACACCAACTGCAATAGGGCTTGAAAATTTAGAAAAAATTGTAAAATCCATAAAAAATAAATTTAGAGAAACTCAAGAGTTTACAGTTGAATGTGGAAGAATTGATTCTCTAAGTGTTGAGATTTTAGAGATGTTAAAAAATAATGGAGTAAATAGGATAAGTTTAAATCCACAAACTTTTAATGATGAAGTGTTAAATAGATTAAATAGAGTGGGTAATAAGGACTTTAAATATTGGTTTGATCTAGCTAAAAAAATTGGCTTTGAAATTATAAATATGGATTTAATAATGGGCTTACCTGAAGAAGATATAGAAATGATACTTAATTCTATTAGAAAGACTATAGAATTTAATCCCGATAATATAACAATTCACACTTTGGCTCTTAAAAACGGATCAAAACTTTTTGAAAATCACTACTTAAATAAAGACGACTACAAAAATTTATTAAAAGAGTCCAAAAACCTATTAATATCTAATGGATATAATCCTTATTATTTATACAGACAGAAAAAATCAGTTATAAGTTCAGAAAATATTGGATATGCAAAAGGAGAAAAGTCCTCGATATACAATATCGTCATGATGGAAGAAATTGAAAATATTATAGGATTTGGTTTAGGCGCAAGTACAAAGATTTTAAACTCAAAAGGAAGATTTGAAAGAAATATAAATTCTAAAAATTTAGAAGATTTTATTAAGGAGTAAATCTTGAAATTAAATTATATTTTAAAAAATGTTAAAATAATAGACAGTAATTTTGAAATCAAAGAAAATTTAGAAATAAATAACATAGCCTTTCATACAGATGATGTAAGTGAAGGCTCTATTTTTGTTGCAATTAAGGGGTATATTACTGATGGACACAAATTTATACCTAAAGTAAAAGATCTTGGAGCAAAAATTGCAATTGTGGAAGAATTTTCTGATGCTGAAATTAAACAATTAAAAGTAGAAAATACTAGAAAAACTCTTGCAGATATATCAGCCAATTTTTATAATCATCCATCCAAAGAAATGAATGTCATTGGAATTACTGCAACAAATGGTAAGACTACAACTGCTTTTATGGTGGATAAAATATTAACTGAAGCTAAAAAAAATTCTGGAATGATTGGAACAGTACTTACAAAATATGACGATACTAAAATTCCTTCTCTTCTAACAACTCCTGAATCTCTAACTTTGCAAAAATATATTAGAGACATGAAAAATCATAAAGTTGAATATCTAACTATGGAAGTTTCTTCTTCAGCACAAGAACTTTATAGAAATAGAAATATTGACTTTGATATAGTGACTTTTAATAATCTTGGAAGAGAACATATTGATCAACATGGCAGCTTTGAAAAATATTTTCAATACAAATCAAGACTCATTAGACATGCAAAAAAAGATTCTATAGCTATATTAAATGCAGATGATGAATTAATCTACTCTTTAAGAGAAAAAACAAAAGCAAATGTACTCACATTTTCATTAGAAAATAATACTTCTGATTTTGGGATTTCAGATTTAGATTTAAGTACTGGTATGGGAAATTTTACTTTCAAAATCAATAGAGATATAGAAATTAAAGATTTAAAAATTCCTAAAACTGAATTTAAAATTAATTTAGGTTCTGTGGGATATTCTTCTGTTATGAACTCAGTAGTTGCTATTATAATTTCACTAGTAATAGGAATCGATCTTGAAATGATTCAAAGAGCTTTAAAAAACTTCACAGGTGTCGAAAGAAGATTTGAATTAATTTATGATAATGAATTTAAAATCCTAGATGACCACTTTGCAAACGAAAAAAATATTGACTCAACTATGAGTACTTTAAAAGAAATGAAGTACAATAATCTTCATATTTTATATGCTATAAGAGGTAAGAGAGGATATGAAGTCAATAAAGAAATTGCAGAAAGACTTGTTAAATGGATTAAAATCTTAAAACCTAATTCAATTTGTGCAACTCTTTCAAGAGAAACTGTTACTGAAAAAGATAGGGTTACTGATGAAGAATTAGCTATTTTTAAAGAAATTCTTGATAATGAAAATATAGATTACAAAATTTACGATAATCTTTGCGACTCTATTGATGAGAATATAGACATACTTGAAAATGGTGATGTCCTTTTACTTGCAGGTTGTCAAGGAATGGATAAAGGCGCAGGAATAGTTCTTAACAAATTAACAGAAGATGGTAAAACTAATGAAGTTCAAAGCCTTAGGAATATTGTAAACAATAGAATTTGTTGAATTTTTAATTCCCTTGTTTTATAATTAAGTAAGATTAATATGAATTAATTTATTAAATAAATCGCTATGCGTTATATAAATCACCCATGGTGTTAACGAGTAAGCTCCAAACCATTTGTGGATTGGAGCTTAATTTATAAGGAGGAAATATGGCTGAAAATATGGGCAATCTCAGAAGAACACATTATTGTAATGAGATTTCAGAAGATTTAGTATCAAAAGAAGTAACCTTAATGGGATGGGTAGCTAAGCAAAGGTCCCTTGGTTCTATTATATTTGTTGATTTAAGAGATAGAAGTGGTATAGCACAAATTGTTTTCGATGATACTTGTGGCGATGAACTTCTAGAAAAAGCTTCTCACATTAGAGGAGAATTTGTAATCGCCGTTAGGGGTAAGATAAGAGAAAGATCTTCAATCAACGAAGAATTAGATACAGGCTCAGTAGAAGTTTTGGCAGAAGAATTGAGAATTCTTAGTGAATCTGAAGTTCCACCAATTTATGTAAAAGACAATGATAATGTGTCTGAAAATATGAGATTGAAATACAGAACTTTGGATCTTAGAAAACCAAGTATGCAAAAAAACTTAATGATAAGATCTGAAATTTATAAAATTACTAGAGACTTTTTCTATGAGCACGGCTTTATTGAAATAGAAACTCCAATGTTAACAAAACCAACTCCTGAGGGAGCAAGAGATTACTTGGTACCAAGTAGAGTTAATGCCGGTAAATTTTATGCACTACCTCAATCTCCACAACTTATGAAACAACTTCTAATGGTTGCTGGTCTTGATAGATATATCCAAATAACAAAGTGTTTTAGAGATGAAGATTTAAGAGCTAATAGACAACCAGAATTTACTCAAATAGATTTAGAAATGTCTTTTGTAACTGAAGAAGAAGTTATGTCTATAAATGAAGCTTTTCTTAAAAAACTATTTAAAGAAATATTAGATATAGATATAGAACTTCCAATCAAAAGAATGGAATATCAAGAGGCAATGGATAGATTTGGTGTGGATAAGCCAGATTTAAGATTTGGCATGGAACTTGTTGATATTTCAGAAATTGTCAAGGACTGTGGATTTAAAGTTTTTGAAAACAATGTAGAAAAGGGAAGAAGTGTCAGAGGAATTAAAGTAGAAGGTGGAGACGAGGCATATTCTAAAAAACAAGTTAAAAAGCTTGAATCCTTTGTAAAAGATTATAAAGCAGCTGGTCTTTCATGGATTAGAATTGGAGAAGAAATTGACTCACCAATTTCAAAATTCCTATCAGAAGAAACTCTGGATAATATTTTAGAGGCTTTTGATGCTAAGAAGGGCGATTTAATATTAATTCTTGCTGATAAAAATTCAGTTGTATACAGTGGTCTTGGTAACTTAAGAAATAAAGTTGCTAGAGATTTAAATCTAATTAATAACAATGATTATAAACTTGTTTGGATAACAAAATTCCCATTATTTGAATACGATGAAGAAGAAGAAAGATATGTAGCAATGCACCATCCATTTACTAGTCCACTTGATAGTGATATAGATAAATTAGTAAATGATAAGGAAAACGCAAGAGCAAAAGCTTATGATCTTGTAATTAATGGAGACGAAATGGGTGGGGGAAGTATAAGAATTAACGACCCTGATATCCAAGAAAAAATGTTTGAAGCTTTAGGTTTATCTCAAGAAGAAGCTAATGAAAAATTTGGTTTCCTTTTAGATGCATTTAAATACGGTGCTCCACCACATGGAGGTCTTGCCTATGGTTTAGATAGACTGGTTATGTTATTTACTAACGCATCAAGTATAAGAGATGTAATAGCATTTCCTAAAACACAAGCTGCAACATGTCTATTAACTGGAGCTCCAACTGAATTATCTGACAAACAATTAGAAGAAGTTCATATTAAAGTTGTAGAATAAGGTGATATTTTGGAAGGTGTTGGTATTGTCAGAAAAGTAGGCAATAATAAAATTATTGTTGAATTTGTAAGACAAAGTGCATGTGGTGAGAGTTGCGCTACATGCAGCGCTAAATGTGCAGAATCTGAAGTGGAATTTTTAGAATTTAATAATAATATTTCTGCTAAACAGGGAGATTTAGTTAAAATTAAAAATAATACTAAAAATATTTTATCTTATAAATTTCTAGTATACGGACTTCCATTAATATTATTTATGACTTCTACTTCTGCTGCATATTTTATTTTAAATAAATATTCAATAAATAACACTGATTTAATTTCTCTAATTGTTGGAATTATATCTTTAGTTATTGCCTTTATAATTATTAAATCTATAGATAATAAATATAAAAAAAGCACTGATGCTGCTATTTTATTAGAAAAATTGTAGGTGGATAATGAATAGCAAAAACTGGCAGAAAATTTTCTTTATTTTTTCTATAACTGTTTTAGTAGTTTCAATAGTTTTTTTCATATATTCTATTGCCAATAAAAAATACTCTTCAAAACTTGAAATGGAAAATAATAGAATTAAAGAAGAAATTCAAGAAATTAAAGATAAATCAAAAAAAATAAATGAAGAAAATAATGAAATAGATGTTGATTTAAATTTAAAATCACAAGAATTTTATGAAAAGTATGGATATCAGTTTGAATCTAATAAAAGTGATGAAATAAAAAATATAGTCGATAATTTAAAGGAAGAGAATAAAAATTTATCTCAGAATATAAAAACAGAAATTAAAAATTATGAAAATTTTTATTTGTCAAATATTTATGAAAATGAAAATTTCGATAAATCAGTTGATTTTTTCTTGAATTTTGAACAAAATTCAAACTTTGAAAAGGTTAATAATATTTATAGTGAACTTGATATTGATAATTTAATAAAGAATTCTGATGGCTTTATTAAATATATTCTTGATGAAAATAATGAACCTCTTGATTTAAAAATCTTACTTTTTTACGCTTCAATTTATTCTTATGAGATTTATAATTTTCAAGAAAATAATTCTGTCAATATTTCTGATGTAATAACTAACTTAAATAATTTAAGATTCATTTATTCAGAGATGGAAAGAAAAAATTATAATGTTGGAGATTTAAAGCCAAATAAATTAGAAAATTTAATTATTTTTATATCTGAAAAGGCTAAAAAATATTATGAAAATCAAGGAATAATTAAATCCTTAGAAAAGGGTGCATAAAATGAAAAATAATTTTAAAATTTTGATATCCATAGGTATTTTATTTTTAGGATTTGTTTTTACATTTTTTGGACTTAAAAATATGAGAAGTATGAAAACTTCTTATTTTAAAATTTCTAGAGAAAATACTAGTATATTGGCAGAGCTTGAAAATTCAAAGAAAAATTATGACTATTTAAATCAAACATTAAATAATAAAAAAACAAGAGTTGAAAATTTAAATAATGAGCTTGAAAAATTTGATATTATTTCTAGTAAAAGCTCTGAAATTGAAGATCTTAATTTAAAACTTCAAGATTCTATATTATTTTTTCAAAATAATTTTTTTGACAATTATTTTGAAAGTCATAATAAAATAAAGGATGAAAAGTCGTTAAATGGGATTTTTATAAACTCAGATTTAGATGATATTTCAATTAAATCAAATTTAGCTATGCTACCTTATATTATAAATTCACCAATAAATTATGTATTAAATCAAAAAATAGGAAGACATAATGCAAAAGTTTATGAAAATTTAGGAATTTTAAAATATTTAGAAAATGGAGATAATTATTTAATTAAATCCATTATTTTAAATGATAGCTCTGAAATTTCAAATTTAGTTGAAGATAAAAATAAAATCTCTCTTTCAGTTAGAGATTATTATTCTGTTTATAAAAATATTTATAAGCAATCAATTTCTTCTAACAAATTTATAGATAGTAAGAATTTAAATTTTAATGACATTAATGAAAATGAAATAAAAAATAATAATGAATTTAATACATTAAACGCTATTGCTATTGAAATTCTTAACACTTCTGTAAACTATCTTAATGATTTTAACATTTCAAAAGATGGGAAAGAGACAAAACTTTTAAATAATGAAGAAGTCTTGATGAGTGAAAAATCAATTGATAATAAAATAATTACAACTTATTATAATAATATTTATGGATATGATTATAATTTTATAGATGAAATAAATTAATGCTTGTGCATTTAAGTTGGGAGAAAAATGGAAAGTAATTTAATTAGGCTGAATTATGATGACAAAGAAATAATATTAATACCAACTGCTCATGTTTCTGTAGAAAGTGCTAATCTTGTTAGAGAAACTATTGAGAAAGAGAATCCAGATTCAATTTGTATTGAACTTGATGAAGATAGGTATAAAAATTTAAAGAATCCTAATTCATGGAAAAATACTAATATTATAGATGTAATTAAACAAAAGAAGGTTGTACTTTTAATTGCAAATCTAATACTTAGTTCATATCAAAGAAATATAGCAAAAAAATTAAAGACAAATCCTGGTCAAGAGATGATGGAAGGGATGAAAGCTTCAGAAAAGTATGGAATTAATTTAGTACTTGCTGATAGAAATATTCAAACAACATTTTTAAGAATATGGAGAAAAATGGGTTTCTTTGAAAAGATAAAACTCATTTTTTCCTTTGTTTTAATGGATGATGATGAGGAAGTTTCTGAAGAGGATTTGCAGAAATTAATTAATAGAGACAATCTTGAGCTAGTAATTGATGATATGGCAAAGGATTATCCTCAAATTGCAGAGACTCTTCTAAGAGAAAGAGATAAATATCTTGCTTATAATATAAAAAATGCACCTGGAAATAAAGTTATTGCCATTCTTGGCGCAGCACATACTCCAGGTGTTGAAAAAGAAATTTACAAAGATCAAGATATTGAAAAATTAAATAAAATTCCAGAAAAATCCTTTATGAGTAAAATAATTCCATGGATAATACCTGTTTTAATTGTAATTCTTGTAATTCTAGGATTCAATCAAAATGTAGACACAGGAATTGAACAAATAAAATCATGGTTTTTATTTAATTCAATATTAGCAGGACTTTTCACGGCTATATGTTTGCCTCATCCTTTAACTGTAATAACTGCTATAGTTACTGCACCATTTACGTCAATGAATCCAATGCTTGCATGTGGATGGTTTGCAGGATTATGCGAAGCTACTTTAAAGAAACCTACTGTTGATGATGTAAATAAAATTCCTGATGATATATTTAATTTTAAAAGTTGGATAAATAATAAATTTTTAAAAGCACTTCTTGTTGTAATACTAGCAAATTTAGGTTCTTCAATTGGAACTATTATTGCAGGAAGTAGAATAATTCAAACTATAATATAAAAAAGATAATGAGAATAAAAACTCATTATCTTTTTTTTATAAATATTTCTCTAAAAATTCTAAAAATCCCTTGTGATATAACAACTCCAAGTGCAAGAGCTGCAGATGTAAGAATTGTAAGAATTAATTGCTCTTGCATCTTGTCATAATTAGAATTTATAAAATTATACATTATATAATACATTCCCGCTCCAGGTACTAATGGTACAAGGCAAGGAATTAAAAAAACTGTCGCTGGTTTTTTATACATAATTGCCATGATTTCTGAAAATAGACCAATTAAAAATGCAGATATAAAATTTGAAACAATATAACTTGTATCAAAAGACTTAATTATCTCAAATATAAACCATATAAATCCACTTAATATTGAGGTAACTAGTCTTACTCTATAAGGTAATTTAAAATAAATTGTAAATCCATAAGTGGCAAGTGCTGCCAATAAAAATTGCATTAAACTATTCATAATAATGGCCCCATTAATTTAAGTCCTACACCGACTCCAAAAGCAATCGCAAGCGCAATAAAAAATGCTTTTATCATTGTAATAGCTCCTGTAATAAATTCACCACTCATAATATCTCTTACTGAGTTAGTAATTGAAACTCCAGGAACTAAAATCATTATAACTCCTATGATAATATTATCAATATTTGAACCAATTCCAAATTTTACAAAAATTATTGCAAGAACAGAAGTTATAAAAGCAGCGATTATATTGTTTATAAAAAATGAAAACTTTAAAACGCTCAATTTATCAAAGATCCAAGCTACAAAAACTCCAATTATAAAACTTCCTACAAAGTCCATTGCATCTCCACCAAATAACAATGTAAAAAAAGATGTAGCAATCCCAGCTCCAAAATATAATTTACCTTTATGCTCACTGGTGTGATCAATATCATAAAGAATGTCATATCCTTCTTGAATCGATAAGTCTTCTGTTACAAATTCTCTTGAAAAACTATTGACTCTATCAATTTTATATAAGTTTGTATCAGATATAGTGATCTTTCTAAAATTGCTTAAAGTTTCTCCATCATATTCAATTGATAAAAAAATTGCTGAAGGTAGTGCATAGGATGAGACATTTGAAATATTTGATACAGATTTACAAATTCTTTCAACTGTGTCTTCGGCTCTATAGCTTTCAGCACCATTTTGTATTAAAAGCGCACCCGTATATAGAGAAAGATTCATCAAATCCTTTGCTTCTTTAATACTGTTTAAAACCTTTGACATTTTATCACCAAGTTAATTATACTATCTAATTTTTTCATTCTCAATTAGAAATAGTAAATTGAATCTATTTAACAGTTTTGATATAATTATCAAGATAGGGGTGATTATATGGAAATGCCCATAGTTTCAATAATTGGCAGACCTAATGTAGGCAAGTCTACATTATTTAATAAAATTGTCGGTAGAAAAGTTTCTATAACAGAAGATACTCCTGGCGTTACTAGAGATAGAATTTATCAACCAGCCAGTTGGCTTAATTATAAATTTCTTTTAGTTGATACAGGTGGTTTAGATTTAAAAGATGAAGATATATTTATGTCTAGTATCAAGGCACAAATTGATATGGCATTGGAAACTTCTGATGTCGTAATCTTTTTAGTGGATGGTGCAGAAGGACTAAATCCAACTGATAGAGAAATTTCTCAATTTTTAAGAAAGACAAAAACTAAAGTTATTTTAGCAGTAAATAAATTTGATTCTAAAATTACTCGTGAAAATATATACGATTTTTATGAATTAGGACTTGGAGAACCAATCGGTGTCAGTGCAGAACAAGGAATTGGTGTTGGCGATTTATTAGACGAAGTCGTAAAAGACTTAACTCCAATTGAAGATTTAGAAGATGATGATTTAATTAGAGTTACATTGATTGGTAAGCCTAATGTCGGTAAATCTTCTTTATTAAATTATTTAACTGGAGAGAATAGATCTATTGTTACTAATATTCCTGGAACAACTAGGGACTCTATTGATTCTTTAATAAAACATAATGATAGTGAATATGTTTTTGTAGATACTGCTGGACTAAGAAAAAAGAAGAAAGTTGAAAAAGGAGTAGAAAGATACTCTGTAATACGAACTCTTACAGCTATTGAAAGATCAAATGTATGTGTACTTATGATTGATGCTGTAGAGGGAGTGAGTGAACAAGATTCTAAAATTGTTGGATATGCTCATGATAATAATAAGGCAATAATTGTGGCTGTAAATAAATGGGATGCAGTGGAAAAAGAAACAAATACTATGAAAAAATATGAAAAGGAAATTAGAGAAGAACTTCCTTTTATTAATTATGCTCCAATTATATTTATTTCAGCTAAAACTGGTCAAAGAGTAAGTGATTTTTTAGATTTAATTGAAGTCGTAAACAATAATTACAATCATAGAATTCAAACAGGAGTTTTAAATGATATTTTAAATAGAGCTGTACTTTCTAATCAACCTCCTTCCGATAAAGGTAAAAGAGGAAAATTATATTACGGTTCTCAAGTAAGTGTTAGGCCTCCGAGATTTTTATTATCCGTAAATGACAGACAATTATTTCACTTTTCATACATGAGATATCTTGAAAATCAAATTAGATCCACTTATTCATTTATTGGAACACCTATTATTTTAGATTTAAAAAATCGTGGAGAAAAGAATAAATGACATATATCATAGTTTTTATAATCTCTTATTTTATAGGGACAATATCTGGAAGCTATATAATAGGCAAGGTATTTTTAAATAAAGATATAAGAAATTATGGATCTGGAAATGCTGGAACTACTAATGCTATGAGAGTTCTAGGAAAAAAAGCTGGAGTTTTAACCTTTTTAATTGACTTTTTAAAAGGTGTTTTTGTAACTTTTATTATAAATAAATTTTTTGGTAATAATTATGTTCCACTAGGTATATTGGGAGCAGTGATTGGACATGATTTTCCATTTTATATGAATTTTAAAGGAGGAAAGGGAGTTGCGACAACTCTTGGAGCTCTTGCTCTTTACAATCTTCCTCTAACTTTTATATGTTATTTATTTTGGGTTTTTGGAACAATAATATCTAAAATAGTTTCTTTAGGTTCAATATTATTTTTCCTTTCAATTATTTTTGTTTATCATATATTTTCTGATATTTCATTTAATAATGTTATTATCATAGATATTATTTCAATAATAGGAATTATAAGACATAAAGACAATATTAAGAGATTATTTAATGGTACAGAAAATAAAATAGGAGGAAAAAAATGAATATTACTCTTGTTGGCGGCGGTAGCTGGGGTACAGCAATCGCTAGATTATTAGTTAATAATGGACATAGTTTAAATTTTTGTATAAGAAATAAAACTGTTATAAAAGATTTAGAAAATAATAAAGAAAATTCTAAATATTTACCTGGTTCAAAATTTGAAAAAGATTTTAATTTAACAGATGATTTAAAATCTGTCATAAAAGATATTGATGTTTTTGTAATAGGTGTTCCAACATCAGCTTGTAGAGAAATTTTAGAATCTATTAAAGAAGATTTATCAAAAGATACTATTATAGTGAATTTATCAAAAGGGATTGAACTAGAAACTCTTGATAGAATTTCTGAAATTTCAGAAGAAATTCTTCCAGATAATCCCTTTGTTGCATTGTCTGGTCCGTCTCATGCAGAAGAAGTAGGTAAGGATATACCTACAACTGTTGTAGTATCTTCAAAAGATTTAGAGGCTGCAAGAATAATTCAAAAAGAATTTTCAACTTCTGTATTCAGAATATACACAAACCCTGATTTAATTGGAGTTGAAATGGGGGGAGCTTTAAAAAATATTATAGCTCTTGCTGCTGGTATGAATGACGGATTAGAATTTGGTGATAATTCTAAAGCAGCACTAATGACTCGTGGAATTTATGAAATGAGTAAACTTGGAATAGCTATGGGTGCAAATCCTCACACATTCAACGGTCTTTCTGGGATTGGAGACTTAATAGTAACTTGTACAAGTATGCATTCTAGGAATAGAAGAGCGGGAATTTTAATTGGCAAGGGTCTTTCAATGGAGGAAGCTTGTAAAGAAGTTGGACAAGTTGTTGAAGGTGTAAAAACAGTTAAATCTGCATATAGACTTGCAAAGTTAAAGAATATTGAAATGCCTATAACAGATATTTTATATAAGGTATTATATGAAAATTATGATCCTTTAATTGCAGTAAAAGATTTAATGACTAGAAAAAACAAAGATGAAATTGAGCAAATATTCTTTGAATAATATCATATTAAGCCATTATATGGTATAATTATTTTGTAAATAGGTGGTTTTTTGAAAAATTTTTTAAAAAAAAATAAATATTTTATAAGAAGACTATTTGCCCTCTTATTAATTCTTTTTATTTTTATCTTTATTTATAGAATAATTAGGGGAAATCGCAATAATGATTATAAAACTATTTTCCCAACTCTAACAACTTATGAAAAAGATATAAACACAAAGATTTTTAATCTTTATGATGATAAAGTTTATTTTTCAAAAGGCGAGGGAATTGTTGTATTTAATGCTAGTGAAGGTCAAAAGGTACCACTTGGTTATGAGGTTGCATATCTAAATTTAATGGGAGATGTCTCTTCGTTTAAAGATGAACTAAATAAAATTGATGCAGCTATTAAACTTAAAAAAGGAATTAAACCTAATGATGATGAAAAATCAAATAAATTTTCAAATGATATTCAAGATCTTGTAAAAGATAAAAAATATGAAAAAATTTATTATGATATAAATTCAATGGATTCTTCTGGGGTTCAAAATTTTAATAAACAGGAACTTGAAGAATATACCGAGCTTTCTCTTGAAACTCTTGAATCTAAGAAAAATGAGCTAGAAGAGAATATTTCAAAATATAATTATTCTTATTTATCTGAATTTAGCGGTGTAGTTACTTATAAAATTGATGGAAACGAAGAATATTTTAAAATCGATGATTTAGATAAATTTACCTATGACTACCTTAATATAAATTTTACTTTTTCAAATTTAGAAATGGAAACAAAGGTAAAAGAAGGAGATCCTTTATTTAAATTAATTAACAACTTAAGATGGAACCTAGCCTGTACTATAGATAATTCCAAGGACATAAAGGATTATAAAGTAGGTGACCTTGTAAAAATTCAAATTGAAGATATGAAAGATATCTACGGCAGTATTGCACAAATTAATAAAAATGAAAAGAATGCCGTAATAATCGTAAGCCTGGATAGATACTTTGAGGAAATGTATTCTAACAGGATTCACAAGGGTAAAATTATCGTAGAAAGAACTAAGGGTTATGAAATACCTAAGTCTACATTAATTACTAGAGATAATATGACAGGAGTATTTGTTCAAGAGATTAAGGGTCTTGTTAAATTTGTTCCAGTCGAAATTGTAAAAGAATATAAAGATACTGTATTTATTAACAGAGGGAATAAACAATCTGTAATTATGATTGGAGATAAGAGTTATAAAACTGTAACTGTTAATGATGCTTTAGTAATAAATCCAAAAACAGTTGATGAATCAAGGATTTTAAATTGAGGTGATATTTTGGATTTAAAAGAGAATTTAGAAAAATTATATAATGAAATAAGTGAAGCTAAAGAAAGCTCAAATTTTAATAGAGATGTTAAATTAATAGCCGTTTCAAAAACTCATCCAGTTGAAATGATTAATGAATTTCACAAATTAGGTTTAAATGATTTTGGTGAAAATAAAGTTCAAGAACTTATTTCAAAATTCGATGAAGTAAATGGCGAAATTAATTTTCATTTAATTGGAAATTTACAGACTAATAAAGTAAAATATATTTATAATAAAGTTAAATTAATTCAATCTTTAGACAGAATAAAGTTAGCCAAGGAAATTGATAAAAGAGCTAAAGCCGATGACATTTCAGTTGATTGTCTAATTCAAATTAATATTGGAGAAGAAGAATCTAAATCTGGAATATTATATGAAGATACTGAAAAGTTTATTTATGAACTTCAAGAATATGAATCTATTAATGTTAAGGGACTTATGGCTATAGCTCCAAATACTGGTGATGAATTACTTCTTAGAAAATTATTTGAAAAAATGAATAAAATGTTTGAAAAACTTTCTTCGAATAATTTTGACAGAGTTGAAA
This sequence comes from Peptoniphilus ovalis, assembly GCF_018919265.1. Lineage (GTDB taxonomy): Bacteria > Bacillota > Clostridia > Tissierellales > Peptoniphilaceae > Peptoniphilus_A > Peptoniphilus_A ovalis. Next base: position 114,465 of record NZ_JAHLQO010000003.1, read on the forward strand.
TGAAATATCTTTCAATGGGTATGAGTAATGATTTTAAACTAGCTATAAAAGAAGGGTCTAATATGATTAGAGTGGGCTCTAAACTATTTGGAAATAGAAATTATAATTAATTAGGAGGATATTATGGCAGAAAAAACTATGGACAAACTAAAGAAAATTTTTGGTTTTGCAGAGGATTATGAATACGAGGATTTCGATGATGAATACACTGATGATGTATCTGAAAATGAAATCCCTGAAACTACCTCAGTAAGCAGTGTGTCTTCTCATAAACCTGTGAAAACTAGAACTAATTCAGCAAGTAACATGATTATTACAGTTCATGAACCACTAACTTATGATGAATCTCCACTAATCGTTGATGATTTAAGAGATTTTAAAGCAGTTGTACTAAACTTCGAGCAACTTGATATTGATGTTAAAAGACAAATCTTTGATTTCGTAAGTGGTGCACTTTATGCATTAGATGGAAAAATGCAAAAAGTTAACAAAGACATCTTTATTTTAGCACCTAATAATGTTGAAATTGATGGTTTAAAAGAACAATTAAAAAATAATGGGATGTTTCCTTGGTAAGTTTTAATAAAATAGATTTAATTAGTCATATTAATAGAGCAGAAGATAGAAATGAAATTAGAAAAATTATAGATAAACTTGAAATAGTTTTAAGAGACCATTCAGTTGAATCTACTGATTTTCTAAATCCTCACGAAATTAATTTGGCGATTTCTGTTTTAAATAGATTCAAAGATGAAATATCTTACACTATAAGCGGCGGTCACGATTATGCTGAATCAAGTATTATTTACATTTACCAAAGCTATCAACAAGATATTGATTTTAATGATATAGTTATCTTTAGATTTGAATCAGATGAAAAAATTAAACATGGTGATGTGCTAGGTTCTCTAATTGGCCTTAGCATTGACAGAAGAAAAATAGGTGATATTTTGGTTGGGAAAAAATTCACTTATTTTTTTGTTAAAAGAGAAATTGCAAACTTTGTAGAAATAAATTTAAATAAAATTTCCAAATACAATATTAATTTAGAATTAACAAATAGTGAAGATGAATTAGATCTGCCAGAAAAGGAATACAATTTCAAAAAAATTATTGCCAACTCTTTTAGATTAGATAATTTAATTGCAAAAATTTTTAATTTATCTAGATCTAATGTAAAGAAATATATCTCCCAGGAATTAGTTAAGGTAAACTTTTCAGTGGAAACTAGACCTCATTTTGAACTTGAAGAGGGAGATTTAGTCTCTGTGAGAAGATATGGAAGATTTAGAGTATTTGAAGTCAAAGGGAATACAAAAAAGGGCAATTTTGTAATCGAAATAAGATTAAATAAATAGGAGGAATTATGTTTGTTGCCATTTTTAGCATAATATTAGTTTTAATAGATCAGTTTTCAAAATATCTAGTTAAAACTAATTTACAAGGCGAAAGCGAAATAGTTTTAATTAAAGATTTTTTAAGACTCTATTATATTGAAAATAGAGGAGCAGCTTTTGGCATACTTCAAAATTCAAGAACTCTTTTTGCTATAATTACAGTCATCGTTTTAATAATTTTACTTATATTTTTAATTAAAAATTATAGAAGAATTCCTAAAATTTATTTAATCAGTATAAGTTTATTAATTGGTGGAACTATTGGAAATTTCATAGATAGAATTAGACTTCACTATGTAATTGATTTTATTAGCATGAAATTTTTTGGATATAATTTTGCAATTTTTAATTTTGCAGATGTTTTTATTGTTGTTGGAACAATTCTCATTTCTATCGGCATAATACTACATGATAATCCTCCAAGGGAAAATAAAAATGTATCAAAATAATTTTATAGTTTCTTCAAATGATATTGATATAAGACTAGATAGATTTTTAGAAGAAAAACTTCCAATTAATAGATCACAAGTTAAAAAACATATCGAAAATGGCAATATTAAACTAAATAATAAAATTGTAAAAGCAGGTTACAAATTAAAGGAAAATGACAAAATCACTGTATCATATGAAGATGAGATAGTCTTAAAACCTGAAAAAATTGATTTTGATGTTCTTTTTGAAGATGATTATTTAGTAGTAATATCTAAACCACAAGATTTAGTAGTTCATCCTGGAGCTGGAAATAAATCTAATACTTTAGTTAATGGTCTGCTATATAAATTTAAAGAACTTTCAAATCCCATTGATGAAGATAGACCTGGAATTGTTCATAGACTTGATAAAGACACAAGTGGACTTATGGTTATTGCAAAAAAGGATGAAGCCTATTACAAGCTTATTGAAATGTTTAAAAATAGAGAGATTAAAAAAAATTATCTCGCAATAGTTCATGGTAATATCTATGAAAATTTTGAAATAAATGAACCTATTGGAAGAGACCCTAATAATAGAATTAAAATGAAAGTAATTTCAGAAAATTCTAAAGAAGCAAGAACAAGTGTAGAAGTTTTAAAAAACTTTGATAAATTTGCTCTTCTAAGTGTAGATTTACACACTGGAAGAACTCATCAAATTAGAGTTCATCTTTCTTATTACAATCATCCAATAGTTGGAGATTTAGTATATGGCTATAAAAATAAATTTAAAATTGATAAGCAATTATTACATGCATATAAACTTACCTTTAATCATCCAATAACTGGAGAAAAATTAGAAATAAAAGATAAGTTTCCAAAAAGATTTGAAGATTTTATAAATAAATATATTGTCTAGGAGTATGAGTATATTGAATAAGTACGATGTTATTGTTGTAGGTGCTGGAGCTAGTGGAGTTTTCGCATCTTATGAATTTAAAAAATTGAATACAGATTTAAAAGTTCTAGTAATTGATAAGGGCAATACTATTTATAAAAGACAGTGCCCAATAAAAACTGGAAAAGTAGACAATTGTATTAATTGCAATCCTTGTAATATTATGAATGGTTACGGTGGAGCTGGAACCTTATCCGATGGTAAATACAATATTACTACTGAATTTGGTGGCAATATGCATGATTACATTGGAAGAAAAAAATCTCTTGAATTAATGGAATATGTAGATTCAGTATTATGTAAATTTGATGGTGGTGAATCTAAATTATACCAAACAAAAAATTCAGATTTAAAAACAGTTGCATTAAAGCACGACCTTCATTTACTAGATGCTAAAGTTAGGCATTTTGGAACAGATAGAAATGTTAAAATCTTAGAAAAAATCTATGAATGGACTAAAGATAAAGTCGATGTTTTATTTAACACAACAATTGTAGATATCGAAAAAGATAAAGAATTCAAATTAATTAGTGATAAGGGAGAAACTTTTACTTGCGACAAATTAGTTCTCGCATCAGGTAGAAGTGGATCTAAATGGATTTCGAAAATTTGCGATAAATTTAATATTAAATTATTTTCTAATCAGGTTGATATAGGAGTGAGAGTTGAACTACCTGCTGAAGTTTTTAAACACATTACAGATGCAGTCTATGAATCAAAAATTGTTTATCAAACAAAGGAATACAATGATTTAGTAAGAACTTTTTGTATGAATCCCTATGGTCAGGTTGTAGCTGAAAATACAAATGGAATAATTACTGTAAATGGTCATTCCTACTCAGATGAAAGTCTTCATTCTGAAAATACGAATTTTGCTCTTCTTGTAAGCAATACTTTCACTGAACCATTTAAAGATTCTAATGAATACGGCGAATCTATTGCTAAACTAAGCAATATGCTAGGTGGCGGAGTCCTCCTTCAAAGATTTGGAGATTTAAAAAAGGGAAGAAGATCTGATAAAAGAAGAATGGCAAAATGTTTTACAGAACCAACATTAAAGGCAACACCAGGTGATTTATCACTTGTAATACCTAAAAGACAATTAGACTCTATTATCGAAATGATTTATGCACTTGATAAGATAGCTCCAGGTACTGCAAATGATGATACTTTGCTTTATGGAGTTGAGGTCAAATTCTATAACTCAAAGGTGGAAACAGATAATAATTTTGAAACTTCAGTAGAAGGCTTATTTGTAGTAGGAGATGGAGCTGGCTCAACACATTCATTATCACAAGCCTCTGCTTGCGGAGTTTATGTTGCAAGATATCTAAATGAAATTTTAAGTAAGAGTATGTAAATAGCATACTCTTTTATTGATATAGACCCAACTTTTCATGTATAATAATATGAATGAAACGAGGAATTTGATGGAAAATAATGATTTAATTAAAGATATAAAGACTAATGTCAATGAATATATAGCAAATATTAAAGAAAATATAGACGACAAAAAAGCCTTAGTCATAACTCATGGATGCCAAATGAATGAACATGATTCAGAAAAAATCACCTGGCTTCTAGAAAAGATGGGCTACAGCTTTGTAAATGAAATTGAAGAAGCTGATTTTATAATCGTTAATACTTGTTCTGTAAGACATTCTGCAGAGGACAAAGTCTATGGTCAGCTTGGCAATCTTAAAAACTTAAAAAACAGAAAGAAAAATTTAAAAATTGCAGTTTGTGGCTGCATGATGCAAAGAAAAGAATCAAGAGATTATGTAATAGAAAAATTTCCCAATGTAGATATTATTTTTGGTACAAACAATATTTGGAAGCTACCTGAATTAATTTATTCATCCTATAATGGCAAAAAATTGTCAATTGATATCGAAGATAATCCAGTTAGTATAGATGATGAATTAGGTGCAAATAGATTATATTCATTTAAATCTTATGTGAATATAATGTATGGATGCAACAACTTCTGTTCATATTGTATAGTTCCTTACACTAGAGGTAGAGAAACTAGTAGAAGACCTGGAGAAATTTTAAGAGAAATTGAAAATCTCGCTAAAAATGGAACAAAAGAAGTGACACTTCTAGGTCAAAATGTAAATTCTTATGGTAAAAACTTTGAAAATGGATATGCATTTTATAATCTGCTTGAAGAAATAAATGAAATAAAAGGGATCGAAAGAATTAGATTTATGACATCTCATCCTAAAGATATATCAGATGAATTGATTTATTCTTTCAAAAATCTTGATAAGTTATCTAATTTCTTACACCTTCCTGTTCAAGCAGGGTCTTCAAGGGTTTTAAAATTAATGAATAGAAAATACACAAAAGAAGATTATCTAAGAAAAATAGATAAAATAAAGTCTGTAAATCCAGATATCGCACTTTCTACTGATTTAATGGTAGGTTTTCCTGGAGAAACAGAGGAGGATTTTGCAGATACTTTGGATTTAGCAAAAAAAGTTGAATATGATACTTCCTTTACTTTTATATATTCAATTAGAGAAAATACTCCTGCCGCAAATAGGCCTGATCAAGTGCCTGATAAAGTTAAGCATGAGAGATTCGAGAGATTGCTAGATGTACTTTATCCTATTCAAGAAAAGAAAAATAAAGCTTTTATAGATAAAACTGTAGATGTATTAGTTGAAGATGTCTCTAAGAAAGATAACGAAAATGTAAGTGGTAGAACTGATGAATTTAAGTTAGTTAATTTTAAAGGTAGCAAAGACGATATAGGTAAAATCCTTAAAGTTAAAATTAATAATGCAAATAGTTTTTCATTAGCAGGTGAGAAAATTGAATCGTGAAAAATTAACCCCAATGATGCAACAATATCTTGAAGTTAAAGATGAAAACCCAGATGCTATTTTATTTTTTAGATTGGGTGATTTTTATGAAATGTTTTTTGATGATGCGATTACGGCATCTCGAGAACTTGAACTAACTTTAACTAGAAGAAGTGCTGGGCTTGAAGAAAAGGCACCTATGTGTGGTGTTCCATACCATGTTGCATCAGGTTATATTTCAAAACTAATAGATAAAGGATATAAAGTTGCAATTTGTGATCAAGTCGAAGACCCTAAAGAAGCAAAGGGTATAGTAAAAAGAGAGGTCACTCAAATTATAACTCCTGGAACTTTTATAGATAATGAATATATTAGAAAAGATATAAATAATTATCTCTTGGCAATTTATATAGATGGTTATTATTTAAATTTAACTTATTCAGATTATTCAACTGGAGAAATATACTTTACAGAAAAAACTTTCTTATCTAAAGAAGAACTTATAAATTTTATAAAAAATGAAATTTATAGAATAAGCCCTAATGAAGTTTTAATTAATAATAATGAAAATATAGAAATTCACAAAATTTTAGAGTCAAATAATATTTTTATAAATTCTTATGAACCAGAAAATATTAAAAATGCTGATATTTTTAAAGATTTTAATGATTTTTTCAGCACCGAGTTTAAAGATAATTTAAAAAAAGTAATAAAAAATAATAATTTTAGCGACATTACATCTTTAAAAAAACTCTTACAATATCTGATAATCACACAAAAAGTTAATCTAAGTCATATTAATAAATTAAATTATTATGATAATTTTAAGTTTTTAGTGTTAGATGAAAATTCTAAAAGAACTCTAGAACTCACTAAAGGTCTTAATACATTTAGTAAGAAAGAATCATTACTAGAAATCTTAGATAGATGTAATACTTCAATGGGATCAAGAAAACTAAAAAAATGGGTTGAAAGTCCTCTTATTAATCGTGAAAAAATTATAGAAAGACAAGATTTAATCGAATCTTTCACTAAGAACCTATTACTTCAATACAAGTTAGATAAATTATTAAAAGAAGTTTATGATATAGAAAGACTTGTTGTCAAGATTTCAAACGGTACTATTAATCCAAGAGAAATCTATTCTTTGAAGAACACTATCAATAATTCCATTGAAATTAAAGATATTTTAGAAAATGAAAATGATAGATTAAAAGAATTTTCTAGAAATATTATTAACTTAAGTGAAATTTCTCAAAACATTGATGAAATATTAATTGACAATCCTCCAGTCGTAATTGAAGAAAATAGAATTATAAAAAGAGAATATTCTAAAGAACTAGATGAGCTCTTTGAAATAGCAACAGAAGGTAAAAATTGGCTTTTAGATTTTGAAAACAAAGAAAGACAAAAAACTGGAATTAAAAATCTAAAAGTTAAACACAATAAAATCTTAGGATTCTTTATTGAGGTTACTAAGTCTAATTTAGATAGCGTACCCGATGAGTATATTAGAAAACAAACATTGGTCGGATCTGAAAGATATTTTTCTTTAAAGCTAAAAGAAACTGAAGATAAAATAATTGGCTCAAAAGATAGAGCATTAGATTTACAATCTCATATTTACAACAATCTCAAAAATAGTATAAAAGATGAAATTTACAAAATACAAATTTTAGCTAATAAATTATCTGAACTTGACTCACTTATTTCACTTTCAAAAGTTGCTATATCAAATAATTATGTGAGACCTAATATAAATGAAGAAGGATTTATTGAAATTAAAAATGGAAGACATCCAATTGTAGAGTCTTATTTAAAAGATGACTTCTTTGTACCTAATGATACATTTATCGATAATAAAGAAAATATGATTCACATAATAACTGGCCCTAATATGGCTGGTAAATCTACATATATGAGACAAGTTGCTCTTATCACAATAATGGCTCATATAGGCTCTTTTGTGCCTTGTGATAGTGCAAATATTTCAATAGTAGATAGAATCTTTACAAGAATAGGAGCAAGCGATAATCTAGCAAAAGGTCAATCAACTTTTATGGTTGAGATGCAAGAAGTTGCGAATATTATTGACAATTCAACTGAAAAATCCTTATTGATACTGGATGAAGTGGGAAGAGGAACAAGTACTTTCGATGGACTGGCTATTGCCAATGCTATTATTGAGTATATCGCAGAAAATATTAAAGCTAAGACACTTTTTGCAACTCATTACCACGAATTAGTTCATCTTGAAGATAAATACGATACTATTACTAACTTAACGATAGCAGTCGATAAACAGGACGATGATATTATATTTTTAAGAAAAATTATTAAAGGATTTACAAATAATTCTTATGGTATTGATGTTGCTAGACTTGCAGGAATCGATGAAAGTATAATAAATCGAGCAAAATTTATACTTGATATTATTGAAGACGAAAATAAAAACATAAGTATTAATATTGATAATTCGAATAATATAGATAATCATCCAACTAAAGAAAATACTGAATTAAATAAACTAGTGGATAAAATCAAAAATATTGATATATTAGAGGTAAATCCACTTCAAGCTTTTAATATTTTAAATGAAATCATAGAAAAATTGAGGGATGTAAAATGAGTATAAAGCTTTTAGATGAATCAACAATTTCAAAAATTGCTGCCGGAGAAATAATTGAAAATCCTGCTTCTATTGTCAAAGAACTTGTTGAAAATTCTATAGATGCTAAAGCTGACAATATAATAATTGAAATTAAGGGAAGCAGTACTGACTTCATTAAAATTACTGACAATGGATGTGGATTTAATGAAGAAGATTTAGAAATTGCATTTCTTAGACATTCTACATCAAAGCTTGAAACTATAGATGATTTGCAAAAAATTAGAACTCTAGGATTTAGGGGAGAAGCTCTTGCAAGTATTGCAAATATCTCTAAAATAAAGCTCATGACTAAAACAAATAATGACTTAGCTGGAACTTCAATTCTAATTGAAAATGGAAAGATTATAAAAAAGAATAAAATAGGAATGCCTAAGGGTACTACTTTTATTGTTACTGATGTATTTTACAATACTCCTGTCAGAAAAAAATTTTTAAAAAAAGATAAAACTGAAATAAATAATATTATTGACCTAGTTCAAAAAATTGCCCTTAGTAACATCTATGTAAAATTCACATTAATTAAAGATGGAAAAATTATTATCGATACTAATAAAGATTCAAATACAATAAATAGAATTTACAGTATCCTTGGATCTGAAATTGCATCTTCTCTAAATGAAGGCAAATTTAAATCTGAAACTTATGATATAAAAGGTTACTTTTCAAATAATAAATTATTTAGATCAAATAGAGATAGTCAGTATATTTTTATTAATGGAAGATATATTAGAAACCTTAATATTTCAAAAGCTATAGAAAGTAAGTATCATTCTTTAATTCCTTTAAATAGATATCCATGCTTTGTGCTTTATATAGTAATTGACCCCTCGCTAATTGATGTAAATATTCATCCAAAGAAAAATGAAGTTAAAATTTCTGATGAAAGAATGATACTTGCTATACTCTCAGAAATCGTAGAAGATGTAATTTACCCTAATAGAAGCATTAGAGAAATTGATTTTAAAGAGGAAAAAGAAGTTTTAAATGTTTTTGATATTTTTAACTCAGACGATTTAGAAGATAAAAAAATATCTAATTCTTATAATAGTGCCTATGAAGATAAATCATTTAATATCGAAGAAAGTGTAACTGATTATTCTTCAGTATTAGAAAGAGAAGATAAAAATATTTATTACTATAATGATGAAAATATTGTTAAAAGTGAAAACCAAGAATTCAATGAAAATGAAGATATTAATTTCTTAAAACACTTAAATGAAAGTAAAATTGACGAGAGATTATTTAATACAAGAATTGTAGGAGTTCTTTTTAAAACTTATATACTGTTAGAAAATCAAAGGGATGGAATTTGTTATATAGTTGATCAACACGCAGCTCATGAGAGAGTAAATTATGAAAAATACTTAGATATGTATCTAAATAAAAGTATTAACTCTCAGATACTTTTAAAACCTGAAATAATTCAGCTCAATCAATTGGAATTTGATAAACTTCAGAATTATTTAGAAATTTTTGAAAAGCTAGGATTTAAAATTGAAAACTTTGGAGATAATGAGGTTGTTTTAAGAGAAGTTCCAATGATATTCGGTCTACCAACTTATGTTGATTTTATTAGAGATATTATAGATTCATTAGACAAAAATATTTCATCAAATTATGAAGCTGATTTATATAAAATTATGAAAAAAGCTTGTAAAGCCTCAGTCAAATCAGGCGATAAACTTTCTAACTTGGAGATTGAAGAATTAATAAAGAGTCTTAAAAATTGTGACAATCCTTATACTTGTCCTCACGGAAGACCAACTATTATAGAAGTTTCAATTTCAACTATTGCAAAATTATTTTTGAGGGAATAAATGGAAAATTTAATTATAATTACAGGTCCAACAGGAATAGGAAAGACGGAGTTATCTTTAGAACTTGCTCGAAAATTTAATGGTGAAATAATTTCAGCTGATTCAATGCAAATTTATAAAAATTTAGATATTGGAACAGCAAAAATCAATATTGATTTAACAGAAATCCCTCATCATATGATAGATATTGTAGAACCTTGGGACAATTTTTCTGTTTCAGACTTTAAAAATCAAGTAAACAACTTAATAACTGAGATTAATAATAGGGGCAAAATTCCCTTTTTAGTGGGGGGAACAGGCCTTTATATTAATTCAATAGTTTATAATTTAGATTTTGCAAAAACTGAAGTTGATTGGGATTATAGAGATTATTTAAATAATTTACTTGAAGAAAAGGGCTCGGAATTTCTTTATGATAAATTGGTTGAATTAGATGAAGAAATGGCTGAAAAAATTCACAAAAATAATGGACAGAGAATCATTAGAGCTCTTGAAATAAATAAAAATGGAACAACAAAAGGTAATAACTTTCGAGAAGAAAATAATCAATATAATCTTATATATATAGGGCTTAATATGGATAGAGAAAAGCTATATAATAAGATAAATCATAGAGTTGACAAGATGATTGAAAAAGGTCTTGTCGAAGAAGTTAAAAATATTCTTGAAACCGGAATAGATAAAAATACCCAATCCCTTAAAGCCATAGGATACAAAGAAGTTATTTCTTATTTAGATAAAGATATAGATTATGATGAAATGATTGAGCTAATAAAAAGAAATTCTAGAAGATATGCAAAAAGACAGCTTACTTGGTTTAGAGCTGACAAGAGAATCAAGTGGTTTGATAGAGAAGCAAATACATTAATTAGTGATATAGAGAGCTATATAGGAGAAAAAATTGGCAGAATATAATAGATTATTTGAAGAAGAATATGGAATTAAAGAAAAAGTAATAAATTTTGTAAATCAAAGGGAAGAGGAGTTGCTTAAAAGGTTTAAAGAATTTAGCGATGTTTCACAATACAATCAAGTTAAAATCTTAAAAGCAATGCAAGAAGAAGATTTAAAATCCACTGACTTTAACTGGACCACTGGATATGGATATGGAGATATAGGAAGAGATAAAGTTGAAAGAATATTTTCTAGAATATTTAAAACTGAAGATAGTTTAGTTAGACCTAATATTGTATCTGGGACTCATGCAATAACTATCGCTTTAAAATCAGTTTTAAAACATGGGGATCATTTTGTTTCTATAACATCTACTCCTTATGACACACTTCAAAAAGTAATAGGTTTAAGAGGTAATAGTGAAGACTCACTAATAAATTCTGGACTAGAGTATTCTGAAGTTCCATTATTAGAAGATAATAAAATTGATATATCTAATATAAAAAATTACATCAAAGATAATACAACTCTAGCAATTTTACAAAGATCAACTGGATATTCAAATAGAAGAGCATTCACAGTATCTGAATTAAAAGAGGCAGTAGATGAAGTTAGAAAAATAAATCCAGATATAAAAATATTTGTTGATAATTGTTACGGGGAATTTACAGAAATTATTGAACCTAGCGAAATTGGAATAGATATTATGGCTGGATCACTTATAAAAAACCCAGGCGGTGGTCTTGCTTATACTGGTGGCTATATTACTGGAGATTCTAAACTAATTGAAAAATCTGCAAATATTTTAACAGCACCTGGAATAGGTAAAGACTGTGGACTTACTTTTGGTATGACAAGACAAATTTTACAAGGCTTATTTTTATCGCCTAAAATTGTTGAAGATGCGTTAAAAGGCGCAACATTATTTGCAAAATGTTTTGAAGATTTAGGATTTTCATCAATTCCTTCAAGCACTGATAAGAGGAGCGATATTGTAACTGCCATAAAACTTGGAGATTCAGAAATTCTTGAAACATTTTGTAAATATATTCAGTTTTCATCTCCAGTTGATTCACAATTTACTCCAATTCCATGGGATATGCCAGGATATGACGATCAAGTAATAATGGCTGCAGGTGATTTTATAGAAGGCTCTTCAATTGAACTTTCAGCAGACGGACCTATGAGAGAACCTTATTATGTATATTTCCAAGGTGGGCTTTCTTATTACCACATTAAATTTGCACTAATAAACTTGTTAAATGCCCTTGATAAAAACAAATTAATAGAAATAAATTATTAAAAAAAGAACTTGCTACAAATTAAAGTAGCAAGTTTTTTAATTAGCTTGATCAAAATAATTAAATTAAATAAATTTTCTATATAGTCCTATAATTTTACCAAGTATTGAAATTTCTTTAAAATACATTGGCTCCATATTATCATTTTCTGGTTGTAATCTATAACCATCACTTTCTTTGTAGAAAGTCTTTATTGTAGCTTCATCTTCAATAAGTGCTAAAACCTTATCACCGTTTTTTGCAGTATTTGTCTTTTCAATAATTACATAATCATCGTCAAAAATTCCAGCATTAATCATACTTTCTCCAGAAACTCTTAAAATAAAAACTTCTTTGTCAGAAACAAAGTCAAGAGGTAGGGGAGTAGTATCTTCTATATTTTGAACTGCAAGAATTGGTGCACCAGCAGTTACCTTACCAAGTACAGGGATATCAACAGTCTTTTTCTTTGGAATTAAGTCATCATCGTCTTGTGGAACAATTTCTATAGCTCTAGTCTTGGAAGCATCTTTTCTTATATAATTTTTGCTCTCAAGTTTTTCCAATGCATAATAGACAGTTGAAGTCGATTTAATATTACAACCAGTACAAATTTCACGAACAGTAGGCGGGTAACCCTTAGATTCAATAAACCTTTTAATGAAAAAAATAATTTCTAAATCTCTTTGGTTTAAATCCTCGTACATATTTATACCTCCTTTTCTAATTTTATTTAATAATATCATATATGAACAACTATTTCAAACTCTTGTTTAAAAATGTCTGGAAAATCTATTGACAAAAAAGAACAAGAGTTGTAACATATGTTTAGAACTTGTATTTGATATGTATGTTCGACACAATTGTTTAGAACTTTTATTTTTTAGAGGTGAATCATGAAAAAAGTTAGAATTTATAAGACAAAAGTTTTATTATTTTTATTTACAATATTAATATTTAATTTAGGGCTAATTGTAACTGGAGAAAATAATATTAATCCAATTAAAAATAATGAAAAATCCTTTGTTATATATACAGTAAAATCAGGAGATACATTTTGGACTATAGCAAATAATTATAATTATAGTAATAAAATGAAATTCATAAGTGATATTGAAAGAATTAATAATTTGAATTCCGAAAGCTTGAAACCTGGTTATAAAATTGCAATTCCTATTTATAAAAGTAAATAGTTGAACTTAATACACCTATATTTAATTTGACTTATATTATTAAAAGATATACAATTATTTAAGGATAATTTTTTTATCCATTGATTTATGATTTTAAAATTTGAAACATGAAAATTGAATAGGAGGTGTATGATGGTTTTATATATTTTATTATCTGTAATTATTGGCTTAGCCATAGGCTATGCTGTTAGAAAATATATTTCAGAAGGAAAGATTAATAATGCTGAACAGATAGCTCAAAAACTAGTATATGAAGCTGAAAATCAGGCTCAAACACAAAAGAAAGTTTTACTTGTTGAAGCTAAAGAAGAAATTCAAAAGCTAAGAACGGAGCAAGAAAATGAAGCAAAATCTAGAAGAGCTGAAATTAAAGAAATGGAAGACAGACTTCTTGATAAGGAAAAACTTCTTGATAAGAAATCTTCACAGGTAGAGAAAAAAGATGAAAAACTTACTAGAAAATTAGAAGGCTTGAGAGAAAAAGAAGAAGCCGCAGATGATTTAGTTAAACAGAGAGAAGAAGAACTGCAAAAAGTAGCTGGACTTACTAAAGAAGAAGGTAAGGATATTCTTTTAAATGAACTTAGAAAAGAAATAACTAATGAATCAGCACTAATTATTAAAGAAAACGAAAACAGAATTAAAGAAGAATCTAGTAAATACGCAAGAAATATAATTTCACAAGCTATCCAAAGATGTGCAGCTGATCAAGTAGCTGAATCTACTGTAGCTGTTGTTAATTTACCTAACGATGAGATGAAAGGTAGAATTATTGGTAGAGAAGGTAGAAATATTCGTGCCATTGAATCTATAACAGGTGTAGACTTAATAATCGATGATACTCCAGAAGCGGTTGTATTATCTTGCTTTGACCCAATAAGACGTGAAATAGCAAGAGTTGCTCTTGAAAAACTTGTTAATGATGGAAGAATCCATCCAACAAAAATAGAAGAAACTGTTGAAAAGGCTAGATCAGAAGTCGAAACTATTATTAAGGAATCTGGAGAGCAAGCAGCTTATGATGCTGGAGTGCACGGACTTCATCCTGAAATTATTAAATATTTAGGTAGATTAAAATATAGAACAAGCTACGGACAAAATAATTTAAAACACTCTGTAGAGGTTTCTGAAATTGCTGGTCTTTTAGCCAAAGAACTAGGAGCAGATGTCAAACTTGCTAAACGTGGAGGTCTTCTTCATGATATTGGAAAATCTATAGATAGAAATGTTGATTTACCACATGTTGATGTAGGCGTTGAAATTGCCAGAAAATACAATGAATCTGAATATGTAATTAACGCAATTCAATCACATCATGGTGATGTAGAACCTAATTGCGTAGAATCTATCTTAGTTCAAGCTGCAGATGCAATTTCTGCTGCAAGACCTGGAGCTAGAAGAGAAACAGTTGAATCCTATATCCAAAGACTTGAAAAGCTTGAAGAAATTGCAAATGAATTTGATGGAATTGAAAAATCTTATGCAGTTCAAGCAGGACGTGAAGTTCGAATTATTGTAAAACCTGAAAAAATATCTGAAGCAGAAATAACAATTACCGCTAGAGATATTGTTAAGAGAATAGAAGCTGAACTAGATTTCCCAGGTCAAATTAAGGTAAATGTCATTAGAGAAACTAGAGCAGTTGAATATGCTAAATAATGTAATAGAGCCTGACTGTATGTCAGGCTTTTATTTTTATATAAGTAGGTGAGAAATTGATAAGTTCAAATTTAATTGACGATTTCCTTGATTATCAAAAATCTACAAAAGGACTTTCTGATAATACTATTAAAGAGTATTATTACGACTTAAGAATTTTTGTTAGATTTGTAAAAAAAAGAAAAGGGTTAATAGAAGACGGAACTGATTTTGAAGATATAATTATTGAAGACATCACACCAGAATTGCTAGAATCAGTTACAAAGCAAGATATTTATGCCTATAATGCATTTCTCGAGAAAGAGAGAAAAATAGGAAATAGGGGTAAATTTAGAAAGCTATCTTCGATTAGAAGTTTTTACAATTATCTATTTACTAAAATCGATGTAATTGATAAAAATCCTGTAGTAGATATTGATATGCCTAAAATTGAAAAAACTCTTCCAGTATACTTAACTCTGGAGCAAAGCAAAAATCTTTTAAAAACTATAGAAAACTCAAAATCAAAACCCATTTACAAAAAAAGAGATTATGCAATAGCTACATTATTTTTAAATTGTGGAATGAGACTTTCTGAACTTTCTGGAATTAATTTATCACATATTGAAAATGGAAATACTTTGACAGTTGTAGGTAAGGGAAATAAAGAAAGGACTATATATTTAAACGAAGCTTGTATTCGAGCAATAGATGATTACTTAAAACTTAGACCTCAGGTCAAAGATGACGCACTATTTTTATCAATGAGAGAAAATAGGATGAGCAATAGATCTATACAACATATGATTGAAAAACATATGAAAAATTCTGGGTTAGATACTACAAAATATTCAGTTCATAAATTAAGACATACAGCAGCAACATTAATGTATGAGTATGGTAATGCAGATATAAGATCACTTCAAGAGATATTAGGACACGAATCAGTAAATACTACAGAAATATATACTCATGTAAATAAAAAATCTCTTAGGAAAATGGTTGAATCAAATCCTTTATCAAATCTAAATGCTAGTGAGGAGGAAGAAGAATAAAACATAATTATTTTTTCTAATTTAAATAGTAATTTTAGGTGGAGAATAGAGAGAAAATTAAATTTAATACACAAAAATAGTCACAAAATAATAATTTTGTGACTATTTTTGTTTTATTTTTAAAGATTTTTGCTTTTTCTTGTTTTTTTGTCTTTTTCTATGATCTATTAAATTTTTAGATTTTCCCAAATTCATTTAAATAATTACTTCCAAAACACCCCCAAAATTAGGTTTTTATTCTTCCTTCATAGAAATTCCTCATTATATTAAATATTGTTTTAAAAAATATTTAGTCTTAATGTTAAAATTATTATTATTTCTTTTCATACTTTTTTACTTTAATGTATTCATAACCCTTCTATAATTATTTTATATATTATACATTTGTTCTGAATATATGTTTAGATATTTTGTTCCCAATTATTGTGTTATAATATCTAAAGGTGATCAAATGTCTTTAGACGGTACTGTAGTAAAAAATTTAGTTTATGAATTTAATAATGAAATATTAAATGGTAGAATTGACAAAATCTACCAAAATAATAACAATGAAATATTAATCAACATAAGAGCACAAGGAAAAAAGTATAGACTTTTTATATCACTTTCTGGAAATCCTAGAATACATTTCTCTGTGCTTGAATTTGACAATCCTCAAAATCCACCAGCATTTTGTATGCTTCTTAGAAAACATTTAGAAAATGGTCAAATTATAAGTATTGAACAGTATTTAATGGATAGAATAATTAAAATTAACATTAATTCAAGAGACGAATTAGGCCTAGATACAAGTAAAGGAATAATTGTTGAATTAATGGGAAAATATTCTAATATTATATTAATTGATAATAATGATAATAGAATTATTGATGCACTTAAGAGAATAAATTTTAATGTTTCAAGTGTGCGTGAAATTTTACCTGGGCTAACTTATAATCCAAAAGATATTTCAAATGGAATTGATCCATGCGATGATATAGATATAACGGATCTAATAATAAAATATCCAGATAATGTAAATATTAAGAGATTTTTATTAGATTCCTTTACTGGAATTAGTCCACAAATGTGCGAAGAAATATCTTATAGAAGTGGTCTTGATTTAAATATTAATATTAAAGATTTAGAGGATAATGAGTTATCTATATTTTCTAAATCTTTTGATGAAATTTTTAGTTTAATAAAAACCTACTCCTTCTCTCCTATTAAGATTTATAAAAATGAAATATTTAAGGATTTTTATTCAATAGATCTTCAAAATCTTAATAATAATGAAAAAGAGTTTCATGAAAGTATTTCAGAAATAATTGAAGAATTTTATAACTCAAAGAGTATTAGGGATTCAATAAGTTCAAAAAGTTCAAATTTAAAGAAAATTATTAATAAGGATATTAAAAAAATTTCTAGAAAGATTGCCAATCAATCAAATGAACTTAATGTAGCACTAAATCGTGAGAAATTTAAGATTTATGCAGATTTACTATCTTCTAATTTCTATAAAATCAATAAAGGTGACGAGAAAGTCCTTGTTGAAAATTTTTATGATAATATGAAAGAAGTTGAAATACCCTTAGATCCAACTCTTGACGGACCTCGCAATGCTTCCAAATATTATAAAAAATATTCCAAGTTAAAAAATGCTTCTATATATCTTGAAGAACAGATAGATTTAGGAAAAGCTGAATTAAATTATCTAAATTCAATTTTATTAAATATTGATATGGCTGAGAGCCCTGACGACTTTGATGAAATCTATGAAGAACTTGAAAAGCAAGGTTACATTAAAAAGAGAAATAGAAAATTAAAGAGAAAGAAAAACACCGAAGAAAACTATCTAATTTTTGAAACTGATGATGGTTTTAAAATTTATGTAGGAAAAAATAATAAGCAAAATGATTATTTGACGCTAAAATTTGCAAATAAAAAAGATCTTTGGTTTCATGTAAAGGATGCACCAGGATCCCATGTAATATTAAAAGATGATAATAGAAATTTTACAGATAAAGCATTAATTGAAGCTGCAAGACTTGCTGCGAAATACAGTTCCATTTCTACTTCATCAAATATTCCTGTGGATTACACATTTAAGGCTAATATAAAAAGACATCCTTCAAAGAAACCAGGATTAGTAAATTATACAAACTACAAAACTATAAATATAAAAAAAGAATAAAGGATTCCTTTATTCTTTTTCTTCGTCTTCATCTATTATATTTAGCTTTTGTAAAATAAGTTTGTATCCATCTGCTCCATAGTTAAGAGATCTATTAATTCTAGAAATAGTTGCAGTAGATGCTCCAGTCTCACTTTCAATTTCATGATAAGTCTTATTTTTTACTAAAAGTTTAACTACTTGAAGTCTTTGAGCGATCGCTTGAACTTCTTTAACCGTGCAGATATCTTCAAAAAATCTATAACATTCTTCTAGATTATCTAAAAGTAGTATAGCTTCGAATAAATCGTCAACTTGTTCATTTTTAATTTTTGATTTGTAAATCATCTATTCGGCCTCCTTGCCTAATCTAATATTAAATTATATCTTGAGACTTTTTAGTTGTCGCATTTTCATTAATATATTAACAATTTTATCTATTAAAGTCAAGATTAATTAAAGCCTAAATAAATAGATTATTCATAGATCTTTACTTCACTCACGCCATTTCTAATAGTAACTTGAAATGACTTGTCGCATATTTGTGACAAATGGGGATTGTGAGTTACCATTATGATTTGTCTATTAAAAATCATTGATGACTTTTTTAAAAATTCTCCTAAATTAAAAATATAATCATTACTTACATGTTTTCCAGGTTCATCTAGAATTAATGGTCCAAGAAGTTCAGGTTGATTTAATTGCATAAATGCAATTCTAAGAGCTAAAGAAATAACATCTACAACTCCCCCACCTCGTGAAATTTCAGGTTGAGTTTTAACGCTATAACCTTCACTATAATTACTTTGAACAAAGAATTCAGCTACTGGAACTGATCTTGATTCAGATAGTTCTATGATAAACTCAATATCTGTCTCAAATATAAATTGTAAGCACTTAGTAACAGTATCTTCAATTTGTCTTTTAGATTGCTCTCTAGCAAACTCTGAAGTTTTTTGAAACAATAAGGATACTTGCAATAAGATATCGCTGCATTTTTCTTTTTCAGAAAGATTTGTTTCTATGTTTTTTAGTTGTTCTTCTAAAATTTGAATTTTTCCCTCTTCAGATACTATTTTATTATTTAATTCTTGTAATTTTAAATCTAAATCATTTAAATTCAATTTATCACAACCTAGGCATTAATTCCTCAGCTTCATTAAATAATTTGTCAATTTCATCCTTTAAATTATTTATTTCGCTTTCTAAATCTTCTGGTTTTACTCCAAGTTTTTCTATTTCTTCAAGTATATCCTTTTTTTGGGCATTTAATTGTTCTAGTCTTGCTTCAGCTTTATATTTTAAGCTTTTTGCTCTATCTAGTTCTTCCTTTAAATTCTTTAAATTTTCTTCGTAATTCATTTAATCATTCCTCAAATGGTATTTTATATGTTCCAATGATTCATTATTTATTTCACTATAACAAAATGGACAAATTCCTTTTTTAATTATTAAATCTTCGTATTTATTTGAAAGAGATTTTATTTTAATATTAATATCCTTGTGCATATTTCTTGTTTCTTTATAATCATTTTCAAGTTTTAAAATATTATCATTAATTCTTTTCACTAAATCCAATCTTGAAGATAAAGAATTTATTTTATTTAAATTCATTTCAATTTTTTCATTATTTTTAAATTTTTCTAAATAGTCATATCCAATTTTTAAAGATGAATTTACCTTTTTAATACTATTATTTAAATTTAAATTTTTATTAAAAACTTCTATTTTTAAAGATATATTGTTTAGTTTATTTTCAATTTCATTTAAATTTCTATAATTTTTTAATACATCTTCATTTCTTTTTAAAAGATTTTCATTAGTTATAAAATTATTTGAAAGTCTTTTATAATTTATTAGTTTATGATTTAAAGTTTCAGCAGATTTAATTTTATCTTCCAAGGTATTTAGGTTTTGCAAACTTTTTAGAGTATAATTTACCGAATTTAATCCTATATTAATTTTATTAAATCTATTAAATATATTGCTAATATTTAAAAATTTAAGAGATTTATTTTCTAAATTTGAATATAATTTCTCAACTTCATCTATGGATTTTAAATTATTATGTAATACTTCTGTTTTAGAAATATTATCTCTATTTTCTTTATATCTATCATTTAAATTTTTTAATTTATCAAGTTTATCACTTAATTTAGAAATTTCATTTCTAATATTTAAAATTTTAGAATAAGAATCTTTATAATCTTTTATATATTCAAAGGATTTTAATTTTTCTTTATACCCTTCTTTCTGTTTATTTAATAAGTCAATATCTTGATTTATTCTTTTATTATCTCTTACAACTTCTCTTAACGCATCGTCAATATAATTTACACCAATTAACCTACCAATTGCTGAAGCTCTAACTGAAGGCTGCTCATTTAATAAAAACGGACCATCTAATTGCTCAGATATATTTAATATAGTTTTAGTATTTGAGCTATCTAAAACAGTTTTATACATATTTGTAATCTCAACTATTTCTTTAGGTACTTCTGTACCAAAACCTTCAAATCTCATTTCTTCACCAGATGGCTTTTGTAAATAATAGGCATTTTTAGAAGGAGTTTTACTTCTCTCAACAACTGCACCGTTAGAAAAAGTTATCTTAACAGAAACATTTTTCTCTCCCTGTCTTATAAAATAATCTCCCCTAGGTTCATTGTATAATGCCCATTTTATAGCTCTTAAAATAGCAGTCTTACCAGAATCTGAATTGCCAAGGATTACATTTAATCCCCTATCAAATTCAATAACTGTATCTTTATGAGATTGAAAATTATGAAGTTCAATTTTATCTATATAGATCATATATAATCAGCCCCATCAATCTGAGCTTTTTCAACTCTTTTAAGTGATTCTTTTTTAACTTCATCAGAAATATTTTCACTTTCAGAAATCTTTAGTAACAAATTAAAAATATCCATGCTGTTAAAATTTGAAGTTGCATCAAGACTTTCTTTAAATTCAGCCATCTTTATTCCCTTAAATTGATGTCTCTCCATTTCAGTCCTATCAAGTACTTCTTCACCTGGTTTTGCACATTTTAAATATCTGTCTTCTATTTTTATTTCATCATCAAGTGTAATAATATTTATTTTAGGCTTTCTTTTCATTTCGGTTAAGGAATTTGAAATTCTAATTAGTGCACCGGGATTAATAAAATATTTACCATCTATTTTAGTCGTTTTAAATCCAAAGTGATAATGACCTGCAAGTGTAATATCTGCTTTTGTGTCCTTAATATCTTCAAGTAATGTATGTGAAACTTCTTTGACAAAGGGTTTATCTATTAAAAATCCATGTGTCATATGAATAGAATATTTACAATCACTATCTACATTTCTAACAATATAATTTTCTCTATTGCTTTTTTCATCCATAGAATAAATATAAGGTGAAGCAGTTAATTGAACTTTAAAGTCTTTCTCAAGAATAATTTTTTTATAATTTACAAGATTTAGAATACCTAAATTGCATAGGAGTCCTAACATTGTTCTATCAAGAGTATCTGGATTATGTCCGAATATGTCATGGTTCCCACTAACTATATAAATGGGAACTTTATAACTTTGAAATATTTTTGCAAACTCAGATACAATACTAACAGACACATCAGGCCTATCAAATAAATCTCCACCATGAAGAACAAAGTCAATATTTTCCTCTTTTATAATATCGCCAATTTCTCTAAGCTTTGTTTTTAAAGTTTCACTATAATCATCTAAACGATTTTTAGGACTAGTTCCTCTAATATGAGTGTCTGTAAAGTATAGTAGCTTCAAGTAATCACAACCTCATTAATCTTCTAAAAAGTTTTCCTCACTAGTTACATTTTCATTATCTTCTTCAGGAGTTTCTTCTCCATTTAAGTTAAAGTGAACTCTAACTTTTTCTTCAATTTCTTTTAGCATTTCTGGATTTTCTTCTAAGAATTCTTTTGAATTTTCTCTACCTTGTCCAAGTCTTGTTTCTCCATAAGAATACCAGGCACCAGCTTTTTTAACAATTTCTGCATCAGCTGCAACATCAAGAATATTTCCAACTTTAGAAATTCCTTCACCATACATAATGTCAAATTCAGCTTGTTTAAAAGGTGGAGCAATCTTGTTTTTAACAACTTTTACCCTAACTCTGTTACCTATAATATCGTCGCCTTTTTTAATATTTTCAGATTTTCTAATATCAAGTCTAACAGATGAATAAAATTTAAGCGCTCTACCACCAGTTGTAGTTTCTGGGTTACCAAACATAATACCAACTTTTTCTCTAAGTTGATTTATAAATACAACTGTACATTTAGATTTATTAATAGCTCCTGTTAATTTACGAAGAGCTTGAGACATCAAGCGAGCTTGAAGTCCAATTTGTGTAGCCCCCATCTCTCCATCAATTTCAGCCTTAGGTACAAGCGCAGCCACAGAGTCAATTACAATTAAATCAACAGCATTTGATCTTACCAATGCTTCTGTTATTTCTAAAGCTTGTTCTCCTGTATCTGGTTGAGAAATAACTAGGTTTTCAATATCTACACCAAGATTTTTCGCATATCCTGCATCAAGAGCATGTTCAGCATCAACAAAAGCACCTGTTCCGCCTAATCTTTGAGATTCAGCTAACATGTGAAGAGCAAGAGTTGTCTTACCTGAAGACTCAGGTCCATAAATTTCAATAATTCTTCCCTTAGGAATACCACCAATTCCAAGAGCGATATCAAGAGCAAGAGATCCTGTAGGAATAGATTCAATGTCTAATTTGACATCTTCACCAAGTCTCATAACTGCTCCCTCACCAAATTGTTTTTCTATTCTTGATAAAACTTTATTAAGAGCTTCCTGCTTTTCATCAAAATTATTTGTATCTTTCATTTTTACTCCTTAAAATTTTCTTCTTAAAATATAGAGTAATTTTGATAATACTCTATAGACAGTTTGCTTTCTAATTTTATTTCTGTTTCCAGATAAGAAATAATGATTAATGTCATTGTCTTCATCTGAAAAATAAATACAAGTATAAACAGTTCCAACTTCTGTTTCTGATGGATTTGGGCCAGCTTCGCCTGATGTTGAAATTGCTATATCACAATTTGTTTTTTCTTTTAATCCTCTTGCCATTTCAAGAACAGTTTCTTCGCTTATAGCCCCATGACTTTTTAAAGTTCCTTCTGAAACATTTAAATTTTTATGTTTTGAATCATTAGAATAAGTTACTATAGAAGTTTCTAATACACTTGAAGCTCCGCTAATATCAGTTATAGCAGAAGCTAACATTCCTCCTGTAATTGATTCAGCAAAAGAAAGTTTAAGATTATTATTTTTTAAAATATCTACAATTTTTTCAGCTACATCTTCATTACTCTCAGAAAATATATGATTTCTAAATTCTTCATATAGTTTATCCATTGCATCTTTTATAGAAATCTCAAGCTTTTCTTTATCACTGCTCTTTCCTATAATTTTAACTTCTGTATGAGTGCTCATAGCAAAAGTATTAATGCTTAAAGATTTATCAAATTTCATTTTTCTGATTTTATCTTCTATCGCTGATTCTCCAATTCCTATAACATCAATAGATTTGATTATTATAAATTCATCACTATTTATATTTTCAATTAAATAAGAATCAAACATTGGCTCCATTTCACTTGGTGGTCCAGGAAGTAGTAAAATTTTCTTGTTATCAAGGGAAACCACTTCTCCTAATGCTACTCCCCAATTGTTATTAATTTTTTCAGATCCTTCAATTAACATAATCTGTTTTAAATTGTTTTTGGTGAAAGTTTTTTTTAATTTCAAAAACCTTTCTTCCATTTTTCTCTTTTCATTTTCGTCTAAATAAATTTCTCGATTTAAGTACTTTGCTACAGCTTCTCTTGTTATATCATCATCAGTTGGCCCAAGACCCCCTGTCAAAATAATTAAATCAGATTTTTCTACAGATGTTTCAATTTCCTTAACAATATCATCCATATTATCGTCAACAGAAGATTGTCTAATAACATCTACGCCTGCATCAGTTAGTTTAGATGAAATATATTTTGAATTTGTATTTAAAATTGATCCTATTAAAATTTCTGTTCCTACAGTTATTATTGATGCCTTCATAAATCACCTTAAATATTTTCTAAATCCAATACTTTTTTGTTCTTAATCAAATAATCTATTCCAGAAATTGCAGTAAATAAAACTGATAGATAAAAAATTCCAATCCCAGCTGGTCTTAGTGTTTCAATTCCAGTCAAAAGAAGTATGTTAGATATGAGTTGTGTCACGGTTTTAAACTTACCTAATGGACTTGCTGCTATAGTTATATTTTCAGAAGCAGCAATAATTCTAAATCCTGTAATAGTAAATTCTCTTGCAATTATAATTATTACAGCCCATGCTGGTATCTCATTGTAAGAAACTAGCATAATCATTGCCGAACATACTAAAATTTTATCAGCTAAAGGATCTGCAAATTTTCCAAAATTAGTCACTAAATTATCTCTTCTTGCAAGGTAGCCATCAAGAAAGTCTGTAAATGATGCTATGGCAAATATTGCAGTTGCTATAAATCTTGATCCTTCAAAATCAAGATACATAAAAATTATAAATATAGGTACCATTAAAGTTCTAATTAATGTTAATTTATTTGGAGTATTCATTTTACATCTCCTATTAAATCGTAATCTAAATTATCAACTATCTCAACTTTTATAAAATCACCAATTTCAAGTTCTTTACTTGATCTAACATATGTTATACCGTCTATTTCTGGTGAATCCATATAAGTTCTTCCTGTATAATTTTCTTCGTCTATTTTTTCTTCAATTAAGACTTCTAAAGTTTTTCCGATATTGTTAGACAAAAGTTCATTTGAAATCTCATTCTGAGTTTCCATTATTTCGTTTTGTCTTTCTTCTTTAATACCTTCAGGAATTTGATTTTCCATATTATATGCTCTTGTTCCCTCTTCTTTAGAATATTTAAATACTCCTAATTTATCGAATTTTATTTCTTTAATAAAGTTTAATAATTCTCTAAAATCTTCATCAGTCTCTCCAGGAAAACCAACTATAAAAGTAGTTCTTATAACTATATCTGGAATTTCTTTTCTAAGTCTTTGTAGAATTTTTAAAATTTGAGTTTCATCAGTATTTCTATTCATATTATTTAAGACATTATTTGAAAAATGTTGAAGGGGAACATCCACATAATTTAATAATTTTGGATTGTTTTTAAATTCTTCAATTAATTCATCTGTGAAATTATCCGGATATAAATAAAGAACTCTAATCCATTTTAAATCTTCAATTTTAGAGATTTCTTGAATTAATCTTGTAAGTGAATATTTTGAATAAAGATCTATTCCATAATCTGTTGTATTTTGTGCTATTAAAATAATTTCCCTAGTTCCATTATCTACAAGATATTTAATTACTTCATAAATATCTTCAATTTTTCTAGATCTATTTCTGCCACGAAGACTAGGAATAATACAATATGAACAGTTGTTATTGCAACCTTCAGAAATTTTTACATATTCTGTTATATTTACTTTTTCTTTTTTTAGTCCTTCAATATATTGGCTGTTAATATTATCTGTTTTAATAAATAAATCGCCAGCCAAACTTCTATCAAGCAATTCATTTATATAATTTATATTTCCAGTTCCTATTATGCCATCAACTTCAGGTATTTCTTTTATTAGCTCTTCTGGATATCTTTGAGCTAAACATCCAGAAAGTAGAACTTTTTTACAATTCCCAGATTTTTTATACTCTACTGATTCTAAAATTGTATCAATTGATTCTTCCTTAGCTGCATCTATAAAGCCACAAGTATTAACTATTAAAATGTCAGCATCATTGGCATTCTCAACCATTTTATATTTATCTCTATCAAGCAGCGAGTACATAATAGAAGAATCCACATCATTTTTCGAACATCCCAATGTTACAATATGAACATTATTCATTTTCATCACCTAAAATTTCTTTTACTTCTTCCCTAGTTTTTAAGAGTTTTCTTGGTTTAGATCCCTCGTGTGGACCTATTATACCCATTTCCTCCATCTGATCCACAATTCTACCTGCTCTTGAATAACCAACTTTTAACTTTCTTTGAATATAAGAAATAGAAGCTTGTTCATCATTAATTACCAGCTCAACAGCTTCATTAAATAACGGATCTCTTTCTTCACTTATTTTTACTTTTTTATCTTCAATAGCTTGTTCAATTTTTGATTCAACATTTTTCTTAACTTCGTTATTATTTTTTACAAAATCCACTATTCTCTCTACTTCTCCATCACTTATTAGAGCACCTTGAACTCTCTTAGGTTTTGGAAATTTACTTGGATAAAAAAGCATGTCTCCCTTTCCTAAAAGTTTTTCAGCTCCTCCCATATCAAGAATTGTTCTTGAATCCACTGAAGATGCAACTGAAAATGCAATTCTTGATGGAATATTTGCCTTTATAGTACCAGTTATTACATCAACTGAAGGTCTTTGAGTAGCTAAAATTAAGTGCATTCCTGCAGCTCTTGCCTTTTGTGCAAGTCTTGCAATATATTCTTCAACTTCTTTAGAAGCAACCATCATAAGATCTGCAAGTTCGTCTACTATTATTAATATTTTTGGAAGTTTTTCTTCTACTTTTCCAAGAGATACCATCTTCTTGTTGTATCCCTTTAAATCCCTTACATGATTTTCAGCAAAAAGTTCATATCTTTTTTCCATTTCATCCACTGCCCAATTAAGAGCAAAAGCAGCCTTTTTAGGATTTGTTACAACGTCTATAAGAAGATGTGGTATTCCATTATAAACGCTTAATTCAACCACTTTTGGGTCTATAAGCATAAGTTTAACTTCACTTGGCGATGATTTGTAAATAACACTTGTAATAATTGAATTAATACAAACTGATTTACCTGAACCTGTAGCACCAGCTATTAACATATGAGGCATATCTTCCATACCAGAAATTATAATATTGCCTTCAACATCTTTTCCAAGAGTCAATGGTATATCAGAGTTAATTGTTCTAAATTCATCTGATTCTAATAATTCTTTAAGTCCAACTGCATCTTTTTCTTTATTTGGCACTTCTATTCCTACTACTGTCTTACCTGGAATTGGAGCTTCAATTCTAAGATCAGAACTTGCAAGAGCCATTGCAATATTATCACTAAGTCCTACAATTCTTGAAAGTTTAATGCCTGGTGCTGGTTTAAGTTCATAAGAAGTTATTACAGGGCCTCTATTTATAGCAACAACCTTTGATTCAATTCCAAAGTTTTGCATAGTACTTTCTATAATCTTACCATTATTTATTATAGTATCTTTTGAAAATTTTCCTTTAGATTTTATTCTATCTAATAGAGCAGTATCTGGATAAGTATAAATAAATTCTTCTTGAGACTTACTTTCAATATCTTCTTTTATTGTGTCTTCCTCAACTTCTTCAGTTTCAACAATTGAAGTTTTCAAAGTCTCATCTGCATCTTCGATGTCTTCAGTTTCAGGAAAATTAAATTCAATTTCTTCAGGAATTTCTTCAATTTCTAAATTATTATCTATATTTTCTTCAGTGTAATCTTTAACAACTAAGTTTTCCTTTGGAGCTTTTTTATCCTTTTTCTTATTTTCTTTTTTAGCTTTGTTTAATTCTTTTTTTCTTTGTTTTTCTTCTCTTTCTAATTTTTTAATTTCATAAGATTTTTTCTTGTCATCGATATACTCGCCAACATCTTCGGCAAACATAATGATTTGATCCATATTTATTTTTAACATAAAATAAATTGAAATAAAAATAATCGCAATTAAAACTATATAAGTACCAAGAGAACCTAATAGTTTATAAGAAAAGAATCCAAAGATAGCTCCTATAATTCCACCACTTCTTGTTATATCCATATATTCAATTGACTTTGTAATTCTGTCAATTAAAGTCATGTCAAGTTCCTTTGATCCATCTAAAAATATTAAAATACACAAAAAAATAACTAAAGTGCAAATTATATATCTCTTCATGTGATATTTAGTAGCTTGAAGATTAAATAATATTCCCCAAATAATTAACAAAATTGGAATTAAAAAATTTGCAGAACCCGCTATTACAGAAAATAATTTATAAATTAATGTTCCTATAATGCCCATCTTTTGACTATAAAGAGATATAAAAGAAATTATTCCTAAAACCATTAAAAATAATCCAACGATTTCTTTTTTTACAGCCAATTCTGAAGTTCTGACTTCTCTATTTGATTTTGTCTTTGTGTTTTTTTTATTTGTAGTTTTTTTGCTTTTTCTTTTATTATTTATCACGAAGTCCACACCTCAATAATATTATATCAATTTGTAAGCTTAAAGACCAGTATGACCGAAGCCTCCATCGCTTCTTTCTGTATCATTTAGCTCATCAACTTCAACTATTTTAGGCGTTTCTATTTTCATGAAAACTAATTGGGCAATTCTTTCTCCATCAGAAATTTTGACATCTTCTTTACTCCAATTTATTAATAGAACTTTTAACTCTCCCCTGTAGTCAGAATCAATTGTGCCAATACCATTTGGTAGACCCAAGCCTTTTTTTAATGCAAGACCTGATCTTGCTCTTACTTGAGCTTCGTATCCTTTTTCAAATTCAAAAAAAAGTCCTGTAGGTATTAGAACTCTATCAAGAGGTTTCATTATGATATCTTCTTCTAAATTTGCTCTTAAATCCATTCCTGATGAGCCTTCTGTGGCAAACCTTGGAAGTTCGTGTTTACTTTTATTTATAACTTTTAATTCCATAAATCCTCCATTTTAAAAAATCGCATTAAAATATTATTAATGCGATTTAAAATTTATTATTTATCTTGTTCTTTTTCTTCTTTATCTTTTTTTGGTAATAATGCTTTTCTAGAAAGTGAAATTTTTCCATTTTCTTCAGAAACTTCAATAACTTTAACTTGAACTGTATCCCCAACTTTTAAAACATCTTCAACATTATTAGTTCTTTCATGAGCAATTTCTGAAATGTGAAGTAAGCCTTCAGTTCCCTTCTTGAGCTCTAAAAATGCTCCAAATTTAACAATCTTCTTAACTTTAGCATTATATACGTCGCCAACTTCAACTTCTTTTACAATTGATTCAATGATTTCAATAGCTTCTCTTGCTTTTTCATCACTTTCTGAAAGAATTGAAATTTGACCATCATCATCTATATCAATTTTAACTCCAGTTTGTTCAATTATCTTATTGATAATCTTTCCACCAGCACCTATTACTTCTCCGATTCTTTCTGGATCAATAGTCATCAAGTGAATAATTGGAGCGTATTTAGATAATTTTTCTCTTGGTTTTTCAATAGTAGTTGCCATATGATCTAGAATTTCAAATCTTGCAGCTTTTGCTCTTTCAAGCGCAACTTCTAGTATTTCTTTTGAAATACCTTCAACCTTGATATCCATTTGAATTGCAGTAATACCTTCTCTAGTACCTGCAACTTTAAAGTCCATATCTCCGAAGTGGTCTTCAAGTCCTTGAATATCAGTAAGAATTTTTATAATTCCATCTTCTTCAATAAGACCCATGGCTATACCAGCAACAGGTGCTTTAATTGGAACTCCTCCATCCATTAATGCAAGAGTTGAGCCACATACTGATGCTTGAGAGGAAGAACCATTAGATGATAAAACTTCTGATACAACTCTAATAGTATATGGGAAAACTTCTCTATCAGGAATTACTGGAAGTAAAGCTCTTTCAGCTAATGCACCATGACCAATTTCACGTCTTCCAGGTGATCTCGATGGTTTTGTATCTCCAACTGAAAAACCAGGGAAATTATAGTGATGAATATATCTCTTAGGTTTGTCATCACCAAGTCCATCAATAACTTGTTCTTCAGATAATGCTCCAAGGGTAGCAATTGATAGTACTTGAGTTTGGCCTCTTGTAAAAAGTCCTGATCCATGAGTTCTAGGAAGCACTGATACTTCCGAAGAAAGTGGTCTGATTTCAGTTAAAGATCTGTCATCAGGTCTTCTTTCTTCTTCAATTATTCCTCTTCTTACTTCATGAATTTCTATTTCTTCAATAGCTGCTTCTATATCTTTTGAATATTCTTCACATAGTTCTTCGAAGTGCTCTCTTATATTTGCTTTAGCTTCTTCAGTTTTTTCATTTCTTACAATTTTATCTTTTTGTCTAATTGCATCAACTAATAAATCTTTTCCATATTCTTTAACTTTATCAACAATTTCTTGATTTGGTTTAAATACTTCATATTCAGCTTTCTCTTTTCCAACTTCATTAGTTATTTCTTCAATAAAACTACAGATTTCTTTAATAGTTTCATGCCCTGTAAGAATTGCATCAAGCATTTCTTTTTCAGTAACTTCGTTCGCTCCAGCTTCAACCATCATTATTGCTGATTTAGTTCCAGCTAAAGAAAGACTGATATCAGATTTATTAGATTCTTCTTCATTTGGATTTATAATATATTTTCCATCAATGTATCCTACTTCAACAGAACCAGTGGGTCCATCGAAAGGAATATCAGAAATTGATAAAGCTATTGATGAGCCTATCATAGCAGCAATCTCTGGAGAATGATCTTGATCGACACTTAAAACTGTAGCTACAATATGGACGTCATTTCTATATCCTTCAGGAAATAGAGGTCTTAAAGGTCTGTCGATTAGTCTTGCTGAAAGTGTTGCCTTCTCACTTGGTCTACCTTCTCTCTTAATGAATCCGCCAGGAATCTTACCTACTGAATACATTTTTTCTTCATAGTCAACACTTAGAGGGAAAAAGTCAATTCCTTCTCTAGGCTTTGAAGATGCGGTAGCTGTTACTAGCACGACAGTATCACCATATTGAACTAGACAAGCCCCATTAGCTTGCTCTGCTACTTTTCCAATTGTAATTTTTAAGGTAGAACCTGCCAATTGCATAGTGAAAATTTTTTCCATTATTACCTCCTTCTAAAAAGAAAGAGCGGATTTACCGCTCCTATTATCCTCTAATTTGTAGTTTTTTGATAAGTGTACGATATCTTTCTATATCATTATTTTTTAAATATCTTAATAAATTTCTTCTCTTACCAACCATCTTTAAAAGACCTCTTCTTGAGTGGTGATCTTTCTTATGGATTCTAAGGTGTTCGTTTAAATCGTTGATTCTTCTAGTAAGAATAGCGATTTGTACTTCTGGAGATCCAGTATCTCCTTCATGAGTTTGAAATTCTTCGATAATAATTTTTTTAATGTTTCCTTCTAACATATTTTCCTCCTAAATTTTAATTTGGCTAATCAGAGTAAGCGTCGAGGAGCGTCAAACTATGACTAGCTAAGTTACTTGTCCTATTTTATCACAAAAAAATATATGTGTAAAGATTATCTATTCTTAGTTACCTCTACATCTTTTGCAATTTGATCAAATAATTCTTTGACATTATCAAACTTTAATTCTGGTCTAATAAAATCTATTAATTCAAGTTCAACTATCTCTCCATATATATCTTCGTCAAAGTCTAATATATGAGCTTCGATTTTTATACCATCATGTTCAACAGTTGGGTTTGTTCCAATATTTGTGGAAGCTTTGAATTTTTTGCCATTCACATAAATATTGCTGTCGTAGACTCCGTATTTAGGTATCACAAAATTATCAATTAATTCTAAATTAGCAGTAGGATAACCCATTTTCTTGCCTAAACCCTTTGCATGAATAACTTTTCCAATTAATTTATATGGTCTACTCAATAAATAATTTGCATCTTTAATATTTCCATCTACAATTAAATTTCTGATTAATGTCGAGGAAATTTTTTCGCCATTAAAACTTATTTGTTCGATTACACTAACACTTTCAAACAAATCTTTATTATCTAATAAAAATTTAGTGTCTCCTGATTTTTTGTAACCAAAAGTATAGTCATATCCAACTACAACTCCAATAATTTTTAAATTTTCTATTAAAAAGTCTTTTAAAAATTCCATTGGACTATATGACATAAATTCCTTAGTAAATTTAATGAGATAGACTAAATCAACTCCAAGTTCTTCTAGAATTTTAAACTTTGTATCATTGGTTGTTATAATGTTTTTCTTGCCCATTTTTATAATATTATCAGTGTGTTCTTCAAATATTAATAGACTTGATTTTTTATTTAATTTTTTTGCATTTTCAACAGCTATTTTTATAAGTTCAATATGACCTCTATGGACTCCATCAAAATTCCCAAGTGCTATAATTGACTCTTCTGTAGCTTTATAATCTAAATCTATTTTTATTATTTTCATAAACCACCTGTTAAATTTTTCTTCATTTTAAGAAAATATTCATTATCTATAATTCTAATTTCCCCAATTCCTAAAAACTCTCCGTCGCAATATACTCTGTATTTTTCATCAGGATATTTTTTATTTAATTTATAAAACCTGCCATTTAATATGAATTTTTTATAATTTTTGTTAATTGAAATTTCCTTTAAATCAAGTAAGGCTTTATCCATAGGAATCATTAAAGAAGTTATTTCTTCAATACTCATATCATTAAATTCATCAACTGTAACAGCATCTTCTATTTTGAATTCTCCTGTTCTTGTTCTTCTTAAAGAACTAAGAGTTGCATTAGTATTTAGCTCTTTTCCAATATCATAAGCAAGAGATCTTATATAAGTCCCCTTTGATACATCTACATTAATAGTAAACTCATCTTTTCCATTAAAATCAACTAATTCATTATTATATATTTCTACATTTCTTGATTTGACTTCAACTTCTTTGCCCTCTCTTGCGTATTCATAAAGTTTTTTTCCATTTACTTTAATCGCTGAATACTTCGGAGGGACTTGAGTGAGGTTTCCCGTAAATTTTTCCAAGACTTTTAATATTTCATCTTTAAAAACTTTTACATCTTCTTTCTCTAAAATATTTCCTTCCATATCATATGAATCAGTCAAAATCCCAAGTTTAATACCTGCAAAATATTCTTTATCACTTGATAGAATATATTCACTTACTTTTGTAGCTTCCCCTACACATATTACTAATACACCAGTTGCCATAGGATCTAACGTTCCAGTATGACCAACTTTTTTTATATTTAATTTTTTTCTGACAATATAGACTAAGTCATGTGAAGTTATGCCTTTTGGCTTATCAAAAACTATTAGGCCCTTCATTTTACAACTCTTCTTTTGCTGCTTTTACTATATCATCAATTGCTTTATCAAAATCTTTATGATGAATTGTCCCACCTGAAGCTCTAACATGACCTCCACCATCAAATTGTGAAGCTATTTTTGTACAGTTAATTTCTGATTTTGATCGCAGTGAAAGTCTAATGCAATCTTCTTTTTCTTTTAAAAGAACTGCAAGCTCAACTCCATCAGTATCTCTTACAAATTCTACAATACCATCAGCATCGCCTTTTTCAGCATTAGTTTCTTCCATATCTTTATTAGTTACTATTGCTACAGCAATTTTATTGTCGCAAAAATATTTTATTGAATTTAACGCTCTAATTAATAGATTTGTCTTTTCAATAGATCTACTTTGATATACATTTACAGCAATATCATTTAAACTTATATCGTATTTTACAAGTTCTGATGCAATCCTAAAAGTTTCAGAATTTACAGAATCGTATTTAAATGACCCAGTATCAGTAGATAGTCCTGTATAAAGAGAAGTTGCTATATCCTTATTTAATTCAAAATCAATACTTTCAAAAACTCTATAAAGAAGTTCACAAGTTGCAGGAGAATTAGAGTCAACAATATTTAAATCAGCAAAATTTTCATTAGTCTTATGATGATCAATATTAATAGTCTTAGAGCTTTTTTCAAAAATCTCTTTTAGATTATCTCCCATTCTATTAGTATCAGAACAATCAAGAGTTATAAATAAGTCAAAATTTATATCTTTAACTTCTTCTGGGCTTTTATTCTCTTCTATATTTGGTAGAAATTTAAACGAAGATGGAATTAAATCATCTAATAAAAAAATTGGAGTTTTTCCATATTTTTTTAACAAGTTTTTCATTGCAATCACAGAACCCAGATTGTCTCCATCTGGGTTTAAATGTGATGCAATAGCAATTTTTTCACTTTCTTCAATTAGTTTCTTAAATTCAAAAGCTAGATTAGTCAAGTTTATCATTTCCATGATTTACCTCTTCAATTAATTTATTCATTTCTAAAGCTCTTTCAATGGAATCATCTTTTATAAATATTAATTCTGGCATAGCTCTAAGTTTAACTTGTTTTGCAAGCTCTTTTTTTATAAAGCCCTTTGCAGAATTAAGTCCTTCAACTGCTTCTTCTCTGTCGTGGTCATTTCCTAATACTGATACATAGACTTTAGCAAAAGATAAGTCATTAGTGACATCAACATGAGAAATGCTAGTTAAATCAGGAACTCTAGGATCTTTAATTCCATTTTGTAAAATATTGGAAATTGCTTTTTTAACTTCTTCTGAAATTCTATTAATTCTCTTATTATTCATTATGATCTCTTAACTTCCTTTAAAATATATGACTCAAGTAAGTCGCCTTCTTTGACATCATTAAATCCGTCAACCATAAGTCCGCCTTCGTATCCAGTAGCAAGTTCCTTCGCATCATCTTTAAATCTCTTAAGTGAGGAAATATCTCCTTCATGAATAACAATATCATCTCTAAGCACTTTGACTTTAGAATTTCTTAAAATTTTACCACTTAATACATAAACTCCTGCAACCATTTGGTTGTTTGGAAGTTTAAATGTTTGTCTAACTTCACATCTTCCAAGAATTTCTTCAATAATATCTGGATCTAGTAGACCTTTAGCCGCTTGCTCGATATCATTGATAATTTCATAGATAACTCTATAAGTTCTGATTTCAACCTCTTCTTCCTTTGCAAGATCAATTGCATTGATATTAGGTCTTACGTTAAATCCAATAACAATTGCATTTGATGCAGAAGCAAGGGTAACGTCAGATTCATTAATTCCACCTACACCAGAGTGAATTACAGAAATCTTAACTTCTTCATTTGAAAGTTTAAGAAGCGATTGAATCAAGGCTTCAACAGATCCCTTAACATCAGCTTTTACAACAATGTTAAGTTCTTTTACGTCTTCTTCACTAATCTTTTCAAATAGATTGTCAAGACTTATCTTAGTTGTTTGGCTAAGTCTTTTTTCTCTAGAAATTTCTGTATTTTTATCAGCTATCGCTTTTGCAGTTTTATCGTCTTTAACTGCATAAATAGTATCTCCGGCATTTGGGACATCGTTGAGTCCAAGTATTACAACTGGCATAGAAGGTCCAGCTTTTTTAACTTGCTTTCCTTTGTCATCTTCCATAGCTCTAACTCTACCAGAGCAAGTTCCTGAAACTATAGAATCACCAAATCTAAGTGTTCCATTTTTAATTAAAACAGTAGCCATAGGTCCCTTTGATTTATCTAAATTTGCTTCAATTATGTTACCAATAGCTCGTCTATTAGGGTTAGCTTTTAATTCTCTCATTTCAGCAACAAGAAGGATCATTTCTAATAAGTCATCAATACCTTCTCTAGTTTTAGAAGAAACTCCAACCATTATAGTATCTCCACCCCATTCTTCAGAAACAAGATTTTCGTTCATTAATTCTTGTTTAACTCTTTCTGGGTTTGCTTCTGGTTTGTCGATTTTTGTAATTGCTACAATAATTGGAACATCAGCTGATCTTGCGTGAGAGATTGCTTCAACTGTTTGTGGCATAACTCCATCATCAGCTGCTACAACAAGAATAGCTATATCAGTAGTCTGTGCACCTCTAAGTCTCATTGAAGTAAAAGCTTCGTGACCTGGGGTATCTAAGAAAGTAATCTTTCTACCACTTAAATTAACTGTATAAGCTCCAATATGTTGAGTGATACCTCCAGCCTCAGAGTCTGTAACATGAGTTTTCTTAATAGAATCAAGTAAAGATGTCTTACCATGGTCTACGTGCCCCATAACTGTTACGACAGGTGGTCTAGCTTTAAGATCTCTTTCTTTATCTTCTTTTAATAATCCATATTCTTCTTCAACTGATTCATCTAATTGAGGTTCTTCAATTTCTATCTCTACACCCAATTCATCTGCTAAAAGTATGCATGTATCTTCATCAATTGTTTGATTTTGATTTGCCATTACTCCTAGACCTATTAATTTTGTTATAACTGTTGAAACAGAAACTCCCAATTGATCTGCAAAATCTTTTACTGTGATTGGTGCTATTACTGTTATAGGATCATCCCCCTTATTAGTGTCTTCAGTTTTATGTTTAGACTTAACTCTCTTTTTTGGTTTTTTCTTAGTTAAATCTCTGTTATAAGAATTTTGTTTTTTATTATCTTCTTTTTCATTAGAAGATTTATTATTATTTTTATTCTTATTGTGATTTTTATTGTTTTTATTATCATCATTTTTATTTTGATGATCTTTTTTAGAATTGTTATGATTTTGGTTATGTTTTTTATCTCTATTATTATTTTTGTTGCTATCTCTATTATTGTTAGATTTTTTATTCTTAGTGTCTTCTTTAGTATCTATATTTTTAGATTTTTCATTCTTTCTTGGAGATTCATCTTTAGAAGAATTTTTAGAATATAATTTTCTAACTCTTTCTTCATAAGATTCTTCTAAAGTTGACATGTGATTTTTAACTGGTATTTCAAGTTCATTTAACTTATTTAAAAGTTCCTTACTGCTAATTCCCAGTTCTTTTGCCAACGCG
This sequence comes from Peptoniphilus ovalis, assembly GCF_018919265.1. GTDB lineage: Bacteria > Bacillota > Clostridia > Tissierellales > Peptoniphilaceae > Peptoniphilus_A > Peptoniphilus_A ovalis. The sequence goes on from NZ_JAHLQO010000003.1 coordinate 151,476, forward strand.
TGCACTCTAATTTTTGACAAATTGAACACCTCCTAAAAAGAAGCTTATTAATCTACTGACTGTATTAGTTCTTCATATGTTTCTTTACTAATTTCTGTAGAAAATGCTCTATTTAAAGCCTTTGATTTTACAGCTTTTTCTAAACAATTCTTGTCATTACATATATAAGCTCCTCTTCCATTTGCCTTTCCAGTTTTATCTATAAAGATTTCATCTTCTTTATTTTTTACTACTCTAATTAAATCTTTTTTTGGTTTCTGCTCTCTGCAACCTATGCAAGTTCTCATAGGTATTTTCCTAATTTTAGTCATTATTCACTCCATTAAATTAAGAATATTTATTAATCTTCAAGTTCTTCAGAAACTTCTTCATTTTCAGTTTCTTCAATTTCAAAATCTTGTTCTAAATCCGTAGATTCTTCTTCTGTAGAGATTTCTTCATTATCTAGATTCTCTTCAATAAATTCTACATTTTCATCTAATTCAAGATTTTCTTCTGTATTTTTCTTTTTAGAAAATTCTTCAGCAAGCTCATCTTCTGTAATTCCTTCTTCTTCAAGGTAGTTTTCAAATTGCTCAACTGATTTTATATCTATTTTCCAACCTGTAAGCTTAGCTGCAAGTCTTACATTTTGTCCTTCTTTTCCTATTGCTAGAGAAAGTTGATAATCAGGAACTATTGCAAGTGCTGATTTTTCTTCCTCATTAATAAATACTTTTTCAACCTTTGAAGGGCTTAGCGAATTTGCTATAAATTTATCTATTTCTTTTTCATAAATGACAATGTCAATTTTTTCATTGTGTAGTTCATCAACTATAGAGTTTACTCTTTGACCCTTGTATCCCACACAAGCTCCTAAAGGATCAACTTCCTCGTCTCTAGAAAATACTGCGATTTTAGTTCTTGATCCAGCTTCTCTAGAAATAGAATAAATTTCAACGATGCCTTCAGTGACTTCTGGAACTTCTAGTTCAAATAATCTCTTTACTAAATCTGGATGAGATCTTGAAAGAACAATTTGCGGTCCCTTTGTAGACTTTGCAACTGAGAGGATAAGCATCTTATATCTATCTCCATGTTCATAGCTTTCACCTTTTATCTGTTCACTAAAAGGTAGAACTGCTTCAGTTTTTCCCAAATCAACATATACATTACTATGTGAAGTCCTTTGAACTACTCCAGTTATAATTTCCTTTTCTCTTTCGACATACTCGTCAAAAACTACATCTCTTTGGGCATCTTTAATTCTTTGAATTACCACTTGTTTTGCAGTTTGTGCTGCAATTCTTCCAAAATTTTTTGGATGAATTTCAACATTATATACATCTCCAAGTTCATAGTCTTTGTCAATTTGTTTTGCATTTTCTAAAGATATTTGAAGTTGTTCATCTTCAACTTCTTCTACAATTTCTTTAGATGCATAAAGCTTAATTTCTCCAGTTTCTCTATTCATATTTACAATAACATTTTGTGATGTTCCGTAATTTTTTCTATAACTAGATACAAGAGCTGACTCTAAAGCCTCAAAAACTATTTCTTTAGAAATACCTTTTTCTTTTTCTATTTCATCTAATGCATCTATAAACTCTTGGTTCATATATTCCTCCATTAAAATTTAATAGCTTGTTTCATTGAAGATATTGACTTAATAGGAAGAGTAATCTCTTCTTCTTCAGATGTTAAATAAATATTTTGATCATCATAATCTTTTAAAACAGCACTAAATTCTTTTTTATTATCCATTGGAGCATAAAGTTTTACTTCAACTTCATTTCCAATATTTCGTCTATAATCATCTTTTGTCTTTAAAGGTCTATCAAGTCCAGGTGAAGATATTTCAAGATAATAAGGATTTTTCAAAATATCTAATTCATCTAATTTCTTTTCGATCATTCTACTCATCTCTGAACAATCATCTAAATCAATTCCATCCTTTTTAAAGATAAATATTGACAATAAATCGTGTTTAGAACCATTTTGAAATTCAATATCTACAATTTCATAACCAAGTTCTTTTGCAGCCTCTTCTGCTAGTGGGTAAATTTCTTTTTTTAATTCTTTTTTATTCACATAACACCTCACTATTAAAAAACAAAGAGTGGGAAACCCCACTCTTTACCTCTAAAATATCTTTCTATATAAAATTATATCACAATTTCTCTATTTGACAAGTTCTCATAGGTTAAATAAAGAAATTTGATTTGTTTCATCTAAATTATTTAAAAGTCCATTTTTTTGCAAAATTGAGATAACAGAATTACCAGATTTAGTTCTCTTAGAAAAATCTTCAATTGATAAGAACTTTGATTTTTCAGCTTCTTCTTCAATTAAATTTGCACAGTTTTCTCCTATGCCAGGAATAGCTCTTAAAGGCATTCTTATTTTTCCATCTTCTATAGTAAACTTAGATGCTTTTGATTTGTACAAATCTGGCGCTAAGAATTCAAAACCTCTAGCATACATTTCAAGTGCAACTCTATTTACATTTATTTCTCCCTTGTCCTTTTGTGTAGGCTTTTCAATTTGTGATAATGCTTCAAGCCTATTCTTCAAAAATCTTGGTCCTTCTAAAATTATTTCTCCATTAAAATCACTTAGTTTAATACTGAAGTGAGTTGCATAAAATGCCAATGGATAATTTAATTTATAATAGGCAATTCTAAAGGAAAGCATTACATAAGCAACGGCATGAGCTTTAGGGAACATATACTTTATCTTTTTACAGGAGTCTATATACCACTCAGGAAGATCTAAATTATTCATAATCTCTTCTTGTTCAGGAGTTAGACCTTTACCTTTTCTAACTTTTTCCATTGTATCAAATGCCATTTTATTTTCAGCACCAGCATTTATTAGATAAACCATTATGTCTTCTCTTGTTGCAATAACATCTGATAGCTCTGCCCTTCCAGAGTTCACAAGTTCTTGTGCATTAGAAAGCCATACGTCTGTACCATGTGATAAACCTGAAATTCTCACTAAATCTGCAAAGTTCTTAGGTTTAGTTTCTTTAAGCATGCTGATTACAAATCCTGTACCAAATTCAGGTATACCTAAAGTTCCTGTGTCTGTATCAAAAATTTCCTTGTCTAAATTAAGAGCATCAGAACTATTAAAAATCGAAAGAGTTTCCTTGTCGTCTAGCTTTACATCATTTGCATTTGTTCCAGTGAAATCTTCAAGCATTTTTATAATTGTAGGCCCATCATGACCTAGGATATCAAGTTTTAAAATCTTTCCATGTATAAAGTTATAATCAAAATGAGTTGTAATTACTCCTGAACTTGGATCATCTGCTGGATATTGAATTGGTGTAAAATCGAAAATACTTTTGCTCTTTGGTACAATCATTACACCGCCAGGATGCTGACCACTTGTCCTTTTAACTCCAATTATAGATTTTGAAAGTCTATCGACTTCTACTGGTGAGATGTTCTTATTTTCAAAGTACTTCTTCACATAACCATAAGCAGTTTTTTCAGCTATAGTTCCTATAGTACCTGCTCTAAATACATATCCTTCTCCAAAAAGTTCTTCTGTGTATTTGTGAGCCTCAGGTTGATATTCACCCGCAAAGTTTAAATCAATATCAGGTTCTTTATCTCCATAAAATCCAAGGAATACTTCAAAAGGAATATTGTGTCCATCTTTTCTAAGTGGAGTTCCGCATTCTGGACAATCTTTTTCTGGCATGTCCACACCTGAACCATATTTCAAATCTTCAGTAAATTCTGAATGTTTGCAATTTGGGCAAACATAGTGAGGCGGAAGTGGATTAACTTCAGTAATACCTGACATAGTTGCTACAAATGATGATCCTACAGAACCTCTTGATCCAACTAAAAATCCATCATCATTGGATTTTTTAACAAGTTTTTGAGCAATTATATAAAGAACAGCATATCCATTTGAAATAATCGAATCAAGTTCCTTTTGTAATCTTTCTTCAACAATTTGTGGAAGATTTTCTCCATAAATTTCATGAGCTTTTTTAAAAGTCATTTGTTTCAAATCTTCATCTGACCCTTCAATAACTGGTGGAAAAGTTCCATCAGGAATCGGTTTTATATCATCTAAAGATTCTGCAATTTTATTAGTATTTTCAACAACTACTTCGTAGCTTTTTTCTTCACCTAAATAAGAAAATTCTTTTAGCATTTCTTCAGTCGTCTTAAAATACAATTTTTGTTCTCTGAAAGCTCTCGAATCAGGTCGTCCAGGCTTTCCATTTAGAACTATCCTTCTTTTTATATCATCAATTTCATCAAGATAATATGTGTCTGAGTCCGCTATAACTGGAATATTTAATTTTTCTCCAATTTCGACAATCTTTTTATTTATATCTTTTATATCTTCGATTGTATATTTTCCATCTTGAATTGATAATATATTATCCATTACAGGTTGGATTTCTAAGAAATCATAATAATTTGCTATTCTTTCTAACTCCTCTTGTGGTACATTTCTAAAAATAGCATCAAAGAGTTCAGATGAAGAATTTCCAGATCCAATTAATATTCCTTCTCTATAATTATCTAAAAGTGTTCTAGGAACTTTTGCAGTAAAATTATAAAATTTCATATGCGAAGCCGAAATTAATTTGTATAAATTAGTTAGACCAGTAATATTTTTGACTATTAATAATAATGAATTTTCAAATAAACGTTCTGAATGTATGTTTTTAATTTCTTCGTTTAAATTATCAAAATTAAATTCTTTATCTTTTTTAAACTTTTCAATTAGTTTTATAAACATTGCCGCTGTAGCTTCTGCATCATTTACTGCTCTATGTGCACCTACTAATGAAATCCCTAAATTTTTACAAAGAGTTCCAAGGTTAAATCTCTTTAAATCACATAATAATGCTCTAGCCATAACTAATGTATCTAAAATTGGATGATTGAATTCTAAATTATTATTTTTATATTCTCTTCTTATAAAAGAAATATCGAACTTAGCATTGTGAGCTACTAAAACTGCATCTTTTGAAAACTCATAAAATTTTGGTATTATATCTTCAATTGTCGGTTTATCACTTACAAGTTCATTACTTATTCCAGTTAAATTAACAACTACTTCAGGAATTGGTATTTCAGGATTTATAAGTTCTGAAAATCTATCAGTGATAATTCCATTTTCAATTTTAACAGCACCAATTTCTGTAATTTTATCATTTCTAGAAGAAAGTCCAGTTGTTTCAATATCAAAAACTACATAAGTATTATATTCCTTATTTGAATCATAATATGTCACAATCTTTTCTGTGTCGTCTACAAAATTAATATCGGCTCCATATAAAATTTTTAATCCATATTTTTTAGCTGCATCCATTGCTTCAGGAAATCCCTGCACATCATTTGTATCGGTAATAGCTAAAGCTTTATTCCCCCACATATTTGCTCTATTTGCAAAATCATCAAAAGAAGTAACACCCGACATTTGCGACATTTTCGAATGAATTCTAAATTCAACTCTTTTTTCCTCATCATTATCTAACTTATATAATTTTTCTCGTTTTTCTATATAGCCAATCATAATAGTTTCGCATCTCGAATAATTATCATAACTAACTTTTCCAGTGATAAGAACGTGATCTCCATTTTTAAAGCTATTTAAGAACTCTTTGCACTTTTCTGGTTTTAAAAATATTTTAGCCAAAGTAGAAGATGTATAATCAGTTACTGAAAGAGATACTAGAAAATTTTTGTTTTTAAGTTCTCTACATTCTACATTAAAGATATCAACTTCAACAGTAATTTTTTGAGAATTTAAATCCATTTGAGCTAGATTTGTAATATTGTCAATATCTTTTCTACCATAACTTGAAATTTCATTATTTTCACTTTCAGTTTTAGCTTTTGAAATATTTTTTTGAGCTTCAGTCTTTTGTCTTATATAGATATCTTGCTCTTCTTTTTCAATTTCAACTAAATAATCATCTATACAAGTTTCATTTTGTGATTCATTTTCGCATAATATCTCTACATTGTATTCTCCAAATATTTTAAGCTTTTCTATTAGATGATTTTTAAATCCATTTCTAGTTAAGCTATAAAAAGCTTCTTGTGAAGGGATTTTTAAAATTAATTTCTTAAGATTTAAATCTTTACTTATCTCTAAATCATTTATCCAAGCTTTTGATGAAGGATTGTATTTTAGTATCTCCTCATAAATTAAAGAATCTTCACTTTCATAAAGAGAAGATTCTAAAAATTCAATATTAATTTTATAATCATTGAAATTATTTGAGAAAATTTTACAGATCTCATTTTTTTTAAAATCATCTAAATGTGTTTTAGAATCAATTTTTATAAGAACTTCCATTTTAGATTTGTTTCTTTTTATAGATTTAATTTCAACTTTATCATCTATTTTTAAATTATTGATACTAAGTTTATTTAGAATATCCTTTAATAAAATCATAATATCACCTGTCGTTTTCAATTACTTGTAGTAATTCTTCTAAAAGCACTTCTTCAGGTACTTTTTTTATAATTTCACCTTTTTTAAATATTAAGCCTTCTTTATTTCCACAGGCTATACCATAATCAGCTTCTCTTGCCTCACCAGGCCCGTTAACAGCACAACCCATAATTGCAATAGTTAAATTATCATTTAATTTTTCAAATTTATCTTCTGCCTTTTTAACTATCTCAATTAAATCAACTTTAGTTCTTGCACAAGTTGGACATGAAATCATGTCAATGCCTTCTGTCTTAAGTCCTAAAGATTTCAAAATTTCTCTTCCTGCAATAACTTCATCTACAGGATCAGAGGTTAAAGAAACCCTAATAGTGTCTCCAATACCTTCTGCTAATAAAGTTCCTATTCCAATTGCAGATTTAATAGTCCCCTTATAATTTGTCCCAGCTTCTGTAACTCCTAAATGAAGTGGATAATCAGATAGTTCTGAAAATTTTCTATAACTTGCTATTGTTAAATTGACATTCGATGCTTTAAGAGAAACTGCAATATCTTTAAAATTATATTTTTCTAAGATTTCAACTTCTTCAAGTCCACTGTAAGTAATTGAGTTTTCATTAACTCCATTGTACTTGTCTAAAAATTCCTGCTTAATAGATCCAGAATTTACTCCAACCCTAATTGGTAAATTGTAAAACTTGCAAGCTTCTACAACCTCTTTAATTTTCCACTCTGCTCCAATGTTTCCTGGATTTAGTCTAATTGCATCACTATCATTTTCACATGCAGCTAAAGCAAGTTTATAATCAAATTGGATGTCTGAAATAATTGGGATTCTAATCTCTTTTTTAATCTCTCTTAGAGCTTTTGCATCTTCTAAATCATTAACTGCCATTCTAATGATTTCACATCCTGCTTCTTCAAGTCTTTTAATTTGTGAAACAGTAGATTTTACATCTTTAGTATTTGTATTAGTCATTGATTGAACTGTAATAGGAGAATTACCTCCGACTTCAACATTGCCAACTTTTACTTTTTTCGTTAATTTTCTATTAATCATTATTTGAACAACCTTCCAATATCATTAAAAATTGTAACATAAATCATTAAACTTATGAGAAGTGAAATTCCTATTAGTGTTATTCTTTGTTCTATTCTTTCATCAATGGGTCTTCCTATAATAGCTTCAATTAATAAAAAGAAAAACTTTCCACCATCAAGTGCAGGTATCGGTAATAAATTAAATACTCCTAGATTTATAGAAATAAGCCCTAGAATTTGCAAGAAATTTAGAAATCCTTTAGATGATTCTTGTCCAATAACTTGAACAACTCCAACAGGTCCTGATAAATATTCCATTTTAAAAGAACCTGAAAACATCATTTTTAAGCTCTGAAGAATTACTTTTATCATATCGATTGTTCTTGTAAAACCATACTGAATAGATTTGAAAATAGAATGTTTGAGTTCAGTATTAATTCCTATTAAGTATCTATTGTTTTCTTTTGAAAATTCAGGAGTTAATTTTAGATTAATAATTTCATCATCTCTTTTAATTTTTAATTCAATACTATTATTTTTAGCATTTTGAATTATTTGATTTAAATCATGCAAATCTTTTACTTTTTGATTTGATGTTTCTAAAATTATATCTCCACTTCTAATTCCAGCAATTTCCGCAGGCGAACCAGCAATTACTTCATTAACAAAATTAGAAGGATATCCTATTATAGAAAATATTAAAGTAAATGCCAAAAATCCCAAAATAAAATTCATTGATGCTCCTGCAAGTACAACTGCCATTCTCTTTAATATACTTGCATTATTAAAAGACCTTGGATTTTCAGAATGTTCTTCTTCTCCTTCCATCGCCACATATCCGCCAATAGGTAGGGCTCTTAAACTATATTTAGTTTCATCTGTTTCTTTTTGCAAAATTTTAGGTCCCATTCCAATGGAAAATTCATTTACTTGTATTCCAGATAATTTAGCCATCGAAAAGTGACCAAATTCATGAATCATAACAACAAGTAGAAAAACCATTAAGGAACTTATTAAAGTTATCATTATTCCTCCATCTAAATAAAGAAATACAAAAGATATACAAAAGGGCTAATAAAAATAAGTGAATCAAATCTATCTAAAATGCCACCATGACCTGGTAGAAGTTTAGAATAGTCTTTTATACCTGTATATCTTTTTATTTTGGAAGCAAATAAATCTCCAAATTGTCCAGAAATTGATGCTGCCAGTATTATAATTACAGAATACAGGTTTATAAAATAGCTTGAATTGTATCTATTTAACATTATAAAATAAATTGATGTAATTATAATTGCAGAAATTGTTCCACCTATTGCACCCTCTACAGATTTATTGGGACTTACTCTTTCGATTAGTTTGTGTTTTCCAAACATTGATCCGATAAAATAAGCGAAAGTATCTGTGGAAAAAGAAATAATAAACGCTGCAATTATTAAATAAATGTCGTCAATATTTCCTAAAAGATTTAATAAAAATACTGTATAAAAATAAGAAAAATTAGTATACATATATTCTTCTATACTGTAATTTATAGAAACTATTAGACAAATAGAATTCATTATAAAAAATAATATAACTGCATATATTAATTTAATTTCATAATAAGAAAATAAAAATGTTGCCAAAGCACCAATTAATAATGTCGGCAAATATAATTTAATATTCTTTTTCATAAAGGCATTATGTAGTTCTCTAATTGCTTCAAGGGTTAATATAAAAATAGAAATTTTAATAGCACTAAGTCCAAGATAAATTATAAAAATAATTAGTAAAATTCCAATAACGCCTGTAATAACTCTTTTATATAAATCTGACAATTACAAACCTCCAAATCTCCTATTGCGGTTTTGATAATCATAAATAGCCTTATAGAATTCATTTTCATTAAAATCTGGCCATAGAATGTCTGAAAAATAAAATTCACTATAAGCTAATTGATATAATAAAAAATTTGAAACTCTAAATTCTCCACTAGGTCTGATAAGTAAATCTAAATCAGATTGTCCCTTAGTATAAAGATAGTCCTTGAAAGTTTCTGTATTGATATCATCTATACTTATTTTATTATCTCCAATATCTTTAACAATTTTTTTAGTTGCATCAACTATTTCAGTTTGTCCTCCATAGTTAAGTGCAATATTTAATATCATTTTATCATTTGATTCAGTTCGCTGCAATGCATTATCTATTAACTTTACAATTGAGCTTGGGAATTTAGTATAATCTCCCAATACATTAATTTTTATATTATTTTTAATAATTTTTTCTAGTTGATTTTTTATATAATAAGCTAATAAATCCATAAGTTTTGAAATTTCATCTTCTGGTCTTTTCCAATTTTCTGTTGAAAAAGCATATAAAGTTAAGGATTTAATATTTAATTTATAGGCAGTTTCTACTATATCTATTACTCTTTTAGTGCCTTCTTTATGACCAAAAGTCCTTGGTAAGTTTCTCTTTTTTGCCCATCTTCCATTACCATCCATTATTATTCCAATATGAGATGGAATATTTTCAAAATCTAATTTATCGTAATAATTCATAAATCTCCTTAAAAAATAAAGCCTTAGAGCGAATCTAAGGCTAAAATTTAAATTTCCATAAGTTCTTTTTCTTTTGCTTCTTGAACTTCATCAATTTCTTTAATGTATTTATCAGTTAATTTTTGAATATCTTCTTCGTAAGAAACTTTGTCATCTTCAGAAATTTCTTTAGATTTTTCAGCTTTTTTAATTTCCTCCATTGCATCTCTTCTAATATTTCTAACAGAAACCTTAGCATCTTCTGCATTTTTACCAACAGTTTTAGCTAAATCTTTTCTTCTTTCTTCTGTTAGTTGAGGAATAACAAGTCTAATAATCTTTCCATCATTAGAAGGAGTTATACCTAAATCAGATTTTAAAATAGCCTTTTCAATATCTTGAATTAAGTTTACATCCCATGGTTGAATTGCTAAAAGTCTTGGTTCAGGTGCCGATAAAGAAGCAACTTGGTTAAGTGGAGTTTGTTGACCATAATAATCAACAGTTACTCTATCAAGTAAACTTGTATTAGCACGTCCAGCTCTTATAGATTGAAGTGTTTCAGTAAGTGAGCTAACGGACTTTTTCATTCTACTTTCAGTATTCTTTTTTAGATCAGATATCATAATATCCTCCTATTTTACATTAGTACCTATGTCTTCGCCGCATACAACTTTATACATTGCATCTTCCTCATCAATTCCAAAAACAATTAATGGAATGTTGTTGTCCATACAAAGTGTAGTTGCTGTTGCATCCATAATTTTTAAATTTTTATTCAAAATTTCCCTATAACTTAAATTATCGTATTTTTTTGCATTCTCATTGAATTTAGGGTCGGAATCATAAATTCCATCAACGCCTTTTTTAGCAAGTAAAATCACATCTGCGTCAATTTCTGCCGCTCTAAGAGCAGCTGCAGTATCAGTTGAAAAATAAGGATTTCCAACTCCTGCTGAAAATATAACAACACGTCCCTTTTCTAAGTGTCTAATAGCACGTCTTCTTATATAAGGTTCAGCAACTTGCTTCATTTCAATAGCAGTTTGAACACGAGTAATAACGCCTAATTTTTCTAAAGAATCTTGTAAAGCCAAAGCATTCATAACAGTTCCAAGCATACCCATATAATCTGAAGTAGCTCTGTCAATGTTGTTTTCGTCTCGACCTCTCCAGAAGTTTCCGCCTCCAACTACTATTCCTGTTTCCACGCCTAGATCATATATTTTTTTAACTTGTGTGGCAATTAAATTAATATACTCCATATCAATTCCTACAGAATTAGATCCTGCTAATGCTTCACCACTAAGTTTTAAAACAATTCTTTTATAGCTTGGCATTTACTCCTCCTAATAATTATTTAATTTGTGCTGCTACTTCTGCTGCAAAGTCTTCTTCTCTTTTTTCTAGACCTTCTCCAACTTCGTATCTAACAAATCTTCTAATTTTGATATTTTCACCAATTTTAGCAATTAAATCATTAAGAAGTTCTCCAACTTTTTTGTCTGGATCTTTGATGAAGTTTTGATCAAGTAGAACAATTTCTTCATAGAATTTTTCAAGTCTACCTTCAACCATTTTTTCAATAATGTGCTCTGGTTTGTTTTCTCCTCTAGCTTGTTCAGTTAAAACTTCTCTTTCGTGTTGTAATTCTTCTTCTGGAACTTCATCACGAGTTACATATTTAGGAGCTACTGCTGCAATTTGCATAGCTACATCTTTAACAAAAGCTTTAAAATCCTCATTTTTTGCAACAAAGTCAGTTTCGGAGTTAACTTCTACAAGAACTCCAATTCTTCCACCGTGAATATAAGCTTCAACAATACCTTCTGATGCTATTCTAGAAGATTTTTTTGCTGCAGAAGCCAGTCCCTTTTCTCTTAGAAAGTCAATGGCTTTATCCATATTGCCATCAGTTTCTTGTAAAGCCTTTTTACAATCCATCATTCCTGCGCCAGTTTTTTCTCTTAATTCTTTAATAAGTGCTGCTGTAATTGCCATATTAATCCACTCCTCATTTATTTTAAAAAAAGAGAGTTATAAAGGATTACTTTAGAACTCTCAAAATATATCTTACTCTTCTGTAGTTTCTTCTTCAGAGTTTTCTTCTTCAGATTCTTCTACTGAAACTTCTTGTTCAGATTCATCATAATCATTTACTTTTTCATCATCTTCAATTTGATTACCTTGATTGCCCTCGATAACTGCATTAGCAATAGTTTCAGTGATTAATTTAACTGCTCTAATAGCATCATCATTTCCAGGAATAGGTATATCTAATTCATCAGGATCACAATTAGTATCAACAATTCCAATTACAGGAATTCCTAGGATATGTGCTTCTTTAACTGCAATCTTTTCTTTTTTAGGATCTACTACAAATAGAGCTTGTGGCATACCCTTCATATCCTTAATTCCACCAAGGAATTTTTCTAATTTTTCTCTTTCGTGAAGAAGTTGAGCAACTTCTTTTTTAGGAAGAACATCGAAAGTTCCATTTTCTTCCATTTCATATAACTTATAAAGTCTATCAATTCTATTTTTGATAGTTTTATAGTTTGTTAAAAGACCACCTAACCATCTTTGGTTAATGTATGGCATTCCACATTTAGTTGCTTCTTTTTCAATTGCATCTTGAGCTTGTTTTTTAGTTCCTACAAATAAGATTTCTCCATTATTTGCTGCAACTTCTCTTACAAAATCATAAGCTTCTTCAACTTTTTTTACTGTTTTTTGAAGATCTATGATATAAATTCCGTTTCTTTCTGTGAAGATGAATTTCTTCATTTTAGGATTCCATCTTCTAGTTTGGTGTCCAAAGTGTACACCGGCTTCTAATAAGTTTTTCATTGATATTACTGACATTTAAGCCACCTCCGTGTTTTTTTCCTCCATTTTCTTCACCTAATAAGAGGACTATATAAGCAACTCTCTTATTATCCAAAAATGTGTGTATTAGTTACCGGATAAAAGTATATCATAGCGAAAAATATTTTTCAATAAATACTTTTAACACAGTTATATATTTAAAAAGCGGTGCTTTAAACACCGCTTAAATAATTATTTATTTCTATTAATTCTTAAAAAAGATGGGATTTTAAGTTCTCCATTATCTTCTTCAACTTCATTTCTATTTTCTGAAATGGGAGTTCTAGTATTATTAGCCTCGAACTTATTATCTTTTTTCTTTTTATCATCTTTATATTGATCAAATTCAGTTGCTATAACTGTAATCTTAACTTGATCTTTAAGTGATTCATCAATTCCTGCACCAAAGATGATATTTGCATCTTCAGATACACAGTCTCTAATTAAATCAGCTGCTTCATTAACTTCAAAGATTCCTAGATCAGAACCTGCAGTGATGTTAAGAAGTACTGACTTAGCACCTTCAATTGACGTTTCTAATAGAGGAGAATTAATTGCAAGCTTTGCTGCTTCTGTTGCTCTATCATCACCTGATGCAAGACCTATACCCATATGTGCAACGCCTTTGTCATACATAATTGTCTTAACATCGGCAAAGTCAAGGTTGATTAAGTTTGGAACTGAAATTAAATCAGATATACCTTGGATACCTTGTTTTAAGATATCGTCAGCCATTTCAAAAGCTTGTGAGAAGCTAGTCTTTTTATCAGCAATGCTTAGAAGTCTATCATTTGGAATTATAACAAGTGTGTCAACTTTCCCTTTAAGAGCATTTATTCCCTTTTCAGCAGATTGAGCTCTTTTACGTCCTTCAAATGTAAATGGTTTAGTAACTACACCTACAGTAAGTAATCCTAATTCTTTAGCAACATCAGCTATAATAGGAGCTGCTCCTGTACCAGTTCCACCACCCATTCCTGCTGTAATAAATACCATGTCAGCACCTTCAAGGGCTTCTCTTATTTCGTCTCTAGATTCTTCTGCTGCTTCTTCTCCAACTTCTGGGTTAGCTCCAGCACCAAGTCCTTTAGTAGCTTTTTCTCCAATTTGTATTTTTTCTTCAGCAAGTGAATTTTTTAAAGCTTGCTTGTCAGTATTACAAACTAAGAATTCAACACCTTTAACACCGGCATTAATCATTCTATTTACAGCATTGTTTCCGCCTCCGCCAACTCCGATAACTTTGATTTTGGCGAAATCATCTTGGTCCATATCGAATTCCAACATAAACATCCTCCTCATATACTAAATTTAATTATTTTTATATCTATTACTCTTATTTTATAGAAAATTAGCCAAATAGTCAATATATAAAGCTTCTAAATATGACATAAGCTTATTTTAAACATTTTCTTTTGACTTTTCTACATATCTTTTATCTTTGTCATCATTTTTATCATCTGATGATTTATTTTTTTCACTGTCATCAGTTATTAAAATTGGATTTTCTCCCTTTTCCATTTGAATTGTTAATGCATTCTTATCCGTATTTTTAATATCTTCAAGAATAAGAGAAAGCATTTTTAATTTATAAGAAATATTTGAATAAGATCCAAATTCAATTTTTATTCCATCTATTGTTACAAAAGTTGCTATTGAGTCAAGAAGCTCTATATCTTTTATATTTCCTTGAAGTTTGTAATCTGGATTTTTTAGTTCTATTAAGAGATTTTTCTTTTCTTCATCTTCTTTGAAATTTAAAATATATTTTCCAGGTTGAGGATCTTCAACATTTAATCCAATGAGATTAATTAAATTTTCTGATTTTGAATCGCTATTTTCAAGAATTCTAAATTCCTCATCAACTAATAAATACTCACTTGATTCAATTTGATAGTAAGGCGTTCTTTCTTTAACAATTATCTTCACATCTCCACCAAGACTGTATTTAATATCTGCATCTTTTATGTAAGGAATGTTTTTTATATTTGAAATTCTATCTTTTTTAGCAACTTCAAAATATTTATTGCCTCTCTCGATTCCCGCAGCCTTTTTTATTTCACTTATGCTAACTTTATTATTACCTTCTACTATTACATTTGAAATATTAAAAATATTTGAATTTCTCAATGCAAATATAATTAGGTAAGTAAAAAGAAAAAGCATAAAAAATCTCGAGAAGATTCTAAAATATCTCTTTCTTTTATTTAGTTTTCTTCTAGGTTTTCTATGCTTTTCCATAAAATCACTTTAATAATATTTCTACAATTTTAGAAACGGCGTCAGGACTTGCCATTTTCTTAGAGTTGTCAGCCATCAAACTTCTTTCTTTGTCATTATTTAAAATCTTATTTATGCTTTCAAGAAGAGCTTTGCCATTAAAGTCCTTTTCTTCAATGACAGAACTTGCTCCCATATTACTGTAGCTTTTTGCGTTAAAAAATTGATGATTTCCTGCAGTGTATGCCTTTGGAATCAAAATTGATGCTATTCCAACTGCTGAAATTTCTGCAAGAGTCATAGCTGAAGAAGAAGCTATGACTAAATCAGCACTTGATAGATAATCTGAAACTCTATGTGTATAATCAAGTATCTCTACATTTTCAGGTATTTCTTTTACTCTTTTCATAAAGTCTTCGTAATGATCTCTTCCCGTAACATGAGTTAATTTAAATGGTATATCTTCTCCAGAGTTTATTATTTCTATTATTGCATCATTTGTGGATTCTTGTCCTCCACTACCTCCAAAGGAGAATACAAATTTTTCTTCATTTTTAATACCTAATTGCTCTCTAGATTTTTCTTTATCTATATGTGAGAATACTTCTCTAATAGGATTTCCAGTAAATATAATATTTTTATTGTTCAAATATTTTTTTGCTTCTAAAAAGTTTATAAAAACGTAATCTGCTTTTCTAGCTAGTATTTTATTAGTCTTTCCAGGATAAGCATTTTGTTCTTGAATTGCCGTCTTAATCTTTTTTTGTTGAGCTTTAAATACAATTGGCGCACATACATATCCACCTGTTCCGATTACAATATCAGGTTTAAATTCATTTATAATTTTGCTACATTCATTAATTCCCTTTAATAAATTAAAAAAGGTAATAACTGTATCTCTGTTTAGCTTTCTTCTTGGAAGACCTGATATATCAATTCCTCTGAATTCATATCCGTATTTATTTGCAAGCTCTTCCTCTAAAGATCCTTTTTTCCCAACATAGAGAATCTCTGCATCTTTGTCTTCTTTTTTTAATTCATCACCAATTGCGAGAGCTGGATAAATATGTCCACCAGTCCCCCCACCTGATAAAATATATTTCATTTACTAAATCCCCTTTATTAATATCATTATTAATGTTACTATTAGGTATTATACACAGTTTTAGTTCAAATGACAAATAGCTACATACTAAGTTATACTTTCATTTTATATACAATTGTTTTTATATTGAATCCAAAAAAAGCACAAAATAAATTGTGCTTTTTATATTTTAAACTCTGCTTTGTTTTGAGATTTTTAATAACATTGCTGTAGAAATAATTGCAATTACAAGAGCAGTACCTCCATAAGATATAAATGGAAGTGTAATTCCAGTAACAGGAAGAAGTTTAACACCTACTCCCATATTAAAGAATGCTTGTATACCGATATAACTTGAAAGCCCTACTGCTACAAACTTATCAAAAAAATTAGTAGCTTTATATGCAATAATAAATCCTCTATAAATATATGTCATAAATAAAATTACAATAAATAAACTTCCTATAAATCCAAATTCTTCTGCTATTACAGAAAAAATAAAATCTGTATAAGCTTCTGGAAGGTTTGTGTATTTTTGCCTTGATCTAAATAATCCTACTCCAGAATATCCTCCTAGAGCAAAAGCATACAATGATTGTCTTGCTTGATATAAATCTGCAGATTGATAATCAGTTGAATCTGAAAATAGTCCAAAAATTCTGAACAATCTAAATCTATTATCTGGATCAAATAATACTAAAGCTACAAGAATAACTCCTAAAACTAAAATTATCAAAAATTGCTTTTTATTAAGACCTGCTGCTACAAGCATTACAAACATTGCAAAACCAATTACCACTGCAGTGGAAAAGTCCTTTATCATTATTGGTCCAACTGAAATTCCCATTATTGCAATTGCACCTAAAAATACTGGCATTTCTTTCAATCTTTTGATATTTTTTGATAAATATTTTGCAAAAAATACAATTGCTGAAATTTTTAAAATATCAGATGGTTGGAATCTAAATTTTAATATAGGGACTTCAAGCCATCTAACTTGACCTTTTACACCTTTGCCAAGTGGTGTCCATAATAAGATTATTAATAAAATACTTATAGGAAATATCCAAGTTATATTTTTATAGATTACCCCTTTAGGTATTCTAAGTATAAAGAATGTAGCAATTATTCCAATTATTAAAAATGCAGATTGCCTAATTAAATAGTGCAAACTGCTAAAATTATATTTTTTTGCTGTTGGAAAAGATGCAGATGTAACTGCTACAAGGCCAATAATAATTAATAAAATTGTAGCCACAAGTAGCACTAGATCAACATTTTGAATCCTATTTTTAAGCTTCATTATTTTTCAACTCTCTGACTAGATTTTTGAAATGTCTTCCTCTTTCTTCATAATCATTGTACATATCCCATGATGCACAAGCTGGAGAGAATAAAACATCTTCTCCTTTTTTTGCAAAATTATTAACAAGCTCAATTGCCTTTTGTAAATTTTCCACTACAAAAAACTCGATTCCATTTTTCTTACAAGAGCTTGCAATCTTATCAGCTGTTTCACCAAATAAAACAACAGAATCTAATTTTTCCTTTGACTTTTCAATCAATTCATCAAAATTAGCTCCCTTGTCATATCCTCCAGCAATTAATATTACTTCTCCGTCCATAGCTTGTATTGCAACTTCAGTTGAGTCAGGATTTGTTCCTTTAGAATCATTATAATATTTAATTCCATTTATATTTCTTACAAATTCAATTCTGTGCTCAACACCAGTAAAATTAGATATGCTATTTCTAATTATTTCGTCTTCAATTCCAAATAATTTAGCGATAATTATTGATCCCATTATATTTTTTATGTTGTGAATTCCTGGGATTTTAATTTCATTTGTATCAATTATTTCAGAAATTTCTCCTTCATCTCTAAAAAATATTTTATTATCTTTTAAATATGCACCATTTTCATTGACATCTTCTGTTGAGAAATAATAAATTTTGCTCCTAATATTGTGTTTTGCTGCCAAATCTTTATCTTCGTAATTTAAAATTGCATAATCATTTTCATCTTGATTTGCAAAAATTTTAAACTTAGCATTTACATAATTTTCAACACTTTTATGCCAATCTAAGTGATCACTAGTTACATATGTAAGAAGTGCTATATTTGGTTTAAACTCAATTGTATCTTCAAGTTGGAAGGATGAAGCTTCAATTACTACGAAGTCATCAATGCTAGCTTCATTAGTAATTTCAAGAATTCCCTTACCAATATTACCTACTACATAAGTTTTATTTTTTCTCTGTAAAATATCTCCAACTAATGTAGTTGTAGTGGTCTTTCCATTAGTTCCTGTTATAGCAACTATCTTATCTGTCTTTAAATTTCTATATGCAAGCTCAATATCGGAAATAATATTAATATTTAATTCTCTAGCTTTTTCTAAAATTTCATGATCAGGATAAATTCCAGGACTCTTTACTATTAAATCAATATTTTTTAAATCTTCTTCTTTAAATATTATAAAATCTTCTTCAGTTTCTATATTTTCTAAATCTAAATTTTTATCATAAACATAAATCTTGCATGGAAAGTCGTTTAAAAACTTTAGAGCAGATTTTCCTGTTATACCAAATCCAAAAATTAGAACATTTTTATTTTTTAACATTCTATCACCTAAAATAAAATTATATATGAAATTATGCAAAGAATAATTTCAACAATTGAAAATACTGCAACTATCTTTGTCTCATGCCAACCTTTATGTTCAAAATGATGATGAAGTGGTGACATTAAGAAAACTCTCTTCCCTGTTGTTTTGAAGCTAATTACCTGAATAATAACTGATAGAGTTTCAATAAAATAAATTCCTCCAGCAATTGGTAAAATTAGTGGAATATTCAATAAAATTGCAATTGCTGATATTGCTCCTCCAAGAGCTAGTGAACCAGTATCTCCCATAAAAACTTTTGCTGGATATTTATTATAAAATAAAAATCCAATTAGTGCTCCTGATAAAGCTAAACAAAATATTGCAATCTCTGGTCTATTAAACTTAACTGAGCAAATTGTAAAAAACAATAAACAAATAATTGTAACACTTGATGATAAACCATCTAGCCCGTCAGTTAGATTAACAGAATTAACAGTTCCAACTACAACAAATATTATAAATGGAATGTAGAGTAATCCTATATTAATATAATCCTTTAGAAATGGAATATATAAATCAGTTGACATGTTTTTTGAATTTGACTGATAAATTATTAGGATTACAGAAGCTATTATTTGTAAAAATAATTTTTGATAAGCTCTTAAACCTAAGTTTCTCTTTTTAACCACTTTGATATAATCATCTATAAAACCTATGGCCCCAAAGGCAAAAGTAGAAAATAAAATCATAAAAACGGAAATTTTAAAATTTCCTGTAATTAATATGGTAATCAAAACAGAACTAAGAAAAATTATTCCACCTATGGTAGGTGTTCCACTTTTAACTAAATGTGATTTAGGCCCATCTTCTCTAATGCTTTGGCCCGCATGTAATTTTCTAAGTAAGGGAATAAATACCCTCCCTAAGATTATAGAAAGTATTAATCCAATTATTATATTTATAAAATAAATCATTATATCTCCAGCTTAATTTTTATTATCTTTATCTTTATCTTTATTTTTATTTACATTATTATTTTTTGTGCTTCTATCTTCATTATTTGAAACAATATTTTTTTCTTCAGTGGGTTCTTTTTTCAAATTATCGTCATTATTAGCATAATTAACTGTTACTCTTGTTGAACTATCTACCTTTGTACCAGCTTTAGGCGCTTGCGATATAAAGTCGCCATTTCCTTTGATATTATACTCCAAATTCATGTAATTTAAAATAGATTCAACTTCTTTTCTAGTCATCTTACTTAAATTAGGCATGACTTTTTCAGCACCTAAATTATCATTTACCGCTAAATCTATAATTGAGTCCTCAAGTACATAGGATCCCGCTGAAGGATTTTGATTTGTAACAACTGCATAATCTAAACCCTTATCAGTGTTGATGTTAAATTTTAATTTGTTATTTAAAATTTTTCTTCCAGCATCTTCTAAAAGTAGTCCCTCAACTTCTGGAACTGTTACATAATTTTCTTCAGATTTAATTTCTTCTGTTTTTTGAATCTTTAAATAATTTAAAGACTTATTTAATACCTCTGAAACTACAGGTGCAGCAACAGCTCCACCAAGAATTCCATTTTTAGGATTATTTATAACTACTAAAACTGTAAGTCTAGGATCATTAAGTGGCGCTACTCCAACAAAGGAAGAATTATATGCATCTAAATACCCTGTTGGTGTTGCAATATTTGCAGTACCTGATTTTCCTCCAACTTGGTAACCGTCTACAGCTGCAAGCTTACCAGTACCATTTTCTACAACTTTTTTCATCATGTACTTCATTTTTTCAGAAGTTTCTTGTGATATTACTCTTCTTCTAAGTTGAGTTTTATTCTTTTCAATTATATTTCCATTTGCATCAATTGCTTCTTTAAAAATCGTTGGTTTGTTTAAATAGCCACCATTACAAATTGCACTCACAGCATTTACAAGTTGAATTGGAGAAACCGCGATGGAGTGTCCGTAAGACATAGTTGCAAGATTTACTGCACTAATTTCATCTGCACTCCTAGGAATTATTCCTGTAGACTCTCCATATAATTCTATTCCAGTCTTTTTGCCAAATCCAAATGCTTTAATATATCTCAAAAGTTCCTCTTTACCAAGTTCATTCCCCACTTGAATTAGAGTCATATTACAAGACTCTTCAATGGCTTTTGCTAAAGTCTTTGGTCCTCTAGTATGAGATGTACAAGTTAAGGTTCTATCTCCTACCCTCATACTTCCATTACAAGTAAAAATACTATCGGGTTGTGCTACATTTTGTTCAATTGCTGCAGCAGTTGTGATAACTTTAAATGTAGAACCTGGTTCATACTGATCATTTATATTAAAATCTCTCCAATTATCATACCAAATTTTAGTTTTTTCTTCGTCAGTATATTCGTCCCAATTTTTTTCTTGCTCTTCATTAATTGGCTTCTTAGGATCATTCAAGTTGTAGTCATCTTTTGTTGTCATGGCAATTATTTCGCCAGTCATTGTATCCTGGACAATTATAGAAACTTTATCGGCTTTGTTTTCTTTCTTTGCATTTTCAGCAGCAGTCTCTGCAAATTGTTGAATATTTGCATCAATAGATAAAACTATTGAATAGCCTTCTTTGGGAGCATAGGTTTCTTCGTCTGTTAATGGAATTTTATTAGATGCATTGTCTTTTAATGACACGTTTTTTCCAGGAATTCCTGTAAGTTCCTCATCATAACTTGCCTCTATTCCATATTGTCCCATGTTTTCATCGTTGGTAAAACCAATTATATAAGATGCAAGATTGTTAAAAGGATAAAGTCTTCTTGTAACATCATCAATAGACATTGCCGATAAGTTTTTCTTTTTTTCCTTAGAGCCTTCTTCTTTTTCATTTGCTAGTTGAGTTCTTAATTCTCTAAGTTTATTGGCTTTCATTTTATCTACATTAGTTGCAATTCTTACAACTTTATCTCCTTTAAACTTTTCACGAATTTCTTCGTAATCTTCTCCCAGCACATCAGAGATTAATTTCGCATCTTCATCAAATAATTTTTTCTTTCTATCATTAAAGTCAGTTAAACTTTCATTTTGTCTTTGATCTAGGACATCCATATTATAAAAAACATTTGATTTAGTAGTGTTAATTGCTAATTCTTTTTTATTTCTATCGTAAATTATTCCTCTATTCGAATTAATGGTCTCAGTTCTAGTTAGTTGATTTAAAGCTGAAATTGTAAGTTCTTCAGATTGTACAATTTGAATATGAAGTAGCTTTACAACTAATGCTCCAAATAAAAAAGCTAGTAAGATGAAAAACCAAAATATGGATTTATTTGCTCTGTTAAAAGATTTATAAAATCCATTCTTTAATTTTTTATCTCTAGCTTTGTCATTATTATTTTTCAATTAATAATCCCCCTAGTCTTTAGTGAAAGATCTCAGTACTGATACTATGGGACTTAGAAATACGTTATAATTAATATCTCCAGTTGTTTTTTCTTCCTTAGAATCTATATATACTATTTGATCTTCAGACGGATAGATCATGCCAAGTTTATACATTGCTTCTTCTGCAATTTGAGATGATGATTTTACTTTTTTTATTTCACCAGTTAATGTGCTCATAGTTTTATTTAACTCATCTATCTCATTTTTTTGCTTTAAAATTTCCCTATCAAGCCCAGCTATTTGAGTATACATTAGAGTTGTAGCTGCAATAACAATAATAACAATAGCCATAGTAAGTAGAAAAGGTTTGTTTTGCAAAAATCTATTCCTATTTATATTATATCTTTTTTTTGATGTTTTAGTTGCCTTTTTTAACATTTTACACCTCTAATTTTTCTGCAACTCTAAGCTTAGCCGAATGAGATCTTTTGTTTTCATTTAATTCTTCCTCACTTGCTGTTATAGGCTTTCTAGTTATTATTTTTATTTCTCTTCTTTTATTGCAAGTACAAATCGGTGCACTTGGTGGGCATATACAATCTTTTTCTAAATACTTAAAGCTATTTTTAACAATTCTATCTTCCAAAGAATGAAAAGTAATTACTGCTATTCTTCCCCCTGGATTTAGTCTATGTACAAATCTTTCAATAGATTTCTCTAAAACCTCTAATTCTCTATTTACTTCGATTCTAAGTGCTTGAAAAGTTCTTTTAGCAGGATGTGGGCCTTCTCTTCTAGCTCCAGCTGGAATTGCATTTTTTATAATTTCTACTAAATCAAAAGTTGTTTCAATTTTCTTTTCTTTTCTAGCTTGCACAATAAATTTCGAAATTCTAGCTGCCCATTTTTCTTCGCCGTAGTCCTTGATAATTTTTGTTATTTCATCTTCTGAGTATGAATTAACAATATCCTTTGCAGAAATATCTAAGCTAGTATCCATTCTCATATCCAGTGGTGCTTCAAACCTATAGGAAAATCCTCTTTCAGGATTATCAAATTGATAAGATGAAACACCTATATCCAGCAGTACTCCGTCTATTTTATCTATGCCAAGCCCATCTAATGCTTCTTCAAAATTTGCATAGTTTAAATTAAAAAACTCTACATTATCAAATTCACTTAATCTTTCTTTAGCAACATTTAAAGCTTCTATGTCTTGGTCAATTCCAATTAAAAGTCCGTCTCCATTAAGTTTCTTTAAAATTTCTTTGCTATGTCCTGCTCCACCAAGAGTTCCATCTAAATAAATTTTCCCTTTTCTTATATTTAAATTTTCAATAACCTCATCTAAAAGTACGCTTTTATGTTGAAACTCCATTATATACCCAACTCCGACATTTTTTCTGCAAGCTCTTCATAAGAAAGAGCTTCTTCTTCGTTATATAAATTCCAATTTTCTTCAGACCATATTTCAGCTCTATTTGAAAGTCCAATTATTACACATTTATCTTCAAGGGAAGCATATTCACGGAGATTTTCAGTAATTAGCACTCTTCCTTGTTTGTCTAAAGTGCAGTCAATAGCTCCTGAAAAGAAGGTTCTCACAAAGGATCTAACAGCTTTATTTGTCATTGGCAATTCTTTTAATTTATTTTCAATTTTTTCCCATTGGTCTTTAGGATACAAAAACAAACAGTTATCTAGACCTTTAGTCATTACAAAAACTGTTAAATCTTCTCTAAATTTTGATGGAATTGTAATTCTCCCTTTCGGGTCTAAATTATGCCTGAATTCACCAATTAACATTTTATTCTCCACTTTAAACCATTTTTATTAATTTATGACCCACTTTGCTCCACTTAAATTTATTTTACTACATTATTTCTCCACATTCTAGTATTTTCAGCACTTTTGAGAAATAAGGTCTTTGGTCCCTAAACTTTATATTCTTTGAAAAACTACATTTTTTTAGACACAAAAAAATCCTAAGCCTTAATGACTTAGGATTAAAAATTTTAATTATTTAGTTGCTATGAAATAAAAATCAGAACCTTCGCCAAATTTTGAATGTACTCCGTACTCAAAATCGTGAAGCTCTAAAATTGTTTTTACAATGTAAAGACCAAGTCCAGTTCCAATTTCAGGTCTTGCGTGATTGTCACGAACTCTATAGAATCTATCCCAAATTCCATTTATATCCTCTTCTTTAATTCCAATGCCATTATCTATACAGTGGAATTCTGTAAATTTACTATCTCCTTTTATTACAATCTCAATTTCTTTATTGTCAGGAGAATAATTAATAGCATTGTTAATTAAATTATAAATAACTTGGTTGATTTTTGATTTATCAGCTTTGATTTTAGTATTGCCTTTAGATTTAATATTAAATTTATATTCAGAATAATTTTTATTAATTTTAAATCTGTCTAAAACATAGTAGAGTGAATCTTCTAAATTAAATTCTTCTTTTTTAATTTCTTCAAGATTTGATTCAACTTTTGATAAATCAAGTAAATCATTTACAAGTGCCGTTAAATTATCTGCTTCACTTATAATTGTCTCTAAGTGCTTGTTTCTAAGCTCTTCATTGGGTCCAGATATATCTCTTATCATCTCTCCGTAGGACTTAATAACTGTTAGTGGAGTTTTTAAATCGTGACTTACATTTGCCACAAGATCTTTTCTCATTTCTATTGTCTTGGTTAACTCATCTTTAGCATAGTTTAAAGTATTTGAAAGGTCATCAATCTCAGTATACTCTCCCTTTCTAAACTCTACTTTATAATCTCCTTTTGCAAGCTCTTTTGCAGTGTTGCTCATTCTAACAAGTGGTCTTGAAAGTCTTTTAGAAACAAAATAAGAAATTATAAGTGCCATTACAAGAGAAATAAAAGAAATAATTATAAGCATTCTCCTAATTACATCAACTGTTGCATCAACTGGTTTTAATACAGAATTTATATATAGATAATAATCTTCTCCATTGGTATTTCCAAGATAACCTGCATAAATAATAGATGGATCCTTTAGATTTTCGTATCTTACAGTATAAATTTTGTAGATTCTATTATCTCTTTTTAGTGATCCAAAAAATTTATCGAAATTTTCCCAAATCATTCTAGGTCTTTCAATAAATTCATCAAATAGTCTTAATGGAAAGACCCATGCTCCAGTTTCATCAAGAACTTTAATCTCCAATCCTTTTGTATTTGCATAATTTGAGAGTTTAGTTTCAAAATCTTCAGATTCATATTCAGCTCTGAGTTGATTTCCAACTTTAGTTACTTCATGAATCTTCATTGTTTCGTAAAAGCTAGACAAAAATACAGTTTGGAAAAGCCATATAGAAATTAAAATAAGCGCTGCAAAGCTGACAAAATATTTCCATAATTTAAAGAGAATACTATTTTTATCAATTCTTATTCTCCTTATTTCCTTAACCTCTTGTGTCAAACTTATATCCAACTCCTCTCACTGTCACAATAAATTTTCTATATTCTTTAATAGAATTTCTAAGCATTTTTATGTGAGTGTCAACTGTTCTATCTTCTCCATAAAAATCATACCCCCAAACTTGATTTAAAAGTTTGTCCCTTGAAAGAGCGATGTTTTCATTCTTAACCATATAGACCAATAAATCATATTCTTTAGGTGTAAGTTCAACTTTTTCATCATTTACAAATACTACACGACCATCTAAATCAATTTTAAGTCCTTCATACTCTAAATAATTTGTATCATCAGTTTTATTATTCCTATTTACGATAACATTAAGCCTTGCCATTAATTCCTTTGGGGAGAATGGCTTAGTTACATAATCATCTATTCCAATTTCAAATCCAAATAATTTATCATATTCTTCACTTCTTGCTGAAAGCATTAAAACTGGAATATTTTTTATC
The DNA here is from genome assembly GCF_018919265.1 of Peptoniphilus ovalis. Taxonomy (GTDB): domain Bacteria; phylum Bacillota; class Clostridia; order Tissierellales; family Peptoniphilaceae; genus Peptoniphilus_A; species Peptoniphilus_A ovalis. The sequence goes on from NZ_JAHLQO010000003.1 coordinate 177,522, forward strand.
TTTTTTATTTCTTTGTAAGAAGAAAAACCATCAAGTTTTGGCATCATAATATCCATTACAATTACATCAAAGTCTTCTTCTTTAATTTTTTCTATAGCGTCAAGCCCATCTTTTGCCTCGACAACTTCATGTCCTTCAAATTCAGCATAAGTTCTTATAACTTCTCTTATACTTTTTTCATCATCAACAACTAAAATTTTAAACATTAAATCACCTTTTAAAATTATATTAATAATCTGTGAATATTAAATGATATAAACTTGATAAAATCTTGTATTTAATATTCTTTTCTCTCATTATAATAGATTTTTCCATCTTTTCAACGTAAAAAATAAAAGCCTCTAGAAAATTCTAGAAGCTTATATATTTCTTTTAGCTCATTTTTTTAACTAATAATTCATTTGCCATTTGTGGATTTGCTTTTCCCTTAGATTTTTTCATTACTTGTCCTACTAAAAATCCTAAGGCTCTATCTTTTCCATCTTTGTAATCAATAACTGATTGTTCGTTTTCTGCAAGTACTTCATCAACAATCGCTTCGATTGCTGACTCATCTGAAATTTGAACAAGACCAAGTCTATCTATAATTTCTTTAACACTGTCATTAGTTTCAAACATTTCTCTTAAAACTTTCTTACCAGCATTGTTACTAATCTTTGAACTTTTAATTGAATTTAATAGCTCAACAAATTCTTTATTTTCAAATGGAAGTTCAAATTTTTCATCATCAGAAATTTCAACTCTTCTTAAAATTTCTGTTTGAATCCAATTTGAAAGCATTGTGTAATCATCAAATTCTTTTGCCATACATTCAAAGAAATTAGCAAGTTCTCTTGATGAGACTAAAACTTTTGCATCTTCATTAGTTATGTTGTAATCATTTACAAATCTTACAACCATAGCATCTGGAAGTTCAGGCATATTATTAACAACTTCTTGGATTTCTTCATCTGAAAGATTTAGAGGTGGAAGATCTCCTTCAGGGGCAAATCTATAATCATTTGCTGTGTATTTTACTCTCATTAATATAGTTTCGTTTTTGGCATCGTCCCATCTTCTTGTAGTTTTTATTTCATCCTCATTATTTTCAAGTAACTTAATATGTCTTTGAGTTTCAAAGTCTATTGCCTTTTCCACTCCTCTAAAGGAGTTTAAGTTTTTAACTTCAGTTACTTTGGTTTTCTTTCCAGTTTCCGTATCTTTGACATTTATATTGACATCACATCTTAGAGACCCTTCTTCCATTTTACAGTCTGAAATATCAAGAAATCTAAGAGTTGCCTTTAGTTTTTCTAAAAAATCTCTAGCTTCTTTTCCACTAGACATATCTGGCTTAGTAACAATTTCTATAAGAGGAACTCCACATCTATTGTAGTCCATTAATGTTTCATCAGATTCTGTATGAAGACTTTTTGCAGTATCTTCTTCCATTTGAATTTGGAAAAGTCCTATTTTCTTAAGTCCTTTTTCTGTTTCAATTTCTAGATATCCATCTGTACAAATTGGCTCATCATTTTGTGTGATTTGAAAACCCTTAGTGAGGTCAGGATAAAAATAATTTTTTCTATCAAATTTTGATCTATTGTGAATTTCACAATTAAATGCAGTTCCCGCCATAATTGTATAATTAATTACATTTCTATTTAAAACAGGAAGTCCCCCTGGAAGCGCCAAACAAACTGGACATACATTTGTATTAGGTTCATCACCAAAGGAGTTCTTGCATGAACAAAAAGCCTTTGTTTCAGTTGAAAGTTCAACGTGAATTTCTAAGCCTACAATTGTCTCATATCTCATTTTATCAAACTCCTTTCAAATCCAAGTGCAGCTTTTAATAAGTCTCTATCTTTAAATCTCTTTCCTGTAAATTCAATTCCAATAGATAGCCCATCTTCTCCAAGTGGCATTGGAAGTGAAATTGAAGGAGCTCCAATCATATTTGCAGGTATTGTAAATAAATCTGCTTGATACATTTCAATTGGACTCATATCGTCGTCAATCTTAAAAGGAAGAGTTGGAACTGTCGGACAAAGCATAATATCATAATCTTTAAACATCTTATCCATATCATTTTTAATAAGTCCTCTAACCTTTAGAGCCTTATAATAATACTCGTCGGCATTATCCATAGAAAGAATATGAGTACCAATCATTATTCTTCTCTTTACTTCCTCTCCAAATCCTTCACTTCTTGAAGCTCTATACATTTCTTCGATGTTTTCATAATCTTTTGAAGTTCTGTGACCATATCTTATAGAGTCAAATCTAGCCATATTAGAAGCAATTTCACCATTTACAAGAATGTTATAAGTTTCAATAGTGTAGCCTAGTGAATCAATGTCATATTCTTCCACAATTGCACCATTATCCCTTAAAACTTTAATAGCTTCTTCAAGCTCTTTTCTAACTCTTTCATTTAAATTCATTTCAAGATAAAGTTTTGGAATTGCAAATTTAACCCCTTCTAAGTTTTTTATAACATCATCTGAGTAGTCAAAGTTGTAATTTAATCCAGGATTTCCAACTGATGTTGCATCTCTTTCGTCTCTACCTTCAATTACATTTAGCATCATAATTGCATCTCTGACATCTTTTGCAATTACACCAGGTTGGTCAAAAGTATTTGCCATAGTTGAGACTCCAAATCTTGAAATTGAACCATAGGTTGGCTTCATTCCAACTGTTTGGCAAAAGCTTGAAGGCTGTCTAACTGATCCACCTGTGTCAGTTCCTATTGAAATAGCCGCTTGATTTGATTTTACAGATGCAGCCGATCCACCTGATGAACCTCCTGAAACTCTTGTTAGGTCAAGTGGATTTTTAGTAACTCCATAATAAGATGTTCTCGTTGAAGCTCCCATTGCAAACTCATCAAGGTTTACCTTTCCTAATATAACTCCATCATTTGATTTAATTTTTTCAACTAAAGTCGCATCATAGGGTGAAATATAATTTTCAAGCATTTTAGATCCACATGTGAGTTTGACATCTTTTACAGAAATATTATCCTTTACAGAAATTGGAACACCTGAAATTTCAGATAATTCCTCTCTATTATTGAACTTTTCATCAACTTTTTTTGCTTGTTCTAATGCTAGATCTTTAGTGACAGTTAAATAAGCATTAATATCTTTATCTTTTTCTTCTATATTATTTAAAAATTCTTCAGTTACTTCAGTACATGAAAAATCTCTATTTCTATATCCTTCAGCTATTTCCCAAGCTTTTAATTCTTTTAAAGACATACATCCTCCCTAATCTACGAATTTAATAAGTTTAAAGTAACCATATTTTTTAGTAGCGGCATTTTCTAAAGCTTCATCTTGAGATAAAGATTTTCCAATTTTATCTTCTCTAAGATTATTTTCAGTACCATTTACTTGAAATACTTTTTCTACTCCCTCTGTGTCTATATCTTTTATCTTATTTACTAAAGCAATGTTTTCAGTAAAATTAGGAGCAAATGCATCTAATTCTTCATCGGAAAAATCAATTTGTGCAATATCTGCAATATGTTTTATTTCTTCTCTATTCATTTAAACCTCCTACTAATTCTATAAGTTCATCTAAACTTAAAATATCTATATTTAATTCACGAGCTTTGTCATACTTTGAACCTGCATTTTCTCCAAGGATTACGTAATCTGTCTTATTACTTACAGATCCTGTAACTTTTGCTCCAAAATTAATTAATTTTTCTTCAAGTTCTTTTCTTGGAATATCAAGAGTTCCTGTGATTACAATTGTCTTATCAAGGAGTGGCTTTCTTGTATTTTTATCTTCAACCTCTTTTGGATTTACACCAAGTTCAAATAATTCATCAATAGCAGATACAATTTTCTCGTCTTCGAAAAATTCTACAATTTCTCTGGCAGTAATGCCTCCTATATCTCCAATATTTACAAGTTCTTCTTCATTGGAACTTCTTAATTTATCAAAAGATTTATAATGATTTGCTAAATCTCTTGCAGTTTTTATTCCTACATTTGGAATTCCTATTGCATAGATAAAGTTTTCAAGATTTACATCTTTCGAATTTTCTATTGCATTTAAAAGATTGTTAGTCCTCTTTTCTTTAAAACCCTCTATTTTTATTATATCTTCGTATTTTAATTTGTAAACATCTGGGATTTCTCTTAAATCAACAGTCTGCATTAATTTCTCAATAGTTTTTTCGCTAAATCCTTCAATATCCATTGCATCTCTAGATGCAAAGTGAGTAAGTCTTGAAACTAATTGAGGAACGCATGAAAGTGTATTTGGACAGAAGATGTGAACTCCATCTTGATATAAATGTGATCCGCAATAAGGACAAACCTCAGGCTTTTCAATCTTTTTAGTCATATTATCTGATGGAAGTGTTCCAAGTATTTCTGGAATTACATCATTTGATCTTCTGATTAAGACTCTCGAACCTATTTCAACTTTTTTTCTCATTATGTCATCATAATTATTTAAAGTTGCCCTACTTACAGTGACTCCACCTATGTCCACTGGTTCTAAAATTGCAGAAGGAGTAACTTTTGCAGTTCTTCCCACATTCCAAACAACATCAAGTAGAGTTGTTGAAATTTCTTCCGCTTCAAACTTATAGGCAATTGCCCATCTAGGAAATTTATTGGTATAACCTAGTAGGTTTCTAGTTTTTGAGTCGTTAACTTTTATAGTAACTCCATCTATTAAAATATCAAGATTATTTCGATTATCTCCAATTTCGTGAATTTTTTTAATTATCTCAGAAAATTCTTTTTCTTTATAATTGTACTTTGAAACAACAAAATGATTTTCTCTTAAAAATTCCTTCATCTCATCGTCATTTTTAAAGTTTCTGCCTTCAATATAACCTATATTATAAAAAAAAGCTGTTAAATGTCTTTTTGCTGTGACTTTTGGATCTAGATTTCTAAGTGCTCCTGCTGCAGCATTTCTTGCATTTTTTAATTTTTCATCGTTGTTTTCATTATATTTTTCAAGTTCTGATAAAGGCATTAGACCTTCTCCTTGAACTTCAAATTTACCAGGATAATTTACTCTTAGAGGAATTGAATAAATTGTCTTAACTTGTTCTAAAATTTCTTCTCCAATAACTCCATTTCCTCTAGTTGAAGCCATTACTAGATTCTTATTTTCATAAGTTAGATTAATTGTAAGTCCATCAAATTTAAGTTCAATTATAAATTCTGGTTCAACTAATTTATCATTATTCTGTGCATTATAGTTATCTATAAATCTAGTTATTCTATTATACCATCCTAATAACTCTTCTTCGCTCTGTGCTTTATCCATGGAATAAAGTCTTCCTAGATGTGTGTGTTTATCAAATTTATCAAGGACTGCCCCTCCTACTCTTGTTGTTGGAGAATAAGGAAGGATTGTTTCAGTTTCTTTTTCTAAATTTAATAATTTATCATATAATTTGTCGTATTCAGCATCAGAGACCATTGGGTCATCTAATGTATAATAATGATAATTTAACCTGTTTATCTCTTCAATTAAATTATCCATTTCTTTTATTTTTTCATTCATTATTCCACCAACTTCAAAGGAGCAACAGATAGCATTAACTTTTTAAGTCCTTTTTTATCAAAAGAAACTACAACTTCGTAATCTCCATTTTTTTCTTTCTTTTGAACTATCATTCCAACTCCAAAAATCTTGTGTTTAACTTTATCCCCAACACTTACATCTAAAAGCTTATTTTTATTAACAAGAGTTTGCTTTTTATTAGGTGTAACTCCAGAAAATCTTGTAGTTTTTTTAAATTCTCTATTATTATCTTCATTATAGTCTCTAACTTCAACAAGATTTCTACTTTTATCTTCAATTATTTCTATTGTATCTCCCATCTCTTCAATAAACCTACTTCTTTTTGCTGGAGTAAGTTTACCGTATTGAGATCTCGTCCTACATGAGGAGATGAATAATGTATCTTTTGCTCTTGTAACACCAACATAACAAAGTCTTCTCTCTTCTTCTATTTCTTCCTCATCCTCTAACGCTCTAGAGGTTGGAAAAAGTCCTTCTTCAAGTCCAACTAAAAATACGGTGTTAAACTCAAGGCCCTTAGCTGAGTGCATAGTCATAAGATTTACTCCACTTTCTTCAGAAGTTTTATCTACATCTGAAAGTAAAGATAATGTATTTAAATATTCAGCTAGCTCTACGCCTTCTCTGTCATATTCCATAATATTTGAATGTAGTTCTTCAATATTTTCAATTCTAGTTTTTGCTTCGATGGTTTTTTGAGATTTTAAATCCTCAATATATCCACTTTCAAAAAGAACCTCTTCAAATAATTTTCCAACTGAGAGTTCTCCAGCTCTTTCTTTTAGTATTTTTAATATATTTCCAAAGCTCTTAATGTTTTTAGTTGATCTGAGATTTAAATCTTCATAACTTTCAATATTTGTAACTACATTATAGAGTGAAATATTGTTTTTTTCTGCATAATCAATCATTTCTGCAAGTGAAGTATCACCAATACCTCTTCTTGGTTTATTGATAATTCTAGCAAGACTTACATTATCATCGGGATTATTTAAAACTCTTAAATATGCAAGCACATCTTTAACTTCCATTCTATCGTAGAACTTAAGTCCGCCAACTATTTTATATGGAATAGCTTCCCTAACAAGAGCCTCTTCAAAACCTCTAGACTGTGCATTAGTTCTGTATAATATAGCCATATCTTTAAATTCTTCTCCCTTATATCTTAGAGATGCAATTTTATTGATTACAGCATATTCTTCTTCATTCGAATGTGGAAATTCTCTATAGATTATTTTATTTCCATCATCTCTAGAAGTCCATAATTTTTTTTCTATTCTAGTAGAATTATTTTTTATAATTTTGTTGGCAACATTTAAAATATTTTGAGAAGATCTATAATTTTGTTCAAGTTTAACAATCTTAGCCCCTGGAAAATCTTTTTCAAAATTCAAGATATTATTTATATCTGCGCCTCTCCACTTATATATAGATTGGTCATTATCACCTACAACTGTTAAATTCGGATTTTCACCTGAAATTAATTTTACAAGATCATATTGTATTCCATTTGTATCTTGATATTCATCTGCAAAAATATATTCAAATTTATTAGTGTAGAAATCTCTAATTTCTTTATTTTTTCTTAAAAGCTCCACTGTTTTTATAAGTAAATCGTCAAAATCTAAAGCATTATTTTGTTTCAATTTCTTTTGATATAAATCGTAAAGATTTCCAATTTTATTTAAATAAAAATCGCTTTTATTTTCTTCTATAAATTCAACTGGACTTATTCCTCTATTTTTTATATTAGAAATTTCACCAATAACTGTTCTTGGCTTAAATATATCTTTATTTAAATCCAAATCTGAAATTGCCTCTTTAATAACAGTGTTTTGGTCATCTCTGTCATAAATTGTAAAGCTAGATTTATATCCAAGAAGTTCAATGTTTTTTCTTAATATTCTTACGCATATTGAGTGAAAAGTTCCAATCCACATTGAGTCAACATCTTTGTCAATTAAATTTTTTACTCTCTCCTTCATTTCGCTTGCGGCTTTATTTGTGAAGGTAATAGCTAAAATTTTCCAAGATGGAACATTTAACTCTTCTATTAAATATGCAATTTTTGAAGTTACTACTCTAGTTTTTCCACTTCCAGCTCCAGCCAAAATTAAAAGTGGCCCCTTGGTTTCTAATAAAGCTTCTCTCTGTTTATCATTTAAAGAATTTATATCCATATCTTCTCCTTATTGCCATTTATTTACTTTAACTTTTTAAAATATCTCTAATAACATAAGATGCTAAGACCATACCACATACAGGAGGTACAAATGAGATAGATCCTGGCGTTCTATTTCCTGTTTTTCTTGGAATTTCAGTAGAATATGCAACTTTAACCTTTTTAATATTTAACTCTTTTAATTTCTTTCTCATAATTCTAGCAACAGGATCATTTTTAGTATTCTCTATATTTGCAATTTCAAAGGCTGTTGGATCTAGTCGATTGCCTGCTCCCATAGAAGAAATAACTTTAATATTTTTCTCATATGCTAATTTTATAATCAAAATTTTAGATGTAATAGTATCAATAGCATCAACTATGTAATCGTAATTTTCAAAATTTATCTCATTAATGTTTTCTTCATTTACAAATAAATTGTGTTTTTCTATTACAATATTGGGATTAATTTCTTTAAGTCTTTCACAAGCTGCATCAACTTTTGGAATTCCAAGAGTTTTATTAGTTGCAAATATTTGTCTATTAATATTAGATGTTTCAAATACATCTCCATCAACTATTCCTATTTTTCCAATGCCAGCTCTAACAAGACTTTCAGCACAAGATCCACCAACTCCACCAATTCCAAACACTAAAACTGATTTTTTATTTATTTTTAATACATCTTCTTCTGAAAGCATATTTTTAGTTCTTTGTAAAAAGTCCACTTTTCCTCCAATTGAAATGGCTGTCTATAAAATAAACAGCCACTATCTTTATTTTAATTTTATATTTAAAAGACTATTTTCACTAAGAGTAGCACTACCATTAACTATATCTCCAACTTTATGGTTTTTATAAGTATTAATGGTAATAATTTTATCTGGTTCAATTTTATTGGAATCAGAATTTTTAATTTTTACTTTTAAAACTCTAACTCCATTATTTTCATTTACCTCTGTAATTTCTCCAACAAAATTAACATCATTTGGATTACTTATATTATTTTCAATGGGCTGATTTTCTGGTGGATTAATAATTGAAACACCAGGATTTTCATCTACAATTTCTGTTATTTTATTATTTAAAGTATTTTCAGGTGATTTATCTTCGATTAATAAATCATCTGCAATATTGTCAAACAATGAATTAATTTTGTTATTTTCAATATATCCTAGAGTTTTATAGGAAATTGAAGCTATTTCACTTCTTCTAATTGCTAAATTCCCATTAAATTTCCCCTCAGATCCAGTGCTTGAAAATATATTATTTCTTACTAATTCAGGTAGATATTCCAAAGTAATAGGACTTATTTTATCAATATCTGTGTATTTTAAATTTGATTTATCCGAACTTTTATTTAATCTTAAAGCTCTTGCAATATAAGTTGCAACAGTGTTTCTGTTTGGAAAAACTTTATTATTTATAAAACCTCTAGTATTCGCAGTTCCAAGAGTTTTAGTTGTGATAGTGTTGTGATATAAGTTGTAACATACCGCATCTTTTGCCCATTCTGGAACAGAATTCGCATTTGCTGTTTCCATAAAGTTAGCTCTTGCCCTAGCCATTTCTTCCTCAGTAGGATTCATAAGAGTCTTAATAATTTGTAAAACTTCTAGGAAACTTACAGGATTATTTGGTTTAAAAGTTCCATCTTCATATCCATTTAATATATTTTTATTTGAAAGTTCATCTATATATTTATAAGCCCAAGAAACATTACCATCTTTTTTCACGTCTTTAAAAGATTTGGCAAAAATATTTATTGGAGCTCCTAATAAAGCCACTGAAAGACCAATGGCAATAAATTTATTCTTTTTCATCTTATCACTCCATGACATATTATAGCATAAATTAATAAGTTAAAAAATATATCCATAACTTCATAATGTGTAAAAAAATAAAAGCCCAATGGACTTTTATTTTAAAATTATAAAATTAATAATAGTAGTATCCTGAACTGTTTCCTCTGTTATCAGTATAGTTGTCATCAAATTCCTTATAATCTCTAAAGTTTCTAGCATCTCTTGTTCTAGAATCAGTTCTTAATAAACGTCCAGGATTTCCCTTTTCTTGAACATTTGTTACAAATTGTAATTTAGTATCTCTATTAATATATCCATCAAAAGTTAATACTGTATAGTCTTTAAAAAGATTATTAGAATCAAAATAAACAGTACTACCTGGTTTTAAAGAATCATTATTTGATTGAATAACTCTAAGTCTATTTCTATAATAACTGTGACTTCCAAATCCACCAATATCAGTTTGATCAATAACTTGGAACATTCCACTAAATTGTGATCCCTTATCAACTATATAGATATCAGTGACAAATCCTCTATTATCAAGTTTTAATATAACTGATTGACCCCTCAAATTTGATTCAGAAGTTTGAGTTCTTCTTATTCCACTTTTTTCATGAACATCAACATCATTATTTAGAATATAAGTCTTTGTTGCACCTTCAGCAGTTCTTATTTCAACATAAGGTCTTCTGTCGTGGAATGAATCAAATGGTGATCCTGTTGTATCAATCTCTTGAACAACACCAATTGCTTCATTTTCATTTATATTAGCTTTTCCTACTACAACTTTGTAATTTGCTTTAATTATCACTTCATCATTAAGTGAAACATCATTGATATTTTTAGTTTCATTTGTAATATAAAATTCATAATCTTTATTATCTGATAATCTTAATTTTAAAGAAGCTTTATCTTTATTTGTTCTGTCAAGATATACAACTTTACCCTTTACATTTGCTTCCTTAGGAAAAACTGTAATTTCAGTGATTTTATTATCAGTTCCTAGCTTAAATTCAACTAAGTCATCAACTTTAATATCATCTAATTTTATATCTTTTCCATAAGCTTTGATTTTTACATTTTTATCTAGTTCAAATGTATTTGTATCAGATGTTGAAATCTTTGTAGTAGTTCTGAAATTAATTGTATCAGAATTTTGTCTGTATCTAATAGTCAATTTATTAGTCTCTTTTGAATTTACATATCCCACAAGATTTTGCATAGTATTTGTAATGTTTACAACCTTAGCAAGACCTTCCTTAGAAGAATCATTTGATTTGATATATTCAATTTCTACTTCTTGTTCTGGTTTAACATCTTCAAATTTCGCTTCTTTTCCCTTTAATTGGAATTTAGTTGCGCCGTCGATATCAAATGTATATTTTTTATTATTTGATTCAATAACAATTAAATTAATTTCATTAAGTTTTGAGGAAAGTAAAACTTTACCCTTCATCTTATTTGTTTGAATTGGATTTCTACTTACATAATCAAAACTTGCTCTTGTAATTTTTGCCATTTCAGCACGTCTAATTGGTCTATCTCCTTGGAAATACCCATCAGATCCTGTTGATGCAAAGATATCAGCTTTAACTAGAGATGCTAAATAACCTCTCAAGTTAGATCTCATTTGATTCACATCTTTGTGTTTTAAAAGATTTTGATCTCCATTAGGATCAAGATTTAGTGCCTTTGCAAAAAATATTGCAATATCAGTTCTAATTGGATATGACTTGTCATTTCTCTTTAACAGACCTTGTTCATAAGCACTTTTTAAATTAGATTCTGTTAAATATCCTCTTGATAGAGCAATAGCTACAGAATTTTTCGCCCAATCATCTACATTATTTTCTGTTAAAGTGTTGTCATATTTTTTACGAGCTTCACTAATTTCTGATTCACTTGGTTTTAATACTTGAGATATAAGTTCCATAACTTCTTCAAAACTTACAGAGTCATCTGGTTTAAAAGTTCCATCTGGATATCCCTTAATTATTCCTTTATCACTTAAAACGTCTATGTCATTATATGCCCAAGAAAATCTGTTAGTACGAGTTACATCACTAAATTCTTTTGCTGATACTACACTTGGCATAAGCATTGCTGAAGCAAGTAAAGTAACAGTAACTTTTTTTAAATTTTTGGATTTCATTATAAAACCTCCATTACTTAAAGTCTATCGTACTATTAATTATAACATAAAATAGTAAATTTTTATTTCCATAATATTACAATATTATAACTATATTTCAAGATTAAAAACATTTGCACTGATTATTGCATAAAAATCTTTTTTATTTGGTATAATAGAGAAAAGGAGTGATATTATGCGTTATCTTCCAGTGGCAATTGATACTTCAGATAAAAAAATATTGATTTTAGGCGGTGGATTCCTTGCTTTAACTGCGCTTAAATCAGTTATAGATACAGAAGCTGAAATTTATATGATTGCAGAAAGATTTACTAAAGATATTGTTGAAAAATCAGAAAAATCTCAAGGAAAAATAAAATTAAAGGAATATCCAATTACAAAAGACTTTGTTTTTATGGGATATGATTATGTTTTAATAGCAACTGAAGATTTTGAAATTAACGAAACTCTAGAATCGAGAGCTAATCAAAGAAATACTTTATATGAAAGATTTGATATTTTCTCAAAGTCCTCAATGTCTATCAACAAATCCATTGAAAGAGGACCAATTACTTTTTCAATAAATAGTTCAAGAATTAATCCAGCTATAACTAATATAATTTATGAAGATTTAAAAAAATTTGCAGAAAATTATAATTTAGAAAAATTAAATATTTTAACAGAAATTAGATCTGAATTAGTTAGAAAAAATTCTAAAAATATCGATGATATTATTAAAAAGTTATACGAAAGTGAAACTATAAATCTTTCTACTTTTTTAGATACTATGCCTGAATATAAAATTGAAGACTTAAAATCTTCTGAAAATCTTTTAAATCATATTGAAAATGGCGAAAGTTTAAAAATTGAAAGGGAAGAAAATATAGCTCCAGAAAAAATAATTGATAAAAACATAAAAGAAGCAAAAGAAACTTCTAATAAACCTTTAAAAGAAAATGAATTAAAAGAAAATAATTCAAAAATTAATAAAATAAATGAAAATAATTTAAAAAATAATGGCATAAATAATGACGATGAGGTGGAAAAATGATTGGATATGTAGGCAATATGTCAGGGAAAATTTTTAATGAAGATGAATTTACTTTAATTAAAAGAACCCTTGCAGCTGGAGAAAATATTGAAGAACAAAATTACACTGATAAGACTGTGTTGATTACAATTGTTATTGGAAGTATAAATGTTATGCTTAATAATGAAGAAGAAAGAAATTTAGAACCAGGAAAAGTTTTAAAATTTGACGGTGACTTCCCTGTTTCAGTTCATGCTAATGACAGAAGCGAATATTTCGTAACTTTAATTAATAAGTCTAAATAAAAAACTGCTAGTCAAACTAGCAGTCTTTTTTATCCTCTTAATTCTTGTCTATTTTCATTAAGCATTTTAATTATTTCAGATAAGTTTACTTGAGTATTTTCTAATAATTCATCCGCGTAATCTCTTGCACCTTCTCTAATTTGAGTAGATTCTTCTTTAGCTTGTTGCATGATTTCATTAGCTCTTTCATTAGCTTGTCTTACAAGTTCATCTTCATCAATGATTTTTTCTGAATGAGCTCTTGCAGCTGCAATGATTTTGTCAGCTTCATCATGTGCTCCGTTAATGATATCATCTTTATCTTGATAAATTCTTTGAGCTTCTGAAACTTCACTTGGTATTTTAAGTTTAATTTCATTTACCACTTCTAAGAATTCTTCTCTGTCAACCATTACCTTGTTAGTTAGTGGTATTTGGGAAGAAGTTTCAATAAGATCTTCTAATTCTTCAACTAAATCAACTAAATTCATAATTTACCTCCAAGTAATTTTTTCTTCATAGCTTCTCCAACAACAGGAGGCACGAATAAATCTGTATCTCCGTCAAAGGTAGCAACTTCCTTTGCAAGTGTAGAACTTACAAATAAATTTTCATTTGATGCCAATAAAAAGACAGTTTCAACTCCATCTTTGTAATGCATATTGGCCATAGCTAATGTATATTCATTAAAATAATCTGAGGCTGATCTTAGGCCTCTAACTATGACATTTGAATTTTTCTTCTTAGCATAGTCTACTAAAAGTCCATGAAAAGAGTCTATTTCAATTCCCTTTTCACCATCAAGAACTTTATGTAATAAATCAATTCTTTCTTCTACTGTAAAAAGTCCTTTTTTCGATGTATTATTTAAAACCGCGACAATAACTTCCCCAAAAATATCTCTTGCTCTATTAATAATATCGAGATGTCCATTAGTCACTGGATCAAAGCTACCCGCATATATTGCCTTCATTTTCATCCCATCCCCATATGGCAATGGAAGTATTACCATATTTTTTATTTTTAATTTCTATAAAACCAGGATACATTAACAAATTATTCTCAGATTTATACTCAATAATTAATCTTCCATCTGGTTTTAAGATTTTATTTTCTGCAATTGATTTAAAAGCTTTTTTATACAAATCCATTCTATCAAATGGTGGATCCATATAAATATAATCGAATTTAATATCAAAATTTCTAATGGCCTTATTCATATAATCTTCGATGATTACTGCTTCATCTTCAAACTTAGCCTTTGAAATATTAAACTTGAGAGCATCAATTGCTTCCCTTGACTTATCTACAAAATAAGCTTTCTCTGCTCCTCTAGATATAAATTCAATTCCATTTGCTCCACTTCCGCAAAATAAATCAAGTACAACAGCTCCGTGAAAATTTTGTCCTAAAATATTGTAAACTGATTCCTTGACTCTATCTTCTGTAGGCCTTGTATCTAGTCCTTGAGGTGCTTTTAATTTAAGACCTCTTCTAGTTCCTGATATAACTCTCATAATGCCTCCAAATTAGTTTTATTTTATCATATATATAAAAATAATTAAAGATAATTAGTTTAAATCAGAGTAAAAATCTGTAATTTCCTTATTTAAGTAAGAATATTTATTTCCATCTAGGTTTGGGTCTTCTCTTAAAATATTTTTTGCATCATCTGTTGCATATTTTAAAATTTCAGTATCTCTAAATGGATCAGCCAGTCTTAAATTTGGCATTCCAGATTGACGAGTTCCTAAAATATCGCCAAAGCCTCTTAATTCCAAGTCCTTATTCGCTATATAAAACCCATCGTTTGACTCTGTCATTATTTTCATTCTCTCCCAAGATATTTCAGTTTTACCTAGATTATAAAGAATACAATAAGATTTATATTCGCCTCTACCAACTCTTCCTCGAAGCTGATGAAGTGTAGAAAGTCCAAATCTTTCTGCATTATATATCATCATAACTGTTGCGTTAGGAACATTGATTCCTACTTCTATAACAGTTGTTGAAACTAAAAGATTTATTTCTCCATTAGCAAAATCTTCCATTATTTTATTTTTCTCATCTGCTTTCATCTTTCCATGTAAGAGGGCAACTTTATATTCCTTGAAATAATCGCTAAGCTTTTCATAAACTTCTTCAACTGATTTTAACTCTTCATAATCTTCATTTTCTTCAATGAGAGCACATATTACATAGGCCTGTCTACCGCTATCAATTTCCTTTTTAATAAATGCAAGAGACTTTTCCTCCATTGTTTCATTAATTGCAATGGTATCAATTTTTTGTCTTCCTTTTGGCATTGTCTTTATGACTGAAATATCTAAATCAGCATATAGTACTAAACTTAAACTTCTAGGAATTGGTGTTGCTGACATGATAATCGTAGCTGCATCTTTATTTTTATTTTGAAGTCTATTTCTTTGGACAACTCCAAATCTATGCTGTTCATCTATTACATTAAGACCTAGTTTTCTAAACTTTACATTTTCTTCGATTAATGCATGAGTTCCTATTAAAATATCTACTGAACCCATTTCTAGATTATCAAGGATATCCATTTTTACTTTTTTTGTAGTCGAACCGATTAGTAGCTTCACCTTTATACCAAGAGGCTCTAGAAGCTGAGTAAAAGACTCAAAATGTTGCTTAGCAAGTATTTCAGTTGGAGCCATAATTGAAGACTGATATCCATTTAAGTAAGCAAGATACATTATTATAATTGCAATAATAGTCTTACCACTTCCAACATCACCTTGAATCAACCTATTAATCGACTTTCCCTTTTTCATATCTTCAAAAACTTCATCAAGCGCATTTTTTTGACCTTCTGTAAGTTCAAAGGGAAGATTATTTATAAATTCATAAACTTCATCATATATTTCAAATTTAATTGCATCTCTTCTCTCATTTTGAAATTTATTTTTTAATATCGATAGTTCAAACAAAAATAACTCTTCATAGATGAGTCTTTGTCTTGCCAAAATATAAGATTTTCTACTTGAAGGAAAATGAATATTTTTAATAGCTTCATTTTTTCCTAAGAAAGAATATTTTTTCAAGATTTCCTTAGTCAAATTTTCACGAAATAAATCTTCATCTATAACCTGTTCTAACAATTTTTCAAAGGAATAATTATTTAGACCTTCTGTCAAATTATAAATTGGAGAAATTTTACCAAGCTTTTTAACTTGTGATATTTCTTCTATTTCAGGGCTGGATATACTAAGTCTACCTTTAAAAATATTTGCCTTTCCATATACTAGATAAGTGCTTCCTATTTTTATTTGAGAATTTAAATAAAAAGCATTGAAAAAACTAATCTCTGTCTCTCCAGTTTCATCTTCTCCAAGAAAAGAAACTAGAGAAAGTCCCTTCCTAATCTTTCTGCTTTGAAGTTTTGAGATTATTCTCACTTTAAAGGTATTTTTCTCTCCAATTACTGCATCCTTTATTTTAATAATTTTTGAGCTATCCTCATATCTCCTCGGATAGTAAAGAAGCAAATCTTTAATTGTATAAATACCTAATTTGTGGAATAATTCTTCCCTCTTAGGTCCAACAGTTTTTAAAAATTTTATAGAATCTCCCAAACTAACCATGTTCACCTCTAAAACAAAAGCCCAAAGCAAAAACTTTAGGCTCCTAAATTATTCTAATGACATTATATAATAGTAAATTGGTTGATTTCCCTTTATTACTTCTATATCAATATCATCATATTTTTCTTCTAATTTTTCTTGAAGATTTTCTGCATCTTCATCAGTAACATCTTCACCATAGAATAAAGTTACAATTGAAATATCATCATTCATTAAGTTTTCAACTGTATTTATTGTTACTTCAGTGATATCAGTGCCACTTTCAACGATATCTTTTGAAGCGATACCGATGATATCATCTTTGTGAATTTCCTTACCATTAATTGTTGTATCTCTAACTGCATAAGTTACTTGAGCATCTATTACACTTGAAAGAGCTTCCTTCATATTATTTTCATTTTCTTCAATTGATGCTTCTTCATTAAATGCAAGTATTGCAGCGATTCCCTGTGGCACAGATTTTGAAGGAATTACAATAATTTCTCTATCAGAAATATCTCTTGCTTGTTCTGCTGATAAAATAATATTGCTGTTATTTGGTATTAGATAAACAACTTTACCGCCTACTTTATCAATTCCCTTTAAGAAATCTTCAGTAGATGGATTCATTGTTTGTCCGCCTTTGACAACATAGTCAACTCCAAGAGATTTAAAAGTTTCTGTCATCCCTTCTCCCATGGAAACTGTAATGAAAGAAAATTCTTTCTCTTCGATTGCTTCTTCCTTTTCACTTTCCCTAGCATTTTCAACTTCACTTTCATCGAAAAGAGTTTCTCTATGTTGGTATCTCATGTTGTCGATTTTAATGTCTTGTAAAAGTCCAAGTTCACAACCATATTGTAAAACCTTGCCTGGATCATTTGTATGAACGTGAATTTTAATAATCTTAGTTCCGCCACCACCAACTACTAATAGACAATCTCCAAGTGGTGAGATTTTTTCTCTAAGTGCATCTATGTCATCATAATCTGTATTTATAATAAATTCTGTACAATAGCCAAATTCTAAAGACTCATCAGCTTCAGTAAATTGAATTTCTTTTTGAGCTTTTTTCTTTAATACTTCGTCATCTTCTTGATTAGATATTTCTTCGCCTTTTAAAACTTTTAAAGCACCTTCAAGAAGAACTACAAGACCCATACCACCAGCATCAACTACTCCAGCTTCTTTTAAAACTTGAAGTTTATTAGGTGTTTCATCTAAAGATTTTTTAGCTTCAACTAATACATCTTCTAAGAATTTAACTAAGTCGTCATTCTTTTTATAATGGCGAATAGCATATTCTGCAGTCTCTCTGCCTACAGTTAGTATTGTCCCCTCAATGGGTTTCATTACAGCTTTATAAGTAGTCTCACTAGCCTTTTTAAAAGCAATTGCAATCTCTTGAGTTCCTGCAGTTTCAAGGCCATCAAGTCCTTCTGCCAAACCTCTTAAAAGTTGTGATAAAATTACTCCACTATTTCCCCTAGCACCCATTAACGCACCACGTGCTGCAGCTTGAGAAACTTCACTAACTGAAAAACTTCCTTCTAAACTCTCAATTTGCTTAAGGGCAGATTTAATAGTAAGACTCATATTTGTGCCTGTGTCTCCATCTGGAACAGGAAATACATTTAATGCATTAACCTCTTCTTTTTTGGATATTAGATAATTTACAGCGCCTTTAAATGCTTTTTTTAATAAAGCGCCATCAATTTTATTTATTTCCAAAATCTTACCTCCACTACTTAAGTCTAATACCTTCTACCAATACCTCGATATTATCTACACTAAGGCCTGTTAAATTTTCAATATTAAACTTTACTCTCTCTATTATATTTTCACCTACTGTAGAAACTTTTACTCCATATTCTAAAATTACGTGAAGTTCTATATTAATTTCATTATTTTCGGTGTTAACAACAATTCCCTTCGATAAATTTTCAAATCTTAAGAGTTCAAAAATTCCATCAGTGGCATTTTTTGATGCCATTCCAACAATTCCATAGCTTTCCATAGCAGAAATTCCTGCAATGTTTGCAATAACGCTGTCTTCGATTACAATATTACCAAGTTCTTTATTTATAATTGCCGGCATTAGGGCACCTCCTTATCTAATTTATTATAACAGAAACAAGATTAGAAAAGAAGTTTTAGGATATAATTTATGTAAAATTAACACAAAAATAGCTCGAAAAGTAAAAATAAATTTGCAAAAGTTTAGGCTTTTTGGTAAAATAACTAATGCGTAATAACTAAAGGAGGTGCGTTATGGCTAAAAGATGTGAAATTTGCGGAAAAGAAAAAGTATTTGGTAATAAAATTTCTTTCTCTCACTCTCGTTCTAACAGAAGCTGGTCTCCTAACATTAGAAGAGTAAGGGCGGTAGTTAATGGTTCTAGAAAGAGAATCAATGTATGTACTAGATGCTTAAGATCCGGAAAAGTAGAAAGAGCTGTATAAATATAGGGTCTTAGTTCAAGATCCTTTTATACAGCTCTTTTTTAATCCTTTGATTTAATTATAAAGGCTTCACCTTTATTAATTTTTATTTTGGCAGATTCATTTTTTATTTCATTGCTAACTCCTCTGCCAGGGTTTTCATAATTAATAATTAAATCGTCTACTTCGTATAACATTCCCTTAGTTGAATAAGAAATTTCATCTGACACATTTATTACAGATACATATTTTTTATCATCTTTTTTTAATTTATATTCTCCAACTTCAGCGTAAATCACTTCATTATGAGAATCTTCAATTTTCCCATTAATATTATTTTTAAAAAGTTTTTTTAATAAAAAGATGTTTGCTAGTTCATGGTCAAGTCTTGTGCCAAGTCCGCCTAAAATTACAATATCTTTAAAATCATTTTCTATTAAAAACTCTATGCAAATTTCTGTATCAGTTAGATTTTTCATAGGTGGAAATTTTTTTATTTCAATATTATTCTCCTTGATATAATTAAGAGAATCTTCATCTATGGAATCTAAATCTCCAAATAAAAGATCACATTTTAATTTGTGTTTATTTAGAGAATTAGCACCACTATCTGCGACAATTTTATATCTGTCAGAATATTTTTCTAAAAGTTTTTTAGAAATTTCTCTTCCACCAGTGATTAAAACTGCTTTTTTCATAATAATTCCTTGAATTTTCTTATATTATCTCTAGTTTTTTCCTTTTCGAAAATTGCTGAGCCTGCTACTAAAATATCAGCACCCGCACCTAAAACAGATTTTGCATTGTCAATTTTAACTCCACCATCAACTTCAATTAATGTATCTAAATTTCTATTTTCAATAATTTTTTTTACTTCAGAAATTTTTCTAAGAGCAGATGGAATAAATTTTTGTCCTCCAAATCCAGGGTTTACACTCATTATTAAAACTAAATCAAGTTCATCAATAATATAATCTAGAACTTCAATTGAATCACCAGGATTAAGTGCAATACCAGCTTTTATTCCGTTGGACTTAATTAATGAAATAGTTCTTTCAAGATGATTTGTAGTTTTTGGATGAATTGTCAAAATATCTGATCCTGCATCTGCGAAAAGGTCTACGTAATTTTCGGGATTTTCAATCATTAAATGTGTGTCAAAGGGAATATCTGTAAGTGGTCTTAAACTTTTTACAATTCCCGGTCCATAAGATATATTAGGGACGTAATTGCCATCCATTATATCCAAGTGAATAAAATCCACTGCTTCTTCATTTAAAATTTTAAATTCCTTCTCTAAATTTGTAAAATCAGCTGAAAGTAATGATGGTGATATCAAGAGTATCCTCCCTTTCCCTTTAATTCATTGAAAATATATTTGTAATTTTCGTATCTTGTTTCTTCTATTTTTCCTTCTTCTAAAGCTTTTTTAACTCCACATTTAGGCTCATTAATATGATTGCAATTGTTAAATTTACAATTCTCTTCGTGATTTCTAAATTCTCTAAAATAAAATTTTAGTTCATCACTTTCAATATCTAAGTCAAGCGAAGAAAATCCTGGAGTGTCAAAGATAAAGATATCATCATTGTATAAAAGTTCTGTATGACGAGTGGTGTGCTTTCCTCTTTTTGTCTTGTCAGAAACTTTTCCAATTTCAACTTCTTTACCTAAGATTTTAGAAGTTATAGATGATTTACCAGCAGCACTTACTCCGCAAAGAGCTACAGTTTTACCTTCTAAAAACTCCTTTAATTCATCTAAACCTTCATTGTCAATTGCTGATATGACAAAAGTCTTAAAGCCAGAGTTTTCATATAAATATTTTAATTTATTTGCTTCATTTTGGTCTAAGTCAGATTTATTAATAGCAATTGCAACATCAATTTCTTGGTATTCTGATTGTATAATATTTTTATCAATTAACATCAAATTGTATTTTGGATCTTTAACTGGAACAACAATTAATGTCAAATCAACATTTGCTACCCTTGGCCTTGTGAGCATATTTTTTCTGGGATATACTTTTTCAATATATCCCAGATTATCTTTTTCATATTTAAATTCTACATTATCTCCAACTATTGGATCAGTATTGGTGTGCCTAAAATTTCCTCTGGCCCTAGTTTCATATACTTCGTTGCCAGATTCAATATAATAAAATCCTCCAGTTAGCTTTATAATTTTACCTTTCATTATTTTACTTTCTCTGTTCTAATTAAATTATCATCAACATAAATATTGTATTCACCAGGTCCAATTAACTCAACATTTGAAGTGTCTCCAGCTTCAACATTGTAGTTCCAAACTGTTCTAGGGCTAATTTTATTTCCACTAGCATCTACAACTCTTTCAGCCAAAACTTTATGATTATTTCCATCATCTGGAACTTTAACCTTTACATATTTTACTTTGTTGAATTTATCGGTATTAGTATTGTTAGTTTCTTCAGCCTTTTCATTATTGCTTTCGTTTCTAGAACTACTTGTTGCTTCCTCTTCATCTTCGCTTGATCCATTTGAAATGTAAAGAGTTACTTTAGATCCCTTGTCAACAGTTTTTCCAGGACTTGGATCCATTGCATAAACTTGACCTTCTGAAACCTTATCGCTTGGTCCCTTTTCTACAGTAACATCAAAACCTAATGTCTTAAGTTGATTTACAACAACTTTTTCACTAAGACCAGTATAATCATTTAGTGTAACTGGAGTAGTGTCAATTCCCTTTGATACTAAAACTTTAACAGCTGATCCTCTTTTAACAGAGTATCCACCTTCAGGATTTGAAGAAATAATCTTTCCGCTTTCAACATCTTCATTGTATTCTTCTTCTACTGAACCAAGACTTAAAGAATTATCTTCAAGAATTTTCTTAGCGTCTTCTATGCTTAATCCTTTAAGTGGTGGAACTGCTACAGAGTCAGGAAGTTCATTAATTGAAAGTCTAACTGTTGAACCTTTCTCTACTTCTAGGCCTGCTTCTGGATCTTGCTCAAGAACAATTCCATCAGGTTGATTTTCATCTTCTACAGTATTTACATCTAGTACTAATCCTTGTGATTCAATTAGGTTTTTAGCTTCTTCTCTAGTTTTACCAACATAATTTTCAAGTGCAACTTTTTCAACTTCTGTAGTTGTTCTCATTCCATTTAAGGCTTTTGGCACTACATAAATTAGAAGTGCAATTATAAATATCGCCGAAAATATTCCCAATATTGCAGGTGCAGTAGATTTCTTTTTAGTTGTCTTCCTCGCTTTTGTAGGTCTATTATTGTCATTTTTTAGAACTCTTTGCCTATTAGGATTTCTATTAATAACAGGAGGGGTTACAACTGTTGAATCGTCCTCATCATAATTTCTATTAACGGTAAAAGTTCTTGCTCCAATTGTATAATCCTTAATATCCTTAATTAGTTCAAAAACATCAGAATATCTTTTGTTAGGATCTTTTTCAGTCATTTTTAAAACTAGAGCATCTACAGATGGATCAATATTTTTTATAATATCTGAAGGTCTAGGCATTTTAGATTGAACTTGCATTAGTGCTACTGATACTGGATTATCTGCATCAAATGGAAGTTGACCTGTAAGCATTTCAAATAAAACAATTCCAAGAGAGTAAATATCTGATCTATTATCAACTTTAGCTCCCCTCGCTTGCTCAGGTGAAAAGTAATGAACTGATCCCATTACCGCATTAGTTGCAGTAACTGTTGTATTATCAGCAACTCTTGCTATTCCAAAGTCAGTAACCTTTATTCTATCATCTCTAGTTACCATAATGTTTTGAGATTTTATATCTCTATGAACAATATGCTTAGAATGAGCTACTTTTAATGCTTCTGCAATTTGAATTGTGTAATTAAGAGCTCTTTTTTCAGAAAGCCTTCCTTCATCATTTATAATTTCCTTTAAAGTCTTTCCATCAATAAATTCCATTACAATATAATGAATGTCTCTTCCATCTACATTTTCTGATCCTACATCATAAATGCTCACAATATTTGGATGAGAAATACTTGCAGCAGCAAGAGATTCTCTTTTAAATTTTCTTATAAAATTATTGTCTTCGTTATACTCGAGTCTAAGAACTTTAATGGCTACAATTCTGTCTAATTTTCTATCATGGGCTTTAAAAACATTGCCCATTCCACCAGTTCCTATTTTTTCCAGTATTTCATATCTATTTGCTAAAACTTGATTTATCATCGCACACCTACTCATTAAATACTATAATAAATGTGATGTTGTCCATTCCTCCATTTTCTAGAGCAAGTTCCATTAACTTTTCACCTGCGTCTTCTGGAGAATTTTCTTTTATAATTTTAAATATATCAACATCAGAAACCATGTTAGTCAGTCCATCTGAACAAAATAAAAATATATCATTCTTTTCAATATTTAATGTATTCACATATACATCAATATCAGCAGTTGTTCCCAAAGCTTTGGTAAGAACATTTTTCTTAGGATGATGTTTACTTTCTTCTTGAGTTATTTCGCCAATCTCAATTAAATAATTTACAAAAGAATCATCTTTTGTAAGTTGTTCAATATCTTTGTTTAATTTATAAATTCTTGAATCTCCAACATTGGCATATACTAGTATTTCTTCTAGATTATAACCAAGAGATACTGTTGTACCCATACCTCTAAAATCATCATTATTTGCAGATTTTTCAAAAATTTCATTATTTGCATTTTTAACAGCTGTTGCCATAGTTTCAATTACATTTTGAAGTTTATAATTTTTAATATTTTCAAACTCTTTTGCAATAATTTCTGTAGCCATCTTAGAAGCTTGTTCGCCAGCTAAGTGACCTCCCATACCATCAGCTAAAATAAATAATTTTTCTGATTCATCTACATAATAAGAATCTTCATTATTTGTCCTGTAATTACCAACATTAGTAGCTGAAATCACTTTCATTTAGTTCACCTCTACACTGCGCCTTAGTTGTCCACAAGACGCGCTTATATCTTTTCCTAATTCTCTTCTAGTAGTTACATTAAATCCTTTTTCTTCAAGCATATTTTTGAAATGATTAATTTCTTGATTATTTGGTCTCTTCTCATCAAATTCATCTATTGGATTTAATGGAATTAGATTAATATGGCATTTAATTCCCTTTGCAAAACTTTTTAGTTCTTCAACATTTTTTATGCCATCATTTTGATTTTTAATCAGTGTATATTCAAATGTTATTCTATTATTTGTCTTCTCAGAATAATATATTAATGAATCTCTAAGTTTACTTAAATTATACTTTTTATTGACTGGCATTAAATTAGATCTGTCAATGTCATTTGTCTGATGTAAACTTATAGCTAAATTAATAGGTAAATTTATATTTGCTAAATCAATTATTCTATCTGCTATACCACAAGTTGAAATTGTAATATTTCTATAGCTTGTGTTATGTCCTTTTTTGTCATGAAGAAGCTTTATAAATCTTATGACTTCATCAAAATTATCAAGCGGCTCTCCACTTCCCATTAATATAAAATTAGAGACATTTATATTTAACGTATTTTCAATTTCATAGACTTGATTTAACATTTCCGCTGCAGTTAAATTTCTTACTAATCCGTCCTTAGTTGAAGCACAAAAATCACAACCCATTCTGCATCCAACTTGTGTTGAAATACATTGAGAGTAGCCATGTTTGTACTTCATAAGTACCCCTTCAATTAAATTATTGTCCCATAATTTAAAAAGTATTTTCTTTGTCTCATCTAATTTAGAATCAAAAATTTTAAAAATTTTTGTCTCAACTACATCTTCACATTTAATGATTTCTAAAGCATTTTTTGAAAGATTTGAATTTTCTATATCTTTTCTCTTTTTCTCATGTAAAAAAGTGAAAAGCTGATTTGCTCTAAAGGCTTTTTCTCCTCTTTCTTTAAAAAATTCTCTAAGTTCATCTAAATACAAAGAATTTAACTCCATATAATCACCTATTCATCTTATCATTATACCATTAGATGGGTTTAATAAAAATATTTTTTCAAATTTTGTGCGATTTTAAAGGCTATATTGAATATAGCCTTAAGAATTTCTTGTCAATAATGTTATAGAAAATCCATCAGTACCATCTGTCGATGGAAATAATTTTAAAACATCTTTATCATTTATTTTTTCAATTTTAAAATTCGGATTATTATTTATAAAATTTTCTACAACATCTTCATTTTCTATTTTTGTAACAGAACAAGTTGAATATAAAATCTTTCCAGAGACTTTCACATAATTTTTTGTATTTTCTAAAATTTCACTTTGAATTTTTGCTAGCTCTTTTATATCTTCTAAACCCTTATTCCATTTTATATCAGGTTTTTTTCTATAAAGTCCAGTTCCTGAACAGGGAGCATCAACTAAAACATAATCAAATTCATTGATAAAATCCTCATTTAAGATTGTAGCATCATTAATTATTGTTTTTATATTTATAACTCCAAGTCTCTTTGTATTTTCTTCAATTAAGTTGAGTTTAAACTGATTCTTATCACATGCAATAATCTTTCCTGTGTTATCCATAATCTCAGCTAAATGAGTTGTTTTTCCACCAGGTGCTGCACATAAATCTAGAACTTTGGAATCTTTTTTAGGATTTAAAAATTGCGAAACTAAAATTGACCCTAAATCTTGAATGTAGAAAAGCCCCTCTTTAAAGGAATTTGATTCTATGATTCCATTTGGATTTTCAATATTAATTGCATTTTTAAAATCAAGCTCACTTGTATTAAAACCTTCATCATTTAATTTTTTAATTAAAAATTTTCTATCAGTTTTTAATGTATTTACTCTAATTGTAAAAGGAGCTTTCTCATTATTCGCCTTTAACAATTTCTTTGTAAAATCTTCTGAATAATTTTCATAAAAATATTTTGTGTAAAATCTGGGATGTGAATAAAAAATAGATAAATTATCTATGCTATTTTCTACCCTAACTTTTGGTAAATCTTGCTTAGAAATATTTCTTAGGATTCCATTTGTAAAACCTATTGATCCTTTATTACCATAAATTTTAGCTAAGTTCACTGATTCTGAAACAATTGAATAATCTGGAACTTTATCTAAGAAAAACATTTGATAGACTGCCATTTCTAAGATTGTAAGAATAATTTTATGAATTTTATCAAACTTAATTTTAGAATTAGTTTCTATTACATAATCAAGATATGTTCTATTCTTTACAACTCCAGTTGCTATTTCCTTTGCAAAATTAAAATCTCTCTCGTCAATCTTTGAATGTTTTAAAATTTCTAATTGTTCTTCTAAAAAAGCTCCCTTATAAAATACGTCGTTTAATATTAAAAGAATTTTTTCTCTTACATTTTTCATTATCGTCTTCTTCCAAATATGCTTAAAAGTCTTAAAAATTGTCCTATTGCAACAAGTGTTGAAGCAACATAAGTCAAAGCTGCCGCTCCTAATACTTCTTTAGTCCCCTTTATATCTTCTTGTGAAATAATTCCATTAGCAAGAGCTGCTTTTGCTCTATTTGATGCATTAAATTCAACGGGTAGTGTTACTATTTGAAATAGAACTGCAAAGAAGAATAACGCAACTCCTAGCTTTGTGAAAAATACTGAGAAAAAGAAACCCAATATTATAAATAGAAAGCTAAGCTGAGTTCCTAGATTTGCAAGTGGAACAAGAGCTGCTCTTATTTTAAGTGGTGCGTAATCCTTTGAATCTTGTATTGCATGCCCTACTTCGTGAGCCGCAATTGAAACTGATGCAATGGAATTTTTGTTATAAACATCTCTTGATAAATTTAAGGTTTTATCTCTAGGATCGTAGTGATCTGTTAAGTTTCCATCTATCATATTAATTGCAACATAATCTAAACCATTTTGATTTAATATTCTTCTTGCTACTTCTGCTCCAGTTAAATTAGTTGACGCTTCAATTTTATTGTATTTTTCATAAGCTGAACTAATTTTCGCCTGAGCATAAATTGCAAGAATAATTCCTGGGAGTACATAAATTAAATAACTAAGATTATATCCATACATATAATTACCAAACATTTAATTACCTCCTAATAAATAATTCTCATCAAAAGAGTTCCCTCTGAGAAAATCTTCTATATCCATAACTTTTTTTCCTGGAGCTTGAATCTTTAAGACCTTAATTGCTCCATCTAGAGTTTTAATAACTAACTCATCTTTGGATTTTATTATTAAACCAGGATTTAAATCTGAATTATAATTAAATTGCTGTGCATCATAAATCTTATAAATTTTATCTTTATAATTTATTCTAGCTCCATAATGTGGACTAAGTCCTCTAATTATATTTACAATATCTTTAGAATTTTTATTAAAATCTAAATTTAAATCTGACTTTAATATTTTATTTGCATAAGTTGATTTAGCATCATCTTGGGGAGTAAAACTCACTTCATCATTTTCAACATTTTTAATAAAATCTTCTAATAAATCAGCTCCCAAATTAGAAAGCTCTTCTTCCAATTCTCCCGCGTTTTTATTACCAATTTCTGTTTCATAAATATTTGCAACTGCCCCAGTGTCTAGTCCTTCTTCAACTCTCATAAGACTTACACCAGTTTTATCAAAACCTTCCATAATAGCTCTATTAATAGGAGCAGCTCCTCTTAATTTTGGAAGAATTGAAGCGTGCACATTTATAATATATTTATTTGGAATATCTATTATATCTTTTGAAATAATTTGCCCGTAAGCCACAACTACAATAATATCTGGTTTTAAGGATTTAATCTTTTCAATTGACTCTTCTGAATTAACATCAGCAGGTTGATATACTTCAAGTCCAAGTTCCAGTGCTTTTTTCTTTACTGGCGTTTCAAGAACTTTTTTGCCTCTCCCCTTTTTCTTATCTTCTTGAGAAATTACAAGAGAAACATCACCTAAACTGTTTAATCTTTCTAGAATTGGAATTGAAAATTCTGGGGTTCCCATAAAGATATATCTCAATCTTCGTCCTCCTCTAATTCATCATCTTGAGTTATTTCATACATTTCAATTGCCTTGTCAGTGTATAAAATTCCATCTAAATGATCAATTTCATGTTGCAAGATTCTAGCTAAAAAATCTTCAGCATCCATTGTTTTTTCATTGCCTTCAAAATCATTATATTTAACTGTAATATGTTTTGCTCTTTTTACTGTCCCTTGTTTTTCAGGCACAGAAAGGCATCCTTCCATTCCAATTTCTTCTCCATCTTTGTGAGTAATTAAAGGATTAATCATATAAAATCTTTTATTATTTTCCTCTTCTCTATCATCAACTACAATTACTCTTTTTAAAATTCCTATTTGTGGTGCTGCAAGTCCCACCCCAGGAGCAAGATCCATAGTTTCATACATATCTTCTATTAAAATTCTTAGTCTTTCATTATAATTAGAAACTTCTTTTGACTTTTTTCTTAAAATTGGATCTTCATCTGTTCTTATTTTTCTAATTGCCATTTAATCACCTAAAATTCTATATCTAAATCTATATTTTTGTCTTCTCTTATTTTACAATTTATAATTACCCTATTTAGCCCTTCTATTAACAGTTTGAGGTCTCTAGGTCTCACTTTGACTGAAAACTTAGTCCTATTAATTTTTTTAATCTTTGGCATTTTTATAAAATTGGTAACCTTTAAATTAATATTATTTATATCTTCAGACATTTGTTTTAAAAATCTTTCAGCCCATTTATAAGTTAAGTTTTCATCATATGAGCTGAACTCTAACTCAACTAATTTATAAAATGGTGGATATTCAAAAACTTTTCTCTCTTCAATTTCGTATTTATAAAAATCTTCGTAATCTCCCTTAGCTGAATAATTTATAATATCGCTGTCAGGATTATAAGTTTGAATTACAACTTCACCCTTTTTCGAAGCTCTACCTGCCCGTCCAGAAACTTGTGTAATAAGCTGAAATGTATTTTCTTTAGCTTTATAGTCAGAAATATAAAGAGATAAATCCGCTGCAATTATTCCAACTAATGTAACATTTTCAAAATCAAAGCCTTTAGAAATCATTTGAGTGCCAATTATTACATCAGCTTCATGATTTTTAATAATGTCATAAAAGTTTCTAAAAGAATCTTTTTTTGAAGTTGTATCTCTATCCATTCTTACAACTCTTGCCTGTGGAAATAATTTATTAACTTCCTCTTCAACTTTTTGTGTTCCTACCCCGAATTCTTTAATGAATTTCGAGCCACAACTTGGACATACTTTAGGAATCACCTTAGTTTTTCCGCAGTAATGACAAATAAGTCTATTATTAATTTTATGATAAGTCATCGAAATATCGCAATCATCACATTTTATAACTTCTCCACAAGATCTGCAGGATATAAAGTTTGAAAAACCTCTTCTATTTAAAAATAAAATAATTTGCTGATTCTTACTTAGCTTCTCTGAAATCCTTTCTTTTAATTCATTGCTAAAGATTGAGACATTTCCTAGAATTAATTCATCACGCATATCGGCTATGCTAGTTTCTGGCAAATATGCACCTTTTTTCGCTCTGTTTTTCAGTTTTGTCAAATTATAAAATCCATTCTCTGCATAGTAATAGGATTCAACAGAGGGTGTTGCAGATCCAAGAATTATTTTTCCCTTGTCTTTTATTCTTTTAATTGCGACTTCAATAGTGTCGTATTTTAAATTATCATGAAAATCATAAGAAGAATCATGAGATTCATCTACAATTATCATTTTTAAATTTTTAAATGGAACAAATACCGCTGATCTTACACCTATTGTAATTTTCACATCTCCATTTAAAATCTTTCTGTACTCATCATATCTTTCTCCAGCGGAAAGTTTAGAATGAATTACTGCAACTTTATCAGAAAATCTCGATTTAAATCTATCAATCATCTGTGGTGTAAGTCCAATTTCTGGAACTAATACTATTACATCACCGCCATCTTCAATGACTTTAGATGCGATATTTAAATAAACTTCAGTTTTTCCACTTCCAGTTAAACCGTGAAGTAATGATACTACCTTATCAGTTTCTAAAATACTATTTACAGCATTTAATTGCTCTTCATTTAAAGTTATTTTATTTTCAACTACTTCTTCGTGGTCAACTTCTCTATTGACTTCTTTTTTAAATTCAACTATTAACTTTTTTTCAATTAATGACTTAATAGGAGAATATGAAATTCCAAGTTTTGACATAACTTCAATTCTTGAAATTTCTTTAGCATCATTTATCAAATCAAAAGTTTCTCTTTGTTTGTCAGATAATTTCTCAAGATTTCTTATATCAAAATTATCTTTAAGTTTTAGAAAATTTACAAGCTTTGGTTTCACTGTAACTAAGGGAGTATAAACATAACTTATATAGCCTTTTCTCCTTATTTTTTTAACAATATTTTTTTCGAAGGTGTCCATATCCTCGTAGAACTTACCTAAATCAATTGAATTTAAATCTTCCAAATCTTTTCCACTTGGATATTTTTCAATTTTTATTTCTTTTTTTATCTTTTGCAGGTTTCCTGGAGGAAGTATTGGGGCAAATGCCTTGGAATATCCTATTAAATATCTATCTTTCATCCATAGTCCTAAATTAATTAAATCTTCAGAAATTATAGGTTCATCATCTAGTACATCGCTGATTTCCTTTAACTTGTCAAAATGTTCTCCCTTATAATCTTTATAGACAAATAAAACTAGACCCACTCTGTAACTAGTTCCAAAATTAACTAATACACGCATGCCTGGTTTTACTTCTTCCTTCACAATATATGTATATAAGATGTCTATTTTCTTGTAATTATTTTCTATAAAGATGTCACAAAACATTTCATCACCCACAAAAGAGCTAGATTTCTCTAGCTCAATAATTTTTTAACTCTATCTAAAATTTCATCAGCAAGTTCAACTTTGCTCATTATTTCTAAATTATCTATCGAAGCAGATGTTATTATGGATGCAACATTTGTATCTGTTCCAAATCCTCCATCAGTTCTCTTGATATTATTCGCAACAATCATATCCATGTTTTTCTTTGCAAGTTTTTCTTTTGCAAATTCTTCAACATTTGTAGATTCAGCTGCAAAACCAACTAAAATTTGATGTTTCTTTTGATTTCCATAGTGTTTAGCTATGTCAGGATTTTGCTCCATTTCAATAGAACTCATGTCGCTGTCATGACCTTTTTTTATCTTTTCATCGCTATAATTTTTAGGTCTGTAATCTGCAGGAGCAGCTGCTTTAATTAATACATCACACTCATCGAAGTATTTTCCAACTTCATCGAACATATCTCTTGTACTTTTAATTCTTACAAAATTTTCAACCTTAGGAATATCAATAGAAGTTGGCCCTGAGATAAGCGTTACTTTAGCCCCTCTTTTTTCAGCTCTTTCAGCTAAGGCATATCCCATTTTTCCAGAAGACCTATTAGTGATAAACCTGACAGGATCAAGTGCTTCAACAGTAGGACCAGCTGTTATAACAAATTTCTTACCCTCTAAATCCTTAGGTGTCAATGCTCTATCTATCTCATCAACAATTTGAGAAGGTTCTAGCATTTTTCCACTGCCATAATCATTACAAGCCAGTAAATCAGTTTGAGTGTCAAGAATAATAACTCCTCGCTCTTTTAGAGTTTGTATATTCTTTTGATTTGCAACTGAATTAAGCATCACTGTATTCATACCTGGCGCAATCATAACTTTTGACCTTGATGCCATAAGAACAGTCGAAAGCATATCATCACTTATTCCATTTGCAAATTTTCCGATAATATTTGCAGTAGCTGGTGCTATAACTATAATATCAGCCCACTTCGCAAGTGAAATATGTTCAACATCCATATTAAAAAGTTGATTGAACATTTCAACATGAACTACATTATTAGACATTGTTTGAAAGGTAAGTGGTGTAACAAATTCAGTTGTACTTTTAGTCATTACAACTTTTACTTCTGCACCTTTTTTTCTAAGTAAGCTGCAAATTCCTGGAGATTTATAGCATGCAATTCCGCCAGTTACTCCTAATAGAATCTTTTTTCCTTTTAACATTTTATTCCTCTTCGTCTTCTTCAGAGTTAGTTAATTTTTCAATTTCTTCTTGTTGTAAATCTTTTAAAACTTCTTGTCTTTCTTCGTCTATTTTTGCTTCATACTCACTGTCAGACATTTTCTCACCAAACTTAATTTCACCATCTAAGATTTCTTCAATGGCAATGGTAACAGGCTTTTTGTTTTCTGTTTTAATTAATGGTGGGTTTTTATCGACAAGTTTTCTAGCTCTTTTAGATGCTAAAATAACTAATTCATATCTTGAATTACAAACTTCCTTTAATTCTTTAAAAGATGGTATTATCATTTATTATTCTCCTCTTCTTCAGCTTGAACTTCTTTTTTAATATTTTTATGTCTTTTAACTCTCAGTTTTTCAGCTGCAATAATATTTTCAATATCTTTAACAGCATTGTCAATTACATCGTTAATGACAAAATAATCATATTCTCCAACAAAATCAAGCTCTTTGAAGGCATTTTTATATCTAGTTTCAATTTCATCTTCTGTTTCAGTATCTCTTTTTACAAGTCTTGACTTTAATTCATCCATAGTAGGAGGAATTAAAAATATAAAAACAGCTTCTTTGTATTTCTTTTTTACTTGTAATGCTCCTTGAACATCAATTTCCAAGAGAACAATTTCACCTTTATCTATCTCATCAAAAACAAATTTCTTTGGAGTACCATAATAATTAGTGTGCACAAATGCGTATTCTAAAAGATCGTCATTTTCTACCATGTCTTCAAATTCATCACGAGTCACAAAGAAATAATTTTCTCCATTTATTTCTCCTGGCCTAGGAGTTCTCGTAGTGACAGAAGTAGAAAAAGTTATCTCTTTGTTATTTTTCATCAAAGCCTCACTCACAGTTCCCTTACCAGAACCTGATGGACCTGACAAAACTAATAAAAAACCGCCGTCCAAATAATCACCGTCCTCAAAAATGTTTTTATTCTAAATTTTGAACTTGTTCTCTAATTTTTTCAATTTCAGATTTAAGTTCAACAACATAACTTGAAATTTCTATATCATTAGATTTTGATCCAATTGTATTGACTTCTCTATTAATTTCTTGAATTAAAAAATCTAATTTACGTCCCATAATTTCCTTAGAATTAATTATATCATTAAAATTATGTAGATGTATCTTTAATCTCGTAATTTCTTCATCAATAGATAATTTATCTAACATTATAGCAATTTCTGTTAGAATTCTAGATTCTTCAATTTCATTTGAATTTAAATATTCTTCAACTCTTTCTCTAAGGCGAGTTTCATTCTCTTTAATACTTATTGCTGCTCTTTTCTCTACAGCTGCAATAATGTCTTTAATATCTTTTAATTTATTTGATAAGTCTTTTTTAATTTTTTCGCCTTCAAAAACTCTCATTTCAAAGAGATTATCTCTTGCAGCTTTAACTACTTCTGATAATTTTTCTTTTACAAGGTCTTGGTCAATTTCTGATTTTTCAGGCTTAAAAATATCTTCAATATTTATAATTTTAGAGAAAGTTAAATCATTTTTTATATTATATTTACTGTCTAAATCTTCACTTATATAAATATACTTTTGAAGAAGCTCATAGTCAATATTTATTTCTAAATCCTTGGAATTTAAATTTTCAAAAGTTACGAATACGTCGACTTTGCCTCTTTTTATCTTTTCTTTGATTATATTTTTTATATCTTCTTCTAAATAAAAAAGTGTCTTAGGTAGTCTAATATTTAAATCAAGATATCTATTATTTACAGATTTCATCTCTACTTTAAAGTAAAAATTTTCATCTCTTTGTTCCGCAAGGCCATATCCAGTCATGCTTATCATAATATTCTCCTTATTATATAAATAAAAAGCACTATAAAAGTGCTTTTCATTTTATTTTACAACTATATTTAAAATCTTGTTAGGAATATAAATTTTCTTTACAACATTTTTTCCATCTACATTTTTTTCAAATAATTCATTGGATTCAGCAATTTTAATAACTTCATCTTGTAAAGAATCTCTATTAATTTCAATTGTAAATCTAACTTTTCCATTAAATTGAACTGGAATTTCTATTTTATTATCTATTGTAAGCTCTTCATTATATTCTGGCCAAGACATTTCGTTTAGAACTCCACCTAAATCACATACTTGCCATAATTCTTCAGTGATGTGAGGTGCAACTGGATTTAATAAAATTAAGAAAGCTCTAAAATCTTCTTTAGTAATTTTACCCTTATCACTAAATTCATTTGATAGACTCATTAATTGAGCAATGGCAGTATTAGATTTTAGGTTTTCATAATCATTAGTTACTTTTTTAATACTCTTATGAATTTCAGAAAGTAAATCTTCACTGTACTTATCGCCATCAACTACAATTTCTTGTAAGTTCCATACTCTTTCTAAGAATCTTCTACAACCTTTAACACCATTTTCAGACCATGGTACTGGCTTTTCAAAATCACCAATAAACATTTCATAGCATCTTAATGTGTCTGCACCGTAATCTCTTACAATATCATCAGGGTTTACAACATTTCCACGAGATTTGGACATTTTTTCATTATTTCCACCAAGAATCATTCCGTGAGAAGTTCTCTTTTGATAAGGTTCTTTAGTATTGACTACTCCAATGTCATAAAGGAATTTATGCCAAAATCTTGAATATAATAAGTGAAGTGTTGTATGTTCCATTCCACCATTATACCAATCAACTGGCATCCAATAATCAAGTGCATCTTTACTTGCAAGGGCTTCATTATTGTGAGGATCAGTGTATCTTAAGAAATACCATGATGATCCTGCCCATTGTGGCATTGTATCAGTTTCTCTCTTTGCTGGCTTACCACATTTAGGACATGTTGTATTTACCCAGTCAGTCATTTTAGAAAGTGGTGACTCTCCTGAATCTGTTGGTTCATAATTTTCTACTTCCGGAAGAAGAAGTGGTAAATCTTCTTCAGATAGCGGAACATATCCACATTCTTCACAGTGAACAATTGGAATCGGTTCTCCCCAATATCTTTGTCTTGAGAAAACCCAGTCTCTTAATTTATAATTAATTTTCTTTTCACCAAGATTATGTTCAACTAAATAGTCAATCATAGTTGAAATTGCTTTCTTAACTTCAAGTCCGTCAAGTATGCCTGAATTAATCATCTTTCCAGTAGAAGTGTCTGTGTTTGCAGATTCTGAAACATTGCTTCCTTCAATTACAGGAACAATATCAAGATTAAATTTCTTAGCAAATTCATAGTCACGATCATCATGAGCAGGTACTGCCATAATAGCTCCTGTCCCATAACTCATAAGAACATAGTCAGAAATCCAAATTGGAATTTCTTTTTCTGTTAAAGGATTAATTGCCTTTAATCCCTTGATTTCAACACCTGTCTTTTCCTTAGAAAGTTCAGTTCTTTCGAAATCACTTTTCTTTTCTACTTCTTCTTTGTAGCTATTTAATTCATCGTAATTTTCAATTTCATCTTTATATTTTTGAATCAAAGGATGTTCTGGTGAGATTACCATATAAGTTGCACCATAAATTGTATCAGGTCTTGTAGTAAATACTTCAAGTTTTTCTTTATGATCTTTAAGGCTAAAAAATATACTTGCGCCTTCACTTTTACCTATCCAATTTTTTTGTTGGGTTACAACTCTGTCGATAAAATCTAAATCATCTAAATCTTCAATTAATCTATCAGCATATTCTGTAATTTTTAACATCCATTGGCTTTTTACACGTCTTACAACTTCTTCACCACATCTCTCGCAGTTTCCGCCAACTACTTCTTCATTGGAAAGTCCAACTTTACAAGATGGGCACCAGTTTATAGGCATTTCTTTCTTGTAAGCAAGACCATGCTTGAATAATTGTAAGAAAATCCATTGAGTCCACTTATAATATTCTGGATCAGTTGTGTTAATTTCTCTTGACCAGTCAAAAGAAAAACCAATTGATTTTAATTGTTTTTTAAAGTGTTCAATATTATTTTTTGTGACAATTGCAGGATGAATTTTATTTTTAATCGCATAGTTTTCAGTTGGCAGACCAAAAGCATCCCATCCCATTGGATAAAGAACATTTAAGCCTTGCATTCTCTTCATTCTAGATACAATATCAAGAGCAGTATATGGTCTTGGGTGACCTACGTGAAGACCTTGTCCTGATGGATAAGGAAATTCTACAAGGGCATAAAATTTTTCTTTATCAGAGTCATTTTCAGCCTTAAAAGTTTCATGTTCATCCCAATAATCTTGCCATTTTTTTTCTATTTCATTTGGTGTATATTTATTCATTATTTGCTCCTAAAATTCTGCATTTCCTACGGTTCTTGGAAATGGTATTACGTCTCTTATGTTTTTCATTCCTGTGATATACATAACAGCTCTTTCAAATCCAAGTCCATAACCTGAGTGAACTACTGAACCATATCTTCTTAAATCTAGATACCAGTCATAAGTATCCATGTCCATTCCAATATTTCTCATTTTTTCTTCAAGAACATCAAGTCTGTGCTCCCTTTGAGATCCACCTATGATTTCTCCAACTCCAGGAACGAGTAAGTCCATTGCAGCTACAGTTTTTTTATCTTCATTTTCGAACATATAAAATGCTTTGATTTCCTTTGGATAGTCAGTGACAAAAACTGGCTTTTTGTAAACTTCTTCAGTTATATATCTTTCGTGTTCAGTTTGAAGGTCTATTCCCCAGCTAACTGGATAATTAAATTCTCTGTCAGCTTTTTCAAGAATTTCAATTGCTTCTGTGTAAGTTATTCTAGCAAATTCGTTATTTACAACATTTTCTAATCTTTCAAGAAGTCCTTCATCTATAAATTTGTTGAAGAATTTCATTTCTTCTTTTGCATTTTCAAGAACATAATTAATTATATATTTTAGCATTTCTTCAGAAACGTCCATATTAACATTTAAATCTGCAAATGCCATTTCTGGTTCAATCATCCAGAACTCGGCAGCATGCCTTTGAGTGTTTGAATTTTCAGCTCTAAATGTTGGCCCAAATGTGTATATATTTTTAAAGGATTGTGCAAAAGCTTCCGCTTCAAGTTGACCAGAAACTGTAAGGTGTGTCTTTTTATCAAAGAAATCTTTAGAATAATCAACTTCTGTTGGTTCTGATTTTGCCAGTGCTTCAATGTCAAGAGTTGTCA
The DNA here is from genome assembly GCF_018919265.1 of Peptoniphilus ovalis. Classification (GTDB taxonomy): domain Bacteria; phylum Bacillota; class Clostridia; order Tissierellales; family Peptoniphilaceae; genus Peptoniphilus_A; species Peptoniphilus_A ovalis. The sequence continues at coordinate 214,703 of NZ_JAHLQO010000003.1, forward strand.
CTTGGAACATTTCTCCTGCTCCTTCAGCATCTGATGTTGTTATAATTGGAGCATGTACATATACAAATCCCTTTTCTTGGAAAAATTTGTGAATTGCATATGCAATTAGTGATCTAACTCTAAAAACAGCATTAAATGTATTAGATCTTGGACGAAGATGAGCAATCTTTCTCAAGTATTCCATAGTATGTCTTTTCTTTTGTAATGGATAAGATGCATCTGAAACGCAAAGTGGATTAACATTTTTTGCTTGAATTTCTAATGATTGATCCTTACCAGGAGACTTAACTAATTTGCCCTCAATTTCTAAAGTTGAGCTTATTGGATATTTGTCAATTTCAGCAAAATTTTCAATATCCTTTCCATAAACAACTTGAATTGTATTAAATGAAGTCCCGTCTGTCAGTTCAATAAATCCAAAGTTTTTTGAAGCTCTACTTGTTTTTATCCAACCTTCTAACTTTATATCTTTATCAATAAATCCATCTGGATTTGTAAAAATATCTCTAATGCTAATTGACATAATTCCTCCTATATTTTTACTTATAATTAATCAGTATATTATTATTTATAATATTTGTCAATTCTACTAAATTACTTATCTAAACCATCTAAATACTTTTTAATTTCACTTTCATAACCTATGTTTTTTGGCTCATAATATTTTCTTCCCTTAAAGTTTTCAGGCATATAATTTTGTTTAACATATGAGTTTTCATAATTGTGAGGGTATTTATATTCCTCATCTGTAATATTGTGAGGATTTCTCTTGTCTCTAATAATTTTTGGAATATTTATATTTGTTGATTTTTTTACATCTTCTAAGGCGCTATTAATTCCTAAATAACTTGCATTTGATTTTTTTGCGCCAGCTAAATAAGTTGTCATCTGCGCGAGAATAATTCTAGCTTCAGGCATTCCAACTACATTAATATTATTAAAGCACGCTGAAGCCATAACCATTGCCAATGGATCTGCATTTCCTACATCTTCTGATGCAAATATTATAAGTCTTCTTGCAATAAATTTTATATCTTCTCCGCCTTCAATCATCTTCGCAAGATAAACTAGAGCTGCATCGGGGTCAGATCCTCTCATAGATTTTATAAAAGCAGAAATGGTATCATAGTGTTCATTATTCTCTCTATCATATTTTACATTTTTTATTAAAAGAGAGTCTGATATCGTATTTTCATCTATGTTTATTTTCCCATCTATTTCATCAGATGATAAAATAGCAATTTCTAAACTATTTAATAAATATCTGCCATCTCCATTGGAATTGTTAATAAGTGTTTTTCTTGCATTACTGCTTAAATTTATGTTTTTTCTTCCAAATCCTCTTTCATTATCTTTTAATGCAATGTTTATTAAATCATTTAAGTCTTCTTCATTTAAAGGATAAAGATTTATAATTTGCATTCTTGAAAGAAGGGCTCTATTAACTTCAAAATAAGGGTTTTCTGTTGTGGCACCTATTAGTGTAATAACTCCCCTTTCAACATAAGGAAGAAGAGCATCTTGTTGAGATTTATTAAATCTGTGAATCTCATCAATAAAAACAATCGTAGAAATACTGTCGTACTTCATTGAATCTTCTGCCTTCGATAAAACTTCTCTTAATTCTTTTAAGTTTGAAGTTACTGCAGAAAGTTTTACAAAATTTTTATTTGTAGTCTTTGCAATAATACTTGCAAGTGTTGTTTTTCCAATTCCAGGAGGACCATAAAATAAAATAGAACCTAATATATCACTTTTTATTAATCTTGATAGATATTTCCCCTCGCCCAATATATGTTTTTGTCCAACAAATTCATTTAAATTTCTCGGTCTTAATCTATCGGCAAGAGGTGCCATTTTATTTAGATTTTTCTCCATATTTAAATCAAATAAATTCATTTTAATTCTTCTTCTTTACAATATTTTCAAGTTCATCAATAAATGACTGCAAATCTTTAAATTCTCTGTAAACTGAAGCAAAACGAACGTAAGATACTTCATCAAGTTCCTTTAGCTCATCCATAACCATTTCTCCTATTTCATAAGATGAAATTTCCTTTTTCATAGAATTTTCAATTTTCTTTTCTATATTTGAAACTGCTTCTTCAACTTGTGCTGCAGAAACTGGTCTCTTTTCACATGATTTTATAATTCCGTTAATAATTTTATCTCTATCAAAGGCCTGTCTATTGCCGTCTTTTTTTATAACCATAACAGGAGACTGTTCAACTTTTTCATAAGTTGTAAATCTCTTTTGACAATTTAAACATTCTCTTCTTCTTCTAATTGTATAACCTTCTTCAGTTGGTCTTGTATCCATTACTTTTGAATCTTCATATCCACAAAAAGGGCATTTCATATTTTCACCTCTTTATTAGTAAATGGTCCATAAATATGGACCATTTTGAATCAAATTACTATTTAATCTTATCACTTTAGATTTTTATTATCAATGATTATAAACTACCAAAATTTTATAAAAAAATAAGAACCACTAGAAGTGATTCTTATTTCTGATATCTTTTATCTTAATGTTTGAGCAATATTTAAGAATATTGTTATAGCTATTGAGTTGATAATATCAATTGCAAAAGCTCCTACCATTGGTAGTATAAAGTAAGCTCTTGGAGATGGGCCATATCTTTCAGTGATAGAGTCCATATTTGCAAGCGCATTATAAGTAGCTCCCATACCGAAACCACAAATACCACCAGCAAGAACAGCTGCATCATAATTTCTACCCATTGCCCAGAATGTAACAAAGTAAGCAAATAATGCCATGAATATTGTTTGAGCAAATAAGATAATAAGCATTGGTCCTGCAACATCTTTAAGATCAATTAAGTTAATGTCAATAAGAGCCATTACTAGAAATACATTTAGTCCAACGTCTCCACATATTGAGTTAGCTCTTTGATTAACTGCAAGTGATCCGCTCTTACCAATTGTATTTACGAATATACCGGCGATAATCATTGATGTTACGTAAGCTGGTAAACTCAAAGCGTTACCCATAATTGTTATGTGATCTTTAATGAATACTTGAAGTATTGCACCAAGACCAACAGATACAAAAATAAGTCCTAGAACTTTTAAGAAATCTCCAGCTTGTAGAGGAACAACTTTTTCATAGCTTCCTTCAGCATTAGTTTCTTCTAAGTTTTCTAATACATCTCTGTCAACTTTAACTTCATCAAGTGGTTTTGCAAGGTTGTGTTTTCTAATAAGAGTTGAACCAACTGGTCCACCAATTAAAGAACCCATGATAACACCAAATGTAGCTGCTGCCAAGCCGAATGTAGGAGCATTAACTAGACCTTGTTCTTCAAATGTTGTACCCCAAGCTCCTGCTGAACCGTGTCCACCAACCATTGTTACTGAACCACAGATAAGTCCAAGTAAAGAGTCAGTTCCAACAAATTGACTAAGTGCTACACCAATTGCATTTTGGAAAATAACTAGAACAGTTGATACAGTTACAAAAATTAGGAATCCCTTTCCACCTTTTTTAAGAGTATCTAAGTCTGCTCCCACACCTATAGATGTGAAGAATACCATCATAAATGGATTTTTTAAAGTTTGGTCAAATTCAAACGTACTGATTCCAGCGACTTCTAATATGAATCTAATTATAGCAAATAGGAATCCACCAATTACTGGTGCTGGTACACAGAAAGTTTGAAAAAACTTTACTTTGCTACGAATGAATTTACCTAGATAATAAATCATAATAGCAAAACCTACTGTCTGCATTACATCAAATGAAATATGCATAAACATCCTCCTTTAATTTTTTTGGATTAAACCAAATATTATGTAAATAAAAATTTAATTTATTGACTAAAATTTAAATCTAAAATTTTTACGAAAAGGATTTCATTTCACATAAACTTTTCTAAATTATGTATTTTAAATTAAAATCTGTAAATTAAATATTATTTATTTACTAAACTTATTATAACAAAAAATTAGAAAAAAATAAAAATAAATTCATAAATTTCTAACTTTGAACTATTCGAAAAAATTGTTCTCAAAAGATTAAAAAAATAGTATGTTTTTTCAAAATTATGTAACGATTCAGTGATTATTTGATGATTGTAATGTTTTGATAAACTTTCATTAACCGAAAAATTGTATTATATAAAAGATATTTTATACTTTAATAGAGTATAGTGAAATCACGCTGTAAACATTTTCCTAAAAATATGTATTAAAAAACCTCCCCTTAAAGGAGAGGTTAATGAATCTTAATATTCAACAAAATTTGAAAATTTACATCCACAGATTGGGCATGATTCTTCTTCTTCAAAAGTAATATATCCACAAACTGGACATAGGTAAATTGTTTCTACATCAAGATCTTTTCCAGCATCAACTGCTTCTTTTGCAGTTTGGAATCTATCAGCATGAACTTGTTCAGCAGCTGTTGCATATTTCATTGCTCTAACCGCTTCTTTTTCTTCTTGCATTTCTGCTACTGCAATATAAGCTGGATACATTTGAGTTGATTCAAAAAGTTCTCCATTTCTTGCAGCTTCTAGGTTTTCAGATGTGCTATTTATTCCAAATCCAGCATTAGATGTTACAATAAAATCTCCAGATTCGTCTTTAAGAGCTTTGAAGTGTAGTGTTGCGTGAACTCTTTCTGCATCTGCTGTTGCATCGAAAAGTCTTTTTACATTTTCAAAACCATCTTTTTTAGCTACATCGCCCCAGATATTATATCTAGTACGAGCTTGAGATTCTCCACCGAAAGCTGATCTTAAGTTATCACTTGTCATTTGATTCATTATAAATTACCCCCTAAATTAATAAATTCTACCATCACTTTGCCATAATTGATGGTAATAAATAAAATCTACCAACAACTATTATAGATTAATATTTATAAAAAATCAAATTTAAATAATAAAAATATAACTAATGAAAATGGCTATCAAACAGCAATTTCATCGTCTATATTTTCTATTTTTTGAGTCTGATCGAAAGCTGTTAATGCATCAATAAGCTCGTTTAAATCACCATCATTGATCGCATCAATTTTATGAGATGTAAAATTAATTCTGTGATCTGTTACTCTTCCCTGAGGATAATTATAAGTTCTAATTCTTTCTGATCTATCTCCAGTACCAATTTGGGAAGATCTTTGAGCAGATTCTTTCTCATTTTGTTCTTGGAGTTTTAAATCATATAATTTTGATCTAAGAAGTTTCATTGCTTTTTCTTTATTTCTAAGTTGAGATTTTTCATCTTGGCAAGAAATTACAATTCCAGTTGGTATGTGAGTAAGTCTAACAGCAGAGTCAGTAGTATTTACACATTGACCACCATTTCCACTCGCTCTAAATACATCAAATTTAATATCATTTTGGTCGATTTCAACTTCAACATCATCTACTTCAGGAAGCACTGCAACAGTTGCCGTAGATGTATGGATTCTTCCGCCACTTTCTGTCTCAGGTACTCTTTGAACTCTGTGAACTCCTGATTCGTATTTAAGTCTTGAGTAAGCTCCATTACCAATAATCATAAATACAACTTCTTTATATCCACCAATTCCAATTTCATTTGTGGATATTGTTTCAACTTTAAATCCGCATCTTTCTGCGTATCTAACATATTGTCTGTAAAGAACTCCAGCAAAAAGCGCAGCTTCATCTCCACCTGCTCCAGCTCTTATTTCAACCATTACGTTTTTATTGTCATTTTTATCTTTTGGAATCAATAAAATTTTTAAATCATTTTCAAGTTCTTCAACTCTTTTTGTTCCTTCATTGATTTCTTCTTTAACTAAATCCTTGAAATCATCATCTAGTTTTTCTTTTATTAATTCTTTATTTTCATTTAGAGTATTGGATACATCTTTGTATTCTCTATATTTTGTCACAATTGGCTCAATTTCAGCATGTTCAATTGCCTTTTGTTGATATAATTTTGAATCATTAATAACATTTACATCTGCTAAATCTTTTTCAAGCTCTATTAATTTATCTTCAAAAACTGAAAGTTTCTCGTACATATTTACTCCCTCATTTGTCCTACAATAACTCTATCAAGCATATTTAAATCCTTGTAAACTTTGGTAATAAAATGTTTTTTCATTAATTTTTGTAAATCTTTGGCTTGGTCATGACCAATTTCAAATACCAAAAATCCCTTAGAATTTAAATATTTAGTTGAATCTTCAATAATTTTTTTATAAAAATATAGTCCATCTTCTCCACCATCTAGAGCAAGTCTCGGTTCGTAATCTCTAACTTCAATTTGCAAGTTTTCAATTTCCTCTCTTTTAATGTATGGTGGATTTGAATAGATTATATCGTACTTACCTTGAATATTTTCAAATAAATTGCTAGCTACGATTTTTATATTTGATTTTAATAAATCTTTATTTATCTTTGCATTTTTAATGGCACTTTCACTTATATCGCATGCTACTACATCTAAATCACATTCTAGACCCATTGTAATAGCAACTATTCCAGTTCCAGTACCTATTTCAAGCATGTTTTTAATTTTATTATTTTTAACAATTTCTTTTAAAACTTCTATAGAGATTTCAGTATCCTGTCTTGGAATCAATACACCTTCCAAAACTTTAAAAGTTCTCCCATAAAAGTCCTCTTTTCCTAATATATATTGTAAAGGGACACCTAATTTTCTTTTGTTAAGTATTTCAAAATAAGTTTTTTCATCTTCTTCATTAAGTTCTTCATCCTCATGAGATATTAAATAAGAAATATCTTTTACTAAAATTTCAGATAAAATCCTTCTCGTTTCTCTTCTTGGATCAGTATAGTAAGCATCTTTAAGATACTTAAGACCCTTATAAAGTGCATCTTTAATAATCATAAATTTTTGTAATAAAAAAGGTTAGCATGGCTAACCCTAATCTCATTTATTTCTCTTATATCTTGAGTTGAATTTTTCAATTCTTCCGCCGTGATCAGAGAATTTTTGCTTACCTGTAAAGAATGGATGGCAAGCTGAACAAACTTCAACTTTTAAATCTTCTTTAACAGATCCTGTTTTAAAAGTATTTCCGCAAGCACATGTTACTGTAGCTTCTTTATATTCTGGATGAATTCCACTTTTCATTATTTTGCCCCCTTAAACTATTTTATAACTCAATTATAGTATTTTAACACAAATTAGTTTAAGATTCAAACTAATTTTTTCTCTAACTTATTATACAACAATAATTACTATTTTTCAAGGAATCAGGATATAGTATAATAAATTTGAGGTGATGAAATGAAGGAAATTTCGATTTTTAAAATTAATGATAAATTAATAAAAATAATTATAGAAGATAATAAAATTTCACTTATTGATTTTTTAGATTTAAATCCACAGGAATTAATTGAACCTAAATATGAGCTGGCTAAAGATATAAAAAATCAGCTTACTTTATATTTTAATGGAAAATTAAAGGAATTTAATCTTCCTTTAAACATCCAAGGAACTGATTTTGAAAGGAAAGTTTATGAAGCTCTTTTAAATATTTCTTATGGACAAACTCTAACATACAAGGAACTTGCAGAAAAAATAAATCATCCAAAAGCTTATAGAGCTGTTGGAACTGCTGCTGGCAAAAATAAAATCCCCATAATTATTCCTTGCCACAGATTAATTGGGCAAAATAATAATCTAAGGGGATTTAGATACGGAATTGACATGAAAAGAGAACTTTTAAAACTTGAAAATATTATTTAAATTTTTCTAAAAATTCACTATTATTTTTTGTTTTAGACATTTCATCTAAAAGTTTTTCCGTTGCATCTTCTATGTTATCTTCAGTTAAATTTCTTCTAAAGTCGTAATTGAATTCCAATTCTTTTTTACTTAGAAGAAGTTCTTCTTTTCTTGTTCCAGACTTAAATATATCAATTGCAGGAAATATTCTCTTTTCTGAAAGACTTCTGTTTAAATGTAGTTCCATATTTCCTGTTCCTTTAAATTCTTCAAATATTACATCATCCATACGAGAACCTGTATCTACAAGAGCTGTCGCAAGAATTGTAAGACTTCCGCCCTCTTCAATATTTCTTGCTGCTCCAAAAAATCTCTTAGGCTTATGAAGACTCATTGGATCAAGACCACCTGATAAGGTCTTTCCACTTGTAGGAGTAATTAGATTATAAGCTCTTGAAAGTCTTGTAAGAGAATCTAGAAGAATAACTACGTCTTCTTTTTGCTCAACTAATCTCTTAGCTCTGTCTATTACCATTTCAGAAACTTTTGTATGATTCTTTGGATTTTCATCAAAAGTAGAATACACTACCTCTCCCTTTACTGATCTTTGCATGTCAGTAACTTCCTCAGGTCTTTCGTCAACTAACAATACAATTAAATGAATATTTGGGTAATTTTCATTTAATGCTTTAGAAATCTTTTTTAAAAGAGTAGTTTTGCCTGATTTTGGTTGAGATACAATAAGACCTCTTTGACCAAGTCCAACTGGAGCAAGCAAGTCTATTACTCTTGTAGCAATATCTTCTTCACTAGTTTCAAGTTTGATTTTCTCTTTTGGGTAAATTGGTGTCAAATTATCAAAATAGGGTCTATTTGATATTTTTGAAGGATGAATACCATTTACACTTTTAATATATAGAAGAGCGTTGAAATTTTCTCCTTCTTTAGGTGGAGAAGTAATTCCCAATACTTCATCTCCATTTTTAAGTCTAAACTTTCTAATTTGTGAAGGAGACACATAAATATCTCCATCACTTGAAAGATAATTTTCAGTTCTTAAAAATCCATAACCATCTTGATGAAGATCCAAAATTCCTTTTACATATTTTTTATCATCAAGATTTTCCAAAGCTCTCTGTGCATTGTCAGATAATTCAGAGTCTTTAATTTTTTCTTTAACTTCATGGTTTTGAGTTGCTTTTATCTTCTCAATAAGTTCATCTTTTTTTAAATTATATGATTTTTCTATTCCAAGATTTTTTGCAATCTCTCTAAGTTCAGAAACTTTTTTATTTTCAATATTTTCTAAATCAATCTTTAGCTCATCTTTTTTAGGAAGTCTTTGATTTATTATAAAATATTTTAATTCATCTATATTGTATTTATTAGAATCTTTAAGACCAAGTGATGATGCAATTTTTCTCAAATCTTCTATTGATTTATCCTCTAAAAATTTACTATTTTCATTACTCATTAATAAAACCTATTTCGCATAATCAGGCTTAAGATCAAGGGAATGGATAGATTTAATAAATCTTTGAGTACCACTTGGAAGTCTCAATACAAGTGTTTCTGTTTTCGCCTTATTGCCTTCATAATATTTTACGCCATCTAAAATTTCTCCAGAAGTGATTCCAGTTACAGAGAAAATTACTTCATCTCCCTTAACTAAATCATCTATCGAATAAATTTTCTTTAAATCAGAGTGAAGCTCTCTACATCTTGCTTCTTGTTTTTCATCAGTTGGATGAAGTCTACCTTGGAAATCTCCCCCAAGGCATTTAAGTGCAGCTGCTGCAATAACTCCTTCAGGAGCTCCACCTCTGCCTATTACAAGATCGACTCCAGAATCTTCGTAGCAAGTCTCAATAGCAGTTACAATATCTCCATCAGATACTTTTTTAATTCTTGCTCCAACTCTTCTAATGTCCTCGATAATTTCTTCATGTCTAGGTCTGTCAAGTATTGCAACTGTTATATCTTCTACAGATTTATTTAAAGCCTTTGCAACTCTTTTTACATTTTCAGAAGGTGCATCATCAAGTTTAATAACTCCCTTAGCTCTAGGGCCGCATGCAATTTTATCCATATAAATATCAGGAGCATTAAGTAGACAACCTTTTGGTGCAACTGCTAAAACTGCAATTGAATTATCCATGCCATTTGCAATAGAATTAGTTCCATCAATTGGATCTACAGCAATGTCAACTTCGTGTTCTCCTTCTTTTGTCCCAATTTTTTCGCCAATGTATAGCATTGGAGCTTCATCAATTTCTCCTTCACCAATTACAACAGTTCCGTCAATATCAACAGTGTCAAACATTCTTCTCATTGCATCGACTGCTGCTTTATCTGCTGCATTTTTATCTCCTCTACCAAGCCATTTACCTGCTGATAAAGCTGCTGCTTCTGTAACTCTTGCTAGGTTTAGTGCTAAATTTCTATCCATCTTACTTATCTCTCCTTAGTCTTTACATTTTTAAAATCTTCTAAAAATTTTTCAAGTCCACTTTGAGTTAAATCGTGCTTAATCATTTCCTTAAAAATTTTATAAGGAATTGTTCCAATATCTGCGCCACTTTTTGCAACAAGCTCAACATGATTAATATGTCTAATGCTTGCAGCTATAATTTCTGTATCATATCCATAAATGTCGAAAATATAACTTATATCTTCAACAAGCTCAATACCTGATTTGCCAATATCATCAAGTCTTCCCATAAATGGACTTACAAAAGTTGCTCCAGCATTTGCAGCAAGCAGTGCTTGTGACACAGAGAAAATTAAAGTTACATTAGTTCTAATCCCCTCTTTAGACAATATACTAACTGCCTTAAGCCCTTCTTCAATCATAGGAATTTTAATTACAATATTTTTAGAAATTTTTGCAAGTTCTCTTGCTTCTTGTAAAATCCCATCTAAATCTGTAGAAATTACTTCAGCAGATATATCTCCATCAACTATTTCAGAAATTTCTTGAATTACATCTTCAAAAACTTCTCCACTTTTTGCAATTAAACTTGGATTAGTTGTAACTCCTGATAATACTCCCCAGGAATTAATTTCTTTAATCTCATCAATATTTGCAGTATCAATAAAAAATTTCATCTTTTCACTTCCTTTTAAGTAAACAAATTGCTTGAGAGGAAATTCCCTCTTCTCTTCCTACAAAACCTAATTTTTCAGTAGTAGTTGCCTTTATTGAAATGTTACTTATGTCGGTTTTTAATATCTCAGCAATTACTCTTCTCATTTCATCAATATGAGGTGAAAGTTTTGGTCTCTCACAAGCTACGACAGTGTCAATATTTGAAATTTCATAGCCTTCTTTAATCATTATTTCATAAACTCTTTTTAACAACACCTTTGAATCAATATCTTTGTAATCATTGTCATTATCTGGAAAGTGGTACCCTATATCTCTTAGAGCAAGTGCTCCTAATATTGAATCCATTATGGCGTGAATTAAAACATCTGCATCAGAATGGCCTAAAAGTCCTTTCTCATGTTCTATTTTAACTCCGCCAATAAATAATTCTCTACCTTCCACAAGTTTATGAACGTCATAGCCAATTCCTACTCTCATTCCTTCACCTTCTTAACTAAAATATTTGCAATGCTTAAATCTTCTCTTGTAGTAATTTTAATATTGTCATAGGAATTATAAATAAGTTTTACTTTAATTCCTGTCTTTTCCACAAGGGAACAGTCATCGGTCCCATAATATCCTTCAGAATATGCCTGTTCGTAAGCTTTTTTTAAAATATCTGCTTTAAAAACTTGCGGTGTTTGAACCTGCCACAGATTATCTCTATTGGGAGTGTAATCGACGATTTTTCCATCAATTGAAACTTTTATGGTGTCCTTTACTGGATTTGCAAGGACACATGCACCAGTTTCAAATACATTTTCTATAGCTTCGTCAATTTTTGAAACTGATACAAAGGGTCTTGCTCCATCATGAGTCAGGACTATATCAGTCCTATCAGGCATATTTAAAATACCGTTGTAAATTGAGTCTTGCCTCTCTTTGCCGCCAAAAACAATTTTATAATCAATATTAAATTTATATTTTTCTAAGATATCTTCTACATAACACATGTCAGATTCTTTGACAATTATCTCTAAAAAGTCAATATACTTAGATTTTTCAATTTTCTTTATTGTGTGAGCTAAAATAGGAACATCGTCAATTGTTAAAAATTGTTTATTTATGTCCATGTTCATTCTCTTACCCATTCCAGCTGCAGCAACAAAGGCAGTTATAAAATTATTTTTGTACATTTTATCACTCTTCTTCAAATTGTAGATTTTCTACAGCATATTTTAAAAGTTCCCCAGCAATTGGGGCTGCAACTTCAGAACCGTAATCTTGAATATTTGGAATTACAACAGAAATTGCAACTTTTGGATCATCAGCAGGTGCAAAACCTACAAACCAAGCATTATTAGTTCCTTCTTTTAAGTCCAATTGAGCAGTACCAGTCTTGCCAGCTACCTTTAATCCTCTAACATAAGCTTCAGTACCTGTACCATTGTTAACTACATTTACCATGTATTTTTCAATTTGATCAGCATATTCTTTAGATATAACTTCACTTAATACTGTTGGAGAATTTCTTAAAACACTTTTGCCATCAGAAGAATCAATTCTCTTTACGATGTGAGGTTGCATCATAACACCATCATTTGCAATAGTTCCGGCAATCATACACATTTCAAGTGGAGTCACAAGAAGAGTATCATGACCTATACCTGCAGCTCCTAATGCAGTTCTGTCAAAACCATCTCTTTTGAAGTTCCAAGTTGATACCTCGAGTGGTAGTTCAAAATCTACTTTTTGATTTATCATAAATCTTTCAGAAACTTCTGCCATTTTTTCTATTCCAACATCAATTGCTTTTCTAACAAAGTATGTGTTAAGTGAATTTGTAAAGGCAGTTTTAAGATTTACCCTTCCATAAGTTTTATTTCCTGCATTTCTAAATTCACGACCATTATCTATTTTTTCTACACCCTCGTCATTATAAGATTGTGAGATGCCAGATTCTAAAATAGCTGAAGTTGTTACAATTTTAAAAACAGATCCAGGTGCAAATTTCCCCTTTGTAGAACTGTTAAATAAAGCACCGTTATCAGCTTCATTAATAGCTTGCATATCACTTGCAATATTTTGTGAGTTAAAATCTGGAAGGGAAACCATTGAAAGTACTTCTCCAGTTTTAGGATTCATTATAACTACTGAACCCTTGGTAAAATTCTTAGATAAAACTGATCTAGTTTTTTCCTGTAATTTTGTATCTGTTGTAAGAGTTACAGAATCTCCAACATATGGATCGTAATCTTCATTTAGCATTGACTTAATTGTCTTAATAATTTTTGATCCATTTCTTCCAACTAAATATCCATTTAATTCTTTTTCTAGACCATATTTATCAACGATTTTATCTGAATATCCAATTATATGAGAATAGGCAATTGGATAATTGTAAATTCTGTGAAAATTATACTTTTGTCCATTAGAATATGCTAAAACTTCACCATTTCTGTCGTAGAAAGAGCCTCTCTTGACAGAATTTTCTCTTAAGTCAGCTCTTCTATTGGCAGGATGTTTTATAATTTCATTTGCTTCGAAAACTGTAAAATAAGTTAAATATATAATTGGTGAAACTAATAAAACTATTAAAAAAACTAAAAGAACGAGAAGTCTTTTATTTTCTTTATTCTTCATTATCTCTACCCCTCTCATATTTATAGGATAAATCCTCACTTGTCACTTGTAGAATTCCCAAAGCAACAAAGCTTGAAATCATAGAACTACCGCCATAGGAAATAAATGGGAGTGTAAGTCCTGTCATTGGAATAAATTTAATTACTCCTCCAATGTTTAAAAAGGCCTGTATTGTAAATAGAATTGCGACTGCAATTGCAAGTATCCTGTAAAATAAATACTCCTGATTTAAAGCTATTTTAATCGCTCTATAAACTAAAAGCATATAAAGCATAATGATTCCAATTCCCGTTAGAATTCCCATTTCTTCACAAATAGCAGAGAAAATCACATCAGAATGTGCAAGGGTAATTTGTTTTGGGTACCCTAATCCAATACCTTGTCCGAAAAATCCTCCCTCTCCAATACCAAATAAGGATTGAACAATTTGTCTTCCCAAATCATTAACTTTATCAGCAGTCCAAGGATTAAGCCAAATATCAATTCTATTTTTAACATGAGAAAACGCAAAAAATCCTACTATTGAACCCACTGCCATTAGCCCTATATTAACAAGAATGGACTTTCTATCTTCGTCATAAACATACTGAAGCAGTGTATAAATTCCAACAAAAATCACAGCTGTACCTAAATCTCTTTGAATAAATAAAAATCCAACAAAAATATAAATGACAGCCATTAAATAATAAGATGTGTGTTTATAATTTAATTTTTTTAAGTGGGAATTAAAATTTGAATAAAAAGAAGCAATTAAAAAGATTACTAGAATTTTTGTAAACTCTGACAATTGAATAGTTATTCCATCAGCAATTTGTATCCAGTTCTTTGCTCCATATTTAGATGGTGCTAGTATAAGAGTTAGCAAAAAGAATAACACTGAAAGTCCTAAATAGACTATTGTCATGTATTCTAATTTTCTCATTGCTCTAATAATAAAATAAGTAATATAAAAAACTAAAATCCCAGCCAAAACCCAAATTAATTGTCTTAGTCCAAGTTTTGGTGAAAGTCTATAAATTGTAATAATTCCAAGACTTAAGAGCATGGAAACTATTAAGAAAATATAATTATCTCCAGATGATACCTTTCCAAGTACTAAATTGGAAATATAAACAATTAAAATTAAACCTAAAAATAAAATAACAATATATCTGTCTACATGATTGTTGTTTAATGAAAATAAAAGTAAAATACTTAAAATTTCAAAAATAAGTAAAAGATTTCTAGGTTGACGATTCTTTAATATAATGTTAAACATATCTCACCTTTTATCTACAAAAATGAACTGAATAAATCCAACTCCAATTTTGTCATTGTTCTGAAGTTCAATTAACTCCCCTGGATTTACTTTTGTTCCATTTAAAAAAGTTCCATTAGCAGAACCTAAATCTTCTATAAAATATAAAGAGTTTCTTTCTTTAATTCGCAAATGATTTTTACTGACGAATTTATCCTTTATAACTATATCATTTTTTGCACTACGCCCAAGAGTAATTCCATTATCTATTACATAATACTCCTGCATTTTAAAATTTAATGAATCTAGTCTGTTAACAACTTTTAAATATGCATCATCAAGTGATCCACCTGAACTTGTTATAGTCTTTATATCTAAATACATAAGTCTTAAAATACTAAATATGAATAAATAAATAATAATTATAAATACATATTTTAAAACCTGTGAAATAAGTTCAAACATTTTACACCTCTATCTTATAAACTCTAATTAATTATATACTTTTTGCCATTATTTTTCCACAATAGATAGAAATTTTATACTATTCATCAAATGGAGAAAAATAAAAACATGTGATAAAATAAATATGGTGAATTAAATGTTTATTAAAAATATTAGCTTTGAGAAAAAATTCTTTAAAGTTACCTTTGATAATGATGAATATGTCAAAGTTTCCGAAGACACATTGGTAAGATATAATTTATATAAAGGTCTAGAAGTTTCCGAAGACTTCCCAGAGATTTTAGAATACGAAGACGAAAAAACAAGAGCACTTAACATTTCTTATAAGTTTTTAGAAAGACTTAAAACTAAGAAACAATTAGTAGATCATCTCTATAAAAATAAAATTAAACCACAGATTATAGATGAAGTCATAGAAACTTGCAGAGAGAAAAAATACTTAAACGATTTGGATTATGGCCTTAGATATTTAAATGATGCTCAAAATATAAAAAAATATGGCAAAATAAAAACTATTTATATGCTTAAATCTAAAGGAATTGAAAGTCAAGATATCGATGAAATAATGAAAAGTTATAATTACGATCTTGAATATGAAAATGCAAAGGAACTTCTTTATAAGAAAATTGATGCTAGTGACTTCAACATAAAAAAATTAAACTCTGCCAAAAAATATTTAATGGGTAGAGGATTTGAATACGATATTATTTCATCAGTTACAGGTGATTTAAGTGAAAGCTGATTATGTATATATTCTAAGATGTAGAGATGGATCTTATTACACAGGATATACCAATGACTTGGAAAAAAGAATTGAAATGCATAATGAAGGAAAGGCATCTAAATATACAGCCCCGAGGATTCCCGTAAGATTTGTTTTCACACAAGAGTGTAAAGATAAATCTGATGCATTAAAAAAAGAGCATTTTATAAAAACTTTGGATCGAAAAGACAAAGAAAAGCTAATAAATTATGAAATAGATTTAGAAGAAACTTATCAAGATTATTTAATAAAAAGAAATGAAAAATCCCCAAAGAAAATTTAATTCTTGGGGATTTATTTTATATATTTCTAACATTTTTTCTGTATCTATTTTTATCTGAAGTTGCAATACCAATAATAAGTGCAAAGATTAGAGATACTAGTCCAGATGAAACTCCTATTACAAATACTATTAAATTGTCTAAACTATCTGGATCAAATAATTTGTTAATAACCATAAATAAAGATATTGTCCCAATAAAGACAAGTGCTAAACCTGGTAAATATTTTGCAAATTTTAATTTATTTGCTGCAAAATTTACTATAAATGTTAATACAACTCCAATTACTATTGCTCCAAGTGAGAGCAGAATATAATTAGAATTTTCCACAACCATTTCCATAATTTTATCCATTTATTACACCTCATTTATTAGTTGACAGAACTTCTTGCCAATCATTAGCATATTTTCCAGTTGCCCATTCTGTCATAATAGTGGTTGCATCATTTCCTATTTCTCTTTCAAAAATAGTTTGCGGTTCAATGCTGCCTCCCTTAATATTATATATTTTTATCATGTTATTTTCCAATGTTATTAAAAAATTATTATCAGGCGATACAAATCCATCTTTTACATTGGAATTAAAGTTTCTGATGTCAGCCATAGGAATGTTGAGTCTATTATAGTTGTTTACTTCATATGGAAGAACTAAATTTAAGTCAAAATCATTTACACTTTCTCCAGCGGACTCTCTTCCCTTTAACTTCCAGAAACCATTGTCTCTATAAATTCCAATATTTGCTGGGTCTTTTTTAAGAAGATCAATTTTTTCTTCCTGAGAGTTTATTAGTTCTTGTGATAAAAATTCGCTGTATCTAAGAGGCTTTTTCTCCTCTAAATCTTTAAGCCTGTAAATCCTTAGTTTTCTAGAGTTATCATCAAGATTTAGCTTTTCAATATTTACAAAATTATTCGTAATAAAATCAATGGTCATGATGTTATTATCAAATTTTAATTCTTCAGTCTCTGTTTTTAAAATCTCAGCTTCAGAATTTTTAAGTGATGTGTTTTTGTAATCCTTAACTATTAATTTATCAGTTGTTTCGTTGCTCTTTGATTCTCTTTGCACAGAAATTTCTGAAAAACTATTGTCTCTTGGAAGAATAATATTGTTTAATTCATAAACATTTTCTAACTTTAAATTAGAAAATTTAATATATAAAGTCTTGTAATTCCAAGAAGGAATATTTGTATCAACCTTAGTCTTAAAGGCAATTAAAAATCCTTTATCTCCACTTTGATCAAATAAATTTCCCCTAGTTAAAACTTCATCCTTCTTAGCCAATATATATTCATTGAGATTTTCATTTTCGATTTTGTCATCTAAAAGTTCTATCTCTAAAATAATTCCATTGTCAAAAAGAAGTGCTCTATCCTTTCCAACCTTTATAATTTCATAATAGGATTTATCCTTTGAATCTTTATCCATTACATAAGTTGAATAAACTCCTGAATCTTCAATTCCAAGTTCCTTATAGTCGATATTAAATTTCTTGTAAAGATAATCAGAAAGCTTGACATATTTAGTTTTATATTTCACATCTTTAATATAATCATTTGCAAGAACTGCAGAATCATTACTAAATAAAATTTCTTCTCCAATGATATCTTTAAATTTAAAATTATCTTGTTCAGAATTTTTATTATAGATAAATTTTGTTATAGTCCATCTTCCATAAATTGGTGATATTCCTATTTCTGGAGTTTCAATATTTGTTCCTCTTTGAGTGATAAAAGAGCATCCAGTTAAAAATATAAGGGCAAAAAACAATATTAATTTTTTAATCATTTTTTTCACCTTCTTCGATTTCATTTACTGGCAAAATAACTGTTACTGTGGTCCCGATTTTTTCTTCAGAAAAAATTTCAAGAAAACCTCCGTGTAGTTTAGTTATCTCATCACTAATTGAAAGACCAATTCCGCTGTGGCTCTTGGAGTGTTTGCCCTTGTAGAATTTTTCCTTAACATGAGCAAGTTCTTCTTTTGTCATTCCCATACCATTATCAGAAATCATCATAGTTACATTTTCATCTTCTTTATACATTTGAAATTTAACCCATCCATTATCTGATGTAAATTTAATTGCATTATCAAGTAGATTAATCAAAAGTTGCTTGATTCTATTTTCATCTGCATTAATAAGTATTGACTCTTCTGGAATTTCAGTAGTAAACTCAATTTTATTAGACTTTGCACGAGGTCTCATTTGCTTTGCAACTTCTCTACATGTTTGGCTTATATCAAATACATCTTTATCAAGAGTGATTCTTCCAGAAATATATCTTGAAAAGTCTAAAAGTTCTTCAACCATTTTTGCCAATCTGTCAGTTTCGTTTTCAATTATATTTAAACCATCTTCGATTAAATCACTTTCATCTTCCTTGGCATCTTTTAAAACTACTGCCCATCCTTTTATAGAAGTAAGAGGAGTTCTAAGTTCGTGAGAAACAGAGGATATAAAATCATTTTTAATTCTGTCTTTGTTAATAATTTCTTCAGACATTGCATTTAAAGTCTTTGCAAGTTCTCCAATTTCATCATCTTCCCAAACTTTTGCCTTTTCTTCATAATTACCTTTTAACATTTTCTTTGCAACATCTGTAAGCTCTAATATAGGCCTTACAATTGAGCGAGAAATTAAGAAAGAAAATATTGTTGTAACTAAAGCTACAATTAAAGTTAAAAGTAAAAGTGTAACTATTGTTTTTATAATTGCAATATTTGCCTCATTCATTGATGATACAAATCTCAAATAACCAATATTTTGTCCACTTGAATTAGTTATTTGACCAGTGATTGCCATAATTGGCTCTCCTGTTACTGGATCAAGTCCTCTCCAAGTTTTTCTATTTCCTTCTTTTGCTGCTTTAAAGTCTTCTGTTTCAACTTGATTAGTGTTAAGACTTCCTATTGAGTCAAGGAGTACCTTCCCCTCATCATCAAGTATTTGAACCTTAGCCTTTGTATTTGAGAAAAATATTTCACTATCGTCGTAAATTAAATCTTTCAAGCTTCTGTCAGAATAATCTCTTCTATAAATTTCTAGAGATAAATTCATTCTTGAAGACAATTCATTTGAAATAGTGTTGTAATAATAAAATCGAAATCCAATAAGTAAAAATATATCTATAATTGAGATGGTTATTAAGATAACTATTAGAAAGCTTCTGACAAGTCGATTTCCAATTTTATTTTTCAATTAATTCCCTACTTCCACCTGTATCCTGTACCCCATACTGTTTCAATAAATTTAGGTTTAGCAGGATTTTCTTCTATTTTTGAACGCAATCTTCTAATATTTACATCGACAATTTTAGAGTCCCCTAGAAAATCATCTCCCCAAACTTTAGTAAGGAGTTCATCTCTAGTAAGGGCTTTTCCGGGATTTGACATAAATATTTTTATAATTTGATATTCTGTTGGAGTTAGTTCAAGTTCTATTCCATCTTTATAAAATTTTCTAGAATAGGAATCAAGCTTAAAAGGCTCGTCGATAATTAAATTTGATTCATCTTCTTCATCTGATTCAAGTCTTCTCTCCAATGATTTAATTCTAAGTGTAAGTTCTGTTGGATTAAAAGGCTTAGTCAAATAATCATCAGTTCCATATTGAAGTCCCATGATTTTATCATAATCTTCTGCCTTTGCAGTAAGCATTATGATTCCAAGACTTGGAAACTCTTCTCTTAATATTTTACAAACTTCAAAACCATCTATTCCTGGAAGCATTATGTCTAGTACTACAACATCAGGTCTTTCTGCTCTTGCAATTTCTACACCTTCTTCGCCACTTCCAGCTTCAAAGATTTTATAGCCTTCTCTTTCGAGATTTATTTTAACAAATTTTCTAATTGATTCTTCATCTTCAACCAATAAAATTTTCGTTTTCAAAATATCACTCCTTGTCCTCTAATTATAAATAAAATCCACCCCAAATTCAATTGGAGTGGACTTTATAAAGTTAATAAATTAATAATAATTAGGTGCTTCTCTTGTAATAGTAATATTATGTGGATGGGATTCAGTTAGTGAAGCTTGAGTGATTCTTACATATTTTGCTTCTCTTCTAAGTGTTTCAAGATCCTTTGCTCCAAGATAACCCATTGCAGATTTAACTCCACCAACAAGTTGATAAACTATATCTCCAACTTTACCCTTAAATGGAACTCTACCTTCAACACCTTCTGGTACATATTTTTTAGTTCCAGTTTGGAAATATCTATCAGATGATCCAGCGCTCATTGCTCCAAGTGATCCCATTCCTCTATAAGCTTTAAATCTTCTTCCTTCTACGAAAATTTCTTCTCCTGGAGATTCTTCAGTTCCTGCAAAAAGTGAACCCATCATTACGACATTTCCACCTGCTGCTAGAGCTTTTGACACATCTCCTGAGAACTTAATACCACCATCTGCAATAATTGGTGTGTCAAATTCTTTTGCTGCCTTGTAAGCTTCCATAATAGCAGTAATTTGTGGAACTCCAATACCTGTTACAACTCTAGTTGTACAAATTGAACCAGGTCCAATACCAATCTTAACGCAATCTGCTCCAGCTTTAATTAAATCCCTTGTACCTTCATAAGTTGCAACATTTCCAGCTATAAGTTGTAAATCAGGAAAAGCTCCTTTAATATTTCTAATTGTATTTAATACATTTTTAGATTGACCATGTGCTGTATCAATTACAAGTACATCTGCCTTAGCTTTTACAAGAGCATCAACTCTTTCAAGAACATCCATAGTTGCTCCAACTGCAGCTCCTGCTAAAAGTCTTCCGCTCGAGTCTCTTGCAGAGTTTGGATATTGTTCATGTTTTTCAATATCTTTTATAGTTATAAGTCCCTTTAATACTTTGTCTTTATCAACTAAAGGAAGTTTTTCTATTTTATATTTTTTTAAAACTACTAGAGCTTCTTCTAGAGAAATATCAGGAGCTCCTGTTATTAAATCTTCTGTTGTCATTACTTCTGAAATTGTTTTAGAAAGATCTGTTTCAAATCTAATATCTCTATTTGTAATAATTCCTTCAAGTACGCCTTTTTCAGTTACTATAGGCACGCCTGAAATTCTATATCTTTCCATTAAATCAGATGCATCTTTAATTGTGTGGTCTTTTGTCAAAGAAAATGGATCAGTAATAACTCCATGTTCAGATCTTTTAACTTTATCAACTTCGTCAACTTGTTCTTCAATTGACATATTTTTGTGAATTATTCCAATTCCACCTTCTCTTGCCATTGCAATAGACATTCTATGCTCAGTAACAGTGTCCATACCTGCAGACATTAGTGGTATATTTAGTTTAATCTTATTAGTTAAATTCGTAGAAAGATCTACCTCATTAGGTAAAACCTCTGATTTTGCAGGCACTAATAAAATATCGTCAAATGTTAATCCTTCTCCAAAGTATTCCATATTTCCTCCTAATTATTTATTAAACTTTTTTAATTATTTATAACTATTTCATTTTCACCTTGAACTTCAGTGAGTTTAAAGGTTATATTTTCATCAACTAAACTTACCTTTTCAGGAAGCTTTAGTCTTATATTATTCCTACTTTCAACACTATCTAAATTAATTGGATAAGTTTCTATAGAATTAATTGATTCAATTACATCAGTATTTCCTCTAATTGTAATAGAATTTGGCTCAATTTTATACTGATATCCATCTTTTATAGAATTTTCTGTAATATTTAATGTTACAGGAACATTTTTGCTCTTTAGTATTGGAACTTCAACCTTTAAAGTAGAAGGCGTCATAGTAAGACCCTCTAAAGCTTTTCCTGTATCATCATAAGCAACTATTTCTGCATTTACTGTAGATGTTTCTGTTAGTTCTGCAGTATCAATAACAGACTCAACTTTACTTATTTTACTTACAACTGTGCTTGGTCCAGAAATTTTAATTTGTTCTGAATTTGAAATTTCTCCAACACTTAATCCTTTTTCAGGTTTATTGATGGTATTTATTGTAACATCAAAAGTATCTTCTACGATTTTGTCAATCTTAAAAGGAATGCTTCTAGGTGAGACGTTTGTAACTGTAATTCCAAGATCAATGTATGAAACATTAACTGGCACAGAATGTTCTCCTTCAGTTAAATTACTTAGATCGACTTTTGCAGAAACTCCATCTCGATTTGCATTTCTCATATAGGAATTATACCCTTGTAACTTAACATCTACTGTTTGAGATTTAGGAGAGATAATTGTCAAGTTTTTATTTTTTAAATTTGATAGGCCTTCATAAGTAACATCTATTCCCCTATAATTCATAGTAGTAACGAAATTTGCTTCACTTCTTACATAAGACCACAGTATTATAGCAAAAATAATTGAGAGAACTTTCATTGCAAAGCTTTTATCTTTTTTAAAATCAATCTTCTTCATTTTTTCCCCTCATTTTTGAAATTAATGGATTAGTTAAAAAGTCTGGACTGTAAAGCTCCATTAATTTAGTCTCTAATGTTTCCAAATCCAAATACCTTGAGATTACACCATTTTGAGCAGTGGAGATACTTCCATTCTCTTCAGAAACCATTATACTTAAGCAGTCTGATTTTTCTGAAATTCCAATTCCAGCTCTATGTCTTGTTCCAAGAAGTTTAGAAATCTTTTGATTGTCTGATAGAGGTAAGAAACAAGCTGCAGCTTTTATTTGAGATCCCTTTATAATTACTGCCCCATCGTGAAGCGGAGTGTTAGGAATAAAAATATTAATTAAAAGACCACTGCTGACCTTCCCGTTTATTTCTGTTCCAGTTTCAATAACTTCACTTAAACCAACTTGATTTTCAATTACTATAAGAGCCCCAATTTTTTGTCTTGCAAGAGATCCAACAGCCGAAATAATTTCTTCAACACTTTCAGGTACGACTTTTTTGTTCTGACCGAAGTTATTTTTAATATTAGAAGTAAGGCCAAGATATTGAAGCCCTCTTCTAATTTCAGGTTGAAATAATACAATAATAGCAACTATACCATCATTTATAAATCTTGAAAATACCCAATTTACTGTATAAAGTTGGAAAAATTGTGAAATTTTTATAAATAGTAAAATTAAAAGAACTCCTTTAAAAACTTGCTCAGCTCTAGTATTTCGAATGAGTTTCAAAACAAAATATATAAGGACTGCAACGATTAAAATATCTATTACATCTCTTAAATTTACTATGTTAATAATATTTGCTAATCTTGTCATTTGACACCTCTGTCCTTTACAATTAGGATTACTGCAATTATTAATCCCAATGAAATAAATATATCTCCAATGCTTATAATAGTTGACGACCCTATGATTTTATTAATTGGAATAATGTCAGATAAAAAATAAAATTTCGGTTTTTCAAAAATTCCATGACTTAAGCTTCTATTGTTAATTAAAATATCTATTACTCTTTCATTTCCAATTTTATGTAATGCACTTAAACTTACAGGCATCTTTCCGTTAAAAATGATTGGAATTACATTTAAAAAAATTCCAATACCAGTAATAACAAATCCAAAATTCCTATAATTTGATAAAAGTGATATTCCTATTAAAAAAATAGATAAAATATGAAAATATTTATAATATTTTACAACAAAATCTGTAACTTTGCCAAAATCTTTTCCAGTTAAAGAATTAATACTAAATAATAAAATTATTCCCATAAAAACTAAGGAAATATTTTTGTATTTAAAGCTTTTAAGATTATCTAAATTTTTATCCTTTATAAAAAATAAAATTAATATCGCAATTAAAGCTGATTCTATAATCATTTTATCACCATGTTTTTATAATATCACAAATAATTTACATTAACATTATTTTTATTAAATGAAAAAATTTATAAAATATTTATTACTAATTATATCACAAATACCTTTTTCAATTGTGCTTTGTAAAATTTTCTTATATAATCAAATAAAAGAAAGGATGATATAAATGTATAAATGCCCAAATTGTGGCTCCGATTATGGTTATAGTGATAATGTAGCTTATAATTGTCCAGAGTGTGGACATGTGTGGACAGATCTTTCTCTTGAAGAAGCAAAAACTTTAGATAGTAATGGCAATGAACTTCAAAGTGGAGATAGTGTAATTACAATAAAAGATTTAAAATTTGGCAATGACACTATGAAAAGAGGAACTAAAGTTAATAATATTAAAATCTTAGATGAAGAAGTTAATGGTCATGATATCGAAGCAAAGACTAAGGAATTCGGCGGAATTTATTTAAAATCTTCAGTAGTTAAAAAAGCATAAAATTACCTCCTATGCACTAGCATGGGAGGTTTTATTTATTTTATATACACATTTCCATCCATTATTCTTCTTGCTGTCCTTATAACAGAAACTTTTTTAACATCTAAATCATCCATATCAGTTTCAAGTTCCATAATTCCACTTGGATGACCTAATCGAATTCTCTTTTTATTAGGTGCCATTTCATTTAATAAGCTGCCCTTAATATTTGATGAAACTGCAATAGCACAAGCTGATGTTAAAGGAGATGCTTTATGAGTTTTAAAAATTGATAGAATTCTTACACAAACATCCATTTCATCTTCATTTATTTTATTACCTCCAAGACCTGTATACGACTTTGGTTTTGTAATAAAACCAATTTTAGGAATAGCTGGAGAATTTTCTCTTGCATCATCTAAATCTTTTGCAAATCCCATAATTACTGCAGCTTTTCCTCTTATTTTTTCTAAAAGTTCCATTGCTTCAGTCTTTTTATCTGCATCATGAGGCATTTCAGTACCATCAAGCCCAATATCTTCAGCTCTCACTAATACCATTGGATTTGAAACATCATTTATGCTTACCTTAATTTTTCCAAATCCTTCAATATCAAGTTCATCAACTGCATTTCCAGTAGGAAGTAACTTACCTGTCTTAGATCCAGAAGGATTTAAAAAGCTAACTTTAACTTCTCCTGAAGTTCCATCTACTCCTGCAATTTTTGTTTCTCCATAATTTGAAAATGAATTTGTTTCTTTATCAATTGGTACTTCTGTTTCAATATATTTTTCAGTGTTCTTATTAAAAAGTTTTAATGTAGTTTTTGGATATTCACCTTTAATTAAACCTTCTTCAACTGCAAAAGGTCCAACAGCAGCAGTCATATTTCCACAGTTGGAAGTATAATCGATTTGATTTTTCCCAACAACTACTTGTCCAACTAAATAATCTATATCTGAATCTTCTCTATCACTTTTGGAGACAATAACTATTTTATTGTTAGAAGATACACATCCACCCATACCATCAATTTGAGAAGGGTTTGGTGATCCCATAACTTTTATAAATAACTCATCCCATGTGGACCTATCCTTTGGTAAGTCTTGTTCTAAAAACATACAACCCTTGCTAGTTCCACCACGCATAAATACTGTTTTAAATTTTTGCATATTTCCTCCTATTATAATTAATTAAACATCCGCTTTTTAATATCTCTTTCTCATCTTCAGTCATTGAACCTAAATTAGAAATAATTGAATTACCTTTATTTATAATTTTTACTTCAAAATCATCTTCTGAATTTTCAATGATATTATAAACATTTTCGATAAATAAGACATCCCCCTCTTCTAAAATATTAAATTCTTTAGAAATTATTGGTAATATTCCCCAATTAATTAAATTAGAGCGATATCTTTTAGTTGCAAATGTACCTGCAATATTTGTATCAATTCCTAAAATCTTTTGACTTGATGCGGCTTGTTCTCTAGAAGAACCATCGCCAACATTATTTCCAACTAATACTCCATTTATCCCTATGTCATTTTTATTAATATTATATTTTTCCGAAATTTCTTTTAAAATATTTTTTAAGTTTTCATCATCTTTAATTTTTTTTGATTTTTCGACAAAGTTTTTATCTTTATTAATCATTGTAAATTCTGCAAGTTTAAGTGGATTTGAGCGAAATGTAACTGCATCAGCTGATGGAGAAAGATCATCAGTTGTAACCTCTTTATAATTACCTATTACTTTTAAAATTAAATTATTTTTAAGCTCCGGTATCTCTGGCCAATCTGTAATATTTGGACCCTTCCTAATATTTACTTCAAAATTTTCCTTTCTATAACAGTTTAAAACTTGCTCTTTATAATAATTTATATTGTAACTTTGATTAATCTCTTCATATTCAACATCTAAATCAGTAGCTGCTATAATATATCCATTATTTCTAATTGTAGCAGCAATGGAGCGGGCGTCCATTAAAATTGTTCCAACAATTTGACCCGATGATAATTTATTTCCTTCACGTCCTCTAAAATTTCTAATGACATGTCTTATTGAAATTTGGTTAGTTGAAGGAACATCTGTAACTCCAAAACATGGGCCACAAATTGTAGGTCTAATAGTAACTCCTGAATCCATTAAATCACTGGCAACTCCCGTCTTTACCATGTCTTGAAATACAGGCTGGCTCGCGGGATGAATTCCAAGAGGTGGAGAATTTGCCCTTATTGTAAAGCCTTTTAAAATATCTCTAGCCTGTGAAATATTTTCAAAAATACCCCCAGCACAACCTGATATTAAAGCTTGGTCAATTTTAAAACCATTTTCGTCGAGCTTATCAATTAATTTAAATTCATTATCTTCTTTAATTTCATCAATATCTTTTTGTACTTTTTCTAAATATTTTCTTGGGTTTTTATTAAATTCTTTTATAGAGACCACATTTGATGGATGAAATGGTAGCGCCATCATAGACTCTAATTCATATAAATTTATTTCAATAAACCCATCGTAATAAGCCTTTTCTTCTATTTCTAATTTTTTGTACTCGTCTTCTCTACCATGAAGTTCTAAATACTCCCTTGTCTTTTCATCAGTTTTCCAAATACTTGATAGAGCTCCAGATTCTGTAGTCATAACATCAGTTCCCATTCTAAAATCCATTGAAAGACTTTTAATTCCATCTCCAATAAATTCTAAAATATTATTTTTTAAAATATTATTTTCTTTTGCTTTTCCTATTATTGTCAGAGCTAAATCCATTGGACCAATTCCCTTTTTAGGTTTTCCAGTGAGTTTAATTGCAATAATTTTAGGCATCTTAATCTCATAAGTTTGTCCAAGCACTTGCTTTACAATTTCTCCTCCACCTTCACCAAACCCCATTGTTCCAAGAGCACCGTAACGAGTATGAGAATCTGAGCCAAGAATCATCTTGCCACAACCTGCCATTTCTTCTCTCATAAATTGATGTAAAATTGCCTTATAAGGTGGTATGAAAATACCGCCATATTTTTTTGCATTGTCAATTCCATACATATGGTCATCTTCATTATTAGTACCACCAACAGCTCCAAGAGAATTGTGACAATTTGAAAGTACATAGGGAATCGGAAATTTTTTAATACCTATGGCATCTAAACTTTGAAGAATGCTTACATAATTATTATCAGGTGAAACCAATGCATCAAACTTTAAATTTAAGTCCTCACTATTGCCACTGTAATTATGATTTTTAATTATTCTATAGGATATTGTATTTTTTATAAGAGATTTATCTTTATCTTTAGACAAGTTTCAAGATCTATCTAATACTACTCCTTCATCAATTATTTTTACCATTTTCATTCCTCTTTATTATTCTCGGCAAAACTTTCCCAGTTTCAAACATCTTATTAATTGTATACTCTTCATTTTTTCTTTTATCTAAAGCTTTTTCAATTGCATCTTGTATTTCATCAGGTTTTAATGCAATAACACCATTCCTATCACAGAAAATAATATCTCCTGGACTTATATTTATTCCACCACAATTTATTTCTACATTTATGCTACCCTCACCAGTTTTATTTGCAGTTCTTGGAGTTATACCTCTAGCAAATATTGGAAAGCCCACTTCTTCGCAAGCATCTATATCTCTCATTGCGCCATCTATTACAACTGCTTCTGCCTTCATAAATTTTGCGCAAATACTTCTGTGGTCTCCCCAATAAGATGTTTCTATATTTCCCTTTCCCGAGATAACAATTACATCACCCTTTTGTATCTTTTCAATTGCATTTGTGACAATTAAGCCTTCGCCATAAGGAACATCTACAGTTAGAGCTTTCCCAACAATTTTTTTATTTCCAACCACTTGCTTAATAGCTGGATTTAAATTAATTTTTCTTGAAACTGCATCGCATATTTCAGGTGTAGAGAAATCTTTTAATTTTTGAAGTAAACTATTCACTTATAATTCCTCTTTCCTTTAACTCTTTCTTTAAAAATTGCAATTGTCCACCAGCTAATGCAACCTCAATTTCATTTTCTGTGAGTTCTAGTTTTGCATAAAATTCTAAATTCTTATTAGAGCATTTGATAAGAACTCTCTTATTTTTTATTCCTTCTCTTAAATTATCTATTTCTAATTCGTCAAAAAGTTCAATTTTATCATAATCTGATTTATCTTCAAAAATCATTGGGATAATTCCATGATTTAGAAGATTTGATTTATGAATTCTTGCTATTGATTTTGCAAGTACAATTTTTACTCCAAGATACATAGGATTAATTGCTGCATGCTCTCTTGATGAGCCTTGTCCGTAATTTTCTCCACCAATAATTATAGATTCTCCCATATCCTTTGCTCTTTGTGAGAAGCTACTGTCATATCTAAAGTAGCAATACTTACTCATTTCAGGAATATTTGATCTCATTGAAGAAAACTCTGCACTTGCAGGAGTTATATCATCTGTGGAAATATTATCTACGGTCTTAAGTGAAACTGGAAGTATTACATTTTCCTTTGGAACTTCAGGTATTGGCAAGTGTTTAATATTAGGTCCCTTTATAACTTCAACTTCTTTAGCTTCTTCAAGTGGCAATGGTTTAATGATCAAAGAATCATCAATATAATATTCATTTGGCTCAACAATTTCATCTAAAATATTTATATTATCTTTTAAAATTTCTTCAGCTGATGTAAAAGTTCCTGTTATAGCACTTGCAGCTGCAGTTTCAGGAGAAACTAAATAAATTTTAGCTGATGGAGAACCTGCACGACCTTTAAAATTTCTATTCGATGTTCTAAGAGCAACTCCATCTGTTGCAGGAGTTTGACCAATTGCACAACATGGTCCACATGCAAATTCTAAAAGCCTTACACCAGCATCAAGAAGCATATCTATATAACCATCTTTTAAAAGTGATTTATAAATTTGTTTTGAAGAAATTGCCATTGTACAAGATACATTTTCATTTACTTTTCTTCCTTTAAAAACAAGTGCTGCCTTTGCAACATCTGCATAAGATGTATTAGTACAAGAACCTATAAAAACTTGTTGAACTTTTTCTTTTTCAGCATCTTTTAGTTTGACTACATTGTCTGGTTGATGTGGAAGAGCAATTAGTGGTTCAAGCTCAGATAAATTTATATCTATCACTTCAGAATATTTTGCATCTTCATCAGGAAGCATTTCTTTGAATTCATCTTCTCTACCTTGAGCTTTCATATATTTAAAGACCATTTCATCTGCAGGAAAAATTGAAGAAGTTGCTCCAAGTTCTGCTCCCATATTTGTAATAGTTGCTCTTTGCGGAACTTCTAAATTTTTTAATGCATCTCCTGTATATTCATATACATTTCCAAGTCCTCCCTTAATGCTTACTATTCTAAGCATTTCAAGAATTATTTCTTTGGAATTAACTCCTGGTTTTAATTTTCCAGTTAATTTTACATTAATCACTCTAGGCATAGTTATTCTCATTGGAAGTCCCGTCATAGCAGTAGCAACATCCATTCCACCAACTCCAATTGCAAGCATGCCCATAGATCCTGAATGAGGCGTATGAGAATCTCCTCCCATTAAGATTTCTCCTGGTACTGCAAATCTTGCCGATTGAATAGTGTGACAAATTCCATTTCCAGGTCTTGATACATTAACTCCATATCTTTTTGCAGCCGTTTGTAAATAGATGTGATCATCAGGTGTATTTGTATTTATGTACAATAAATTGTGATCCAAGTGACTGACTGCAGTTTTAATTCCAATTCTATCTAGACCTATTTGTTCAAAGGCTAGATATGTCATAACTGCATTTATATCGTGAGTCATAGTTTGATCAATATTAATAAATATTTCTTCTCCAGGTTTCATCTCACCTTTTACAAGATGAGTTTCTATAATTTTTTCTGTTAAGGATTTTCCCATTTTTATCTCTCCTAATTTTAATTTTCTATAAAAAAACTCGAAAGATATTTTTCTTTCGAGTTCTTAATATTATTTATTTCTATTAAAGTTGATTAATGAACCTTCTTTAATAATTTCTTTTTCATTATCTGTAAGTGGCTCAATATAAAGTGAAATTTCTTTAATTTCATCACCAATTACATAGGCTTTGATGTCATCAAGATTATTATCTATTGCATCTCTAATTCCCGGTACAAAGATATAATCTCCAACTTCAAACTCTGCATCTTCCTTCATTTGGAAAGGAATCATACCCCAGTTAATTACATTTGAACGATATCTCTTTGTAGCATATTCCTTACAGATGTTAGCAAGTCCACCAAGCACTCTTTGACAGCTAGCAGCTTGTTCTCTCGCTGACCCATCACCAGGTTTAATTGCATAAATCATTGAACCAATTTCTGTTTTGTTTGGATCAATTTCGCCAAATTTTTCAGAAATTTTATCATAAACTTCTTTAAGTTTATCATCAAGTTCAAGATCTCCATTTTGTCTAGATTTTTCAAGTTCATTTACAACTTTACTTCTTCCAACATATTCTGGATCTCTTCTTGATAATGTAAACTCAGCAAGTCCAAGTGGGTTTGAACGATATGATGAAGTTTCTCCAGAAGGAATTAATTCATCAGTAGTTGTAACTGGATCAAGAATTTTTGAACAAACTTTAAGAAGAATGTTGTCAGTTAGCTCAGGCATTTCTGGCCAGTCTTTAATATTTGGACCATAAATAAGTTCAGATTCACTATTTTCATTTTTGAATCCATTATAAACTTTGGATCTATATGCGCTGTCATCATAAGAGTATTTTGGTAATTCATATTCTTCTGCATAAACTTCTGCAGATGTTAATATACCTTTGTTTCTTGCAGTAGCAGCAATTGAGCGAGCATCCATTAACGCAACACCAGACATTTGTCCTTGAATAGGTTTAGATCCTTCTCTATTAGGGAAATTTCTAGTTGTATGTCTAATACTTAATGAATTGTTAGCTGGAGTGTCTCCTGCACCAAAGCAAGGTCCACAGAAAGCAGTCTTAACTGCTGCACCAGAAGCCATTAAATCATTCATAGTACCATTTTTAATTAATTCCATAAAAATAGGTTGTGATGAAGGATATACAGATAATGCGAACTCTTCATTACCAGTTGAATGTCCCTTTAGAATGTTTGCAGCTTCCATAATATTTGAATATGTTCCACCAGCACAACCAGCGATGATTGCTTGTTGCACATATAATTTGTTATCTTTTATTTTACTTAATAAATCAAAATCAATATTTGGATTATCGGTAATTCTTTGAGCTTCAAGCTCAACAGTTCTTAAAATATCTTCTAAATTTGCATTTAACTCATCAATAGTATATGTGTTAGATGGGTGGAAAGGCAGTGCAATCATTGGTTTAACTTTAGATAAATCCACATAAACCATTCCATCGTAATAAGCTACTTTTTCAGGATTAAGCTCTTTGTATTCATCTTCTCTATTGTGAGTTTTTAAGAATTCTTTAGTATCTTCGTCAGTTCTCCAAATTGATGTTAAACAAGTTGTTTCAGTTGTCATTACATCAACACCATTTCTAAAATCAGTTTTTAGATTAGAAACTCCAGGACCAACGAATTCCATTACTTTATTTTTAACATATCCATTTTTGAAAACTTCTCCAATAATTGCAAGAGCAATATCTTGTGGACCTACTCCAGGATTTGGTTTATTATCTAGATAAATTCCAACAACACCTGGATATTTAATGTCATAAGTGTCTTCAAGGATTTGTTTTACTAGTTCTCCGCCACCTTCTCCAATAGCCATAGTACCTAATGCACCATATCTAGTGTGAGAGTCAGAACCAAGTATCATCTTTCCACATCCAGCATATTCTTCTCTCATAAATTGATGAATAACAGCCATATGTGGAGGTACATAAATTCCACCATATTTTTTAGCTGCAGTTAGACCAAATACATGGTCGTCTTCATTTATTGTTCCACCTACTGCAGAAAGTGAATTGTGACAATTTGTCAAAATGTAAGGAACAGGAAATTTTTCCATTCCAGATGCTCTTGCTGTTTGAATAATACCAACAAAAGTTATGTCATGTGATGTAAGTGCATCAAATTTAATATTTAAATTTTCTAAATCATCGCCCTGGTTGTGTGCTTCTAAAATGCCATAAGCAATAGTTCCCTTTTTGGCATCTTCTTTAGTTACTCCATCAAGTTTAGCTTTTACCTGTTCAACATCATTTTCATCAATAATTTCTGTGCCATTTAGAAGAAAGGCACCTTTTTCATATAACTTTACCAATTTTAACTCCTCATCTTAATAATATTTTAATCTCAGATTCGTCCAAGATACTAAGTAATTAGACAATTAATCAATTTTAATTCTATATTATAATAAGGTATATATAAAATATGAAAAATTAATATGACCTATAATAAATACTTATATTAGATTTAAATTTTATATCTTTCATCTATAAAATCAATAAATTTTGAGACTATTTTCTTCTCTCTTCTTGATTTTAAATAGATTAGCCATGATTTTCTTGTAACTGGACTTTCATCTTTGTAATATAATGGTTTTAAATTTAATCCAAGATCATTTTTATAATTTTTAGGCAAGAAACAAATTAAATATCCCAAATCTTTAGAAACTAAATTCAGTGCAAAATCCAAATACTTCACACTAGTTTTAGGCTCCATACTAAATTTAAATTCTTCTTCCCACCAATTTTTAATTAGCTCCAAACTCTTGTCATTAGTTTTAAAATCAATTCGACTTTTGTTGGGAATCTCAGAAATTTCTAAAGGATTTTTTGAAACTAAATAACAATTATCCTCTGCAACAAGAATTCTTTCAAATTTTCCTTCATAATCTCCTCTAACAAAGGCAAGATCTATTTCATCTTCTAAAACTTTTCTAAATAAAATATTACTTTGTTCATTTACAATTTTTATGTTTACATCTGAATTAGTTCCATAATATTCAGAAAGTATATCTAGAAGTTCATATCTAGTGTAAGTATAAGCTGAACCTATGATAATTTCTTTTTCTTCAGTTGTTTTTATTTCGTGTAGTTTATTTTCAGTATCCACAATAAAATCCAAATATATCTTTGCTCTGTTGGCAAGATATTCTCCTTCTTTTGTAAATTCCAAACCTTGTGAAGTTCTATTAAATATTGAAATATCAAATTCTTCTTCCATGTTTTGAATCCTTTTAGAAAGAGAAGGTTGTGAAATATATAGTAAGTCTGCTACTTTAGTCATATTTGGGTTTTTATATAATTCGTATAGAATTTTCCAATCAAAATCTCTCATAATTACCTCCTATTATTTATTTTATCAAATACAGGAGGCAATAAATAATTAGATATTAATTAGATTTTAATTTTTGTATTGTTTCTATTAAATAATCGGTAAATTCTCTTGTACTTGCATCTTCTTTGTAAGTTGTCAGTACAACTTTTCTTTCTTTTTTAGTACAAATCTCAAAGGCTTCTTCTAATATATCATTTTTATCTTTGTAACCAATATGAACTAACATTTGCCCAGCAGCTCTAATTAAGCTTGAAGGATCAGCATATTCTCCTCTTCCATGTTCAATTAAAAAAGGTGCTGTTCCGTGAATTGCTTCGAAAAGCCCATACTGATCTCCAATATTAGAAGAAGATGCAGTTCCTAATCCACCTTGGTGTTCTGCTGCCACATCAGTAACTATATCTCCATATAGATTTGGAAGAACAATAACTTCTATTCCTTTATTGAATTCAGAATCCATCATCTTTGCAGCCATTGCATCTACAAGTCTTTCTTGAATCTCAATTTCAGGATAATCTTCTCCAACTTCTCTAACAGCCTTTATAAAGTTTCCATCAGCAAGTTTAACTATATTTGCCTTAGTTACAATAGTTACATTTTTCTTTCCATTCTTTCTTGCAAATTCAAAAGCTGCTCTTGCAAGTCTTTTACTTCCAGGCATTGTTTGAACTTTAAAATCAACTGCTAAATCATCATTGACTTGAATTCCTTTGTTTCCCCAAATATATTCACCTTCAATATTTTCTCTAAAAAAAGTCCAATCAATATTTTTTTCAGGAATCTTTATAGGTCTAACTGCAGCAAATAAATCAAGTCCTCTTCTCAATAGTGAATTTGCGGATACAAGATTTGGAAGCCCTTCGCCATGTCTTGGAGTAACCATAGGACCTTTCAAAATAACATCGCATTTTTTTACTTCTTCCATTACTTCGTCAGGAAGAGATTGATTAAGTTTAACTCTGTTTTCTATAGTCATACCTTCTATATGTACAAGCTCTAACTTTCCAGATTCAAATTCTTCTTTTGCAAGTTCTTTTAAAACTCTTTCAGCTTGCTCCATAATAATTGGACCAATCCCATCGCCAGGTAATATTCCAATTTTTATTTTATGCAGTTTTGAAAAATCTTTAGGTTCTTTTGAACTTTTAACTCTTTCGATTCTTTCTAATTCAGATTTAATAAGTTCTACAAATTTATCTTGAGCAATACTTATATTATCCATGCAAAACCTCCTTGTTATTAATTTAACTAAATTTTATCTTAAATCTCTTGAAATTTGAAATATCAAAATCAAATAATATTATAATAAAAAGCTATAGCCTTTATTTGCATTAAAAAAAGAGGCTCTAAAGCCCCTTAATTTAAAGATTTAATATAAAATTTATTCTTCAGTATTTTCTTCAGATTCTTCTACTTCAACAGTTTCTTCAGTAGCTTCTTCTTTTTCATTTACATCTTCAACAACTTCTTCTTTTACTTCTTCGTTAGAAGCTTCGTCGTTTTTAGATATTTCTTTTTCATCAGCAATTATATCAGAATCAAGATTTGCATCAGCAAAGTTAAGTCCTAGCATTTCTCCAATAGTCATGTTGAATTCATCTTGTTTTGGTTCTTCAACTCTCTTTTCTCTCTTTGGAGCTTTTCTTTCTCTTCTAGGTTTTCTTTCCTTTGGTTGTTGTTTTACTTCTTCTTTTTCTTCTGGCTCAATTAAAGCTTTCATTGAAAGAGAAATCTTTTGATTTTCTTCATCAATATCTGTTACTTTAACTGTTACTTCTTCGCCAACAGAAAGTTTGTCTTGTGGTTTTTCAACATGTTCTCTAGAAATTTGAGATACGTGAAGAAGTCCATCAACACCTTGTTCTAATCTTACGAATGCACCAAAGTCAAGTAAGTTTACAACTTTACCTTTAACTACATCACCAACAGATACTTCATTAGTGAATACATCCCATGGTTTTTCAGTAGTTTGTTTTAAACCTAAAGCAATTCTATTTTTATCTTTATCAACGTTTAGAACTTGAACTTTTACAGTTTCTCCTGGAGAAACTACATCAGAAGGATGTTTAACTCTATTCCAAGAAAGTTCTGAAATATGAATTAATCCATCTACTCCTCCAACATCTACGAAAGCACCAAAATTAGTAAGTCTTTGAACAGTTCCTTCAATTACATCTCCCTCTTGAAGTTTAGAGTATACTTCTTCTCTCTTTTCATCAACTTCTTTTTGAAGAACATTTTTTCTAGAAAGAACAATTCTCTTCTTTCTCTTATCAAAATCGATAATTTCTGTTTCAAATTCTTCGCCAATAAATTTACTTAAATCTTTTTGGAATCTTATTGAAACATGAGATGCTGGTATGAACGCATTTAGACCATTATAATCGGCAGTTAGTCCACCCTTTACTTGTGATTTTACTGTTACTGTAATATTTTCTTTATTGTTATAAAGTTCTTCAACTTCATCCCAAACTTTCATATCAGCAACTCTTTTTGTTGATAATACAACATTTCCATCTCCGTCATCCATTCTAAGAACATATACATCAATTTCTTGACCTTGTTCATATAGATCTTGTGGATTAACGTCAGGGCCTCCTGCTAACTCATCTCTTGAAATGATACCATCTGATCTGTATCCAAGATTTACCATTACTTCTGAATCAGTTATATATAAAACTTCTCCAGTTACTACTTCGCCTTTTCTAATTCTTTTAAAAGAATTATCAATGGCTTCCATCATCTCACCTTTGTCAAAATTTTCCATCCTACAAACAGCCTCCTTGATTACCTTATCCGGTGTGGATGCTCCGGCGGTAATACCAATTTTATTAAATTTTTTAAATATATTTATATCAATATCATTAATTGATTGAATTAAAAATACATTTTCACAATTTATTTTTGCAATTTCTGCAAGTTTTTTTGTATTGGAACTTTTAGTGCCACCAAGTACTATTACTGCATCTACAACAGATGACAATTGTCTAATACTTTCTTGTCTTTTAGAAGTTGCATCACATATAGTATTATAAACTAAAACTTCATCTTTTGAAATATTTTTTATAATATTTATTGCTTTTTCAAAAAAATCTACATTATTTGTAGTTTGCGATACTACAACAGTTTTTCCATCAATGGATTTTAATTTATCTAAATCTTCCATATCTGAAATTATTTTTGCATTATCGTCGCAATAAGAATTAATGCCGATTACTTCCGGGTGATTTTTATTTCCAATAATTACTATATTATAACCTTTTTTGTAAAAATTATCTACTATATTATAGATTTTTTCTACTTTTGGGCACACGCAATTAATTATCTCATTATTTTTTTCACTTAGTTCATCTAAAATTTTTTTATGAACTCCATGACTTCTAATAATAACTTTTGAATTTTCTACATCAGTGTCATCAATTGTCTTGACTCCAAGATTTTCTAAATCAGAAACTACTATCTCATTGTGGACAATATCTCCATAGGAATAAACACCAATAGAAGCATTGTCAAAAGCCATCTTTACAGCTCTTTTAACTCCTCCACAAAATCCATATTTGTCTGCTACAATAATTTCCATTTAGTTTCTTCTCCATAAACCATTCTCATAATATCTTGAGATATTTTTTCTAACTCTTCGTTATCATATTTTTTTGTGCTTTCAATTGCAACACTTGGTCTAAAATAAACTCTGATTGGCTTAAAAAATTTATATTCTGATTCTATAAAAATTGGCAAAACTTCTGAATTTGTTTTTTGAGCAATAAGCGCTACTCCTGACTTAATCATATTGTAGTCTATTTCTTTAACTCTAGTCCCCTCAGGAAATATTCCTAAGACATTTTCGTTTTTTAAAATTTTTAAAGAATTTTTTATTGCTTTTATATCATTTGAATGTCTATCCACTGGAAAAGCCCCAAGCTTTGTCAAAAACCAACCAAGTGGTTTAAATTCGAATAATTCTTTTTTTGCCATCCAAAAAACTTGTCTTCTAAAAGCTAGCGAAATAAAAACTGGGTCTAAGTTAGATCTGTGATTGCCGCAAATAATAAGTCTTTTATTATCTTTTGGGATATTTTCTTCCCCATAAATTTCTAGTTTATATAAAATTTTTAGAAAAAATCCCACAAAGTTTTTAACATTGTTGTAAAACATAAATCACCTTATATATTCTAAAATTTTATTTACTGTCTCTTCTAAATTTAAATTTGAACTGTCAATTAATATCGCATCGTCAGTTTGAATTAGAGGAGAATTTTTTCTGTGAGTGTCATTGTAATCTCTCTTTTTTAAATCTTCTAAAACTGTTTCAAATTCAATGTCTTTATTTTTTTCTAATAACTGATTAAATCTCCTTCTTGCTCTAACTTCTACATCAGCAGTTAAGAAAAATTTATGCTCAGCATCTTTTAAAACAACTGATCCAATATCTCTTCCTTCCATAACCACGTCAATATTTTCTGCAATATGTCTTTGCATTTCGACGAGATATTCTCTTATCAATGGATTTTTTGACATTTCAGAAGTTTTATTAGAAATTTCATTTTTTCTTATTTCTGAAGAAACATCTTTCCCATCTAAGAAAATAAAATCTTCCTTAAATTCAATTTTTGTGTCTTTTAAAATTTTTTCAAAATCTTTTTCATTTTCATTTAATAATTTTAAAGTTATGGCTCTATACATTGCACCTGTGTCAATATAAGTTATACCAAGTCTACTTGCAACTTCTTTTGCAATTGTACTTTTGCCAGAGCCAGCAGGTCCATCTATTGCGATTTTCATTTTAACCTCCATAAAAAAACCACTACTTTAACTGTAGTGATTAGCTATTTATATTATATTTTATTTGTGAATATAAGTAAAGTGCACAGGTTATAGATTTGTCCCACAAATAAAACCTGTTGAGTTT
Source organism: Peptoniphilus ovalis (assembly GCF_018919265.1). Lineage (GTDB taxonomy): Bacteria > Bacillota > Clostridia > Tissierellales > Peptoniphilaceae > Peptoniphilus_A > Peptoniphilus_A ovalis. Next base: position 253,297 of record NZ_JAHLQO010000003.1, read on the forward strand.
GCAATTTGAATATTAAATCCTCCTGTAAGTGCATCTACATCTAAAACCTCGCCAATAAAATAAAGTCCCTCTACTAATTTTGACTCCATTGTACTTGGATTGATTTCTTTAACATCAACTCCGCCACTAGTTATTATTGCTCTATCAATTGAATCTAAGTCGTGAAAATCTAATTCGAAATTCTTTATTGAACTCACAAGACTTTCTCTTTCTTCTTTTGAAATTTGATTTACTTTTTTTGTGAGATTTATTTTTGCATCATAGAGAACATAATTTATAAGATCTTTTGGAAGTAAATCAACTAAGGCATTGTCAATATCTTTATTTTTATATTTTTCAAAATCTCTTAAGATTCTTTCATCAAGTTTTTCATTTGAAAGTGCAGGCTTTAAATCAAGATAAAGTTTAAATTCTTTTTCTCTGTTAATTTTACTAGTTGTAGTTAAAACTATTGGTCCACTTATTCCTCTGTGAGTAAAAAGCATTTCTCCAAACTCACTTGAAATTATTTTATTATTTTTTAAAACTTTAAGCTCAACATTTTTAAGACTTAGTCCTGCTAGATTAAATTCATTTTTTAAAAGTATTCCATTAAGACCAGGCTTGAGTTTAATAATTTTATGACCAAATTCTTTTGCAAATTTATGACCATCTCCAGTTGAGCCAGTTACAGGATAAGAAATTCCACCAGTTGCTATTACGACTTTATCAAATTCTAGAGAATTATTTAAAATGAATTTATCATCTTTTCTCTTAATACTTTTTATTTCAGTATTTAATTTAATCTCCACATTATTTTTGATTAAAATTTTATTATAAGTTTTAATCACATCAGATGACCTATCGCTTTGAGGAAAAACTCTGTTTCCTCTTTCAACTTTAAGTTTTAGTCCCTCTTCTTCAAAGTAAAAGTAAGTTGTAAAAGGTGAAAAAGAATAAATTGATGAATACATAAATCTTTTATTTCTAATAACATTAAAGAGAAATTCTTCTTCTGTCGAATAATTAGTTAGATTGCATCTTCCCTTTCCTGTGATGAAAAGTTTCTTGCCAAGTTTTTCATTTTTTTCAAATAATGTTACTTCATGATTTTCAGAAGCTTTAATGGCGCACATCATCCCAGCTGGGCCCGCTCCTATTATTGCAATTTTCAATTTATTCACCTATTTTTTCTATTAGATAAGTTATTGGAGGATTGTGTTTTTGATTATAAAATTCTCTTTTTTCAACTTTAAATTCTTTTTGATTTATATTTTTCATAAATTCATCTACAGCTTCTCTTTCTTCTTTAGAATTTTCATGACCTAGATAAGAAACAACAATAATTATTCCTTTATCGTTTAAAATTTTAAGAGCTTTTCCTAATGAAATTAATGTAGATTTTGCAAGAGTCATTTTATTTTTATCCGAACCCGGAAGATATCCTAGATTATAAATTATTAAATCACAAGATTCTATCAAGTCTATATTTTCATGTGATTCTAAAAATAATTTATAATTATTATATTTTTTAGAAATTATTTTCTCAGTATTATTAATTGCCATCTCTTGAATGTCAAATCCATATACAAAGCCATTTTCTCCTACTACTTCTAGAAGTTTTAATGTGTCATGACCATTACCTATAGTTGCATCAATTGCAATCTTGCCTGAAAAGTCGTTTTTTAGTACTTCATCTACTATTTGAAAATATTTGTCTTTTACAATCATTTAAGACCCTTTAGATATTTTATTTCTTCTTCAGTTAAGTATCTATAATTTCCTGGAAGCAAATCATTTAATTGAAGCTTACCCATAGAAATTCTCTTTAATTTTTTTACTTTATGACCAATATAATCAAACATTCTCTTAACTTGATGGTTTTGTCCTTCAAAAATTTCAATTTCAATTATTGAATCTTGTTTGAAACTCTTTAAAATTTTCACATTTGCAGGAGAAGTTCTTAAATCTCTAATATCTAGTCCTTCTCTTAAAAGTGATAGTTCATGAGAATTTGGAGTTCCTTCAACTGTAACGATATAAGTCTTACCAATTTCATGTTTAGGATGCATTAATATATTTGCAAGCTCTCCATCATTAGTGAGAAGCACAAGTCCTGTAGTATCTATATCAAGTCTTCCAACAGGATAAACTCTATAATCATTTGGAACATAATCTACAACTGTTTCTCTATCCTTTTCGTCACTTGCAGTTGTAACAACTCCAATTGGCTTATTTAACATGATATATACATTTTTATTTTCTAGTCTAAGTCTCTTTCCATTTAAGTAGACTCTATCTACATTAGGATCAACTTTTGTGCCGAGTTCTGTTACAACTTCATCATTAACTTTCACAAGGCCTTCTTTTATAAATTCTTCGCATTTCCTTCTTGAGGCTGCTCCTGCGTGAGCCATAAATTTTTGTAATCTCAATTAGATTCCTCCTCTAATTCTTCTAGAGCTGGCAATTCTTCTAAATTTTTTATTCCAAACTTTTGTAAGAATTTATCAGTTGTGCTGTATAAATTAGGATGGCCAATTCTATCAAGTTTTCCTGATATTTCTATTAAATCAAAATCCATTAATCCCTTAATAGTACTGTCACAATTTACACCTCTTAGTTCCTCAACCTCAATCTTTGTAACAGGTTGCTTGTAGGCAATAATTGATAGAGTTTCAAGTGCAGGCTTTGATAAATTCTTTTCATTTTTTTCTTTAATTAATTTTTTCAAAAATTCGTGATTTTCTGGTTTAGTTCCAAGTTGAAATTTTCCATCAACTTCTCTAAGTCTTAGACCTGATTCATCTCTTTTATAATTTTCCATCATATCGTATAAAATTTCTCTTGTATATTTTTTATTAAGACTTAAAGCTTTAGAAATATCTTCAAGACTTATAGGATCTCCCCAAACAAATAATATTGATTCAATAATTGATTTTAATTTATTCTTATCCATTAATCTCTCTTTTCAATTAATATATCTCCGTAGTTGTCAGCTTGTTTTGCAATTATAAATTCATTTTTTATAAGTTCTAACATTCCTAAAAAGTAAGTTATAACATCGACCTTATACAGTGTGTCATCTAACAAAGCAGTAAATTTTATCTTATTATTTTTTACGATGGAATTTTTAATTCTTCTAACTGCATCTTCTACTTTAAATCTTTCTCTTTCAATTGAGATAATATTTGTATCCTCAAATCTTTTTAATATATTAAAAAATGCTTTAGATAATTTATCCACATTAGAATCCTTTAAAAATTCGTACTCGCTAATTGAAAATATCTCTGTCTTTAATTTATAGTAAGACTTAGATTCATATTCCTCTTGCTCTTTTAAAATTTCAGAAGCTTCCTTGTATTTTTTATATTCGATTAAACTTTCAACTAAATCCTTTCTTGGATCTTCTTCCTCTTCTTCAGTTTCCTTTTGTTTTTTTGGAAGAAGCATTTTTGATTTAATCTCAAGAAGAGTTGATGCCATTACTATAAAATCTGCTGTTAGTTCAAGATTTAATTCTCTCATCTTTTCTATATAATCTAGAAATTGCTCCGTTATTTTAAAAATAGGAATATCATATATATCTATTTCATTTTCTTTTATTAAAGCTAAAAGAAGATCCATAGGACCTTCATAAGTTTTTAAAATAATATTGTATTCCATAAATTTATACCTAGTGCTAGTATTGTGTTAATAATCTTAAAAATAATAGGAGATATAAATTTTGAAATAACTCCTGAAAAAAGTAAAACTACTAATACTATATAAAAATATTTTTCATATTTATAAAATTTAAATTCAAGATTTGTTGGAAGGAGAGTAGCAATTACCTTTGATCCATCTAGTGGAGGGAGTGGTACAAGATTAAAAACTCCAAGCATTATATTGTACCAAAATATTTCAAAAAATAATGGTGTGAGAGGAGAATTAGTGTATTGTAAATAAACTAAAATTATTCCAACAATTGTACCAATTATAAGATTAGTACAAACGCCAGCTATAGAAACTAAAAAAGACGCCATTTTTCTATTACCTTTGAATCTATTTGGATTAATTGGAACAGCTTTAGCCCAACCAAATCTAAAAACTATCATCGAAATTAAACCCACTGGATCTATATGATTTAGTGGGTTTAAACTTAATCTTCCATCGTCTTTTGCAGTTGTATCTCCACAAAGATATGCTACATAACCATGTGCAATCTCGTGAGGAATTATTGCAACTAAAAGTGCAATTATTGTATAAATAAGTGATTTAATATCCAAATTAGCTAAATTACTCAAATTAATCAATCTCTTCTATTATTAATTTATACTCTTCTTTTTCATCAGAATATTTATATGCTTTTTTTATTCTTTCAACAGCTCTTTCTACTTCATCAGCTTTTTCTGTATAAATAGTTGCGAGTTTATCTCCCTTTTTTACATAATCTCCAACTTTTTTATAAAGATAAATTCCTGCACCTAAGTCTAAGTCGTCTCCTTTTTTAAGTCTTCCTGCACCTAAATCTCTTGAAACAATACCTATTTCTAAAGCTTCAATTTCTTTTACATAACCTGACTCTTCAGCAATAACTGATTCTTCGATGCTTGAAAGTTTAAATTTAGAAATGTCATCTATATAAGTTGAATCTCCTCCTTGAAGTTCAACCATTTCTTTGAATTTTTCTAAAGCTTCTCCGCTCTCAATTTTTTCTATTATAATCTTTTTTGCTTCTTCTTCTGAATCTGTCAATCCAGCCATATTCATTAAGCTTGAGCCAATTTTTATAGAAATTTCTCTTAAGTTCTTAGAACCTTCTCCCCTTAGAGTTTTTATAGCTTCAATAACTTCAATACTATTTCCAACAGCATCTCCTAGTGGTTCGCTCATATTAGTTATGATTGCCTTGGTATTTCTATTAAATTTCTTTCCAAGTTCAACCATTAATTTAGAAAGCTCAATTGCAGATTCCTTATCTTTCATAAATGCTCCGGACCCAACCTTAATATCTAGTACTAAGGCATCAGTTCCTAGTGCAATTTTTTTAGATAGAATTGAAGAAGATATAAGGCTTACATTATCTACAGTATCAGTTGCATCTCTTAAAGCATATAATAACTTATCAGCTGGGACAATATCATCAGTTTGTCCAATAACTGCAATATTAGACTTCTCTAAATTATTTTTAAATTCTTCTTCATTTAAATAAATGTTAAATCCTGGAATTGCTTCAAGCTTATCAAGAGTGCCACCAGTATGGCCTAGTCCTCTACCGCTCATCTTTGCAAATACAAGGCCAACAGATGCCATTAAAGGTCCAAGCACTAGAGTTACTGTGTCGCCAACACCACCTGTTGAGTGTTTGTCAACTTTGACACCATGAACATCAGTTAAATCAACTGTGTCTCCTGATTCAATCATGTATTTTGTGAGATAATAAGTTTCGTCTAAATTTAATTTATTGAAATAAATTGCCATTAAAAGGGCAGAAACTTGATAATCTGGAATTTCTCCTTTTACATAATTTTCTATAAAAAATTTAATTTCTTCTTCTGTTAATGCTTTGTTTTCTTTCTTCTTTTCAATAATATCTATAAAATTCATTACATATCCTCGATTATTTTATTTAAAAGATCTGTGAATTTTCCAGAAACTTCTTTGCCAACTTCTACAACTTCTGTGTGATCTAGAGGTTTATCTAAAACTCCTGTGCCCATATTAGTAATTGTCGAAATTCCAAGAATCTTAAGTCCTCTATGTCTTGCAATGATAACTTCTGGGACAGTACTCATTCCTGCCGCATCTGCGCCTAAAATTCTTGCCATTCTAACTTCTGCTGCAGTTTCATATGATGGACCTGTAAAATACATATAAACTCCCTTTTGAGTTTTTACATTTAAATCTTTTCCAGCTTTTTCAGCAAGTTCAACTAAATCTCTATCGTAAAGATTAGTCATATCTAAAAATCTTGGTCCTACACTCTCATCATTAGGTCCAATAAGAGGATTCTTTCCCATTAGATTTATGTGATCAGTAATAATCATTAAATCTCCTGGTTCAAAATCTGTATTGACTCCACCTGCCGCATTTGTAACTATTAGAGTTTTGACTCCAAGTTCAGCAATTACCTTAATAGGAAATACAACATCTGAAATATCATATCCTTCGTAAAAATGAATTCTTCCCTTCATTATACAAACTTCTTTACCATTTATATTTCCAAAAATTAGTTTACCATCATGACCTTTAACTGTGGATACTGGAAAATCTGGAATTTCTGTAAAAGGAATTTCAATTTTTTCTTCAATTGAATCAGCAAAGTCTCCAAGTCCTGATCCTAAAACAATTCCTATTTCTGGAGTAATTTTTATTTTATCTTTAATAAAGTCAATTGTCTTTTTCATTTTTCCTCCTAAAAGTGTTGAAATAAAGTATCCCTGCAATTGATTTTGAATCAGTTAATTCTCCCAATTCAATTAATTTTAAAGCTTCTTCAAATTTTACTTTTTCAACTTTTAAATCTTCAAATTCATCTAAGTCTTGTTCGCCTTCTGTAAGTCCTTCTGCTGCAAAAACAAAAAGCCTCTCGTTGGTAAAACCTGGAGAAGAATAATTTTCAAAAAGATAATCTATCTTTTCTGCAGTATAGCCTGTTTCTTCTCTTAGTTCTCTTAGTGCTGCTTGTGCTGGCTCTTCACTAAAATCAACCATACCTGCTGGAAGTTCTAGAATTTCTTTGTCAATTGATTTTCTATACTGTCTTATTAAAATAAGCTCATCTTCTTCATTTATAGCTACTATTGCAACACAAGGTTGTCTTTCAACAATTTCTCTTTTTGTATATTTTTGGCCTTCCATCTCAACTGTGTCAACTCTTAAATTTAAAACTTTTCCGTCAAAAATTTTTGTCGACTTCATCGTTCTCTCGACATTATTTGTCATTTGCATCCCCAATCATTTCTTTTGCTGCATTTATTGCAATTTCAGTTATATCCATTCCGCCAATTAATCTTGCAACTTCTTTTACTCTATCTTCATAATCAAGTTTATCAATTGTTGAAATTGTATTATTGTCTACAATATCTTTTTGAATTGAAAAATGAGTATCAGCAATTGCAACTATTTGTGGTAAATGAGATATAACGATAATTTGTCTATCTTTTGAAAGTTCTTTAATTTTATTACCCACAATTTGTGCAGTTTTACCACTAATTCCAGCATCTATCTCATCGAATACCAAGCTTGGAATATTATCTTTTTCAGCAATTATACTTTTAAATCCAAGCATAATTCTACTCATCTCTCCACCTGATGCTACTTTTGACATAGGCATTAGATCTTGACCAAGGTTTGGAGCTATTAAAAACTCAACTTTATCGATTCCATCTTGAGATAATTCTTTTTCTTTTATTTCTATTTTAAATCTAGCATTTTTAATATTAAGTTTTCCAATTTCAGTTTCTACTTTTTTTTCTAGGATTTCTGCTGTTTTTATTCTATTTTCACTTATTTTATTTGCTACATCTAAAGCATCTTTATTGAGTTTATCAATTTCTTTTAAAAGATTGTCTAAATTCTTTTCAAAATTTTGTAAAAACCCTAATCTTTCACTTGCTTCTCCGTAAAAATTATTTATTTTTTCAACTGACTGACCATACTTTAGTTTTAAGTTATTAACTAAGTCAATTCTATCTTGAAGATATTTTAACTTTTCTTCATCTAGTTCTAATGAATTTGAATATCTATCAAGGGTAGATGCCACATCAGAAAGTCTAAATCTGATGTCTTCTAATTCCTCTTCAGTTTCTTTTAAATCTTTATTGTACTTTGAAACTTCTATAACATTTACTATTACCCTGTCTAGTAAATCTCCAACAGATGAATTTTCATAACTTTCATTTAAAAGTTGTTTAGCTTCGGATAGATTGACAATTGTGTCAGTCATATTATTAAGAGAATTAAAATCATCAATTAATCCTTCATCATCATAATCAGTTAAAGCTGCATCTTCAATTTCTTTGATTTGATACTTTAAGATATCAATTTCTCTGTCTTTATTTTTTTCTAATTGAGATTTTTCTTCGTATTCTCTTTTTAACTCATTTATTTTGTTAACTTTATTTTTTAAATCTTCTAACAGATTTTTTTGCTCTTTAGGTGAAAAATCATCTAATAAATTCATTTGGTTTTTATTATCCATTAGTGAAATAGACTCATGTTGTGCAAAAATATCAATTAGACGTGAAGAAATACTAGATAAAAGAGAAGATGTAACAGTCCTATTATTAACTCTTGCAATTGTTGGACTATTTGCACGAATTTCTTTTGAAATTACTATTAAATCTCCTGATTCAATACCATACTCTGATAGAATTTCTTTTATTTGTTCATCGTAAGAGCTAAAAACTGCCTCTATAAAAGCTCTATCTTTTCCCTTTTTAATAATATCCTTATTTGCTCTTTGACCTAGCACTAGCCCAAGAGAGTCAATAATTATAGATTTACCCGAGCCTGTTTCTCCAGTTAATACATTTAATCCAGGTTCGAATTCTATTTTCATATTTTCTATTATTGCAAAATTTTCAATATTCAGCTCTAATAACATTTTTCACCTAATCATCTAAATTTTCATGAGCAAAATTAACTATCTCTTTTGGATTAAATTTAAAATCAGAATCTCCATAATTTTTCAAATAAATTAAAAATTCAATATTACCATTTGTTCCCTTTATTGGGGAATTTGTAATTGTAATAACTTTTAAATCGAGATTCATTGCTAAATTATATATCTTCTCCAATACTTCTTTATGTACTTCTCTATCTCTAACTATTCCGCCTTTACCAACTTTACCTTTACCTGCTTCAAATTGTGGCTTAATAAGGGAAACTATTTCTCCACCATTAGATAAAATTTCTTTTGCAACAGGTAGAACTAATTCAAGTGAAATAAAAGATACATCAATTGAAATAAATTTTATGTCTTCTTCAATTAATTCTGGATCAAAGTATCTAATATTAGTTCTCTCAAGAGAAACAACTCTATCGTCAATTCTAAGTGAGTAATCGAGTTGATTGTATCCAACATCTATTGCATAAACTTTTTTTGCCCCATATCTAAGCATACATTGAGTAAAACCTCCCGTTGAAGCTCCAATATCTACACAATACTTGTCTTTTAAATCAATCCCATATTCTTTTATCATCTTTTGAAGCTTATATCCACCTCTAGATACAAAGGAATTCTCAAGACCTTTAACATTAAACTCAACATCATCTTTATATTGCTCACCTGGTTTATCAACTCTTGCAGTTCCTATAAAAACTCTGCCTTCCATTATTAGTCTTTTAGCTTTTTCACGAGAATTTATAATTCCATGTTCAACTAATAGCACATCTGCTCTTTTCTTAGCCATTAGTTACTCCTATCCACTAGTTTAATTGCAAATTTCTTAAGAAGATTTACTTTTAATTCTAAGTCTTCAATAACTTCAAATCCTGAGTTTGTAAGATTTATTATTTCATCTTTTACATCATTTTTTGATTTAAATAAAAGCATATTGACTTCTCCACTTTCTGGATCATTTTCTTCATCGAGTAAATCATCTTCAAGTTGGTAGGCAATTCCTATAGATTCTGCAAATTTCGATAGTTTTGATATTCCATCTGCATCAACTCCAGCAATTATTGCACCTGTAATAACTGATGCCTTAATAAGTGCTGCAGTCTTTAGCTTATACATATTTTCGCAAATATCTTCAGTATAACTATTTACATCATAATCAATGTCAATAGTTTGACCACCAATCATTCCATTAACACCCGATGCATTGTAGAGATACTTCATAGCTCTAATTGCTCTTTTTAAATCCTCTGCATCTGAAATTGAATCAATATGTTTTATTAGAATTTCCATGGACATATTAAGTAGTCCATCTCCTGCAAGTATTGCAATTCCTTCAGAATAAACCTTATGATTTGTGGGCTTTCCTCTTCTAAAATCATCATCATCCATTGCAGGTAAGTCATCGTGTACTAATGAAAATGTGTGAATCATTTCAATTGCACATGCAAAGGGAAGAATTTTGTCAATATTATTATCTTCATTTTCTTCAGCAAATTCTAAAAATGTAATAATTGATAGAAGCGGTCTTATTCTCTTTCCACCTGAAAAAAGAGAGTACTTCATGGAATCTATAACTTTGTGTTGATTGCTTTCATCATATTCCAGTAATGAACTTAAATAATTATTAAATTTTTCTAATAAATTATCTATACTAGCCATTTTGTACATCCTTTAAAATTTCAGAATTTTCTTCTGCAATTGTTCTTACCTTTCCTTCGTATTCTTTAAGCATATTATTGCAATATTTGTAAAGTTCAATGCCCTTCTCGTATTTTTTAATTGATTCTTCAAGACTTATATCCTTGGAATCAAGTTCTCTAATTATCTCTTCAAGTTCTTTTAAAGAACTTTCATAATTTCTTTGCATTTAATCACTTCTCGCTTCTATATTTTCAATTATTGAATCTACTTTTCCATCTTTAAATCTAAGAGAAATTCTATCTCCTAAATTTAAGTTCCTTATAGACTTAATATTTTTGCCATCGGCATTTAAAATATCAATCTTATTGATTTTATCAAATGCTGATTTTAACTTTAAATAATTTATTTCAAGATTTTGTCTTTCTTTAGATAAATTAACAGAATTCATTAATTTTAAATAATAATAGTTTAATTTCCTCTTTTCATAATTAATTTTATAATTAAGATTAGAGTTAATTTTATTTAATCTATACAAATAATTTTTAAGCTCATTTCCCTGAGAAAGTTTAAAATTATTTAAAAACAATTTATTTCTATAAAGTTTACCTTTATTATTAGAAATTATTTTTTGAAGAGAAATATTTAATGCTTTTTCTTTATTTAGTAAATCTCTTGTCAAATCATTAATCTTATAACTTTGATTTTTTAAAGAAATTGATCTATATATATTTAAAATTTTAAGTTTTTCATCATTAATTTTTCTATGAATTAAATTATCTAAGTAAGTTTTTTTGTAATTTAAATCAGAAATTATTTCATCTTCACTAATAGTCACAAGCTCAGCTGCATTAGTTGGTGTTGCAGCACGCAAATCCGCTACAAAATCAGCAATTGTAAAATCAATTTCATGACCCACTGCAGAGATTATTGGAATTTTTGAATTAAATATACTTCTAGCAACAGCTTCGTCGTTAAAGACAAATAAATCTTCATAACTTCCTCCACCTCTTGCAATAATTATTGTTTCAACATTATTTGCACTATTAAAATATTCAATTCCTGAAATTATATTCTCGCTTGCACCAATGCCTTGCATTAAGCTTGGATAAACTAATACATCGACGTATCTATTTCTGTTTTTTAAAATATTAATTACATCTTTTATAGCTGCACCACTAGTTGAGGTTATAAGCCCAATTGTATTTGGAAATTTTGGAATTTCTTTTTTATATTTATTTAAAAAAAGACCTTCAGCTTCAAGCTTTTTCTTTAAATCTAAAAACTGAAGATATAGACTGCCTTTTCCATCTAAAGAGATTTCTTTTACATAAAAAGTAAATTGACCATCTCTTTCATAATAAGTAACTGCTCCTTTAGCAAGGACCTTTGCACCATCAAATAATTCAAAATCAGGTTTTTCATCTGAATAAATTATGGCATTAATCCTTGAAAACTCATCCTTTAGAGAAAAATAATAATTTCCATTAGAGTGCTTCTTTAAATTAGTAACCTCGCCAATAAGACTAATATCTCTTAAAATATAGTCCATTGAAATTATTTTTTTAATATAATTATTTAGTTCACTTACTTTGAAAGCACCCTTTGACAAGTTAAAAACTCCTATAAATACTACCTAAAATTCCGTTTACAAATTTTGGAGACTCTTCTGAACTATATACTCTTGCAATTTCAACTGCTTCATTTATAGATACTTCTGGTGGTATGTCATCTTTATACAAGAATTCATAAACTGCAATTCTTAAAATTTGTCTGTCCACCTTTGCAAGTCTTTCAAGAGTCCATCCTTTTAAATTTTTTTCAATAGTTTCATCAACAATATCTATTTTATCAATTAAATCAGGGACTATTCTCTTTATATAGTCAACTTCATCTCCTAAAAATACATTATTGTCTAGAAAAATTTCTAAATTTTCAAGAGAAAAGTCTTTATTTACATCCATTAAAAATAAAGATTGCATAGCCCCAATTCTAGCTTTTTTTCTACTCATTTTAAATCGTCTTTTCAGAACTCTTTACTGCAATCCCGCTTAGATGTACATTTACTTCAACAACTTCAAAGTCAGTCATATTTTCAATGGCTTCCTTAACTTTCTTTTGAACTTCTTCACATACATCTACGATTTTTATTCCATATTCTATAGTTAAATAAACATCAATAATAGTTTCTTTCTCACCAATATTGACTTTAACTCCTCTATTAAAATTTTTTGTATTTAAAATATCACTTACTTGTGATTTAAAATTAGAACCAACTTTAACGATTCCCTCAACATTTTCAGCTGCAACTGATGCAATTGTAGCAATTACATCTTCAGAAATTTTAATTGTACCTTCTGCTGCATTTCCATCTATAAGATATTTATTATCCACGATTCCACCTCCAAATTTACTAAAATAATTATACCAAATCCTCATTATATAATCAATTTATAGCAATTTGCATAAAAATAAAAAGCCCTCAAGGGGCTTTTTAATTAATCTTCGATTTCTTCTTCGTCATCAAATTCTATGTCGTCAAAATCAAAATCATCGTCGTAAAGATCAAAATCCATATCATCATCATCATCGTAAACATAATCTTCAAGATCTGATAGATCTTCTTCAATGATGTCAATATAATCTTCTAAGTCTTCGCTGCGCTCTTTCATTTCATCAATTGTTTCAGCAAGGATGTCGATCAGTTCAATTAAAATTTTTCCTTCATTAGTTGATGTGTCAATTTCATAACCATCAGCAAGTCCTTGTAAATAAGAGATTCTCTTGATTAAATAGTCCATATTTCCTCCTAAAATAATTAAACTCTTGACATATATTCACCATCTCTAGTGTCAATTCTAATCATATCTCCTGTATTTATGAATAGAGGCACATTTAGAGTATAGCCTGTTTCAACTGTGGCAGGTTTTGATCCACCGCTTGATGTGTCTCCCTTAACTCCTGGTTCAGTTTGAGTAACTTCAAGTTCAACAAAGTTTGGAGGAGTTACTCTAAAAGCTTTGCCTTTATAGAAGTTAATTGTAGCCATGTCATTTTCTTTTATAAAATTAAGTGCGTCTTCAACCATGTCTTTTTCTAACGGAATTTGTTCATAAGTTTCTTGATCCATGAAATAGAATAATTCTCCATCAGAATATAAGTATTGCATTTCCTTATTTTCAATTACTACTTTTTCAAATTTTTCAGAAGGATTAAAAGTTTGGTCTTTAATTCCTCCTGTAAGTACTGACTTAATTTTTGTTCTAACGAAAGCCGCACCTTTTCCTGGTTTAACATGTTGGAAATCTATAACTTCATATACATCCCCATCCCATTCAAAAGTAAGTCCCTTTCTTAAATCTCCTGCTGTAATCATTAATCTTTCCTCCATATTAATTTTCTAAATCATAGTGATTTAATGAAATTGGCTGAAACTTTACGTATTCAGGCAATACATCACCAAATGATTTTACCATTAGATAATCATAATTTACATTTATACTACTATTTTTATCATATAAATCAATTAAATATCCTTCAAGCATGCAATTATTAGAAATCTCTGCTCCTTCATTTATTACAATTATACCAAATAACTTATTATCATTAAACACAACTTTATCATTTATTATTAAAAAACTTATTTTTGCTCTATTTCTTAATTCTAAAGTCCCAGATTTTTGATAAATTATATCTTTGTTCTCAAATTTTCTAACTTCAACTTCTCTCTTTACAAATTCATCAAGTTCTTCGTCATATTCTTCAACTTCTTCTAAGATAGCTCTTGTCCCGGCTATATAATCTATTATAAAATCTCCATCTAATTCAATAAATTCTTTATTAGAACTTTGGAAATTATGTTTGTTAAAACCCTCTTTAACTTCTATCAACTCTTCGGATTCTAATTTTGAAGAATTTAGAATTCCGTCTTCTTCTTTATATATTTTATTAATAATATTTGCTCTTATCTTCGCCGCTGCTAAACTATTTTTAAACTTTATATTTGTATCAATTTCTACTAAATCTTTTTTCCCGGAGCTTTTATTGACAATATTTAGTTTTTTAATATCTGTATCTTGTAAATTTATATTAGTTTTTAGATTAATAGTGTATTTGTTATTAAAAACAATTTCTTCTAATTTCTTCTTAAAATCTTTATCAGAAACTGCCATATTTAAGACAGATTCTGCTGCATATTTTGAATTTATTTTCTCTACTCTATTAAAGTTTAAATAAGTCGAATTTTCCACAAAAGAATAAATAAAGTAAAAAAATATTGCCAACAAAGAAATAATCATAAGAGTAATTATGTAAATATATCCTCTATTTTTCATAAGCTTAAATTCCTCTTGGCTATAAAAATTTTCGATTTATTATTATCTTTTTCAAGATACAATTCAAAATTTGAGCCAGTATCTTTAATATAAAAATTCTTTACAGTATCAATTAATACATTTCGACCTCTATATGATTTAAAATTATTCTTTTTTAAAACAGTTGCCTCAGATAAGTTCCTATAAACTGCATTCTGATAAAATTCATAACTAATATATTCAAACTTGTTTCCATTTTCTTTTACAAAGTAAACTTTATCATCAATTGAATAATTATAATCTGAACTAGCAATTTCATCTTTTATGTATTCTATTGCGTAAGAAATTTCGGAGCTTGTGTTTTGATTTAAATAAGTTTTTCTAAGGGATTTACTTGAAATGTTTAAAATTGATGTCACAACCATTGCTATTATTAGAATTAAACCCATTGCCATTACAAGTTCAATTAGTGAATAACCCTTCATCCCACAAGTAAAATTCAATTTTAACTTCTTCATCTGCACCTCTTCTCTTACCCCTTACAATAAAATGATTTAAATTATCTGACTTATTATTTTCAACTTTTAAATCAATATCCTGATAATCTTCAGTAAATTTTATTTCGCCAGTATTGTAATAATTTCCGATTATTTCTTCACTACAAGAATTTACAGCATTTAGTAATTCTTCTCTTTCGCCCAAATGATTTTGATTTTCCAAAAGGGTGATAATATTTGGAAGAATTATGGATGCAATAAGGCCAATTAAAGCTATTGAAAATAATATATCTATCATTAAATGGCCTCTATTTTTCTTTTTCATATAAATTCACCTTGCCTGTGACTGGCTGAATAGTAAGCCTTATTGGTTTATCGTCAATAATAAAATTAATAGTACCTGCAGAATTAATGCTATTTAAATTTGATGGTTTGCCAGTTGAAGTAAATCTTATATCTCTAGTATTTGAATCTAAAACTTTTATTAACTTATTAAATTTAATACTCTTTTTATGATTCCCATAATACATCTCATAACCATCATCATTTATTACTATATTAGTCCTACAATTATTAATTTGAGCATAATTTTTTATAAATTTTATATTAGTTGAAAGCTCTCTCAGTTGGTACTTCGCTTCTAACCTATCTCTAACATTAAAATTTATATTAGAAACAGAAAGAATTATTAAAATTATAGAAATTGAAAGAATCATTTCTAAAAGTGTAAAACCTCTATACTTCTTCATGGTAAGTAAATTCTCCAATATACATAGAAGTTTCCACGCCCTCATAGGGAATTATATAAAGAGCAGATATTTTTTCTTCTTTAAAGTTTAAACTCGTCCAAGTCTTTAAAGGAATATCACCATTGTATTTTATAAATTCTTCATTTGTATTTAAAACTCCAAATTCTTTAATATGATCTGACAGTAGAAAAGAAAAATCAATTTCTCCGCAAATTCTATCTAGGCCTATAATTATCTTTTCTTCTTTTGGCTCTTTAATATTAATTACAGAAATTATATTTCTTATGTTGTCTATTTCCACATTTTTATTACTCGAAGATAGAGCAAATTCATTAAATAAAATTTCCGAGCTTTCATCTTTTTCAATATTATCAACAATAATTTCTTCTAATTTTTGAGGTTCTTTATTTTCAATTATTTCTTTTGGAATGATATTTTCTATAGTTTTTGGTTTTTCTTCAACTTTTGCAACTTTCTTAAGTTTTTGTTTTACAGAAGTTTTCTTTGGAGTAGTTTTTGTATTTTTAATCTCAACTTTTTCTTGAGGTTTATTTTCTTCGTCTTTTACTTCAATTTTTAATTCTTCTTTATCTCCACTAAAATAAGAACTTTTTAAGTCACTGTAGTAAATATTTTCAGATGGCTTTACAGCTTTAAAATCATATGAAAATTTATTTTCACCATCTCTTTGAATATTAATTGTAGAAAATCCATAATATTTTATGAATTTTTTTGTACTAGATAGATTATCTAGAGAACTTTCTCCTAAAATTGAAAGAGTTTCAATATTACTATTTTGCTCTTTAGAAAAATTATTTTTAGATAAGTTCATATCATTAGCAATTAGTGCTAAGTTTTCATTAGAGAAGTCATTTAGCCCAGAGTAATTTAAATTTTCTTCTTTGATATTTTTAGAATTTTCGTAATTTGATAATTTCTCACTATATAATTCATCTTTTGGTTTTATGAAAAAGTAGTAAATTATAAGTTGAATTAATAAAAGTATTAAAATTGAAAATAAAATTTTCTCTCTATTTGAAAATCTACGATAACCAATTTTATTCGATAATTTATCAAATATATCCATCTAGAGCCTCCTTTACAACATTTGAAAGTTCTTTATGCAACTTTTTATTGGGATGAATTCCATCTATTAGGTCATCTTCAATATTATTTTCTAAGTTGTATTTATAAAATGATATAATTTTATATCCTAACTTTTCTTTATTCGTCTCTAAAATTTCATTAAATTCTTCAACTTTTAAATTTATAGATTTAAAACTCATAAAACTTAAAAAAGCATTGTCAATATTTTTAGCAGATGTTTTGTAGGGCGAAATTATATAAATTTCTCCACCCAATTTTTTTAACTTCTCAATGATTTTTTTAATGTTATTAAAAACGCTCTTAACACTATTATTATCAAGAAAATCATTAAATCCAATGTGAATTATGTATTTATCGTATTTGAATAAATTATCTATTGCCAATAATAGCTCAGATGAGCTAAGGCCATTAACTCCATAATTATCTATATCGTATCCATCTTCTTGCAAAAAATAAATTAAAGACTTTCCGCCCACTAAATATCCAGCAAAAATCGAATCTCCTAATGCACAAATTTTCATAAAACTCCTTAAAAAAAGAGAGCTTAAAAAATTAAACCCTCTTCTACAAAACTAAAATATTTATTATCGCCAATTATGATATGATCTGCTATTTCAATTTCTAAAATTTTTGAAGCATGAACTAATTTTTCTGTCAGATCAATATCGGCCCTTGATGGTTTCGGGTCTCCAGTTGGATGATTATGTAATAAAATTATACTGTGAGCATTGTCATTGATTGCTGCCTTAAATACTTCTCTTGGATGTACAACTGTCATATTAATAATTCCCTTAGAAATTTCTCGAATGAAGTTAATTTCTCTTTTAGTATTTAAAGTCATGATTCTGAAATGTTCTTGATTTAGAGAGCTCATCTCACTCATCACATAATTTGCTGCAATTGAAGGAGTTGTCACTCTTACTTTATTATTGTAGGAGCTCTGCGCAAGTCTAACCCCGAGCTGCACAGCAGCAACAATCATAGAAGCTTTAGCTTCTCCGATTCCTTCTACTTGCATTAAATCTTGAACACATACATTTTTTAAGCTCCTAAGCCCATCATTATCGCCTTCTGATTTTATAGTTTTTAAAACTTTATCAGCTATGGCGATTGCGGAATCTCCACTTTTGCTTCCCGTTCTAATAATCAGAGCAAGAAGCTCTGCATTTGAAAGATAATTAGGTCCATATTTTATAAGCCTTTCCTGTGGCCTATCGCACACTGGCATTTCTTTAATAGTATTTTTAAAAATTTTATTTGAATACATCACTTCACCATAAACTAATTCCAAAAAGTCTCTTTAAATCTCTCGATAATTTAGCAATTGGAAGACCCATTATATTAAAGTAATCTCCATTAATCTTTTCAACTAATAATGCTCCGTAGCCTTGGATGCCATAAGCTCCGGCTTTATCTGCATATTCATTAGTGTCTAAATACTTTTCGATATCCACATTTGAAAATTCATAAAATTTAACTTCAGATTTCTCATAATCTACATATTTTATATTTTCTGAAATTTTAAAAATTGCATAAGCTGTATAAACATTATGAGTTTTACCAGATAAAGATTTAATCATATCTTTTGCTTCATCTCTATCTTTTGGCTTACCTAAAAGCTTTCCATCGTACTCTACAATTGTGTCTGAAGATATAACTATAGAGTCTATATTTTCTTCAGCAACACTTATTCCCTTTTCATAGGCAAGGCCCATCACAGTTATTTGTGGTGGATATTCCTCATCTTTTATTTCATTAATTTCATGTGTTTTTACTTCAAATTCAATAAACTTACCTAAAATTTCTCTTCTTCTAGGAGAATTTGAAGCCAAAATAATTTTTTCCATATTATCCCCTAAGCTTAGCTAAATTAGTATTATTAGTTATATAAATTGATGCAAGTCCTACAAAAAATCCTGTAAAAATTCCAAGGATTACTAAAATTGGAAGATAAGCAAATATCGCAGTAGTCTTCATAATAAATGAAGCAACTAAAACTTGTCCCAAATTATGAAAGAAAGATCCTATTTCACTAATTCCAATTAAAGATAAATATTTTCTTAAAAATTTATGTGACAATACCATTGCTATTGTACTTAGTATTGCGCCAGCAAATGAAAAGAAAAAACTTGACACTGCACCAGTAACAAGGGCAAGTAATACTGTTTTAAAAATTGATACTATAAAACCTTCTTTATATCCAATTGAAACAATAGTCACAAGAACCACCATGTTTGAGAGTCCAAGTCTTGCTCCAGGAATGGCAACTGGAAGTGGAATCATGCTTTCAAAAAGTCCTAAAACTATTCCCATCGCTGATAGTAAAGATAGATAAATTAATTTTCTATTATTTCTCATTTTAAAATCATATCCAATTCATCATTATTTTTATCTTCCGAAACAATTTTTACCATAAGTCTATTTGGAAGACAAATTATAGAATCTCCTGGAGTTGAAATTTCACCCATTCTGATACAAATTCTATCTTTACAATCTGATTCGTGCATATGAACTCTTCCATCTTCAATTGTGATAACATTTTCTCCATATTGAGATTTTATTTCTATTTCTTCATTATGTCCCTTAGCTAATTCTATTTCTTTATAAATTTTTCCATCAATTGTAATCACTGCTTTTTTATTTACATCTTCTCCTATTCCTGAAAAAGAATTATTAGTAATAAAATAGAGCACTACTGAAAAAATTATTAAGACAAGAATAACTACATAGTCTAGTTTTTTCATTAGTTTCATAAATTTATTATATCATATTAACTTTTTTATTAAATATTTAAAATACAAAAAAAGCCTACTGATTCAAAAGACAGTAGACTTTAAAATTTATGGAGGCGACAACCGGATTTGAACCGGTGATAAGGGTGTTGCAGACCCGTGCCTTACCACTTGGCTATGTCGCCATAACAAAATTAGTATAACATCAATTTACAAAAAATACAAGTTAGATTTTACAAAAATTATACAATTGAAGTTAATTTTTAATTTTATATTAACATAATTTTATTTCTAGGTAATTTAAAATTTTAAAAATTTAAAACTTTTAAAATATTTTTGATGAAAATAGCTTTATTTCTAATGTTCAGCTTCTTCTTAAATTGACAATCATTCTAAATAATTGTATAATTTTAAAAACTCATAAGATAATAATTATATATTATAAAGGAGAATTAAGATGAAAATAGTTAAGTTTGGAGGAAGCTCTCTTGCTGATTCGGAGCAGTTTCAAAAAGTAAAAAACATCATTGAAGAAGACAGCGACAGAAAATATATTGTTGTATCTGCACCTGGAAAAGGAAAGCACAACAACCACAAAGTCACTGATCTTTTAGTTATGTGCCATCAATTGGCAAGTCATGATCTTAACTTTAATGAAGTTTTTAAAATTATTGAAGATGTTTTTGTAAATATTGTTGAAGACTTAAATCTTACAATTGATATTAGAACAATACTTGATGATGTTAAAAATGAAATTACTAATGGAGCTAGTTATGATTATGTAATTAGTCGTGGAGAAAATTTATCCGCCCAAGTCCTATCTAACTATTTAGGATTTGAATTTATTGATTCAAAGGATTTAGTAGTTTTTAATAAGAGAACTGTAGATTTTAATAAATCTGAGAAAAAGATTAAAGAAGTTTTAGAAGGCAAAGAATATGTAGTTATCCCTGGATTTTATGGATCCAACGAAGAAAGTAAGATTACAACTTTCTCCCGTGGAGGATCTGACATAACAGGTTCTATTATTGCATCTAGTTTAGGTGCAGAAAAATATGAAAACTTCACAGATGTAAGTGGATTTTTAGTTGCTGATCCAAAAATTGTAAATAATCCTGCAACTATTAACACAATTACTTATAAAGAATTGAGAGAACTTTCATATATGGGAGCAAAAGTTCTTCACGAAGAAGCTCTATTCCCTTTAAGAGATAAAAATATTCCAATTAATATAAAAAACACAAATGCACCAGAAGATGCTGGAACTTTAATCCTAGCTAAGTGTGATTCTAAAAATACAAATATTGTCACAGGAATTTCTGGTAAAAAAGATTTTACTGTCATAAATTTAGAAAAAGTAAATATGAATTCTGAAATCGACTTTTTCAGAAAGCTCACAACTGTATTTGAAAGTAATGACATCCCTATTGAGCATTTGCCATCAAGCATTGATTCAGTTTCAGTGGTTGTGTCTGATTTAAAATTAAGTTCAAAAATGGACAAAGTCTTAGAATCATTAAAAATTTATTTAAATGCAGACAAAATTTCAACTGAAAGAGATATTTCTCTTATTGCAGTTGTAGGACGAGGCATGATTAATGCTAAAGGTGTTTCAAGTAGAATTTTCACTGCTCTAGCAAAAAGTGGCGTAAATATAAAAATGATTAGCCAAGGATCAAGTGAAATTAATATTATCATTGGTGTAGAAACAAAAGATTTTGAAAATGCTATAAATTCAATTTATAAAGAGTTTTACAAGGAGGAAGAAAAATGAAAAAAGTTAATGTAGCTGTTGTAGGTGCAACAGGTCTTGTTGGAAGCACAATGCTTAAAGTTTTAGAGGAAAGAAACTTCCCTATTGATAATTTATATGTATTCAGTTCTAAAAAATCTGCTGGAAAAAAAATTAAATTTGCCGGTAAAGAATATACAGTTGAAGAATTAACTGAAGATTCCTTTAAAGACATAGATATTAAAATTGCACTATTCTCAGCTGGCGGATCCGTAAGTGAAAAGTTTGCTCCAATTGCTGCTAAAGAAGGCGTTACAGTAATTGATAACAGTTCTGCTTTTAGAATGCACGACGATGTACCTCTAGTAGTTCCTGAAATCAATCCTGAAGACATTAAAGAAAATAAAGGAATTATTGCAAATCCTAACTGTTCTACTATTCAATCAGTTCTTCCACTTAAACCAATTCTTGATGAATACGGAATTAAAAGAGTAATCTATTCAACTTATCAATCAGTTTCAGGTTCAGGAGTTAAAGGTATAGCAGATCTTGAGGAAGGTACTAAAACTGCTTACAAATATGAAATTCAAAACAACTGTATACCTCAAATCGACGTGTTCTTAGATAATGGATATACAAAAGAAGAAATGAAAATGATTAACGAAACTAAGAAAATTCTTCATGACGATATGAAAGTTACAGCTACTACAGTTCGTGTACCTGTTAAAAATTCTCACAGCATTTCAATTAATGTTGAAACTGATAAGCCTTTTGAAATTGAAGATGTTAAGAAAATTATTTCTGATTATAAGGGACTTGTTCTTGAAGATAATCCATCTGAAGAAGTTTATCCAATGCCACTTCACTCAAAAGATCACGACGAAGTTTATGTTGGAAGAATTAGAAGAGACTTTACAGTAGAAAATGGAATTAACTTATGGTCATGTGCAGATAATATTAGAAAAGGTGCTGCAACTAATGCTGTTCAAATAGCTGAAAAACTTTTGGAGGTATAAGATGAACCTAGCATTAATGGGCTTTGGTACTGTTGGAACTGGAGTGGAAGAAATTCTTTTTAAAAAGAAGGATTTTCTTTCACAAAAAGGTTTTGACATAAATATTAAAAAAGTTTTAATAGCTAATGCAAATAAAAAAAGATATCCAAAAGATGATAGTATTGAGTTTACTGCTAACTTTGATGAAATTTTAAATTCTGATGTAGACACAGTAATTGATGTAACTTCAAACTTAGAAGAGACTTATAAGAGAATAATTGAACTTATGAATGCAGGTAAAAATATTATTACTGCAAACAAGGCAGTTGTTTCAAAATATTTTGAAGAATTAAACGAAACTGCAAGGAAAAATAATGTTTACTTTTCTTATGAAGCATCAGTTGGTGGAGCAATTCCTATAATTCACCCACTTATGGAAGAACTTCAATTTAATGAAATAAATAGTGTCTCAGGAATTTTAAATGGAACATCTAACTTCATTTTATCTGAGATGGAAGAAAAAGGTCTAGATTATGATGTGGTTTTAAAAAAGGCACAAGATCTAGGATATGCAGAAGCTGATCCCACTGCTGATGTTTGTGGATTTGATTCTCAAAGAAAAATTAGAATACTATCTTCCCTATCATATAATGCAAAGATTAAGGAAGAAGAAATTTTAACTCTTGGCATTTCAAATATCAAAAAATCAAATATAGAATTTTCAAAAAATAATAACTACAATATTAGGCTTATAGCAAATTCCCAGCTAAAAGGCGAGAAAATTTATATTACAGTTATGCCAATGCTTGTGAAAGATCCTTTCTTTAGCAATACTATTAAATCTCTAAATAAAGTTAGAGTAACTGGAGAATATTTTGGTGAGTACAGATTCTTTGGTGCTGGTGCAGGAAAGCTTGAAACTGCCGATGCTGTAATTCGCGATCTTTTAAGAATTTACAATTGCAGCGAAATCAAACCATTTTATACTGCAGAAAAAAATTATAAAGTTTCAACTGATTTAGAAAATAAATACTATATTTCTGTTAAGGAAGTTAAAGATGCACTTTATAAAGTAATTAATAGAGATGAAACAAATGATTTACATCATATTATTACAAAAAATCTTAACTTCGATGAGTTAAAGGATATTTTAAATTCTTACGAAGAAGATGAAATTTTTGTAGCAGCAGTTGAGGAGGAAAAATGAAATTTTTATCAACTAGAAATAAAGACTTAAAAATCTCTGCAAGAGAAGCAATAGTTAAGGGAATCTCAGAAGACGGTGGATTATTTGTCCCTGAAAGTTTTCCTAGGTTTGATATTTTTGAAAATATTGAATTAAAATACACTGACCTTGCTCACAAAATTTTATCATTATATCTTACAGATTTTGATGAAGGAGATTTAAAAGAATTAATCGAAAAATCTTACGCAACTTTCCCTGAATTTGTTGCAAATGTTGAGTACAATTCCAATGAATATCTTGAGCTATATCACGGAAAAACTTCAGCTTTTAAAGATTTTGCTCTTTGTTTATTACCAAATTTACTTGCTTATGCCAAAAAATCTCTTGGAATCGAAGATAAAACTTTAATTCTAACTGCAACTTCAGGAGATACTGGTAAAGCAGCCTTAGAAGGATTTTACAACAAAGAAAATATTGACATCTTAGTTGTTTATCCAACAGATGGAGTTTCTGCAGTTCAAAAACTTCAAATGGATACAACAGATTCATTAAATTCAAAAGTCATTGCAATCGAAGGAAACTTTGACGATGCACAAAGTTCTGTAAAAGAAATTTTTAATAATCCTGAAATTAAAAAATCTCTTTCAGATAAAAATGTGTACCTATCTTCTGCAAACTCAATAAATATTGGTAGACTTCTTCCACAAATTGTTTATTATTTTTATGCTTATGCAGATCTTTATAAAAATAATAAAATCCAAAAGGATGAAAAAATTTCTTTCTGTGTTCCAACTGGCAACTTTGGAGATATTTTAGCAGGATTTTATGCAAAAGAAATGGGACTTCCTGTAGATAAATTAATAATCGCATCAAATTCTAATAATGTCCTTACAGATTTCTTTAGCACTGGAGTTTATAATGCCAACAGAGAATTAGAAAAGACAATGTCTCCTTCAATGGATATATTAATTTCTTCAAACTTAGAAAGACTTCTATTCCACAAATCTTCGGATGAAGTTGTTGTCGAAAAGATGAATGATTTAAAAACTAAGGGAGAATTTAATTCAGATATTAAATTTGATGAATTTTTGTGTGGTTTTGCAAATGAAGAAGAAACTTCTAAGACTATTTTAAAAGTTTATGAAGAAGACAAATATTTAATCGATCCACATACTGCTGTTGCAAAATTTGTTGCAGATAAATGTGGAGTGAGTAATACAGTTATTCTTTCGACTGCAAGTCCTTACAAATTCTCATCTTCTGTTCTATCTTCCCTTGGAGAAAAATTATCAGAAGATGAATTCGATAATATTGAATTATTAAATGAAAAAACTGGTGTGGAAATTCCAAAGGAAATTGCAAAACTTCGAAATAAAAAATTGATTCATGATACTAAAATTGATAAAAAAGATATTTCTAAAGAAGTATTAAATTTTTCCGATAGAGGAACAAGAATTTCTGTACCTGCAACTTCAGCAAACTTAGGACCAGGATTTGACGCACTTGGTCTTGCTGTTAATTTATACAATATTTGTGAGTACAAAAAAACTGATGAAGTTGAAGAATACAATAAAAATATAAAAGAAAATTTAATTTATAAATCTTATGACTATACTTTTAATTACTATGGCGAAAAAAGTGTTCCAATAAAGATTGAATCTAAAACTGATATCCCAATGTCTAGAGGACTTGGATCTTCATCAACTTGTGTAGTAATGGGAATCTTAGCAGCTTTCCATGAAATTCATAAAGAAATAGATAGAAGAGAGATTTTAAAAATCGCAACAGAGATTGAAGGTCATCCAGATAATGTATCTCCTGCAATTTTTGGAGGATTTACATCTACTGTTTTTGAAGATAATAAAATTTATCTTGAAGAATTTAAAGCTTCGGACAAGATTAAATTTTTAGCACTTATACCTGACTCACCACTATTAACTGAGAGTGCGAGAAAGGTTCTTCCTGAAAATTATTCAAGAAAAGATGCTGTATTTAATATTTCTAGAACTTCTATACTTCCACTTGCTTTGATTTCTGGAAATTATGAAAACTTAAAAATTGCTTTCCAAGATAAAATCCACGAATCTTATAGATTTAAGTTAATTCCTGAAATGGATAAAATTCAAGCTGCTATAAAAGAAAGTGATGCAATTTCACATTACTTAAGTGGAGCTGGCTCAACAATTATGTTAGTTTTAAAAAGTGATGATTTTAAAACTAAAGAATTCTTGGGGGAAAAACTTTCAAAACTTGATGGCGACTATAAATTAATTGATTTAGAAATCGATTATAAAGGAGCATTAATAATATAAAGTTTAAATAAAGGAGAAAGCATGAAAGACTTCAAAGTTAAAGACTTGGTAATTACATCATTGTTCATAGCATTAGTTTATGTTTTTACTTGGGTTGTCAAAATTCAACTTCCCTTTGCACCTAATGGTGGACTTATTCACTTAGGCAATGTCCCATTCTTTCTAGCTGCAATATTTTTTGAAAAAAGAGTTGGAATGTTAGCTGGTGCTATTGGTATGGGTTTATTTGATCTAACAAGCGGATGGGTGATGTGGTCACCAATGACTATCATATCTGCTCTAATTATGGGATATATATTAAATAAACTTAATTATCCTAATTTAAAATTTAATAACTTAATCATTTCCTTTATTTTAGTGGCAATTGTAAAGGTAGTAGTATACTATATAGGAGAAATATTTATACTCCATTCATTTATACTTCCTCTTGCATCAATCCCTGGAAATATCATTCAAATTTTGGTATCTTCAATAATTGTTTTAATTGTAATGAAACCTATGGAAAAGATTGTTAAGCAGATTTAAAAAGTGTGGCAAGTTAGCCACACTTTTTTATTGCAACAATATATCAATTGATAAAAAAAGAAGCTGTATTTCTACAACTTCTTCTAGTTTATAATTTTTTTAAATATTTATTTAATAATTTGTAGGAAGCTTCTTCATCAACAGTTGAAATAAGTCCTGCAGAAGATAAAATATATTCACTGTCAAGATAAAAATCTAAATCTTTATTGATTAAATATTTACCATCTAAATTCTTTATCGCTCCAAGAATTTTCTTTGGCTCTCCTGAGTTAATTAGTGAACCACCTGTTCCAATGAACATTTCAGCTCTTCTTAGGTCTTTACCATACTGTTGATATATAGTTCTAGTTGGTGTTTTAATTTCCTTTAATCGACCAATATGTCTTTCAAGGGAAGTTTTCGTTGCTATATAACAAAGGGCATTATCAAACTTAATATCTTTTTCTTCTTCAGGTATAAAGTTCGTGTGATTAAATCTGTATTCACACTGTTCTTTAGCATTCTCGATACCTAATTCTTTAAAAGGTTCATCCCCAACTGATTCATAAAGAGCAGTTGCAGAATATCTCATACCCATATCCCCTTCAACAGTTCTCTTTTCATAAGGTTCATCAATTGCTGGCGATAAAATATTTTCTTCACCATAATATGATCTACCAATTGAGTGGATATCTGTTGTGGCTCCACCAATATCAACAGATAAAATCACTTTATCTAAAAACTTTGCATAGACTGACATAGCTTTTTGAACTGCTATTGGAGTTGGAAGTAGAATTTCAAAATCTTTACTTAAAAGATCTATCCCCTTTGCATGAGCAATAGTTTTAATAAATATATCACCAATAGTTTTTCTTAGGGGTCTATAATTAATAGTATTAGTAGTTGGCATTACATTCTCTGTAAATGTAAAGTTAATATTTGTATTAGAAAAAATCTCTTCTATTTCTTTATTTGCATCTACATTACCAGCTACCACTATAGGTATTTTTATATCTTTTTTAGCTAATTGTTTTGCGTTATAAATAATATTGTCCTTGTTTCCGTGATTAGTTCCGCCACATAGAACAATTACATCGGCACCTGAATTTTTAATCTCTTCAGTTTTTTCATCATTTATTTCATATGAATAAACATTTAAAATCCTTGCGCCACTTGAAAGAGAAGCAAGTCTTGCAGCATTTGTTGTAAGGTTTTTCGAAAAACCTATTGCTACAACTTTTAAACCTCCAGATGCTGATGAGCAACCTAGTATCTTATCAAATTTAACATCTTTACCTAATTTCTCAAAGGCATTATTAAATCCAATTCTTACATCTTTGTCAACTGTTGTGTAACTAGATGCATTAGCTAAAATTTCATTTGTATCTGTATCTACTATATGAAGTTTAGTGTAAGTTGACCCAACATCTACTAAAAGGTATCTCATGCTAACTTTTCTTCAACGATTTTCATTATTTGTTCTTCATTCTTATCAACGATTTTTCTTACTTCAGCCATTTTATCTTCAAGTTCATGTCTATAAGATTCATCTTTAAGAGAATTAAGATTAATAATTACGTTTAAGAAAGCTCCTTCAACTGCAGCTCTAATATTTATAACTGCAACAGCTACGTCAGTAATTGCATTAGAGTTACCTTTTTCTGCAAGCTCTCTTGCATAGTCATAAAGTTCTGTAACTCTAGTTCCTAGTCCAAGAGGTACTTCAATAGCATTTTTGTAACCTTCTTGAATTTTTTCTGATCTAGCAGCTTTTTCTTCTTCAGTTTCCTTTGGAAGTTTCATAGCATCCATAACACCATTAAAAGAATTAGCATCTTTGTCAATTCCTTCTACAAAGTCATCTTTGTATTTAACTAATTCTTTTTGAAGTTCTTCCATTCTATCAGAAACATCTAGATATCTCTTCTTACCAATTGTAAGATTAGCAACCATTGCTAGAAGTGAAGCAGCCATTGCTGCGTTTAATGCAGCAATGGAGCCACCTCCTGGTGCTGGAGAATCAGATGCTGTTTCATTAGCGAATTCTACTATATTTAAATCCTTAAGCATTTTTTCCTCCTATTTAAGATTAGAATAATCCTGTTATAGTACCATCATTATCAATATCCATTTTGTTAGCAGCTGGTACCTTTGGAAGTCCAGGCATAACCATGATATTTGAAGTTTGTACTACAATAAATCCTGCTCCTGCAGATACTCTAACATCTTGAATTTCAATGTCAAAGTCTGTTGGTGCACCCATTACATTTTTATCATCTGTAAATGAGAATTGAGTCTTAGCAACACAAATTGGAAGTTTATCAAGACCAAGTTTCTCAAGTGTTTTAACTTGTTTTTTAGCAGCTGTAGTAAATTTAGCTTGTCTACCTCTGTAAATTTCAGTAACTATTGTGTTAACCTTGTCTTCTATACTTGCATTTTCATCGTAAAGTGGTTTGAAGTTTTTGTTTCCTTCATCAATTAGTTCTACAACTTGTTTTGCAAGATCTTCAGCACCTTCTCCACCCTTAGCGAAGCATTCGCAAAGTGAAATTCTAACGCCTAATTCTGCACAAAGTTCTTCAAGTTTTTTGATTTCAGCTTCAGTATCAGTGTCAAATCTGTTGATTGCTATAATTGGAGATACGCCAAACTTCTTAACGTTTTCTACGTGTCTTCTTAAGTTTGCAAATCCTTTTTCTAAAGCATCTATATTTTCTTCTTTTAATTCTTTTTTATCTACTCCACCATGCATTTTAAGTGCTCTTATAGTAGCTACTATAACCACTGCATCTGGTGAAAGTCCAGCCATTCTACATTTAATGTCCATGAATTTTTCAGCACCTAAGTCAGCACCGAATCCTGCTTCTGTTACTGCATAGTCACTTGTAAGAAGTGCTAATTTAGTTGCAAGAATTGAGTTACATCCATGTGCAATGTTTGCAAAAGGTCCACCATGAATAAATGCTGGTGTGTTTTCAAGAGTTTGTACCATATTTGGTTTTAATGCATCTTTAAGAAGCATTGCTACTGCTCCTTGGATTTCAAGGTCAGCTACTGTTACAGGTTCTCCATCTAAATTATACGCAACAATCATCTTAGAAAGTCTTGTCTTTAAATCTTCAATATTTTCTGATAGACAAAGTACTGCCATAATTTCAGATGCTACTGTAATCATGAAGTGGTCTTCTCTTGGGAATCCATCAGCTTTTTTACCAAGTGAAATTACAACATTTCTAAGGGATCTATCATTCATGTCGATAACTCTCTTCCAAGTAATTTGTCTAGAATCTATTCTTAGAGCATTTCCTTGGTGAATGTGGTTATCTATACAAGCAGAAATAAGGTTATTTGCAGCTGTCATTGCGTGTAGGTCACCTGTGAAGTGAAGGTTTATATCTTCCATAGGAACTACTTGTGAATAACCTCCACCTGCTGCCCCACCTTTAACACCAAAAACTGGTCCTAGAGATGGTTCACGAAGTGCTACTGCAGATTTTTTACCAATTCTGTTAAGTCCTTGAGTTAAACCAATTGAAACTGTAGATTTTCCTTCACCTGCTGGTGTTGGAGAAATTGCAGATACTAAAATTAATTTACCATATTCATTGTTCTTTTTAATTCTATTAATTGCATCCCAAGAAATCTTAGCTTTATATTTACCATATTGTTCTAAGTCGTCTTTTTCAAATCCAATTTTTGAAGCAACTTCTTCAATTGGAAGCATTGTAGCTTCGTCAGCTATCTGAATATCAGTTTTAAATGCCATTATATTACTCCTCTATTAATAGTGTTTCTAATACTTGTTCTTGTTTTAAACCATCAATTTGCATATAGTATGCTGCTGAATCAATAAGAGCTTGTAGTGGAAGTAGTCCAATTAGTTCAGTGTTAACTACAGTTACACCATATCTCTTAGCTTCAGATTTAACCATTTCAAGTGCTTGATAGATTGCAGTTTTTTCAAAGTTTACAAGGTTCATTGATACTTGAGTTTGACCTTTTTCTTCAAGTTCAAGACCAATAGCCTTAACAAATCTAAGTCCTCCACCAATGTGACGAACAGTTTTTGCAATTTTATCAGCAATTTCAAGATTATTAGTATTTAGGTTTACGTTGAATGCAACTAAGTGGAATCTTGCTGCTACTGCAGTAGCTCCAGATTTAGCATTCATTTCTTGTGGACCAAAATCAGGTTTCCATTCTGGTTCTTTGATTTTATCGAAGAAACCTTCGTATTGTCCCTTTCTTACTTTTGCAAGGTTCTTTCTATCAGGAGAAGTTGCGGCATCTTCATATAGATAAACTGGGATTCCCATTTCACCTATAGCAGCTCCAACTTTTTTAGCATATTCAACACAGTCTTCAGTAGTTACTTCAGTTACTGGAACAAAAGGAATTACATCTACTGCTCCCATTCTTGGGTGAGCTCCATGATGTTTAGTCATGTCTATTAATTCAGATGCAACTTTAACTGATTCTAAAACAGCGTCAATTACAGCTTCTGGTTCACCAATTACTTCTACAACAAGTCTGTTGTGGTCAGCATCTGGTTGGTAGTCAATTAACTTAATATTTTCTTTAGCTCTAAAACATTCTGTAATTTTATCAATAGTATTTTGATCTTTACCTTCAGAATAGTTAGGTATACACATTACTCTTTTCAAATCAATTTCCTCCTTAAATTTGATTTTAGATTATTTATATTAACTTACTTTACACTTGCATTATATTAAAGGCTGACAACTTTTTCAACAGCTTCTAGAAGAGTATCTTCAGAAATTACAGTTTGAGCTTTTTCAAGTTCTTCGTAAATTTCAATACTTGAATCATCTTCAATAAATGCAACTTTTTCTCTAATAGCATCATAAGCTGCCTTAGTTCCCTTACCTAATTCGTATTTTCCTTCTTCCATTTCAACTCTAAAATCGATTGCTTGAGCAGCTATCATAAGTTCAGTTGTAAGAATTCTTGCAACATTTTTAACAACTTCTCTAGCTTTTCTTGAAGCCCAGTTACCCATTGATACGAAGTCTTCTTGGTTTTCACAAGATGTGATTGAGTCAACACTTGCTGGATGAGATAAAGTTTTGTTTTCTGATGCAAGTGCAGCTGCTGCGTATTGAGTAATCATAAATCCTGAGTTTAATCCAGGATGTTTAACTAAGAATGAAGGCATTCCAGAAAGAGTAGTGTTTACCATTCTTTCGATTCTTCTTTCAGAGATATTTCCTAGTTCGGAAACAGCAATAGCTAAGAAGTCTAATGGTTGAGCCATTAATTCTCCGTGGAAGTTTCCACCAGAAATTACTTTTCCATCGTGAGTGATAATAGGGTTATCAGTTGCTGAGTTTAGTTCTATTTCAACTTTTTCTCTTACATATTCTAATGTATCTTTACTTGCTCCATGAACTTGTGGCATACATCTAAATGTATAAGCATCTTGTACACGTAATTCTGCAGTGTGAGTTACATAAGTTGAACCTTCAAGAATATTTCTTAGATTTTCTGCAGTTTTTAGTGATCCTGCATGTGGTCTAATAGTGTGTAGTTCTTCCCAGAATGCATCGATGATTCCTCTAGCTGATTCAACTGCCATAGCTCCAGCGATATCTGCAATCTTAGAAAGTTTTAATGCATCGTAAGTTGCAAGAGCACCAGTTGCTGTAAGAACAGTAGTACCATTAATAAGAGCTAATCCTTCTTTTGCTGCAAGTTCTATTGGTTTGATTCCAGCTTTTTCCATAGCTTCTCTTCCTTGTAGAAGCTCTCCTTCATAATAAGCTTTTCCTAGTCCAAGCATTGGAAGAACCATGTGTGCAAGTGGTGCTAAGTCTCCGGATGCTCCTAGAGAACCTTTTTCAGGAATATATGGAACAACATTTTTATTAAGCATTTCAAGAAGTAATTCTATAGTAGAAAGTCTGATACCAGAAACTCCCTTTAATAATGAATTAATTCTAATAAGCATAACTGCTCTTGTTTCATCTTCTGGAAGTGGGTCTCCAAAACCTGAAGCGTGAGTTCTAATTATATTTTCTTGTAGTTGAGCTGAATCTTCTTTAGAAATTGAAACTCTTGATAGAGAACCAAATCCTGTGTTAATTCCGTAAACAACTCTTTCTTCTTCAACAATTTCTTCAACATATTTTCTTGATTTGTTAACATCAGCTATTGCCTTTTCATCAATTTCTACTTGAACGTGATTTCTTGCAACTGCTACTAATTGCTCAAGATCAAGATCATTACCTGTTAATACTACTTTGTTCATAATTATACTTCCTTCCTTTTAATTAAATATTCTCTTTTCAAAAAATTCCGAAGATGAAAATTATTTGTAAAATTTTGAAAAAAGTTTGCCCTTTTATAGAGAGTTAAAAATTCATTTGCAAAGCTATTTTAAAAACTTAGATAAAAGCTAAGTTGTGATTCTGCAAATGTTTTCTATCTTGATTTTATTCCAAATATATATTAAAGTCAATAATTTTAAGATAATAAATCCAATATTACTTAAAAAAGAACAATTCTTTATTTCTTTTTTGTAGTAAATTAATTGATTGTTTTTGCGAATTTTCTGCCTATTTATTTAATATTATATTTTGAGATTACTGTGCTATGATAAATCGATAATTATTTTTAGTGAATTAATCGATAAATTTTCTCTATACATTTTTAATCAATCTATTTATAAAGAAAAATAATTTCTCAATTAATTTTATATTTATTAGCAAAAAAAAGGCATGAAGCTTATCTTCATGCCTAAAAATTTTTTAAAATTATGATAATAGAACTGATCCTATAACTCCACCTATAACTAGGAAAATATCGAAAGCTATAAATGTAGGAACACAAGTATCCCAAATGTGGTCATGTTGTCCGTCTGCATTAAGACCAGAAGTAGGTCCCATTGTAGAGTCAGATGCTGGAGAACCTGCATCTCCTAGAGCTGCTGCTATACCAATTAATAGAATTATAGCTGCGTGGCTAAATCCTAATTGTTGTGCTAGAGGTACATAGATTGCTGCAACTACCGGAATTGTACCGAAAGATGTACCGATTCCCATTGTTATAATAAGTCCTATTGCTAGAAGTACTATAGAAGAAACTACAAGTGAGGATCCTTCCATCATAGAAGCTGTATTGTTAACTAAATGTTCTACTGCTCCTGATGTATTAAGTACGTTTGCATATCCACCAGCAATAAGCATTACAAAAGCGATAAATGCCATAAGATCAAGTCCGCCATTGATCATTTCATCAATTTCATGCCATTTAATAGATCTTGTGATAAGCAAGAAAATTATACCTATAATTGCTGAGAATGGAAGGTTAGTTGTAATAATTTGAGCAATAAGCATTGCTACTGCAGCAACTAGTGCTCCCCATGCTTCACTTGTCATTGACACATGAGCATCAAGTGGTGCTACACCTGGAACTTCAAGATCTTGGTATTCTCTGTCTTTTCCATAAAGAACAAATACTACAAAGATAAGACCAACTAACATTGAAAGTCCACCAATCCACATAACTTTTTGTGTATCATCAACTGTTGTTGGCATACCAGCATCAGTCATGTTTGATGCAATTATGTTGTGGAATATAAGTCCAAATCCTGCTGGGATTGAGATATAAGGTGCTTTAAGTCCAAAGCAAAGAGCTGATGCAACTGCACGTCTGTCTATCTTTAACTTATTCATAAGTCCTAGTAGTGGTGGAATTAGAATAGGTA
The DNA here is from genome assembly GCF_018919265.1 of Peptoniphilus ovalis. GTDB lineage: Bacteria > Bacillota > Clostridia > Tissierellales > Peptoniphilaceae > Peptoniphilus_A > Peptoniphilus_A ovalis. The sequence continues at coordinate 287,378 of NZ_JAHLQO010000003.1, forward strand.
TAAAGGAAATGTGCACTGGTAAAAGGTTTTGAGAAAAAACTGAGATGAATGCAATTAAGAAAATAAATGCAAATTTATTGTTTCCTACGATTTTAGAAACCTTTTGTGCAAGAATAGTTATAAGTCCTGATTTACCAATAGCATAAGCGAATGCTCCGATTAAGATATAAGCTAAAGCTGTTTCAGCCATTGATCCCATACCACCAATAATTGTGCTAATAATTCCATCGCCTTCAGTTGCAAACATTGGTAATCCGCCAAGGTATACACCTTGCCAAGATTCAGGGTCAAAAACATAAAGTGGCATTCCTGCTGTAAGTCCTGCTACAATACCTGCAACAAGTAATGATAGTAAAACGTTAAGTTTTAGCATACATAGTATTACCAATAATAAAACTGATACTACTACTGGGTTAAATAATAACATAATTTTCCTCCTTTTTGAAAATGTTTTCTTTAATTTTAAGCCATATTTTATTTAAAGTCAATCGTTTTCTTAAAAGTTCATAAAAAAAGACATTCTTTTAATAAGTTTTCATGTTACAAAATTATCTTATCGAAAGAAGCCTTTCAAACGCATTTTTAATTTTAATATAAGCCATTATATTATTCAAGTCAAATAGAAAAGAGAGCTTTTGCCTCCTTTCTTTGTTATTACTTAACCCCATGTAGTAACCTTATTAAAATTTAAATAAAAGATCTTTTTGTCTTCTTTATTTTCTTTTTAAAATTTTTTAAGTTATTTTTGTATTCATAAGCATCGTATATTTTTATTTTCTTATTATACTTGTGAAGCTAAATCAAATACCTTTTCCTTATCTTCTTTGTTGAAGAAAAACCTTCTTGTGATATCATTCTTAGTAAAATATAATAAGACCAAATCTTTATGTTCTGCCTTATTTTCAAAAGTTATTGCATCTATATCTTGCCAGCTCCAAATTTCATGTGACTTAAAAATTTTCATATCTGTATACATTTCAAGTTCTTTTTTAGTAGCTGCAACATATTTCTTTGTAAGAAGTGACAATAATAAGAGCAAAGCTAGAATCAAAGTAAGTTTAAATTTTGTAAATATGGCAAGTCCAATTAAACTAAAAGTTACAACGCATGCATATTTTTCTAAAAAGCTTTTTCTAGGATTTACATATACATATTTTATTGCTTCTATTTCTTCATCCCAGGGTAATTTAATTTTTTTATCTTTACTCATATTTTCACTTCCTATTTTTAAATATTAAGCACTAAGTTTAGGAGCTTTTCCTTCTGCTCTTCTTCTTTCAAGTGCTTCAAGAGCAATTTTGGACCTATGATAAATTCAAATTATTCTCAATATCATTATATTTGAAATAATAATATCAATATAGCTTTTTTGTTTTATTTTAAAATTTATGTTTTTATTAACTATGTTAAAGTAAATTTATTTTTACTAATATATTTTAAGGCATAAAAAAACTGGCCCAAAGGCCAGCCTTATAAATCTTAATTATTTTTTAACAACCTGTCTATCTTCAACTACAAGTTCACCGTCAATATAAACTTGTTCACAAAGATTTGTTGCAAAGAAATATAATGTGTAGTCGATGTTATGAGCATCAAATACAGTTATATTTGCTCTCTTACCTTTATCAAATGATCCAATTGTATCAGCTCTATCCACTGAATAAGCAGCATTAATTGTTACTGCATTATAAACTTCAATTGGAGTAAGTTTCATTTGTAGACATCCAAGTTGCATTATAAATTGTAAGTTTGCAGTAGGACAAGATCCTGGATTAGAGTCTGTACAAAGTGTAATTGCCATTCCCTTGTCAAGCATCTTTCTTGCTGGAGCATAAGTGTCTTTCATAAGTGAAAAAGTTGTACCTGGAAGTAGATTTCCAATTACATTATTTTCAGCAAGCATTTCAATTTCTTCATCTCCAATTACCATTAAGTGTTCAGCTGAAACTGCATTTACATCTGCTGCAACTTTAACTCCACCAATGTCTTCAATTTCATCAGAGTGAATTCTAGTTTTAAATCCGTGTTCTTTTGCTGCTTCTAAGATTCTTTCAGATTGTTCTGCAGTAAATACTCCCTTTTCACAGAATACATCACAAAATTCTGCAAGATTTCTCTTAGCAACTTCTGGCATCATATCAATTACAATATCTACATATTCGTCTGGATTGTCTTTGTATTTGTCATGAATTACATGAGCTGCCATGAAAGTGATAATAAGATCAGTTGGATAATCTTCATTTAACTTATTGAGAACTTCAAGCTCTTTAAGTTCAGTCTCAAGAGTAATGCCATAACCACTTTTTGCTTCAACTGCAGTAACTCCATGGACAAGCATATGTTCAAGCAAGTCTTTAGTCTTATCATACAATTCTTCGAAACTTGCTTCTTCAGTTGCTTTTAAAGTTGAAAGAATTCCTCCGCCAGCTTCAAGAATTTCTAGATATTCCATTCCATTTAACTTCATAGCAAATTCATTTTCACGACTTCCACCATATACTAAGTGAGTGTGGGCATCAATTAAGCCTGGAGTCGCAACTTTTCCGGTAAGATCTATAATTTCAGTATTGTCATCTTTTAAATTTTCATAACCATCGCCTTCGCCAACTTCTAAAATTTTTCCATCAGCTATTGCAATGTAAGCATTTTCTAAAATGTCTGCTTTGTTCATTTCTTCACCTTTAAGTGGTCTGCCTAAATCTTTAGGTGAAAAAACTTGTTCAAGATTAATTAATATTTTATCCGCTTTCATAATTCCTCCTTAAATCTGCATATACATTAACACTTATACTATACCCATAACTATATAAAATAAATAAAAAATCTGCAAACTTAATTTATAAATTTGCAGATAGTATTATATTTAATTATTCACATCATTATCTTTTTCAATAATTTTTTCCTTTTAGTTTTAAGTATTTTTTAACTTTGCTAAAATTCTTTGCTAAAATTTTATTCAACTTTGCATCATTTATAACAAATCTTAAATAATCTCTTCCCATTGATTTTAAATTATTAATTAGGTGAAAAACTAATTCCTAATCTTTAAATATAAAAAAGATTGAACTATACATTTATAGTTATGAAAATTTTCTCCATTATCTCAACAATATACAGAAAGATTTAATATCTTCTCTCTAAATTTTTAAAACTTTATTTTCACTACCATTAGCATTTTTAGTATACTTCTTTTCTTTTTTCTATTTGCAATTGTTTTCTTTCAATTTATCTCAATAAATCAATTCATAGCTAATACTATTTCTTGTTTTATTAATGTTTACTAATTACAGTAGTTTTAACTTCATTCTTAGTTTTATGAATACTTTTTATATATTTTAGGAAATTAATTTCCCTTACTCTTTACATTTAAAAATTTTTATTCTATAATGATTTTATAAATGGAGGTTGATAAAAGTGAATAATAATCATAATGCAGAAGTTCAAAAGATTATGAAGGTTAAAATTGACCAACTACCTGAAAAAAAATCTTTCGAACCAGGAATTAGAAGAGCCCCAGATAGAGGATTTAGATTATCTAAAGACCAAACTAAGATTGCTCTTAGAAATGCTCTAAGATATATTCCAGAAGAATATCATGAAGAATTAATTCCTGAATTTTTAGAAGAATTAACTACTAGAGGTAGAATCTATGGATATAGATTTAGACCTGAAGGAAGAATTTACGGAAAGCCAATTGATGAATATGAAGGAAATTGTTTACAAGGTAAAGCTTTCCAAGTTATGATCGATAACAACTTAGACTTTGAAGTTGCACTTTATCCATACGAACTTGTAACTTATGGAGAAACTGGTTCTGTTGCTCACGACTGGATGCAATATAACTTAATTATGCAATATCTTCAAATTATGCACGATGATGAAACTCTTGTAATGGAATCTGGTCACCCACTTGGACTATTCAAATCAAGAAAGAATGCTCCAAGAGTAATCATTACTAATGGACTTATGATTGGTGAATATGATAACCTAGAAGACTGGGAAATCGCAGAAGAAATGGGAGTTGCTAACTACGGTCAAATGACTGCTGGTGGTTGGATGTACATTGGACCTCAAGGTATTGTTCACGGAACATACAACACTATCCTTAACGCTGGTAGATTAAAACTTGGCTTAGGCGAAAAAGACAATTTAGCTGGAAAACTATTTGTTTCTTCAGGACTTGGTGGAATGAGTGGTGCTCAAGGTAAAGCTGGAGACATCGCTGGCGCTGTTTCTATCATTGCTGAAGTTGATATTTCAAGAATTGAAACTAGACTTGAACAAGGATGGATTAAAAAACTTGCTGAAACTCCTGAAGAAGCTTGTCAACTTGCAAAAGATGCTCTTGATAAGAAAGAAGCACTTTCAATTGCATACCACGGAAACATCGTTGATCTTCTTCACTACATGGATGAAAATGACTTCCATATCGACTTACTTTCTGACCAAACTTCTTGCCACAACGCATATAATGGTGGATATTGTCCAGTTGGTATTTCATTTGAAGAAAGAACTGAACTTCTTAGAACAGATATTAAGAAATTCCATGAACTTGTTGATGAAACACTTAGACAACACTTCGAAGTTATTGAAAGACTTACTGCAAAAGGAACTTACTTCTTCGACTATGGTAACTCTTTCTTAAAAGCAATTTATGATGCTGGAGTTAAAGAAGTTTCTAAAAATGGTAAAGATGACAAAGACGGATTCATCTACCCTTCATATGTTGAAGATATTATGGGACCTCTTCTATTTGACTATGGATATGGACCATTTAGATGGGTTTGCTTAAGCGGTAAACACGAAGACTTAATCGCTACTGACCATGCAGCTATGGAATGTATCGACAAAGATAGAAGATACCAAGACATGGATAACTACATCTGGATTAGAGATGCTGAAAAGAACCAATTAGTAGTTGGTACTCAAGCAAGAATTCTATATCAAGATGCTAAAGGTAGAGTTGATATAGCTCTTAAATTTAATGAACTTGTAAGAGAAGGAAAAATTGGACCTGTTATGATGGGACGTGACCACCACGACGTATCTGGTACAGACTCTCCATTTAGAGAAACATCTAACATCAAAGATGGTTCTAATGTAATGGCAGATATGGCAACACAATGTTTCGCTGGTAACTGTGCTAGAGGTATGAGTTTAGTTGCTCTTCACAATGGTGGTGGAGTTGGTATTGGTAAATCAATCAATGGTGGATTTGGTCTAGTACTTGACGGATCTGAAATGGTTGACGAAATTATCAAACTTTCACTTACTTGGGACGTAATGAGTGGTGTAGCTAGACGTAACTGGGCTAGAAACGAACACTCAATCGAAGTTTCAAAAGAATTTAACGAAGAAGCAGAATACGGACACATTACTCTTCCATATCTTGTTGAAGATAGCCTAATTGATAATGCTGTTGATTCTCTAGATTGTTTTAAATAAAATATAAATCATTACCCTGCGCTTCGGTGCAGGGTTTATTTTATACTATGGAGTTTATATGATAAAATATTATTTTAAAGAAAAATTTTTTAAAATTACAGACCACTACCCTGTCCTAGATGAAAATAAAAATGAAGTTTATTTTATAGATCAAGACTTCACATTTTTTGGATATAAATCCACTGTTTCTGATAAAGATGGTAAAGCTTTATTTAATATTGATAAGAAAATTTTTAGTCTATTTCAAACTTTTTATATCGACTTTGCAAATGGTGACAATATGGAAGTAAAATCTAAACTAAGTTTTTTAAGCCGCAAAATAGATATAGATTATAACGGAGAAAAACTTAAACTTTCAGGAAATTTATTCGACTTGGGATTTGAAATCCGAAAAGAAAATGAAGTTATTGGAAGAATAACAAAAACATTTTTTGCATTGACAGATACTTATGAACTTGAAGTAATCGATGAGAAATATGAACTTCCTCTAATAGCTCTTACAATATCACTAAATAATATGAAAGATACTCAAGCAATAAGAGCTAATAGCTCTGCAAATTAAAAGAGCCTACTTTGAAAGTAGGCTCTTAATATAATATTACATTTTTTTCTTATACTCTTTAAATTCTTCTATTTGCTTTTCTATTAATTTTGGATTTTCAATTAAATCATATACTGTTGTTGCAATTATCTTCGCACCAAATTCTACACATTCTCGTGCTTCTTTTGCTTTTCCTAGGTCTAAAAATTCTTGTGAGTGTGATGATGTTCCCTCAGGAACGAATGCAATCCTTGCACATGAACCTGGTAATAAATATGTTACATTGCCAAAATCAGTTGACCCCGTTTTTTCTCTAGCTTCTCTAATTCTAGGAGCACCAAGTTTTCTTGCATTTTTCATAATTAAATCATTTAGAATATAGGCAGGAATTTTTGACTCAAGTCTTCTATCTTCTCTAATTTCATAAGTAGTACCAGTCATTAAAGCGGCTCCTTTAATTATATCATTGAATCTTTCAACTATTTCATCTAAATACTTTGAATTATAGGATCTCAATGAAAAATGTCCTTCAACTTTACTAGGAACTACATTCGCTGGTCCTGGAAGCGTAGTTACTGTGTAATGCATTCTAGTATCTTCTTTAACATGCTCTCTTAAAAATTCCACTCCTTGAAAGGCTAAAAGAAGAGCATCAAAAGCTGATCTACCTGCTTCTGGTTTTAATGCAGCATGAGATGATTTTCCAAAGAATTTGACATACCTTGAAGACATTGCCATAGATTTAACATCTACTTGAGTGGCTGGTCCACCATGCATCATTAAAGCTACATCTATATCTTTAATAAATCCTTCATCAAGCATTTTCATTTTTCCTCCGCCACCTTCTTCAGCTGGAGTACCATATACAATTAAATTATATGGTAAATCTTTAACGGCTTCCTTGATTGCAATAGCTGCCCCTATAATAGATGGACCTTGCATTTGATGACCACATCCATGACCCATAGGAAGTGCATCATATTCGCATAAAATACCAATATTATACTTAGAATCTCCATTAGAATATTTTGCTCTAAAAGCTGTCTCAACACTCCCCAATCCTCTCTCTACTTCAAAGCCATTTTCCTCTAAATAATCTTCGAGCAGATTACTTGCAAAAAATTCTTTATAGCAAAGTTCAGGATTATCAAATATCTGATCAGATAATTCAAATAATTTCTCTTTAATTTTATCTATTTCTTTTATAACTAAATCTTTCATTTAACTCTCCTACATTGGTCCTAAATTAATAATTTGAGCTCCTACCATTAATATTGAACCTACAATAACCCAAATTCCAAATAATTTTCCCATGAAAACCATCCATCTATCATATGGAATATCTGTAGCACCTAATATACCCATAAGAGCTGTAGAAGTTGGAAGAATATAATTACAGAACCCATCTCCAAAATTAAATGCTAATACAGCCGTTTGTCTTGTAAGTCCTATTGTATCTGCTAAAGGAGCAAATATAGGCATTACAGCAGCTGCTTGTCCACTTCCAGATGTTATAAACATATTTACAATAATATTTATAATATATAAAACTGGACCTTTTAGTATATGAGGGAAAAAATTAAGCCAAGATGTCATAGAGTGAATGCTTGTATCCATAATATTACCAGCGTCTAAAACACCTGAGACTGTTCTGGCAAGTCCTATAATTAAAGCGGCTCCTACCATCTTTTTTGCACCATCTACAAAATATTTGGCAATTTGTGATGGATTGAAACCAGCTGCAAATCCAGCTAAAATACCTAACCAAATAAACACAACTGCAGTTTGTTCTAATTTCCAATCAAGTTTAACTCCTCCATAAACAATCAAGCCTAATGCACCAAATAGAGTGGTAATCACAAGCCATTTTCTTAAATTCATTGATGAATTAAATTCATCATGTGATGAACTGTCAAGTTTTCTTGTCTTGTCTAATTCATACATTGGACTAAGTTCAGGATTTTTTTTAATTTTTAGAGCATATCTTACTAAATAAATATTTGTTATTATATAAAAAATAACAAAACAAACTGCTCTATATGAAAGCCCTGAATAAGGAGGAAGACCTGCTATCTCTTGAGCAACAATTGTTGTATTTACATTCAAAGTACCTGTTGAAAAACCAACCGCACCACCAAGAAGTATAATAGACGCTCCAACTATGGAATCGAATCCCATAGCTAATGCTATCATTACCATTACTGGTGCAAATCCAATAAATGTATTTACTCCTTGCGTTGTACATATTAACCCAAATATAAATGTTAAAATCGGAATAAATAAATACTCTTTACTTTCTGTTTTCTTAGATACTACACCTATTAATGATTGTAAAGCTCCACTCATTGTAATTATATTAAATGAAGCACCTGAAAATAAAATTACAAAAATTAAAGTTGACGCTTTTTTAAATCCATCCATACTAATATTAAATATTTTTATAGGATTTACAGGACTCTTATCAATATATTTAAAACTATCTGGATTTATTACCTCCACGCCTTGAGCATTTTCTACTCTTTCATATACCCCTGCTGGTATAATCCATGTTAAAACAACTGCACACAAAATTATTATAGCTAAAATAACTAGTGTGTGTGGTACTTTTTTCTTTTTTACTTTTTCCATACTACACCCTCTTATGTAATTAAAATAAAATATACTTACCTAAAAATGATTGCAAACATTTTCTTTAAATAAATTTTATCATAGTACTAATTTACAGTGAAATACTTTATGAGTTATAATGATTATATAAAATATGATATAATGTTTAAGGTGATATTAGTGTTAGATGATAAAAGTTTGAAGATTTTAAAAACTATAAATATTTATAAAAATATTAGTAAAGCTGCTGATAAACTCTATACTGCACAGCCTAATTTAAGTAGACTTCTAAAAAAAATTGAAAAAAATTTTGGATATGATATTTTTAATAGATCTACTTCTCCAATGACACTAACTAAAGAAGGAGAAATACTTTTTGAGTACATAAATAAATTTGAAAAACTCGAAAATGACATGTATGAAAAAATAAATAATTTATCTAATTATAATAAAATTAGGATTGGTGCTTTGACCTTTATGACTCAATATATAATTCCTGATATAATTCCGGAATTTATTAGAAAGTTTCCATCACTAGACTTGACATTAAAAAAATACAGTTCTATATCTTTTGAAAATGCACTCTTAAATAATGAAATTGACTTGTTTATAACCAATAGAGAAATTAAAAATAAAAACTTAAAATCTAAATATATTCTCGATGATCCTATCTACTTAATGTATCCGAAATCTGAAAACGTTAAAAACAAAACTAACTTATCGGATTTTAAAGATGAAACTTTTTATTTATTAAAACCATGGAAAAATTTGAGAAAATCCGTAGAAGAAATTTTTAAGGATAATGATTTAAAACCTAAAAATACTGAAATTGTTTCTAGTATAATGAATGGGGTTAGCCTAACTAAGGCAAAGAAGGGTGTAACTTTTATTTACGGAACCTCTAAAAGTATGATTGGATCTACTGATGTTTGTGATTTTATAGAAATTAAAGAAAACTATGCCCGAATTACAATAGTTTATAAAAATCCTGATTTAGAAAACTTAATAAATGAATTAGGTGATATTTTAAAAACATATATAATTTCAATTTTAAAATAGACACGCTTTTATAAAAAATATTTGTATTGATAAAAACTATAATTAATCTAAATTTTTATACTTTCCATCATGCATTCGTTATTTTAGTCCTTCTAAGATAAAGCAATATATCAGCAGTTATATTATTTTTTCAAAAATTTTGTTACACTAATATTACAAAATTATTAATTTATTTTTGGCAATTGATTTTACTTAATCATTGTGTATAATAATATTAAATTATTTTTTACATATAAGGAGGAAATAAATATGTCAAAAAAATTAACATCAATCACTCTTGCAGGAGTTTTATTACTTTCTGCTACAACTCCAGTTTTTGCTGCTGAAACTACTAAGACTGCTGATAAAACTGAGAATAAAATTGAAAAAATCGTAGATCAAAAAGCTAAGGAAATGAAAGAAACTGCTGCTAAAGGCCTTGAAAAAGGTAAAGAAAAAGCAACTGAAGTTAAGGAAAAAGTAGAAGAAAAAGCAACTGAAACTAAAGATAAAGTTAAAGAAGAAGCTACTGCTGCTAAAGAAAAAGCTGAAGCTAAAAAAGATGAAATAAAGGAAAAAGCTGAAGCTAAAAAAGATGAAGTTAAAAAAGAAGCTGATGCTAAAAAAGAAGAAGTAAAAGAAAAAGTTGAAGAAAAGAAAGCAGAAGCTATGGATGTTCAAGCTTCTAACCAAAAAGTAACTCTTAATGGAAAAGAAGTTGCAATCTTCGGATACAATATCAAAGACGAAAACTACTTCAAATTAAGAGATTTAGCTGCAGTGCTTAAAGATACTGATGCTAAATTTGCTGTTGATTACAAAGACAATGTTGTAACTCTTGCAAAAGGCGGAGACTATAAAGTTCTTGATACTGATCAAAAATCAGTTGCTGAAAAAGCTAAAGGTGCTTTAACTAACGATAAAGTTCTTGTTGGAGAAGATGTTCTTAAAGCTACTGCTTACAAGATTAATGACAACAACTACTATAGATTAAGAGATCTTGGAAAAGCTCTAGGTTTCGGTGTTGACTATGATGAAGCAACTAGAACTGTTCTTTTAACTACTGGTAAATTAGAAGATAAAAAAGAAGAAAAAGCTGTTCAACCAACTGTCGCTGAACTTAAAGAAGCTCTAAAAAAAGAAGTAGAAAAAGCTGAAAAATTCCAAGATTCTGAAGAACTAAAGAAAGCTGAAGATGCAGTAAAAACTAATTACGAAAATGCTCTTGCAGCTGCAAAATCTATTGTAGAAGACAAAGATGCAACTAAAGAACAAGTTGAAAATTCTCTTAAAGCTCTTGTGGAATCTACAGAAAAACTTGGCGCTAAAGCTGATGTTAAAGTAGAAGAAGCTAAAGAAGAAGTTAAAAAAGTAAAAGATGAAAAGAAAGATGAAGTTCTTAAAGTTAAGGACGAAAAAAAGGCTGAAACTAAATAATTCATCAATATAACCTCCCTTATTGGGAGGTTTTTTTATGCCTTCAATTCACTTCTTTTTAATAATGTCAGTGAAATAGAAAGTGTTAAAAGTTCTGAAATTAAAAGTGCAATCCATATAAATCTTCTATCAAAAATCATCGGAAGAAGTTCAACAGATAAAAATACTAAGACATATCCCCTTAGAATAGATATTATAAATTCATATTTTGGTTTTTTGATGGAAGTTAAAAATCCTCCAATTCCGATATTAAATCCTATCACTAAAAAACTTATGGAGAATAGCCTCATAGCTTTAACTGTGAAGTTTAAAAAATTCTTATCTATTTTATCAAGAAATATTTTTACAATGCTTTCAGGTGCAATTTGAGCAACTAAAAAGAAAATAATAGCTAATACCACAATCGTAATGAACTGTTTATTTCTTATTCTTTTGACATTAATTAAATTTCCCAATCCTAAATTGTATGTCACAAGAGGTTGTGAGCTTTGGTTAATTGCAATCATTGTATTTATGACAAGATTGAGAACATAGACTATTAAAGAAAAAGCTGCTATCCCCTCTATTCCATAATACTTTGAAATAGTTATATTAAAAATTGAAATTGTAACTCCTGTTGAAAGTTCTGTAAGTGATGCTGGAATTCCATAAGTTAATATTTTTCCAAGTTCCTTGATGGAAAATTTAAACTTAATAAATTTTAATTTTGAATTCTTTGATAAAAAATATAAAAAATAAAAAACACATGGAATTAGCTGAGATATTCCCGTTGCCCAAGCAGCCCCTGCAAGTCCAAAATTAAAAACAAATATAAATACATAGTCCAAAATTATATTAGTAAGAGCCGATACAATCATAAATATTATTGCAAGTCTTGGCTCTCCATCGGCCTTAACCATAATTTCAAACATATAAGTTAAAATATAAAATCCCGCGAATAAAACTATTACTCCCAAATAATCAACTACTAAGTCTATTAATTCCCCCCTTGCTCCCAGAACATAAGCAAGGTTTCTAATATTAAGAGTTGATAAAAGGCTTATTAATATTCCAATTCCAGCTCCCAAAGAAATTCCTATGGAGAAAAATTTATATGCCTCTTTTTCATTTTTCCTTCCCAGTTCAAAGGTAATGAGGTTTGAACATCCTATTGAAATTAAAATTGCCACCGCAAATATTAATGACACAAAGGGCATGGAAATATTAACAGCTGAAAGAGCCTCTGCTCCCACTCCCCTTCCTACGAAAATTCCATCAACCATTGAATAAGTTGAAAATAAAATCATTGATCCAATTGTTGGCAGTAAATATTTAATATATGTTTTTCTTAGATTATTGCTTTTCATTTTTCTCTCCTTTTCATATAATTAGTATAAAGCTTGGAGTAAGTCCAAGGTCAAGGAGGGCAAATGAAATCTAAATATAAAATTGGAGAGATAGCAAAAATTTATAATATATCTACAGATACTCTAAGACTCTATGAAAAAATGGAGCTTTTAGTTCCCAAGAGAGGTGAAAATTCTTATAGATACTATACAATTTTTGATGTTTGGAAATTAAATGTGATAAAGACCATGAAAAGTCTTGGAGTTCAACTAAAAGATATTAAGAAATTTTTAGAAAATAGATCCGTTGAAGACGAAATTAATCTTTTAGAAGATGAATTTTCATATATTGAAGAACAAATAGATGATTTATTTTATCAGAAAAATCATATTGCAAATAGAATTGAAATTTTAAAAGATGCTCAAAATTTTAAAGATGATTTTAAAATATTTTATAAAGAGTTACCTGCAAGAAAAGTTGTATACATTAAAACTGAAATAACTTTAGATGATGAAGTGGATCTTGCATATACAAAACTTTCAAATAATGTGAATGATAAAATTTCATTTTTCAATAGAGATTTTGGGATGATATTAAGTTTAAATAAGGCTAAAAAAGGAAGTTTCAGTGAGTATTCAAAGGGTTTTTTGATTATTGAAAACGACATGAAATATGAAGATGAGATTTCACAAGGAAACTATATGCTTATACGATTTAGAGGTCCATATTCCAATGCGAAAAAAGCCTATGAAATTTTATTTAAAGAGATAGAAGAAAAAAATTTAAAAACAGATAATTATTTTATCGAAAGATATATTGTAGATATTAATTTAACTGACAATGAAGATGAATATTTGACAGAAATCCAAATTAGAATACTAAATTAAAAAATTCTAATTATAATTTACTTACAATTAGAATTTCATATTTTATTTATTTCTTTTTGAATAAATTTTCCAGCAACATTTGCTATCTGCGAAATTTTTTGTATTTTCACAAATTTATTTTTATAAAGCTTCCTAGCATTTTCAATATTATCTCTATTTAAAACTGCTGAAATTTTAACTCCTATTTTTCTAAGTTCTAAAAGTTCTTTTTCGGTATCTTTTAAAGATACTTCATCAGAATAATTTTTATTAGGTATTATCCCCTTTATGACCAAAGGTCTAAAATCGCTTGGATTTGCATCAGTTAAAATTATTGAAAAAAGATTTTTGTTTTTACCAATTAAATATCTGTAAGCTTTAAAAAAATATCCATCTCTATTCCATCCAATGGATTTATATCTAAATATTCTTTTAATATCAGATTTCTCATCGTAGTCTTTTAAAATTATAATAACTGTGTAGTCCTGAACAGTTTGATAGGAAATAATTCGATTTTTTATATTATTATTTTCAAGGGATTTAGATATAATATAAGCTTCAATTGCAATGTCTGATTCAATATTAAGAAGTGAAGCCGACGCATCTAATATTAAATCAACTGTCAAACTATTTGATTCGCCCTTAATCTTATGCTCGAAAATTTTTGCTCTATCAGAAATTTGTGATTTATAAGCAATTTTTCCAACTAGCTTTCCCCTGTTAGAAAGCTCTTCTTCAAATATAGGATTCGAATTAATTGATAATTTTAATTTTTTTGTCAGCGATGTAATTGTACTATTGTATAAATTTTTATTTTCATTAAACTTTAATAAATGCCTTTTTACTGCCTTATCATTTAGCTCTTGATTTAAGTCCTTGTCATTTTTTTCTATGCCTTTAGTGAAATAAATCTTTGACTTTCTATGACCCTCCACTGAAATTTCATTTTCAATTGCAAGTCTTTTTTCTTCGTCAAAAAGTGACTTTCCAAAGGTCTTTTCAATATAAGAAAGTTTTTGAGATTTTTTCTTTCTCATAAAATTTAAGAAAATATTTCCGACTTGTACTGACTTTTTTACCTTGTCATCTTTAAACATTGAAAGCATATTTGATCTTTCAAGACTTACATTGCCTGCTGCCCCAAACAAATTAAAATCAAGTGCAAATTTTGGCTTCAGGTTATAATTTTCTTTGTATCTTGCATATTTTATCAAAAGATTTAAAACTCGCTCTTCAATATTTTTTCCATTTGTATCTTCTGCTAGATAAAAATTTTCATAGATTAATCTTTCTTTATTATTTAACTTTTTATAGTCATTACCCAAAACAACATTCATCTTCTTCATTTGAAGTGAATAGACAAGATTTTCTTTAAGAGCTAAATTTCTCCTTGCAAGATCGTTCTTATCATCTAAAAATTCTCTAGCATATTTTTTTCTTAAACTTTTTAAAACATTTCTATCTCTAACTTCTTTTCTGTAGCAAAAATCTTCTAGAAGATAAATAGCAAGCATATCAAATTTATTTCTGTAAATATTAAAAGTCCAATTATCAAATAATTTATTTAAAGAATCTATACCAAAAAATTTTATAGCAAGTCCTATAATTAAATTCATATAAAAATCAGGATTTCCCGATAAGTTCTCACCTATTATAAAAGTATCTACATCATAGTTTTTAGCTGCAGCCCACTGCAAATTATTTATTCGATTTTCTTTAATTCTAAAATCTTTATCAAACATTTTATTTACCAAATAAATCTAAATAATAAATTTCACTCTCAAATCTCGACTTGATTAAATCCATGATTAAATCTTCTTCAAAAACATCGAATATTTTATTTGTGATTGTTAGATTAAGTGCTTCTGTAAGTTCAAGTCCTTCTCTAGCTAAATCTATAGCATCAAAAATTCCCCTCAAATCAGGTGCATACTCAGAAATTTCATTGGATTCAGATTTTAATTTTAGATCATAAAAGAAATTTACAATATCTTTTAAATATCTTTCGTTAATAAATTGATATTCTTCTCTTATTAATTCTGCAAGTTCATCTCTTTCAATAGTTGGCATTTTTATAATTACAAATCTTGAAAGAAGGGCTTCGTTTAAATCTCTTGTCCCTTCATAACCATAATTCATTGTTGCTATAAATCTTGTTGCTGGATGAATCTTAATTAAATCATAACCAGGAATATCAATAATTCTTCTGTAATCTAAAGTGGAGTGCAAAACTGACATAGCTTCATTTTTTGCCATGTTAATTTCATCTAATACAGCAAAACCACCAACTTTACTTGCTGTAGAAATTGGACCATCTTTAAAAATCACATTACCATCTTTTAATGTTTCATCTCCAATTAAAATAGAGCTATCAACATTTACATGAAAAGATATATTCCACATTGGCCTTTTAAAAATATAGGAAAGATTTTCTGCCAATACATTTTTTCCAGTTGATTTTTCTCCAACTAGCAATATATTTTTTCCAGCTAGAATTGCAGATATTGCCTGCTTTAAAATTTTATCACCATGATATTTAAAATGAGGTTTTGAAATTCTATTTTTATATTTTTCATCAAAGGGATTTTCTTCGATGAATTTTAAAATTTTATCTTCCATAATTAATTTCTCTCAATTGAATTAATTTCATTTACAATGTAAAATTTCTTA
Organism: Peptoniphilus ovalis; assembly: GCF_018919265.1. GTDB lineage: Bacteria > Bacillota > Clostridia > Tissierellales > Peptoniphilaceae > Peptoniphilus_A > Peptoniphilus_A ovalis. The sequence continues at coordinate 303,308 of NZ_JAHLQO010000003.1, forward strand.
AAATTTCCAATTCCAAATACAGAAATTTCAATTTCTTCATCTTCATCTATAAAAAAATCAATATTTGGATTGTAAAAAATTTCTACATTGTCAGCTTCATCGTCGTATTTTAAATATCTATCTCTATCTCCTGTATCCTTGTGAGAAATATTAAAATCAACTGTGCCAATAGTGCAACAGCTCTCCTTTGAATTTAAATCTGGATCAATAAATAGTGAATTTATATTTTTCTTTCTTGCAAATTCCAATGCTTTTTTATTTAACTTAAATTTCATAACATCTCCTAAATAAAAAAAGGTGACAAAATGCCACCTTTTCTAAAAATAATTTAATTAATCTAAAACTGTATTTTCAATTCTGATTCTATTTTTCTTACCAGCTCTAATTACAAATGCTGCATATAAGAAAGCAAGAACTGCTGCTACTGGATAAGCAATAACATAAGGTTGTGCAAGTCCAATTGGATCAGCGTGAATTATAAATGAGAATACAATAAATGTGTAGAATACACCTGGAATTAGTGTCATTAAATAATTCTTGTTATTATACATTAAATATATAGTTGCAACTGCAAGTGCAAAAATTGCTACGAATTGGTTTGTGAATCCAAAGTATCTCCAAAGAATGTTAAATCCATTAGGATTTGTCTTTGCAAAGAATAAAATGCCAGCTGCAGGTACGAATAGGCATGCTGCAAGTCCAGCTCTCTTAGTTGGAGATTTTTGATCAATATTTAATTCTTCTGCAATTATAAGTCTTAGTGATCTAAATGCAGTGTCCCCAGAAGTAATAGGAAATGCAATTACACCAAGAACTGCTAGGAGTCCTCCAATATTACCCATGAAATATTTTGAAATCTTACCAACCATAAGAGTTCCTGGAGTATCAAGAGCTGCATTTCCTGTTGAGAATAAAACCATAGCTCCTGCTGCCCAAATCATAGCTATAAAACCTTCAGTTATCATTGCTGAATAGAAAGTTGATTTTGCTTCTCTTTCAGTTTTAATAGTTCTTGAGATAAGAGTTACTTGAGAACCGTGGAAACCTGAAAGAATACCGCAAGCTACTGTAATAAAAAATGCTGGAATGAATTTTTGTCCTGCAGGATGTTCTGCTAAAAGTCCAGCACCTGCAAAGCTAAGATCTCCTGATCCCTTAAATATAATTCCAATAAAAACACCAATTGCTGAAATAATTAGAAATGCTCCGAATACTGGATAAATTCTACCAATCAATTTGTCAATTGGAAGAATAGTAGATGCGATATAGTAAATAAAAATAACTGCATAAATTATCCAAATAGCATTAGAACTAGGATCCACTCCTAATACGTCATTAGCAATTAAATCTCCTGGAGTATAAACGAAAACTACACCTGTTAATAATAATAAGATTGCAATAACTATATTGTAGAATTTACGTACTCCATCTCCTACATACTTTCCTACTAATCTTGGTACTTGAGAGCCGCCATTCCTCATTGAAATAAAACCTGTCATATAATCATGAAGTGCTCCTGCAAATACACAACCTATTGGAATTGCTAAGAATGCAATAGGTCCAAATAAAATACCTTGAATAGGTCCTAAGATTGGGCCTGTACCAGCGATATTAAGCAAGTTAATAAGCCAATTTTTCTTTTCACTCATTACTACATAGTCAATACCGTCAGCCTTTCTTACTGCTGGAGTTTCTCTGTCATCTGGTTCTAATTGAGATTCAATATACTTAGAATATAGATAACCCCCAACAAATAAAATTACTAAGCCAATAATAAATAATACCATATTTTCCCTCCTAACAATTTATTATCTTAAATATATTATAGTATAAAAATAAATAAAGACAAGACCTTTTAATTCACTTATTCTTCATGAATAATTGTATTTTTATAAATTGAATTTTCGTCTCTTGTATTCATTTAATGCTATATATTTTACAAAAAGTTTACATAAATTGTCGTAAAAATTATTTTAACTATATTAATTTTGTAAATTTTTACGAAAAGTTACTATAATTAACTCTAACAAATTAAATACTATAGTCATAATTTAATATATTCGCCCTTGCTTCACTTATAAAATAAAGTGAGCCTGTAATTAAAATTAAATCATCTTCTTCGTATTTTTCTTTATAAAATTTGAGTGCCTCATCTATTGGGAGAACTTCAGCTTTAAGTCCATATTCTTCAGCTTCTTTTTTAAGCTCATTTGAATCAGACCCTCTCTTATAATCAAGAGGTGTAATTACAATTTCTTTAGTATAATTTGAAATCAACTTAAGCATCTTTTTATGCTCTTTGTCTGATAAAACTGACATTATTAAACGAAGATTATTGTAGTTGAAATTTTCAATAGAATTTATTAAATTTTTAATTCCATCAAAGTTGTGAGCTCCATCGAGAATTATTAGAGGATCTTTTGATACAATTTCCATTCTGCCTGCCCAAATTGAGCTTTCTATTCTCTTCTTTATTTTTTGAATGTTAATATTTAATAAACCCTTTTTATTTAAAAGATAAAGTGAATAAATTGCTCCGATGGCATTTTCTATTTGATAAATACCAATTTGTTTTAAGCTAAATTCATAAAAGTCGTTAAGTTTTATTTTAAATCTAGAACCTCTTAAATCTGATTCAATAACTTCAACCTCTAAATCTTTAGTTTCATAAAGTTCTGATGATTTTAATTCTGCTTCTCTTCTTATAACTTTTAAAATTTTTTCATCTTTATTAGTTGTTACTGTTAGTCCCTTTTCAGTAATTATTCCAGCCTTTGCATCTGCTATTTCTTCAATAGTATCGCCAAGGTATTCCATGTGATCCATTGAGATTGAAGTTATTATTGAAATTAATTTCTCATCACTTGAGAAAATATTTGTAGAATCTGCTCTTCCGCCCATTCCTACTTCTATAACACAAATATCCACTTTTTTCTTGTCATAGTATATTATTGACATAATTGTCAAAAATTCAAAAAGATTTAATTCTCCGAATTCATCAATAATTTCAGGTTCTTTTTTTATTATAAATTCTGCAATTTCTACAAAATCTTCTTCAGAAATTTCATTATCTCCAATTTTAATTCTATCTCTATAAGTTATTAAATGAGGAGATACGAAGCTTCCCACTTCGTAATCCTCTTTTAATATATCCTTCATAAAATTTACTGTTGAGCCCTTGCCATTTGTTCCTGCAACATGAATTACTTTTAAATTCTTGTGAGGTGAACCAATTATTTCTAAGAATTTTTTAATTCTAATATTTCCTTTGGACTTAAATTTTCCAATACGGCTCTCTATATTTTTTACAGCATCTAAATATTTCATAGATTTTTTTCAACCTTTGCAATTTGCTCTTCAACGGTTTTTAAAATTTCTTCATATTTTGAAACTTTTGCCTTTTCTTCCTCTATTAGCTTTTCCGGAGCTTTTGACACAAATCCTTCATTAGAAAGTTTGCCTTTTGCTCTTTTAAGTTCTGAATCAGCTTCTTTTTTATCCTTTTGAAGTCTCGCAAGCTCTTTTTCAAAGTCTACAAGTTCTTTAAGTGGAAGTTGAATTTCTGCTCTATCAAGTACAATTGCTATATTTTCAGAATTTTTCTTTGTTTCATCATCTGTAATTTCAACAGAATTTGAGTATCCAAGATTTAAAATTAAATTTTTAAGTTCTTCAAAAATTTCTTTAATTTCAGAATCTTTTGTATAAACAATTGTGTTTGATTTTTTAGAGTTTTCAATATTCATTTCAGCTCTGGCATTTCTAATTTCACGAATTGCATTTTCTATATATTCTGTAGCTTTTTCTTCTTTTTCAAATACAAATTTTTCATTGTATTTTGGCCAATCGCTCACAATTAAAGCAGTACCTCTATTAGGAAGAGCTTGCCAAATTTCTTCAGTGATATATGGCATAAATGGATGAAGAAGTTTTAAAATATTTTCTAAAACATATAATAAAACTTTTACTGTATTATTCTTTTCTTCTGCGTTGTCTGAATATAGAACTGGCTTTACAATTTCAATGTACCAGTCGCAGAAATCTGACCAAATAAAGTCATAAATATCTGATGCTGCAAGTCCTATTTCATATTTATCAATTTTTTCTGTCATTGATTTTACAACTCTTTGAAGTTTTGAAATTATCCACTTATCTTCATAATTAAGTTTTTCTACATTAAAGTTAGAATCTTCAATTTCATCAGACATATTCATCATTAAAAATCTTGTTGCATTCCAAAGTTTGTTGGCAAAGTTTCTATTTGCTTCAACTCTTTTTGTGTAGAATCTCATATCATTTCCTGGAGTATTTCCAGTTACAAGAGTAAATCTAAGGGCATCTGCTCCATATTCATCAATGATATCAAGTGGGTCAATACCATTTCCAAGAGATTTACTCATCTTTCTACCTTGGTCATCTCTTACAAGGCCATTTAAAAGTACGTCCTTAAATGGGAGCTTTCCAGTTTGTTCAAGTGCAGAAAATACCATTCTAATTACCCAGAAGAAAATAATGTCATAACCTGTTACAAGCACATTTGTTGGATAGAAATATTTAAAATCTTCTGTTTCTTCAGGCCATCCCATTGTTGAGAAAGGCCAAAGTGCTGATGAGAACCAAGTATCTAATGTGTCTTCATCTTGAGTATAGGTTTTATTTTCATGACCTGGTGTATTTGATGGATCTTCTCTTGATACTACAATTTCATCATCAGTGTCTGAATACCAAACTGGAAGTCTATGTCCCCACCAAAGTTGTCTTGAAATATTCCAATCACGAATATTTTCTAGCCAATTTTCATAAATTTTTCCAAATCTCTCAGGAATTATGTTTAGATTTCCCTCTCTGTATTCACGAAGAGCCGGTTCTGCAAGAGGTTTCATCTTTACAAACCATTGCTTAGAGATAAGTGGTTCTATAACTGTCTTACATCTTTCACAGTGACCAACAGCATTGTGGTGATGTTTTTCTCCAAGATATAATCCCTTTTCTTCAAAGTCAGCAATTATTTTCTTTCTTGCTTCAAATCTTTCAAGACCTGCATAGGCTCCTGCATTTTCATTTAAATATCCCTTGCCATCCATTATTATAAATTGACCAAGGTCATGTCTTGCTCCAACTTCAAAGTCATTAGGGTCGTGTGATGGAGTAATTTTTACTGCACCTGATCCAAATTCCATATCAACATATGAATCTGCTATAATTGGAATCTTTTTATTGTCCATAACTGGAATTACTACATATTCTCCAATTAAGTCCTTGTATCTTTCATCTTCTGGATTAACTGCAATTGCCAAGTCTCCAGGAATTGTTTCTGGACGAGTTGTGGCTATTTCTATTCCACCATCTCTATCTGCAAAGGGATATTTGAAATGCCAAATATGTCCATCTTGTTCAATATGTTCAACTTCTGCATCTGAAATTGAAGTTTCACAACTTGGACACCAGTTGATAATTCTATTGCCTCTGTAAATTAATCCCTTTTCATATAGTTCAATGAAAACTTCCTCAACAGCGTGAGATAAATTTTCATCAAGGGTAAAACTTTGTCTTGACCAATCGCATGAAACTCCTAGTTTTTTAAGTTGGTTTACAATATTTCCACCATATTCGTGAGTCCAATCCCAGGCATGTTCTAGGAATTCTTCTCTTGATATTTCATCTTTTGAAATTCCTTCTTTTTTTAATTTTTCTACAACTTTTGATTCAGTTGAAATAGATGCGTGGTCTGTTCCTGGAATCCAAAGAGCAGAATATCCTTGCATTCTTTTAGTTCTAATTAAAATATCTTGAATAGTGTTATTAAGTGCATGACCCATGTGAAGATTACCAGTTACATTTGGAGGTGGCATAACAATTGAATAAGGCTTTTTGTTTTCATCTACTTCAGCTCTAAAAAATTCATTATCCATCCAATAATCATAAATTTTTTCTTCAAACTCCTTGGGAGCGTAAGTTTTGTTTAATTCTTTCATCTTTCCTCCTAATATGTTTTTAATAAATTTTATTTTTTGTTATTTTTCTTATGAGACAGTCTAATCATTTTAGCAGGCTGCCCTTTAGGGCTGTCTGCATTTAATTAAGACTTTTATATTTATAAGGGCGGTCCTAAAGGAAAGCCCTTAAAGTTTAATTCAATTCTCTCTTAGGTCCAGTCTTAAAAAAAGTTCCTACTTCTATAAAATAAAAAAACGTCCTTCATCCTAAGGACGAAAGACGCGGTACCACCTTAATTTTTATTTTTTCAAATAAACACTCTCTATCTTTAACGAGATAAGTCGTCTAAAGCTACTAAATTCACCTTAGAAGCAAAAAAGCTACAATTATAAAAAATATAGAAACCTTCCACCAGACAGTTCCTCTCTAAGTATAAATTTTTATAACCCTCTTTTTTATTACTTATATATTATTTGTTCTCTATTGTCATATTTTGACTAGGCTGTAAAAAAGTTGTGAAACTTTTATCTGATTTAACTTCAGCTTTTTTCAAAAACACTTTTACTTTTTCATAATTTTCTAGTCCTCTTATAATTTCTTTTTCTTTTTGATGATCAGTTGGACTAGAAGTAAATATTCGTATTTTTAAATCCTTTATTTCATTTCCATTTTCATCTTCAAAAACAAGAATATATTCTGAGGTCATGAGATTTTTTTCATTTGAATAAGTATTAATTTCTAATAATAACTCTCCATTATTGAAACTTATTGGCTTTATAATGCTAGAAATAAAGCTTAAATCAATTTCTTTTGTGACAACTTCATCATTCATAGGTCCTAAAAATCCAAAAGCCCTAACTACATTGTCATATTCTTTTTTTATAATGCTCTCAACCTCTGGGCTGTTAAATTTAAAATTATAACTCTCAATTAAATCTTTATAGCTAAGTTCAAAATTATCATTTGAAGTATAAATTTCAGTTGGCCCATCAGCTCCACCGATTATTCCAATTGCACTAGCTTCATCATTTTTTATATTTTTGTATGGAAAATAATTTAAAATAAAAATTCCTACAATTCCTATTAAAAATGTTATTACTATTGCAGTTATGATTTTTCTCATATTTCCCTCCAATAATATATAAAGAAGATATCACAAAACAACTTAATAAGTCAATAACAACCTTATTTATCAATATATAAATACTGTTTTCAATATAGTACATTTATTCTACAGATTTTTATTTTTCTCTTTTGATGTATAATTAGAACTTCCTATTTTATAAAATTATCTCACTTAAAATCTTCTACATCATCAATTGTTTTAATTTCTTCTGAATCTAGACTTCCAGCAATTATTCCAATAGAAGCTACTTCACTTGGCTTTCCATATTTAATTCTCATATATAGAACATCAATTAATTTAATAATTAAAAATAAAGAAATGATAAATAAAGGCAATAATAAAATTAATTTTTTCATATTAAATTCTAAATCTATCTAGGTATAAATCCAACTTTCTTATATACTTTTCTAAGCATTTTATTTGCAAGATAGCTTGCCTTATCTGCTCCTTCTTTATAAACTTTTTCTAGATATTCCTTGTCATTTCTAATTTCTTTATATCTTTCACGAAGTGGTCTAAGTCCTTCAACTACTACTTCTCCTAAGTCTTCTTTAAATTCTCCATAGCCAAGATTTTCATATTTCTTTACAATTTCTTCTGGACTCATACCTGAGAAAGAAGCGTGAATATTTATTAAGTTTTTAAGTCCAGGTTGATCATCTGAATAATTAAATTCTCCAGATGAATCAGTTACTGCTCTTTTGATTTTCTTTCTTGTATCATCTTCTGAATCGAGAATTAATATAAAGGCATCTTTATTTGAATCAGATTTACTCATTTTTGCACTTGGATCCTTAAGTGACATTATTCTCGCACCAACTTTTGGTGTCATTATTTCAGGAATTGTAAATGTGTCTGAATATCTTGAGTTAAATCTTTGAGCTAAATCTCTTGTTATTTCAATATGTTGCTTTTGATCTTCTCCAACTGGAACATAAGAAGTTCCATATAGAAGAATATCAGCTGCCATAAGTACTGGGTAATTTAAAAGTCCTGCTTGCACATCAGTATATTTTTTTGACTTGTCTTTAAATTGAGTCATTCTTTGAAGTTGACCAAGACCAGTGATAGTGTTTAAAACCCAAGCAAGTTCAGCATGTTGTGGCACATGTGATTGAATATAAATTATTCCCTTTTCAGGATCAAGTCCTGCTGCAAGGTAAAGTGAAAGTACATCTAATGTGTTTTTTCTAAGATCCTTTGGCTCTTGAGGAACTGTTATTGCATGCATATCAGCTATACAATAGAGACAATTATATTCATCTTGAAGCCCTATAAAATTTTTTAAGGCTCCTATATAATTTCCAATAGTGAGTGAACCTGAAGGTTGAATCCCACTATAAACTATTTTCTTATCCATTTAATTTTTCCTTCTTTCTTTCTAAATAAAACATAATTAAAATACTAATAACTTCTATAAGTGTAACAATAAAACTTCCCTCTGGTCCGTACACTTTATCACATATATTTGTATTTAATATTTCAAAATTTAATAAACTATTAAAACCATTAAACCCACTCACAGGTAAACCATAAATAATTGCCATGGAAAAATTCCAACCTGCGTGAGCTCCACTGCATAACATGATATCTTCTTTATAAAATAATAATTTAGCAAAAAATATTCCAACAAGAATAGTGTTGAAAGTTGATATAAAAGTAACTCCACTATTTGCTAAATGCAAAAGACCAAAAAATATTGACGGTATATATATTGCCACATTTTTACCATATTTATCTAACAAAGCTCTTGTAAGCATTCCCCTTACTAGTAGCTCTTCTGAAGTTGACTGTATGAAAAATACTATAAAGTATGCTATGAAAAATAAATTTAAATTTTTTAAATCTAAACCCTTAAAAGAAAATCCATTTAAGACTAGTGCAATTATTACAAAAGTTGAAATTTGTAAAAATCCAATTAAAAGTCCAATGAAGATATTCTTTAATAAATTATCTTTTTTAATAAAAATATAACTAAGAGGCTTTTTCATAATATATTTAGTAATGAATAATGCTCCTAATAATTGCCCTGTAGTACCAAATAGCATTACTAAATTTGCATTTTCCCAATTACTGTTAAAAAATGTTTTACCATAAAATAAAAGAGATCCAAGCATCATAAACAGTCCACTTAGAAGTACAATTGCAATTACTGATAATATTATTTTTACTAAGGTTTTAAAAAATTTTTTCATCGATTTTTAATGTTCTCCCAAATTTCTATAACTTTTTCTCTAATTTTCTTTTCATCGATATTTACTATTTCTCTATTTCTCATAATAAATTTTCCGTCACAAATAACAGACTCTACATCATGAGAATTTGCTGAATAAACTAGCGCTGATATTAAATTGTTTCTTGGTGTAAAGGAATTTGAATCCAAATTAAATATATTTAAATCAGCAGTATAACCTTCTTTTACTAGTCCAAGATTTTTAAATCCAAGAGCTTTCGCTCCATTAACTGTTGCCATTTTTAAAATCTCAATTGCAGGTACTGCCTTTTCATTCATTTCAACTGCTTTATTTACAATTGCTCCAATGTGCATTTCCTCGATAAAGTCTTGATTATTATTTGAAGAATCCCCATCAGTACCCATTGCAATATTGATATTGTTCTTTAAAAGTTTGTCAATTGGAGTAAATCCACTTGCAAGCTTTAAATTAGAACTTGGATTGTAAACTGGATAAAACTCCTTATCCTTTACAAGTTCAATTTCTTCATCAGTGATGTGAACACAGTGTGCTGCAATAATTTGTGAATCTAAATAACCTAGTGATGCTACATATTCAATAGGTGTCATTCCATAATCTTTTTTAGAATTTTCAACTTCATTAATTGTTTCGGAAAGATGAATGTGAATTATGTTATCATAATTTTCCTTCGCTCTTTTTGAAATTTCTTTTAAAAATTCTGTGCTACAAGTATAAATTGCATGTGGTGCTGGGACAACTTTTATTCTGCCATCACTTTTATTGTGATAATTTTTATACAAATCATCAAATTCTTTTAGCTTCTTTTCTCCTTCGCCGTCCACATCTGTCATGCCACGAGTTAGCACTCCTCTAATTCCAGATTCAATTGCTGCATCTCCAACTCTGTGCATTTCATAATACATGTCGCAAAAAGAGGTTACACCTGATTTTATGTTCTCAATAATTGAAAGCATTGAAGACCAATAAATATCTTCGGCGTTTAGTTTTGCTTCTATTGGCCAAATTTCTTGTTCGAGCCAATCCATTAATTTTAAATCATCGGCATAATTTCTAAAATAACTCATTCCAAGATGAGTGTGAGCATTGACAAAACCTGGAGTTAAAAGTTTATCCTCTCCATTAATAGTTTCATCTGCTTCTAAATTTAAATCTTTTCCAATTTTTTCAATCTTATTCCCATTGATAAAAATATCTGCATTATCAACTATTTTTTCATTCTCAATATCTAAATAAGAAATATTTTTTATAAGTACGCTCATAATTCCTCCAATAAAAATATTATATCAAAGATTAGAAAGTTTTTTTAGTAAGATTAAATTGTTTATTGTATTTCATATTTGATATAATAATTTTATGAATGGAAATTATCTCGATTTAAATGTAATTTTTGATATTATTGGCACAATTGCCTTTGCAATATCTGGCGCAATACTTGGTGCAAGAAAAAATATGGATATCCTTGGTGTTATTGTACTTGGACTTGTAACAGCTCTTGGAGGTGGATTTGTAAGAGACCTTGTCCTTGGAATTAATCCACCAAAGATGTTTCAAGATTCAACTAATGCAATAATCTCAACTATATCTGCAGTAATTGTATTTTTATATTATTCAATAAGACTTGATATAATAAATAGAAATTGGATTAAGTCTATGAATTCTCTTATGACAATTTTTGATACAATTGGTCTTGCTTCCTTTACAATCACAGGAATTAGTACTGCCCTATCTCTTGGATATGACAAGAAATTTCTTTTAATTTTTGTCGGAACTATAACAGGAGTTGGCGGCGGAATGATAAGAGATGTGCTCTCTGGTTCAATTCCCTTTATTTTTAAGGAACAAATTTATGCAGGCGCCTGCATATTAGGGGCAATCGTATTTATAATTTGTTACAACTTTTTAAATTATGAAGCTTCAATGATAATTTCTTTTTTTGCAGTTTTAATTATAAGACTAATTGCAGTTAAGAGAAATTGGAATTTGCCAAAGATATCAAATTAGTAATCCCCATTCTGGGGATTTTTATTTTTTAAGGAGGAATTATGGCAGTAGCAGAATTAACACTTATACCTATTGGAACAGAAAAAACTTCAGTAAGCCCCTATATAGCAGCTGCACTTGATGCAATTGGTGAAGTTGAAGGCTTAAGTTACGAACTAAATCCAATGGGCACAATTTTATCTCACAGAGATTTAGGTGTCTTATATAATGTTATAAGAAAAATGCAAGAATCAGTTTTTGAAAATGGAGCAAATAGAGTTTACTCAGTAATTAAAATTGACGATAGACGCGACAAAGATTATACATTTAAAGATAAAGTTAAATCAGTTAATGAAAAAAGACTTACAAAATAATTATACTTTGGAGGAATTATGTATCAAGGATTTTTAACAGATGTCGGTGGAGTTAAGCTTGGACATAGCCAAGACTTAGAAGCTCTAACTGGCGTTTCAGTAGTTTTATGTGAAGAAGGATTTACAGCAGGTGTCGATGTACGTGGAGCAGGTCCAGGAACTAGAGAGACTGATCTACTTCGCGCAGAAAATTTAGTACAAAAAATTCATGGTCTTTTCTTAACAGGTGGCTCAGCCTACGGACTTGATGTCGGTGGTGGAATTATGAAATATCTCGAAGAAAAAGGTCATGGTTTTGATGTAGGAGTTGGGCTTGTTCCCATTGTACCTGGTGCAGTTTTATTTGATTTAGCAGTTGGAGATTCTAAAATTCGCCCTGACTTTAAAATGGGATATAAGGCATGTCAAAATGCAAAAGAAAAAGATGAAACTATGGGAAATTACGGCGCAGGAACTGGAGCAAGCGTTGGAAAAATTTTAGGTAATGACTATGCCATGAAAACTGGAATTGGTCAATCATCTCTTAAAGTTGGAGATTTAGTTGTATCTTCTATTGTTGCACTTAATGCCCTTGGAGACATATATGATTATGAAAAGGGCGAAAGAATTGCAGGAGTTTACGATAGAGAAAATAAAAAGTTTTTAAATACAAATGAACTTTACGAAAATAAGTTTAAGGGATATAATCAAAGTGTTAGCCTTGCAAATACAACAATATCTGTAATTGCAACTAATGCAAAACTCTCTAAGGCAAATTGTAACAAAATTTCTCAAATGGCTCATGATGGATATGCAAGAAGTATAAATCCAGTGCATACTATGAATGACGGAGACACAATTTTTACAATTGCATCAGGTGAAGTAGAATCAGATATTAATTTAATTGGAATACTAGCAGCAAAATCAATTTCAAGATCTATTGCAAATGCAGTATATTCAAGTTGTGATTGCGGAGGGCTCGTAAGTTATAATAGCATCTAAAGATGCATGAATTTTGAAGGGTATCTAAATGAACCCTATCGGAGGTACAAATGAATAAAACTACTGTAAGAAACAGAAAGCTAGTAATAGCTTCAATGCTTGGCGCAATAACAATTGTGCTTGGAATGACACCACTGGGAATTATTCCACTTGGATTTATAAATCCAACTACTATGCACATACCAGTCATAGTAGCAGCAATTGCTGAAGGTCCCCTAGTGGGAGCACTTGTTGGACTTATTTTTGGGATTTCATCTCTTCTCAATGCAATTTTAAGAAATGCAAGTCCTGTGGCATTTGTATTTTACAATCCACTCATTTCTATTTTGCCAAGAGTGCTAATTGGAATAACAACTTATTATTCCTATGCAGCTTTCCAAAATTTAAGTCATAAGAATTTGAGAAACTTAGCAAAAGTTCTTTGGGCTTTAGTTGCAGCCTTTCTAGGATTTTTACTTTACAAGAACATCTCAACTGGTGCAAGCTTAGTTCAAATTACTGCAGTGTCAATTCTTCTTTTAATTTGTTTGGGATTTTTCATATATTCCTTTAAAACAAGCGAAGAAGACTTCCCTATTGCAATCGGTGCTTTTGTCGGATCTATGACTAACACTGTGCTTGTACTTGGCGGAATTTACTTAATCTATGCTCAAAAGTATGTAGAAGCTTTAAATATTCCAATTGAGACTGCAAAGTCTGCAATCCTTGGTGTTTCTATTACTTCAGGAATACCTGAGGCAATACTTTCTGTTATAATTACAACAGCTGTTATAAAAGCATTAAAATCAAGGAGGAGTTAGAATGCTACTTGCAATTGATGTTGAAAATAAAAATACAATCTTTGGACTTTTTGAAGATGACAAACTTCTCACAAGTTTTTCCGTGAAAACTGACAGACAAAGAACTGTAGAAGAAATTAGCCTTACAATAAAACTAATTTTAATGGATAGAGATATGAATTTATCAAAAGTTGATGAGGTTATAGTTTCTACAGTTGTGCCAGAATTACAACAAACTTATGATATGTTATCTAAAGATATAACAAAAAAACCTGCCAAATTTATATCAGCAGGACTTAAAGTTGGAATAAATATAAAATGTGAAAATCCAAAGAGCGTTGGCTCAGATAGAGTTATAAGATCAGTTGCAGCTTCTAATAAATATAAAGAAAATATAATAATAATATCTGCATCATCTATTACTACAATTGATTTTATAAGTAATAAAAAAGAATTTATGGGAGGACTTATTCTTCCGGGAATAGATTTGTTCCAAAAATCACTTTATTCTGAATCATCAAAACTTCCAAGAGTTGATATAAAAGCATCAGAAAAAGTTGTTGGCAATAGTACAGTAAATGCCATGCAAAATGGAATTTATCACGGGTATAAAAATGCCGTAGTTGGAATAATAGAAGACATATTAAAAGAATATTCTCTTAAAAAAGAAGACACAAAAATTATAGTAACTGGTTCACATGCAGAATATTTAAAAAACAATAAGTTTGATTTTATTGTAGAAAAAGATTTAGGACTTTATGGACTAAATATAATAAATAGTTTAAATTAAAATTAGCCTCGCTTATACGAGGCTTTATTTTATATATTTAATTAAATTTTCATTACTTACTTGATGGAATTTAAGAGTAAAGTCTGACAAATCTACAATTTTTTTCATTGTAAATTTAAACAAATCAATATCTCCAGTAATATAGAAATCTATTGTTCTATTTGGAATTTCTTCATTATCAAAAGGAATCTTTAGCTCATCCATTGCATCTAAAACAGTTTTATAAGCCGGATCTACAAATAAAACCTCTCTTCCCATCTCCTTTAAAACTCTTTTGAAAGAAAACTCTACAATTGGATAATGAGTGCAACCTAAAATCAAAGTGTCATAATCAAAATCTTCAAACTCATCTAAGTATTTTTTCACAATTGGGTCAATGTACTCTCTTTTAAATCTCCCCTGCTCCACTGCAATAGTTAAGTCTGGACAGTAAACTGATTTTAAAGTTATCTCCGGATCTAGTTTTTTTATTTTCTTTTCATAAAAACCACTTTTTACAGTTGCCTTTGTTGCAACAAGTCCAATTTTTTTGTTTTTTGTCCTTTCAATTGCATTTTCTGCACCAGGATCAACTACACCTAGGATTGGATAATCATAAATCTTTCTAGTAGCACTTAGACCATAACTTGTGGCGGTGTTACAAGCAATAATTGAAAGCTCAACATTTAAATCTTTTAGAAAACCCATTGCTTCAATTGAAAACTGTCTAATTTCAGAAGGAGTCTTTGCACCATAGGGCATTCTCGCAGTGTCTGCAAAAAAAGCAAAATTTTTATTTTTTATTTTATTTAAAGCAACTTTTAAAACAGAGAGTCCGCCGACACCACTGTCATAAAAGCCAATAAGATTTTTTTTCATATTTATCAACTCTTAATATATAATACTATAAAAATTATAATACAAAAAGAATAAAAATATATAGTATTAATGTGAATTTATTATTAAAATGACTGAAATAAAATCTTATTTTAAATTAAGTTCCATAGATACATGTTCGATTCCATCTTCTAAGAAATATTCAGAAACTTCAACAAATCCGTGTTTCTTATAAAAATCTATGGCATAAGTTTGTGCTTCAATATAAATTTTATCAGCATCTAAACTTCTAGCAGCTTTTATCCCTTCATCTAAGATTAAACTTCCAAGACCTCTTCCCCTGTCATAAGAAATAACACGGCCAATTGCTGCTACATTATTTTCTCTATCTTTTACAAAAACTCTTAGATAAGACTTAATCTCTCCATCTTCTTCATACCAAAGATGAATTGACTTTTGGTCCATGTCATCAAGTTCTTTATAAGGACAATTTTGTTCAACAACAAATACATCTACTCTAAGTTTAATAATTTTATAAAGTTCATAAATATTTAATTCATCAAATTTTTTAATTTTTAATTTCATAATACCTCTTCTAAATTTGTATTTAAATAAGTATATCAAATTCTAATCAAATAAATGTTATAATTTATATATTACTTCTAGAGTTGATTATATGAGTAGCAGTGTTTTAATTTTTACGAAATATTCAAATGGATCTGCATCAATTGGATATGAGGATTATGGTGTTGATTCTTTCGATGGTTCTTATTTTGAAGTGACTTACAATTTAGATAAGAAAAATTTTAAGTTACTTAAAAGAAGTTTAAATGTCAATCCTCATAAAGATATAGAATCCGCTCTAATAGAAAAGTTTGGTAAAAATTTTGATTCTCTTAAATTTGAAAATCATTGCAATGATTTTGATATAGACTACGAAAAGTATGTACATATAGATTAAGATAACTCCAAGATTTTATAAGTTTTTAAAAAATATATTGTACAAGAATATCTCATGTGATAGAATTTAAAATCTGTTTAAAATTATTTTGATTGGAGGTATAGCTTGAATTACAATATATCAGAATTTACTAAAAAGATTTTTAAAATAATTTTACCCATTACTTTTCAACAATTTATGCTCGCTCTTGTGTCTGCTTCTGATGCTTTAATGCTTGGACTTGTGTCTCAAGATGCTCTTTCAGCAGTATCACTTGCAGGGCAACTCACATTTGTAGAAAATTTATTTTTAGCAGCAATGTCCATAGGACTTTCAATGTTAGCGGCTCAATATTGGGGCAAGCGCGACAGAAATTCAATTGAAGACATCTTTGCCTATGTAATGAAAATAACTTCATTAATATCCTTAGTATTTTTTGCAGTCAGTTTATTTATGCCTGAAGCACTTATGAAGATTTTTACAAGTGATGAAGTGCTTATAAAATATGGAGTAGGTTATCTTCGAACAGTTTCATTATCATTTTTACTAGCAGGCATATCGCAAATATATTTAACAATTTTAAAAAACACAGGAAAAGCTGTGCTGGTAATGGCGGTCAGTACATTTTGCGTAATTATAAATATAATATTAAATGCCGTATTTATTTTCGGGCTTTTTGGGATGCCTAGAATGGAAGTAGAAGGTGCAGCACTTGCTACAGTGATATCCTGGGTCTTAGAAGTTGCGATTTGCATAATAATTACTCACAATAGCGGAAAAGTAAAATTAAAATTAAATAAAATATTAAATATAAATAAAGCTTTAAGAGGCGACTTTTTAAAATACACAATGCCAATATTAGGCAATCAAATAGTGTGGGGATTAGGATTTACAATGTATACTGTAATTATGGGACACCTTGGAACAGATGCAGTCGCTTCAAACTCCATTGCAAATATTGTAAAAAATTTAGTAGTGTGCTTTTGCATAGGACTTAGCAATGGTGGAGCTATAATAGTTGGAAATGAGCTTGGAGCTGGAAGACTTGAAAGAGCAAAACTATATGGCCATAAGCTGACAAATGTGGCGATAATTTACGGAATAATTGCAGGAATAATTATGATTTCATTGTCACCAATAATAGTTAATAATATTAGCTTAAGCGACACGTCAAAATATTATTTAAGATGGATGATAATACTATGTGCAATTTATATGGTTGCAAAATCTGTTAACACAACACTTATAGCCGGAATTTTCTGTGCAGGTGGAGATTCAAAATTTGGATTTATTTGTGACACAATAACAACGTGGTCATTCTCTGTACCACTTGGCTTCTTAGCAGCATTTGTCTTTAACTTGCCAGTTTTAGCAGTCTTTGCAATAATTAATTTAGATGAAGTAGTAAAACTTCCCGCAGTTTATAAACATTATAAAAAATACAACTGGGTTAGAGATTTAACAGTAAAAAATGCATAAATATTAAAATATAAAAGACCGAGAGTTAAAAACTTTCGGTCTATATTTTTACTATTAAATTTTATAATATTTAACTTATGGAATTATTATCTTAGTCCCCACGTTCCCTTACCTAAACCATCTACTGAAAAAAAACAAATCTTTTTTCCCTTCAAATGCCTGGCTATCAGATGAATGTCTTTGAATTTCAGCTCTAATTCCAGCTTTCGTATTAACAGTAAGTTCTTTTCTGGAAAAAATTTCGAACTCATTATATAACTCTTTATAATTAGCCTTTCCTCCGAGATTTTCTAATGCTTTAATAACATATTCTAAGTTAGTCACAATCGCATCTTCTTATTCCCATTCTTCTTTTTCAAACATACGGTATATCTCAAACCATTCAAAATACTACATTCTATTTTTTCTAGTATCACTAAATCCGTCTAATTATAGAACATTTTCAGATTTTTAGTCCCATCCCAGTCCCAGTACCGGTCCATTAAAAATAGTGTTTATAAAAAATGGAACTTTCTAAGAGTTAAGTAGTGAATCATCCTTGTCTTCATCAGCATTAAAAAGTATTTCTATTGATTCAGAAATATCTGAAATTAATACTTTGATAGAATTAGCTTCATCTTCTGAGTACTGAGCATCAATATCTGCTTCTTCTATTTTTTTATCATTAAATATATGTCGTATCATTTCTATATAATCAAATTCCAATTCTTTTCCATCTTGAGTTAATATTTTTACATAATCATTTCCTTCTTCTCTGTAAAATTTTAATTTCATTAAATTATACCCCCTTATAGGATCTAAAATTATATTTCTTTATTCGTTTTTTTATCGAAGGTTTTCCTCCATCTGTCAATTCTGCAATCCAATCTAGTGTTTTTTTACCTTTTATTTCTGATTCTAAAGGTGCAGAATTAATATATAATTTTCCTCCATCATTTTCACATATTATTAAGTTTTGAGCATCTCCTAGCATCGGTATTGTAGCATTATGAGAAACCAAGATAACCTGTTTATCTTCTTTTATCTTTTTTATCATTTCAATTAAATCATGATTAATATATTTAGTTGCTAAATTATCTTCTGGCTGATCAATAATTATTGGTGCAAAATTTGCCTCATATCCTAAAATCAAATCTAAAATTACAGCTGATTTCCAACCAGGACTTAAACTTTGATAATCTTTTCCGTCATTTGTTATAATTCGATACTCTTTTTTATTTGTATTCTCAATAGACTTATATACTTTATTTGCTAAATCAGTATGTGAATTGATTTTTGGCCTCTGTGAAAACTTGTTTTTCTCAAGTATATTTGGAACTAATTCATCAAAATTATTTAATCTATTTTCATTTGTTAAGCATCTATTAATAGATTCTACCAATTCATCCTCTGTAAGTTTAAATGAATTTTTAATACTTAAAGTGTGGCCAGACACAACTATTTCTTTTGTTTCAAAAGCAACATCAAATTTTGATAGCTCCGATTTCGCATAATAAAAATCTTTAAGTGCTTTTAATGAATCATGTATATAACTAAGCAGTTTTTCCCTATCATTTTTTATTTGTGTGATTTTTCTGTCATTTTCAATATTCTTTTTGTTCAAAATTTCTAGTGACTCGTGAATATTATCTATAAAAACACCATTTATCGCAGAAATAAGAACCAGGTCATCTAACGCCTTATTTAATGCATTTATTTCACTATCTTTGCTATCTATTATTGGATGGTTGTTAAGCATCTCTTTAATATTCTCTAGTGTCATTTTATATTCTTCTATAATTGCCACGGATACTGACAAATTGTCAATTACATCATCATTTGGTTTTATCTTTTCAATCGCATTTTCTTTTATTTTTTCATTTGTAATAAGAAAATTTGGTGTTTTAATATGTGAAAAATCATCCTTAAGTTTTTCAAGTTTTTCAGCACTATCAACTAGTATATTAATTAATTCTTTCAATCTTTTTAAACTATTTCTTATACTAATTATAGTTTCTTTTTCCTCTGGAAAAACCTTATCTATTATTGGTATTTCCCCTAAATCATTTTCACTATCTTTTATTATTGACATAATGAAATTTTGGCTAATATAATAAGGGCTAACGCCTGTTGGATTCTCTATTTCAATATTTTTCACATCAAAATAATTATA
Organism: Peptoniphilus ovalis; assembly: GCF_018919265.1. Lineage (GTDB taxonomy): Bacteria > Bacillota > Clostridia > Tissierellales > Peptoniphilaceae > Peptoniphilus_A > Peptoniphilus_A ovalis. Next base: position 322,878 of record NZ_JAHLQO010000003.1, read on the forward strand.
TTTAGATTCCTTAAAATCATTTTTAGTTCTCCTAACTAAACTATCCACAAATAATGTTTTTCCACTTGAAGAACCACCTATAACTACATTTAATCCAGGAGTCATATTTACGTCAATTTCAATTTTTTCATTTTTGAGTTCGACTCTACCAAAAGTTTTTGTCCAATTTTGTGGTGGTTCAGTGTTATAATATAACCTAGATTCTTCTGAGAGAGACAACCTCAAACCATCAAAACTTGGATCAGCAAGCATCCATGTAGGAGTAAAATCTTCTGCTTCTTTAGATTTTGTTTTTGGATAAATCTCTGGATTATAATTATCCGTACAAGTAATAAGGTTAACAAATTCATTAATACCTATTCTTTTGAAATATTCCTTTGTACTTTCAATCCCTTTGCTACTTCTTGATGTAAAACCATCAAAATGATTATGATAAATACTTTGTTCCATCGATGTGTCGAATCTAGTTTCCTTTGATGTTGCTTTATCGAAAGTTCTATGCGATTGTCCTCCATGGGGTAATAATAAAAAATCATAAGTATCAAAAGCATTGATAATCATTTCGATATTAGGTGTATTCTGATCCTCATCATTAATAATTTTATTGGGATATAGCTCATCTAATTTTTTGTTTAATAAATCTATATTCTTTTCATTAATATCTACATTAAAAATAATATGGCAATGATATGGTGGTGCATCTTCATATTTTTTTATGTGAAGTTCTACTCCTAACAGTACCGATACATTTTCCTTTATTAAATCCAGATAGGCTTTTTTATTAATCGTATTATGATCGGTTAGGGAAATAAGAACCGGATTGTTTTTTGCCATTTTATTAATATTCTTTAATAATTCTTTCACATTATAACAGTCATTTAATTTATTTGGATTTTCTGAAGTGTGAATGTGTATATCTACATAAGTTGATTTCATTAGATTCCTCCAACAATTATATCCTATCTCCATAAGGTAAAGTTTTAATATAGTTTTCCATATATTTCCAATCAGGTATATATCCTTTCTCAGAATACTTTTTGCTTTTATCGTATACATAGTCATTACCATCCATCAAAACTGGTAATTTTATTGTAAAATCTTTTCTAAAATGTGAGTTTAGTTCTCTTCCAAAAGCTTGATATTTTATTTTGCACTCATTCCTTATAAGAGTTGAGATAAATAATTTTGTGTGAATACTAAGCTGTTCTTTCTCTTGCAATATCCCAACATTTTGCGCCGTATAGAATGGCTCTTTTTGAATAAAACAAGACCCAAGAAAGCTTCCACCTAATGCTAATGACATGGCACCAGCAGGGAAGGGATTTTGACCTTCAACTTCATCAACAAATCCTACAACACCATTACCATTGCTATCACGAGATACATAATTGTACTTTGGATTATCATTAGTTGTAGCTATTGCATCTATCCCATTACCCATCGATGTTTTAAATAATTTGTGCAAATAAAATTCTTTCCAATTATTGACAATTATAAGACTTTGATTTTCTGAATTTTTAGTTCTGATGGGTTTATGGTGTAATGATTTCATATATTTTTCCATCCATTCCCAATCAGGAGTTCCATTTTTTGTTGCAGGCAAATTAATTTTAGACTTAATCATTCTTTCAGGACGCCATTTTCTACCATACCCCCATCTATACCTATCTTTCATTATAATAGAGGCTACAAATAAACCAGTAAAATAGTTAAAATCACCGTCTTTTCTATAAAGTGGATTTACATCATGACTGCAAGTAAATTCTGATTCTTGATAATATGCATATCCAACTGAGCCATTATTTGTTACACAAACTGATTTTCCAGGAAATATTTTTTATTTAGAGATTCATTTGGTAATTTTCCTGTTTTTGATGCAGAATCAATCTCATCTATAGTATAATGTGCAGTAATTCCATTGTTTTTATCTGTAGCCCCTAAAAATGGTATCGTTCCATTTCCTGACTCTTCTGGTTTTTTATTATAAAATCCTTTTTCAATTATAAATACTTCTGTAAATAAAAAAGTTTTCCAGTTATTAAAATCAATCTTCATAAATATATCCCTCTTTTATTAGGTAAGATAAATAATCATTAAGAACTTTTTGAAAATCTGATTCTTCTAATGTTGTATAATCAGTTTCCATATATGCCTCAGCAAGCCATTCATCTTTCCAAGTAACTCTTTTCATTACAGATAATCCAGGAACTTCTTTTTTATTTTTATATAAATCAAGCCACTCATCTTTTGTACTAGCCCATAAACTATTTCCATTAGAATCAGTTTTTTCTATTCTACCTAGACCTTTTCTTTTTATAAATTTATCGTCTTTAAAATAGCCAAAAAAAGTTTCTTTATTAGATCTTTCATGTTTTTGAGATAAATCAAAAATCATACAACAAGCTATAGCAGCAGCACCTGGATAAAACATTTCATTTGGTAGTGAAAAAACAGCTTCTAAAGTATAATTATCTAGCATCTTCTTTTTAAATTTTTTCACATCTCCACTGTTTCCTATAGCTGCTTGCATTGGTAATAATACCGCTATCTTTGAATTAGCTGGTATATGTCTTGCAACATATTCTACAAAATGGAAACCTTTAGATGGATCTTCCTTTTTGCTTGACCCCCAATTTTTTACATATTCTGGGTCACAAAATTTTCTCGTAGCATTATAAGGTGGATTCATAAGAACGACATTTATATTCTTATCTTTTATCCATTCTCCACGTTCAAACATTGATGCTTGAATTACATTTGAATTTCCATCGCCATGAATAAGCATATTTGTTGAAGAAAGTCCAAATGCTCCATCTTCATATTCTATTCCATAAATTTGATTTCTTTTAACTTCCTCACGTTCTTCTTCAGTTTCACAATCATCCATTGCATCAGTCATTGCCCTAACTAGGAACGCACCACTTCCCTCTCGTGTCAAGCTAATGACAATAATTATATTAATGGATAATAAAATTAAAAGCAGTCAACTTTATTAAGTCAACTGCTTTTTTAAAATATTATATTACTTTAACCCATTAAATAATTTGTAACTTTCAAATATGGATAGAATTTGATCAACTTTTAGGATTCTTAAATTATCAATATTTCCATATCTGATTGCTTGTTTTAGCTGATTTTTTGTAAATAAAACATTATAATCCTTTTTTACCCATTTTTCTATAAAGTCTTCATACTTTATATATTCTTTCATGGACATATTATAGGAAGTTCTTTTTAGTTTTATCAGCACTACCTCAACACTGGGTATGGGATGAAAATATCTTTTAGGAATATTGTATAAAATTGAAATTTCATAAAATGGAGCTAACATTAGGCCCATTTTACGGTTTAAGTCTTTTAATCTTTTTGCAAACCCTAATTCCACTATTAAGTAAATCTCATCTGCATATTTTTCTAAACTAAGTTTACGAATAATAGAAGTACTCAAATTAAATGGAATATTTCCAAAAACTTTATACTTAAATGTAGATGGTAATTCATAAGACATAAAGTCATGATTAACAATTTTTATATTATCTAGATCTGAAAATTTGTTGTTTAATATAGGAATTAATTCACTGTCTATTTCAATAGCAATTACCTGTTTAGCCCTTTCCACAAAGTATTGAGTAAAATGCCCTTTACCTGGACCAATTTCAAAATAAACATCATTAGAATTCACGTCTATCTTCTTACATATTTTGTTTATATCATTAATAGAAGTTACAAAATTTTGTCCAAATCTAACACTTTTTCTGTTCATTATAACCTTTACCTTTCTGGTTATAATGAACCTTTTTTAGTTCATTATAACCGGTTAATTAATCGATTGGTTTAATGAACTGTTTCTTAATCTGATATGATAAATGCCACCATATATTTGCATATTATGTCCTCCTTAAATTATTAATGCATCTTTAATACATTAATTTTTAGAGAAACTATTTTTCTCTTTTTCATTATATCACTTCTAAGTATCCACTTCAACAACAGCTTTTTGATAGTTTATTGAATTTGGATACTAGCTATTATCTAAAATTTACTTATAATATTTCATTTCCTCTAACTACAATCGACACAATATATTTTTCGATTAAATCTTTAGTTAGTTTTTCTTCTTGGATATTCTCTTGATGAATAACGATTTTTATTTTCTCATTCTTTAAAAAACCTATTTCAAAATCATCGATGATTTTCAGAAGACTTTCATCGGCTTTCTTGAGTTTACTTTTTATCGTTTTTTCATCGTCCATTTCATGAAAAATAATATAATTGGTTTCTATTGATAGTTCGTATACTTTTGATCGTGCTGGGTTTATCAACTTCTCAATGGCTAAATCTCCTGTTCCTAAAGATCCTCCATAAGTTAGAATAAAAATTAATTCATCTTCTTTTTCCAAGTAATCATTGATAAATATTCTTTGACAATTTGTGGCATAGACCAAAAATAAAGTGGAGTTTGGATAATCGTGCGCTCATCTTTATCTGTAATAGTTTCATGAGTAATAAGAATAAATTCTTGACCAATCTTAGTTGTCAACTTCTTAGCAATATGTTCGGTATTTCCCGTACCAGAAAAATAATAGATCATTTATATCTATCCTCCATTTTATTACCTTAAAATCTTCTTATAAACTTGTAGTAACAGTTTACGTCATAATATATACTATTATTCTATAGCTAATTAGATTTAAATTATATAGATTTATTGAAAATTTGGTTAATATTTACAAATAGAATCAAAAAATATTTCCGATATAATATGTAAAAATAAGTGCTTCTAGGCATTAAAAGAGGGCAACTGTTATGTCACCCTCTTCTAGCTTACTTCCATTCAATTTTTAGAATCTGATTTCCTCTAACTATGATTGATTTGATGTCCTTTTCCATCAGCTTTCTTGTTAACTTTTCTTCATGCATATTTGCTTGTTGAACAACTTTCTTTGATTGTTCATTTATCAAAGCATCAATTTCTTCATCAAGTTTTTTCTTTTCCTCTATGAAATCAAGTCTTGTCATTTTTCCTAGTTTATATTTCTCATAAGAAGCAAGCTTTTTAGATTCTAAATCTTGTATGAGAACATCAGAGTCAATTAGATACTTCTTCTGCTCTTGTATTTCAGAAGAAATATCACATTTAACTTTAATCGCTTCTAATACTAACGGTTCAACTTTATCAGCATTAGACCCTATTATCTTTACTCCATCATTCTTACAATAACGACATCTAAAATATCGATGTTCTTTTACTGTGCCATCTTTCCTTTGTCTCTTTGATCTTGTCATTGCTAAAACATGACCACACTCAGGGCAATATAAAAACCCTTGTAATGGTGAGTGATTGTGCCATTTATAATCTGTATTCTTGTCCTTAAAACGCTTAGAAGCTTTTAACTCCTGAACCTCATCAAATACATCTTTAGATATTATCTCCTCATGATTATTAACGACTCTTCCCCAGTCTTCTTTAGGGAGATATTTACTCTTTTCTTTTGTTCCATTAACTAATGACTTATCTACTCGGCTATAGATATAAGTTCCTGTGTAAATCTCATCGGCCAGAATATCTATTACGGAAGAGAAGTTCCACGCTGGATTGTCCTTAATTGTTGTGTATCTGTTTGAGTAGTCCATTTTGGTTAACTGAAGCTTTCTTTGAGCTGGTGTAATTATCTCGTTTTCATTGAGATAATCCTTAATTTTCCTTGTAGATAGACCTTCAAGATAAAGTTCATAAATCTTCTTTACCACCCAAGATGTTTCCTCATCTGGAATAATCTTGTATTTGTCCTCAGGATCTTTCATATAGCCATATGGTGGATTCCATGATTGTATTTTTCCTTGCTCATTCAAAGTTTTCTTTACTGCCTTAACTTTAGCAGAAGCATCTTTTGCATAAAAGTCATACATAAGATTCTTGAATTGAACATCAAGTTCAACACCATTTCCAACTTCTTTTGAACTATCATAGCCATCATTAATTGCTATAAATCTGATCCCCATAAAAGGAAAGATATTTTCAAGATAATCTCCCATCTCTATATAATTTCTCATAAATCGTGACATATCCTTTACAATGATACAGTTTATCTTTCCTTGTTTTACCTTTAAAAGAAGCTTATCCAAGCCAGGTCTTGAAGTAGTGCTACCACTATAGCCCTCATCAATAAATTCTTCTATATTTGTCTTTTTAAGCTCTTGGTCATTAAAGATGAAGTTCTTTATAATATTTCTTTGAGAATTTATAGTGTCTTCTGTATGCCCTAGATTCCCTTTTTCAAGTACGGATATTCTAAGATAAATAGCAGTATTAATCATTTGACCTCATCTCCCTTCCACCTAAAAAGCCTTTTAAGCTAATTTCTATAGTTTCATTATCATATATATCAATACGTTCAATATATTTCTGAACAATATCTTCATCTAGCTTGATGTCTTTATTGGAAAATAGATTATCAAATAATCCTATTTCCTCTTCAGCTTGAGCTTCTATTGAAAGGATTTCAAGGTCAAGATCACTTAAGTTCTTTTCATAGATGGTTAGGTTGTCTTTTTGATAAGTCTAGACTTTCCTTTTTTGCCACTCTTGAATTATCAAAATCACCATTCTTGACTTGTCCTTTTGACAAGTCTTGATTTTCCCTTTTGATTGATCTAAGCTCTTCATTTCTAAAAATACTCATAAAATCTTTGACATAAATTTTAGTAGGATTACCCTGGCCTGCCCTCTTTTTTGTAATAAGACCAATCTTCTCAAGATCTTTAATAAGTTTTACTGCCTTTTTAATACCACAAGCAAGTTGTGCGGCTGTTTCCTCAACAGTAAAGTAGATATAAACCCTTCCATTTTCATCTACCCAGTTATTCTTATAAGATAAGGTACTCCTTGACAGATACATGGAATAAAGCACCTTAGCATCTATTGATAGGCTTTTAAACGTTTCATCTTCAATAAGAACTATAGGTAAGCGGATAAACCTAAAGCTTTCAGCGTCTCTCCCATAGAAATAATCAAAATCCATTCACTTCACCTCATCTCAATAAAAAAAGACATCTAAAATTTCTCTTAAATGCCTCTCTCCTTATCTTTCTTGTTGCTGGTGTTTTTCTTTCACCTTGTCTTTAACTACTGTATTTTTCACTTTCACCTTAAACTTATTTAAAATATCCCTTGTTGAATTTCTCTTATTTTCTTTCTTTTCATATCTTTCTATAGCTTTTTTAAAGGCTAGATCCATAGCCTTAGTATCTTTTGCCTGGAAGAATACAGAGTATAGTCCTGCCTCCTTATTCTTCATTACAGAAAACCTTACTCCATATCGGTTAAGTTGTTTTTTAAGTTCCTTGACTTCACCTTTTTGTAGTTCAATATTTTCAAGCTGACCTTTTTTAACCATATCCTTAAGTCTCCTTGAATTAGTCTTCCTTTTCTCACTAAGATAGTCAGCAAGTGGTTGGCTTTTTTCAGCTGCATCTTCCATAATCTTTTTAATTGCCTTAAAGATTGCTTTTGCTGAATACTCTGCAACCTTAATCTCAATATTTATAGCCTTATTATTGACTTCGTCATTTACCATGCAGGTAACCTCCTTTCTAGGGAAATAAAAAAAACGGCCCAGACTTTTATATCTGAACCACTAAGATTTATTAAAAGATTTCATGTATTGTTATAATATTAATTATTAACTAGCTCCTCTTTAAATATTTTTGTTAAATGATTTAATGAGTAGTTTACACGATTTGGTTTAAGCCAATCATCTAAAAACATAATAAGCTCTTCCTAAGATCTTAAAGCATCCTCTGCTATAGCATATATATAAAACCTTATTTAGTATCCATAGTTATATACTACCACCATTTCTTGTTTTACGTATTGATGTTTATCCCATGGTTCATTTTTTTGTACATATGGTGAAAACCTTTATAGATATAGGTTTTATCCATATTTAACTGATAATTGCACTTAAGCTCCTTTCAAATTTCACTTTGTTTCTGAAATAAATATCTCAGTCCTTCTTTGCTACTATCATTATCATTATTTCTAATATCATTAGTTATAGACTCACCATTATATATATCATACCCATAAGGCTCAGTAATAAATATACCCTTTCCATTTGAATAAGAAAGTAATTCTGACTGATAGGACTTCGATGTATCAACAGGTATCTTTCCACTTAAAGTTGTCTCCTCTCCCTTGGCTATTATATCTTCAATAGAAGCCCTCATCTTTCTAAGATCACTCATAACCCTTCCGCAGAAATCATTTGGAACTTGAACTGTATATTTTAAATAAGGTTCTAATATTTCAGTTCCTGCTTTTCGAAGAGCTTCCCAAAATACATATGGTGTTAAATTCCTAAAGTCAGAGGGGGTACTTACCGGGCTATAGTATAATCCGTAGTCAAAAGTTACCTTTAAGTCTGTAACTTCCCATCCATAAAGCCCTTCTTTACAAGCCTTCTCTACAGCATCTTTTACTGCATTTTGAAATGAATTATTTAAATATCCATAGGACACCTCTGTCTTATATAATAATCCTGACCCTATTGGTAGTGGTTCTATTGACAGTCCAATAGATGCCCAATAAGGATTTGGTGGAACCTCTATATGGATTACTGCTTTAGAGTTTCTCTTAGGTCGTTCTTTATATATTGTTTTCAATTCACCAAATCTAGCATCTATTTTGTATCGGCTTTTAAGTAGTGATTCTATTACTTCCATTTGAATATTTCCAAATAGCTTCAATATGATTTCTCCAGTATCTCCGTTAATTTCACAATCGAGAAATGGGTCTTCTTCAGTTAATTCAAATAGTGCTTCTATCAGTTTGCTTCTTTTGCTTAAATCACAAGGTTTAATTGATGCTCTCAATGCCGGTTGGGCTATCTTTATATCTAAAATCCCGTCATATTTCTTACCAATATAATCACCTATCTTCAGAGAATTAGCATTAGAAATAATAGCAATATCCCCACTATTAACCTGATCTACCTTCACAATTTCACCATTCATAATTGATTCCAGACTTTTTATCTTGAAAGTTTCTTCTGTGCCATTTATATAAACATCTTGACGTGTCCTTATATTCCCACTGAATACTCTTAAGAAAGTCATCTTTCTAGATTTTTCATCCCTATCAATCTTATAAACATACGCTGATAAAAGGTCTTCAGTATTATAGCTCTTGGTAGGAAGATATTTAGTAATGGCAAATAATAGCTCGTCAATTCCAATATTTTTTAAAGCCGAACCATGAAATACAGGATAAAGATTGCAGTTATTAATCTCATCCAAAAATACATCATTATATTCTTTTTCTGCAATGACATCGCCATTTATATATTTTTCTGCTAGATAATCATTTATATCCAGTAACTTCTCTATTATTTGACTTTGAATTACTTTATCATCCCTTACATTTGTCAATTCAAAATCACCTTTATCTTTTATTTTAACTGATTGCATTATTGCAAGATTAGAAGTTAATTTCTCCTGTATTTGAGTGTATATCTCATCCAAACATACTCCCTTTCGATCTATTTTATTCACAAATATAAGTGTTGGTATATTTAATTTCACTAAAGTATTAAAAATCACTTTAGTTTGGACTTGAATTCCTTCTTTTGCTGAAATTACTAAAATAGCTCCATCTAACACTTTCAGAGTTCGCTCAACTTCGGCTATGAAATCCATGTGCCCAGGTGTATCTATGATATTTACCTTTGTATCATTGTAATTAAATGAAACTGTAGACGCCCGTATAGTTATTCCCCTATCTCTTTCAAGTTCCATCGAATCCGTTGTCGTTGTAGCATTATCAACTCTTCCAATTTTATTAATCGCCCCACTTTTATATAATAAACCTTCTGTAACAGTTGTTTTACCTGCATCAACATGTGCTAATATTCCTATATTAATAATTTTCATTTTATACCTCCATAATTATATAAAAATCCCCTGTGATAAAATACTCTCTTCACAGGGGAACTTATTTTTTATATAACTGCTTAAAGTAAATATGACATATACAATTCGATATAGCATAATCGTGCTATATCTTTAATCTGGTCAATGCCTTATAATACATAAAAATATAAATTTATTATTATGAGAATATTTTTAAATAAAAGTACAATTAACAAGCCATACAAATATTAACTAGTATGGAAAATGTACTTGTTCTATTTTATTAATAGTTATTTAAAAATACTATGCCTCATATGATAAAACTCCTTTAATTAATACTACATATTATAATATTTGTTTTTATTATATTTGTCAAGGAAGATTTGATCCCTTAACGCATTTAACTTGTCATATTACTAATAACTCGTAGAGATTTTTATAGGAATTCATCTTTACATGATATATTCAAATCTTAATTTTCCAGATTAGATGATGTTGACCCTCTGCCCAATAATTCTCTAGGAAATATTCAGGTTCACCAAACCTTTTTCTCCATATTTTCTGTGCATTGGAATATCCACTATCCATACAAAACTCTTTGATTCCTTTACATTGTAATTCTTGAATCATAGCATTCAATAGTAAATTACCTATACCCTCTCATTTCAAGCTTATGACAAAAAAGGGGTTATAGTTATGTAATTTAAAAGAGAGTGATTGCTCACTCCCTTTGCTACTTCCATATTATGTTCAACACTTCGTTTCCTTCACAGAATACTGAGTCTATATATTTTTCCATCAATTCTCTGGTAAGCTTAGTGTTGTCTATTACTTCTTTTTCTTCTTTTGCTTTTTGTATTTTTTCTTTTATTGCTTGTATTTCTTCATCTATCAAATTTTTAGAGTCAATGAATTTTTGTCTATTCATCTTGCCTAATTTATACTTCTCAAAATTTTGCATTTTCTTAGCTTCAAGATCTTCAATAGATTTTTCCATAGGTTTAACTTTTACTTTTTCATCTTTATTTGAATCTTCTAAACCATACTTTTCTTTTATTGCTTCAAATACTTTCTCTTCGAGACTTCCTGCTCTTGAGTTCTTGTGTTTTACATTATTACACTTACATATCCTACAAGTAAAATATGTGTGAACTCTTATGCTTCCATCTTGTCGTTTTCTTTTTGATTGAATACACCCTAGAATATGATTACAAGTTGGACATTTTGCAAAACCTTGTAGTGGAGATTTCTTTCTCCATTCATAATCGGTATTTTTACCTTTCATAAACAGATTCTTCTCTTTTATCTTTTGAACTTTTTCGAAGTCTTCTTTAGATATAATAGCTTCATGGTTATTCTCAACTCTTCCCCACTCTTCTTTTGGTTTGAATTTAAAAGAAGACGGATTTAATACTGACTTATCTTGCATATTAAAAGTGTAAGTTCCAGTATAATTTTCATTTGCTAATACATCTATTACATTTCCATTAGTCCAAGTTGGTCTAGGTTTTTTCGCAGTTCTGATTATTGAATATTCAAAGTCAAGATTGGTTAATTCGCTCTTTCTTTTTGATGGTGTTGGAATTTTTTCTTCATTTAATATCTTAGCTATATTTCTTGAAGATATACCATCTAGTGCAAGTTTGAAAATCTTTTTTACTATCCAAGCTGTTTCTTCATCAACTATGATTTTATGTCTATCATTAGGATCTTTCATATATCCTAATGGTGGACTCCAAGCTAAAAACTTTCCTTGCTTTTTAAGTGTGGTCATAGATGACTTTACTTTTTCAGAAATATCTTTTGTGTAGAAATCATATAATAGTCCCTTGAATTGAATATCTAAATCTGTTCCATTTCCTTTTTCTTTGTCACTATCATAGCCATCATTTATGGCGATAAATCTTACTCCTAAGAATGGAAATATATTTTCAAGATAATCTCCAAGTGTTATATAATCTCTCATAAATCTCGACAAGTCTTTTACAATTATCGCCTGTATATCATTTTTCTTTACATCTTCAAGCATTCTTTGAAAGGCTGGTCTATTTTCATTTGTTCCAGAATATCCATCATCAACATATTCTTCTCTTGTGAAGTTCTTAAATTCTTCATTTTTATCTAGATAATCGTTTAGATATGCTCTTTGGTTTATGATACTTTCACTCTCATCAGTCTTTATCATATCTTCAACGGATAATCTAATATAAAGAGCAATCTTATTCATTGTCTGTTCCTCCTAGCAAATTATCTATATTGAATTTAAAGACTATTTCAAATTCGTGTTTATCATAAACTATTATTTTTTCAATTAAGCTATGGATTAAATCGCCAGGTAGCTTTTCCAAATTCTTTGAAGCATATAAATCATTTATCCATTTTGTTGATTTTAATCTTTCTTTTTTAAGCTTTGATATATTAACTTCAATTGCTGAAATCTCGTTATCAAATGTAGACATATGACTTTGAGCAATCTCTCTTCTCAATAGATACTCATCTCTATCAATCTTGCCTAGACTATATTCCTCGTAGGCTTTTTGAATGATATTTTCTTCATTTAGATTTTTTCTTTTAAGATTTTCAATGTCTTTCTTAAAAGTATCTATCGCTTTATTAAATCTAGCTCTAATTCGATTAACAAATTTTGTCTTGCTAGTTGTTTTAATAATAAACTCAGAAATCTTATCACAAATAGCCTGATCCAAATCTCTTTCCATAATAAATACTGATTTTTCGGGTTTTATACTTCCGCTAAATCTCTCATTCTGAAATGAATAGTAAAGTCTATCTTTATTTTTACCATAGATACGAGTTCTTCTATTAAGTTCTTTGCCAGTATTATTATTGATTACAAGACCTTTAAATCTGTTCTCATAGTCCCTATTTTCAAAATTGTGCATTGGCGAACTGAAAACATGATTTTTCTTTCTCTCTCGTCTTTCTTGCAAGATTCTTTCGTGAACTTCTTTAGAAATGATTGCTTCATGTGCATTCTCACAAATTATATACTGACTTTCGTCTACAAAATGTTGTTTAATTCCTTTTGCAAGATTTTGTTGCTTAACTCCTTGCACTAAAGTCCCCGTATAAGCTGGGTTTGTAAGCATTTTTGAAATTGTTCCTTTGTTCCACTCAGGATCATCATTTTCTCTGTAAACTCTCCCAGTTTTATAGTAAATCATTCCAGGAGCATACCCTCTTTCATTAAAATGCTTTGCTACTTCATATTGGCTTTTGCCTTGAAGAGTTAAATCAAACATCTCTTCCACTATAAATCTAACATTTTCATCAATTACAAGTTTTTGACCTTCTTTAGATTTTTTAATCTTGTACCCATAAGGTGGAACAGAACCAATAAAGTATCCGTTTCTTGCCCTATTGTGTTTTGAGGTTTTTATCTTAACTGAAATATCCTTAGCATACATATCGTTGATAATATTTTTAAGAGTAACCTCAAAAGATTTCTTTGAATCTGTTTCTTTGACTGTGTCTAATTTATCATTAACTGAAATAAATCTAACACCTAAAAATGGAAAAACTTTATCAATCAATCTTCCCATTTCCAGATATTCTCTACCAAGTCTTGATAAATCTCTGATAATAATACAATTGATTCTTCTATCTCTAATATCTTGCATCATATTTTGAAATGATGGTCTTTCAAAGTTTGTCCCACTATATTCATAGTCAGTATAAACTTCTAAAACATCTATATTTTCTTTTAATGCATATTCTTTACAAGATAGGATTTGAGTTTCTATGGAATATGATTTTTCTCTCCACTCTTCTGTTCTTTCGTTAGATAGTCTTGTATAAATTCCAGCCTTAAAGACTTTTCTTTCGATCTTTTCGCTTTTCTTTTCAATATATCTTTTGGAAGTTCTTGCCATTATAAAACACCTCCAACTAATTGCATTGGAGTCTTGTTTTCAAGAGCATTTCCAAATATTTTATTTATTGAAATCAAATTTTTCTTTACTTCGGACTTGCTTTCACTTTCTTCTTTTATAAGGGTCTTCAGTAAGTTAACTGTTTCCAAATTATTAAAGACAAAATTAATCTCATTATTTTCTCCGATCTCAATTCTATCTATAAAAGATACAATTGTTAGCCTATTTAGACTGCTTAAATCAGTGGGAACAATTTCAGAAACCAAACTGTCCTTGTTTTTCATCTTTTCTTGCAAGTTAGCAAGTATATTTTTCTTTGTAGCAATTTGTTTCTCTATTTCCCTGATTTTAATAAGATAATTTTTTCTGAACCTTTCAAACTCTTCAGAAGTTATAAGTTGGTCTTCTAAGTCCATATATAAAGATTGTCTAAGTCTTTCATACTTTCTCTTTTCTGAGTTTAAGCTTTCAAAATCAATATTAAATGTAACTTTTGATACATCTAACTTATTAACTTGACTTAGTAGTTCGTTATATTTTTTTAAATAATCTTTAAGTGCAAAAAGAGTCATATCAAGTAGATAGTCTTCTTTTATACTATGTCTTGTGCAATCTCCTTTGTTATTATAGTGAGAACAAATATAAAAAATATTATATCCATTCTTGGACTTAACCTTTCTTCTAACCATTGAAGATCCACAATCTTTGCAATAAAGCATTCCTGATAAAATATGTGGTATATCTGCCGATTGTTTTACATCTCGGAGCATCATCTTATTAGCCAAAGCATAAATGCTTTTTGAAATGATAGGCTTATGAGAGTCGTTTATTACAATCCAATCTTCTTCATTTACTTCTACTTCTCTCTTAGACTTGTAATTTAGTTTTCTAGTTTTCCCTTGTTCAAGTACTCCTATATAGACCTTGTTTGTAATAATCCTATTGACCATTTTTGCGTCCCATTTAGAGTCTTTAACAATAAAACCAGTAGTATGATTATCTCCAGAATTTTCTTTATGCTTAGATGGTGTTACACAACCTATGCTATTTAAAAAATCTGCAATAGCCTTAGACGAATAACCATCTATCTTCATATTGAAGATTCTTTCAATTATATGTGAAACTTCTGTATCTACGACTAACTTATGTTTGTTTTTGCTATCCTTCTTATAACCAAAAGGAGCAAACGCACCAATAAATTCACCATTCTTTCTTTTAATCTCTTTTGAAGATTTAACCTTCATAGAAATATCCCTACAATAAGAATCATTAATAAAGTTTCTTATAGGAAGAATTAGGTGTGTATCGCTTACATCTGCATTTTCACTGTCATAGTTATCGTTTACCGATATAAATCTTATACCTTTTTCTGGGAATATCTTTTGTAGATATTTTCCTGATTCGATATAATCTCTCCCAAAACGGGATAAGTCCTTCACAATAATTGTTTTGAACTTCTTTTCTTCAAGATCTTGAATCATCTTCTTAAATTTTGGTCTGTCAAAATTAGATCCTGAAAAGCCATCATCTACATATTCAGCAACAACTTTAAAATCATTGTCCCTTGCATATGATTTGATAATCTGTCTTTGATTTGAAATAGAATTACTTTCTGTGCTATCTCCATCCTCTCTTGATAAACGAAGATACATACAAGCAAATTTCTCCATCACAAAACCTCCTTAATTTGTATTTGGGCAAATAGTCATTAAGGAGTTCTTCTACCATTTATATTTTACCGCACCCAAGTTTTTAAGTCAGCACCCCATCTTATAGTCTTATGCAAGCTCTACATAAATAAAGTTCTACAATATCTAGTAAGTCGAGGGACTCTTTATCACTTTGAGTGTAAGTAATTTTTTTAGAATAATCTTCTTTTGATATTTGCTCTTTAGGTTTATATTTCTTCTTTTCTTTTGTATTCATAGGTTTTACCTCACAATATAAAATTAAAGTTTTTTGACATTGACAAGTGCCTTGGATTAGCAACATAGGAATCTCACCTCCGCCTCTGTTCAGGATGAGCCGGCTTCAACCTTAGAAGTATCATTATCCTCATTTTCTTCATAGCGAATAGGGTATCCCTCCCTATATTCAAACTCTTACTTATCGCTCCCTTTCTTCTTCCCTTGCTTTTAGCTTAGCAGTACTTGTTTTGCCGAATTATTCAGCAGAAAGATCTTGGC
Organism: Peptoniphilus ovalis; assembly: GCF_018919265.1. Lineage (GTDB taxonomy): Bacteria > Bacillota > Clostridia > Tissierellales > Peptoniphilaceae > Peptoniphilus_A > Peptoniphilus_A ovalis. Next base: position 338,863 of record NZ_JAHLQO010000003.1, read on the forward strand.
GGATAGGTTATTACGCTCCAAAAATGATTAATGTCTTGTCTTGGTCTATTCAATTGTTAAGGTTCAAAATTTATCGAGAGTTATTAATCTTTTTAAAATTTGACCATCAGAAAATACTTATCTTGATGAAACAAAATTGTTTAAAATTACCCTCTTATACTTAACAGTGAAAAGAAGTCTTTCTTGGTAACCAATTTTCAAAAATAAATTTGGTTAAATGAAAAGGTCCAATTCCCACTGCATAAGTAACAGTGAAAATTAGACCCTCTTGGTAACTTTCATCTAAAAGTCTTCTAGCATTTCTTTTAGTTTTTCTAAGACTTTATTACGCCTTTTAATAACGGCTGGATGAGATATATTGAGTTTGGCAGCTACTTCTCTAATTGTTTCCTCTTTGTAAAAGAGGCTTTCTATTAGGTCTCTTTCAGCAGGATTGAGTTTAGAAATAGCTCTTCTTACTTCTTCAATCATTTCCTTTGTTTCGATAATTTTTTCAACATCAAATTCCAGATCTTCTAAATTTTCTTCGAAATTTCCATCATGATCATAGGAACAAAAAAAGAAACAGTTATTTAACCTGTCTCTTCTCATTTGATATTTCTCTTTATTCAGTTCACTATGATAAGCAAGATATACTTCCTTGCTAACAACTACTTTCTTTCCTTCTACAAATAAATAATATTCTTTGTCCATTAATTTTTCCTCCTTGTTGACATGAATTTCTTTTGTTTAAAAATGAAATTCACACAAGGAGGGCTTCTAATTTTTTGCATATATTCTCCTGGGCATAAAAAAAGACCGAAAGAAAATAAATTCTTTCAGTCAATAAATGCCAATATTAAATTTAGGTGCAAATCACCCATCATGGATATTATATATGCACTTAAGTACACATAAAATTCGTATATGGTACTTTTTTCATTCGGAAATAGTACGCAATAAGTTCGTCATAAATTAATTTCTTAGATATTCATTATTTCTTCAATGCTACGACCGTCTTCAAGTTGGCTAATAGCAGTTGGTAAAGTATATCCCCAAATTATTACACCAACCAATGCAATTGCTTCCTTTTTTCTTTGATAATAAACAGTTCTCTCTAAAGACACACTTCTCATACAAGCTTCATCAGTAATCTTTTTTTCATTAATGTAGTAGTTATAAATAATCTTATGATAGATTTCTCCATACTCTGGATAAACTTTTAGCCTAACACAGGCATCATAAATTATTAAAAGCATAAGCTTACTATCCATTACATTGGAAACTCTATTATTAAACTTTTCTTCAACTTTTTCTGGAGCAAATGTAGAAAGATACAAGTAAGCAGATTCTGAAGTTGATCCATAGTTTTCTTTACTCTCAAACATCATAAAATTTGCCCTGCTATCTACTGCCCAGGTAACTTGTCTATATAAACTTAAAATAAGTTTTGCAGCTGAACTGATCTCTTCAAATTTCAAGTTGCTATCTGCATACATGTTCATTATATTCTTTAAAGTTTTACTTATTCTCAATCTAATCACCCCAATACAACTTATTTACAAACTTGAATGTTTGTGCTATAATGTGAATATAAGTTCAGTTTGTATTATATCTCAAACAGGAAAATAATTCAAGCACTATTGTTCGTATTAAAAGTTATAAATGCACATTAGTACAGGAGGTTAAAGTTATGGCTTTTGCGGATAGATTAAAGGAATTTCGTGAAAAAGAAAAGTTAAGTCAAGCAGATTTTGCAAAAATGATAGGAATAAGTACAAGAACTCTTGTACATTATGAAGACGGAGAAAGATACCCAAGAGATGTCGAGGTTTACAAAAAAATAGCTGAGGTTATGAACTGCGATTATAATTATCTTTTAGAAGAAAGTGATGAGTTTTTAAATCGAGTTTATAACATGGGTGGCAAAAAAGAATTAGAAAAAGCTAGAGCATTAACTGAAGGTCTAAGCTCTTTATTTGCTGGTGGAGAAATATCTGATGAAGATAAAGATGCTGCTTTTGAAGCTATTACTCGTGCTTATTGGGAGGCGAAAAGAGAAAATAAGAAATATGGTCGTAAGAAAAAAGATTAGGTGATTATATGAGCATGAATCGCTATATATATGATAAGGTTAATCGACTTATAAAAAAATATAAGACACGAGATCCTATCGAATTAATAGAAGCTTTGAATATTAACCTGGTATATCTACCTGAAACAAAAATACTTTTAGGAATGTACCATTATATTCAAAGAAACAGATTTATTTTTATCAGTAGCAACACAAATTTTAATAGAAAGACTATATTAGCACATGAATTAGGTCACGATCAACTTCACAGAGATTATTGTATGAGTGGCGGAGCTTTTCATGACCAAACAGTGCTAAACCCTACAAATAAATTTGAAACTGAAGCAAATATTTTTGCAGCTCATTTATTAATTAGTGATGAAGATGTCCTCGATAATATCAATGATCAAGTATGTGATTATGAAATCGCTGGAAAATTAGGCGTAGATATAAATTTACTAAATTTAAAAATTTCTGAGTTAGCAAAAATGGGCAAGTTTAATAAACCAATTAATGTTAATACACCCCAGGGAGATTTTCTTAAAAACTATCGCCCTGAACATGATGATTATTATTAGGAGACTCTATGGGAATTTTTATTGCAGGATATTTTTTATTAATCCTTTCTGGAATAGTTTTCTACTATCTCATCTCTACCTACTCTGTAAAAATCTCAGCATTTTTGATTGATTTTATAGTTGTAGGTTTAGGATTTTATATATCCATAAAATATAAACTAGATAACAAATTAGCTATTCCCCTTTCAATTACAGTAGTAATAATTTATGTAATATTGCTAGTTTTAATAGATCAAAAGCTACCAAAGATCAGTAAACTTTTAAACTATATAATTGCTTTTATAGGATCATCAGTTGCACTATGGTTGGCACTAGATTTTATAACAAGCACACTAAGTGCTTTTAAAATAATAGGTCAAACTTATCATCAATTACCAATAACAAAAAATATGATGATAAATTCCTTTATTCATTATGTAATTGTATTCTTGATTAGTATTCCAGTGTTTAAAGGTAGAATGAAATTTATACTTGGAGAAACAAATTAGTAAGTTAAATGTATTAAATTTTTGAAACAATTTTGACAGTTTTTAAATTTAATTTATTGTTATAATCTCTTTAGTAAGAATAACTTTTAAAAAATAGGAGATTATATGATTGACTTAGACAAGGTAAAAGAAAAATTGACCAACAAAAATATTGAGTTTTATGTAGAAACATATTTGGATATTTCAAGTCAGTTTGAAAATTTTGAAGATGAATGGCTAGATGGTAAAATAAAAGAAAAATATTATAATCAAATTCTTGATATGCACGATTATTTAGCTGGTTATATAGCAAATTACTTCATTCAAAATTATTACATTAAGGATAATAAGCATGATTAAACAAGATTGGGAATTATTGAAAGAAATTAGAAAAGTTAAAAAGTTGAGTGAGGAAGAACAACAAGAATATTGGACTAATAAATTTGATAAATTAGATTCATCAGACGATTTAAAAATTAGAAATTCTTTTAAAGCACTTAAAGAAGGAAATTATATTACAGCATTCTGGGCAGACAATATCCCCTATCATTTAAATCTTACAAATAAAGGAGTCTCTTATAATCATTTTATTTCTAGGATAAGAAGTCATAATTATATAATGAAGTGGATATTCGGTATAATTGCTACAGTTACTGGTGCAGTTATTGGAGCTATTATAATTTCAAAATTAGGTTTTTAGATATAAAATTAAATACACGCTTAACGCTTATAACTTTAATAGCAAGCACAGTAAGTGTACGGACACTTACGAAAAAATTAATGGAGCAAACCTTTACGGAATGCTCCATTTTTTTAATTTTTACCTTGTTAGGGAGAACCCTAAGACCCCGAAATATATTTTATAAAGGAGAATAAAATGGCAAATAGACTTAGAAATGAAAGAATAGAAATAAAACTAACTAAAGAAGAAAAAGAAATTTTTGATAAGAAAATGAAGCTTGCAAATTGCAAAACTATGTCCCACTTTCTTAGAAAATGTGTGTTAGAAAAGGAAATTTATGTAGTTGACTTAGAACCATTTAGAAACCTACAATGGCTACTTTCAAATGCAACAAACAATATAAACCAGATCGCAAAAGCTACTAATACAACTGGTGTTATTTACAAAAATGAAATCGAATCAATGCATAAGCAGATAGAAAAATTATCAAGAGAAATATGGCAGATCCATTCCCTACTTCTTAATAAATCAAAAGAAAGTTCTGGTGATTAGTATGGCAATTACAAAAATACATCCTATAAAATCAACTCTAAATTTGGCAATAGATTACATTACCAAGAGTGAAAAAACTGATGAAAAAATTTTGGTATCTTCATTCAAATGTCATCCATCTACTGCCCATATTCAGTTTATGAAAACACGAGAAGACAATGATACTAAAGGTACAGTTTTGGCTAGACATTTAATCCAATCTTTTCTACCAGGAGAAGTTGATCCTATAAAAGCTCACGAAATTGGTATGGAATTATGTAAGAAAATTTTAAAAGAAGATTATGAATTTGTTCTTGCAACTCATATAGATAGAGGGCATATTCATAACCATATTATTTTTAATAATGTTAATTACAAGACTGGTAAATGCTACCAATCTAACAAAAAATCTTACCACAAAATTAGGTATCAAAGTGATGAATTATGTATAGAAAATAAGCTTTCAGTCATTGATGAATATTATAAAGCTTACAAAAGAAAATATAAAACTGCAGGTAAATCTTGGTACGAATATGACCAAAATAAGAAAGGAAATTCTTGGAAGTCTAAACTGCATTTTGATATAGACAGAATGATTAATAAGTCTAACTCATGGGAAGAGTTTTTAGAAAATATGAAATCTCTTGATTATGAAATTAAGTTTGGTAAACACATTGCTTTTCGTCATAAAGATAAGCAAAGATTTACAAGAGCTAAGACTATCGGAGAAGATTATACTGAAGAAAAAATCAAAGAAAGAATAGTATTAGCAATTAAAAATAAAGCTAATCCTATTAAAAAGCGTGTAGGAAATGTTATTGATATATCTACTAATGAAAAAGCACAATCCTCTAAAGGTTATGAAATATGGGCAAGAAAACACAATATCAAAACAATGGCTGATTCAATAATAAAATTAAGAGAACAAGGAATTAATTCAATTACCCAACTAGATGATCTAATCAAAAAATCTGCCGATGATAGACAAGACTTATTAGATAAAATAAAGAAGATTGAAGCTGAAATGAAGAGTTTATCTCGAGATATGGAAAATATAAATACTATAAATAAGTATCGTGAAATATATAAATACTACAAGAAAAATCCTAAAGATAAGCAATTTGCAGATGAGTATTATAGTGAACTTTCCGTCTATAAAATAGCCGCAAAAGAAATTTTAGAAAACTATAAAAAACTTCCAAACACAAAAGAAATATTAACCAAACTCGATAAATTGCAAGAAAAAAAGAACACCCTTTTGCAAGAGTATTCTTTGAATAAAGAACAATTTTCTGACCTTATTCAATATAGAAAAAACTATGAAAATTATTATGGGAAGGAAGTAGAGAGGTAACTACTTCCTATTCTAATATTTTCTTTGAATTAGCTTGAATTTGAATAGTAACATCCTCTAAAGTAGATTTTTTTATTCTTGCTATTTGAGCAATAGTATCTTCTAAGATTTTATAATCATATCTTTTTTTACTTTCTTTTGTAAAAGGGGCATCTGTTTCTAAAACAATTCTATCTATAGGTACACTTTGAATTAAATCATTACCTTTTTTTGTTGTTGTCATATCTAAATTGACAGATATATATATGTTTTTACTAATCATCATACCATCTAGTAGTCTTTTAAGAGCTCCTGTATACCAATGTAGAATATATATATTATTGTTGTTGTTAATTAGTTCTTCAAATATAACACTTTCAGCTTTTCTTGAGTGAATTGATATAATCTTGCCATCGTTTTTATTACACTCATCCATTATTTCTCGAAATATTTTCAGTTGTTTTTCAAAAGATTTTTTATTGCTTTCAGAATTATCTAGACCTATTTCTCCTACAAACCTAGTTTTATACAAATTTCGTTTAAAAATGTCAAAGTAATTAGGGTACTCTTCAATCAATTCTGGATGGTAGCCTAAAGCTAAAAAAGTATTTGTAGAATCTTTATATTTTGGATAGTATCTTTCAAACAAAACTGGTAAATTTGTCATAAACACTATTTTATTACCATTGTTTAATATTTTAAAATTGTTATTATATAAATCTGGATGGCAATGAAAATCAATTAATCTCATTCACATCTACCTCATTGATTATTTTATCTAACTCTTCTATACTCCTATTATAAACGTCTGCAAACTTAAATAAGTTATCTGTTAATGGACCAGATTTCTGTATCTCAAAAGCCGCTCTTTTTGGATTATGCTTTTCAAGCATTTGTAAAAAAGCATTTCTATTTAAGATTCCAGCTTCAGATTTTTCTAGGTTTTTATGTCTATACGCCGTTTCATCTTTCCCATAAGCGGATATTATAGCTGCTTTTCTAACTATGCAAGGGATGCAATCGCCACAGTGCTTTGATGTCTTCTCTTTTTTAAATCTACCATTATCTGGGTGTGAGCAAGACATGGTATTAACATACTGATCTTTTAGAAAGCTACTATTTTTACACTCTTTCATCATTTCACCTTTAGTTTTAAACTGATATGGGTTAATGATTTTAATATCTAAATTCATATTATTTATTAAAGTTTGTAATTTTTTCATATAGTAAGGATGTGTAGTTCTTGTGCTGCTACTCCCAAATCTTGCTCCAGATAAAGGAACATTTAAGGATATATAACCATTTTCAGGAATATATAGCTGTGTTTTTCTCCCAAAAGCTGAAGCATAAGCAATTGCATGAGAAAAAAACATAAAAGATCTTGTTCTAGTTGTATCTTCTCTACCATTTCTAGCAACAACGTATGATTGCACCTGATCTCTATCATCTAACATATATTTTTCTTTTACAGCTGTAAAAATATCATCTTGATAGCTTTTAGTTCCTTTTCCTCCACCGTAATGACTGACTAGTAATATTGAAGAAGTTGAATATTCAAGTAAGTCTATTGCTCCTATAAAAGAGTCTAAACCACCTGAAAACATACAAATTTTATCATAGATCCTCTTATCCAGCTCTTTATATTTTTTAGATGAATAGTATATTTGCTCTTGATATACAGTTTTGGGTCTAAATTCAAAAGTCCAATTGTCCCCACTTAAAAAATTCAACATATCAGTTAATAATACTTTTTGAGAGTTCCAAAAATCAATGTCAGATACAGGAACATTTAGTTTGATAGTCCTAGTCCAACCATCATTTTGAGTATCTCTTTTTACTATTCGATCAGCTACAAAAACAAAAATAGATAAATATAATAAATCAATGGCTAATTTTGAAAATTCTTTCTCTAACTTAATGTAATTATCCCAAAAATTAAAACCAATATCTTTTTTATTTGTTATATCTAGTTTTTCATCAAATCCTTCAGGAATGTTCTCAATTGATTCATTTGTACAATATATTCTCATTTTATTCCTCCATAATCTCTAAGCAAGAAGTTAAAATCTTATTAAATGAATCTTCGGTGAAATAGTCATCTTTATATGAGTTAAATCCCACCTCAACGCAAGCTTGAATATATTCCTTAATATTTCTTTCAATCCTAATAGCTTCTTGAATATTGCTACCTTTTTTTTCAAATGAGTATCCGTAATCAACTAACATTAATTGCCAAATTAATTCCCTAGTAAAATATTGAAGTAAGTATTTTGATTCAATTTCAGTTAAAGAATTTTTGTCACCTAATAATAAACTCATTTCTTCCAAAGTGTTTACTGTAGCAGTCCTTATAGCTATATCATCTTTTGATATAGAATTTTCTACTACATAATTTACCAAAAGTGATATAGACTCTACGGTGGATTTATTTTTAAATTGATTTCCTAATGAAGCAATCGTAGTAGTAAATCCATTTTTTGTTATACTACTCAATAAATTAGAAAAATTACTTCCTGCAGAACTTATCCCTTGCCTTGATGAGAAAGCTTTAGCTCCACCATTTGCCCCAATATAATTACTAACAACTTTCTTCGAGCTTCCAATGTTCCCACCAGAAGAAATATATTTACTCATGGATGTTTTTGCTGATGTCCAATTCGGCTTATCTAAATCTTTTTTATTGTCTTTGTCATCGTTATTGTTATCTTCTTGTAAAAAGTCATTTGGTAATAATGCATTTCCTTTTTTCCCTTTAAAAGAACTTGATGTACCCAATACATACCTCCATTTTTATTTATCATTCCAGCTATTAATAACTGAGCTCATATTATTACTTGCTGGTATAGTTAAATTTGTTAGATTCCTAGCATATATCTTCATTGGTTCAGTAATATATTTTGAAGGTAAACTAGATATTTTTCTTACTACAAAATCTGCACACTCATTTCTTTTAGTGCTTAAATCGATTAAACCTTTAAATACGCCAATCCTTTTATTCTCAGGCTGTTTAATAAACTCTTCAGAAAGTTGTTCGACTATTAAGTTAAGTTCGACAGAAGAAAGATTTTTAATATTTTCCTCAGCGTTTAATTTAACAATGTCATTCCCTGATAAATAAGCTTTAATAACTTGAACAGCATCGTTAGATAATGCTTTTCCGAATGTAATTGAGTCTAACCCTTTATTACGTGATAAGTAGAAATAAGGTTTGAGATCATGATCTATAAGATTGGGCTCTATTCTAACCCATTGCTCAAACCATTCATCTTCCCATTTTTTATCTATCTTTTTCTTTTTTATTAGATTATTTGCTTTAGATTTAATATTTTGATCTTCATCAGATTCTTTTTCATTATCAATCTCTTGGTAATAGCTCAAAATCTCATCTAATTTATTCTCTTGTTGTAGCTGAACAAAATCTGTAAATATTGATGGTTTGACATATTGTAAGACCATTACCTTAACTAAAACCTGATCATCAATCTCAATGTTTTTTAATTCAGCAGTTCTTTTTCTTAATTCAAATTCATTTAAAAATCTTTTAAACTGTCTAGGATTACCATTTAAACCTGAATTTAAAAGTTCTGCTATCCTTTTTGCTAATGTAAAATTTTTAACTATAAGTACATTGTCCTTGCTTTCTTTCGGTAAAGATACACTTGATAATTTTTCTCTATATTGTTTGATCAAATCCATTTTTAATGATGAAAATTCGTCTTTATCTACTGTATTCTCGCTTAATAATAGTGTTATATAAATCTCTGTTTCAGCAACATTCATTCTTGGAATACGCACTGGATACTGAATGATTTTTTCTAAATATTCTTTACCAATATCTATTTTTGAACCATTATCCGATATATCTTCCGAGTATTTTTGCTTTATTGCATAAGCAATTTGCCTTTCATCTGCTCCATAGATAAAAGCAACTTTACCAGAAAACATAAATAGTCTCATCGCCTCAAAAAGCTCTAAAATCGTAGCAGTGGAACATCTATCAATTTCATCTATATAAATTGCTACACGTGTGATGTCTGTTGTATCAATCAATTCTCCAAACTTTTCTCTGAACATTGAGATTTCATTTCTAATTTTCTCATCAGATGTTGCCTCAATATAATTATCTTTAACTGTGTTAATAAACTCTTTTATATTCTCAGACTGTCCAAGGATTAATTCTGATTTACTTGCAGATGGATTGGTACTAAATGTAGATAGTGCAGCAAAGAAACCTTTTGATATGACTGGTATTAAGTTTATATTTAACAAACTTTTCCTCAATCCTTGCAAGATTCCTTTTGCGGTTTCTCCCAACTTTTTCTTTTCTTCTATTGAGTCTAAAAGATAGTTAATAATAGTTGTTTTAATATCATCGTAACCCTCAAACAACCATGCGTTGAAATTGACAACCAAAGCCTTATTATCTTTATCTTGCAACCTTTTTTGGCTTATTGACATAATGCTTGATTTTCCACTACCCCAATCGCCATACACCCCAATACTTGCTGGTAGTAAACTGTCTTCTAAAATTATATAATTTACTAAGTCTGCTATATATTCAAAATCTATATAGTCAATTTTTGATTCACTATCTTTCCACATTATATTTTTCACCTCCAAACATTTTTGGTAACGGTTATTTAAACTCTATAATCAGTTTGTTCTTCTGCTACCATCTTAAAATCAATAGAATTTTCCAAATACTGCTGATTTCTATCTAACTTGTTGTCATTTATTAATTTATAATATTTATTGTTATTAATATTGTCTATATAGTAATAGTCAATCTTATCAATAATGCTTGCAAAGTCTAAAAAACTTATAGAACTGAAGTCTTCTGTCTCAAGACCAGTGTTTAATACAAATTTATAGTCGTCAAAATCATAGAACTTATCCTCTTTCTCAGAGGTTAGATCTAGATATATTTTGGTTAATTTTGCAATAAGACAAATGTATTGAAAATCTTTATCCGCATATTGTGTTTTATTGTTAGGATGAGCCATAGAATAGTAATATCTGTTCTTCTCTTTTCTTACATCGAGAATCTTGCTATAAACTAATAGTTCTATAGGTTGTCCAAAATACTTGTCATATTCATTTCCAGCTTTTAATTCCTAAATGGTCTATTGTATTTTTATCAAACCTCATCTTAAATTCTTTATTATTCATGATTGACGCCTTTCTCTTACTCAATAATTCTATATATTTTTTTTATGAAACTATATATATTTTTCTTAAACTCTGTTGAAGAGTTACCAGCTAAATTAATATATACAGCATTAATTTTTGAAAGAATTATTCCTTCATTACTTAGATTCAAAACTAAGGACTCTTTAGGTTCCGATGATGGATAACACAGAATTACCTTATTTGTTTTTAACATAGATGAATAAAAACACATCTGATACACATCAGCATTACTAAATGGACTAGAAGTTTTATTTTTCATATCTAAAATGCAAGAACACTTACCTCCAGTAAGAGTTTTCCTATAGTTGTACAATAAATCTGGTAAATAAGTTTTATTAGTTATTCCATAATCAGGACTATTGTATTCTCCAAAATAATGAGGTTCATTCCAAGTTGTGAAGTAATTATCATCAGTATATACAATCAACACCTTTTGTACAAAATACTCAAAAAGTTTATCAAAGTTTATAAGAATATTTTCCCCAAACCCGCTTTCTCCAAACCCTGATACTGACATATCATTAATTATAATATAAGCTAAAGTTAGTGCTTTTTCACAGTATTTTATATTTCTTGTAACCATAGGCTTGTTATGAACTCTATCTATTCTAGAAATATTTTGAAAATTTCTATCTAAAAATCCTTTTACATTCTCATTTACTAAATCATATATTTTTCTATAAGCTAAATATAAAACTCTGTTAACTTCGATATCTTTGCTTAAATTACTTATATGGACAGCAAATGGATCATCTTTTTTTTGTTGGAGACGTACAACCGTATTCAATAAATCAAGCGTTCCATTAGAAAACTTAGATGTCGTCTGAAAATCTTTGTACTGCATTGGGAGACCGATTTTTATTATTTTCATAAGTTCATTAATAAATAATTCAGATATTGATAGATTTTTATTATTATCGATACCAAAGATGTCCTCATCTAAATCCACTTTATTATTTAAAAAAACAAAATAGTACATCCTCATAATATGAGATAGGTTTAATCCAAAAACTTTCGGTTTTATTATGATTATCCTATTAGGTAACTCTATAATCCCAACATATTGTTTAGGAAATTCTACAAAACCATTGTTGAATTTTGATTGATCAATTGTTATATTATGTCCTTGGAATATTCCAGCTAACACCTCATATTCTTCCGAATTAATAATTATAGTATTTCCTTGTTCTATAAAAACTCTTTCCTTCTCCATTAGATCATCCTTGACTTCTAGGGTAAAATTCTTGAACTAACTCCTTAATAAACTTATCAGTATCTTGAATTCTATTTGAAATATTCACCCCTACAATTTTTCTTAAGTCATTGATATTGCCATAAGTATATTCTTCAATAATAGGTATAATATAATAGTTAAAAAGATCCTTTAAATCAACGTCTGTCCAAATAAATTTCCCTTGTTTTTTTATCCAATCAGGCATAAAAAATGATTGTCCCAAAAGTAAATCCTCATTTTTTAAAACTTCGAGTATCCTTAAATTTATTTGTTTCATAATTTGGTAAATTTTAACATCATAATTTCCCATATATTCTGAATTATTTTGGACAACACTATAATTTGGATTAAACTTTACAAAAGCAAATCTTCGTCTTATTGCATAATCAATAAATGCTATACTGCGATCTGCAGAATTCATTGTTCCAATAATATATAAATTCTCAGGTATCTTCAAATCTGTTATTATATCACCATTGTCTAATCTTAATGGTGAAACTAAATCAACTTCGTACTCCCTATCCAACACAAGAATAGTTTCACCAAAAATTTTTGAAATATTACCCCTATTAATTTCATCTATTATAAATAAATAGTCACCTTTCATTCCAGATGCCTCTTTACAAGCTTTTAAAAAAACTCCTGCTTTAGTAACTAAATTACCTTCTAAATCTATAGTATGACCACCAATAAATTGTTCGTAACTCATTGATGGATGAAATTGAACAGTTTGAACTTTTTCAAATTTTGATTCAATTTGTTTTGTTATAAAACTTTTCCCAGTTCCTGGTACACCATGTAATATTACTTGCTTAGCATTTTGCAAAAGTTCATACAAATTGTCAGGAGAGATATTGTCCCCTACACTTTGAACTACTTCATTTATATATTCTCTATCCACAATATGTTCTCCTAATAAATCAAAATCAATGTTACCTGCAAATATTTCTGGTAATTCACCTTTAAAACTCAACATATCTCTTAAATCATTGCCATGAATCTCAGTATTTACAAACGATAATGTTTTTCTGTCATCAATAAATATATTGTTTATTTCTTCTGATGAAATGTTTAATTCTTCACAGGTTTTCTCTATACACGCATTCCTCAAATCATCATCTTGTGCTTTTTCATCTACATCGAAAGCTCTAAATCGCATATACCAAGCAGAAAAATATGTTAAGCTTATTCTTTTTCCATTCAAAAAAGCCTCACTACATAAAATGTCTATATAGTTTCTTGCAAACTTAAACTTATCGGTATTGTCATCTGAAACACGTAAATATTTTGAGGTATCTATTAGGGTATTATCTACAGTATCTCTTATTCTTGATAATAGACTTTTAAATGGTGTCCCTCCATTAAAATAACTACTCTTATCAACTGGATTCGAGATAGAAAAAGGGAATAGACAAGTCCTTTTTCCTGGTTTCTCATTAAAATCAAAAAGAGCTCCAAGATTAAACAATATTTGATTATATTTTTCTTTTTCATCAGAATTCATTTCTCCGACTTTTTTATAATAATATGGAATTTTAGTATTGAATCCTAACCCTTTAAAGAAGAAAAATAATCCTAGTTGTTCTGGTGACTTCATATCGAATTCAGTAAAATAATTAATGGTTTCTTTTAATGAATTTTGACTTAAATATTTCATATACCCTCCTAAATATGATTCCAAAATTGATATAGAATTTCATCAGCTATTACCTTAGCAAGTTTCGGTGGGACAGCATTTCCTATAACCTTATACATTCCCACAATATCACTTGATGTATCATCAAAAAATATAAAATCATCTGGGAAAGATTGAAACCTTGCAACTTCTCTAATCGTATATCTTCTATTCTCTATAGGGTGTATAATGCCACAATTTTCTGGTTGAGCAGAAGCTGTTATAGTCCCATTAATTTCATGTCTAGCAAATCTTCTATAAAAATTAGGACTTCTATACTTTTTCATATTATCCCTAATTTTTTTTAATCTTTTTGGAAGATGCTCATATGGAATATCTTTCCATGATCCTCCTTCTGTAATAAAAGGAACCATGCTCGCTGACTGAGGAGATAAATCCCAACTTACTTGATTTGGAACTTCTTCAGGAATATTTATAACAGCTCCTACCGTTTGAGATTCATTTTTTCTCATCGGGCTTGGAAATACAAATCTTTTGTCATATTTAGAATCAAATGCCACAATAAATACTCTATATCTGTTTTGAGGAACTCCATAGTCACTAGCATTCAACAACTTGATTTCAACATTATAATTAAGCTCCTCTAAACTTTCTCTAATAGTATCTATTAGCTTGCTACCATCTTGGTTTTTAACTGATAAAATACCTCTTACATTCTCAAAAACAACAACTTTTGGTCGTTTTGCATTTATAACTCTTAAGCATTCAAGGTACAAATTGCCTCTTTCATCGTCAACCCCTAATCTACTTCCTGCAGTTGAAAATGGTTGGCATGGAAATCCTGCTATTAAAATGTCACATTCAGGAAATTCATCATTATCTATTGTTAATATATCTCTATCGTCAATTTCTCCTAAATTTTCTCTATACACTCTTTGAGCGTCCTTATCAAAATCATTGGCATAGACAATCTTATATCCCGATTGTTTAAAACCTAAATCAAGACCACCACAACCACTGAATAACGAAATAACCCTTGGAGTGTTTTGAGGTTTTCTAACTATTCTAGTTTTATCTTCAAAAAATAAGTCCATACTAAGTTGATTATAGTTCATTTAGTTCCCTTTCATCTTTATATTCAATAATATCCCCAATATCACATTGAAAATACTCACAAATCTTTCCTAATGTTTCCAAACTCACATTTTCATCTCTACCCATCTTTGCAATAGTTTTAGGTGTTGTGCATATTGCACATTGTAAGTCTGTTTTTTTCATATTTTTATCTATTAATAACTTCCATAATTTATTATATGAAAATGCCATATCATTCTCCAATTCTTATTTTAACCTTTCCAAATGTATAGATTAACTACCTTATTATAGCATGAACTCTTGTTTATTTTCAATGGCTTAATGTATTGTGTTAAATAATCAAAAAAATAAAAGGCAGTCCGAAGACCGCCTGTATTTAGATTTCTTGCTCTTTGTTATGATTAGACTTTTTATTTTCTTTCCCTTTATCTTCTTTCTTAAATTTTTCAATTGCTCCAAGTATTGAGTTTTTCTCTTTTCCCTTAGATGTTTTTTCTAATTTATATTCAGCTTTTTCAAGTTTACTTTTTAGTCTATTTATATCTTTACCTATTTGTGCTGATTGTTCAAAAGAATCTGAGTAGTATTTATCCAATTCTCTTTCTTCAATTTTTGCCTTTAATTCCTTTATTTCATCTTTTAGATTATCGATACTATTACTTTTATCCATATCCTTAACCGCTTTTAATAGCTTAGAAGATAATACACGCACATTTTTATGCTCTTTTCCATTATTATCAATACTTGTTCTAACTTGCCCAAATATTTTAACAAAATCTCCTTGTTTTAAGTTTGTTACTTCTTTTGTCTTATCTCCATAGGCTGAGCAATTAGTATAGACTTTGTTTCCATCATCATCTTTAGAAACAAGAGAAAAATTGCTTACTTTAAATTTCTCTCCATTTGCATTTTCTCTTTCAAGATTTTCTACTTCTCCTACAATGTTGCCAACTATATTTACTAAATCATCTTTTTCTTCGAGTTCATTGGCATTTTCTCCTATCTTCCCTAGCTCTTTCATTTCATCAATCATATAATCAAAATCTTCACTTAATAGTGTAAAGGTGTCGTTATCTATATATTCCTTATAAATCTCACTTAGAACTTTTTCATCATCTATTCCTTTCTCAAAGCCAATTATTGCCTTTATTAGGTCTTCATAGTTTTCATTTGCCATTTTTTCTATATTTTCTCTCATTTCTTTGTATTCCATAATTTCCTCCGTAAATTAAAATTAGGAGAGCTAATTGCCCTCCTTACCTTTCTTGTTCTTTTTCACTTTTTTCTTGTGTGTTTTCTTTTTTCTCTTCTGATTTGAATTTTGATATTTGTCCCAATATTGATGGTTTTTCTTCCCTTGCGTAAAGATTATCCTCTACATCATAAGTTGATTCAAAGTAATCACTATCTTTGAAGTCATTGTCATACCTATCTACTATTCCATCATTATCAAGATCTTTTGCAAGTGGATCATAGAAGTTTCCATCATCATCTATTTCTAGTCCTAGAGCTTGCTTTAAATCTTCTTCATCTACTGATACCAGATCATCAAAACTTGACATCTTTATGGCTTCAGTCATATCTTTAATAGCTTGTGAATTAGATATATATTCTTCTACAAAAGATTCTGTTCTAATAGCAACATTATCTACATACTGAGTCCATGTTTTTTCTTCAATGTCTATCTCATATTGAATTGAATGATTACCGTTAGGTGTTTCTGTATAGGCAAGTCCAATGTGTTTTAAATCAGGATATAACTTATCAAAATCTTCATAGCTATTACTTTCTGAAAATTCATAATTTGCATAGTCAATGATTGCCCTCTTTAAATCTTCTAAGACTGGTGAATCATTTTCTAATTCTTCTACATCTCCCATATCTAAAAGTTTATTTATTTCTGCAAGTCTTAAAGTTTTTTCCCTTAACTCATCAGCTTTTTCAAATGGTTTTTTTAATTCTACTTTAGCATTTTCTAAAGATTCTTTGTAAGATTCAAGATTTTGTTTTAGCTTTTCAAGTCTTAGATTCATTTTATCAATGGCATTATCAAGTCTTGTAATGTTACCATCAGGAGAAGTTGAAAACTCTCCAAAATACTCCGCTTGCCCTTTTAATTTAAAGGTGTAAGTATTAGTCATGAAGTTATATGAAGCTTCTAAATCAAAATTTCTATACTTTCCTATAACCTTACTTTCATTAATTTTTAACTTTTTGATTTCTTCTAATAGTTTTTCTCCAGCTTCTTTTTTATCATAGATTGTATTTCCTCCAAGACTTAAAGAAGTAAACTTGTTTTCGCCACTAGCTAAGGGTTCTACATCTACCATGTCCTTTTCTACTGCCTTAATTAATTTTTCAGTATTTTCAATATTTTTAGGATAAATTTTATTGACCTTATCTTCAAGCTTATACTTATTAGACTTATAGTTTGATTCAAGCATTTTTAGTTTTGTAACTTCGTTATCTAAATCCATCTTTTCTTTAATTAGAGGATTGCCCGTAGCTAAAGCTTTGATTTCCGCATAAGAAAGGCTTGATTCATCAACATCTTCTGCAACCCTTACTGGAGTTTTTGAAGTCATAATTTGAGAAATAAACTTTTGCTTGTTCTCTATTGTCTGGTCGAGTAGGTCGGGGATATTACTATCCCTTTCCCCTCTAAGAACCGTGCATGAGAGTTTCCCCTCACACGGCTCAAGTTTTTATAAGCCCTGATTAAAGAGCCAGCGTGTTTTCTTCATCATTTATATGCAATTTTCTATGACACCAAGGGTGTACTAATGTTTTAAGGGTAATGTTATTTTGAATTGTTTGATGTACTCTAAAGTCTGTATCAATAGTTATTTTCTCTCCACAAACAGGGCATATTCCATTTTGCGTTTTATACAGTCTATTTATAACTGTACGTCCTTTAAGTTCGTTTCGTATTTTTAAATCTTCTCTTTCTTCAAAGTATATTTGCCAATTTTCATCAAATGGATTTGCTTCAGCTTGTATCTTGGTAAATCTTTTAATATCAGTATCTGTAGCATATTTAAGACGAAGATAGTATTTCTCGCCATTTTCCATTTTGTCGCCAGTTGCTACACTGAAAGTCCAGGTTCTATTTCCAATGGTATGGAAGTATTTCTTAGCTATCCATTTTCTACCTTTCTTTGGGTGTCTACGAACGCACCAGGTCCACAAGCTTTTATATATTTCATAATCAAGTTTTTCAAAGGCTTTAGATGAAACATTATATTTATGATAGTTTACCCAACCTATAATGATTGGATTTAATTTTCTAATCAAAATTTCTTGTTTCATTGACGGATTATCTTTTATGATTCGTCTGATTTTATCGACAATAGCCTTAAAGTTCTTATCAGATGGTTTTGTAAGCAACTTATCTTTATACATCCTAATATTAACTCCAAGAAAATCAAAACCGTCATTTATGTGTGTTATGAGTGTCTTTTCCTCTGATAATTCTAAACCTCTTTTAGCTAGAAATTTTACAATGATTGGCTTTACACCATTTTCAAGCAATTCTGCACTTTCTCCTGTAACGATGAAATCATCTGCATATCTAACAAAGTTAACCTTTGGGAAATATGTTTTCTTATTTACTGTTCTTCTATGGTATTTCTCTTTGATTGCTTTTTCTAAACCATCTAATACCATATTGGAAATAATAGGTGATATTGGCGAGCCTTGGGGACTTCCTGTTTCTGTTGGAAATAGTTTTTGTTTTTCTATATATCCACACTCAAGCCAGAGTTTTAATAATTTCTTGTTCATCGGGATATTATTTAATATCCATTCATGACTTATATTATCAAAACAACCTTTTATATCTCCCTCAAGTACCCATTTTGCAGATTTCTTTTTATTAAGTGATGTAAAACACTGCTCGATAGCATCTTGTGTACATCTTTTTGTCCTAAATCCATAAGAATTAGGGTCAGCAGTAGTTTCTGCTATTGGTTCAAGTGCAAATTTATATAGGGTTTGCATTGCTCTATCCGTCATTGTAGGAATGCTGAGAGGTCTTTTCTTACCATTTTTCTTTGGTATATACACTCTTCTAAGAGGCTTAGGTTTATATCCTCTTAAATTTAACTTTTCTATCGCCTTATACTTTGCCTGTGGTGTTAGCCATAATTCGCCATCTACACCACTTGTTTTCTTGCCTTGATTTTCAGTTACCCTCTTAATAGCTAAGGCTTTTGCATAAAATGAAGTTGTGAGTAAATGTTGTAAAGATTTTACCTTTCCATATTTACTCATTTTCCACGCTTTCACAATACGCATTTGTAGTTTTTTAACATAGCTTTCTGCTAGAGAAAAGTCTATACTTTCCCAGTTTTTAGCTCTGTTAGTAGTAGCACACATTTTACTGTTCATTTGCTTTCTCCTTTCAAAAATTCTACAAGTTCTCTTGTGATTAAAAACCAAATGGAAGTCTGCACTCTTTCAAGTTAAGGCAAATTTTGAACCCCTATCCATCTCATTACAAGATGGCATTCGCTTTTTCCATTCTCCTTTACCTGCACCATTATCAGCATTTCTTACGATTTGCCTTGCCTTATGGCAATAGTACAGGCTTACCATGTTTCACTTAATTAACATTGATAACTTAGGCTCTACCTCTCTGCCGGTAGTCTTTTTGTCCGTGTAATCCCACTGTGGAAAGGATTATCCGACTACACACCATTTTGGTTCAGGCTTATCAGCAACTTTAGCCTGTTCACCTTAACGACATTTATCAGTAGTTCACATATGTTAGCCATATTATCAAGCCTCGCTCCCTAACCACCTTGTTGCTGGCAGTTTCGGTATTTCCTTACGGTTTTACCTCAAGTAGGGTTACTTTAATATCGGCTTACCACACCTACGTGCAGTCGATACTCGGCTCAACTAACGGAATAGTTGGTTTGGTCATCATGCCAAACAGTTAAATTAAGCGACTTCATGTCGCACCCACAAATAAGCATCAAAGGTATTTTCTGTTACATATCTAAAGATATTTACCCTATCATTTTCATTACCTTGACGAACAATTCTACCCGCCCTCTGCTCAAGGTCAGACGGTCTCCATGGGACGTCTAAATCGTGTAAGGCTATTAATTTGTTCTGTACATTTGTACCTGCTCCCATTTTTTGAGTAGAGCCTAATAATACCCTTACTTCGCCTTTTCTAACCTTGGCAAATAGTTCATCTTTTTGTTTATCGGTGTCAGCCTCATGGATAAAGGCTATTTCTTCTTTAGGTATTCCCATATTCACTAGCTTATTTCTAATATCATCATAGATATTAAACTCTCCATCTCCTTTTGGTGTAGACATATCTGAAAATACTAATTGTGTCGATGAATTTTCTTTTGTCTTATCCCAGATCGAAAAGATATTTTTAACACATACATTTACCTTTGAATTAGGATCATCGGGAAGTAGTGGATTTATTAATCTTTGGTCAAGGGCAAGTTTTTTACCATCATTTGTAATCTTTAACATATTATCTTCTGTTGGCTCTACTTGGTTATTTCTAACAGCGTCAGCCCTTTCTGAAATAGCTTCTAATATTTCTTTTTGTTCCTCAGTAGGTTTTGTTTTAATAACTTCAAAATTTGCTTCTGGTACTGGCAAATTTAACATATCTGAAGTCTTTATATCTGCTACTTCTTTAAACATGCTCATCAATTCTGGCAAATTATAGAACTTTGAAAATCTTGTCTTTTGCCTATATCCAGTGCCTTCTGGAGATAATTCAAAAGTGTTTTCTGTTTCTCCAAAGGTAGAAGCCCAAGCGTCAAAATGTTCTAATCCTCTTGCCTTTAAATCGTCATATTGAAGATATCTTTGCATAGTATAAAGCTCTGTCATTGAATTTGATATTGGTGTACCAGTAGCAAATACAACGCCCTTTCCATCTGTCATTTCATCCATATACCTACATTTCATATACATATCCGAAGACTTAAAGGCTTCACTCTGACCGATACCCGCAACATTTCTCATCTTGGTATGCAAGAATAAGTTTTTGTAATTATGAGCTTCGTCTATAAATAATTTATCTACTCCTAGTTCTTCAAAGGTTATTACGTCATCCTTTTTAAAATCATCATTTAGTTTTTCTAGTCTTACCAAAAGTTTCTTCTTTGTCTTTTCCAGTTGTTTTACAGTGAAATTTTCTCCTCTATTTCTTTTATTCTCGTCAATAAAGGAAACTATATCATCTATTTGGTCTTGTATATGCCTTACCTGGTACTCCTTAGACATTGGTATTTTTTCAAATTGAGAGTGTCCTATGATGACCGCATCATATTCTCCCGTTGCAATCCTACCAATAAATCTTTTCCTATTTTTAGGTTGAAAATCTTTTTTATCGGCCACCATAATATTTGCTGACGGATATAATTGCATAAACTCTCTCCCGATTTGAGTAGTTAGATGGTTAGGAACTACAAATAATGACTTACTTGCAAGTCCTAACTTTTTAGATTCCATAGCAGAAGCTACCATTTCAAAAGTTTTTCCTGCTCCTACTACATGGGCAAGTAGTGTATTTCCACCATAAAGAGTCCTTGCTATGGCATTTTTTTGATGTTCTCGAAGTCTGATTTCAGTATTCATTCCATCAAAAGTTAAGTTAGAGCCATCAAATTCTCTATTCCTAATTGAATTGAATTTTTCATTATAAATCTTTTCTAGCCTATATCTTCTATCAGGATCTTCAAATATCCAATTCTTAAATTCTTCTTTAATCAGTTCTTGCTTTTGACTTGCAAGCATAGTTTCTTTTTTATTCAATACAGAAGTCTTAGACCCATCATCATTTATTACTTGGTCAAATACCTTCGTATCTTTTAGATTAAGGGCATTTTCAATTAGCTTATAGGCATTTACTCTACTTGTACCATAAGTCATGTTAGCAAGGTCATTTGATGAGTCTTGGCTCTTACCCTCAACATTCCACTCGCTTGTAAATGGAGAAAATTTCACCTTTATATTCCACCTTGCCCATCCAGGTGTTTTTAGTAGATTAAAGGTAAAGTTTTCTATATCCTTTTCAGGTATCCAAGTTGCTCCAAACCTTACATTTATTTCAGATGCAGTAAGTTCTTTTGGCATAACTTCTTGTAATTTTTCCCTTTGAAAATTTAATTTAGATATTTCTTTTAAAAAGTCATCTTTCTTTTCACTTGGAACAAGTTCGCTTACTCTTTCAAGTTCATTTATATATGAGTTTAAATAGCCAATCTTTTCTCTAATATTTCCACTTAGGTATTCATCTGCTGCTACATATTTAAAATGAAAGGGATCATCATTAGAAAAATTTTGAAAAGGCATGATATTATTTGTCTTATCAAAATCTTTTATATCTAAAAAGATTTCTCCTTCAAGTTCTCTTATTAAAGTATTTCTATCCTTATCTGTTAAATTTTCCATATAGTCAAAATCAACATTACCTCTTTGTGAAATGGATAGAACTAAGGCTTCAAGGGAAGTATCGACATGGTCTACTACTTTTGCCCTTGTTATTGTTCTTTTTGAGAAAATATCACTTTTAGCCTTAAAATTATCCTCATCATCAAGTATTTCTATTGATGAAACCAAAGGAAAGTTTGAATCTTCCTTTAAGGCTCTTGTATTTGATAGGGAATTTATAAAGCCATGCTTTTTAGAAAAGTTATCATAGACTTCATTTAACTTTGCTTGTGACTCTTTTATTTCCTCGTCTGAAAAATCATCCTTTTGCTTTTCTATTACATCTTTCAAAGCATTCATTACATCAAGATAATCTTTTATCTTCTCTTTATTTTTATCTGATATATTCTGCTTAATTAAGACTGAGTTCTCTCTTAGGTAGACATCTTCGTCAATAATGGTATAGGAAAAATTCTTAACATCATCTGTCGCTGGAAGACTTAATTCTTCATCTTCCAATAGCTCGACTTCTTCATATTTAGAATTTGAAGATATTTCCTTACTTGCTAGATCCATTAAGTCTTTTAGATTTTCGTCTTCTTTTTCATTACAAGTGATAGTATTTCCAAATCTACCAGATACTTCTTTCATATCCCCTAATACCATCCTAGGATTATCTACAAAATATTTATTGTAAGTTAGACCTTTTTTATCAGTTGCAAGGTGTATCCAATCATCATCTCTTTCTATAACCGAATCTCTTTTCTTTAGAAAAATAATATCTGATGTTACTTCAGTTCCAGCAGAGCCTTTAAATGTTGTGTTAGGAAGTCTTATTGCCCCTAAGAATTCTGCCCTTGCATTTAGATATTTTCTTACCGATTCATCTTTTTTATCCATTGTTCCACTTGATGTAATAAAGGCAATTATCCCACCATTTCTGACCTTATCTATTGATTTTGCAAAGAAATAGTCATGAATTAGAAAGTTATTTTTGTTATATTCCCTATCATTTACCTTAAAATCTCCAAAAGGAACATTACCTATTGCTATATCAAAAAAGTTATTTGAAAAGGAAGTTTCTTCAAAGCCTTTTATTTGAATATTAGCCTTTGGATAAAGTTTTTCTAAAATTCTTCCACTTAATAGGTCTTGCTCTACTCCATAAACTTTTGACTCTTTCATCTCAGTAGGTAAGTTACCTATAAAATTTCCAACACCTGCTGATGGCTCTAAAATATTTCCAGACTTAAAACCCATATCAGACAAGGTCTTATATATAGAATCAATTACTTCTCTTGGTGTATAAAAGGCAGTTAAAGTTGACTCTTTGGCATTTTTATATTCTTCCTCCGATAGATTTTCTTTTAAAATATTTCGAGCATCTTCCCATTGACCTTTCTTTTCTTCATCAAATACATCAGCAAGACCACCCCAACCTAGGTAATCAGCAAGGTAGGCTTGTTCGTATTCTTTTGGAAGTCTATTTTCATCATCTAATCTTTTTAGCATTTTAATTGCTTTTATATTCTTATCTAGTCTTTCAGATGGTGTAAGATTTTCAGAATAGATATGACTTTTTAAATCATAGTTTTTAGCAAAGGTCATATCTATCTTTGGCTTATATCCTTGATTTATTAAGTCTTCTTTTCCTCTTAATAGATTTTCCGCAGATTCTCTTGGCACATCATATTTATTCATCATCTCATCTATTTCAGGATTATATGAATCAAGGATAGATGTTTGTATAGGTTCTACTTCTATCTCATCTTCTAAAGATTGATCTGATAAATTATATATCTTATATTTTCCACTATCTAAGATTTCATCAAGCTTTCTACTTTCTTCAAAAGTTTCTCCCTTGTATAGACTAAATTTTTCTCCGTCAATTTCTACTTCATTTCCAGTTTCAACTAGACTTATCTCTTTAAAAACATCTGTATCCTCAAAAATAAATTCTCGCCCAACTTTCACGGCTATCTTTTCATTTGTGTAAGTTAGATTTTCAAAGATATTATCAAGATAAGCATCATTTCTATATGGGATAACTTCAGAACCACTTATCATTCCGCCTAAGTATTCTGTATTATCCTTTATAGTTACAGTTTTAAGTCCTCCACTCATTTGGTCAAAATTTGTAATAGTGTAGTTTTTATCTTTGTATCTAACTTCATCTCCTATAATAAACTTAGGTCTTTCAAGACTTATCTTATTTAACAAATCTTCTTCATTTGAAAAATCTACAAAGGGACTTTTGAAGATATCATCACTATCAGAATTTAAGATTAACCTATGACTTCCATCTTCTTTTTCTCTAATTTCATCAACAAGATACTCCCTATTTTTAAAATATATCTTATCTCCAGGTTTTAAATCTAAATCAAGGCTTTTATCTTTTTCAAAAGATAATTCTCCATTAAAAACTCTTTCAAGCTCTTCACTTGTCATCTGTTTTACAAGCTCTGTATCTTTAATCTCTCTAAAAGTTTTTGGAAAATCTTCTAAGATTAATCTTTGTGCATTTAGCTCTTTTAGTTCATTAAGATTAAAATATCCCCACTCTGGCTCATCTCCCAAGACAAGACCAAAAGCATCACCTGTTTCTCTATCATATTCAGTCATGTACCAAGTCCAATTGCTTTTAAATGGGATAAAATATGCTGTATGAACTTCTTTATCAGCTAGATTTATATTTTCTTGGGCGTAAAGATTTGGCACTCTTTCTAGCATTTCATCAGTCATTAAAATGCTTGGATTATCTTTTGCATAGAAAAAAGAAGCCTTGTCAGCTTCTTTATCAGAATTTATTTCATTTTCTAAACTTCCACGTATTCTTTGATTGCCATTTCCTTCAATGTGTTCATCATTTCCTTGTACTCTTTCTGATTCTCGTCCTTTATCTCCAAGGCTTTCATCATCTTTGCTTTCTCTTTCGCTATATAGTCTATTGCCTGAACTTGAATTTCCTTCAGATGATTCAAAAGTGTTTTCTCCTCGTACATTTCCTGAAGTTTCTTCCAGTTCTCCATGTCCTCGCTCATCACTAGATAGGATAGTCTTAGGACTGCGTAGGTCGGATTCGGAAATTTCTCTATGAAGTCCTCGTCCATCTCCATTTGATCCAATGTTATCTCCTCTATCTTCATCGCTATCTCTTCTGGTGTCTCCATCTCTGAAAACTCGCTTGTCATCAAGTTCTCTTTCCTTATCATCTCGTCTAAGTAAACCATCTTTACCTCCTTCATCTTCTTCTATATCTATATTATAGTCGGCGGCAGTCCTTTCTGTCAGCAGCCTACGCCTATCAACTTCTTTAGTTTTTTCTATTGTTTTGTCAATTATATCTTCACTAACCCTTGAAATTACAATACCTATCGATTCAAGTGAAATTGTATTAAGTCTTAAAAAATTATTTTTAATATTTTCCATATCCATTGGATAGTCGTGATTAAATCTTTGACCAACTGCATGGGAAATGGAATCTCTCATAAATTTTTCAAAGCTTAGCCTATCTTCAATATCTATTCTTAAATCAGAAAGCAATAGATTTATATACTCATCTCCATAAATGCGACTTAAAGAAAATATATTTTCATTTAATGAATCACTTGTTTCAAAAGAATTATCCGTAATTAATTCATCTAATGCTTCCTTATGATTATAACGATCAAACTGCCATAAATTTACTTGATTTAGATTTCTATTCATTGAAGTTGTTTGGCTTATATCAAAGATATATGAAACTTTTTTATATAGGTCATTTCCAATTAAAATTGGAATACCCTTTTCTCCTCTCATAACAGTTCTATCAAAATATTTTCTCCACATATCAAAAGTTGCACAAGCAGTCGCTTCAGGCTCTTTATTGTATATACTTAGCTGACTTTCAAAATCATACTTCTGATTATTTCCAATAACCTTTAAAAGTTTTAAATACTCTTTTTCATCTTGTAATATCTCGTACTTAATCGATTGGGTTATATTCTTAAAATCATTTACTTGCATATCCTTCCTCCTTCCGTTTTTTGACAATAAAAGAGACGATAGATTTTAATTTCTATCGTCCATGTTACTTATCTATTATTTATATTTTTTTATATCATATGCACATAATTGTCTTCTATATTCAGTTGTAGTTCTCTCATCTTCACTTAATGATTTGAAATATTTTTCTGCATCATCTAGTTTAATATTTCCTTTTAGAATTTGAAATGCAATTAACTTAGGTTTTAAACTAATTCCTATTTTTTCACTATCTAAGATTCCCTTTATAGTATTTGGTATATTCTTAAAATCTTTATTTTTCATTGATTCTTCTAGTGACTTCATTTTATCGCTTTGTTGAGTTTTTAATTTTTCAATTCTTTTTATATTTTTATTTATTTTTGAAAAGCCAAAAATAGGAAAAAACTGTTGAGACTGTATTACTAATTTATCTACAACTTCTAATAATTGGAAATTTTCTTCTTCAATTATCTTAAAATAATTTTTCATTATTTCACTTGTATTTTGAAAAGAGTATCTAATTGTATTTACAGAACCAACCGCCAATACTTTTTCATTATTCTTTAAGGAATCTAAATCATCTGTAATGCTTACTCTGATATCTCCTCCAGATTTTATATCTCTAAAAACATTTTGAACCTTTCTAATATCCATAGCTGATACAGGTAACTGTAAGTTAGATAATGTTTCATAAATAATTTTAAAGTTATCTGTTTTAATTTTATTAATCTTGATTGTTGGTATTCCCTCTATATCTATATCATGATCAACAACTTGTATATTATTCGAACCCTCATCATGTTCAACAAGCAAAAAATTTTGTCTTACTTTTTCAGCCTCATCTGAATTAGGATCTACATATGTGAAAATGGTTTTTAATATACTTTTAATATTATTATCGCTAATGCTATACCCTATAAAAATGATCGGATTATGCATAAATAATGAAAGCAATTGAGCTCTAATAAGTTCATATTTTTCATTAAATTTATTATAGTCTTCATTAGTAATAATTATTTTATCTGGCTCAGTTACACAACCATGAATTTTATAAATCGAACCATATGGATCACTCAATAATATGTCATTTCCAATTAAGGGTTTAAATCCAAAAATGTCTTCTAACATAACATCATAATTTGTTGTGATAATTGAGCTTATATTTTTTCTTGCTTTTTTTAATTCGTTAAGTTCATCTATATTTTTATAGTCAAGTTTATCTAAAATTTTCGAAATATATATCTTGAACCTACTTATATTTATATCTTGTTCCATTAAATCATAAAATTGGTCATTTATATATTTGAATTTTCCTTCCCTGTCATTTCTCACATCTTCATCAAATTTATGTTGTAAATCAGATGCAATTAAATCATATTTATATCCATGATCGTCATGATATTTAGACTTTATATCATAAAAATATTCATTGCTACCTGTTAGATCCATAGCAATTTTTTTTAATAAAGCATCCCAACTATATGAATTATTTAAATATCTTAAACTCATACCTGTCCCTACAAAAAGCACTGGATGGTTCTTAAATTTTGAAATAAAAGTTTTAATGTCCATTTTCAATTCCTTTCTTTATTAATTATATCATTTATAGTTGCTATTTTGCACTAATACACATTATTGCGATAATTATTTCCATTAAAACATCAACAACAATAGAATTACCCGCTTGTCTATATAGCTTACTTGAAGTGCAATTTTTTCTTCTTAAATGAGCCTTTTCTAATTTATCTATATCACTATCATCAAACCCCATTAATCTTAAACATTCTCTTTCTGTTAAATACCTATATTTTCCATTGCCTATATCAATTATTCCTGAGTTTGGTACTCTCATTTGTTTGGTTGTGATTGTATAAGCATAGTTTTTTATTATCTTTAATCTTCCTTTAAAAGAGTTGTTTAAGTCTTTGTTTAAGAATTTAAGCATATAGGGTTGGGTCATTGTATATAGACTACTTACTTCTTTTTCTAAAAATTCATTTAAGGGTCTTGTTTCTTTTCTTTCTAACTTATCAAAAGAAAAGTTATTTTTTCCAAAATACGATACAACAAATATCCTTTCTCTTTTTTGCGGAATGCCAAAGTCCATTGCATTTAGAATTTCATACTTATTTTCATATCCAAGGTTTTCTAGCTCTTTTAGATAAATAAAAAAGGAGTCCCTCATATTTCTATCAAGGACTCCCTTTACATTTTCCCAAATTATCCATTTAGGTTTATCTTTCATTTCTTTAATTATTCTTATTGTTTCAAATAATAAGCTTGATCTTGTTCCTGAATTTTTTACTCCACCTTTCTTTTTACCAATTCTTGAAAAGTCTTGGCAAGGACTTCCATGCATAATTAAGTCTATGTTCTCATTAGGTGCTTTATATCCTACTACTGATTTTGCTATATAATCTTCTCCATAAAGTGCGTTATATGATTTAACACAAGACTTATCTATTTCTACATAATCAATTACTTCATAAGGTATCTTTAAATTAATAAAAGCCTTTCTAATAGCACCTATGCCACCGAAAAGCTCTAATATTTTAATCCTTTTCATTTAGATTATTCTTGTATCTATCTACAAGCTCCCTTATGTTATCTTCTATTTCTCTTAAAAAGTCATCTTTGTCTACTTCACCAGAGCTAATCTTTGCAAGTTTCATCTCCCATTCAGATGTGGTCTTTGCTGATTTAAATCTTTCTTCTACAATGGAAACTAATCTATTGCCTTTTTCTGTTACAAGTAGATTTTTCTTATCTCTTTTAATTAGTCCCTTATAAATTAAATTTTCAATAATTCCAGCTCTTGTGGCTGGTGTTCCTAAGCCTTTTCTTTCTACTTCTATATTTTTATCAAGACTTTCTACTCCCGCAAGTTCCATTACCTTTAAAAGACTGTCTTCAGTGTAGTGACTTTGTGGTTTTGTAAACTTTTCTGAAATTTCTTTAGATGAAAGTTTGATTTTTTCTCCAGTAGATAATTTAGGTAAGTTCTTTTCTTCTTTGTTTTTTACATAAGCTTTTAGATATCTTGTATATCCCTCATTAATTACGCTTTTACCACTTGAAGTAAATGTAAATTTATCGTATTCATAGGTTATTTTTGTAGTTGATTCTATTAAATTATCCGAAACAGACGCTAGTAATTTATCTTTTATTAGATTATATATTTTGCTTTCCTTATCTAATAGTTCTTTTGCTTTTTCAAGACCTGATAAGGTTGGAATTAGTGCATAGTGGTCGGTTACCTTAGATGAATTAAAAATAGACTGGAAGTTTGATTCATTAATCTTAAAATCTTCGTGAAGATCTACTAAAAGTTCTTTTATGGTTTCCACCATATCATCAGCTAAATACCTACTATCCGTCCTTGGATAGGTTATTAACTTCTTTTCATAAAGGCTTTGTGCAATTTTTAAAGTATCATTTGCTGAATATCCAAAGTATTTATTTGCTTCTCTTTGAAGTGTTGTTAAATCATATGGCTTATCAGGTCTTCTTGTAGCTTCCTTATTTTCGACATTTGTTATTATGATTTCATTATCTATTAGATTTAATAACTGCTCTGCGATTTCTCTTTTATCTATTCTTTCTGATACAAGTTTTAAATCTTTGTAAGATAAGTCGACTGTATAATATTTTTGTTTTTTAAATAGACTTATTTCACTATCCCTTTTAGCTATTAAATATAGGGTCGGTGTTTGGACTCTGCCCACTGAATAGGATTCTTTATATAAACAAGAATATAACCTACTTAAATTCATTCCTACAAGCCAATCTGCAATTGATCTTGCCTTTGCTGAATCGTATAGATTAATATAGTCGTCTCCTTCTTTTAAGTTTTCAAAGCCACTTTTTATTGCACTGTCTTCCATAGAAGATATCCAAAGTCTTTGAATTTTCTTCTTGCATTTTGCCTCATCATATACAAGCCTAAAAATTAATTCTCCTTCACGTCCAGCATCGCAAGCATTTATTACTGTGTCTATGTTCTTATCGTTTAAAAGTTTCTTTAAAACTCCATATTGTTTCTTAGTGCTTTTAGATACTTCATAAATATATTCTTCTGGAATTATAGGAAGAGTGTCTATTGTCCATTTCTTCCATTTTTCGTCTATCTTATCTGGACTTACCATTTGAATTAAATGACCCACGCACCATGAAACAATGTATCCATTACCCTCATAATATCCACTTTTTCTTGATTTTGCTCCTATTACTTTTGCAATAGAAACTGCTACACTTGGCTTTTCTGCTATTACTAATTTCATTTATACCTCCAATAAAAAAGAGCGAAAGATTTCTCTCTCGCTCAAGCTTTTAAAAATTATTATAATAGTTCATCGTCTTCATCTAAAGATTCTTCGTGACTTTCTTCATTGTCAGATTCATCTTCTGACTCACTAATATAATCCTCATCGTCTTCTTCAAAGCCTTCCATTATTTTATCCTCTTTTGCTTTGACTACTTTAAAATAATATCCTGCTCCAACAACTCCACCTATTACAAGTGCAATTATTAGAAATGAACCTATGGAGCTTTTCTTTTCTTCCTTTACTTTTTCTATTTTTGGCTCTTCTTTTTTTACTTCTTCTTTCTTAGGCTCTTCCACCTTTAAAGTGTTTTTATCTTCTGATTCAATCATATTTAGTAAGTCTTGCTCTCCTACTTCTGTTAGTAGTCTTACATTATCTTGGCTTGATGAATGATCTACTATTAAATGCAAGGTCTTGCCGCTTTTAGTTTGAAAGGTTAGAAATTGTCTTACATCTACTGGATTTTCTTTATCTTTTTCTATATCTCCACTTGGTGTAATATCTTTTCCATTCCTATCTACATTTTCAGTAACTGTTCCTCTTGCTTTATTTTCTTTTGTAGCAAGATTATTTACTGCCTTTGTATTACCACCTTTTACAAGAGGAGTCTTTTGCATCGGTGTCTTATTTGTATTATTTGGTGTTGTTTTATTTTCTTTCTTATTATCAGGAATTCTTGGCACATCTTGATAAGGTATTTCTTCTTTTGATGGTGTAAAAACATCATCTTTTAACATCTTCTCAAATTCTTCTTTTTGTGGTTCATAAATGCTTTCTTTTTGACTTTCGACTACATTCTCATTTGTCATAGCAAAGCTATTAATTGGACTTATACAAGTAAAAAGGAGTAGGCTTAATGCTACTCCTCGCTTAATATTTTTTATCATCTTCTTTTCCTTCCTTATTTTACATTTTTAAAAACATAGACTGCTTTTCTTTGGTTATCCCATTCAATAGTTTGGTTCTTTCCGTCTTTAATATCTCCATGGCTTGCTCCAAAGGCTTTTGCAATATTTGAAATTGATGCGTGAATTCTTCCATTTATAATGACTGGCTTAACATCTGAGTTATATACTTTGCCGTCTGAATCTTTCATAACTCCAGTATCAATATTTAGTCTTAATGTCTTTTTAGCCAAGATATTATTCTCTTTATTTGAAAAAATAGCTTCCCTTGTTTCATTATCATATTCAACATTAAAACCTAAGGTGTAAGCAATATATCTTACTGGAATCATTGTTCTTCCATCATCCACATAAGTTTTAACGTCCATGTATACAGTAGTTTTCCCCTTATGGTCGATAATGTTATAGAAGTTTTTATCTACTTGAAATACTGCAAATTCTTTTTCCCTGGAAATTTCTTTGTCTTTATCCTTAGCTTTATCTTTCATCTTATTTAGATCAAATTGATTTAAAATATTTTTATCATCAGCCTTTAGAATTTCGTTCCATTTTTTATCATCTGCTTTCTTATCTTCTTTTTTAGTTTCATTTTCTTTTTTGATATTTAGAAGTTCATCAAGCTTTTTAGATAGGTCAGATTCTTCTTGTTTCTTTTTATCTTTTTCATTATCCTTAATAGCTTTATCAATTTCATCTTTTCTCTTTTTGTTTTCTTCTTCGATTAATTTTTTTAAGTCTTCAGATTTTTTATTTAACTCTTCTTTTAGCTTTTTCAACTCTTCATCAGTTGATTTTTGCTTATCTTCTAAATCTTTTATCCTATCTTCAAGTTCTTTTTTACTTTTTTCTGATAAATCTTTTAAACTATCAAGGTCTTTTTTAATATCTTCAATTCTCTTACAACAAGAATCTTTCTCTTTATTTTTATCTTCAATGTTTTTCTCAAGCTCCTTGATTTTATCTTCTTTCTCAGAATTTGATTTTTCTAAATCTTTAATCTTACTATCCTTACCTTCAATTTCTTTTTCTTTAACTTTAATCAAATCTTCTAAGGACTTAATCTTATCTTCTAATTCTTTGATTTTTTCTTCATTATTTTCATTCTTTTCTTTTTCAGCTGCAAGTTCGCTCTTAGTCTTTGAGCATTCATCTTTTAATTTAGAATTTTCATCTTGAAGTTTCTTTATTTCGTCATTAAGCTTATCTCTTTGAGAACTCAACTCATCGTCATTAGTTTTCTTAATTTCTTCAATTTTCTTATTTAAATCAGAAATTTCCTTATCTTTTTCCTTAATTTTTTCTTCAAGATTTTTCTTTTCTTCTTTTAATTTTTCTCCATTATCCTTACAAGATGAAAGTTTGTCTGTTAGCTCTTTAATCTTTTCTTGGTCTTTACTCTTTTCATTTTCCAAATCTTTTATTTTATCTTCTAATTCTTTAAGCTGATTTGTTAAATCTTCGATATTTTTATCTTTCTCATCAATATCAGATCCTGTCATATCAGTTTGAGTTGAAGCATCTTTTGGAAGTTTACTTAAATCAACAAATATATGACCCCATAATTCTTTAGCTAAAGGATTTTTACTTTCTAAAATATTAAATTTAACCTTTGCTTCTTCTAAAGACGGATTATTTATTACAAGTATATTATCATCAGTTAAGCTTACTCCATCATCTTTAGAATCCAAAGAAAAATTAATTTTATCTCCTTCATCAATGCTTTTTATCACTTTATTTAAATCAATTTTTTCATATCTCTTTTTTGCTACAAGTGTTATTTTTTGCCCACTTGCACCAAAACTTTTTAATTTTGGCATTTCTTTTATAACAGAAATGTCCTTTAATTTTGAATTATGAATATACAAAGTGTCTAAATTTTTAAGATTTCTAAGGGGCGTAATATCTTCAACATCTCCATCTGAGCAGCAAAAATATCTTAACTTATTAAGTTCTGAAACCACACTAATATCTTTAACTGGTGTTGATTGATATTGAATAACTAACATTTCAAGATTTTTTAAATATTTAATTGGACTCAAATCTTTAATCGAGTTCATATTCCTTTGAAACTCTTTTAAATTTACTAAGTTTTTTAATGGACTTATATCGCTAATAGGATTAGCACCTATTGATAAAACTTTTAGATTTGTAAGTCCACTAATTGGACTAATATCCCTTATATCATTATCAAAAAAGTGAAGTCCTTCTAACTTCTTTAAATGCTTAATAGGGCTAAGATCTTTAACATTTCCATAATAAAAGTCTAAATCTTTAAGATTTGTCGCATACTCTAATCCAGCTATACTGGAGATACCTTTACAAGTTAATTTTTCTAAGTCTTTTATATTTTCTTTAGTTACCTTATCTACCTTAATTGTTTTTTTAACAGCTTCTTCTAACTTTTTATCTTCAAATTTAACTTCATTACTTTCTGCAAATACAGAATGAGTTGTTGTCGTTAAAATTAACAAAAGAGCCATAAACAAGGCTCTTAGTCTAATCGTATTTAGTTTCTTCATTATTAAAAATCTCCTTTTCTCTTAATTTTTCTTCTCTTTTTCTATCATTAATTTTCTCCATTAATTCTTCAAGACTAATGTTATTTCGTCTTAGAGTAACAATTATTTCTTCATTTTCAACTTGAATTTCTTCATCACAAATTTCCTTATATTTTGCATTTAAATCATCAAGTTTTTCTTTTAGCTTTTTCTTTTTGTTCCTAATACTTATAAGTTTTTTATTCACATAGTATCTCCCTTCTATCTTGGTCTTCCAAAACCATAAAAGTGTGATTTCCAATATTTTGAATTAATTGAAGTGTACTGAATTGGATCTCCTGCGTGAATCATCATGCCATTCCCTGCATATATTCCTACATGGGATATTGGTGTTCCACTATTATATGTTGAATGGAAAAATATAATATCGCCAGGCTTTGCTTCACTTGGACTTACTGGATTACAATAGTCTTTGTATATTCTCCATGCAGTTGTTCTTGGCATTCTTTTTACTCCAGACTTTGTAAATGACCAACATACAAAACCTGAGCAGTCAAAATTAGATGGTCCACTTGCTCCAAAGACATATCTTTTGCCTATGTGTTTTTCTGCTTCATTAAATAAAGCTTTAGCAGTAGCTGAATCAAAAGCAAGACCAGGATTTCCAAAGTTTGGATTGTCTACTATTTCTCCTAAGTCCCCATTACCTGATCCAAAAACATCTCCCATATTCCCCTTAGCTTCAAGTAAGGCTTCATAATGAACTACATTGTCTGGATAATCTTTAAAAATTTCCCTAACAACTTCATCCATTTCTTTTTTCTTTAAAGTTACAATTAACTTTTTATATTCGTACTCTTCTTTTTCATAGCTAGTATAAGGATTGCCACGACTATCATATCTAGTCCTTGCTACTGTTCTTGTTCTAATTTCAATTTCTTCCTTAAAATCAAGCTTATACATCTTATCGAAAAGCTCTTTTAGAATTCCTTTTACTTCAGATGCTGATTTTACTTCTCCACATCTTGAAGTTATATAGGATAAAAGTTCATGGGTATTATGACCAATTTCTCCTTCTTTATTTATGATATATTCGTCATATCCAGGATGACTCGTTTTTACACTTTCGATTTGTGATTGTAGGTCATATTCCATTGATGAAAATTCTTGATTTACTTCACTTAGAACTGTGTCTTGTGATAGGTATGTTGTTGTCATTACTGAGTTTACAGAGTTAGAAAGTCCACTCATTCCAACACTTCCACCACCTACAAATATAGATATAGCAAGTCCTAAGCCTATAACTACAAATAGAACTGCTTTACCTTTTCTAATGATTAACTCTTTAGAAGCCTTACCTAAACTTAAAATAGCTTTTTTAACTTTATCTACAAGTCTTGTTTCGTGCTTTTTAGCTATCATGCTCTTCATTTGTTTTCTTTGGTAAAACTTTTTAAAAAAACTTTTCTTTTTATAGTCTTCCTTCTTCCTTAACTCTTCAAGTCCCGACCTAAATTCAAGCTTGGTCTTTCTCTTTTTTATTTTCTTATCTAAGTTGGAAAGTTTTTTAATAGACTTCTTCTTTTTATTTAGCTTATACTTTCTTATCCCATGATTTAGTTTAGATGAAAGATTAGCTAACTTTTCTCCCGACTCTACTCCTGAATTATCAGAACCTTCTTTTAGATAATCTCTTACAAGCTCTGATGATTTTGCTCTTGATAATAAAATCCCTGATTCAAGTTTATCTTTGACATTTACTTTTAATGTTTTATCCTTTATCTTTTTTCTTTTCTTATCAAGTTCTAAGATTTTCTTATCTTTTATGAAGTCTTTTACATCATCAGCTTTTACTTCTTTTCTTAAATCCTTGATTTTCTTTCTAGTAAGAGCTTCACTTTCATAATTTTTCCTTTTGTAATAGGTTTTTTTCTTATTTATATTCTTTTGAGCTAAAGATTCTTTTGAACTTATATCTTTTTCTTCTTTAAGATTTTCACTAAATCTTTCTTCAATTGCAGAGTCTTGGTTATCTTTTTTAAAATCAGTTTCATTAGCTTTTAAAGTAGTATTTTCCTTAACTTCTATAGACTTTTTGTAAAGGCTCTTTTGGTAATCTTTTAATCCCTTACTCTTTAAATCATTAGACTTTATACCATTTTCATCATTCTTAATTTCAATCTGTTTTTCTTTCCTATATCTTCTTTTACTTTTCTTAGTCTCAATAGGTTTATCTTCACTTGTATGAAGCATTTTAGATTCTTTTTGACTAATCTTATCTTGAAACCTATCCTTACTATGAGTAATCTTATCTTGAAAGTTTTTTTGAATTTGTCTTTTACTTTTTGACTTCTTATTAGATAAAGGCTCAACATTTGGATTTGTATCCTCAGTCGTTAATTTATCATTATCACTACTTCTTTTAAGATTTCTATTAAAATCTACCTTTCTATAATCATAATCAAGCTCTTCATTCTTATTAAAACCATCGTTTTCAATATTTTCTAAAACACTTTCTGCCTTAGTTTCACTTAAATCTTCATTAACTTTATTCTTGCTTTCACTTACTTCTTTTTTGATTCTTTCTTTATTTTTAGATTTTTGAAAGTCCATTAGTTTTTCTTTTTTCTCCGAACTTGTCTTTACTCGCTCATGGATAAGTTTAGATTCCTTATCAGCTATTTTGTCCTTAAACCTATCCTTAGTCTTAATAATCTTATTGGTATAATCATCTGAATGAACAAGTTTACTATCAACATTCTTTTGAGGAGCGTCCCTATTTCGTATAATTTTCTTTTGGAAATCTTTTTTTAACTTCTTATCCATATCACACCTACTTAGCTTCTTCTGGTTTTGTTGTCATCAGTTTATATAGCATGGTGTCTTTAGGGAATTTATCTATAAAGGGAACAATAGTATTTCCGAAGAATAAAAGTCCCTCACCTGCATTTGAATTAGTTATATAGTTTAGCTGATAAGGTGATATTTTAAGTTTCTTAGCAAGAATATCCCTATCTCCAGATGCTTGATTTAGCATTAGAACAAAGTCTGTATTATCAAATATATTTTCAATTTCCTGACTTGTTAAAAGGTCTTTTACGTTTTGAGTTATACCTGTTGGAATACCGCCCCATTTTCTAAATCTTTTCCATATTTCTACAGAATATGAAGCAGTTTGTGGGTCTTTTAATAAAAGGTGGAACTCATCTATATAGTATCTTGTAGACTTGCTTCCTCTATTTAGGGAAACCTTGTTCCAAACTTGGTCTTGAATTACAAGCATACCTATTTTTTTAAGTTGTGTTCCTAGCTCTTTTATATCAAAACAGAGCAGTTGCCTATTTAGGTCAACATTTGACCTATTATTAAATACATTAAGACTTCCCTTAACATAAATTTCCATTTCTGTTGCGAGTTTCTTGCCAACTCCCTCTTCTTGAGATAGGAGCATATCGTATAAATCTCCAAGTATTGGCATATTTTCAGGAATAGGGTCTTCAAAATATTTTTGATATATCTTTGGTAAACACCTATCTATAACAGATTTTTCTGCAGCAGTAAGTCCACTTCCACCAACTACAAGTTCAAGCATAGACATTATGAAATTTGCCTTATCCTTTAGTGGTGCGTCCCCATCTCCATAGTTCATATTAATATCTAGTGGGTTTAGGTAGTCCTTTGATTTTGCCGAAACTTTAATAACTTCTCCATTAAATTGTTTTACAAGGTTTGAATACTCGCCTTCAGGATCACAAATAATTACATCGTCAACTGTGACAAGAATTGCATTTGCCATTTCTCTTTTTGCCGAGAAAGATTTACCAGAACCTGGTGTACCTAAAATAAGTCCATTAGGGTTTTTAAGTTTCTTTCTATCTGCCATTATCAAGTTTTGGCTAAGGGCATTTAAGCCATAATACAAGGAATTTGCCGAATCAATAAATAGCTCTTCTGTTGTAAAAGGCATAAAGACCGCCGTTGATGATGACGTTAAAAATCTTTTTATCTCCACTTGATTTATTCCAATTGGTAAGATTGAAACAAGTCCTTGTTCTTGCTGATGAGTAAGTCTTTTTACTTGGCAATTGTGCCTATTTGCAATTGATGAGATTTGTGCAATAGTGTTTTCTAATTTTTGATTAGTCCTTGCAAAATTCATCATTACTATGGTAACTACAAAGAGCCTTTCGTCCCTATTTTGTAAGTCTGAAAGCATTCCCTTAACATCTGCCCCATAGGTATTAATGTCTGACGGGATAATATCCATATCATATCCTGCTCGAACCGCCTTTTTCTGCTCCTCAATTTTCATTCTATCTAGGTCTGTATTTTTTCTTTTTATTAGCTTAATTGCTTCTGCTTGCTCGACAACATCAATATGAAAGGCTACATAAATATTGTCATCAATATCTAAAAACTCTGATAACATTCTGTCTGATAACTCACTTGCAAGTATTTGAAAATGACTTGTTGCTCCAATATATTTACCAAACTTAAAATTATTTGCTGGTGTAAAGTTAAAGACATTTGGTGTAATTCTTGTCTTTGTTGACTCTTTCTTTTTTAAATCCTTATATGAAAAATTAAAATTCTTATCAGGATTAAGCATATCGTGGATTAACTTTAATCTTTCCTCTCCATCAAGACTTTCTGCCCTTACTCCCATTGATTTAAAATTAGATAAGATATCTACTTCAAGTCTATTAAGTTTTGCCCTTGCTTGCTCAAGATTGTCTGCTTCTGTGGTAAAGGTTATATACTTCATCTTTTTAAGTCCATTATTTCCCTTTGCAAGTTGAAGCTTCAACATCTCCCTAAACTCTTTTCTTACATCGTCATAGAAGTCTCCTTTATCAGCAATTTTTATTGCATCTTGAAGATCTTCATTTCTTCCTAATTGGTTTACATAAGAAAGTTCAATGTGGACACTTGGATCAAAGGAATTTAAAAAGTTGGCAAATTGGTTAAAGATTAAATCTCTATCTTCTTCCAATGCCAACTGGTAATTTATATCTTGAAATGCAATTGTTTTTGAATAATTCTTTTCATCTAATTGACAAATTCCCTCTGGTAACATTCTTAAATATGGAATAGTATCTTCTACCGTGAATTTCTTCTTTTCTTTCTTTAGAAGTATATTTAGCAAGTTATTCTTATTTTCTATCTTTGCTTTTAATTTCTTTACTTCCTTTTTGTCTTCTTTTAACTGTCTTTGCCTTTGACTTAATTCTTTGATTTGCTTTTCTCTTTTCTTCAAGGTAGACCTCCCTTCTTATCCTTTTATTTGGCTGATAAAACTTGTGTAGATAGAAAAACTTAAAATATTTTTCAAAAGTTAAGGTGTCTTTTTCATATAGGGTTATAAAAAAGATTGGCAAGGTTACTATTAGCATTACAATAATTGAAATATCATTAGGTAAATATTTCTTCACAAATAGATAGGTAGGTATGCCAATTAGTCCTGCCACAGAAAAACCTATTAACTGTCTTTTTGTTAGATTAAAGGCTACTTTTGTTTTTATCTTATCCAAGTCTTTTGGTATTGGTACATAAGCCATTTTAATCTCCTCTTACAATATCTTTTGAAACTTCAACAATGTGGTCATAGTTAGAAGTCGTTTCTTCTTCTAGGTAACTAACTCTTTCATTTAATTCTTCAAGTAATTCATCATTGTCATCGTTGTATTTTCCTTGGTACATAATAAACTCATTATGACAATGACCAAGTTTATTGATTTTATTTTTCAATAGGTTGATTTCTTCTTTTTGTCTTTTCTCTTTTAAAATTTCAAAAATAGATCCTGATAAAATGCCAAGACCTAACAAAATATATTTTTTCTTTTTATCCATTTATTCCTCCTAGTGTGTGTTCATAATGCTTTTTGCAACTGTTCCACTCTTAAACATCATTAGTCCAAGTAGTAGAGCATATCCTAAAATGCTAAAAAGTGATGCGTGAATATCTGTAATTTGAACTGTCCTTATTAAAACCGTATAGATACCCAAACATACCATCAAAAACAAACCTTGTAGTCCCAAGGCAAAAAGTCCCTTGATATAATTTGTTCCAATCTGACCCCATTCTTTATTTCCCATAGTCGCAAATGGTATTGAAGATACTGATGAATAGACATAAATTTCAAACATACGTCCATAAACTATTAGAGTAATTACAAGTGATATACCTTGAATTGCAAGCCTTACTAGACCTGTTTCAACAAGCACCATTAATAACTCGCCTACGTCTTTTTCTTTTAATGTATCAACCATTGCAACAATCTGATCTCCTGAAACAGTGGCAGAAGTAGTGATTACCCCTGCCGCCCTATTTACAAGATTTTGTGCCACGTCAAATACTGCCATTGAAAATTCAAAGGCATGGCTTGCAAGGTAGACCGCTATAAACATCTTTATAATGTATTTGAAAAACTCAAAAGTATCTGTATCATGCATATTGTTCTTCTGCATAACCATATTTATGAGTTCAATACACAAGACCGCCGTTATAATAAGACCAGCTATCGGGACAATTACATTATCATTAATGCTTTTAATGAAGTTATATACTTCTCCATTCCATCCCATTGGTGTTTTACCAACATCAGTTGCAATAACTCCTACCTTGTCATTTATATCTAAAAACATTGACTCAAGATTTGCTTTGATACCTCCAAGTAGCATCTCCTTAAAAAATTCAGTCAGCTTATCAAAGATACCAAACATAGATCTGCTCCTAGTTTAGAGCATTTGCAAGTAGTGGAATTAACTTCATACCAATCAACACAATTCCTCCACCAGCCATTAGCTGCTTTATGCCTAATTAAAGATTGTAAAATACTTGTAGTGTGTCTGTATTTCCTATGAAATTGTAGTAAATATCAATTGTTTGGGTGATTTCTCCATTCACTACTTCTTTTTCGTGAACATAGATTTTTGAGATGAGTTCGTTTAAGGTTTCTTTGTCCAGCTTCTTTATATCCCTATGTTTTTTTATGAGTTCAATCCATTTTTTGACATTAATATCTTCAAGATCTTCTTTAACAATCAATTTTTGATTATCTTCTATTCTTTGGTTTAAATAGTCTTGTTCTTTCTGTGATTTTTCAAGAATTTTTTGGAAGTTGCTTTCACTTATCTTATTATCTAGCCAGTCATCATATAGTCTTTCAATCTTTTTAGTTAAGTCTTCTACTCTTATCTGATCTTCGTAAATCTTATCCATGATAAATTTTTGTTCTTCTTCATTATCAATTTCTCGTGATTTTTCAAGTGCTTTTATGATTTCTTTTTCATCTTTTAATGCTATTTCTGCATTTTTTCTAATATCTTTAAGCACTATCTCATAAAGAGTATCGTAATAAATTCTATGTTGACTACATAATGACTTCCCGTATCTTCTATAAGTGTTACAAGTGAGTAACTTTTCTCTTTTTTTCGATTTGTTTCTTCCAAGATTTAAAGATTTTCCACAATCGGGGCATTTCACAATGCCTGCAAATATGCTTTCTTCTCTATTTTTGAATGGTCTTCTCCTGCTCTTTAATTTTTCATTTGCTATATTATAAATATCTTCAGAAATAATTGGTTCGTGTGTATTTTCTACTATTATCCATTCCTCTTTAGGTTTATCGGATAACCAACCTACTTTGAATTTATAATTAACTTTTTGACTAGCAATATGACCAATATAAACTGGGTTTTCAATAATTTCTTTTAGGGTTGTGCAGTCCCACCAATACTCTCCACCATCTACGGTCATTTCTAACTTAGTTTTTTTATTTCTAAGTCCTTTTTTTCTATTCCACCAGGTAGGTGTAGGTATTTTTTCTTCAAAAAGTCTTCTCCTAATTGCTTGTACTCCATAACCACTAAAAGCAAGATCAAAAATTTTTTCAACAATCCATGAGGTTTCATCATCGATTACTAATTTGTGTGGATCATCATTGTCTTTCCTATATCCTATTGGAGCAAGACAACCAATAAATTTTCCTTGCCTTGCCCTTGTCATATAGGCAGATTTCATCTTTTTGGAAACATCTCTTGAATAAAACTCGTTTAAAACATTTTTAAAAGGAACTATTTCGTTGTTTTCTTGAAAGGTATCTACTCCATCATTTAAAGCTATATATCTGACATTGTTCTTTGGGAAGAAATTTTCTGTATAGTATCCAGTCTGCAAATAGTTTCTTCCAAGCCTTGATAAGTCCTTAGTGATGACTATATCCACTTTCTTATTTTCAATATCTCTAATTAGTCTTTGAAATGATGGTCTATTTGTATTTAATCCAGTATATCCATCATCTATATATACATCGTAAATACTCCAACCTTTTGATTTTACATAGTTTTCTAAAAGTTCCTTTTGGTTTTGTATGCTGGCACTCTCTCCTTTCTGCTCATCATCTTTAGATAGTCTGCAATAAATTGCAGCTTTGAATGAAAAGTGATTTGAATTTGTTTGTATCATTTCCTATTCCTCCTTGTTTGAGTTTTCAGAAATAACACAACTTTCTCTAAAACTATTTTTATTATAGCACTCTTTTTTATTACTATCAATATTATATTTGTTATACTCAATTTCATTAGTCTTATTTAATTTGCTTGATTTTTTTATTAATCTTAGAAAAGCGTCTGTGTCTGTTCTTCTATTATCATAATTTCTTTTTACAATATATTTTATTTGTCTTTTTGTCATAGATTGTCCTTTCATGCAATAAAAAAAGGCGATTAGATTTTTAATTTTCTAATCGCCTTTTAAGTGTCATATTTATCTTTTTATTATCTCTGGCATACTTTGATACCTTTTTAGACTTAAAGTCTTTAATAGTGGCTTTCCACCTCTTTTTATCTATAAAGATTCTCCTACATCATAGTTCATTTTTTTATTTCCTCCTTGATGTCTTAGTTTTTCTTTATCTTCTTCATACCATTTTAAGATTGTCGCATAATGGTTTTGATAGGTCTTGCCACTACTTTTCATGTATCTTGATAGTTTATTTATCATTATTTCTGTGTGTGAGTTTAATTTTTCTTTAAGGTTCTTATATTCTTCTTTGCTTAACCTTACATTTTTGAATTCTCCATAAAAAATGGGGGTGGACTGTTCTCCTCTCCCCTTATCTATACTAACCTTATCTAATCTACCCTTACCTATACTGGGTTGACCACTTGACAACCTTTGGTCAACCAAATGACAACCAACTTTTTCTTCTGAAATATATGCTCCATTTTCCGTTTGATAAAGCTGTTGTTTCTGCTCTATATACATTGTTGGCTTATATCTGTCTTTTCTAATAAAATTATTTATCTTCCAATGAGTAATGACGATAATTCCCTGATCAAAGACTATCACAAAGCCTTTGGCAATGAGTATTTTTAGATCATCTTCATTTGCTCCGATAATCTTGATGATTTTCTTAGGATTATTTACAAAACCATCATCATCTGCCCTCATTGATAGATGAAAATACAGACATTGACTACTTAGTGGCATATCCAAAAATAAGTCGCTATCTACTATCTTTAGTGAAAACATTCTTTTATCTGCCATGCTCTCCTACCTTTCTTCAAATAAAAAAAGACGATAGTTTTTTACTTCTATCGCCTTACATATTGCTATGATTTAACATAATTATATATTAAATTTTTAAGTCTTTATTATTTAACATCTTACTAAACATATCATGATACATATCTTTAGAAGATTCTTCTATCTTGGTAATGGTTGATACCTTATTCCCTGCATCCTTTGATGATGCTCCACAAAGATAAAAGGCTTCATTTCCCGTTCCATAGTCTATGGCAATGTATCTATCATGGTATTTTTTACCCGCTATTTTCAGTTTCAGGTCTATATTAGGATATTCTTTTCTAAAATCATCTAAGATATTTTTTGTAAGCATATCCTTGTTTTTAACATTATCGCTAAAGACTATGATTTGAGTCTTATCTCTTGCAGCTCTTAAAAGTTCTAATGTTTTAAGCCCTATATAGTTATCTATAACATAAATACTTTTCTTTGCTGATTTATATATTTTTGTATAGGCAACATCAGCTTCTATCTTATCTCCATTCATCAAGAGGAAATGTTTATATGTTTCCGGGTCTATAAAATTATCCATTACCTTTTTTAAATCTTCTTTAGTAGCTAATGTGTTAATCTTGCTATCTATCCTTGCAATATCATTTGTGTTTTGATTTGTTTGAATTGCTATTTGAACTAATTCCTTTGAGCTGATAAAATCTTGATTTTCAACGATGAAGTCTTTCATCTGCTTAAACATTCGTATTAAAGCCTTGCTCTGTTTAACTGCAAGTTCTCCCCTTAATACAGTCATAAGCATATAAATACCCTGCTCTGTAAAAGCATAAGGTAGTTTTCTACGACCACCCCAACTTGATGTCGATTTTTTCGATATCAAGTTTTCAAACTCTGATTTCGTCAACTGAAACATAAAATCATCATCAAATTTCTCCGAATTATTTTTTACTTGTTCGTTAAATCTTGTCGTTGTATACCCATATATTTCAGCTAACTCAAAATCAAGCATAACCTTTTGATTTCGTATATAGTAAATCTTACTTTTAATTGTAGTTTCATCTATAACTACAATTTCCTTATTTTGCTCTGCCATAAAATTCACCTCCTATATATTTTGGGGGCTACAACTTGTAGCCATTTTATCTTTGTTT
This sequence comes from Peptoniphilus ovalis, assembly GCF_018919265.1. Lineage (GTDB taxonomy): Bacteria > Bacillota > Clostridia > Tissierellales > Peptoniphilaceae > Peptoniphilus_A > Peptoniphilus_A ovalis. Next base: position 383,500 of record NZ_JAHLQO010000003.1, read on the forward strand.
CATTTAGCTTACAGCTCTTAAGCCAATTATCCATCATATTTTCAAAGTCAATTTCTATAATTATACCAAAAATATTAAATCTTTTCTATCTCTCCCTATCTCTCTCTATCTATCTCTATATCTTTCTCTATCTCTATCTCTTGTCGGACATGGGTTGGACTCATTAAGGACAATGTCCTCTTTTAATTTTATCCAATAATATCTCTTGTTTGTTGCCATATCTGCTCCTTTCTTGATTTTCGATAATCGAAATTCTTGATTTCCGATTTTCGGAATTCTGGACTTCTGCTTTTCGGAAGTCTTGTTATTTTAGGTGTCTAAGGGTGTAACTTTTCGTTACTCCCTTAGATTTCTCTGGTCATATCTTTTTTGCTTGGTTTTACTTTTTCTTTTACTTTTCTTTTGACTTTCTCTTTTGTCTTATCCTTGTTATTGGATAGGTCTTTGTATTTCTTTATTTGTTTTAGGATACTTTCTTTTTCTTTTTTATTTTCCTTGGCTATGACTTGTTTAAAGGCATATTCCATTACTTTTATGTCTTTGGCTTGGAAGAATATTTCATAGTTTTGGCTTTCTTTGTTTTTCATTACTGAGAAACTTACTCCAAGTTTGTTTAGTTCTTTTTTTAAGTCTTTGAGATTGCTTTGATCTATGCTTATATTTTCTAGTTGTCCTTTTTTATATAGGTCTTTTATTTTCATTTCACCGCCCATAAGGCTTTTTAGGTTGCCATTTGCTTTTTCTAAAGTTTCATTCATCTTTTTTCTTATTTCTTTGTCTAAGTTGATTGATTCTTTTGCTGCCTTTATTGTGTATGTTATTATGGTTTGTGCTGCTTGACCTGCTTCTTTGCTTATTTCTTCGTTTATCATGCCTTTCTCTCCTTTGTTTGAATTAAAAAAAGGGAAGTATAGGCTTTAATTTTTCTATACTTCCCTTTGATTGTTTTTATTTTATTGTTGTTGGTGGTGGAGTGCTTATTTTGATGTTTTTATAGCTTTCTTAGGTCTTTGTACCTTTTATACTTTTAAATAGCTTAAAATAGCTTTCCACCTTTAGTAGTTTATGTGTGTTCTTTTGTCTGATAGATAGTTTTTCATGTTGGAATATATTATCTGTATTTCTTTATTTGTTTTAGGATAATATTTTATTATATGTTAAATTACAATTGATCCTACAATGTAATCTGCTATTTTATCTGGATACTTGGATTTGTTTTTTCAAACTATATAATTACCTACATAAAAAAACTGACGACTAGTTATACTAGCAATCAGCTTCATTTACATATCTTTTCCTTTATCTACTAGTCACCTAACCCAATTAGGTTATCACTATATATTATTGCATATTGAGTTAGCTTAATTAATTTTTTAATATATCTTTTAACTTTAGATAAGGATACATTAAATTTTTCTATACTTTCATTTTCTAATTCAGTATTTGTTTCTATAAAATTCATTACTGATTCTGCAAACTCTTTTATATATACAATATCAGAGTTATCAATTTTTGATGTTCCGTATGGTTCTAATTTATAGTATATATCATAGTAACTAAAGCTATCTTTATACTCAAAAAAGAAATCCTGTAAACCCTCATCCTCAATAATATATGATTTTTTATCTTTTTTATTTATACTTTTCTCGTTAGCTTCATTAATATTTTTTGCTGATACTATTACCAGAGCCATAATATCTCCTTTTTATTTTATAGGATATGCTGTTACAACATGACCTCTGTTATTTATAACTACTTTTAGCCTATTTAAAGATTTACCATGATCAGTTCCAATCTTAGAATAAAAGTTTTTAATAAATACATATCCATATCTGTTATTTGAATTTGCACTTACAGTAGCAGTTCCATCTGTTAGAGTTCTCTTTATCGCATTTTTTATGTCGAAATTTTTAATAAACTTTGATGTTCCTTTTACTTTACTGTTGAAACCATGCCTATATAAAATGTGGTTTCTAAATACATCATCTCCTAAGTTATACCCTTTTGCAACTTTTCTAATCAAGCTAATTGCTTTAGAAGATGATATTTTTTTAATAGCTCTTTTTACTATACTTTTATTTTTTGAACTTTTGTTCGCAAATTTTAGAACTTCATCCATTTTAGGAACCATTTTTCCACCTTGTCTAAAGTATGCGCTTGATGGTAAAAATGGTAATAATGCTGCTGTATCCAGAACTGCCCAACCAAAATTTCCAAAACTAGGATCATTTAAAAAAGTTGCCCAGCTAAAACCAGCCATAACTACATCTAAAACATCCCATAGACTCCTGGTTTGAATTCCTTCATCATTATAAATAAGCTCATCTTCATCTGCTGAATAAAAAGCATAATTTATATCACTCAGCTGTTCTTCAGTGTATAGTATTGATTCAGTATTAGTATCATCTACTAAATAGCTATCTAAATTTTGTGAACTCGCTATTACTGGTGCATAAGAAGTTGCAAGCATCATCACAGATAGCATAAGTGCCGTAAATCGTTGTATTATTTTCATAATATCCTCCAAGTGTTTTTTTGATACTATACAACCTAATTTTTAATTAATCTAGTATTAATAATCACATTCTTTTTTTAATTTTTATTGACATTTAATAGCTGGTCTATTACTCAAATGTAAAATCTCCCTTCAATAAACTATATGATTTACTATTAGGAGATTTTTAGTTTAACAATGTTTATCTAAAAATAGAAAATCTCCTAAAATTTCTTTTCTAAAGCAATATAAAGTATAAAGGATAACTTGCCAGTTGGTTTGTTAAATTGACCAGTATTTTCTTGAAACACCCATCATAAATTAACCTTTGTCTGCTTTCATTTTACCTTTCCACCTTTAGTAGTTTGTGTGTGTTCTTTTGTCTGATAGATAGTTTTTCATGTTGGAATATAATATCTGCACTTCTTCATTGTTCAGCGCTTTTATTTCTTCTGTGCTTTTATATGTTTTGTATGTTCCATCTTCATCTGCTTTTATGAGTTCATCTATTAGCTCTTGCCTTTTATTCATCTCTATTACCTCCTAAAACGGTCTTTATTTTCTTGGTCATATTATAGCTTGGATAAGATATTTTTACCAGGACTTATCTTTCTTGATCCATTTTCTTGTTTTTCATACTTTCTCTGTATTCATTATCTTTATTGACTTGGTCTTGGAATTTTTTAATCTGTGCTATTACACTTGGTTTTTCTCCTTGTTTTATTAGCTTATCTATTTCTATGGATAAGTCTATGCCAAGTTCTTTATTTACAAAATCTACTGAATATTTTATATGATTAATTTCCTGGTATTCATCTTTTATCTTGTCTTTTTCTTTATTTATTTCTTCAAGATTTACCATTAAAAGATTTTTTTCTTCATTCCATTTTTTAGGACTTAGTTTTTCCTTATCTGATAGGAGTTTTTTTAATTTCCCACTTACTACTTTATATTGGTCTATGTCTTTCTTATGTTTATTATAAAAGGTGTCTTTTGTGAATATATTTTTCTTTTGATATTCTTCATAAACTCCTTTTTTGGCTTTGTAGATTTCATAGTATAGAATTTTCTTTTCTACATCTTCCATTTCTTTATGGATTGTCTTTGCTTTTTTATTTAGTTTGTAACTATTAGACTTTAATGTTTCTATTTTTGTTTGTAACTGACCTATGGTTTCTATGTTATTCTTTCTTAAATAACTATATGCACTCGTTAGCTTTTTGAAGTCATATTTTTCTTTATTTGTTTTTGCATATCCTTTTAGATATTTGCTTTTTTCTTTTTGAATTTCTGAATAAGTTAATAGATAATTTGTTAGATTGAAAAGTTTAGGGTTGTCTATTACCTTATCTCTTTCTATATCCTTAAATTTTTCATAAGCAGTAGACAAGTTATCTAATAAATTTCCTATCCAACCCTTTAATGTTTTTATCTCTTCTTTTATTGTTTTTACAAGGTTATTATATTTTCTTATTTCTCTATTATAGTTTCCCTTGTCAGTTTCTATTCCCTTTCTTTCCATTGCACTTGCTGCTGATCCTAAGTGGATTGTCGGTAAATAATCTGAATTTTGTCTTTTAAAACTCCTATGGTCTACTCTTCTTTCTATCTTGTTTCTTGCTAGATATTCATTGCAAAGGTCTGAAAAATTTTCTCTCCATTTTTCTACATTTCCCTTATCATTCCAGGTTGTTAGTTCTACTTTTCTTGTCTTTGGTTTTCCATTTTTGTTTAAAATCTTCTCTCCTTTTTCATTTAGGATATATTCTTTTTTTGACTTTGCTAAGAACTCTCCTTTTTCGTTTATGGGTCGCATTATGGTCATTATATGACAATGGATATTTCCATTTTTATCTTGACTCTCATCATGAATTGCATAATCTACTATCATTCCTTGTGATGTTAGATTTTCTTTTATAAATCTTTCAACTAGGTTTTTATTTTCACTTAAAGTTAATTCTTTTGGTAGTCCTATTATGAATTGTCTTGCTAGTTGTGCATTAGAATTTTTTTCTGCCATTTCTACTTTATTCCATAAGGTAGACCTATCGTTAAATTCTTTTGGTATATGATCAGGTAATATTATATTTTTTGCTAATACTTTTCCTTTTCTTGTATAGTCATGGGTTACTCCGTCCCATTCATTTTTTATTTTTTCTCCACTTATATATGCTGCACTTGCTACTGCACTTTTCCCTTTTCCTCTTGATATTATGTTTACTGAAAAATGAAAACTGTCTGCCATTTTATCACTTCCTTATATAATGTATTTAGGTTGTTAAAGGTAACCTATAATCCTTTATCGACTAAGTATTATTCAGTTTTACTGTATAATATTGTTATTAGATAGAGTGTACTCGTCACTTCCTTGAGATTTAATCTCGTACTTGAAAGAGTGAGTCCTCTAATCTTTTAACCGTTTACGAATAAGTTAGATGTTGACCCTTTCAGGGTACTTCGTATATACCATAAGGCAGTAACGTTATTAGATTTTGAGGTGTCTATCTAAAATACTTTTTATGAGGTTTCAAATGTTTTATTTAGGTATCGATATTGGTAAAAATACTCATGTTGCTTCATTAGTTGATGACAAGAAAAAAGTTATTTTTAAGGCTTTTTCTTTTCCAAATTCCATTAATGGTGCTGAGAGTTTAATCCTTAAACTAGAAGCTTTCAAAAATGAACTTGAAATAGGTATGGAAGCCACTGGTCATTATTGGCTAAGTTTATACTCGTTTCTTTGTGAAAAGAACTTCACTGTTCGTGTTATCAACCCTGTCCAAACTGACGGTTGGAGATCTGGTATAGAAATCAGAAAGAGAAAAACTGATATTATTGATTCTCTTTTAATAGCTGATCTTCTTAGATATGGAGATTTCGTTGAGACTTCACTTTCTAATGAAGATTATTTGTCTTTGAGAAATCTTTCCAGATTTAGGTCCTACCTTATTTCTTCAATTGGCGATCTTAAAAGAAAAACTATTGCACTTTTAGACCAAGTTTTCCCTGAATATGCTTCTTCTTTTAGCAACATTTTTGGTAAGACTTCTAAAGAAATTCTTTCAAATTTCTCTACTCCTTCTGATTTTGAGGATATTAATTCTGATGATTTGAGTACTTTTCTTGAATCTGTTTCTAAGAAAAACTATGCTTCTAAGAAGATTGATGAGCTTTCTAAAAAGGCTTCTTCTTCTTTTGGTATTAATTTCTGCCTGGACTCATTTAGTCTTCAAATCAAAATGCTTATTGAGCAAATTTCTTTTATTCAAAATCAGGTTTCTGATGTTGAGAATGAAATTGAGGTTTTACTTGGAAAACTTAATTCTCCAATTACTACTATTCCAGGTATAGGTTCTGTTAATGCAGCTACTATATTAGGTGAAATTGGTGATGTTAATAGATTTTCTAATCCTTCTAAACTTGTCGCTTATGCTGGTTTGGATGCTAGCGTTTCTCAGTCTGGAGAATATGAATCTACTTACAATCATATGAGTAAAAGAGGTTCTCCTTACTTAAGGCGTGCTCTTTTTCAATCCGCTCTTAGAGCTGAATTTTGTGATCCTATTTTCTCAGCTTATTATCAAAAGAAAATTACAGAGGGAAAGCATCATCTAGTTGCAACCAATGCTGTTGCTAGAAAGCTTTGTCATACTATTTTTGCTGTTCTTACTAAGAATGAACCATATCAACAACAAAGTTAGTTTTTGCTTAACTGTTTACAAATTTTTGATAAAGGTTCTGTAAATGACTATCTTTGCTCGTGCTTAGCCTTTATCATTTGCAGGTTCTTTTGAGAAAATTACAATTTCACGAGCAAAAACCTTATGAATCCCATATTTAAAATTTATTAAATATTAGGTCTTTTTGTTGTGCCTATTTTTATTCAGTTTTTATCTATATCAATTCCTATATTTTTTCATTTTACATCTTGACTTTTTATAGTTAGTCTTTCTTTCTTTGTTGTTTTAGGTGGAGGCTTAATAGAGTTGTATATCCTCTTTGTGAATGAGCGTTTTGAAATGATAAAATAGAAAAAGCCGACTACTGAATTAATTTTTGTTGTTTCAGTATGTCGGCTTAATTGTTACTTTCATTTCAAATTTTAAAAGTCAAGGGCGAGCGTTAGCGAGTTTATTTACCCTTGACTTTTAAAAAGCGAATGGTTGTTGCTCCCTGCAAGGGTTTGGCTCTAAAGACACGCAAGCACCCTTTAGGGTGTATAATTGCGCCCTTAGAAAATCTAAGGGAGATTTTGTTATTTTATTTTTATTAATTTCCTCTTATTATTCTTATTGTTTCTTTAAATTCTTTTGTCTTTGTTGCTTCTTCTAGTAGGATTTTTATTTCTTCATCTGTTAGTTCTTCTGCGTTTTCTATAAGGCTTTCTAAGATTGCTCCTCTTGTTATTAGCCTATGAGTTCTTTCTTTTCTTCTTTTTACTATGTCTTGTTTTAATATCTTATTTTCTTGATTTTTTAATTGCCTTAATCTTTCTTCTGTATCATCAATTTTATCTTTTATTTCTTTTGACTCTTGTCTAATTTTGTCTAAATTTTTCATATATAATTCCTTTCTTACAATAAAAAAAGACGATAGAGTTTTTATTTTCTATCGCCTAGGATATTCATCATTTAATGTTTTAACATTTTTCTAATTTAATAAGTTTTTATATCCTTACCACAAGACCATATTTTAGTTTCAGCAACTCTGAATCTTAATATAATCACTTATTATACTTGTTATTTCTATATCTAATACAGATATATCATCATTCATCCTAAATATCTAATTTTAGATTTTCCATTTTTTTTGAGTTCAATGCAAAAGACATTAGAAATATTATCAAATATATTACACAAAGTGCAACATTTCCACCTGACTTAGAAAATCCAAGCCTATTTAATGCAAATATTTCTATTGATACTAGCATTATAGAGCCAATTAAGCCTAAAACCATCCACAAATCACCTTTCTCTAAATCAATAAAGTACATGGCTAAGTAGAAGATTGATACTAATTGCAAAATAAGACCTAATAGAACATTTAACAAAGATATTAAGTCTGAAGCTCCATAATCAAAATAATGCTTACCTAGATAAATTGATATATAATTCAAAATAATCAACATCAATATAGAAAAGAGAATAATAACTACTTGACTTATATATTTTGATAGTATTATATTTTTACTTTTTATTGGTAGCATGAATTCATATTTATATAATTTTAAATCATAATCTTTTCTTTGAGATAAAAGGATCAACAAACTGTTAGCGAAGATTACTACTGCAAAATACGCAAAAACAACCATTTGTATGTCAGCAAATAAATTTATTAGAATCCATGCTAAAATTAAAAATGCATTCATTATAAAAATGTTTTTAATGTTTTTATAATATATTTCTAACAATAAACCTTTCATATATTAGTCCTCCTTCCATGTTAATATTAATAACATTTCATCAAAATTTGGTTTATTCACAACAAATTCTTTATACTTATTCTTTATCTTCGATATATCTTTTACTAAAATATTTACTCTCCCATATTCTCTCCTGTATGAAATGATGTCCGTTTTTTCCACTTTTTCTAGTTCTGTATCAGTACAACGAAGTATCCCATAGTTATATAACAATTCATCCTTTTCTTCACTCAACACGACTTTACCATTATCCATAAAAACTATATAATCAGCTATTTTTTCCAAATCTGTTGTAATATGTGATGATATATATACCGAGTGTTCTGGGTTTTCTATAAATTCTAATAATATACATAAAATCTCATCTCTACTTACTGGGTCTAACCCTGAAGTAATTTCATCTAATATGAGAAGTTTTGTTTCATGAGACAATGCTATAGCCAACGATAACTTCTTTTTCATTCCAAATGAAAATTGCTTAGTTTTCTTGTCTATTGGCAAATTAAATCGATTCAAATAATTTTTAAAACTATCTTCTTCCCAATTACTATAATTAAATTTCATTACCTCATTTATCTCATTAGGTGTTAATAATAATGAATAGTTAGGGTCATCTAAAACAACACCTATGTGTTTTTTAATATCTATTTGATTACAATATTCAGTACCAAATATCTCTACTTTTCCCTCATCTTTTTGAAACATTCCAAGTATACAAGAAATAGTAGTACTTTTTCCTGCTCCATTTCTTCCTATGTTTCCTACAATAGATCCATAAGGTACTTCAATATTTATATTTTTCAAAGAAAAATCATTTGTTTTATTCTTTTTATTTAATCCAGATACCCTTAATGCAAATTTATTTTCATATGAATCCATCATTGCCCCTCCTCATATATCTTTTTTATTAAATCTATCAAATCATCTATTGAAATAGAACTTGATTGTATTTTCTTGACAATTTTCTTTGCTAAATCTTCCACTTCTGTATATGTTTCTATTTTTTGTAATTCAATATTTCTTGCTGATATAAAACTGCCTTTTCCGTGAATAGTTTCAATAAATCCATCTTTTTGTAAATTTTCATAAGCCTTTTGAACTGTAATTACAGCTACCTTAAGATTTCTAGCTAATACTCTCATAGATGGTATAGAATCTCCAGTTTTCAAATCTTCATTCATAATTTGTTTTTTTATCTGATTTTCGATTTGTTCATAAATCGGTTCGCTAGAATCGGTATTTATAACAATATTTATAATGCACCTCCTGTTCCAGAAGTGTACTTATGTGTACTTGTTATTTTAATAATACCACCAATAAAAATTTTTTTCAACCCCCTTAATTTCCCAATTTTGAGTATAAAAAAAGACGATATAGTTTTAATTTCTATCGTCTAAATCAAATTATTCTAATATACGTCAAAGTTATGTTACTAAAGTACTAATTTCTTCCATTTTCTAACCTTAGTTCTAAATGTACCAAATGGTGCTACTGTATTTACATGAATAAATTTATACACTTCCCAAGTTGCTGTTTTTGTTGCTTCATCTGCCCATTTTCTCATATGAGGTTTAAATAATTCTTCTTCTGTTAGCTCATCTATCATAAGATAAATATCTTCAATATTTTTTGTTAATTGTTCTTTTAGTTCCTTTAAAGATTTATGAGCGTAAGCTTCTGTAAACCATTGATATAATTCGGCTAATTGATTCCACTTGAATTTATCTGATGGTGTTTTTACTTCAAGTCCTTTTTTCTCATCTTCTTCCCATTTCAATACTAAAGCTGTCCAACCTACTTGATAGGCAAGATTTTCTGCTGGTGTCCTATCAGCTTCGTCTACTCTTTTATCTTTTAATTCTTCTGGGATATTATCAAACTCTGAAATATATTTTGCAAAAGTTTTTTTAATCTCATTTTTTAATTCTTCCTTACTTTCATAAGACCTCATATGCCTACCTCCATGGTTTGTATATAGATATTTTACCAAAAATAATTATATCTTAATATTTAATCATAATCTTCCAGTAACTTGTAATTCTTATGTTTTGTGATATCAAATTTATCAGATAGTAAAAGTCTTACCACTCTTATCTGGTATATACACGTGCCTCCATCCATTACTGTTATTTCAATAAAATTTTAGATAACTTTATTAAGATTTTCTTTGATTCCTTATAAATCAAGTTTAAAGAACTATAAGAATTTAAATCTCTTGTTCAAATTCATCTTCAAAACTAATAATATCATTAGGAGTGCAAGATAGAGCCTTACATATTCTTTCTAAATTCTTAAATGTAATTGGTTTATCCTTGCCCATTTGTGCCATAACATTTGTTGTAAGCCCTGCCATAGCTATTACATCAGTTTTCTTTAAACCTTTTTTTGCTAACTGTATCCATAATGGTTTATAGTTAAGTGCCATAATATCCCTCTTTTTCTTTTCATTAGATTTATTTAATTATAGCATAAATATTGATTTCATTCAATCTTACATTGATTTAGTGATTTGTTTTAGAGAATTTGTTGTGTTATTCCGTCCTTATTTTGCCATAAATTGCTTAATACCTTGAGATTTAGCACCAGGGTTGTCATTACCATAACCTTCCATTAGGTTTATAACTCCCCATGCTCCAAGTCCTGCACCAATTGCAGTTACAAGTGTCTTTAAAACTCCAACTCCAGCTGTAAAAAATTCCATATTATTCCTCCTCGTTTTCTTTCTCTTTATTTTCTATTTTGTTTAGTGATTTAACTATAAAATTCTTGTAGACCTTATCTCCTTTTTTGTTTTCTTTGAAATATCCAAATACGTGGATAAAATCTCCTTTTTGAAATTCTTTTACAATTTCTACCTTTTCTCCATATACTGAGCAATTTGTGTATTCTTTGCCCTTTCCATATTTTTTTACAAGAGCAAAATTTGCTACTTGAATATTTTCCCCATCTTTTTCAAATTCAGAAAATTCAGCTTCCTTAACTAAATTTGCATTAATATTTATCATTTCTCTATCCATTAATTTCTTCTCCTTAATCTATAAATTTCAATTAAAAAAGCGACTGAACTTATATTTCAATCGCTAAATGTTATCTATTTTAAATTATTTTAGTAGGACTTCTTATCCTTACCATCTTGACCTCCTAATTTTGAGTATAAAAAAGACGATAGAGTTTTTAATTTCTATCGTCTAAATATTTTTTCAGTTTAGTATAAATGCAAATATTAAATTATAATAGGTATCTACCAAGCTCAAAAATCAATCCTGAATAAAAGAATATTTCATCTTTATTATATTCTATTGTAATAATCTCCCCATTATTATCTATATAATTTTTACCATTAAAATGAATTTTTTGATATATATTGCTAAAATCTCTGATTTCAGTTATTGTTGTAATTCCTTGTTTTTTGATTTTCGCGGCAAATTGTGAGTGATTTCCACCTCTACATATAATAATATTCATTGGCTTGATATAATAATTTTGAATGTTACCATTTGAGTTCTTCCAATCAAATATAGTATTTTCGTCAATAAAAAATAATATGTTATTAATTACTCTATCCTTATTCCATGGATCAATTAGAATAGGAATGTCATTTATATCTATATCCTTTTTGTTTTCTACAACATTAATTATCGGATTCAGGCACATTTTATTACTTAGAATTCCATATATTTGTTCTATTTGGCAATTCTTTAAACTTTTGTTATTACCTTCAATAGTTTGAATTAGTTCATAATAATTCAAATATTCCACTATGATAGTTATTAAATTCTTAGCAAGAACAGCTTTTTGAGAACCACTTTTGCTATTTATTATATTTATATATTGTGTAAATATCTCTTCTTTAGATATTTCTTCAGTACGATTATTATGAATTAGTTTTTTATTTAATATTTTCTTTAAACATTTCACAATTAACTTTATTTCTCCATTCATTGATTTTTATATCTTATAGAACTATTTTTTTCCATTTTCTAATTTTAGTTCTAAATGTTCCAAAAGGGGCTACTGTATTTACATGAATAAATTTATAAACTTCCCAAGTTGCAGTTTTTGTTGCTTCGTCTGCCCATTTTCTCATGTGTGGTTTAAATAGTTCTTCTTCGGAAAGCTTATCTATCATTAAATAAATATCTTCTACATTTCTTGTTAGTATTTCTTTTAATTCTTTTAAAGATTTATGAGCATAGGTGTCTGTAAACCATTGATATAATTCTCCGAGCTGATTCCATTTGAATTTATCTGATGGCGTTTTAACTTTAAGTCCATTCTTCTCATCTTCTTCCCATTTTAATACTAAAGTCGTCCAGCCTACTTGATAGGCAAGATTTTCTGCTGGTGTCCTATCAACTTCTTCTAGTCTTTTATCTTTTAGTTCTTCTGGTATATTGTCAAACTCTGAAATATATTTTTCAAAAGTCTTCTTAATTTCATTTTTCAACTCTTCTTTGTTTTCATACGACCTCATAAATATCTCCTTTATATAATTATACTACATTTCAATTTGCTTAGATACTAATTTCTAATTTTGTAATAATACTGTTTCTTTTTATTTTTATCTTATCCCTATTTTTCAAATACTCTTCCACATCAAACAAATTCTTCTTATCATAGTCTTCCAATAACTTATAATTCTTATGCTTTGTAATATCAAACTTATCAGATAAGAAAGGTCTTACTCCTCTTAGCTGATAAATACACTTACCGCCATCCATTACAGTTATTTCATCTTGGCTCATAAGTTCCTTACCAGTCTTTTGATAATTTAGTCCAAAGCTCTTTTGATTTGATCTTGTTTCTGATGTGTTATATAGGTCTATGGTTTCTTTTCCTAAGGTTTCTGATAACTCTTTTACTGTTGTTTTTTCTTTTCCTCCTAGAAAGAGTGTAGAGTCGCAGTTACCAACTATTGTATCTGCATGGTCTTTATAGATTGCTTTTAATTGAGATTGTGCTTGCAATATTATGCTTGCTGATATTTCTCTTGAACGAATTGTCGCTATTAGTTTCTCAAATTTAGGAATTAAGCCAATATTTGCAAACTCATCAAGCAAACACCTAACATGAATTGGAAGTCTTCCACCATACACATCATCTGCCTTATCACATAGTAGATTAAATAGTTGAGAATACATTATTGAAACTACAAAGTTAAAGGTATCATCTGTATCTGATATTATTACGAACAAGGCAGTTTTTCTATCTCCAATTTTATCTAGTTCTAATTCATCTTCGCTCATTAATTCTCTAAGTTCTCTTATATCAAAAGGTGCAAGTCTTGCTCCACATGATATTAAAATTGACTTAGCAGTTTTTCCTGTAACAACTTGTCAAGGACTTTCTAATCATTTTTATCGACTTTTTGATGTTTTTCTCTCTCCATTTCTCTAAGCATTATGCGTTTTAATTTGTCTTGCATTGTTTCCGTTGCATTTTCATTAAAGTGAACAACAACCTCATAGGTTGCTTTACCAATTTTCTTTATAGTTTTTGTTCCTGTATTCTGTTCATTTTTATTTTCGTGCATATATTTTTCCTCCTCTTTGTTGCAATAAAAAATGCGATTAGATTTTTAATTTTCTAATCGCCTTTTAAGTGTCATATTTACATTTTTTTATCTTTGGCATACTTTTATACCTTTTTAGACTTAAAGTCTTTAATAATGGCTTTCCACCTCTTTTTATCTATAAAGATTCTCCTACATCATAGTTCATTTTTTTATTTAAACCTTTCTGTCTTAGTTTTTCTTTGTCTTCTTCATACCATTTTAAGATTGTTGCATAGTGGTTTTGGTAGGTCTTACCACTGCTTTCCATGTATCTTGATAGTTTATTTATCATTATTTCTGTGTGTGAGTTTAATTTTTCTTTAAGATTTTTATATTCTTCTTTGCTTAACCTTACATTTTTGAATTCTCCATAAAAGATGGGGGTGGACTGTTCTTCTCTCCCCTTATCTATACTAACCTTATCTAATCTACCCTTACCTATACTGGGTTGACCACTTGACAACCTTTGGTTAACCAGATGACAACCAACTTTTTCTTCTGAAATATATGCTCCATTGTCCGTTTGATAAAGCTGTTGTTTCTGTTCGATATACATTGTTGGCTTATATCTGTCTTTTCTAATAAAGTTATTTATCTTCCAATGAGTAATGACGATAATTCCCTGATCAAAGACTATCACAAAGCCTTTGGCAATAAGTATTTTTAGGTCATCTTCATTTGCTCCTATGATTTTGATGATTTTGTTAGGGTTATTTACAAACCCGTCATCATCTGCTCGCATTGATAGATGAAAATACAGGCATTGACTACTTAGTGGCATATCCAAAAATAAGTCGCTATCCACTATCTTTAGTGAAAACATTCTTTTATCTGCCATGCTCTCCTCCCTTTCTTCAAATAAAAAAGACGATAGTTTTTACTTCTACCGCCTTGTGTATTGCTATGATTTAACATAATCATATATTAAATTTTTAAGTCTTTATTATTTAAAATCTTACTAAACATACCATGGTACATATCTTTAGAAGATTCTTCTATCTTGGTAATGGTTGATACCTTATTCCCTGCATCCTTTGATGATGCTCCGCAAAGATAAAAGGCTTCATTTCCCGTTCCATAGTCTATGGCAATATATCTATCATGGTATTTTTTACCCGCTATCTTCAGTTTCAGGTCTATATTAGGATAGTCTTTTCTAAAATCATCTAAGATATTTTTTGTAAGCATATCCTTGTTTTTAACATTATCACTAAAGACTATGATTTGAGTCTTATCTCTTGCAGCTCTTAAAAGTTCTAATGTTTTAAGCCCTATATAGTTATCTATAACATAAATACTTTTCTTTGCTGATTTATATATTTTTGTATAGGCAAGATCAGCTTCTATCTTATCTCCATTCATCAAGAGGAAATGTTTATATGTTTCCGGGTCTATAAAATTGTCCATTACCTTTTTCAAATCTTCTTTTGTAGCCATTTGAGATTTTATTCCTGCAATATCTTTTGTGTTTTGGTTGGTTTGAATTGCTATTTGAACTAATTCCTTTGAGCTGATAAAATCTTGATTTTCAATGATGAAGTCTTTCATCTGCTTAAACATTCGTATTAAAGCCTTGCTCTGTTTAACAGCAAGTTCTCCCCTTAATACAGTCATAAGCATATATATTCCCTGTTCTGTAAAGGCATATGGATTATACTTTATATTGCTTCCTCTACCTGTTCCTCTCTTCAAGGTCACATTTTGTGATCTTGAAAGTTCATATACTTCTTCATCAGTTAATTGGAACATAAAATCATCATCAAATTTTTCACTATTTCTTTTTACCTGTTGATTAAAAGCTCTTGTTTCATACCCATATATTTCAGCAAGCTCAAAATCAAGCATAACCTTTTGATTTCGTATATAGTAAATCTTACTTTTAATTGTAGTTTCATCTATAACTACAATTTCCTTATTTTGCTCTGCCACAAAACTCACCTCCTATATATTTTTGGAGCTACAACTTGTAGCCATTTTCTCTTTATTTCATTTAGCTTATAGCTCTTAAGCCAATTATCCATCATATTTTCAAATTCTAATTTCTATAATTATACCAAAAATATTAAATCTTTTCTATCTCTCCCTCTCTCTCTTTATCTATCTCTATATCTTTCTCTATATCTTATCGGACATGGGTTGGACTCATTAAGGACAATGTCCTCTGTTTATTTTGTATGTATCTTCTTTTAACTTTATCCAATAATATCTTTTGTTTGTTGCCATATCTGCTCCTTCCCAGATTTTCGATAATCGAAATTCTTGATTTCCGATTTTCGGAATTCTGGACTTCTGCTTTTCGGAAGTCTTGTTATTATGGTTATTTAAGGGTGTAACTTTTCGTTACTCCCTTAGATTTCTCTGGTCATATCTTTTTTGCTTGGTTTTACTTTTTCTTTTACTTTTCTTTTGACTTTTTCTTTTGTCCTATCCTTGTTCTTGGATAGGTCTTTATATTTCTTTATTTGTTTTAGGATACTTTCTTTTTCTTTTTTATTTTCTTTGGCTATAACTTGTTTAAAGGCATATTCCATTACTTTTATGTCTTTGGATTGGAAGAATATTTCATAGTTTTTGCTTTCTTTGTTTTTCATTACTGAGAAACTTACTCCAAGTTTGTTTAGTTCTTTTTTTAAGTCTTTGAGGTCGCCTTGATCTATGCTTATATTTTCTAGTTGTCCTTTCTTGTAGAGGTCTTTTATTTTCATTTCATCGCCCATAAGACTTTTTAGGTTTCCATTTGCTTTTTCTAAAGTTTCATTCATCTTTTTTCTTATTTCTTTTTCTAAGTTGATTGATTCTTTTGCTGCCTTTATTGTGTAGCTTATTATGGTTTTTATTGCATTTCCTGCTTCTTTGCTTATTTCTTCGTTTATCATAATTTGCTCCTTTCTTCCTTAAATGAAAAAAAGGGAAGTATAGGCTTTAATTTTTCTATACTTCCCTTTGGATCTTTTTATTTGGTTGTTGGTGGTGGAATGCTTTATTTTGATATTTTTATAGCTTTCTTTGGTATTTGTACCTTTTGTTGTTTTTCTGCTCTTATTTGCTTTTCCACCTTTAGTAGTTTATGTGTGTTCTTTTATCTGATAGATAGTTTTTCATGTTGGAATATATAATCTGTATTTCTTCATTGTTCATTGATTTTATTTCTTCTGTGCTTTTATATGTTTTATATGTTCCATCTTGATCTGCTTTTATGAGTTCATCTATTAGTTCTTGCCTTTTATTCATCTCTATTACCTCCTAGATCTGCCTTTAGTTGTTTGGTCATATTATAGCTTGGATAAGATATTTTTACCAGCTCTTACCTTTCTTGATTTTTGTAATAATCTTTGATTTTTTGCTTTTTATTATTGAAACTATCGCTATCCCTTTTATATTCTTTTATCTTTTCTATGATACTTTCTTTTTCTCCTCTCTTAATCGCCTTGTCAATTTCTATTGATATGTCAATACCATATTCTTTATTTACTACTTCTACTGCATATTTAATATGATTTATTTCCTTGTATCTTTCCCTTATCTTTTCTGACTCTGTATTTAATTCACTGATTTCATTTTCTAAGCTTTTAATTTCTCCTAACCATTCTTTTTCTCTTAAATTTTTCTTTCCACTGATTTTTTCAATTAAGGTTCTTGCCCTTATATGTTGGTCTATTTCCTTTTGGTTATTCTTGTAAAAGCTTTCTTTGAATATTTTCTTGCTTTCATATTCTTGGTAGGTTGCTTTTGTTTTTCTTACAGTCTTTGCATAGGCTAAACACTTATTAAGGTCTTCTATCTTTTTACTGTTTTCTTTTATGGTCTTATATATATCAGAGTTTTTACTTCTTAGGGTGTTTATATGTCCTTGTAGGTCTGATATGGTTTTTATTTTATTTTCTCTTAGATAATTTATTCCACTCGCATATCTTTTTAGATCATAGATTGCTTTGTTTCTTTTCCCATAAAATGATAATTCAGCTCTATTGTTTTCCTGCATTTCTTGATAGAAGCTTAAATATTCATAGAGGTTAAAGAGTCCTGATTCATTTTCGATTTGCTTTTTACTTTGGTCTTTATATTCCCTATATGATTCTTTTAGCTTATCTTTAAAGCCTGCTAACCATGATGTTATTTTCTTTATTTCATTGCCTATGTTTTTTAATAGTTCATTCTGTTTTTTTATTTCTCGATTTATATCTCCTTTTTCTGTCCTTATTCCTTTTCTTTCCATTGCACTAGCACTTGCTCCTAGATGTATTGTTGGTATTTGTTTTATGCCTTGTCTTTTAAAACTCCTATGGTCTACTCTTTTTTCTATCTTGTTTTTTGCTAGATATTCATTGCAAAGGTCTGAAAAATTTTCTCTCCATTTTTCTACATTGCCTTTATTGTTCCAGGTTGTTAGTTCTACTTTTCTTGTCTTTGGTTTTCCATTTTTGTTTAAAATCTTTTCTCCTTTTTCATCTAGGATATATTCTTTTTTACTTTTTTGCCCCCATGTTCCATCTTCATTTATTGGTCTTACTATGGTCATTATATGAGCATGAATATTTTGATTTCCCTCTCTACTTTCATCATGAATTGCTAGGTCTACTATCATTCCCTCTTTTACAAAATTGTTTTGAACATATTCTTCTATCATCTTTTTATTTTCTTCTACGCTTAATTCTTTTGGTAAAGATATGATAAAGTTTCTTGCAAGTTGGGCATTAGAGTTTTTCTCAAATAGTTCTACCGAGTTCCACAAGGTTTTTCGGTCTTTATATTCTTCTGGTGCGTGATCTGGTAAATATATTTCTTTGCTAATTACTCCTTGTTTTTTGGTGTAGTCATGAGTTACACCGTCCCATTCATTTTTTATTTTTTCACCACTTATATATGCTGCACTTGCTACTGCACTTTTGCCTTTTCCTCTTGATATTATGTTTACTGAAAAATGAAAACTGTCTGCCATTTTTATCTCTTCCTTTATTTTTTTTTGTTGTTTTAGGTGGAGGCTTAATAGATTTTTATATCCTCTTTGTGAATGAGCGTTTTGAAATGATAGAATAGAAAAAGCCGACTACTGAATTAATTTTTGTTGTTTCAGTATGTCGGCTTAATTGTTTTGTTCATTTCAAATTTTAAAAGTCAAGGGCGAGCCTTAGCGAGTTTATTTACCCTTGACTTTTAAAAAGCGAATGGTTGTTGCTCCCTGCAAGGGTTTGGCTCCGCATGACGCAAGCACCCTTTAGGGTGTATAATTGCGCCCTTAGAAAATCTAAGGGAGATTTGATTATTTTATTTTTCTTAATTTTCTATCATTATTCTTAGTGTATCTCTAAATTCTTTTGTCTTTGTTGCTTCTTCTAGTAGGATTTTTATTTCTTCATCTGTTAGTTCCTCTGCATTTTCTATAAGGCTTTCTAAGATTGCTCCTCTTGTTATGAGCCTATGAGTTCTTTCTTTTCTTTTTTTTACTATGTCTTGTTTTAATATCTTCTTTTCTTGATTTTTTAATTGCCTTAATCTTTCTTCTGTATGATCAATTTTATCTTTTATTTCTTTTGATTCTTGTCTTATTTGTTCTAATTTTTTCATATATAACTCCTTTCTTGCAATAAAAAAAGACGATGAAGATATACTCTCCCCGTCTTTGGGTTTGTCTCTCGACTTGAATATTAAGTTTAAAATGTTTATATTACTACCTCCTAAAATTGGGTATAAGTTGTATTTATAGTCACAATAAAAGTCGCATCTTATATTGATGTTGACTTTTATTTTTAATATTTATTTCTCTATAATGTTTTTTATTTTATTTCATTTCCACTTATTTTATTGGAGAAATATTCTCTGAGACATATTTTGCTCCTACATCATCTATAATCTCTGTATATGTCACTAAATACTTAGTTTTTTCTTCAACATCATAGTATTCAAATTGAATTTGATTAGATACACTCTCGGAACTCTGTATAGAATTTAGCTCTGTAGTTGCAACATGATTTTTAAGTCTATCTGTAGCAAACACTACAGGCTCATTTTCTAAAATTGATGGAACGCCATCTAATGAGTTCGTTTCAATATTATTTGTTTTTAGTCCTATAATTTGACCATTATAATCAATTTGAATAGTAATTGCCGCATTCG
Organism: Peptoniphilus ovalis; assembly: GCF_018919265.1. GTDB lineage: Bacteria > Bacillota > Clostridia > Tissierellales > Peptoniphilaceae > Peptoniphilus_A > Peptoniphilus_A ovalis. The sequence continues at coordinate 403,084 of NZ_JAHLQO010000003.1, forward strand.
TTACAATTCCATTAGTTTTATAGTAAACATCTACTAAATACCCCTCATCTGAAGGATAGATGTATCCCTGAAAATCTTCCGTTTAAAAAAATCCATTACTACTTAAAACTAAGTCAATAATTTTTTTGAGTATAAATTAATATTATCAACTTTTAAAATAGGTGAATCATATAAATTAAGTGTTGCAGCACGACTCGTTGAAGTGATTCTTACACTTCCATTACCATAATATTTTATATTTTTTACCCCAGAACCTGGAGTATAAATATAAGAATTTGCCGTATTGATTGCCTGTGACACAGATTTACCGTTAGCCAAAGCATTATTGTATCTTTTTAGCCAATTCGTATGTGAACCTGCACTTACAGTATTTGTCCAACCTACTGCTACGTCAGCTCCTCTATCAACTGCACGCTTAACGATATTATCATTCGTAGAAGTAGAGCCTCCTCTTTTATTTTAGAAAATTAAATGGGAAATTTAAAAATTCAGTATCTATAAAATACGAACCATCATCTTCCAATTTGTGATATTTTGTATATGAGTATAAAATAGCTTTATATGAAATTGATCCTCCATCTTTATAATGATATTTTATTGGAAAACACATTATTGATAAAACAATAAATAAAATAAAAAGCTTGATTCTAACTTTTCTTCTTTTCACGACTCACCTCATTTTCTTTAAATATACACAATCATCTGTAATTTTCATAAAATTTGTGTATTAGATAAATTCTCTTAATATTGTTTTTTCTTTTCCTCCTAAAAAGAGTGTAGAGTCACAGTTACCAACTATTGTATCTGCATAGTCTTTGTAAATTGCTTTTAATTGAGATTGTGCTTGCAGAATTATACTTGCTGATATTTCTCTTTGGTATTTCATGCACTATGTCCACAAAGCGTTGTACTTGGCGTTTCGGATAACGGCTTTACAAAAAGCATGGAATGTGTACTCGATATGCTCCTTGTATTCTTATGTGCAAGTCATAGAAATTCCTCCTTTCCTCAGCCTAATTTTAACCGATATTTATTTCAAAATAGGTAGCAAAAACTTCAAAAGTGCCAAACCTAAAAATACTGTTATTAACGCAATCGTTGGGGAAATTATCTTATATGGAAAATTCATTTTATTCAACAAATGAATATCCAAATAAAACACAACCAAAAACAATATAAATGTAACTATATATAATGGATTGTGGAGAATAAAGAATTTATATACAACATATTCAATACAGAAAAAAACAAATATTGAAATTAAGCATAAAAAAAGTAAATGTATAATTTTTTTCATGTTTCCTCCTCGATGATTTTCAAAAATTAGGGCAACAACATTTTTGCTGTTGCCCCAATTTTTTTACTTTATGATTTTAAAGTTTAGTAGCTATAAAGATGACCAAAATCATTTTTATACCAATCGCCATAGGTTCCCGGGAATGGGTTGGAGATAGATCTGCCCTTAGAAACAGTAGTATAGAATTTATTTACCATATTTCCAGACCACATAAACTGTACTTTCATGTATTGGTTTTTTCTCATACCCTTAAAACAATCATACATATTAGAACGGTCTATACTTTTTAACCAATTCCACCCTAAACCAACAGCAGCCCCAACTGCAACCGAAGCAACTGTCGCAGGCGCACCAGTAATTCCCAAAACAGAACAAATATAAGCACCTAAAGCAGAACCAGCAGCTCCAGTACCAACAAGTTCCGCTAAATCTTTAAACGCATCATAACTTGCGCTAGAAGCCAAAATAGCCGCTGCGGTATCCCATGTTATAAAATCGACTTCTAGTGTATACGTTCCTGAAAGAATTTCTCCTAAAGTTAATGGAGAATGTCCGCTAGTAGTATCACGCACCCACGCAACACCTATGTCGCCAGAATAACTTACGCTACTAGTGGTTGAACGTGTTTTCGCAGGATATGAAGGCTCAGTGTCTGCTGTTTTCTTAATTTCGTCCATAATAAGCTGAAATTTCAATCCAAAAGATAATCCGTCTAATCCTAAACGAATTTCATCTTCTGTGTAATTATCAGCAGGAACGGCAAACGCTTCTTCAAAAAGTGTTTCCGCTTGCTCTAAAGGAAGATTAGCTAATTCTTCCTCATTAAGCTGAACAAGTTCTTCGACATAATGTCCCTCAATAGTATAGGGGTCACGTTCCTCAGCAGCAAAGGCTGTGATTGTAGTTCCCATACACAAAACAATCGCCAACAATAAAGATAAACATTTCTTAAAACATTTCGTCATAAATTCTCACTCCTTTTTGACATACAATACTGCAACAACAATTTCCACGCTTTTAATACCCATTGGAATCAGGAATTACTTACTTTCTTACACTATTTATGGTACTAAAGAGCACTTGAAATCTTCCAGATGCTTTATAAATTAGTAGAATATGAGACTCAAATCAAAATCAAAGTGCGACAATTCAAAGTAAATCATTGTTCTAATACAATCCTATTTATTTTTTCTTTCAAATTATAAGAGGTTTTATATATCCCCTCTATATCTTTATTTTTTGATTTTACATTGTACCAGTATCTATTATCTGCACTAATTGGATTATCTTCTACTATCTCAATCTCATATTCTTCATCATTCTTTATTTTAATTAGATATGCTCCATCAGAATAAGCGATATCCAACCCTAAATATTGATTATTTGAATCATATAAATTACAATCCTTATTTAGTTTATTCAATTCTTCTAAAACTTTCCTTTGTTGATCTGAAGATATATCTAGTTCTTTAAAACCCTCTTGTTTCTCATCATAAATATATACTTTCCCAGACTCTCCATTATTTTCTTTATCAATAATTATATCATTTGAACTAGAACATGAGCTTAAATTAACCATAAGAATTATTATTAACAATAACCCTGCTGTTCTTTTTACAATAGACTTATTATAATCAGTTAGAAAGGTATTTGACATCCAAAACATAATTAATCAAATCCATCATAACTTCTATTGCCTCTAAATCCTATAGGGCAATACTTAGTTATCTTATTAATTCTAGTTTTTTTATTTATCAAGTTTATGAATAAAGATTGGTCAATCTCCGTTCTTATACCTTTGAGGATTCGTATAAATCACGATAATTACCTCCCTCTTATAATTTTGCTTAACCTCAATATATTTGACATTAAAATCAAATATATTCTATTTTTCCAACTGTTGTTTCTAGCTATATTATAAAATATAGCATCTAAACTAATCGCCATTACTATATCTCATAGGATTTAAATCCATTATTTCACCTCCTATCTATCTTACATATGAGTTTATCTTTACCTTTCCTGATAATGTTGTATTTGTTTGATTAATAATTGTAACTATATATATTTACTACCTCTATAAGCTTTTACTTTTAATGTTGAGTCTGAAGCAAATCTTTCATCATAAATAATTTTTCCATCTTTTTCAATATTTACCGAATAGCTAATTACATCTGAACTGAACAAATTTTTTAATCTAACTGTAAAACCGTCATGAACTTTACCTGTCCAAGTATCCATGTTAAATTTATAATCAATGTTATCAAATCTTTTAATCTTATATTCTCATCAATATTTGCTGCTCTAAGACCTGTTCTCTGTACTTCTCCTAATTCCAATTTTTGGTACTCTTCGTCACTTATTATTTGAAACCTATCTCCTAATAAAGTCTAATTAATATTATATCTATTGTTTCGTTTGACATTTTGAGCATCTGTATCTACCTGTACCATCCAAGTCAAATATTTGGTATATACAAACGCCCAAAGCATTTGCTATATCGTTAGCAGTTTTAAGACTCGGAATTGTTTTCCCTGTTTCTATTTTGTTTATACTCGTCCTTGATATACCTACTTTTTTTCCAAGTCTATGTTGCGATAAACCTAGAGGCTTACGGTATTTCTCGATTCTGTTATCCATAATTTCACCTTTCTTTGGTTAACTATAGTTTAACATAATTTCGTTTGAATGTCAATACTTTTCATGTTTTTTTGATTACCTTTTCCTAATTTATTAGTATATAATATCTATGCTAATATTTTTTAATTTTATCAAAATTATCCTTCACTGCTATTTACTTGTATTTAAAGTAATCATTGTTCTTTGGGGTGAAAATACAAAACAGCACATTTCACATTCAGATGTACATTTATCAGGCAATAATATTGCATCCGTATTAGGCTCAATTCTAAATTTCATTATATAATCACCTTCTTCTATATCTCTGTATCAATACTTATGTCGAGTTTTTACATATTGTTTTTCGACATATAATCATCATATAAACTATATAGTAAATGTATCACTTTTAATTTTCTCATAATAGCTGGCTTAATATACCCGTCTTTTTTAGATTCTTTAAGTTCTCCTGTTTTTTCTGCTCTCGTCTTGCCTTATACTTTTTCTCGTACTCCTGTTGTTTTCCATTTGCTTTACGCTTTAAATAATTTTGATGAAGCCTGTCCCTTCTCTCATTAATTTTTCGTTCTTCTTCCTCAAGTTTTGATTGTTCTTCTTCGCTTAATTCTTCTTTTGGCACTTCATAATTCCCTATGAAGTTAAAATATATTTCTATCTTTTGCTTTGATGTTTGACTGCCTTTCCTATCTCTTTCATGAATTATTATCTTATCTACAAACTCATTTATCATTGTGTTTGTGAGATCATCAAAGTTTTCATAGCGACTAATAAGAGATATAAATTTTCTTGTCTTGTCTGTTTCTTTTTCATATCTTGATATCGCAAGATCTAAGTCTTCAATCTCTTTGCTTAGGACTCTTTGCTCTGTTTCGTATTGGCTATTAAGTATCTCATATCTACTACTTGGTATTTTTTCTAGTATCATATCCTCGTAAATACGGCACATAAGCCTTTCTAACTCTTGTATCCTCGACTTATTATTAATTAGCCTTACTCTTTGTTTTTCTATCTCTACTTTTTCCTTTTCTTCCATTTCATTTTGAATGGAATGAATAAATGCTTCATTATCCTCATTAAGATAATTTTTTATATCTTTTAATGTTTCTTGGATAAGGTTTAAGACTACTTCTGCTTTTATCCTGTGAGCTGATGGACATAGCGTTCCGCAAGGCACTTTCTTGTAATTACTACAAACATAGTAAGGGATATTCTTATAGTTATTTGTCCTATGAACATACATCTTGCTTCCACAATCTGCACAATACATCAGTCCTGTTAGTGGGTGATATTCGCCCCAACCATCAGGATACCTTTTTACATTTCCTCTTATCCTTTGCACATTATCAAAGGTTTCTTGGTCTATGATTGGCTCGTGTGTATTTTCAAAAATAAGCCAGTTATCCTCGGATACATATTTGCTTTTCTTGTCCTTGAAGTGCTTTCTTGTTTTAAAGTTAACTGTATGCCCTAAGTATTCTTTTTTCTTTAAGATACTTGCAATTGTGGAACAACACCAACGATAAGGATGTTCAAAGTTTTTGCTTTGATGTAATCCATATCCAAATTTTTGCTGATGATAAGCAGGTATATCTATCTTATCTGCTTCTAGTATCTTTGCTATTTTGTATGGTCCTGCTCCGTCCATTGTAAGATTAAATATTCGTCTTACTATCTGTGCTGCCTTTTCATCTACAATCCACTTATCTTTGTCTTTTTCATCTTTTATGTAGCCATAAGGCGGTGTGCTTGCCGTATGCTTTCCGCTTTCTCCTTTTGATCTAAATGTAGATTGTATTTTTCTTGAAGTATCTCTTGCATACCATTCATTCATAATATTTCTAAAAGGGGTAAAATCATCTTCTCTGTAAAAGCTGTCTACATTGTCATTTATAGCAATCAATCTTACGCCCTTTTGTCTTAATATCTCCATACATTGACCGACTTTGAGATAATCTCTGCCGAGTCTACTCATATCCTTTACGATGATACAACCGATATTTCCAGTATTTACTCCATTCATCATTTCCATAAAGCCTGGTCTATCAAACTGTGTCCCGCTTATTCCGTCATCTGTAAAATGGATGATGTTGGTTAAATTATTCTTACTTGCATATTCTTCAAGGATTTTCTTTTGATTAACGATTGAGTTACTTTCTCCTTCAAGTTCATCATCTCGACTTAATCTCTCATAGAGTGCTGTTATCTTTTCAAAATTCCTCACTTTTTCCTCCTTCCTCTTAATTTCTTAAATAAAAAAGAATTAAGAAGTACATGTTTCACTAAAACAGTGATTAAGTGTTCTCCTTAATTCTATTACTCCTGCTGCCAGTTTATATTTCTTATATTGCTTAACTGCAAAATGACTTGGGTCTTTCTTTTCAAGAGCTTCAAAAAGCCTATCAATTGGGTTCATATAGGTTTCGTCATCTTCTCTGACTTCACTTGAGTCAATCATATCTAAAAGCGTCTTAAAATTCTTTTCTTCTTCTGGTGCTTCATAATAGATATACCCAATAAGGGCAGTGTAATATAACTTTTCAGCCTTTACCCAGAAATCTTCTCCTGCCTTTTCTCCATCTCCCTTGGTATTGGCAATTATAGTTTGGACAAGTTTTAAAATATCTTTTTCTGATCGAAGATAAGCAAAGGGATTGTATTTCATAGATTTTTTAAAGTTTATTGTGTTTAAAATCTTTATGTCATATCCGTTTTCATATAACATTTTTCCACACTCTAACACAAGTGTGCCTTTAGGGTCTGTTACTACATAGGAAGAGTGCATTTGCATTAGATTTGGCTTTACATAAAATCTTGTCTTACCTGATCCAGAGCCACCAATTACTAATACATTTTTATTTCTAGCATATTTAGGATTTTTAGGTCTTGAGTTCATTGTAAGTCTTTCGGTATTAGTTATTAATACATTATTTTCAAACTTAGAGTCAATATATGGAGCAATATCCTTACTTTCTCCCCATCTTGCAGATCCATACTCTTTACCCTGCCTATATTTCTTTTTATTTTTTCCCTTGCTATAAATAATTAATTTAACAAGACCAGCAACTGAAATACCTACTAACAAGTCCCTTGGATTAAGGCTTGGTATATAAGATAAAGTTCCTATATCAGAAATTCCCACCATTATTTTATCTATAACATCCCCTCCTACATAGGAGTTAATGTGCTTAGAAAATATATTTCCAATGTAGAAAAAGGATAAATAAGGAATATTTGATAATATAAATTTCTTTGGACTTTCTATTTTAATTAAGTTTTTAATATCAGATAAGATTTCTCCTAATATCTTATTCATCATAATAACCTTCACTATCTAATAAAATTAGTAGGTAGTGTCTTCCTTTTGGTGTTATAAATGTTTGTATTCCTACAAGTGTACCTAGTGGATTAACCCATTCTTTTACTTCAAAATATCCCTTGTTCTTATCTGCATAAGGTAAGAGTTTCTTTTTCTTATCTCTATAAATTAATCCTTTATCCATTAAAAAACTTATAAACTGATTTTGTGGTATTCCTAATTCTTTGGCAGTATTTCTAAAGTTTGTAAGCAGGTTATAATCTACTAATTTGTCATAATAGTTTGCCTTTGGTCTTAATTCTTCAATCTCTTCTTCTCTTTCGGCAATAATTCTATTGGCTACAAGAATTGCATCTGCAAGTAACTCTTCATTAGTTTTCTTTTCTTGCCCAGCTATATATCCCCCGTTTTTTCTAATACTTGGTAAGACTTCTCTCGTTACCCAAAGCTTAAACTTTTTTGCTTGTGGTAGTTTTGATGAAAGGATAAGTGAATACAATCCTGATTCATTAATTATTGAAATATTCTGTATTCCTCCAGGGGTGTTCCATTTCGTTACACCCTTATCTTCCTCTTCTACATGGTCATATACAGCTTTTCTTGGATTGACATATCCTAACATAGTGGCTACTTCATTTGCTATAAAGAAAAACTCACCGTCTTTTTCTATAACAGTGAGTTTCCCAAAATTCTTATTTTCAAAAGTTTTTAAATTATTTATCATAGGCTTTGCTCCTTATGTTTATTCTTAATCTTATCTTTAGTGATAGTATCCTTAGCCATATCTTTAAATTTATTTATAGTCTTTGTTATTGAATCTTTTCTATCGGCCTTTCTTTCAGAAACCTTAACTGCTTTTTTAAAGGCGTGTTCCATTACTTTTATATCCTTAGATTGAAAAAACACAGAGTGGTTGCCAGTTTCTTTATCTTTCATAACAGAAAACTTCACTCCGTGTTTATTTAAAATCTTCTTTAATTCTTTTAGTTCAGGATCTTTAAGGTTTATTTCTTCGAGTTGTCCTTTTTTAACCATATCCTTTAATTTAACTTCTTCGCCATTATTTTTAATTACATTAGAAAGTCCACCTTGGTCTTGAATTTGTTTGTATAGTTTCTTTATAGCATCAAGTAAGGTTTTGGCAGTAGCCTTTGCAAGTCTTACTTCAAGATTTAGACTTGACCTTGATACTTCTTCATTAATCATCTATCCCACCTCCATAAGTTAATATCTCCTTATATTTTTTAAGTTTTTCTTGATGGATTTTTCTTCTAAAATCTTCTCCTACTACTTTTACTGGTATTGCCATTTCAAGTATTCTTGAATAAATTCTTTGGTATTCTAAATCTATATTTGTATCTTGTATGATTTCTAAAGAAAGATTAGTTGTAAATATGGTTGGCTTATTTTTAAGATACCTTGAATTGATAATGTTATATACTTGTTCTCTCGCATAAGATGTATCTCTTTCAATCCCTAAGTCATCTAAGATTAGTAAGGGAATATTCGATAAGGTATTTATAATTTCATTTACATCAAACTTAAAAGCTGATTTTTGTATTTGATTTATTATTTGTGATAGATTCATTATTCTAACTCTCATTAATTTTTCTTCAATTAGGTAATTTGCAATAGATGATGCTAAATAAGTCTTTCCACTTCCAACATCTCCATAAAAGATAAGTCCTACATTATCTTCTTTCATTTGGTCAAAGTGAATTGCATAATTTTTAGCTACATTAAAAGCTTGCCCACTTTTATTTATGCAATTTTCAAATCTATATTGATGCTGAATATTTGAAGAAAAGCAATCTCTCTTTAAATTTGCTATTTTCATAAGTCTTTCTCTTTTTTCCATTTCCTTATCTCTTTTAATATCACATTCACACTTTATCCTTGGAATAATCTTAGAAAAACCAAATTCAATTAAATCTCCATCAACTCTTTTACCGCATTCTTTACAATAAATATGTCCATCTTTTTCTATGTCATTTTCTCTTAAAACAAAATCTTTTAAATCTATCATAAGCTCTCTCCTATATCGTAATTCATCTTTTTACTTGTCTTTGGCTGATTCTTTATCTGATTTTTTGACTTATCATTTAAATACCAATTAATTATTGTTGCCTTGTGGTCTTCATAGGCTCTATTATTTGCTTTCATGTAGGTGGATAGTCTTTCTATATATTCATCAATACTACTCCCTATTTCATTTGATAAGTCCCTATATTCTTCATCAGTTAAAAATATGTTTTTATATATTCCATAAGGCTTTTTCTCCTTACTAAAATCATTCTTTCTTAACTCATTATTGTTAATATTGTTATAGTTACCTTCCGATTTTCGAAAATCTTGACTTTCGATATTCGAATCTCTTGAATTTCGATTATCGAACTTCTGGAATTTTGTTTTTCGAACTTCTTGATTTTTTAATTCCATATTATTAAATATGCTCATAAAGTCTTTAACATAAATTCTGTTAGGCTTTCCCAGTCCTTGTCTTTTCTTTTCAATAAGTCCTATCCCTGATTTAATATCAAGTTCAGCTATTAATTTATTTGCTTTTTCACTCGCACAATTAAATTGCTCTTTTATGCTTTCAATTGTGTAGTAAATAAAGACTTTTCCATCTTCATCTATCCAGCCATTTTTATATGAAAGACCCATTCGATTAAGCATATATGAATACAAAACTTTAGCTTCAATAGAAATGCTCTCAAAAATCTCATCTTCCATCAATACCATAGGAAGCCTAATGAAGTTATACATCTCAGATTGCCTATTATAAAAATAATCAAAATTCAAAACGCACCTCCTCTCTGTAAATTAAAAAAGACGATAGAATTTTTACTTTCTATCGTCTACGATTGTCTAATATTTATTTTTCTTTAAATTGATTTTATTGTAGTATTAATTAGTTCTAAAAAACCAATAATATATACACCTAACTTTGGAAGTCCAAATGGACTTAATAAAAACGCTAAAATTAGTGCTTCTATTACTATTTCATATTCTCCTTTAAATATACTTCCTAAGGCAACCATAAAAATTAAAAATGAGATTATACTTAATATGGCTGCGGATAAGCTTAGTATAAAAGTTAAAAACGCTATTAATATACTAAGTAATAATCTTATAGGAAATAATATTATTCTAAATATCCACCTCATAACTTCCTCTATTCTGATAGTTCTTTAATTTCTGAATTATTTAACCTTTCTAAAGAAATTAGTTGTCTCCTTGCCAAGTTTCTTAGCTCAATCATTCTTTCTTTTTGTTCAATTCCCTTTTCTATTAAAATTGCATTATAAGACTCCATATTTGCAAGAACTAATAGTTCATTAAGGCTTGCATAATCTCTCATATTTCCCTTTAGATCTGGGTTTTCCTCTCTCCACTGTTTTGCTCTTTTATCAAATAATGCTACATTTAACATATCCGCTTCACTTGCATACTTAAAAGATAATTGTTCACTAGTCAAATCTTTTAGCAAATATTCTTTGATTGCATCGGTGTGGATCTTGTAATTTATCTTTGATATTTCTCTGTGAAGATTCCATGATAGGGATAGTTTTGAATTTTCGTCTGACTTTAATCTTTTATAATCTTGGATAATATAAAGCTTAAATTCAGGAGATAACCATGAAGCAAATTCCATTGCTATATCATAATGAGCATATGTTCCTCCATATCTCCCAGCTTTTGATACAATGCCAATAGCATCAGTAGAATCTATCCATTTACCTGGTGTCATTGTAAATCTATTTAATCCAGCTTCATTTCTAAACGTGTCGAATTGCACACGGTTAAAATTTGGATTATTTAAAACTTCCCACAAACCTATAAATTCAAGAGTATTTCTATTTCTCATCCAATTTTGAATAACAAATCTTGGATCATCTGTGTTTTTGTACTTAGCTATATCCGTTAAGCTAATATAATCGTTCTTAAAGTCTTCAGTGTATACTTGAATACTAAATCCTTTAGCAGTAATCTCTTCCTTTCTAATCTTTGCCAACTTACTTCCTCCTTGTGTTGGTGTACTCCTTACAATAATTATATTATATATACTTACTCTAAGCAGCACACCAACTATTAATTTTTTGAGTTTTAAACTTTGGTAGAAGCCTTAAACTCCTTATATTTACATAACTATTTGCCTCTATCACTATTATGACACGAAACCCAGAACAAGGGTCTAATATTCTTGAGTTTTTATTTACTCCTACAGCCTTACACATAAAATCACAAATATGGTCAGGTGTAAAAGCCTGATTTTTATCTGATTTTCCAACATATTTATTAAATGTAGTAAAGAATAAGTTTAGCAAATCTTGCCCAGCTGTATTTGAATCATTAATAAAAGGAATAATATTATTATCTATAAATTCTAATATTTTTTGCAATTCATCATAAGTCAAACTAGTTATATCTTGGTCATCTAAAACTTTGTTACTTAAAACTGATAATTTACCCGCTTTATTCAAAGTATCAACATCCTGGTTTCTAGATAATAAGCCTGATAAAATACTCTTTATACTCTTAATGATTATTTTTTCTTGAGTAATTTCCTTTCCTGTATCTGGATCTAAAGTCGGTTTTAGATTTTTATAATACAAGCCATTCTTTAGAGCTAGTAGACAAGTACCTACAAATTGGCTCCTTAATTTTTCATTTACACCATCAGAATGTAACATTTCATTTAGAACTTTTATGGAATCAACAACTTTAATTTTGTCATTAACTTTACCAAAAACTATATTCTCATATTCTTCAAAGGTTTTTAAGACGTTCTCTTGCACTTTTCTATGTTCTTCATCTATAATTACTGATTGTCCGTGCCAAACCCATATATCATCTCCATCGGTTTCTATTAGTATGGCAATTATTTTCTTATCAGAATATGCTTTTTCATACCTTACATAGTCTTGAAGTTGTTTTCTAATTTTATTATGATCCCATCTACTAAAACTATTTTTTGTTTCTACTAAAATAGCCAGTCTATCATTTTCAAATCGTATATCTAAATATTGATGATTCGTATCAGTATCACCCTTTTGATAATTTTTAATATTTTTACCGATATTTTTTAATGCTTGTACATAACTAAATTCTCCAGATTCAGTATTACCAATTTGATACTTATCGCCTATTTTTTGAATAATCTCATACCTGTTCATCTAATCACCTCACATACTCCATAATATCTTCAATCTCACAATCAAGAACACAACATATCTTAGCAAGTGTTTCTAAGTCAATTCTTTTAACCTTATTATTACAATAAGAATTAAGTTGTGTCCTTTGTAAGTTTGCTTCTTTTTCTAATTTATTTTTACTTATTTTTTTATCCTCTAAAACTTTGTCTATCTTAAAAATAATTTTTCCAAAGTCAGACATTTATTTTCTCCTTGTGCTAGACACCATTAAAAATCCGATTAACTTTCTTAAGTTATATTATATCATAAATTCACAACTTCTTACAGGTCTAAGATTTGTTTTGGTATGCGTCTATAATATTTATTTCCTTAATGAAAGTGAATGCACATCCCACAATTCTTTTTTTAATTTTTCGATTTTCTCTCTCTTATAATTAATATCCTTTTAAAAATTACACCATTTGTATTAGTATCCTTTGGAATTTAGTTTATATTATTTATTACATCTGATAATAGCCCTTTTCGTTCTTTAAATGGTTCAAGACCTACTGTATAAATCTCTTTTTCTAATACACATTTTCTTTGCAAAAAAGACCGCAAGTTTTTAAAACTTACGGTCTTTACTTTGTTGGGTTGTAAACAACTCGAAACGTGTATTTAGTTTATTCTTTTTTACTCCGAATAGAATTTATTACAAGTTGTTGATTTTTATCTTCTGTAAATATTGAAATTACTGTATTTCTTATTTTTTGGAATTATTCCCATTCTATAGTTGCAGGTGGTTTTGATGTTATATCATAGACTATTCTATTTATATGATCTACTTCGTTTACTATTCTGTTTGATACTTTATCTAATATTTCCCATGGGATTCTTGTGAAGTCTGCTGTCATAAAGTCTGTTGTTGAGACTGCACGAAGTGCCAATGTATAGTCGTAAGTTCTGAAGTCTCCCATTACTCCTACTGTTCTATTATTTGTAAGAACTGCGAAGTATTGATTTATGTCTTTTAGTTTTGCTTTTTCTAATTCATCTCTAAAGATTTTATCTGCATCTCTTAGTATTTCTAGTTTTTCTTTTGTGATTTCTCCTATTACTCTTATTGCAAGTCCTGGTCCTGGGAATGGTTGTCTATCTACTAAGTAATCTGCAAGTCCAAGCTCTCTTCCAAGTGCTCTTACTTCATCTTTAAATAACATTCTCAGTGGTTCGATAATGTCTTTAAAGTCTACAAAGTCTGGAAGTCCTCCAACATTGTGGTGAGATTTTATTACTGCAGAATCTCCAAGTCCTGATTCGATTACATCTGGATATATTGTTCCTTGAGCAAGGAAATCAACAGATTTTATTTTTTCGCCCTCTTCTTCAAAAACTCTGATAAATTCTTCTCCAATGATTTTTCTCTTGCTTTCAGGATCTGTTACTCCAGCAAGTTTATCTAAGAATCTTTTTTCTGCATCTACTCTTATGAAATGCATGCCTGAATCTTTGAACGCTGCTTCTACTTCATCACCTTCGTTTTTTCTCATTAGTCCGTGGTCTACAAAGATGCAAGTTAAATTTTCTCCAACTGCTTTTGATATAAGTGCCGCTGCAACTGATGAATCAACTCCACCTGATAGGGCAAGTAAAACTTTTCCATCGCCAACTTTTTCTTTTATATCTTTTACGGCTTCTTTTGCATAATTTGCCATTGTCCAATCTTTTTTAGCTCCACAAATTTTTGTTGCAAAATTTTCAAGCATTTCTTTTCCGTGAACTGAGTGATTTACTTCTGGATGAAATTGAAGTGCGTAAAGATTTTTCTCTACATTAGCCATTGCTGCAACTGGACAGTTTTTGCTTTCTGCTATTATTTCAAATCCTTCTGGAAGTTTAGAAACTCTGTCGACATGGCTCATCCAAACTATTTCTTCTTTTTCAAGTCCTTCAAAGATTTTTGAATCTTCTGTTTTTATTTCTGTCTTTCCAAATTCTCTTTCCGATGCATTTATTACTTCTCCGCCCAAAGTATGCGCCATAAGTTGCATTCCATAGCAAAGTCCAAGGATTGGAACTTTTAGTTCAAAAATTTCTTTTTCAATTTTTGGTGAATTTTCTTCATAAACTGAGTTAGGTCCACCAGTAAAGATTATTCCTTCGATATCCTTTCTCTTTTTGATTTCTTCTAGTGCTTTATTATATGGAACAACTTCACAGTAAATATTTAAATCTCTTATTCTTCTTGCGATTAATTGGTTGTATTGTCCGCCAAAATCTACTACGAGTATCATTTAAAACCTCCTAATATTATTAGAATATATTTTATAATAAAATCTTCATTTTGTATAGGATAAGTCAAATTTCGCATATATTTCACAGTTTTTAACTGTTTTTCACCTATTTTTATTGACTTTAAATATTCCTAAACATATAATTTATAGAGATGTTGATATCTTTGAAATTTAGAGATTAATTGAATAAATTCTTAATTAATGATAAAATTATATGTCTGACAAAAGGAGTGGTAAAATGGGTTTAATGGAAAAAATTTTTGGTACCTATAGCGATAGGGAACTGAAAAAAATTGAACCTCTTGTAAATAAAGTAATGAGCTATGAAAAAGACATGGAAAAACTTTCTGATAGCGAACTTAAAAACAAGACAGAAGAATTTAAAAATAGATTAAAAAATGGCGAAACTTTAGATGATTTACTTCCAGAAGCTTTTGCAGTTGTTAGAGAAGCTGCATGGAGAGTTCTTGGTATGAAGCACTTTAGAGTGCAAGTAATTGGTGGTATTGTTCTTCATCAAGGTAGAATTGCGGAAATGAGAACTGGTGAAGGTAAAACTTTAGTTGCTACTCTTCCTGCTTACTTAAATGCACTTGAAGGAAAAGGCGTACATGTTGTTACTGTAAATGATTACTTAGCAAGCCGTGATAGAGACTGGATGGGAAAAGTTTATGAATTCCTAGGACTAACTGTTGGATGTATTGTCCACGACATGGAGCCTGAAGAAAGACAAGTTGCTTATGGTTCTGATATAACTTATGGAACTAATAATGAGTTTGGTTTCGACTACCTAAGAGATAACATGGTTATTTATAAGGAAGATATGGTTCAAAGAGATCTTCACTACTGTATAGTAGATGAGGTTGACTCTATCTTAATAGATGAAGCTAGAACTCCACTTATTATTTCTGGTCAAGGCGATGAATCTGTAGATCTTTATGTAAGAGCTCGTGATTTTGTAAATACTTTAACTCACAGAATTAAATCTCAAGATGAAGTTGATATGGAAAGATTTAACAGAGAATTCGAAGAAGAAACTGTTGATTATGTAATTAATGAAAAAGACAAAACTTCCACTTTAACAGATAAAGGTATCACAAAAGCAGAAAATTATTTCGGCATTGAAAATTTATCAGATGCTGAAAATATGGAATTATCTCACCACATTAACCAAGCTTTAAAAGCTGCAGGTAATATGAAAAGAGATATTGATTATGTTGTAAATGATGGCGAAATCATTATCGTAGATGAATTCACTGGTCGTTTAATGTATGGTAGAAGATATTCTGAAGGACTTCACCAAGCAATTGAAGCTAAAGAAGGTCTTGATGTTAGAGCTGAGTCAAAAACTCTTGCTACTATCACATTCCAAAATTATTTTAGAATGTATGACAAGCTTGCTGGTATGACAGGTACTGCAATGACTGAAGAAGGCGAATTTAGAGATATTTACAATATTGACGTTGTTGAAATTCCAACTAATAAGCCTGTTATAAGAGAAGATGACAACGACCACATTTATATAAATGAAGATGCTAAATTTAAAGCAGTTACAAGAGAAATTCAAGAAGCTCACGATAAGGGACAACCAGTTCTAGTTGGTACTGTTTCAATCGATAAATCTGAAGAGCTTTCAAAATATTTAAAACGTGCTGGCATTAAACACAATGTATTAAATGCTAAGAATCACGAACAAGAGTCTGAAATTGTTGCACAAGCTGGTAGATTTGGACAAGTTACTATTGCTACAAACATGGCTGGTCGTGGTACCGACATTGTACTTGGTGGTAATCCAGAATATATGGCTAAAAAAGAACTAAAAAAACAAGGTATGGAAGATGAAATGCTTGAATACGCAGATTCATATTTCAAAACTGATGACCCTGAAATTTTACAAGCTAGAGAAGATTATCAAAATTTAGTTCATAAATTTAAAGAAGAAACTGACAAAGAAGCTGAAGAAGTTAGAAAAGTTGGCGGACTTAGAATTATTGGTACTGAAAGACATGAGTCAAGACGTATCGACAACCAACTTCGTGGACGTTCAGGACGTCAAGGAGACCCAGGTTCTTCAAGATTTTATATTTCAGCTGATGATGATTTAATCAGACTTTTCGCTGGAGATAGATTTAAGGATACTATGCTTAAACTTGACCCAGAAGAAGATGAACCAATTGAACACAAAATCTTAACAAGACTTATTGAGTCAGCTCAAAGAAAAGTTGAAGGTAACAACTTCAGTATTCGTAAGAATGTCCTTAAATATGACGACGTTATGAATAAACAAAGAGAAGTTATCTATGCTGAAAGAAGAAGAGTTCTTGAAGGTGAAAATCTTAAAGATGATATTGTTGCTATGAGAAATGACGTAATCGATAAGACTATTGATTTCTACAATAAAGTTGACGACAACAATAAGCGCTATCTTGATTTTGAATCAATTAGAAGCTTTGGAGTTACAGAATTTGACTTTGAAGATGATTTCTTAAAGGGACTTACTAACCCATCTGCTGAAGATATTAAAAATCACATGAAAGATCTTGCAGCAGAAAAATACGAAGAAAAAGAAGAAGAATTTGGCTCTGAAAGATTTAGAGAAATCGAAAGAGTTGCCCTTCTTCAAAATGTTGACCAAAAATGGATGGATCACATCGATGCAATGGATCAACTTAGAAAAGGTATTGGACTTCGTGCTGTTGGTCAAACTGACCCAGTAAGAGCTTATGCTGAAGAAGGATTTGACATGTTTGAAGCAATGAATGAGTCTATCAAAGAAGATACTGTTAAAATGCTATATCATGTAGTTAATCCTGAAAAAGTTGAAAGAGTTAAAGTTGCAAAAGAAGTTGAAACTGTAAATCCAGATGATGGAAAAAAGAAACCTTTTGTAAGAAAAGATAAAAAGGTTGGAAGAAATGACCCATGCCCTTGCGGAAGTGGAAAGAAATATAAAAACTGCCACGGTAAAAATGAATAATCTATTTAGACATAAAAATTAGAGGTCCATAAGGACCTCTTTTTTGATACTTAAATTAATTACATATCTTTTTGTAATAATTTTCCTGTTTCATAATCATAGTCATAATCTATGTCTTGGCTACCATTACTTAATTCAACTTCAGCAATTAGTTTGCCATTTTCATAGTCTAGACCATATGATGAAGCGTAATATTTGTCATCGCCAGTATCTTTATAAGATTCTTCTATAAAGTGGTCGATTTTAGCTAAAGCATCTTTTTGGATGTCGCCTGCATTATTTCCATCATTTTTATCAACTTCATCTTGTTTAACTGTTCCGTCAATAGCATTAATATCAACTTCGTATTCGTTTTTAGCATCATATCCATCTACACTGTATACTAAAACTCCGTCATCATGTTCTAATTTGAAAGAGTCAACCTTAGCACCTGGGTGAAGTTCTAAGAATTTATCAAAAGCTTCTTCTCTAGTGATTACAGCCTCTTTAATTGATCCAGCTGTAGCTTGAGTAGTAGCATCTTGGCCTGCGTTTTTAGAAGTATCATCAACTACAACTTCTGTAGATTTATTAGCTGCATTGTTAGTAGTTTCTACTGCTGCATTTTGTGTTGTATTAGTTGTTGTAGTTTCAGCAGGTTTGTTATCTGTTTTTTGTCCACATGCAGTAAGTGTTAAAGCCGCTGAAAGTGCTATTGCCATCGTTAATATTTTCTTATTCATTTAAATTTCCTCCTATGTTTTAATAAATGTCTCCTATAAATTACTTTACCCTAAATTCTTATATGTAAACTTTTATTTAAAATTTTATTTTATATGGTATAATAATGTTATACTTTAATATTCTAAAGACAAGGGAGGAGACTTTATGGATCCCAAAATTAACAAAAAATCTTTAAGCAATTTAGTTTACAGAGACCTGAAGGATAAAATTTTAAAGAATGATCTTTTCCCCGGCGATAAACTCATAGAAATGGAGATTGCCGCTGAACTTGGCGTGAGCCGCACTCCCGTTAGAGAAGCACTTAAAAAACTTGAAGAAGATGGGCTCGTAAATAATTATCCAAGAAAATCCTATGTAGTTTCAAAGATTTCAATGAAAGAAGCGCAAAATTTATATGTTGTAAGAAAATCTTTGGAACCCCTTGCAGTAGAAATTCTTGCTGAAAAGGGTCTTAATAAGAAGACTAAATTTTTTGAAGAAGTGAACGAAAAGCTTCAAAATGCAATGAATGGCGAAGAAGAATCAGTTATGGAACAGCTTATTATTCAGTGGAATGTAGAACTTGTTAATTCTCTAGATAACGAAATTTTAAGAGAACTTATGACAACAGTAAACAACAGACTTTATAGGTTTAGCAACTTTATATTTAGAGACAAAGGCAATTATAAAAAGCATTATAATAATCTTTCAAAAATATTTGAATTAATTAAAGAGAAAAAATCAAAGGAAGCTAGACTTGCCAGTGAAAATACAATTGAAGAAATTTACTCAATGTTTGAACAACAAGTAGACTACAAAATGTTCAAAAATTAAAAAAGCACTTGACAAGAGTGCCTTTTTTATTTATAATTATTTTTGTTGCAATTGCAAAAGTAAAAATTAATTTACATGCACCATTAGCTCAGTTGGTAGAGCAACTGACTCTTAATCAGTGGGCCTACGGTTCGAGTCCGTAATGGTGCACCATTTTTCCTATAGATTTAGTCTATAGGTTTTTTTTGTAAAAATTTATTAAAAAAGTGCTGGTATAACCAACACTTATTTTCTATATTCACCATGTCCAAAAATTATATACTTTGTGCTTACAAGTTCATCAAGTCCCACTGGACCTCTTGCGTGGAGCTTTTGAGTAGATATTCCAAGTTCTGCACCTTTTCCAAACTCTCCCCCATCTGTAAATCTTGTAGAAGCATTAACATATACACAAGCTGAATCAACTTCATCTAAAAACTTCATTGCGTTTTCGTAGTTTTCAGTTAGGATTGATTCGGAATGGCCTGTTGAGTATTTTGAAATATGTTCTATTGCTTCATCTACATTTGATACAGTCTTTACTGAAAAAGCATAATCTAAAAATTCCATTGCATATTCTTCTTCGGTTGCTTTTTTAACATTTTTAATTTTTTCCATTGCCTTTTCATCTGCATAAACTGCGATATTGTATTTTTCTATAATTTTATTTAAACCATCGTAGAATTTATCACTTAAATCATCACAAAGTACAAGAGACTCCATTGCATTGCAAACTCCAATTCTTTGAGTCTTTGCATTTTCAATTATATTAAGTGCATTTTCTGTATCAAAGGAATTTTCTACATATATATGACAATTACCTACTCCAGTTTCTATAACAGGAACTTTTGCATTCTCTACAACTGAATTAATTAAATTTGCAGATCCCCTTGGGATAAGTAAATCAATATATCCTCTAAGCTGCATTAATTTTGTAGAAGATTCTCTTGATGTATCCTTTACAATTTGCACGAAATTTTCATCAAATCCTGCATTTTTAATTCCAAGTCTAATTGCATCACAAATCGCAATATTAGAATTAATTGCTTCTTTGCCACCTCTTAAAATTATTGCACTTGATGCTTTTAAAGAAAGAATTGCAGCATCTAATGTGACATTAGGTCTTGATTCATAAATAATTGCAATAACTCCCATTGGTACAGTTTTTTTGCCAATTAAAAGTCCAACGCTATTTTCTTCCATTGATAGAACTTTTCCAACTGGATCTTTAAAATCAATTACATCATCAATAGCTTTTGCCATGGAATTAATTCTATCTTCAGTAAGAAGAAGTCTGTCAATAAGGCCTTCGGGCATATTATTTTCTTTTCCAATTTTTATATCTTTTTCATTTTCTTTTATAATATTATCTTTTTCAGCTAAAAGAGATTTTTTAATCTCAGTTAATATTTTATTTTTATCACTAGTCTTTAACTTTGCAAGCTTTCTCGAAGCATCCTTTGCAATTTTACCTAGTTCTTCAACACTTAAAATATGTTCCAATTTCCTCTCCCTTTACTATATCTCTAATAATTTTAAAATCTGCACCAGATGCAATAACTACTTCAATATTTTTTTCAACTGCAAGCTTAGCTGCCTTAATTTTTGTAGTCATACCACCAGTTCCTACATTTGAATCTGTCTCCTTTGCAGCTGATTCTACTTCACAAATATTTTCAACTTCTCTAATAATCTCTGCATCTTTATTTTTTCTTGGATCATCTGTATATAATCCTTCAATATCTGTTAGCATTATTAAAAGGTCAGCTTCTGTAATTCTTGCAATAACCGCTGACAATGTATCATTGTCTCCAAATTTAATTTCGTATGTAGAAATCGTGTCATTTTCATTTATTATAGGAATTACATTAAGATTTTGTAGCTTTTCAAAAGTATTCTTTGCATTAAATCTCATCTCTTCATCTTTTTCGATTTGTCTTGTTAGAAGAATTTGAGCGGAATTATATCCATAAGATATTAAATTTCTATCATACATGTTTGTAAGAGCAACTTGACCAACTGAAGCCGCAGCCTGTTTGTCAGAAGTTTCTTTAGGTCTTTCTTTTAAATTTAATTTTGCACGACCTGCTGCTATTGCCCCACTTGAAACTAAAATAACGTTGTATCCCTTATTTTTTAAGTTTGCAAGTTCAAAACATAAGTCGTCTATTTTTTGTAAGTTTATTTTTCCATTTTCATGAGTTATAGAAGACGAGCCTACCTTTATAACTATAGTTTTTATTTCTTTTTGAAAATTTCTCATATTATCACCTTTTAATATAATATACTTTAAAATGAGATTTTAGTAAATGATTTTTTCACTTTATTGTGAGAAATAAGCCTTTTTATTTACAACATTCTTACACTTATTATCTTTTTATTATGTTATAATATTTCTTTGGAGAGTGATATAATTTGCCTAAGATACTTAGAAAAGAATTATTAGCACCAAATATTTACTTATTTGATGTTTATGCACCTAAAATTGCAGCTTCTGCAAAACCAGGTCAATTTATTATATTAATTGCTGATAAATATTCAGAAAGAATTCCGCTAACTATTTCTGATTATGATTTAGATAGAGGAAGCGTTCAAATTGTTGTACAAGCTTCTGGCGAATCAACTAAAAAGATTTGCGAATTTGAAGAGGGCGAAGAATTTAAAGATTTTGTAGGGCCTCTTGGTCACGCATCAGAATTTTGCAATATGGATATTTCTGAACTTAAAGATAAAAAATACTTATTCGTAGCTGGTGGAGTTGGTACAGCGCCAGTTTATCCACAAGCTAAATTTTTTAAAGATAATGGTCTTTCTTGTGACATAATAATTGGGGCGAAGTCAGAAGAATTTGTTATCTTAGAAGAAGAATTAAAATCTGTATGCGACAATCTATACATAACAACTGATGATGGAAGTTATGGTTTCAAAGGAATGGTTACAGATAAAATTGTAGATTTAGTTGAAAATGAAAAAAAACATTATGATCAAGTTGTATCTATTGGACCAATGATCATGATGAAATTTGTATGCTTAACTACTGAAAAATATAATCTTCCAACAATTGTTTCTCTTAACCCTATAATGGTTGATGGAACTGGTATGTGTGGGGCATGCCGTGTGACAATTGATGGCAAGACAAAATTTGCATGTGTAGATGGTCCTGAATTTGACGGTCACAAAGTTGACTTTGATTCAGCTATGAAAAGACAAAGACAATATATTGATAATAAAAAATCTGAACATATTGCTGACCACCACTGCACAATGGATTTAGCAGTTGGAGATCATCTTGCAGAAAAAGATGCACAAGATAAAAATAATTTGGGCGAAGTTAAAGACGGCGTTGAAATAAAAAAAGCCGAAGATAGATTCAAGAGAGTTGAAGTAGCTGAACAAGATCCTGATGTTAGTAATAAAAACTTTGAAGAAGTTTGTCTTGGTTATACACCTCAAGAAGCAGTTATAGAAGCTAGCAGATGTTTAAATTGTAAGAAACCATTTTGCGTTGAAGGATGTCCTGTTTCAATAGATATTCCAGGATTTGTAAAAGAAATTGCAAATGCAAACTTCGAACAAGCTTATAAAGTTCTTTCACTTTATACTTCCCTACCTGCAGTGTGCGGTAGAGTTTGTCCGCAAGAAACTCAATGCGAACAGAGATGTGTCCTTGCAAATAGAGGAGATGCACTTTCAATTGGTAAGCTTGAAAGATTTACAGCAGACTACGCAAGACGTCATCAAAAATCTACAAAGCTTGACATTAAAAAACTAGACAAAAAAGTTGCAGTAGTTGGCGCAGGTCCAGCAGGTCTTACTTGTGCAGGCGAACTTGCAAAAATGGGATATGATGTAACAGTTTTTGAAGCACTACACGAAAGTGGCGGGGTTTTAATTTATGGTATTCCTGAATTTAGACTTCCAGACGAAGTTGTAAGTCATGAAGTTGAAAATATTAAAAATCTTGGAGTAAAGTTTGAAAATGATACAGTAATCGGCAGAACTATTACAGTTGATGAGCTTATAGAAGATGGATTTGAAGCTGTATTTATAGGATCAGGTGCAGGTCTACCTAAGTTTATGAATATTCCTGGCGAAAACTTAAACGGAGTTTATTCTGCCAATGAATTCTTAACTAGAAATAATCTAATGAGATCCTTTGATGATGATTACGATACACCAGTAAATGTTGGAGAAAAAGTTGCAGTTATAGGCGGTGGAAATGTTGCAATGGATGCTGCAAGAGTTGCAAAAAGACTTGGTGCTGATGTTTCAATAGTATACAGAAGAACTGAGGCAGAGCTTCCGGCAAGAACTGAAGAAGTTCATCATGCAAAAGAAGAAGGAATTAAGTTTGAAATGCTAACTGCTCCAACTGAAATTCTTGGAGATGAAAATGGCTGGGTTAAGTCAATAAAAGCTGTTAGAAATGAATTAGGAGAACCTGATGCATCAGGCAGAAGAAGACCTGTTAAAATCGAAGGATCTGAATTTGAGGAAGAATTCCAAACAGTTATAATGGCACTTGGCACAAACCCAAATCCACTTATATCTTCTACAACTAAAAATTTAAAAATAGAAGACTGGGGCGGAATCATTGTAAATGAAGAATCACAAACATCAAGAGAAGAAATCTTCGCAGGTGGAGATGCCGTAACAGGTGCTGCCACAGTTATACTTGCCATGGGTGCAGGTAAAAACGCAGCAAAATCAATTGATGAATTTTTAAGAAATAAATAATAAATAAGCTAGTGATAAAATTTTCTATCACTAGCTTTTATTTTTTTGAAGCTTATGTTCTTTATTCATCATAGTCTTCCGTCAGAATAATATATTATCATTTCTATTTCGATATTATAATATATCTCCATCAAAGTCTTAGATAACAGAGCTTATTGTAAGTCATATAATTAATATTATATTAATCACTATGTCTACCGCAAATTTTCAAAACATAAAAACCATTAATTTCATCTATTTTTACAACATTTTTATCTAAAAGCTCATCTAATTTATTTTCTTTTCCGAAAACTATATCTATTTCTTCTTTTAAAACTAGGTCATATTTTTTTATAAATTCTATAATTTCTTTCTCTTCAGTTAAATCTTTATTTATTTCTTTCTCTTCAGTTAAATCTTTATTTATTTCTTCAAGTTCAAGATTTTCTAAGATAAATTCCTCAATTCTATTAAAATCCATTATATTTTGCAGCACTCTATTATTTTCCGTAATCAAAATTCCCGGAAGTTTTTTTATTCTATAGTCAAAGGCTTCCATTCTCTCTTTTAAAAATAATTCGTCACTAAATTCATAACTCATAATAAAATCATCAATATTTACATCGAAATTTTTTAAAATTTCTTTTTGAACTTCCATCTCATAAATATTTTTATGATAAATTATCATTTCTTCAACGAGTTTCCTAAGATAATTACTTGCATCTTCCTTGTCTAAACTTTTAAATGTGACAAAATATTTATCAAGTGGATAGCTTGATTTATATTTTTCAGAAAAAAGATTTGGCGGACTTTTAAATCCAGGCATACTAGTTATAGTAGATGTAGCCCTATACATATCGTATAAAATTCTATTGCCAAGTTCTACAGAATTTTTCTCTCTAAAATTCTTTGGAAGAAACTCCTCATAGTTTCCTATTAGTCCTCCCATTCTAAATTCATAATTAAAATTTTTATATTTAAATTCAAGTTTTCTAATCAGTGGAAAAATTCCCCACAAAAATGGGTCTAAAACGTCCGTAAAAATTTTTAACATAAATAACCTCACTTTTATTTTCTATCTTGATTATACCATTAAATCAATTCCTAGGCTTTAATTGTAGAAATTATCTTGTGGTACTTGCAATAAAAATTCCACAATATATAGTTTTTCCAATGGACATTAGCCACAATATGTTGTATAATTTATTTATTAATTAAAGAAGTATAAAACATTTTATATAGAAAGGGAGTAAACAATGCCAACTGTAATTAAAAGAAATGGTAAAGAAGTAGATTTCAATAAAGAGAAAATAGTAATTGCAATTGAGAAAGCTATGCACTCAAGCTCTGGAGTATACATAGAAAATCAAGCAGAAGAAATTGCAAGTGAAATAGAAAATCTTGCAAACTCTAAAGACATTCCTCTATCAATATATGACATCGAAGATGAGGTTTATTATAGATTAATTCAAAATGACAATCCCGCAACTGCAAGGGCATATGAATCTTATAAATCAGTTCAACAATATAAGCGTGAGCAAAACACAACAGACGAAGACATCTTAGGACTTTTAAATGAATCAAACACAGATTTAATGGATGAAAACTCCAATAAAAACGCCGTTATCGCTTCTACACAAAGAGATTTAATTGCAGGCGAAGTTTCAAAAGACATTGCAAAGAGAAAAATGATTGATGCTGATTTAGTTGAAGCTCATGAATCTGGGGCAATTCACATCCACGACATGGATTATATTATTCAACCAATTTTCAACTGTTGTTTAGTTAATATGAAGGACATGTTAGACAATGGAACAGTTGTAAATGGTAAAATGATTGAAACTCCAAAATCTTTCCAAGTTGCATGTAATGTAATGACTCAAATTATTGCACAAATTGCATCAAATCAATATGGCGGACAAAGTATTAACATTTCTTGTCTTGGTAAATATTTAAGACGTTCATATGATAAGAATTTAAGCCTTGCCCTTGATACATTAGGAGATATTGAACTTGCTGAAAAAATGGCTGACAGAATGACTAAAAAAGATCTTGAAAGTGGTATTCAAACTATTCAATATCAAATAAATACTTTAATGACTTCTAATGGTCAAGCTCCTTTTGTAACTTTATTTATGTATCTTGAAGATGATGATCAATATGTAGATGAAGTCTCAATGATTATCGAAGAAATATTAAAACAAAGAATTCAAGGAATTAAAAATGATACAGGAGTTTATGTAACTCCAGCCTTCCCTAAACTTATCTATGTTCTTGATGAAAATAATATTAACAAGGATTCAAAATATTATTATTTAACATCACTTGCAATTAGATGTACTGCTAAGAGAATGTATCCTGATTATATTTCTGCAAAGAAAATGAGAGCTAATTACGAAGGCAATGTATTTAGTCCAATGGGATGTAGAGCTTTTCTTCCACCATACAAAGACGAAAAGGGCAATTATAAATTCGAAGGTAGATTTAACATGGGAGCTTGCTCAATAAATCTTCCTCAAATTGGAATTTTAGCTGGTGGAGATGAAAAGAAATTCTTTGAAATTCTTGAAAAGAGATTAGATCTTGTAAAAAGAGTTGGACTTTTAAGATATGAACATCTTAAAAAAGTTAACAGTGACTCTTCCCCAATTCACTGGCAACATGGGGCCATTGCAAGACTTGGCAAGCACGAAAGCATTGCACCACTTCTTAAAAATGGTTATTCTACAGTTTCACTTGGCTACATTGGAATTTATGAGGCTACAATTTTGACTAAGGGAGTTAGCCACACAACTAAGAAGGGCTACGAATTTGCAATGAGAATAATGGATGCACTTAATGCAGCTGTTAAAAAATGGACTGAAGAATATGGAATTAAGTTCACACTTTATGCAACTCCAGCTGAGTCCTTAACTCAGAGATTTGCAAACATAGACAAGAAAAGATTTGGTATAATCGAAAATGTAACAGACAAGGGATATTACATCAACTCTTTCCACGTAGATGTGCGTGAAGAAATTTCTGCCTTTGAAAAATTTGCTTTTGAATCTAAATTCCAAGACAAATCAACTGGCGGATGTATCTCTTATGTAGAAATACCAAACATGAATCACAATCTCGAAGCACTTGAAACAATTGTAAGATATATTTACGACAACATTCAATACGCAGAGTTCAACACTAAATCAGATTATTGCTCAGAATGCGGATTTGACGGTGAAATCAAATTAAACGATGAAGGTGAATGGGAATGTCCACAGTGTCACAACACTGACCGTTCAACACTTTCTGTAGTAAGAAGAACTTGTGGATACCTAGGCGAAAACTTCTGGAATGAAGGACGTACTAAGGAAATCAACGCAAGGGTGCTTCACATCTAATGAGATATGCTCAAATAAGGCGATATGATGTTGCAAATGGACCTGGAATAAGGACAACATTCTTTGTTACAGGTTGCAGGCATAATTGCTACAATTGTTTTAACAAAGAATATCAAGACTTTAATTTTGGAGAAATTTGGACTGATAAAGAAACAAGAGAAGTTATAGATTATTTAAAATTAGATGAAGTAAAGGGCCTCACTGTACTCGGTGGAGAGCCCTTTCAAAATGAGATTGACCTTTTTAAAATCTTGAAGGACATTAAAAAAGAATCTAACAAAGATATTTGGATCTATTCCGGATATACCTTTGAAGAAATCTTGAAAGATGAAAACAAAAAAAATCTACTAGAACTTGTTGATGTCCTAGTAGATGGTAGATTTGTAGAAGCTTTAAAAGATTTAAAATTAAAATTTCGAGGATCATCTAATCAAAGAATAATTGACATACAAAAATCCCTAAATGAAAATAAAATAGTAGAAATAAATTTATAAAACCTCAGCAAAGCTGAGGCTTTTTTATTGCGGAGGAATTGGCGAATCTAAATCCACATTGTCAAAGAAATCAGTACCTTCCCTTGCATTGTCTTGGAATACTGCAAATGTTGAAATATAATCTTCTCCGTTGATAGAATAATAAACTTCAATTCTTAAATATTCCATAAAATACCTTTCATACTGAGTACCATATCTTTTAGACTCGTAAAAATATCTGTTATTTGAATCTTTGGATAAATCTCCTTCTATCACTCTTACCTTTGTATCATCTCTATAATCAGAAGCACTGGCATAGATTTTAATTTTAGGATTTTCTGGAGCTATGATTTCACCATCTTTTTCAAAAGTAAAATATAATTTGTTATCAAAAACTAAATGAATACTAGGTATATCTCCTTCAACCTTTCCACCAATTTTTTCTTTAATTTTATCTTTTTTATCTTGTGATAAATTTTGATACTCCTTTAATTTATAAGTTCTTATAATAGGAAGTCTCTCATCTATTCCGACTTTTACATTTAATTTAATTCCATCAACATCATTATTTCTCATAAATTTTGGAGTTGGAGAAAAAGCAAAATAGAAAAATAAAGCAATCCCTGCTAATAAAATAAAAATAACAATTAAGATTTTTATAATTCTATTAATCATAATATCCTCCTTTATATAAGCAATAAATATTTACCCATTTATACAATAAAAAAACCCTCTTAATAGAGGGCTCTTCTACCTTTAATTTTATATGTAGAATTGAATAAAATTAAAGCAAAATATTTTACTAATTTTAAAAGGAGTATTTTAAAATTAAAAAGTCTATCGACAAAGTCAAAGCTTACATCAATAGACCTTTAAACTGGCGATAACTTACTCTCCCAGGCCGTCTCCAGCCAAGTACCATCAGCGGATTCATGCTTAACTTCTGTGTTCGGTATGGTTACAGGTGTGTCCATGATCCTATTCTCACCAGA